>CAWEAR010000042.1:0-484172 GCA_963806835.1 uncultured delta proteobacterium
CGCGGATTGAATCTACAGGGATTCTGTTTAAGAAATGGATTTGAATAGCGAATTAACAGGATTTCACGGATTTGCAGTATCCCTTTCTTAAACACAATCCTTGTAGATAACGGCGTAGTACCGCCGGAAGTTTGCAGTACCGCTTTTAAGGGGTTCTTCACAAACTTTTTCAAACTTTCTATCTGCTGAGAATGTTTTGAAAGAAATATGCCCAAAAGGTGTCAATTTCACTGTAGTAGTAGGGCGGACTGTACTTAGTAGTAGGGCGGACTAGCGCAGCGTGTCCGCCCCTACCGGCTTATAGTAGTAGTAGGGCGGACTAATCGCAGCGTGTCCGCCGCCCTACCGGCTTATAGATAAGAAATGGATTTGAATAGCAGATTAACCGGATTTCACAGATTTGCAGAATCCCTTTCTTAAACGCAATCCTTGTAGATAGCAGTAGTGGTAGGGCGGACTAAGCGGAGCGTGTCCGCCCTACCGGCTTAAAAAATTTTAATTCGGACATTTTTTAATGAACAGAATATCAAGATATATCTTTATTTATCATAGAGGGTTATTCATTTTCTTTATTATGTTTTTTTCCCTTATTGATCCTGTTTTTTCACAACCCCATGACGCAGGAATTCAGAGAATTGAAATTCCGTCATCATTGAATCCTGTGGGATCAGGTGCAAGAGCATTGGGAATGGGCGGGGCATTTATTGCTGTTGCTGATGACGCCACTGCCGCATCATGGAATCCCGGAGGGCTTATTCAGTTAGAAACTCCTGAAATTTCAATGGTGGGTACGTTTTTTAAAAGAACCGAGTATGATAATTTCGGAACTCATCCTGAATCGTCCGGATCGGATCGGATAAGAGAATCAAATATCAACTATTTCAGCCTTTCCTATCCATTTGCCATTTTTAAACGGAATATGATTTTCTCCCTTAATTATCAGCATCTTTTTGATTTCAACAGTCAACTGGATTTTCCGTTTATCCAGAGATCTCAGCGGTTATCATTGCTCAAAAATTTCAGATATAAGCAGAGCGGTCAATTAACTGCTCTTGGACTTGCCTATTCTGTTCAGATGACGCCTAAGCTCTCTTTCGGATTTACCTTGAATATATGGGATGACTGGCTCGGCAATAACGGATGGGAAAATATATCTTATGAAAGCGGAACCGGAATTGATTATGTAAAAAATGCAATCCTGAATTATGAATCTTACAGATGGAACCGCTATTCATTCAGCGGCTTTAATACAAATATCGGGATATTATGGAATATAAACGATAAATTCACACTGGGTGCGGTTCTGAAGACCCCGTTTACGGCTGATCTGAAACATGAATCAACGCTTAATGAGTCTGTTGTTTATCCTGAATATCCTGATGATAACTTAATCAATTCAGGTACATCATCTGAGAATGAAAAACTTGATATGCCTATGTCATTTGGAATTGGGATTGCTTACAGAGCTTCGGATCATCTCACGGTTTCAGGAGATATTTACAGAACTGAATGGCAAAATTTTATTCTCAAAGATTCAGACGGAAACAGGATTGCCCCAGTCAGCGGACTGACAGAGGATGAATCTGATATTGATCCGACTCATCAGATTCGTGCAGGTGCGGAATATCTTTTTTTTAATCCTGTTAAATCAAAGTATATCATTCCGATCCGCTGCGGTCTTTTTTATGATCCCGCTCCCGGAGAAAAAAGCCCCGATGAGTATTACGGCTTTAGCATGGGTACAGGGATTGTCATGGGAAAAATTGTTTTTGACATGGCTTATCAGTACCGCTTCGGCAATGATGTCAAGACATTTATGCTTCAGCACCTTGATTTTTCAGAAGATGTAAAGGAGCATACATTTTATTCATCTGTGATTATACATTTTTAATGTGAAAGAGGCTGTGGATTGTGAGTATCAACTGTACTGCCTAAATTTTAAGCAAAAAACAGACCGTTCCGCTTCAATATAAGGAAGAGTATATTTTTGAACTGTAACAGAACATGCTTCTTTATCAATTTGCGGAAGGGAACGGACAGCCTCTGCTTCCGAATCAGATATTTTTCCTTTTAATGCTATAATAACCCCGTCTTTGGCAAGAAACGGCAATGCTGTTAAAACAAACTTGTCCACTGCGGAGAATGCTCGGCATATCACTACATCAAAAGCATTAGAAAAGAGAGAATTTCCGGCAAGCTCCTCTGCTCTGGTATGAATTGCCTCTGTATTTTCAAGCCTCAGAGTTCTGATAATATGCTTCTGAAAACTGACCTTTTTTCTTGATGAATCTATCAGAGTAACAGATAAAGAAGGAAGCATGACCTTTACAGGAATTCCGGGAAATCCGCCCCCTGAACCGATGTCAAGCAGAGAAGATGCGTCATGAGGAATCAGGGGAACCGGAGCAATTGAATCTGTAAAATGCTTTACAGCGATCTCCTCGGGATCGGTTATTGCAGTCAGGTTAATCTTCTGATTCCATTTTAAAAGCTCAACAGCGTGCAAAGCAAAGAGATTAAGGTGCGAGGTCTGAGGTCTGAGGTCTGAGCTGAAAAGTTTTGCCGCACCCTCTCTGATAAGATTTTTCCATTTTTCTGAGCCGATTTCCATTTGTGATGCTCCGCTGGTGAAAAAAATAAACAGATGCTTTGTCAACTTTGAAAATATAAGTCCGTAGTACCGCATTTATGCGGTTCTTCACAGATTTCAACTCATAAAAGCAAAGATGAGTTATTATGAGTTATCTTTGAATCTTAATTCACCATTCTCCGTAAATTCAAACATTGGACCCCAGGACACTTCCCAGTAATAGCCGTCTATATCGGAGAAATATCCGCTGAAACCGCCCCAGAATGTTTCTTGTGGTTCTTTTATGATACAGGCTCCAGCCGACCTTGCACGTTCTACTATGGCGATAACGTCTTCTTTGCTGCGTGCATTATGGGCAATGGTAATTCCACCAAATCCGTTGCAATTGACTGTAATCTCAGGTGATATATCTTTTGCCAGGTGATCAAGCGGATAAAGAGAAATCCAAGTTCCCGGAAGTTCAATAAAAGTGATGCCATCATAGGATCTGTTTGGGGGTGTAGCCAATACAGATTCATAGAACTCAGTTGCCTTGTTTAAATCAGCTACACCAAGTGTTAACATAGTAATTCCTGTAATTTTCATGATTCATCCTTTGTATTATAAGACGTATCAGCGGTTTTGAAAATCACGGGCTTCTCAAAATCCACTCCCGTTTTTTTGTTGTGTGAGCATCTATTTTCATCTGTCATACTTTAAATGAAAGAACTGCCGGTTTTTTTTGAAACCGGGCAGTTATTTTATTTAAGATTATCAGAAACCTCTCTGGTCATTTCAAGTACTTTGATCGCATGTTCAAGACTCAGAGAACCCGCGCCGCAACTTGGAGAAATCAGCGATTGCGCCAATAACTGTGATCTCTCAATTCCTGTCAATGATACAACTTTTTCTGTTATCTTATTGAATCTTATCAATAATGATTCGCCGGTCTCCCGTTCAATATCAGCCGTATTCAAAGTAGGAATGATTCCCCATGCAATTATCCGCTCTGATTGGATAAATTTTTTTACAGAATCTGCATAAAGGATAAATGTATCAAAAAAAGAATACGCGTCAAAATTGACAATATCCACAGAAGAATCAAGAATCAGCGACCAGTCTGAATTGGCGCAGACATGAATCCCGGCAAGCCCGCCTTCGTTATGAACAGCTTCAATCACCTCTTCAAAACATGCCGCAACCTCCTGCCGTGATATGCTGATAAATTCAGATGAACCGAATCCGGCAAGTGCAGGCTCGTCAAAAAAGATAATCACAGGGTATCCGAATTCAGACAATTTTTTCACCTGCCATTTTGCCTTCATTGCAAGAAGTTTGACTGACACATCTTTCAGTTGTTCATCATAGAAAATAGCCCGCTTGTTCTGGTCTTTTACGGATGTTCCGAAAGTTATTGGTCCTGTGATTTGTCCTTTGACTGCAACCGGAGGCTTTGGCATGGCTTTCAGGCTATCTGTCAGCACAAAAAAACCTTTTGCAGTATCCGGCTTCATTGCAAATCTGGAATCATCAATATTTTTTTCCCCTTCAGTAACTGCCATATATTCTTCATAAAATTTAAGAAGATCATCGTTAAATCTTTCATCTGAAGTATCTATAAAAGGCTCATCATCTTTAAAATTCAACCCCGGCAACCCCGGTGTAAACTGAAAGATCATTCCCTCTTCTTTATAAACCGGCAGTTGAACCCATATCGGAATTTCAGGGGTATATTTTAAAACTAATCTGTTTGCTGCCTGATGATCCTCCAACGGAAGACTTCCGATCAGAACCGGCAGAGCATTTGCCTGAAATTTTTTCATTATTCAACCTCCTATCTAAAACCCCAGGGGTTTCCGAAACCCTTAGGGTTTTTTCTGAACTTCTACAGTTAATTCATCAACAGTTTCACTGCAAACTGTTCCTTTTCCGTCATTTACCTTTAAACGTACTTTGTAGGTTCCGGGCTGTGTATAAGTATGGAATACCTGAGCGCCAATCATATTGATCCCATCGCCGAAATCCCAATAACAGATCAACGGATTTCCATCAGCATCATAAGAACTGCCTGCATCAAAAAAGATTTCATCATTCGCTCCGCCGATAAACACTTTCTGATCCGCACCCGCATCAGCCAAAGGCGGAGTATTCACTGTAATAAAGAGTGTATCTTCATTTGTATTACAGGATGTTTCAGAATCATCTTTGACTGTCAGACTTACTTTATATTTACCCGGTTTGTCAAATATACGAGATACAGTTTTCCCTTCTTCTGATTTGCCGTTGTCAAAGCTCCAGTGATATTTTAAAATAGTTCCGTCATAATCGCCTGAGGCTGAAGCATCAAATGTAACTGATTCACCGGGGCAGGCGATCTTATCATCTCCTGCATCTGCAATTGGCGGATAATTCACCTTTATCCATTCATGAGCCTCATTTCTGCTGTTACTGACTCCTGCGCCGTCATCTACGATCAATGTGATCTGATATTTTCCGGGCTTTTTATAAATATGTGAAACATTTAATCCCTCATCAGATTTACCGTCTCCGAAATTCCAATAATAACGGACTTTTTTATTCTTTATCATATCTCCGTCAGAATCTGCAGATTTTTCAGCAGAGAAGAGAAGTTTTTCGCCGTGGCAGTTTGTGTCAGCTGTTGTCGGTGAGCTTGGTCGAACCGTTGGCTGTTGGCTGTTGGCTTCTGACTCCTGACTTCTGACTCCTGACTTCTGACTACTTACCCCAATAACCGCCTGCGGTGTATGATTCACAGTAACCAGAATTTTATCTTCAGCCCAATTATTTTCTGCTTCTGTATTATCAGTAATTTTCAGCAAAACCGGATAAACTCCTCCTGACTGATACGCATGGCGGACTTCCATGCCGGTAGCCGTGCTGCCGTCTCCAAAATCCCATTGATAGGTAACAATTGAGCCGTCAGGATCATTTGATTTTGAGCCGTTAAATACAACAGTCTGATCAATACCTGTGAACCTGTCTCCTCCGGCATCTGCCGTGGGCTGTGCATTTACAGCAATAAAATTCTGACCTGTAACCATATTACAGTTGCTTTTTGCATCTGTTTTAATAGTCAGTTTAACAGGATATTTTCCGGGATTCTGATAAAGATGACTTACAACTGTGCCTTTTCCTGATTTGCCGTCTCCGAAATCCCAATCCCATGACACAATATTTGAACCGTTCCCTTTTGACGCTGAACCGTCAAATTCTGCTACTCCTCCGGCATGAATAACAGGTGGAAATGTAAAGATACTCTCCGGCGATTCCTGAACTGTTACAGATATCGAAGCTGAATCTTCATCACTGCAAAATCCTATGGGATCCCCGGTAATCGTAAGTTTAACAAGATAAATTCCTGATTCTCCGTAAACATGAGTCGCATTCATGCTGTTGGCAACAGCGCCGTCTCCGAAATCCCATACAAAGCTGTTGACAACGCCGTCAGTATCCCATGATTTTGAGCCGTCAAAATGAACTTCTGTATTTGCACAGACTGTCATGTCATCCCCCGCATCAGCAAGCGGCGATTCCATTACCCGGATGACCATCTGATCTGACGCCCTGCTGCATGTCAGTCCTGAATCATCTTCGACTGTCAATGTTACCTGATAATATCCGCCTCTTTTAAAAATTTTTATGGGATTAAAGCCCTCGGCTGCTGTGCTGTCCCCGAAATCCCAATAATATCTCAATGCTCCTCCCTCGGGATCAGAAGAACTGCCGCCGCTGAATACAACAACATCTCCGGCGCATACTCCTGATTTAAAAATATTGCTGTCTTTTCCGATATTTGCAGAAGGCGGTTCATTGATTCTTACTGTAAAAACCGAAGTATGCTTTGAGTTTTCCAATCCTGTTCCGTCATCAACTGTAAGCATTACAGGATAGCTTCCCCCTTCTTTGTAGGTATGAATAACGTCTATTCCTGATTTCTGAGGAGTTCCATCGCCAAAATCCCATTGATAAGAAAGCGGATCACCGTCAGGATCTGCCGAAACAGAACCGTCAAACTGAACAGTCCGCTCACAGATAACCGCTCTGGATTTGCCATTCATGATTCCTGATTCCTCATTTCTGATTCTTATCCTTGCTTCAGGAGAATGATTGATACGAATAAGGATGTTATCCTGAGAGATTGCTCCGCCGTCATCCTTTACCGTGAGTATCACAGAATCTATACCCGGAGATGAATATGTTTTTTTAACAAGATCACCCATTACTGTTTCATCAGATGCAGAGACAGGTCGCCGATCTGTCTCTGTCAGTGGAAAGTCCCAGCGGAATTCAATGATTTTTCCGTCAGAATCATAAGAATTTCCGGCATCAAGAGTTATCTCCTGACCGGGTGCGGCAATTAATTGATCATTGAGAATCGGAAGCAATGAATGAATTTTTGCAACCGGCGGAGCATTGATAAAAATTATAAGATTATCTTTATCTATAGCATTGTTATGATTTGTATCATCTGTAACAGTAAGATGAACCATGTATCTGCCGTTTTTTTTATAAATATGGGAAACTTCTGCGCCTGAATCGGATTCGCCATCTCCGAAATCCCATTTATATGTGCTGATTTTTCCGTCCGGATCAAATGAAGCGGAACCGTTAAAATAAATCGTTTCTCCCGACAATCCGATCTGATCGGGTCCTGCATCTGCAATCGGTTTATGATTGATAATCACCGTCATTTCATCACTTGCCTGATTATCGCCGGTTTCTGAATCATCTGTAACTGTCAGTTTTACATGATATGTTCCCGGATTTTTAAAGATATGAACAGGCGTTGCTCCTTCTCCTCTCTCTCCGTCCCCGAAATCCCAATGATAATTTGTGATTTTTCCGTCAGAATCTGTTGAGCCTGTCCCGTCAAACTGAACTGCGCCGGCAGTAACCCGCTGATCAGGTCCAGCATTTGCATCCGGTGCGTGATTTACAATAACAGATAATTTTTCTGAACTGGTTGAGGAGATTGTTTCACTGTCATCCTGAACAGTCAGAATTACCTGATAGGTTCCGGGTTTATTATATATATGCGTTACTTTGACTCCGCTTGCCGGTTCAGGTCCCGGACCTGAACCGACATTATCGCGGAAATCCCATGAATACAGGATAATGTTTCCGTCTGAATCATAAGATTCAGAAGCGTCAAAATAGACTGTTTCACCCGGAGCAAAGCGATTCTTAGTCTGATGTTCCGAGTTTTCTGTTACGAATTTGGGAACCGGCGGATCATTAATGATAACAGATAAACTTTCCGATGCACTTGCAGATAATGTACTGCTGTCATCCTGAACTGTTAAAACCGCCTGATATGTTCCGGGGAGATCATATTTATGAGTAATCTTTACTCCGCTGCCTGTGCTGTTATCGCCGAAATCCCACGTGTATGAAATAATCTTTCCGTCATTATCAGAAGATGCAGAACCGTCAAAATAAACCGTCTCTCCGGCGGCAAACTTTGATCTGATCTCCTGCTTTGCATTTTTTGTTTCAGGTTTAGGTACCGGCGAAGCATTAATAATGACCATTATCTGATCCGAAGCGGAACTGTTTGAAAGCCTGTCATTATCTTCTACAATCAGAGTTGCCGTATAGTTTCCATGCCGCATATAAGCATGTTTAATGATCTCTCCTTTATACTGTGTTCCGTCTCCGAAATTCCAGAGATAGTGAATAATTTCACCGTCACCATCGCCGACGCCCGTTACTTCAAAAAGAAGAGCTCTCTCCGATAGCCCCTGTAATTTTATCTTTACCTATTTTAACAATCGGTTGAGCATTGACCCTTATCTCTTTTACAGCCGTATCTGTATTGCATGGACTTTGGGAATCATCTTTAACTGTCAGTTTTATTTTATATATCCCTGATTTTTTAAATCTGTGAGAGACTTTTTCCCCTGAGCCTGTATTGCCGTCCCTGAAATTCCAATGATATTCAAGGATATTACCGTCTGAATCTGAAGAGGCTGATCCGTCAAATATAATCTCCTGATCCGGAGCAATAACAGGCTTATCTTCGGTTAACTTCTCAGGCATTGATAATCGGGCAACCGGAGGCAGATTGATATGAATATGCTCTGTTATTAAAGCCGAATTGTCAACATTCCCGGAATTATCTGTAACAATCAGCGTTACATCAAAATCTGTTTTCTGATCATATTTATGGGTAACCCTGACTGCCTTCGCCGGTTTTGCCGTCCCCGAATTTCCAGAAATAAGTCAGTTTATCACCATCAGGATCTTTTGATTTTGAACCGTCAAATCTTACTGAATAACAGTCAGGAGGATTTGTTGTATGAATTTCAGGGATGGGTCGTTTATTTGCTCTTTTAGGGATAAGTATCGGCAATTCAACAGGAACATTTTCTTTTTTATGATCAATTAATGCAAATGTGGCGTCATTTGGAGTTTCATCTCCCCCTGAATATTTAAGAGCGCCCCATCGCCCTGATTCAACATCCGTCAATCTTACTTTACTGTCGCTCCAGTTCCCCTGTCCCGAAGGAGTTCCTGCAAGATCAGAACGGAATGCTGTTGTCAGTTTTATATCTGCATCTGCAAGATCAAAGTTACGCACATTGATTTCAGATATTTCCTGCGGAATAAAAAAGCGGAGTTCTGCTGTCTTCTGATCTTCAGGCAGCCGGACAGTCGGCTCATAATTCAGCATCATCACGCCGTCCGGCTTCTGATTCTTATCTGAATACCGGCTTACAAAGAGATCAAAAACATTGCCGTCATCACCGGCAAGCCCCTTTACATGAAGCCTGAAAATATAATGTTCATCCTGAAGCTCACCTTCATTCGGATTAAATCGTGCAAGAGTATGCCATTTTTTATCTTTCTTCGGATCAACTCCGAACTTTTCACTTGCGATTATTGTTTTGTCGGTACCTGAAAATTCAAACAGAGTTCTGGTATTCCATGACCATCTGTATTTATCATCTAAACTCCCTCCGACATCAGGATCAAATATCCGCATATACAGGGTATTTTTTGTTCTCATGGGAACACGGATAATAATCTCCTGCTCATAATCATTATCCCCTTCAATAGTGTGGGCATCTTTGCCATAAGTAATCAGCAGGATATTCTCCTGATAAAACGCAGCAGATATGGTTGTTAGGATAATTATCAACCATACAAGAAAACTGACCAGTTTTTTTATTTGCATCGTATTGTCAAATTATGATTTTATATAAAATATAGGGAATAAGCTCCCTGTGCTTACCTATGTTGCTATATATCAGGTTTTTAAATCTGATTCAATCTTATAAACTTATTGAGAATCAAGATTGATATAACAATATGATTTAATAAATTTAAATTTAATTCTTAGCCGGCATTATAAAAAAGATTGCAGTTGCCTGAAAATAATTTAACCATTTGAAATAATTTATTAAAAATAGTCGGTACTTTTAATAATTCTGTTTTAAAATCAGATTGTTATCAAATATTATATTTTTGGAGATTTACTCTTGATAAAGAAAAGAATAGAGTGTAAATAAATCTGAAAAGAGTTCCGAAGTTTCCAAAACTTCGGAACTCTGGAATTAAGAGTTTAAGAATGTTTAAAAAAACTTTTGAAAAAAAATAATGAAGATTAGGTATGATTTTTGCATAAACGATTAAAAGACCTGCGGGTCTTTTAAAACTCTACAGGTCTTTTAAAAAAAAATTGGCTCTTCAATCTTTTTTGCGAATTTGCGTAGGGGCGAATAATTATTCGCCCCTACGGTCTGAAATTTCCACAAAAATCCTTGAAGAACCAAAAAATTATAACAAAAAAGGAGTTATTCTATGAAACCTAAAATTTTGATTGTTATGTTGTTTATCTTTAGTATGTTATCTCTATTTACGCCTGCACAGGCAGCAAATCATTTTACCCCGGTATGGAATACGGCAAATCCTTTTAACCCGATGAATTTCATTCTTATCAGCGCCGAGGGGCTTGGTGTGGAAGCAGGCGATGAAATCGGAGTTTTTGACGGCAATATATGTGTCGGTGCCGGTGTTGTTACAGGCGCAATATCTATCCAAAACAAATTAACTGTCATTGCTTCACAGGATGACGGAACAGGCAACGGTTTTACAGAAGGACATTCTATCAGCTTTCAATTATGGGATGCCAGCACAGGAACTTTGATTACAAATATCAATCCCACCTTTATGGATATGAATATCAATCCTGTTTCTCCCACACCGACTTTTAAAGGAAATGAAGATTACAGCGTAAAATTATCATTATCAGGCACTCCGATTTTATCTGTTACTCCGGCGTCAGTAAATGTTTCTGATACAAGCGGAATAACCGGCTTTAATGTTTCAAATACCGGCGGCGGAACAATGACATGGACATCAACATCAAATGCTGCATGGTTAAAAATTGTTGACGGAAAAACCGGAACAAATAATGGTGCTGATTACTGTAAATTACAGCGAAAACACAGGTGTTCAGAGAACCGGAAGTATTACTGTAACTGCTACCGGTGCAACCGACAATCCGCAGACAGTCAAGGTAATTCAGGGGATTCCGGGCTGTTATAATGAAAGTCGGCAAAGGTGCCGGAAAAACAACTGCCCCTGTTTCAGTCAATATAACCGCAGAGGGTGATGACGGTATTGATCTGAGTAATATTTCAGGTGCAGTTTTTACTCTTGAATACTCTTCGGATCTTTTTCTGGAATCCGTTGACAGTCGATTTTTTTGATACATTTCAGGCGCAGATTCAAAAGGCAAATCCTCCGACATCTCCTTCAGTTCCGGCAGAATATGATCAGCCGCTTCTTTACACTACAGATGGTACATCAGCAACAGTAAAAACAATGATTTCAGCCGCACGGGGTATTGCAACATCAAATGCAGAGGCAGCAGGAAATGTATTGTTTACTCTGAAATTCAGATTAAATGAAGGGCTTGCCGGAGGAACATATCCGGTCAGCATTATACCGAGTACCATAAATTCAGCAGCAGCCGGGTATGATTCCGAATGGAGAGGAAGTTGATCTTTTAGTCGGATATGAGAATGATACTTTTCAGAAACTGATTCTTGCAGAGAATTATGACAAACAGACTGAAAAAGGTTACTTAGCATTTGGAAACTGTATTATTACCCCGAGCGCGGGTAAAGGCGGAACAATAACGCCTGCTGATATGCTGGTTGCAGACTGCGGATCAGTCAATAAATTTACTGTAAAAGCAGACAACTGTTATCATATAAAAGATATTATTTTTAACGACAAATCTCTGGGAAATGATATAGCCGGTAAAACAGAAGATCATTTTAATATCATTGCCGCGGAGAATCATACTATATCGGCTGAATTTGAGGCTGATGTTTATCTTCTTACTGTCAAAGCAGGTACAGGCGGAATTATTGAATATCTTGATGCTTCGGGAACTCCGTTGGCTGTTCCTGAATCAGGAATTATTACGGTAAACTGCGGTTCAGATATGACGCTTATTATAACACCTGCAAAATGTTATCATATAGATAAAATTCTCAAAGATAATACGGCTGTTCCTTCGGATCAGTATGAAGTTATTGAGGAGAATAAGGTCTCTTATACAATTGAAAATATCACAGCGGATCATACTGTTGAGACTCAGTTTACAGGGGTTGACAAGGTAACAATTACTGCCGCTGCTGATCCTGAAACACTTGGAACTATCGAACCGTCAGGAAAAATAGAGCTGGCTTGCGGCGCAAGTCAGACATTTACAATCTCTCCAAAGGATTCCATCTGCAATTATGTCAAGGATGTTATTACAGATGGTATTTCAAGAGGTGATATAAAGACTTATTCATTTGATGGAATCGAATCTGATCGTACTATAGTCGCCAAGTTTGCCGAAGCCGCCTATAATGTAAAAGTAATTGCAGAGGCAGGAGGGGCGATTGATCCCGCAGGAGATGCTGACGGAAATGTTCCGGTAGGATGCAAATCAAGCCCTGGTTTTACAATTATTCCTGATGAGTGTCATACAATAAAAAGCGTCAAAGTTGACGGTGTTTTATTCGGGGCAATATCTGAATATACTTTTCCGTATGTTACCAAAGATCATACACTGGAAGCGAGCTTTAATACCAAATCCCTTACAATTATAACCAGTGTTGAGGGAAACGGAAATATCCTTTTGGAAGGAGAGATTGTTTCCGGTCCCGTGGCAGCAGACTGCGGAGTTGATAAGACCTTCTACATGAAGCCAAATCCGGGTTATCATGTTGCAGATGTTACTGTTGACGGACAGTCCAAAGGGATGCTTACCGGTTACACTTTTCAGAAGATCACTAAAAATTATACGATTGTGGTAAAATTTGAGACAAATCTGCCGGGCGATATTGACGGCAACAAAAAAGTAGAATTAGCTGATGCGGTTCTCGGTTTGAAAATACTGGCAGGCATTCAGAGTGCTGCGAATATTCAGATAGGCGCTGATGTAAACGCAGACGGCAAGATAAGCATAGCAGAAGTGATTTATGTGCTAAGAAAGGTTGTCGGGCTTTAGGATATAATAGATAAAGAAACCAAGTAGGTGCGAATAATTATTCGCACCTACGCAAATCCACTGGTTTTTCAATGATTTATGTGGAAATTTCAGACTGTAGGGGCGAATAATTATTTGCCCCTACTTAGGTTCTGTTGACATTTCATCCTCTGAACCGCTGATAATCCTGATTCTGCTGATGACCGTGATGATTTATGCCTTTATCAGCGGTATCAGTTTTATCATGATTATCAGCGGTTCAGAACATCAGGGAATGAAATGTCAACAGAACCTAGTTTCTTATCAATTCATCTGTATAAACTCCGTCTTCATTATAAATAAAAAGAGGCGGAGCAATTTTAAGTCCCGGATTACCGCCTCTTATCCCTTCCGCTATTATCAACTGAGCATCACTTTTTATTTTTGAATGAATCATTCTGAGGGATTTCGGTTCAATATCAGCATTGTGCATATTGATGAGCATTTCGGTCAGCCTTTCTGCGGGATAAATTGCAATAAACCTTCCTGAAATCCGCAATATCCGCCTTGCTGTGTCAAGAACATCAGATAAAGATGCTTTAATTTCATGTCTTGCAACCGCCCTCTCCTGATCCGGATTGATTCGTCCTGAATCAGTTTTTCTGTAAGGCGGATTACTTACAACCAGATCAACCGGCTCAGGAATCATGCTGCCTGTAATCTCTTTCATATCTTTGTGAAGAATGAATATCCGATCTTCCATGTGATTTTCTTTGACATTCATAGCGGCAATATCAGCAAGCCCTTTCTGAATCTCAACCCCGTAAATCCTGATATTCGGATAACAATACGCCATTATCAGGGGGATTATGCCGCATCCTGTTCCCAGATCAAGAACCGTTTTTACGCCGTTTATAAGTCCTGCATGATTTGCCAGCAGAACAGCGTCAATTGAAAAGCGGTATCCGGTTCTGCTCTGCATTACCCTGATAAGACCGTTGAAAAATGTGTCTGTTGTCAAAGAATTCATAATTTCCCGATTTTAAACTCTATATCTTCCACAAGATTTTTTCCCAGAGCCTCATTAATCTTTTGTATCATATCCTGTTTCTGAAACTGAAGCGCATGAATCCAGACAGAATTGGTTACATGAAGAATAAGGCATTTTCCTTTGAATTTTGCAGGTTGGACATCCTTTGTTATAACCGCTTCAAATATACTGTTCCACAGACTGAAAATCTGTATCAGGTCAATATCTGATTCACGGCGATATTTTTTTAAAATATCGGGTAATTTTTCTTTACTGATGATGCTGCCGATATGGATAAAATTTTTATTTTTATAATTCATTTCAATAATATATTCTTGTTAAGAGGCTCTGTTTAATAACGGACATCAATCTACAGGGAGCATCAATCTACAGGGATTGTATTTAAGAAAAGGATTATTTGCTCTGCTTTGACAGCGGAAAATCCTTTCTTACACATAATCCTTGTAGATACTGTTTTCTGACTCTTCCCTTCTATCTAAAAAAATTTATTAACCAATGTCAAGAAAAATCGGTATATTTCGTAATCTGTATAGAATCCTGTTTTTAAATATTCTGAATTTATATTTTTTCTTATCCGGTTGCTTTTTCCTTGACTTAAATCATCAGGTAACTTAAAAAACAGATGATTGAATAACAAATGTACAAAAGGCAAAAAAATATGAGCTGGGATTGGGAAAAGCTGAAAGAACAGCAGCATAAAAGAGGAGAACTACCGCCGCAGGTAGATGAACTGATGAAAAAACTTAACAATTTTAATCTGCCGGGCGGTCCTGTACTGATTTTTCTGCTGATTGCAGGGTTGGTTTATTTTATTTCAATGTTTTATAAAGTCGGAGTAGATGAAGTCGCTATTCTCCAGAGATTCGGAAAATATCACCGTACTGAGTCAAGCGGTCTTCATATCCGATGGACCGGGATTGAAAAAGTAACAAAAGTTAAAGTCAAAAGGGTTCACAGGGAAGAGTTCGGCTTTTCTTCGCTGCCGTCAAATACCAAAGAACATTATTCGGATGAAAGTGAAAATCAGAATATTTCTCTGATGCTGACAGGTGATTTGAATGTCGCGCTGGTTCCATGGATTGTCCAGTATGAGATAAAAGACCCGCGTAATTATCTCTTTAAAGTCCAGAATATCAACAGACTGCTAAGAGATATGTCTGAAGCGGCAATGCGTCTGGTCGTGGGGGACAGAAGCATCAATGAAGTGATTAACAAGCGGGAAGAGCTTGCAATAAAAGCCCGGTTACTTCTTCAGGATGAAATGGACAAGGCAGAATCCGGAATTAATATTGTAACTGTTGAATTGAAAGAGACCAATGTGCCGGAAAGGGTTCAGTCCTCTTTTAACGAGGTAAATCAGGCGACTCAGGAGAAAGAAAAACTGGTTTATCAGGCAAAAGAAGAATACAACAGTGCAATTCCTGCTGCCAGAGGAGAGGCGGAACGAACCATCAGAGCGGCTGAAGGATATTCACTTGACAGAATCAACCGGGCAAAGGGTGAAGCCAGCAAATTTGCCGCGCTTTATGAAGAGTATGGCAAGGCAAAGGATGTAACAAAAAGACGGATTTATCTGGAGACAATGAAAGATATTTTTCCCAGACTGGGAGAAATATATATCATTGATGCGGATCAGAAAAATCTTCTTCCTTTGCTGAATCTTGAAAAACAGAATAGGATTGGGATTGAAAAATGAAATACAGCGGATTTACAATGATTATCCTGATTGCGATCTTTGTATCCGGGGCGTACAGGTGCCTTTATATTGTTGATGAAAGAGAGCAGGTGGTTGTTACACAGTTCGGAGAGATAGTCGGCGGGCCCATCACTCAGCCGGGGCTGAAATGGAAATTTCCATGGCGGACCGCGAATTATTTTCCGAAAAATCTTCAGGAATGGGATGGCAAGCCGGGTCAGATTCCTACATTGGACAAGACCTATATATGGGTGGATACATTCGGAAGATGGAAGATTGTTAATCCGGTAAAATTCTTTGAGACCGTTGAGAATACCTTACGAGCTGTCGGCAGGTTGGATGAGATCATTGATCCTGCGGTAAGGAATTTTATTACCTCAGATCGTCTGATTGAAGCTGTCCGGATGAGCAACAGGGAATTGGATACTTTTGAAATCGGGCTGGAGGATATAAAGAAAGAGCAGGCGGTTATGTACAATATCACCGCCGGCAGAGAAAAAATCACGGAAGGGATTTTAAAACAGGCGCAGCCCAAACTGGATAAATTCGGTATTGAGCTTGTGGATGTGAAGATCAAGCGGATCAATTATGTGGAAAAGGTAAGGGAATCTGTGTATGACCGGATGATTGCAGAGCGTAAGCAGATAGCCGAGAAATTCCGTTCTGAAGGAAAAGGTGAGGCAAATAAGATTATCGGTGAAAAGGATCGGGATTTAAAGCAGATAACATCCGAGGCATATAAAACTGCTCAGGAGATACAGGGAAAAGCAGATGCAGCGGCTGCACGGATATATGCTGATGCCTATGGCGTTGATCCTGAGTTTTATTCCTTTATCAGAACCCTTGAAATCTATAATGAATCTTTAGATGAAAAGAGCAGTCTGATTCTCTCCACTGATTCGGAATTTTTCAAATATTTCAAGGGGTCTTCTGATCCGTTGTCTCCTTAAAACTGTCTGAAAACCATAAGGGTTTCTCAAACCCTTATGGTTTTTTTGACTACAGGATCAGCCCATTCGTTATTATATCTTCTTATGGAGATAAAGGAATGTCAACGACCCCTACCCTAAATGGACAGCGGTTTCCTGCACCAGAATTTATGAAATCCAGACAACTTAAAAAGATAATTCTGGAACTTCTCAGTAATGAAGATTTTGACAAAGGGCTTGAGGAGATATTGCAGCTTCCTGCAAAACAGGTTATTAACCCGCTTTTTTCTTTTCTTTATAACAAAGATGAAGCTGTAAAACAGCGGGCGGTAACAGCTATGGGATCAGTTGTTTCATCTCTTGCTGAAAATGATATAGAATCCGCCCGTGTGATAATGCGCCGCCTTATGTGGAATCTGAATGATGAATCAGGCGGAATCGGCTGGGGTTCACCTGAAGCAATGGGTGAAATCATGGCGCAGAATGAACAGATGGCAAAGGAATATCATCTGATTCTTATCTCATATATTCGGGAGGATGGAAATTATATTGAGCATGAAATCCTGCAAAGAGGAGTGCTATGGGGATTGAGCAGATTAGCTCATGTCCGTCCTGATTTGGTGAAAGATGCCGCCCCTTTTCTGCATCCGTACATGGAATCAGATGACCCGATATTAAGAGAGCTTGCAGCCAGAATTGTCAAAGCTGTTAATCTCTGAAAGTTATGGATTAAATACAATGAGAGAATCTCACGATCATAATTTCAAAAATATGTTTCTGGACTTTCCAAAAGAGACAATGGAATGGATTTTACCTCAGGCATTGAATAAATGGGGCAATATTTGCCATATTGAATTTCTCCGCCAGGAACCTAAAAAGTACCGGCTATCTGATGCTTCTCTTGAATTAGATATGCCTATTATGTACTCTTTTGAAAATCAGCAGCTTCTTTTGTGGTTAGTTGAATTTCAGGAGGATAGATTAAAGTTTTCTATTTATAAATTACTACGTTATACAACATATCTGTTTGAAGCTCATCCTAAAGCGATTATTGTTCCCACAGTTTTGTTTACTGATCGGAAAAGATGGCGTAAAGATGTACTTCGTCAGTTGGAGAGCAAATTTGACGAGCAGTTATTCCTTCATTTTGAATATATTCTTGTCAGGCTCTTTAACTTTAATGCAAGAGATTATTACAAAAGTAAGAATCCTGTCGTAAAAATTTTACTGCCTAAAATGAATTATACGCCGGAAGAGCGATGGGAAGTTATCCGACAGGCTTATATCGGTTTGTCTGAACTGGTTTCACCCGTACTTTTTGAAAAATATTCTGACTTCATTGATATTTATGCAGAAGTTCAGGAAGAAGAACGACATGCAGTTTATGAAGAAATAAAAGAGCATAAGGAGACCGTTATGATTTTACAGATGCTTAAAGAAGAATATCGTCAGGAAGGGCTTCAGGAAGGGCTTCAGGAAGGGCTTAGGAAGGCATAAAGAAGGGCATAAAGAAGGCTTTTTAAAAGGAAATATGATGCTCATCAGCCGAATGCTTGCAAAAAAATATCATCTTTCCGCTGAAAAAATACCTGAGCGGCTCAAAGGTTTAAGCCCTGAAGAATTAATGGCATTAGGGGAATATATGCTGGAATGTGATTCGTTTGACGCGATAGAAGAGTGGCTTCAACAGCGAATACACGGAAACGGATAGAAAATTTTCCCAAATAAACATAAAATCTTAATCTAAAGGAGCTTTTATCTGATGGATCCGTCAATTCTTATTCCAACGCCTGACCCCATTCCTGTTCCCTGGGGATGGTTTAAAGTCTTTCTCATTTTTACCTTTATGATTCACATCATTCTGGTAAATATCATGATTGGCGGCGGAATCATTGCTTTTTTTCAGTCATTTCTCAACTCCCGATTCGGAAGAAAAAAATGTTCTGCCGCAAATCATACAGATTTACTTGAAAAAGATGTCTCTGAAAAACTGACATTTATCATTGCCTTTGCCGTTAATTTCGGTGTTGCGCCTCTGCTGTTTCTTCAGGTGCTTTACGGGCATTTTATTTATGTCAGTTCTCAACTTATGGCGGTTTATTGGTTATCTGTAATCGGATTACTGATAATTGCATATTATTCTGCTTATTATTATAAATTCAATTTTGATACACTGAATAATCGCTCTTATCTGATAGGTTCAGCCATGCTGATTCTGCTTTTTATCGGATTTCTTTTTACAAATAATATGAGTCTTATGCTTACCCCGGACAGATGGATAAGCTATTTTGACAATACGGGGGGAACATTTCTGAATCTCTCTGAACCGACTCTTTTACCCCGGTTTCTGCATTTTATGACCGCATCTGTAGCCATCGGCGGGCTTTTTATTGCAATTACATGGAGACTGAAGCAGAAAAAGGGGATTCCCGGCGCAAAGAGAATGTTGATCTGGGAATGAAGTGGTTCCTTCATGCCACATTGCTTCAAATCATTATCGGCTTCTGGTTTCAGATGAGTTTGCCAAAAAATATCATGATGCTCTTTATGGGAGAAAGCAGACTTCATACCATAATATTTATTATAAGCCTTTGTATAGCTGTTCTGGTTCTTTTTTTCAGCATCAGAAGAAATGTTTGGCTATCAGCAGGTTCTTTGATTACATTGGTATTTTTCATGATTATCATGCGGGATATGGTACGCACTGCTTATCTGAAGCCATTTTTTCAACTCTCGGATTTGACCGTCTTTCATCAGTATTCTCCTCTGATATTCTTTCTAATATCATTGGTGCTTGGGATTACACTTATTATATACATGATAAGACTTGTACTGAAGAGCCGTAAGATTTCGGAAATCTCTCATTTTTAAGTTTATCAAAGAATTCGGGGAAATTTTTTTATTATGGCACAGCCGAAAAAACTTGGTTTATTATTTTTTCTGATGCTCTCCTTTTCAGCCTGCGGATACAAATTTGCCGGAGAGGGGAGGCTGCCGGGTGATATAAAGCGTATAAAGATTGCCATGCTTGAAAATCATACAGGTGAAACAGGAGCAGAAGCAGTTTTGACAAATGCGCTGATTCAGGAATTTAACCGTGTGCTCCAATTTGACGCTGACAGGAAGTGATGATAAAAATGCACTTTTATCCGGGAAGATTGTATCCGCCCGTATTGATGCTGTTTCCAGAAGAGAGCAGAATTCAGCCCGTGAAGAGCGGATTCATATTCTCATTGATTTGAAATTAACTGATTCTGATAATAATATTATCTGGTCGGCAAATGGCATATCGGCAAATGAAACATACAATGTAGTCTCTGACAATAAAATTGCAACGGAACACAACAGACGCGAGGCAATTTTATCAATTTCAGAAAAAATTGCTGAAAATGTTTATTATCGGATGGGGGATATGTTTTAGTAGGGGCGAATAATTATTTGCCCCTGCATTCCTTCAGGGAAGGGGTCGGGGGTTAGGTTAGCCTGCGCGGGAACAAAAAATTACACCACTCCCTGATCCATCATAGCATTAACCACTTTAATAAAGCCTGCAATATTTGCGCCTTTCATATAATTGCCGGGTACGCCATACTGAGCCGCAGCATCAAGACAGGTTTTATGAATACTGTGCATAATCATTTTCAGACGGTTATCAACTTCTTCGCGTGTCCATGAAAGGCGCATACTGTTCTGGGTCATCTCCAGCCCTGATACAGAAACCCCTCCGGCGTTTGCCGCTTTTCCAGGAGCATAAAGAATCTGATTATTCAGAAAAACATCAATCCCATCCGGAGTTGTCGGCATATTTGCCCCTTCACAGACCAGTATCACACCGTTGCTGACAAGATTCTGAGCATCTTTTCCGTTGATCTCGTTCTCAGTTGCGCAGGGGAAAGCACAGTCTGCTTTGTGATTCCATAAAGAATTATAACCGAGCGTATGATCAACCGGCGTATAAACCGCATCAGGATATTTCTGAACATATTCGCTGATACGCCCGCGTCTGACATTTTTCAGCATCTTGATATATTTCAGCTTATCTCTGTCTATTCCCCTGTCATCAAATATATATCCTGAAGAATCAGAGATGGTAATTACTTTTGCATTAAGATCAAGCAGTTTTTCTGCTGTATGCTGTGCAACATTACCGGAACCTGAAACCAGACAGGTCATGCCATCCATGGTTTTATTCCGTGTATTAAGCATTTCAGCGGCGAAATATACAGCCCCGTATCCTGTAGCTTCAGGGCGGATAAGACTCCCGCCCCAGTTCAGGCTTTTGCCGGTTAATACTCCGGTGAATTCATTCCGCAGTTTTTTATACATGCCGAACAGATAGCCGATCTCTCTTGCACCGACTCCAATATCACCGGCAGGGACATCTGTATCTGCTCCGATATGACGGAAAAGCTCACACATAAAACTTTGGCAAAAACGCATAACTTCATTATCCGATTTACCCTTTGGATCAAAATCAGAACCCCCTTTCCCCCCACCCATCGGCAGCGTGGTAAGAGCATTCTTAAAGACCTGTTCAAATGCAAGAAATTTGAGAATACTAAGAGTTACAGACGGGTGAAAGCGGAGTCCGCCTTTGTAGGGACCGATTGCGCTGTTCATTTCAATCCGAAATCCCCGGTTGACCTGAACTTCTCCCCTGTCATCTACCCAGGGAACACGGAACATAATAACCCGTTCCGGCTCAATCAGTCTCTCCATTATTTTTGACTGCCGGTATTCAGGATGCTGATCCAGAACCGGCTTAATAGATGCAATGACCTCTTTAACAGCCTGATGAAATTCTTTTTCATAAGGGTCTTTGTTTTTAACCAGTTGCAGTATATCTGTCATTTTGTTATCTCCTTATTTAAAGTATTTTAAGAAGCCAAGTTTCCTGAAAAACTTGGCTTCTTAATTTATATGCGTAAAAAGAGATATTTAATTTAACGGATTTTCATTTTGCTTTCAATATATTTATACAGCATTTTCATTTTTTATCTGAGTTAGTCAATAAGATTGAAAAAATTTTTAATTTCAGGTATGCAATACTAATGCTTTGTCAATTCTGTTTTGCCGGTTTAACCACTAAGACACAAAGGCACAAAGATCACAAAGAAAAAAATGGTATCCGTCAGTTCAGTTCTGACAAAACACTAAACCAATTTAGTTTTTATTGAAAAAAGCTAAGTTTTTTAAGAAACTCAGCTTTTTAATAATCGAAAATTCAACTTGGTCATGTACTAATCCTTTTCTTATACACAATCCCTGTAGATGACACATATATAGGAGAAAAATTATTACCATGTATGACAAAATTGTTGAGTTAATTCTTGCTCAGGCAAAAGAAGTTAATGAAAATTTACAAAATAAAATCCCTGTAGATTTAGGAGCAAACGCACGTCTTTTCGGCGGTAAAGGAGTTTTGGATTCAATAGGGCTGGTTACGCTGATAGTTGCTGTGGAACAGTCGCTTGAAGATGAATTGGGCGTCTCTCTGATTCTGGCAAATGAAAAAGCAATATCCCAGAAAAACAGCCCGTTTGCAACTGTTGATTCTCTTGCCGGTTATATTATTAAACTGACTAAAGAGGAAGAGAATGGATAATCATCAAGTCATGCTGATTACCGGAACCCGCAAAGGGATCGGCAAATATCTTGCAAATTATTATGCGGCAAAAGGATTTCAGGTTATCGGATGCAGCCGGGGCCCTGCTGAGGATGAGCCGGAAAATTACCGGCATTTCTCTCTTGATGTTACAGATGAAAAAAAAGTCAGACAGATGTTTGCCGAAATACGCAAAACTTATGATCGTCTGGATGTGCTAATCAATAACGCAGGAATCGCCTCTATGAACCATATACTCCTGACTCCCCTGAATACAGTCAGAAATATTCTGAATACCAATGTAGCAGGGACTTTTCTCTTTTGCCGTGAAGCTGCCAAAGTGATGAAAAAGAGAAAATACGGAAGGATTGTTAATTTTTCAACTGTGGCGACTCCTTTAAAACTTGAAGGTGAGGCAATTTACGCCGCGTCAAAAGCGGCAATTCTTTCATTAACAGAGATCATGGCAAGAGAGCTGGCTGAATTCGGTATTACCGTAAATGCCGTGGGACCCACGCCGGTAAAGACCGATTTGATACGCTCTGTTCCTCAGGAGAAGATGGACAGGCTTCTTGCCCGTCAGGCTATTCCAAGATTCGGCGAGTTTGAAGATATTTCCAATGTAATTGATTTTTTTATCAGAAAAGAGAGCAATTTTGTTACAGGACAGAATATTTATCTCGGAGGAGTATAATACCAAATCGCAATTGAAATATTCAAAGACCTACGGGGTTTTGGAAACCCCGTAGGTCTTCGGAATAGTCGGGCATCTTGTAGTTTCATAAGCGACTTGGTATAATTAAAAAAGACTTCCGAAGTTTCAGAAACGGTTCGACTGAGCGTTCGACTGAGTGCGCTCACGCCGAAGTCTTCGGAAGTCTTTAAATTCAGGTTATTTTCCTCTGATTATCAATCCGCCAATCTCCAGCCTTTCTGTCTGAATTGTTGTTATTTTATCAATAATATTGCCTGTTTTTGCATCAATAAAAAATAACCATCCCTCTGTCAGACTCGGCTTTGTCAGAACACGGTATGCAAGATACGGATATTTTTCAGAGGAAGGAAGAAAAATAACAAGTTCTGACTGGCAGTTCGGGCATACTTTATCTTTTATCCCCAGATTCTCAATCACTTTGCGGAAAGCATCTTCATGGGTTAAAACCGGCTGAATATCCATATATTCAGGGGTAGAAATATAACGACCCTCCACCCGGTACACCTGATTTGACATATTAAGATGAACAATAATTTCACTGCTCCATACCGGAATATTCTTAAACACCTGTTTGAAGCGGATATGCTTCATCTCCAGTTCATCAGTCTTTACAGATTCAACATTCAGTTCATCAGTGGGATTAATGAGCCTGAATATTCTGTGATAAGCTGAAAGAAACGCCAATGCAATATCAGCAAACTGTTTCTCAGACCGGAATCTTTGAAATTCTTTATTTTTATCCAATTCTTCTGAAAGATTTTTCCCCTCCAGCGATATAACAGTGTCATTCTTTGTATCCCGCCGGATTACCGCATCTTCCGGCAACTGAATATCCATATTCATAAATTCGGACTGAAGCTTGCCTACAGTGGTCATTGCACATCCTTTCAAAGCATCTGCCGAAAAGATTGCCCCTTCAGCAGTCAACATACACAAAACAAGAAAAAAAATACGGGTAAACATAAATGATCTCCTTTAAATTATTGACATTTATCACATCTGATTTCTCAATGATTCAATATCTTAATAACTCATTATTTTTAATAATTATTTACAATTTATCCGGCTGACTGTCAAGGAAAATTAAGATTGTTAAAAAAGTATTGAAAATAACTGTAAAGAATGATAAAAACTTTTCAGGTATTCAAAATTCTGTTTTATCTTAAAAAGAGGATTTTCCATGAAAATTTCGGAAGTCTGATTTCAGGAAAAAAATAATATGATACAATTAATCAGAGGTTTTAAAGATGTACTGCCGGGGGAATCGGAACTCTGGCAGAAGATAGAAAAGGCGGCAATATCTCTTTTTGAAGATTTCGGATTTAAAGAGATTCGTATCCCGATAATGGAGAATACAGAACTTTTTGCAAGAAGTATAGGAGAAGATACAGATATTGTTGAAAAAGAGATGTACACATTTCCGGACAGAAAAGGGGAGATGATTACCCTCCGTCCTGAAGCAACAGCATCGGTTGTACGTGCATATATTCAGCATAAATTGTACGCAAAAGAGCCGGTTCAGAAATTTTACACTATCGGACCCATGTTCCGCAGAGAAAGACCCCAGAAAGGAAGATACCGCCAGTTTTATCAGATTAATGCAGAGGTCTTCGGTGTAGATTCACCCTATATTGATGTGCAGTTGATTTTTATGCTGGTAACGCTTTTTTCAAGGCTTTCTGTAACAGATACAGAGGCTCATATCAATTCTCTCGGATGTCCGGTCTGCCGCCCTGATTTTAAAAATGCGCTCTCTGAGTTATTGGCGTCCAAGACAGAAAATCTTTGTGAGGACTGTAAACGCCGGAGCAGCCGGAATCCTCTGCGTGTGCTTGACTGCAAAGTTCCCTCATGCCGCAAGGCTGTAGCAAATGCTCCGGCTATTACTGATTATTTATGTCCAGAATGCCGGAAGCATTTTGATACAGTTCTGGAATTTCTGAAAAAACTTGATATTCCGTTTATTATTGACAAGCGGCTTGTCAGAGGACTTGATTATTATACCCGTACAACGTTTGAGATTCAGACCGGGGCTTTAGGGGCGCAGAATGCTATTGCAGGCGGGGGAAGATATAACGGCTTGATAAAAGAGCTTGGAGGACCTGATCTCCCCGGTATCGGTTTTGCTGTGGGACTTGACAGGCTTGCTGAGATTGTCGGAATGAATATCGCAGACCTTGAACAGAAACCGGATATTTTTATCGCCGCACTCGGAGAAGAGAGTCAGGCACGTGCATTTGAATTACTCTGCTCAATGGCTCTTAAAGGAATCAGAGCAGAAATGGACTGGAGCAATGCCAGTTTAAAAAGCCAGATGAAACGGGCAGACAAATTCGGCGTGAAGTATGTGCTGATTGTGGGTGAAAAAGAGCTTGCCGAGGGAGAGGCGGTTCTCAGGAATATGGCAACAAAAGAGCAGAAAGGGATTCAGTTGGATAATCTGGCGGAGAATATAAAATCATTTTTATGATTGGTTTAAAGGAGATAAATGACTGACGTTGATCTCACAGCTTATTGCGGTCTGTATTGCGGTGACTGCATCCGATTCAGGAGCAAGTCCTCTGAATTGGCAGATGATCTGCTCAAAGAATTCCGAAAAACGCAGTTTTCCGCGTACGCAGGAGTGAAGCAGTCTCAAATCCCTGAATTTGCACACTACGGACTGATGGTAAATTTCCTTGTTCATCTTTCACGGTTACGGTGTGAAAAACCTTGCAGATCCGGAGGTGACGGTTGCATGGGTTCATGCCGCATTATAGAGTGTGTTAAGGAGAAGTCCTTTGAAGGCTGTTGGGAATGTTCTCAATATAATACTTGCGAAAAACTGGATTTTCTGAAGCCTTTTCATGGGGATACTCCCCTATGGAATCTATGCAGGATCAAAGAATTCGGCATAAGCGACTGGGCAAAGCACCGGGGAAAATTCTATAAATGGCTGAAATGAAAGATGGATTAATCATGAATCTTCAGGTAAATATCGGAAAGATTATCTTAAAGAATCCCGTGATGACTGCATCAGGGACATTCGGCTATGCCGGTGAGTTTGATCAACTGATTGATCTGAACCGGCTCGGCGGAATTATTGTCAAAGGATTATCTCTGAAACCGGCAAAAGGAAATCCGCCACCGAGAATTATTGAAACTTCATGCGGCATGTTAAATGCAATCGGTCTTGAAAATATCGGAATTGAAGCGTTTATTAAAGAAAAGCTCCCGTTTTTAAGAAGATTTTCAACCCATGTATTTGTCAATATTTACGGAAAAAGCATTGAAGAATATGCGGAGTTGGCGGAGCGGATTGATAATGTTGAAGGCATATCCGGGGTAGAAGTCAATATTTCATGCCCGAATGTAAAGACGGGCGGGATTGCCTTTGGCGTCAAACCCGAATCTGTCAGGGAAGTTGTAAAAGCTGTCAGAGAGAAAACCGGCAAGCATGTGATGGTGAAGCTATCCCCGAATGTCACTGATATAAAAGAGATTGCCCTGAGCGCCGAGGATGCAGGTGCTGATTCTCTCTCTCTGATCAATACTATCACCGGCATGGCAATAGATATTGAAACCCGGCGTCCCAAACTTGCCAATATCACCGGCGGGCTTTCAGGTCCGGCAATAAAGCCGGTTGCCCTGCGTATGGTCTGGCAGGTCGCTCAGTCTGTTAAGATTCCGGTTATCGGTATCGGGGGAATCATGACAGCAAATGACGCATTAGAGTTTCTGATAGCCGGGGCAACGGCAATTCAGGTAGGCACAGCCAATTTTGTCAATCCCCGTGTAACGGTTGAAATCATAGAAGGGATTGAATTTTATCTGAAAAAAAATAATCTTTCCAATGTAACAGAAATAATAAGTACCCTTAAAACTTGACAGAAGAATGTTTAAAGTTATAATCTGAAAAAGGTGTACGATTAATAATTCCCTTGCTCCCCCTGAAATCAAAGGAGTAAAAAAATGAAACATTCTTTATCTTTTTTATTTTCAATATCTTATGCTTATATAATTTTATCTTTAAATCCGGTAATATACGCACAGGATACAGAGGGAGATGCTGTTCTCGGAAAATGGTTTACCGAAGAGAAAAAAACGATTGTAGATGTTTATAAATGCGGTGAACAATACTGCGGCAATATTGTATGGCTTAAAAATCCTAAAAACCCTGATGGAACAGATAAACTTGATATAAATAATCCTGACCCGGAAAAACGGAGACGGAAAAAAATAGGGCTGAGAATTGTCTGGGATTTCAATTATAAAGGGAACAATAAATGGGGGGACGGCAAAATTTATGATCCGAGAAACGGAGAGACCTATTCCTGTGAAATAAATATGCAGGGGAATACAATGGAGATTCGGGGATATGTCGGAATTCCTCTTTTCGGCAGAACCATGATTTGCACAAGAGATACGTCATTGATGCCCGCCTCAAATAAAAATTAGCCTTAGTACACAAAACGGTAAATACGCTTCGGATTAACCTAATCCCCGTTCTGCTGAGCTCATGTCGAAGCCTGCCCCCTTCTCTGAAGGGAAGGGTCCGGGGGTTAGGTTCATATCTCCATATCTTCAAAAACTTTGACAAAATCAGCTTCATCAAATTTTTCATCTATATGCTTTTCGTAAAATTTTACAAGCTCCTCACGGTAAATCAAGCCGATTTTATTTTCCAGATACAGAGGATGTCCGATATATACTGAATTTTTAAACACATCTTCAATTTTGCGTCTTCTTGATTTGGGGGATACAATAAAGAGATGCTTTGACAAATCATGCTTTACTTCAAGCAGATTTTTAAACCGCTCAAAACCTGTCATAATATTTGTAGATTCTTCAATTTCAAACGCATATCTCGGAATGCCGTGCTTATCAGCCCAGATGCAGTCAATCTGTTTTATTTTATCTGACTGATGTTTTTCAGCATTTTCTAAAGAAATATCCTGGATTGAAATTTCGCTGAATTTATGCCCCTGAAATGATTCTGTACTCTGCTCCCTTTTACCGATAAGACTTGAATATCCGAGATATTTGCCGATCTGAACTAATCTGAAAATAATCTCTGAATGAGTTGATTTTCCCGGATAAATCCTGACCAGTTTTTCAGTAACAACTTTTTCAAAACTGAGAGCAGTCTGTTTTTTGCTGATTATCCATTTGCCGGTTTTCGGGCTTTTTACTGTAATATTATTCAGAATATCCTGCAAATCCTGATGAAGTTTATCTATGGGAAATCTTTTTTCATCTGCATAAATTTCAAAAAGCTCTCTGTGAATCTCATCAAGGCTGAGGCTCTTTTTCTGGGATAACAGACTTTTCAGATAAATTTCAAGCTCATTCCGGTTTCTGAAATACTCCTGTTCAAACTGATTTGACTGATTATCCTGATTTTTCAGATAATACAGGCATGTATCTTCATTCAGAACAAACTGTTCAGAATTATTCAAAAACTGATCCAGATTCAAATATCCTTTCTTTTTTGCCTCATGGATAACATGGCGTTTTAAAAGCTGATCCAATACACGCTGATAAATCACGTCAATTGCCGCGCCGCGTCCTTCAAGACATGCCCTTTCTATTTCATTCAGGATAAAATCCTTTAAATCATCAGGTTTTTCACGCGCTGACCGTTCAAAAGTCTTCTGAAAATTGGCAATACGCTGACTGCATAAGACATTTGCAGGATTTTTTTTAAAATGGACAGAAGAGTTATTTGTAGGCTGATAAACAGAGCCTTTGAATTCCAGTCCGTTATCTTCATTGGCGTCAATAATCAGATTCCAGAATTCCAGCTTTTTATGTGCAAAGACCAGAGATAGCCATTTATCTTTTTTCAGGACTCTGCTCATCTGCTCAAAACTCTGAGATAAAAGCGATTCATAATCCTGCTGTGTTTTATCCAGATCGCCGCCTTCGATAATCTCATCTTTTTTCAGACTGAATCATCAATATCAAACCCAAGCCATGCGTTCCACATTGTTGACAAATCAAGATATGCAATATTCCCGCCGTACGGAGGATCAGTATAAATATAATCAACTGAATTTTCAGGAATATATTTTGTAAGATCAAGAACAGATGCGTTGATTACCGTGAAATTATCTTTAACTGAATATCCTTTTGTAATATCATTCCATTTTTCTTTTGCTTTCAGAATCCTTGCAAACCTGTCTTTAAATCTCTCCCAGACTTTCAACTCAATAATATTTTTCGGAAACCAGTAACGGTATTGTGCAAATAAAGCCGCTCCGCCATCTCCCAATTTAAGAGTTGAACCTTTCTGCCGTGTCATGCTGATATTGTAAGTGAGATTCACTCTGGCAATTGTTGAAGAGAAAATCAGCTTCATCTGATTTTTAATATCAATATCCTGAATTTCATTTATAAAATGCCAAAGCATGGAAAGCCCGATCATTTGCCGCTTTGTCCAAAGCTGTTCAACAAATTCATAGCCTTTGTCAGTATTTTTCGGAAGCCTGATTCCTTTGGGATGCCAAAAAATTATTTTCTCTTTTTCAACCTCTTCAGCAGAAAGATTATCAATTCTTTCAATCTCTTTTCCTAATCTTTTTTCAATCTTCAAAAACTCGATCTTCAGCTTTTCCGTATCAATCTTTGAAACTGTCTGCTCTGTAATAAAGCAGGCTAATGGATTCAAATCAAGAGCAACAGCCTTTCTTCGCAAAGCAAGAGATTCAATGGCAGTTACGCCCGTGCCGCAAAACGGATCAAGAACAATATCCCCTTCTTTTGTAAAGTTCTGAATATAAGCAGAAACAACATTGGACGCCTGTTTTGTAAAATACGGGTGCATGTAAAGATGCCAAGCCTTTGCCTTTTTCAGGCTTTATGGGATGATTTATGATTGTCATTTCAGTATCCTTTCAAGAAAACTCTGATAAACCGCATCAACCGGCAGTATCCCTTTTTTAATATATTCTTTTTCTGTTTCACTGAGAATAAACTCTTTAATATCATCAGATTTTTTAACCGCAGACCGTTCAAAAGTCTTCTGAAAATTGGCGATACGCTGGCTGCATAACACATTTGCAGGATTTTTTTTAAAATGGACCGAAGAATTGTTGGTAGGCTGATAAACAGAGCCTTTGAATTCCAGTCCGTTATCTTCATTCGCGTCAATAATCAGATTCCAGAATTCCAGCTTTTTATGTGCAAAGACTAAAGATAGCCATTTATCTTTTTTCAGGACTCTGCTCATCTGCTTAAAACTCTGAGATAAAAGCGATTCATAATCTTCCTGAGTTTTATCCAGATCACCCCCTTCAATAATTTCATTTTTTTTAACTGAATCATCAATGTCAAAGCCGAGCCATGCGTTCCACATCGTTGATAAATCAAGATATGCAATATTCCCGCCATACGGAGGATCAGTATAAATATAATCAACTGAATTTTCAGGAATATATTTTGTCAGATCAAGAACTGATCTGTTTATGACTTTTAAATTTTCATCAATATCAATATCTTTGGTCAGATCATTCCAGATTTGCTTTCCTTTTAATATCTTTTTGAAGCGGTATTCAAAATTCTTCCAAATATTCAATTCAACAGTGGTTTTGGGTTTGTGATAACGGTATGCACCGAAAATGCTTGAACCTCCGCCTTCGGCTCCGCGATTCGGATTATCCCAATATGTCAGATTCACCTTTGACATTGTTGCGGAAAATACAAATCTGAAAAAATTTTTTAAAGATTTATCTGAAATATCATTGATTTTTTTGAAAAGCAGAGAGTAAGAAAGCAACTGCCGTCTGGAAAAAAGAATCATGAACAAACTCAAAATCCGAATTTTTCGGAAGTCTTATATTTTGCGGATACCAGTAAGAAATATCAAGCCGCCCAATTTCAGAATCAGACATTGAATAATATCTCTGAATTTCATGCCTTACAAGAGATGCAATATTCTCAAATTCAGTTGCCAGCGCATCAATATCGGTTTTTCTGCAATTCTGTTCAGTAATAAAACAGGCTAGAGGATTAATATCTGAAACAACAGCTTTTCTTTTAAGACGCAGAGCTTCGATAGCGGTTACGCCTGTGCCGCAGAACGGATCCGCAACAGTATCACCAGTATGTGTGTAATGCTCAATATATTCAGCCACAACATTTGACGCCTGTTTTGTGAAATACTGATGGCTTATCCAATGCCAAGCCTTCCCCTTTTCAGGCTTTATCGGGTGATTTATGATTTTCATTTTTTCTGTTGTCGGAACAAACCCTAATGCTTTGTCAAAATTAAACTGATGGATACAGTTTTTTTCTTTGTGATCTTTGTGACTTTGTGTCTTCGTGTTTAAATCGGCAAAACAAATTTGACAAACCCCTAAGGGTTTTAAAAACCATTAGGGGTTGTTATACAATTCTGTTTTGTGATAAATATCTTTTAATGCAAGTTTGCAGTCAATGCTCTGAATATAAACACTCTCTTCAAGTCCTTTGGCAACAGAGTAAAGCCATTTTTTTTCATCCTGTTTATAATATGATTCGATCATTGGTTTATCCTGTGAAATCAGGAGATATTCTTTTAAAGAAGAGAGTCTCCGGTAATATTCAAATTTTTCCCCTCTGTCAAATGACAGGGTTGACGGAGATAGAACTTCGATAATCAGCACAGGATTTGTTATAATATCTGTTCTCTCTTCATAAAACTGAATATCTCCGCATACAACCGTAACATCAGGATAGACAAACGAATCTGCCATGTCAATACGGAGTTTCATATTGCTGTCAAATACAACACACTCTTTTTCAGCAAGCGATTCTCCCAGTCTCCAGTTCATATTGACACAGATAACGCTGTGATTGCGGCTTCCGCCGGACATGGCAATGATTTCACCGTTATAATATTCACTTTTATAATCAGCTTTTTCTTCAGTTGCCAGATAATCTTCTATCGTATAATACTCTTTTTTAAGAGCGGCTTCTCCCATTTTTTCTCCTCCTGTTATCGCCTGCGGGTCAGGAAAACCCTTATGGTTTTCCGAACAAATAATATACCAGTTTTTCCTGATCGGTGCTATATAATATTTAGAATCTGATCGGATGTAAATATATTGATGTTTCTGAACTTCTCAATCTTCAGGATAGAAAAGGTAATGCCAAGTCTTATAGCGTTCCTAAATGATTTGTGGATTTTCTATATACCACTCAAACTTGTTAAGATTAAAAAACTGCCGGTTTAAAAAATTGAAAAAGCTGTTTTTTACCTGAGCAAATGTTTTGTTCTGATAAAAATGTCTCCGTAAAAAGTTCTTTCCTTTCAGCCATATATCTTCAACAGGATTCTGTTCCGGAGCAGCTGATTCAAATAAAAGACAGGTAATTTTCCAATCCTTTTCTTCCGATCCTTTATTCACTTCTTCCAAATAAGACCTCATCTCAGAATACCGATGATAACTCGCTTTATCCCAAATCAGAAGCAATTTCTTACCTTTACACTGTCGCTGAAGATACTTTACAAACAGAACCGTATTACTGCTGTTTCCTTTATCATAACACCTGACATAAAAGTCTTTACGATATAAATCAGCCGCTCCGTAATATGTCTGCCTCTCTCTTTCATCAAGTATCGGAATTTCAATACGGTTATTTCTTCTTCCCCATACATATCCCAATGTATCACCCCATAGCAGATGGCATTCATCCTCCGCAAAAACGTATAATTCACCTGATTTTATCTCAGTTTCACGTTCTTTCAGTTTTTTTTGATTTCTTCACGTTTCAGCAGAACTTTCTCCGAATTCCTCCTGTGGGATTTCTCTTCTGACTTTTATGCCGGCTTATACCGAATCTCTATTGAAATTATATAATAAATATGCTGTAAAAATTCTTATTTCAGAACAACATTTTTATAAGGACAATAAGAAAATGCCTAAAAAACACTATGAAATATTTGAAACTTCGGAAGAACTTCCTGATATGATAAAAAAAGAAAAAAACGGACGTTTCCGTGATCGTCTCCGTCTGCTGTGGTTTCTGAAAAGCGGAGAGGCCGAAACCATGACCCGTGCCGCGGAGCTTTGCGGCGTTTCCCGTCTTACAGCAGTGGAATGGTTCCGCCGTTACGTAACTGGCGGAATCGCTGAAGTTCTCTGTCTGAAAACAGTGCCGGGGCGGCAGCGCGCTGTTTCCGCCGAGGTTGCGGAAGATCTGAAAAAACGTCTTTCCGGACCGGAAGGATTCCGTTCTTATAATGAGATACGGACATGGCTTATTGATGAATATGATCTTGATATTCCTTATAAAACTGTTCATAAAACTGTCCGGTATTACCTCGGAGCCAAGCTGAAATCTCCGCGCCCTTCGCACATAAAAAAAAATGGGGATGAAGTGCGCGGATTCAAAGAGTCGTTACCGGAAAAAATATCTGAAATATCTGATAATAATGATATTAAAATAAAATTTTTTTCTTACGACGAAACAAGACCCGGACTCATAACATCCCCCGGAAAAAGAATAACTCTTGCCCGGTGTCAGACCTGTCGGACTGATACAGAGAACTTTTCAAAATTATTATATTTACGGTGCGGCGGAGGTATCAGACGGTGAAAATTTTTTTCCCGAATTTCCGGATATGAACACGGATAATTTCCAGTGTTTTATCAGTAAATTTTCAGAAGTCTTTTCGGACAGTATGAATGTTATGCTTATTGATAACGCAGGGATACACAAAGCGGAAAGATTGATCATTCCCGAAAATATCCGTCTGATATTTCTGCCGCCTTACAGTCCCGAGTTAAATCCTATTGAGAGATTTTGGCAATATATAAAGGAGGATACAAAGGGAAAAATTTTTCGGGACTTCAGGAAATGAAAGATTTTGTGGCAAATATTCTGAGAGAATGTTCCAAAAAAACAATAGCGTCTCTTACAGGTTTTTCCTATATTTTGGACGCACTTATTGTATAATTACAATAGAGAATCGGTATTACTTGCCACCTAAATCGCTCCAACCGTCAACCTTACCGGAACAAACCCAATCTTTCAAAGGTATGTTGGAGCCAATTGCCACTGCCCTCGTTGTGGCGGAAGTAACGTACTCGTATTTGGTTTTCGTCTCGCCGCTACTCAAACCATCGACTCCGCACCGGTCATTGGCACACCACTTCATGTATAGGCGTTCGTCGCATATGTTGGTTAGTTTAAAGTATGTTTTATTGTTCTCTCCTCCAATATTAAAAAATATTAGAAATGAAAACAATAAAATAGATGACTATTGAGTCCTGTTCATTTCCGATGCGTTTGAGGTAACACACAATATAATGACAAAACAAAACAATAGCCCGCCCCTGCCCAATTTTTTTTATAATCCCACCTCCTTCCATTGCTCTCGCATGGGTGCAAGAGGGCATCAAAGTTGCATATCTTTTTTCTGCCTGAATCTTTATTGTTGAACATATATGTTTCATCTTATGGTATTAGCTCCGTATCTCCTTTATAATCCCATCCATACCATGTTTTATAGCCGTCAATTTCACCTTTATTAAAGCGTGGGTCAACATAGTAATATGAATTATACGTATAGTCGTAAATTCTATCGTTATTATAATCAAACGTGACGATTAATTGTGGATACTGGAGTTGAATATCGTATTTCTCATATTTATGAAGTGTTTGCTCAAGTATTTTATCATCTAATAGAAATTTCCTGGTATTGATAAATATATTATGCCTTTCCTTCATATCAATTTCTTCTGTAAAACTAAATATGCATTCAAAATAAGGCGCTGAATATTGAAAACTTACTTTTAAAATTGAAGGGTGTCTTTTTTTTATTGAATTCGTGAATTCCTTTGTTTCTGGAATATAAAAGATGTTCCATGTTAAGCAACTTGATAATGTTATAACAAAAAACAGAACGTAAAGATTTTTGAATTGATTGAATTTTTCTATACGCTCAATTGTCTCTCTAATCTTTTGCATGAGCGATTTCTGTAATGCATTTTGGAGCGTCATACGTTTATTCTCCCTGATTCCCACGAATTTAGTCGGTTACACTGAGGTGGGTTGTAGTGGTTGTGGTAGAACCACCCGGAAAACCCGGCCCCATCTCCGCATTGTCCAACGCATTTGCGGTGGGATTCTACAGATAAATTGTTGGCAGATCAGCTTTTGACCAATCAGTTTTCTTCGACCGATCAACTTTTGAATAATCGGCAGATGGTGCAGAAGTGAATTTTCGATGCATTAAATCCCACAATTCTCTGTTTCCGGAAGATTGTATAAGGGCATGTGTATTTCCGTATTTGTCGCTGATGGAATCGTCAAGGATCTTACCGGAAGCCCGGAAACAGCCCAACAACAAGTTCACCGGCAGCCCGATAGGGCTGTCCGGTGCAACGACTGGTTATGCCTTGTATTTACTTATAGCTGCAGATTTGCAACCCGTTTTTTTTTCTCAGTGTTTCATTTTCTTTGTTCAACTCATTTCACGCCGGATGATTTCAAATGTGTCATTGTACGCTTCAAAGATGATTTTGTAATGATGAAAAAAATTCATATGCCCCAGAATTGTCCGTATTTCATCACTTGAACGGCGTACCCACGCAAACACCAGCGCAGCCGGGGGAAGAGAAGAAATCTCTCTCCGCGCAGCAGGACACCGTATGCGGAAGTGTCTTTCAGGACTCCGCCTACGTTGACCGGGACCGTCTGCTCCTCCCATATCAGTCCCAATTCCAGTCCAGTATCATACGGCAGTACAGACATTGCCGCCCCGGAATCCACCAGGGCAGGGACTGTGATCTCATTTCCTCCGTAATAAAGAGCAATTTCTATAAGAGGCAGTTCTCCGCGCAGGTGGGGAAATGCAGAGGAACGGGTATACTGATATTTCATGCTCTGTTATGCTCCTCCCAAAGCTGCTGAAGCTGAAACGCGGCTTCACAGGAACTGTCATCCGGCGTGATTGTCGGTGTCATGACCGGATATACGGCTCCCCTCCTGAAATATTTTTCCGCGTTTTCCTCCTCATCCTGTAGCATCTTCGTAATATCCGCAATAAGCCTTAATTTGTCAAATCTCGGCAGCGGTTTTATCAGTCTGTTTTCCAGTTCAGCCAGCAGCATATACCATATTTCCTTTCCCCTTTTATCAAGGGCGGATATTTCGCAGGCATAGCAGTGGCTGGACACAGGACCCGTCCACTGCTATACTGCTTATTTCCTTATGCCTGTAAGAATCTGCAAAATATAAATAACATCCTGCAAATCAAGTTTTCCGTCTCCGTTCACATCCCCTTTGATTTCAGCAGCAATTGTTCCGTCTGATACTGTTCTGTCTCCTGTAATGGCAATATTTACAGAACCGTCAAACGAGGCTGTGCCTGTAAAGGTATATGAACCTGAAGCAGTTGCAGGCGGTGTAATCTGATATGTGAAAGTCCGCGCTGTGTTGTCAAAGAAGGGACCGTATTTGACTTTATTGTTTACAGAATCATAAGCTCCGGCATTGTCAACAGATGAAACTGTCCAGCCTGCGGGAACTGAATCTTCAACTGCATAAACCATAGCAGATGATGACGGAGTTACAGCAATTGAAACTGTAAATGCCTGCCCCGGAGTGTAGTCTGAAGGCATGTCGCAGAGAGCAGTTGAATCCGCAGAGCGGGAGATTCTTCTTGCCGATGAATTTATCCAGCATAACGGACAATTACCTGAACCTGAATTATATTTATATTTTTCTCCGCTTTTCCAGATTGCGCCTGCACGGGTTAAATAATCAATCGGAATCGGATTCGGCGGAACTGTCCATGTCGCGCCTTTTTTCCATGCTGAACCGTAAGCTGTAACTTCGCTGATTGAGACGGCAAAATTATTGTCAGTGTCCGCAGGATGTGTATCTGCACAAACGCTGACAACTGAATCGCCTCCGATTGTGCTGTTATCGCCGTCTGCGGATGCTGTTCCGGTGAAGGTGTTATCTCCGGCTGTGCCTGAGGGCGGGGTTGCATCATAGCTAAGAGTGCGGGCTGTGCTGTCAAAAAAAGGTCCGTATTTGACTCTGTTATTTACAGAATCATAAGTTCCGCTGTCGCTGATATTTGAAACTGTCCATCCTGATGGCGGTGTATCTTCAACCGCATAGCTTGAGATTGATGAGGCAGGTGTTGCAGTCAATGATACGGTCAGTTTTGTTCCCGCAATATAACAGCCGAGTTTTCTTGAAACAAAGCCTGTCTGGGAAACTGCTGAACCGGAAACCGTGATATTTTTAACTGCCTGTGATGTTACGCCTTTGTCATCGGTGACAGTAAGGGTGATGGTGTAATCTCCGGGACTGGTAAAGTTCAGACTTGCGGTTGCGCCGCTGGCACTTTGTCCAGCGGAGCTTTGCCAGTTATATGAAGTTATGCTGCCGTCTGCATCATTGGAATCAGAGGCGTCAAGATTGACGGTAAGGGGTGCTGTGCCTGTAAAAGCGGAAGTTGTGAACATTGCCAAGGGGGTTGGTTGTTAATAGCGGAGTCGGTAGCAGCGTAAATTTGCTTAATTTCGGTTTCGGAAAGAGCGCGGCTGTAAATTCGGACATCATCAATATATCCGTTTAAATAGGACCACCACCGCTAAGAGTAATATCTCCATTTTCAACAAAGATAATATGAGGATACCAATTGTTAAAATTATTAAAGTTGACCCACGTCCCTATAGTAAAGTCTTTGTTAAAATAATTTTCTTCAAACATAACTTCAATGTAATCATCGATTCCGTCAAAACTGTATGCACTTTTTGACTTTCCAAACCTGTCTCCGGTTCAAAGCAGCACCGTTGTTGACAGTTCCGTTATTTTCGTTCCCGCTTTCATCATTTGGATTGCCGTTAAACGGATAATATGCTACAAGCCTATCCGCAGGAGTCGTATTTACTACCTCCCGGTTATATGCCTTCAGGTCTGCCAGCGTTTGTGCGGCTTTCTCCACGCAGCTTTCCAGATTGCTGAAACAGGTGAATCCTGCTGTGGTCAAATCATCAACATCTTGTTCTAATTCAGCTTTCAGGCTCTCCAGTTGCTGGCGATGCCCGTCTGATAAGGTAGTTGCTAAAGACTCGTTTATTGTACTTAAATCCTGAGTTCTCTCCAGCAGATTTTCCGCCAGACGATTGCGCGCGGCTGTAATTTCAGGTGTAACTTCAGGAACTAATGTAATTGACGGATCAACTTCCCAATAGCTGCGGTTCAGATAGCCGATGGTTTCAGGATATGTTCTCACGCCGTCAGCAAACTCTTCAGTCGCCAGATATGCCAGAACTTTGCCGAATGCCGCATCACAGTTTGCAAGGTTATCTAAACTGCAGGAGGCTATCGGGACATCACCGCCTGTGCCGAAAATCTGTCCGAGACGGGAAGCATCTCCGCCGATTTGCATGGCAACAACTTCAACTTTGCCGTCACTCAGGACACTTTTACTTGTGTTTGGTTACGTACTCTCAAAAGAGGCTTTGAAGTCAAAAGCCGGAATGCTAAACGCTTTTTGCACCCCATCATCACAAAGCGTCTTGGTAAAACCATTGAATTTTCCTTCCAAACTGGCATCCATGTTCTTTGGTAAACTCGTTATAATTTTCCTGAGAACTGAAAGCCACATTGATTGCCACATAAACCCGTGCACCGCGCTGGGTCTGGAAGATAAACGAGTCTCCGAAAACCTGTTTGAATTCGCAGGGATTGGAGAGCAATGTTTTTGCATATTCAGTCAGGGGAGACCCGGAGCTTGAATCAATCTCCCACTTTCCGTTGGGAAGATTAACCTCGAATGTCATCATAAAATTGGCAGAATAGTTTTTCTTGGTGATTTCTGTAATAAATGTCTTGGACTTGCCGAACTTGAAGGGACCGATGCCGAAATTGCCGCCTTTTTTGAGTTCGGTTTTTTGGCAGATTTCATCATAATCCCTCACCAGCGACGCGCCCAAACTCGCCAAACCGCCGCCCACTGTGGTTTCACGCCCTTTGAATGCGTTGAGGACTTTGAAGCGTTCACGGTCGCTGTCCACAGCCTGCCCCACCACTGCAACCTCTCCTTCAATCGGTACAGCGTAAGGAAAGTTGCAGTTGCAGCATGTGCAGACTGACTCAGCATTGCAGTGCTTTGAATACAAAATACTGCCAATGCACACAGAAAAACAAATCTTTTACACATAATACCCTCCTTGAAAAAATTGTTGAAAAAAAGTTTTAAAAAAAACTGATTATTGATTATACCATATTTATTCTGAATATCAAGTGTATAATGTGTAGCAAGGTAGGTTCATCTACGTTCCCACGCAAAGCGTGGGAACGAGTCATCTACTGAAATTCCCGAATCCCCATACCTAAAATTCCCGATTTATTATAAGTAGCCGTTCATAAGTTAAATTCTGAAACCCTAAGGGTTTTAAAAACCCTTAGGGTTTATGGATATGTGCATAAGGTGAGTTATAATTTACTGATATTAAAAGAAGCTAAGTTTCTTCAAGAAACTTAGCTTCTTAAATACACACGAACCGCCTAAAGGCGGTACTACAAACTTGAATATCAGCTTATCTTTAAAAGCACAAGAGCGGTTCTTGTAGGAAGATAAAGACTTAAAAGATGCCGGCTGTTATTTTTTACATATTGTGTAAAATGATGCTGATTCGGTGTCAGACGGTTTTTTCCGCCGTATTCCGGGGCATCACTGTTGAATATCATGCAATACTCTCCCGGAGGAGCATCAGCATGGTAATCTGTATAAGAGCAGGTCGGATGAAAATTAAATGCAAATAAAAGCTCTCCGCGCTGAAAGAGAATGATTTTATGATCAGAATGTTCATATAACAGATGAATCGCTTTTGAGAAATCAAGAATTTTAAAACGTTTTGCCAATGAGATCATATCCCTGTCAAAACGGGCACAGAAACTGATATTTCAGATCAGGATCATCAGCCAGATGCCATTGACGCCGTGCAAAATGAAATGACCAGTTATTCCCTTCACGCGGAAAATCAATCCATTCAGGATGCCCGAATTCATTCCCCATGAAATTCAGATAACCATTCCCGGCTGTTGCAAGTGTTATAAACCGGATCATCTTGTGCAATGCAATCCCCCGGCTGACGCCGGGATGCTCATCTTCAATCCGCATGTGTGTGTATATTGCTGAATTGATAAGCTGATGAATAATAGTCTTATCCCCGACAATTGCCTGATCATGGGATTCTGCATAACTGATGCTCTTCTCCTCTTTTCTCCGGTTAGTCAGTTCATGCCGGATATATCCTATATGCCAATCTTCATCCAAAGGCTTTTTAAGAACCTTGTTCCAGAGATCAGGAACACCCATAGCAAAGCGGTAATCAAAACCGATTCCCCCTTTGGAAACAGGATATGCAAGCCCCGGCATTCCGCTTATATCTTCGGCAATGGAGATTGCATCAGCACGGACTTCATGAATCACTTTGTTGGCAAGGGTCAGATAAGTAAGAGCATCTTCATCAACATTATTGTCAAAATACTGGTCATAAAATCTGAAATCTATCCCAAGTCCGTGATGATGATAGAGCATACTGGTAATTCCGTCAAACCTGAATCCGTCAAAGCAATATTCATCCAGCCAGAACCGGCAATTTGAAAGAAGGAAATGAATCACCTGAATTTTTCCGTAATCAAAACAGCGTGAATCCCATGCCTTATGAAATCCGCGTTCTCCGTTATGAAAATACTGATACGGCGTTCCGTCAAAACTGCTCAGTCCGTCAAGCTCATTACAGACTGAATGGGAATGGACAATATCCATAATAACAGCAAGCCCTGAAGAATGTGCGGCGTCAACAAGTTCTTTTAAATCATCAGGAGTTCCGAACCGGGAAGAGGCGGCAAAGAAATTTGCCACATGATAGCCAAAGGAGCCGTAATAAGGATGCTCCTGAATCGCCATCAACTGAATGGTATTATATCCTGCTGAAACAATACGCGGAATCGTGTGCTGAATAAATTCCTGATATGAACTGATTTTTCCCTCTTCCTGAGCCATGCCTACATGAGCCTCGTAAATCAGCAGAGAATCTGACGGCGCTTGAAAATCATGACATTTCCATTTATACGGAAAAGTGGTATTCCAGACCTGAGCGCAGAAGAGTTTTGTTTCAGGATCCTGCACTACACGACGAGCGTAAGCAGGTATCCGGTTTCCTTGTCCGCCATGCCAGTGAACACGGAGTCCGTAAAAATTTCCGTGCTTCAACTGCTCTTCATTCAGGCGGATCTCCCATACCCCTTGTTCATTGATACGCTTCAGAGCAAATGCTTTTTCTTCGCGCCACTGATTCATATCTCCTATCAGAAAAATAGCGGTTGCATTGGGTGCCCATTCCCGGAATATCCATTCATGATTGCGGAAATGAAGTCCGAAATATTCATGACCCGATGCAAAATCAGCAAGGCTGATCTTTCCGCCGGTAAGTTTTTTTTCTGTTTCTTTAACCTGCTCCCGGCGTTTTCGGATAGCGACCTCATACTGTCGCAGCAACGGATCGCTCTCAAACAGAGTTTGCAACGGATCAAGTTTAGTTTCCACTTGTTCCCACGCTCCAGCGTGGGAACGGGAAAAGTTATCTTCTGATATATGTTTGGTCATTATTTTTTATGAAAGTACTTAGTGCAGAGTGATCAGTCCCGCTTTTATCCTCGCTGAAATCCGTTCAGTAATTCGGGAATATTCTATATATTGTCGTAAGCCCTTAATTCCGAGCTTATAACATTCCTTTAACAAAGGTATTATATGAAATGACTGACCCCGTGCAATTGCTGCCAGCATTGTATTTACTGACATGGAAAAATCAGCTGTCTGCTTTATTCTGTCAGTATTAATAGCCGGATAAGCAGATATTTCCGGTAAAAACTGATCAATGATTGTCTGTATCTGATACCTGAATTCAGTCAGATTTTCAGAGCCTTTGGCAGTCAGAGATGTCGGATGAATCCTGAAGCCTGTCAGCGGATACGGATAATAAACCCATTTTCCGATTAATGCAAGCTGCATCCAGAGTTTCCAGTCTGCGGTGTACCAAAGGCTTTCATCCAGCAGACCCGCCTGAATAGCGGCTTTCCGTTTAAAACAGGGTGCGGGAATTGAGATAAAATTCTGAGCCAGCAATCTGGGCAGAATAAACTCTGATGAGAGAGCCTGCTGATTTACAGGAAAAGGGCATTTCCATATCCCGATCTTTTTTCCATTTGTATCAATAAAATAAGACGGATGTAAAAAAAGAAGAGCATCAGGCTCTTTTTTCGCCATCTTTTTTAATATCTTAACACGATCCGGCAGCCACAGATCATCCTGATGCAGAAAAGAGATATATTCTCCTTGAGCAAAGGAGAATCCGATATTGGTATTTGCCGCCCAGCTGCCGGTATGCTGTTGCCTGATAATCCTGAGCGGTATTTTCCGTGTGTATGATTCAAGAATATCAGATGTTCTGTCAACGGAACCGTCATCCACCGCAATGATCTCCAGATTCTTTTCATTCTGGCAGACAACGCTATCCAATGCGCTCTGCAAAAATGAGGCTCCGTTCCATGTCGGCATGATGATTGAGAGAGAAAAGATCATAAAATAGATAAAAGGGCGTAATCAAAATTGTCCGGTTAATATGTAAAATATATAAATTATGCTGTAATCATAAAAATAAATCAATAATAATTTTCTGATTTATATCTGTAAAAAAATATTTCTGATATTTAATATGGTTATCTGTATTCTCTTTTTTCCCGGCGATTTCATAAGCTCTTGACTTGTATTTTATAATATGTAATATGTCAGAAAAAATAGGTTTCAGTGGGATGTAGCAACAAGATTCATAGGACTAAATGATTATCACATGGAGATTACAAATGCTTAATATAAACAAATATTATGTTTATGATGAGAATCAGAAGCCTGTAGCTGTTCAGATACCGATTACTGAATTTGAAAGACTCGAAGAAATTATTGAAAATTACGGTTTATCCCAGCTGATGGATGAAACCCGGACAGAAGAACGGTTTACAGGTGAAACATCGCTTAAATATTATGAGATGCTGAAAAATGAAATGGAAAGTTGAATATACCGGGACATTTTTAAAAGAACTCGCTCAGTTGCCGAAAGAGATTCAAAGACAGGGAGAAAAAATTGCGTTTAAGGAATTATCTTCAGAAAATCCTTTTGGTATAGGCTATATAGATAAGATGACAGGATATCAGGATAAATATAAAATACGCATCGGTAACTATCGGATGGGAATTACAATCATTAAAAAGGAAAAACTCATTATTTGTCAACGTATTGTTCATCGGAAAGATATTTACAGGGTATTTCCATAATTGAGCGTGCTTTTTTATAAATTACTGTTTTACATGGTATTTATAAATTTACAGATAGCAACTTATTTTATATATTAAAAAAGATGAAACAACAGGATAAAATCAGACTTTTTCGTAAAATATTCAAAGGGCGGCAGGATATTGTCCCACGATATTGGAAAAATAATAAGACTGGAAGAAGCGGTTACGCTCCGTTGTGTAAAAATGAATGGAACTATTCTCTATGTCAGAAAGGAAAAGGAATAAAAAACGCCTGCCATACCTGCAATCATGCTGAGTATATCCCCCTTTCAGATACCCTTGTTTATCAGCATTTCAAAGGAGAGCATATTTTAGGGGTTTATCCTCTGCTTACAGATAATACCTGTTATTTTACTGCTGCGGATTTTGATAATCACTCTTCACTCCTGACACCGCTGAATGATGTGCTGAAATTTTATGAAGTCTGTCAGGTTCAGGATGTACCTTCTTATCTTTTCAGATCAAAGTCAGGCGATGGTTATCACGCATATCTTTTCTTTGAATCGCCTGTTCCCGCATGGAAAGCCCGGGCGGTCTCTTTTGCTCTGCTTCAGGAGGCGGATGTTATCGGCGAGGATGCGGAACTCTCCAGTTTTGACCGTCTTTTTCCGAATCAGGATCAATTATCCGGGAAAGGGTTTGGCAATCTGATTGCTTTTCCTTTTCAGGGAATTGCTGCGAAAAAAGGGCATACTCTTTTTTTAAATCCTGATACAGATTTTGCAGAGCCTTATAAAAAGCAGTGGAAAATTTTATCAGAAATACAGAGTGTTACTGAATCGGATTTGGATGCGCCTGATAGCTGAATGGCGGTTGGATAAAGATAGGATAACGAACGAATATCAGAGCAATTACAGTTCTCAAGATATTGCAAGAAATTCCTTTGGAAACAATTCAGTTTTCCGATTGCTGATTTCAGCAGGATAGCTGAAAAATGCCGTTTTATTGCCCATTGCCGTGATGATTCGGAGATGCTCTCTGAACCTGACTGGTATATTTTACTGACCATATCCGCCCGGTGCAGAGACGGCAAAGGAATTTCCCATAAGCTCTCCGCGCCTTATCCTGATTATACGCGTGAGGAGACTGAGGCTAAAATTCAGCAGGCGCTAACCTGTACAGGTCCTTACAGATGTCAGACCATTCAGCGAATCAACGGAAAATACTGCAAATCCTGTAAATACGCCGGAATGGTAAACAGCCCTATTATTCTCGGCTGGATGAATCCGATATACCGGAAACCGGATAAACCTGACTGGGAAGTTGAAGAGCATGTTGCTTTTTATGGCAAAGCTGTTTATCAATGGTTTATTCTGTTTGTGGATACAGATTTTCAAATCGGGATTTCCTAATTTTACATAGTGCTTTGTCATAATCTTTTCATTATTTCATTCTGAATAACCTGAAAATTAGGATCATTAAAATTAAGACAGATGGAGAAACCTCTTGTTTTCAGGGCATTCCTGAACAGCACGGAAGTTTATTTCCATGCTTTCATGCCAAAAATTTTCGATCCGCTGATATTGCTTTTAATTATTATAAGGGATTATTATGATTCAAATTTTTCACGACTGGGTTCGCAGATATTTCTCTGATCCCCAGATTATCATACTGGGGTTTCTGCTTTTTCTTGGATTTATCCTTATCTTTATGCTCGGCGATATGCTTGCTCCGGTATTTGCAAGCATTGTTATCGCCTATCTGCTTGAGGGGATGGTCGCCGGATTTGTGAAACGGCTGCGAATGCCGCGTATAGCTGCGGTATCGGTTGTTTTTCTTTTATTTATGGCGTCTCTCTTTATCCTGATTATCGGATTACTCCCGATGCTCTCCAGACAGATAGGGCAGTTGTTACAGGATTTGCCATCAATGATTGCACGGGGACAGGTGGAAATGATGCAGCTTCCAGAACGCTATCCGCAGTTTATTACCGAATCGCAGATCAAAGAGATTCTCAACTATCTGGGCAAAGAGACTACACAACTGGGGAAAGACCTTTTATCCTTCTCTTTAGCATCTGTGAAGAGCTTTATTACCATTGTGGTCTATCTGATTCTTGTTCCTCTGATGGTTTTCTTTTTTTTAAAAGACAAACGCATGATTTTGGAGTGGGTCAAAGGATTCCTGCCCGAAGATCGCAGGCTGGCAACAGAGGTATGGCATGAAGTCAACGGACAGGTGGCAAATTATGTACGCGGAAAAATATGGGAGATTTTTATTGTCTGGTGGGTCAGTTATATTACATTTAAACTGCTGAAACTTGATTTCACAGTGCTGATCTCTTTATTTGTAGGCTTATCAGTTATTGTCCCTTATATAGGGGCTACAATAATGACCCTGCCGGTTGCACTGATTGCATGGTTTCAGTGGGGATGGGGATCGGATTTTGTCTATGTATTGGCTGCTTACGGCATTATTCAGGCATTGGACGGGAATCTGCTTGTTCCGCTGCTTCTTTCAGGTGTAGTGAATCTTCATCCTGTGGCAATCATTATGGCGGTTCTGGTATTCGGCGGATTATGGGGATTATGGGGATTATTCTTTGCCATCCCTCTGGCAACTCTGTTTCATTCTGTAATAAAAGTCTGGTTTGCCAAAAAAATAAAGGAAAAAGAGCAGTTAAAACCCTAAGGGTCTTGAATTGACCATTAGGGTTTTAAAAGTTATCTAACTTTGGCAGATGAATAATAAAAGTACTCCCATTCCCCTGAGAGCTTTCAACCGTAAAAGTTTGTAGTACCGCCTTTAGGCGGTCAGGCTAACCATAAGACATTGCAGGTACCGCCTAAAGGCGGTACTACAAACTTCTTCACCCTTTCGGCAAATGAATAATAAAAGTACTCCCATTCCCCTGAGAGCTTTCAACCGTAAAAGTTTGTAGTACCGCCTTTAGGCGGTCAGGCTAACCATAAGACATTGCAGGTACCGCCTAAAGGCGGTACTACAAACTTCTTCACCCTTTCGGCAAATGAATAATAAAAGTACTCCCCTTCCCCTGAGAGCTTTCAACATTGACTGTTCCGCCGTGATACTGAACAATATGCTTGACAATCGCAAGCCCAAGCCCGGTTCCGCCGAGTTTTCTGCTCCGAGCCTTGTCCACTCTGTAAAATCTTTCAAAAAGACGGGGAAGGTGTTCTTTGGCAATTCCGATTCCGTGATCCTGAAAAGATATTTCCGCACCTGTATCTTTCCCGCGGATTTTTACATGGAGAGTACTATTTTTTTCACTGTATTTTATAGCATTATCAAGCAGATTTACAGCCGCCTGTTCAAGAAGCGGCGGATTAATATTTGCCATAATATCATCATCAGAATCAAGAGCGATCTTTATCCCTTTTTCATCAGCTTTTGACTGACAGATATAAACAGCCCCCTGAATAATCTCTTTTATATTGCCTCTCTCCAGAGTAATTTCATTATCTCTTCTCTCCTGCTCAATCCTTGAAAGATTCATCAGGTCTTCAATAATTGCATCAAGCCGATCGACATGCTTTTCAATAATACCGAGAAAGCGGATTGCCTCATCATGATTTTCTAATGCCCCGTGCTGAAGAGTCTCAACAAAGCCTTTTATTGCCGTGAGAGGAGTTTTTATCTCATGAGAGACATTTGCCGCAAAATCGCGTCTTATATTTTCAAGCTGTCTGAGCCGGGTAACATCGTTAAATACAATCAGAGTACCGATTCTTTTACCTTTTGCATCACAAAGCGGAGAGTGATGAGTATTAAGAATACGCTCGTCATTATGATAAAAAAGAATGTCCTCTTCTGAAGGGTCTTCCCCTTTGAGTGCTTTTTTGACAAATTTATGTAATTCAGGATTTCTGATAACCTCCTGAATACTCCGCCCTGTCAGTCTCTTCAGAGAAGTAAAATTTTGCGTCTCTGCGATATCAAACATTTCTGCTCCGGCATTATTGATACTGATAAGATGTTCATTCAGATCAATAGCCATGATTCCTTCTCTCATGCTGGAAAGAACCGCATCCAGTTCATTTCGCTGACTGAGAATAGTCTGTATCCGCTCATCCAACTGCATTGCCATACGATTCATTGCCTCGGCAAGCTCTCCGATTTCCACTGAATCTGACACATAAAGCCGGTGATTCAGATCTCCCCGTGCAAAGAGTTCAGCACCCTGTTTTATTTCAACAATAGGCTGAATAATACGTTTTGATATAAAGAGACTTACACCGGCAGCAATCAGGGCGATCATCATCCCCATAAGAATGATACCCCCCTGAATAGATTTCAGTTCTTTGTCTAAAAATGCCTCACTGACTGATGTTCTCAATACTGCTGTTATTTTGTTATCATGCTTCAAAGGGATAGCGGCATATATAATATTTTTTTTAAGAGTCCTGCTGTACCGGGTTGAAAATCCTGCATTCCCTTTCAGTGCTTTCACCACTTCAGGACGGTTTGCATGATTATCCATTTTGGAAGGCTCTTCATCAGAATCACCTATGACTCTTCCGTAAGGAAGTATAACGGTTATCCGTGTAAAAGCTGAATTTCCGATTGATTTGCATAAAGCATCAATCTTTTTTTCATCCAAAGGAAAGAGATATTCATTTATCTGTATGGATAAAAATTTTGCTCTCTCTTCAAGATTGACAGCCGTCTGTTTATGAAAGAAATGCTGTACGGAATAGAATGTATAAAGGCTTACAGCCGATAAAGATGTAAGTACCAGTATTTGATAGGAGATAAAAAATTGCCGGATTAATCTTTTTTTTTTCATTTCATTTCTTTAAAACGGTATCCGACTCCCCGGACAGTCTCAATATACTTGCCGCAGGGACCGAGTTTTTTCCGTAAACCGACAATCTGAACATCCACGCTTCTGTCGGTTACAGCATAATTATCACCCCGGATTGCATCCACAATCTGTGTCCGTGTAAATACCCATCCGGGTCTTTTAACAAGGAAATTAAGTATTTCAAATTCTGAAAAGGTAAGTTCAACCTGTTTTCCGGCGACAAGAATATTTCTCCGCCCGATGTTGATAACAATATCTCCCATTTGAAGGAGAGTATCATTTCCCGCGGATATTTCGAGTTTCCTTCGGAGAACAGCCTTTACCCTTGCACTCAGAATTTTGGTGCTGAACGGCTTTGTTATATAATCATCCGCTCCTATTTCAAGCCCCGCCACAATATCTGTTTCATCCCCTTTTGCAGTTATCATAATAATAGGAATGTGGCGGGTTTCTTTATTTCTTTTCAGAAGTTTTGCTACTTCCAATCCGCTTATGCCGGGCAGCATCAGATCAAGAAGAATCAGCGTTACAGCATCTTGTCTGACAAGCTCCAGAGCCTCTTCACCTGATGCAGCGCAGATAACTTCATAACCATCTGAAACAAGATTGTATCTTACCAGTTCAAGAATATCTTCTTCATCATCAACAACAAGAATTCGGGTTTTATTTTCCATATTTGCAGGGGCAACCCCCTGTGGTTGACCTTATTAGAGAAATTAAGCAACGATAATCTTATTGACCATCCCCTGTCCAAGTATCATTCGCCTTCCGTCAAGAGCAACAATAAAAGGACCCCGGCAATTACCGCTTATAACTTCAATTTCCGCTCCGGGTACCAGACCCATTGCTGCAAGATGAGACTGAAGTTTTCTTCCGGCGTCTACTGCCATAATACGCACACGTCTTCCGGCATTCACCATTGTCAATAACATATATCATTCATCCTTTCAGATAAAAAATGAAATATCTTTATTGCTTATAATAATAAGCATATATCTTATTTTGTCAAGACAAACTTTATATGTTATTCCAAATATTATGTCAAGTCTTTTTATAAGTTTAAAGTTTCTATGCCCTTCGACTACGCTCAGTCATCTCCGGCTACGCTCAGTCATCTCCGGCTGCGTTCAGTCATCTTCGGCTGCGCCAGTCATCTTCGGCTGCGCTCAGTCATCTTCGGCTGCGCTAGTCATCTTCGGCTGCGCCAGTCATCTTCGGCTGCGCCAGTCATCTTCGGCTGCGCCAGTCATCTTCGGCTGCGCCAGTCATCTTCGGCTGCGCCAGTCATCTTCGGCTGCGCTCAGTCATCTTCGGCTGCGCCAGTCATCTTCGGCTGCGCTCAGTCATCTTCGGCTGCGCTCAGTCATCTTCGGCTGCGCCAGTCATCTTCGGCTGCGCCAGTCATCTTCGGCTGCGCCAGTCATCTTCGGCTGCGCCAGTCATCTTCGGCTGCGTTCAGTCATCTTCGGCTGCGCTCAGTCATCTTCGGCTGCGCTCAGTCATCTTCGGCTGCCTCAGTCATCTTCGGCTGCGCTCAGTCATCTTCGGCTGCGCTCAGTCATCTTCGGCGGGCTGAGCGTAGTCGAAGCCCGCCCTACTTTTCACATTTTTTTAAGCAGCATATTTGCTGCGGTCAGAACCGGATCCCAGACCGGACCAAAAGGAGGAGCATACGCAAAGTCACATTGAAAGAGCTGTTCAACAGTCATAAGATTATGAAGAGCAACAGCCGGAGCATTGATCCGATGTGCAACCCCTTCTTTTCCAATCATCTGAACCCCTAAAAGACGCCCTGATTTTTTATCCCCGACCATCTGTACCCATATCGGAACTGCACCGGGATGGGCATGCGCTCTGGACTGGCTTTCAATCATAACATCTACAGGATCAAAATCGGCTTCCAATGCCTCTTTTGAATTAAATCCGGTACGTGCGACCTGAAGCTCAAAAACCTTGAATACTGCGGTGCCGACAACCCCCTGAAGCTGAACATCTCCGCCGCACACATTATCAGCGACTGCCCATCCTCCCCGGTTTGCTCTTAATGCCAAAGGAATCCATGTTTTTTTGCCTGTAATAACATGAATTGCATCCGCACAATCTCCTGCCGCGTAAATATCTTTATCTGAAGTACAGAGTCTGCTGTCTGCTGCAATTGATTTGCCGGGGCCCAGCTCAATGTCAGCCTCTGCGGCTATATCGCTGTTCGGTTTGACACCGATAGCCGCTAAGACCATATCCCCTTCCAATATAAGGTCATTGCAGACAACTTTAAGAAAATCTCCTGATCTTTCAATATGTTCCACTTTATATCCTGAGTAAAGATTTACCCCGTTTGATTCCACTTCTGCTTTGACCACCTGAGCCATTTCAGTATCCATCCACGGGATAAATTCAGAACGGGGCTTGATCATATCCACTTCTATATCTCTGGATCGCAGTGCTTCGCTCATTTCCAGAGCAATATATCCCATTCCTAAAATAATCACTTTTCTGACATTATTCTTACTTAAATAATCTTTGATTTTTCTTCCGTCTTCAAGGCTCTTCAATGCCACAACACCCGGAAGATCAAATCCCGGAAGATTCGGAACAATCGGCGAAGCCCCGGTTGCGATTAATAGCCTGTCATAAGGAAATTCAAATGATTTTCCATTAATATCTGTACCTCTGACAGTCTTTTCAGAACGGATGATCTCTTTTACCCAATGTCCGACCAGAAGATTGATACCCTGTTTCTCTCTGAATATCTTCTGCATGTCTGACCACAAGATCATCCATATCTCTTACCGGATCAGCGATATTATAAGGCATTCCGCATGCACTGTATGAGACATCCGGGGTCTTTTCCAGAACGGTTATATTTATATCAGGTCTGTTGCGTTTTGCTTTGCTTGCGGTGCTCATACCTGCGGCGTCTCCGCCTATAATGACAAAATTCATGTTATTCTGCTCCTTTTTATAATTATAGTATTATAAAAAGACTTCCCCGAAGTTTCAGAAACGGTTCGACTGAGCTCACCGAAGTCTTCGGAAGTCTTTCTCTCAGAATGCGGAAGTTATTTAATCCCCGATCATTAATCCCTCTTCAGAAAAAAAAGGGGGAGATTAAAGATAGTGCATAGAGTAGCCCTTTACAAAAGGGTGAGACCTGCGGATTTTTTCAAACGGTTCGACTGAGCTCACCGAAGTCCCCGCAGGTCTATGACAGAAGACCCTAATGGTTTTAAAAACCATTAGGGTCTTTTAACAGGAGATCAACTAAACTGATGTTATTTATTCCATATTGGCATGTTTCATTTCCGACAGCTTTTTAATATCGCGGTCAATCTTTGTCCGATAATATGCCAGCCGTGCCTCATTGGACATAATCATGTCAAGCTGCCGGGTGTGCAGGGTCATATAGCCCAATACCCTGATATAATGCTTCATGACTTCTTTCTCATGTCCCTCCACTCTGGCAAAGAGGGTATCTTCTTTGACTTCTGCTTTAAAGCCTTGATTCTCCAGTATATCACGGATAAAACAGACCCGCCTCAGTCTTCGGTCATAATCTGCCGCGCCCCCCTTGAACTGGTAACTGATATAATTTTCGCCCGGTCTGTCGTCTATCAGAGCCTCGATAGTGGAAAAATGGAATCCGAGCCGTGAACTCAGACTGCAATAATTCTTTGAGATCATAAAATAATTTCTGTCATTATATTTTGAACGTGCGCCGGCGGTCAGTGAATTGTTTGCGGTTGCCTGAAACATAACCGACATCAGCCCTTTTCCGTCAATCGGGGGACCTTCCCAGGGAATAGCAACAATCCCGTCCCACAAAGCGAGCATGGGAACAGATACGATATCTTCGAGCCGGACATATTTTCCGTTCACCTCCTGTTTTAACCCGTCATCAAGGTTCAAAATCCACCACTGCATCGGCACCTTATAGAAAAGCTGTTTACCCGAGCGTTCGGAAAAATTATGCTCTTTTCCGAAATTGAACATCTCATATACGGATTTTTCATGGATAAAACGGGTAATATCATGCAGGGTGCTGCATGAAGCCGGCTTAAATTCAGGAGAATCCGGATCTGTCAGATTCAGGGGGATGATGTAACGGCTTACATTTTTCAGCGTGTCATACACGGGGCTGCCTTCCATAAGATTCTTTTTTTTCACAGGATTCATCAGAAGCGATTCAATTCTCCCTTTATGGATTGAACGCCCGTTGGCATCCACTGTCACCTCATCGCCGTTCTTCAGTTTCTCCATAATGCCGCTGATACCGAACAGAGCCGGGACTTCAAATTCCCTTGCCACATTTGCCAGATGACCCGCGAATCCCCCCTGCTCGGACACCACTGCAGCAGCACGGTTCAGCAGCGGTGCCCATCTGGGAAGAGCCTGCTGAATCACAAGAATGCCGTGTTCGGGAAACTGAAGTACATCCGCAGCTTTTTCTGCCCGATATACTATTCCGTAAGCTGCGCCTATACTCGCTGTAATGCCTCCTTTAGCAATAAGGCTTTCTGTATCCGATGCCGATGATGTTTCAGGAGTCTCCTGATTTACAGCCTCTGTCTGCTTCAGAGGGCGGCATTGCAGAATATAAATCCTGCCGTTATGATCTATTGCCCATTCAATATCCTGAGGAGAGGCATAATACTCCTCCATCTGAACTGCAAATTCAGCAAGAACAGCCGCCTGTTTTTCATCTAAAGAGGGAAGTCTCCGGCTATTATCTTCGGTCATGTCAATCCGGCAGACCCCTTCATCAGGATAACAGACGAATTTTCTTTCTTTGTCTTTGATATCCTGATGAAGGATCTTCATGGGGGTTTTCCGTGAAACCGTAAAAAGATCGCAGCTCACACTGCCGTCAACAACTGACTTGGGCAGTCCCCACACAGAGTTGATAAAGATCGAATCATCTTTCATATCCACAGGGTTCCGTGAATAAATCACTCCTCCGGACATGGCATCCACCATCACAAGACAGCCCACGCATAAGGAAATATCTTCATCTCTGAATCCCCGGTTCAGCCGGTAGGTGATAGCGGGAAGGCTGTATTTGCTGGCAACAACTTCACGGTAAGCCTCAAACACATTTTCAGAACTTACATTCAGAATAGAGCGGTATTGTCCGGCAAAAGAAGTTCCCCCTGTATCTTCGCCAAGAGCGCTGCTCCTCATGGCAGCGGTGATCTTTGCGCCGGCGTCAGCCTCCAGTTGCGTCCATGCCTCTGTGATAGCTTCTTCCAGTTCTTTCGGAATTTCAGAACGGATGATAAGCTGCTGAATTTCCAGGCTCAGTCCGTAAAGTCCCTGCATGTCATCAGCATCCGCGGACTGAAATCGCTTGTCAATTTCAGCCTGCAAATCATTATGTTCTATAAATTTATGATATGCGAAGGAAGTAACAGCAAAGCCCCCGGGTACATCCAGATGAATTCTGTTTTTGATTTCACCGAGATTTGCCATTTTGCTTCCCACAAGATCCGCCATATCTTTATCTATGGCGATAAGGGGAATAACCAGCCGTTCATCATTCGGAGAGATTTTCCGGGCAAGCGTCTCCCGGACACATGCTTCGATTTTATTGAAACGGTCTGTCAATTCCGAATATTTCTCCGGGGCAAGCTTTTCTATCTTTCTTATCATGCGGAATACATTGACAGCAACGCCTGTGGCATTGGCTCTGACAAAAGACATGCCGAAAGGACTGCCGTTCTGCAATGCCTGCTCGATATTAGCCATGATTTCAAGGGATTTGTTATTGGCGTTCAGGAGTAGTTTGAAATTATGATAGCGATCTTTAAAAGCGATCCGCAGGCTCTCAGCTTCAGCCGAGTCATGACTCGGAACCTGCTTTTTTGAAAAAATTTTTTTCAGACGGGTTAGCATATTGCTTAAATCTTTGCTATTTTATTATGAGGCAGAGTCTCGTAACGACCAAATTAAGCGGCGGCACGGGCCGTCCGCTTGAATGACGGGTTATGCCATTTTTTCACTTACGTGTCAATTTCAAAACATATACCGCTTCGCTCAGTTCGATTTTGGCAGAAGGATGAAAAGAGTAACTCATTTCGGCAGATTCTCCCGAATTTCTCTGAAAACATCTTCTCCCGGAATTGCTTTCACTTTGCCGGTTCTCAGTTCCTGAACTCTTTTTTCAGCCTCTTCCGCCCATAATTCGTCAATCTCCTTGTAAGATGGACTCAGGCTGTTAATAAGTCTCTCTATCAGTTCGGTTTTTAATTCCAGCGGCAATGATTCTGCCACTGATATAAGTTCGTCTGTATTTATCATATCAGTCACCGTTTCTTCATTATTTCAGTTGTTTATTTTCTTTTAATTAATACTTCTTCTGAGCTTTGAATACAACTCCGTCTTCTCAGTTATACGGACAATCTGTCTTTGCTCCTCCTGCTTTCTGCTCATAAATGACATAACGACCAACTTAAGAGGCGGTGGCAGTCCTTCCGCTTGAATGACGGGTTATACTTTTTCTACCTTATGGACAATTTTAAGATTATCAGATTTATATTGCCTCATAACATGTCTGAAAGCAATGTTAATCTCCTCATGTATCTGCTTTTGTTCGGCAATTTTATGTCTTATTTCATGCAGGTTCCACAACATCGGGTCTTCTTCTTTTGAATAGCCGTTTTCATAATGTTCCATATTTCTCGCATCCTATATTCTCAAGACTCAGAATTTCAACAGTGGGATAATTTTTTCAGTCTGAAATCTTTAGCATTATGCAGAAACCATTTCTGTGTAACCGCCTGTCTCAAAGGTTTGTGAAAGTCAAAATACGCCGATATGACCGATGTATCAAGATATATTTTGAATTTATTCATCTCATTAAATTTTTATCATAATTTTTTTTAAACATATTTTCCGGATCGCTTATGAGAATATTGCAATGTCTGTCTGTTTATCGTTCAGTCACTTCTCCGACCTTCTTATCATAGTGAAGATTATCACCGGGTTTAACTTCATATCAGACACGAACAACGGCAATGCCTGCGCACTGTACCGTGTCCGCGTCCGTTGGCATGACATATAATTATAAAACCCGGTTTTGTCTGAGTCAGAACCGTTCTGTTTCAGCTTCAGCCGAGTCATGCCTCTGAGTCTGCTTTTTTGAGAAAATTTTTTTCGGACGGGTAAGCATATTGCTTAAATCTTTGCTATTTTATTACGAGGCAGAGCCTCGTAACAAGAGATTAACGTGCGGGATTAACTGAGAGAAACTAAGTTTTTTCAAAAAACTTAGTTTCTTCTTCCGGTTTCATGTCAGACTGAAACAATTAATGCTCCAATTTAAAACCCGATCCTTCAAACATGAACATGATGGAAAAACCGTACCATACTGTGTAAACAACATAAAAAACAAGAGAAAAAAGGACAATCGCCCATCGGTCGGATATGTTCTGCGGATCCACTTTATAATAGTTGTAAGAGCATTCCACACCTTTTTTCATCACCATGTGAATCGGTTTTGCCTCTGCGAATTTCTCCTGCTTTTTCAGGTCTTTATCCATAGATTTCAGGGCATTCCACCAGTTGACCATGACTTTTCTTTCCTCGCAGTTATATTTTGCCTTGATCTTTTCTCCCTGATTATGGAACATCTCGTCCGAGTCATCAAGACAGTTGGCAAGAATTTTTCCGATATCACCGTTCACACTCAGATTTGCACCCGATACCGTGACCGCGGCACCGCTTTTTGTAAAAAGCTGTTCGGTTTCTTTTGCTGTGTTCTCATCACTCATGGTAATATTCACAGCAATATTTTTACCTGCATAAGTTTCAGCATCTTTTTTAAGTTTAGGGATGTAATATGCCGAGCCTTTGGATATTGTGTTATACAGAGCATCCAATGCATTCAATGCGTTTTTGCCGTCGAAAAGCGGCAGGAACATCATCACCAGCACCGCAAGGAATCCTGCCATCAGTCCCACGCCTGTGTAAAACTCTTTTTTACTTGCACTCATTTTTTATCGCTCTCCTTTCAGGTAAGCATGGCGAAAGATTTATGATCTTTTATTTGCCACCTGATTCCCCTTTCAAAGTTTTTATATTCTTAAAGAAAGTTCCCATGACCCACACGGCAAAAATTCCGATTACAATGAAAAATGTCCAGATGCCGAGCAAATCCAGAAACCTTGAGGTTCCTTTGGACAAAGGAATAATGTCCATTGAGGCAAGCTTTCCGGGGAGAGCAAAGAATCTGTTTGAAAAACCGGCTAAAACAGCCATTGCATAGAAACCGCGGATCGTTATGCCTTTGACAACCTTGGTCGCCATCGCGCCGATCTGTATTCCCACCAGAGACCCAAGCAGCATACCCATTGCAAGAGTATAAAAAATAAAGCCGTAAATGGCATACTGGCTGATAGAGGCATATCCTGCGGTGAAAATAATCTGAAAAATGTCCGTTCCAACTGTGGTAAGTGAGGAGACACCAAGCACGTAAACAAAGATGGGGAAGGTAAGGAATCCGCCGCCGACACCCATGATAGCCGCAGCAAGACCTACCAGTGCGCCGCTGAGAACCAGAAAGACCCATGAAATCTGACGACCGCCCGGAATCAGTCCCTGATCAAAAGTGATCATCGGGGGAATATTTACAGCCTGAAGTTTTCTGGGCAGGCTCCCCATATCCGTGCCTTCGGATTTTCCGCCATGAGCATCTCCGCCGCCGCCCGGTGCTTTTCTTGCGTTCAGATAATCATACAGAGAGTATGCACCGAGAATACCGAGCATGATAACATAGATGGTGGTAATAAAGGCATCACTAAGCACCGGATTTTTTTCATACAGCAGCCGGTTGATCCAGCCGCCTACGGTTGCCCCGAATATTGAGCCGATCAGAAAGATCATGGCAAGCGGCACTGAAATATTGCCTAATTTTTTGTGGATAACACTTCCCATAATTGCTTTGGCAAAGATATGAAAAATATCTGTACCGACTGCTAAAATACCTTTGATTCCCGCGCTCATCAGTGCCGGAGCAATGATAAAGCCGCCGCCTGCGCCGATACAGCCGGTAATAAGTCCCGCACACAGTCCGATGAAGATGGATGAGATAAATATGCCCATAGTGAAAAACGCCGGGCTGTAAGCCTCTTTTCCCCCAGATATTGGGGAAGAGCCGTGCCGATCTGATCCGCAAAAGCAATTCCGCAGATAAGAATCGGCAACATAAGCAGACCGAGTATGATGAGCCGCTTTCTGTCATGAAGAATGGTATCGGAGACCTCACGTTCCCACCGGGCATGCGCCCTTGAGGCTTCCATCATAAACTGTCCCCATTGTCGTATGAAATTCATCTTGATGAACACTCCTTATTTTTTCTGATTTTTAAATAACGATTTTTTTAAGATAACAGTAACATATTTGACAACTTTAAAAATATGTCAAATCTTAAACTTCTCCTTGAATTACACCGCAATTACTTCCCGGCTTCAATCACCTCCCTGATTTTTTTTATCTTTTCCTCGTGTATTTTTTTCTTCTTATATGCGTCCTGAAGTTTATACAGCAGGTCATCCACATCCACAGGTTTCATCAGATAATCAAATGCGCCGAGTTCCATCCCCTCCTTTGCCACCTCCAATGAGGCGTGACCTGTCAGCATAATGACTTCGAGAAGCGGATGCAAGGTTTTGATCTCTTTCAATGCCCGGAGACCGTCCATTCCCCCCTTCATTCTTACATCCATCACAACAACATCTGTAGTGTCATTCTGTTTTAAAAAATCAAGCGCCTGCTCGCCGCTTGAAACCCCGGAAGCATTGACTTTGCGCTTTTTCATGCGTTTGAGCAATGTTTCCCGAAAATCTTCTTCATCATCAACGAATAAAATATTCAAAGTCTTTTCACTGCCTCCTTCTGTACAATTCTGTCTCCGCTTCAATGATATTACGGAAACAGAAAACTGAAAAAACAATCATTGGCTTTCCATAAAAATATTCTCTAACCTTTTTTTCAGGAAAATGTCAATATTTTCTTTTATATTTTCAGAATCCAGATTTGACAACTGAATCTTTAATGGCAATCTTCATGCCAGAAACCGGGTAAAGTTTCTTTTTTTTTAACTGTTCAGATAGATTGATATTATGTAAACAGAACATACACTCAGAAATAAAAACAGGGCAGATAATGTGTCGGTGTTTTTTACAGTTTGTAAAAATTCAGCAGGCAAACCGTTTTATAATCCAATCTCCCCGTTTAGAACAATCCCTGAAAAGTTCTTTGACTTTTATCTATCCTTCAGTTATAGATTTGACAGCTTTTAAAGAATTATCAAATCTGAATCCTGATTGTAGTTCCGCCTAAAGGCGGAACTACAAACTTTGACAGTCCGCCTAAAGGCGGAACTACAAACTTTATTGGGCGTTACAAATGAAAACAACCGGACATAATTATATCAAAAAACTGCAGATGGAGATCATTGCCGTTGTTTTGTCTTTCTCCCTGATTCCCCTGTTTGCGCTCGGATTTTTCTTATATTTTCAATTCACAAATACTTATACACAGAAGGTGATGAACAATCTGAGAACGATTGTTGACAATAAAAAAAAGGCGTTGGATATGTTTTTTGAAGAGCGTGTTTCACAACTGAAAGCCATTGCCTATATGCACTCCTATAAGGAGCTGACCGATGAGGAGTACATCCGTAACCTGCTGTCGGTGGTTCAGTCTTCCTCAAATTCGCTGATTGATCTGGGGATTATCAATAAGGATGGTGAACAGGTCGCATATATGGGACCATACAGCCTGAAGGGGATGAATTACAAAAACGAACTTTGGTTTCATGAGGTGATGTTCAAAGAATTTTATATCAGTGATGTATTCATGGGATTCCGGCGATTTCCGCATTTTATTATTGCGGTTATGCGTAAAGAAGAAGACAGTTTCTGGATACTCAGGGCAACCATTGATTCCAATATCTTCAACCTTCTGGTTCAAAGCATTCAGATTGCGGAAAAAGGGGACGCTTATCTGCTCAACACGGAAAATATATTGCAGACCCCGTCACGCTTCGGAAAGCAGGTTATGGAACCGTCGGATTTTCCCAGGACGCCCCTTTTCGCGGGTACAACAGTCAAAGAACATTTCACGGATCAGGACAGGATGATCGTGGGGATGTCATGGCTTGAAAAGAAAAACTGGCTGCTGGTCGTGTCCGAGGATCCGGCAGAAGCTATGCTTCCGCTTTTCCGTACCCGGATGATTATCATTCTGCTGATTGCAGTCGGCATTCTGCTGATTGTCACCGGCGCATTCATCCTTTCCCGTGCTATAATCAGAGAACTGATACGCTCCGAAAGGCAGAAAGCAGCCATGGACGCAAATCTGATGCAATCATCCAAGATGGCAGCTTTGGGAAAGCTTGCCGCGGGCATGGCGCATGAACTCAACAATCCGCTCGCAATGATCAAAGAAAGTGCAGGATGGCTTAAAGACTTGCTGGAAGAAGAAGAACCGGATAAAATCGCCAATTTCAAAGAGATTGAGAAAACAGTGAATAAAATTGATCTGCATGTAGAACGCGCCAAGTCGGTAACGCACCGGATGCTGGGCTTTGGACGGCGATTTGAGCCTGTTCAGGAAGACGTTGACATGAACAGAGTGGCGGAACAGACCCTCAGTTTTCTGGAAAATGAAGCACTGCACAGAAATATTGTCATTGAAAAAGATTTTCCTGAAAACCTTCCTTCTATAAGGAGTGACAGCACACAGATTCAGCAGGTTATTCTGAATATTACAGATAATGCCATAGATGCTGTCGGCAAAAACGGAACCGTCAGGATGAAAACCGGTTATGATTCAAGAAAACAGGAAGTTTTTCTGGAAATTTCTGATACAGGTCCCGGTATTCCCAAAGAAGACCTTGATAAAATATTTGATCCTTTTTATACGACAAAAACATCAGGGGACGGCACGGGTCTGGGGCTGTCTGTCTCTTACAGCATTATAGAAAAACTCGGAGGGCGGCTATCGGTTGGAAGTACACCGGGAAAAGGCTCTGTATTTACTGTCTATCTTCCTGTGAACGGCATCCGGGGGTGAAAAGTTAAGAAGCTAAGTTTCTTAAAGAAACTTAGTACTCTGTCAATTTAATTCTGAAGGATAAAATACAGCGGAGACCTGCGGGGACTTCGGTGAGCTCAGTCGAACCGTTTTTAAAACCCCGCAGGTCTTTACTCCGTCAGAATTAAATTGACAGAGTACTTAGCTTCTTTGAAGGGGGCAGAAACAATGGATACAATAAATGTTCTGGTGGTTGACGATGAAAAAGATTTCACCGAGCTGTGTGTCAAACGTCTCAGAAAAAGGCAACTCAATGCATCAGGCGTCTCAAGCGGGTATCAGGCACTGGAGTTTCTTGCCGCGGAAAAAGCTGATGTGGTGGTTTTAGATGTGAGAATGCCCGGAATAGACGGACTTGAAATATTGAAAGCAATAAAAAAAGCATATTCCGCTGAAGTCATTCTGATAACAGGAGATGATTCCGCTGATTACAGCGAAGAAGGGATGAATTACGGCGCAGCCGCTTATCTGATGAAGCCCTTTGATATAGAGGTTCTGATACGCAGTATCAGGAAAGCCGCCTCCCTGAAAAGGATCAGAGAATCGCAGCATGCCGGTTCCGATACCTGAAAATGAGATTCTTTTACCTGTTTTTCTGAATCATAAATTAACGTGATTTCGATATAAGCGATAAAATCCTACTTTTATAAAGGGGGATTTCAGTGGTATTTTCAGATGGTTGTATGGAAATCATCCTGTCCCCTTCCTTGATCTGTATTTTCTGCTACATTTTTCATCCGAGTGTTAAGTGTAAGTAACAGTCCATAAGTTTTCTGGTATAATCCGTTCATCAGACCTGCGGAGTTTCGGAAACCCCGCAGGTCTTTTATTTATTCTTTTATCAACTTATCAATTCCATTCTGAATTTTTATCGTTTCATTCAGGGAGTTGCAGATATTCATGAAATGACGGAGATCATTGCCTGTTAAAGTACAGCCGTGTTTTTTCCGTTCTTTGAGCCATTTGTCCAAGACCTGATAACCGCCGATTTCGTATTTCCAGACTGCTTCGGGTACGTTGTCAAAATATGCGGTTTTGTTAAACCATATTTTTTTATCTTTATATTTGACGCTTTCCACTTTTAAATCAGGATTTTCAACCGGAAAATTGACAACGGATTTTTCAAAATCTGTTTTAAGAAGATGAAGACTGATAAGCTCCGTTCCTTTTTCAGAAAGGGTTTTAAACAGATTTTCATCCTCAGTAAACGGAATCCGCGGAAAGTCAATTTTCAGAAATTCATAATATTTTGTCCGAAATGATGGTGCATAAAGGATGGCGTAAATATAGCCTAAAATCTGCTCAGGGGTCGGATTGAATTTGTAAAGATCGTTGATATATTTTTGAAATGATTCAGTGAAGTTGACTCTCTTCCCAATTGATTTATCAGGCTGGATTTCTTTTTCATCTGGATAAAGATAAAGAGGAGCAATATAATTCCATTCTTTTGTTTTTAAGGAAATAAAAGAACCATCTGTAATTTTATCCGTTACAAATGCGTGCTGCCATTTATTACTGGCAAGTTGTCTGCAAAAAACTAATCCTATATTCTCTCTTCCAATGAAATTCAGCATTATTTGCGAAGGTCTTCTGATGATGTTCAGATGATAGTATATATTTCTATCATCAAAAGGTCTGTAACTTGTTAATTGAAAATAATTTTTATCAATAGAATATTTTTTTAATCTGTCTTTTAAAGCAAATCCTCCTGTATTTTTTACATTATAATAATCCGCAAAAGAATCATCATAATCACCTGAAAATAATCTTTTGATTTTTAACTCTAATTTATCTTTATCCAAATCAGTAAAAAGATTGTCTCTTCCCGTTTGTATTCCATTATTATAACTGCTGAATATGTTAGTTAAACTCCAACCGCTTTTATATTTCTCTTCAAGTACAAACTCCTTTTTCACAAACCAGAAATCCGGCGTCACCGCATTCAGCTTTTCCCATTGAACAGAACTGACTGTATTATCATAAAGAAATGAATATTTCTTCTCTCTCACTCCTTGCAGACTGAAACAATAAACCCCTTTATTCTTATTGGTTTTCTTTCCCGTTTTGACAAAAAACGAAATACATACTCCCTGCCGTATGTCAAAAACATTCTCATCCTTTGAACCGTCAGGACATGAATCCCCTTTGTTAGCGTTTCCGTGCAGATTCAGAATATAAATTTCATCAAAGGTATTCATTAACTCTTCACGCATCCCCCGGTGAATTAGTCCGTCAACAAACGAATTATTTGTAATAATTCCGATAACCCCCTTTTTCACCCGCTCTATTTTCCAGTGTGCGAAACGGATAAATTTGATATAATCATCTGAAAGAGGCTGAATATTCTTCTCTTTTTCACCGCCAGCTTATAAAGTTCCATCTTCTCTCTGATAAAATCCGTATTGTTGGAACTTGAAACCGAATAAGGCGGATTTCCCATAACAACAAGAATCTCCTCTTTTTTCTTTATCCGATCCGCCTCTTCCCCTTCTTCGGTGATTTCATCAAAACCGTCTGTTACCTCCGGTTTTACATCATTTAAGGTATTTGTCAGATAAATTTCAGCACGTTCTTTTCTTTCACCCATATAAGTAAATCCGCTGCTTTCAAGAAACTCGTGAATCCGTAAATGGCAGATAATATACGGAACCGCCAGCAGTTCAAACCCGTAAATATTTTTCAGAATAAAATCCGTAATCGTTGTATTGAACAGCCCCGTATTGCCGGTTTCCCATAGCCGTTCACGGATATGTTCAATCAGCGTGATGATAAACGTGCCTGTTCCCGCAGCAAAGTCAAGGACTTTAACTGAAGTATCAAGAAAACCGGCTTTAACATCTAATTTATTTTTCAGAATAATATCAAGAGATCGGATAATATAAGAGACAACCGCCTCGGGCGTGTAAAAAACTCCTTTTTCAGTCTTCCGTGTTTTGTCATATATGCTTAAAAATTCTTCATAAAAAAAGATAAAAGGGTCTTTCAGATTGGCGTCTCTCGGCTTTAACAGTGACAGTTTTTTATAAGAGAGTGAATCTTTTATAAATACTGAATCAATATTGTTAAGCAGTTCAATGATTTCATCAAGAATCCAGACAACATTATCCTGCCATTCGTCAAACCGTGTATTGGGGAAAAAATGGCGCAGCAGCGGAATATAATGAGGAATCCCGGAAAGAATATTCTCTTTTGTCAGGTGCTGATTCTTTGAAAGGCGGAGGAAAAAAAGCCCGAATCCGACTGTTTCCGCGTAAATATCCGCATAAACAGAGAGATTCAGATCCGGCATGACAGTCTTTTTAAAGACGGGAAAGAGCTTTTTAAACGGATTTTTTTCTTCTTTTTCAAGAACTTCATAAATAATATCCCTTAAAATCCGTGTCCGTTTTGCCAACTCGGCGGAGAGTTTCCTGCTGTTTTTGACCAGCTCAGGGCTTGCGGAGAAGAACAGAGCAAGTATATCTTTAAATTCATCAATGCTGCCGAATTCCGGTTTTTTGTCATTTAACCGGATTTTCCGGGAAATCTGACAGTCGGAGACAGGCGATCCGTTTCTGAAAAAGAGAAAGTCAAGATAATTGGTCAGGATCAAATTATCACTGATTTCAAGATATTTTTTTATCTGATCCGATTTTGTCCATTTTTCAATATCTTCATCAATATTTTTACATTCAATATAGCCGATGACATTCCCGGATGCGTTTTTAATTTTAAAATCCGGCGCACCGAAGCTCTGCCGTGAAGATTCATGAATAATTCTCAGATCACGTTTAACTTCATGTTCTGCAAATGATTCCAGAAGCTCCTGAAACGGAGCGCGGAATGAATGTTCAGTATAATCTCCGCCCTGATAAATTTCAGCTATTTTTCTGATATATCTCTGATACATAATAAGTCTTTAAGTTCTCCCGACCTAACCCCCGACCCCTTCCCAAAGGGAAGGGGAGACCTCATTCCGCTTTATTCCCCCTTCCCTTTGGGAAGGGGAGCAGGGGGGTCAGGTTGGTTTATACCTTAACTTAATGGCATTGAGGGGGGCAGGGGGGTTAGGTCAGGAGAACTTAACAGCCCTGCCTTTAGGCGGCGGGACGTGAATAACCGCCTAAAGGCGGTACTACAAACTTTTACAAATTTTAGATATACTGCTCAACTACACCACATACTTGATATTCAGCCGCTCCGCAGCATAAAAATCACTGATACCGAGTGCATCTGACATACCTGTGGGCAGAGAGGTTGAACGACCAAGAGGCGCGACAATCTTTTTCAGTTCTGTGTCAAAGCTGAGATAAACATCAACAACACGCTGCGCCACTTTTTCAGGATCCAAGCCTGCGATATAAACGCGGATCCTGTGAGGTAATCCCTTTGGGACAAAGCCCGATATTACAGATATTGCACCGGTCGGACTCAGACCCCAGACATCCTCCTGCCGCCTGCATGATATATTTGCCAATCTGAACTCCGCTTGCCCCAAGCATAATCAGAGCCGCGGCATTTGCCGCAAGATTCCCGCTCTTTCCTATGCCCCCGCCAGCAAATAACGGTATTTCATTCTGCATTCCGAGCCTTGTCAGATTTATATAGCTGTCCCGTATATTGCTTGCTATAGGATGCCCCATGTGGTTCATTGAAACATTGTACGCAGCCCCGGTTCCTCCGTCTTCTCCGTCAATTGCAAGCCCTGAAGCATACGGATTCCGGGTCAGGTTGTTTAATACAGCCAATGCTGTTGATGTTCCTGAAATTTTCGGATATACCGGAACTCTGAATCCCCATGCCATATACATTGACTGAATCATCTTTGCCACTGCCTCTTCAATCGAGTATTTTGTCTGATGAGTAGGCGGACTCGGAAGACTTACCCCCGGCGGAACGCCGCGGATAGCGGCAATCAGCTTGTTCACCTTGTACCACATGAGAAGCCCGCCGTCACCCGGCTTTGCTCCCTGTCCGTATTTGATTTCAATCGCGCAGGGATCCTCTTTCATTTCCGGGAGAGCATGAATAATTTCATCCCATCCGAAATAGCCGCTGGCAATCTGAAGAATCACATATTTCAAAAACCTGCTCCGTAAAAGTCTTGGAGGGCATCCGCCTTCACCTGTACAGACACGCACCGGCATTTTAAGCTCTTCATTCAGATAAGCAACGCCCATCTGAAGCCCTTCCCACATGGTCGGGGATAAAGCTCCGAAAGACATGGAGCCGATAATTAACGGATAAATCTCTCTTACCGGCGGAATCCAGCCGTTTTCACGGATAAACTGCAAACTTTTCTCAGGCGGAAGAACTCTTCCTAAAAGGGTACGGAGTTCAAATTCATGGCGCCCGGCGTCCAATGCAGGGTCTGTCAGCATGGATATTCTGATAAACTTGATCTGATCCAGAATTCCCCCGGGAACATTGCGCTTCCGCCACGGCTACGGGGTTTCCCGCCCTGATCAATATGATACCGCTGCTTATCTGCCTCATCCCCGTGACACGGCATAATTGCACCGTTTGGGCATACCAGATTACACATGGCGCACCCTACACACGCATAAGCAGGATCAGTCTTCTGGCGGATACCGTAATATATATTAAATGAATTGGACGGTTTTTCTTTCAGATTCAGTGAAACATTTACTTCTCTTTTCCGAAATACCCCAAGTTCAATGGCATTTACAGGACAGACCGCTGTACAGCTTCCGCAGAGCGTACATTTGTCTTTATCCCATGAAATTTGCCAGAACAGGTCTTTGACGCTTAATGTAGAAGGGGTAATGGGTCTGTCTGACGGCATATATGAACCTCCTGGCGTTCAGGACCTACAATCGCAGTATCCAGATGCATTGGTTGAAAATCTTTTGTTTTGTCCCGATCCGTTATTACAGCATCAAGACCGCATATTTCTGATGAAAACGCAAACATTCCGGGCTTTCCTCCTACAACACCGGGGCGGAATTTTTTTCTGTCCTGGACCATAAAAAGAGAATGATCCCTCAGACATCCGATAACACAGTTAGGTCCGTCAATAATCAGTTTTCTGCATGAATGTTTCAGATGTTTTAAAAAATCTCTGTTCGGATGCACTTCAATATCTTCATCCTGAAGGGGTGTTATAACATGCTTGTAAAACTCCATTCCAAGACCGAGCTTTTTTAATGTATAATGAAGAATATGGGTGAATACTTCTGAATCAGACTGGTATCCCATGTATCCGTGAAATCCTCTTGATATAAGATATTCTTTTATCGGAATAAATGCAGTATTCTCTCCGTTGGTCATTGTGGAGAATCCTTCAATAAAAAAAGGATGGCACGCATAAAGATTAATGGCGTAATTGGTATTCTGTCTCCCCTGCGCCATAATCACCCTTGCACGAAGATCATTTCTGTCAAGTTGCAGATGATATGCCACTGCCATGGGATCCCCGAGCTCTTTGATCATAATGACATCGGGCCAGAAAGAAAAGACAATCATATCTTCATTTTCTTCCCCCATCTTCCTCAGTTCAAGACGTAAGATCAGAAGTCTGCTCAGTTTGTCTTCGCTGGTCAGACTGTCCCATGACTCAGGATAATCATAAGCCCGGATCAGATAGACATCTCTTTTAGGGACTCCGGGCGGAGGCGTTCTTGAGACTCTGATAGACATCCGGTATTTTGTCAGAAACCCGATATTCATCATAAAATCATCCAGACGTTTTATCCCCTGATCTGTAAATATTCCTGATAAAATGGGAGCCTCTTTCATGTCATCAAACGGTCCTCCGAGGTCGCGCATAAAAAGCCCGACTCCTGAGCCGTCATGTCCTTCTCTCATTACATCCAATGCATCAACCGCTACCATCGGAGAGAGAGGCTCATTGCTGGTTATTGCAAACAACCGGCACATATGTTATTTTCTCCCTTTATATGGACTTTAATAAAAAAATATGATTAAGAACTGAAAAAAAAACCGGTTCTCATTTTTCATCTTTAAATGAAAATACTGTTGACTTATCTTCATAAAAAAAGCAAACTTTGTTTCTATCATAAAAAAAAAGGATTTTGTATCTTTTTTTTATTTTTGTTTATTATTAAGTTATACTTTATTTTTTATATTCTGATACGGAATTTGCAATATTATAATAATCTGAAAAAAATATAAATAAACATGAGATGCTTCTGTCAGAGATAATTTTACACACCTGCTTTGTTAAGTTAAACTGAATAATCATCATTTTTACCGCAAAGTTCGCAAAGGTTTCCGCAAAGTTAGCTAAGAAAACAGGCATATAGATTTGCGATCTTTGCGCCTTCTCTGCGTTCTTTGCGGTAAAAATAAAAATGTAAAATTTTTTTACCAAATAACATTGTTTTTTGATAACAAGCTATGAAAACAGACAAAATTATCATACTTTCAGTTATTCTTTTAATCGCTGCTATATTATTATTCACAGGCTTCAGTTGTTTAAAAAGCGATGAAAAAGATACAATACATATTGCAATGGTCGGTCCTATGACCGGAGATTATTCACAGGTAGGGAGATCATTCCGACAGGGGATTAATCTGTATCTTGACAAAGTGAATAAAAAAGGGGGAGTTAACGGGAAAAAGATTATTCTTGATGAATTTGATGATAAAAATAACAAAGATGAGGCTGAAGAGCAGGCAAGGCAAATTGTTGACCAGAACAAAGCAGTTGCAGTTATCGGACACCATTACAGCTCCTGCTCCATCAGCGGCGGAAAAATTTATGAGAACAATGGCATCCCTGCTATAAGTCCTGCTTCAACCAATGTTAAGGTAACAGAGGGCAAATGGTATTTCAGATTCTTCATTTAATGATAATCTGCAAGGAAGATTTCTGGCAAATTTTGCAAAAAGAATTTCCAAAAATAATGCGGTCAGTATTATTGCAGAAGATGATCCTTACGGGTCCTATATTGCAAAAGTCTTTGAAGATACAGCAAAAAGCATTAATCTGGAAGTCAAATACCGATGGGACTTCAGAATAAATGATAAAGAAATAGATGAGGTGTTAAACAGAATTATCGGCGAGTTGCAGTTAAAAAAAGATGCAGGGGTAATATTTCTCTCAACCCATGCGGCTGAGGGGGTCAAATTAGTCAGACTGATAAAAGATAACTACGTCAAAAACCCGGTAATGGCACCGGATGCCTTTGCTTCGGAATCTTTTCAGAAAGGATTTGAAGATTTGCCCAAAGAAAAACGAAGTCCCGGATTTTATACTGACGGCATGTATGTAACAACCCCGCTGATATTTGACATGATGGGTGAGAAAGGGCTTACTTTCAAAGATGCCTATACTGAAAGATACGGGGAAGAGCCGGGATGGCACGCTGCATTTGCCTATGATACTGCGATGGTTGTTATCGAAGCTATCAGAAATACAGAGATCACCGGAGATCGGAAGAAGATAAAAGAAGAGAGAGAGAAGATCAGAAACTATCTTGCCAACCTGACAGAATTGGAGGATGCGATTGAAGGGGTAACCGGATACAACTATTTTGATGAAAATGGAGATTCTCAAAAGCCGATCTTTGTAGGAGTTTATCAAAATCAGAAGATTATATCTGCACTGACTCAGTTCCGGAGTGTGCCGGACGTGAGCAATATTCCTAATCTTAAAGAGGAGATGGAAAAGGAGCGGGTGGTCTTTTTTGACGGCAGATATTCTTATAAAATCAACGTGGTTTATACAGGGATTGAAATCAATGAGATCAGCGATCTTGATATTGACAAATTTACCTGCACCCTTGATTTTCATATATGGTTCAGATATCAGGGGCAGATTGATGTTCAGAGTATTGAATTTCTTAATGCTGTTGAACCGATTCAACTCGGAGCGCCTGCTCTTGAAAAAGGGAAAGATCAGATCAATTACCGGCTTTATCATGTGAAAGGGAAATTTCGGACGGATTTTCTTCCGAATCAGTATATGTTCGGTCATCATCTGCTCGGAGTCAGTTTACGTCCGCGCACATTAAACCGGAATAATCTGATATTTGTCAAAGATGTTCTGAGTATGCCTGCCAGCAGCGAGGCTCTTACCAAAAAAATGAAGGATATGCAGGTACTGAATCCGATTTACGGGTGGACCATCAAAGATGTTCTGTTTTTTCAGGATATAACTGAAAAAAATTCTCTGGGAGATCCTGAATATCTGAGCATGGTAGGCGGGATTCTTGAATATTCCCGGTTTAATGTGGGGATTCAGATCACCAAAGATAAATTTAATCTGCGGAAACTCCCAATTATCCGGGTTCCTGAATGGTCAGGGCGTCTTGTATTGATCACTCTTGGATTAAGCATATTGTTTCTTTTCTGGGTGAACGGAAAAATGTTTGTAAGACATCTCCCGATTCTTAAAATAGTTTCTATGAGACCTAAAATATTATGGTTTTTTCAGTTTCCCTGTATATTTATTTTTCTCCTGTGCGCTGAGGTATATTTATTAAACAGGCTGTCAGAAAATTTCAGCAATTATTATCTGGAAATTCTGATCATGTCATTTAACTCCTGCTGGTGGCTCTCCACAGCTTTCTTTCTGAATTTATGGGTCAAACGGTTTATATGGACACCTGTTGAGGAGCATACCAATCGGAAGATACCGGATATTGTGCGCCATCTCGTTGCTCTGGGGATTTATCTCCTGGCGATCTTCGGAGTTATCGCCTTTGTTCTTGATCAGAAACTTACCAGCCTGCTTGCAACATCAGGCGTTATTGCCATGATCGTGGGTCTGGCGGTGCAGATGAATATCGCCAATATTTTTTCCGGGATTGCGATTAATATTGAACGACCGTTTCAGATTGATGACTGGATAAAGATCGGTGAATTTACCGAAGGAAAGGTCAAAGATATTAACTGGCGAGCCACCCGGATTCAGACGCGGGATGGGAGTGTTCTGACAATTCCGAACAGTCAGGCTTCTGAATCTTCTATTGAAAATTTTACATTGAACGGGGGATATTGGAAATATATAACGGTTCATGTTGACCCTTCCCATTCACCCGAACGGGTCAAAAAGGTTCTTTTAGATGCAGCAATGGCAACTCCTGATGTATGTAATAATCCGTCTCCATCTACACGCTTTTTAGGGCTGACTGCCGGAATAACAGGGCAGAGCGAATCATGGGCGGCAAATTATCTGGTCTCCACATATTTTAAAGATTACGGAGGAAAATTTGCCCATAATGAAGCGGTCTGGACAAGTATCTGGAATCATCTGAAATATGCAGGTATCCGGCATATCATAGAACGTCAGGAAGTCCACATGATCTTTGAAGGGATCAAAAAACGGAAAGAAGAGGGTATCAGCAAGCCATTTGCAATTTTGCAGGAGATAGATATATTCCAGCCTTTTTCAGATGAATCAAAAGAATATCTCAGCAGCCGTATGCGCCAGCGTTATTTTCCGCAGGGTGAGATTGTTGTACGGGAAGGGGACAAAGATGATTCCCTTTTTATTGTTGTTGAGGGTACGCTTGGGGTATGGGTTAAAGATAAAAATGATCCGACTAAATCTATTGAAGTTGCACGGCTTGGAGCAGGAAACTTTTTCGGCGAGATGGCTCTGCTGACCGGAGAACCGAGAGCCGCAACGATTATTGCGGCATCTGATACTTATGCTTTTGAAATTACAAAGAAAGATATTTACCCATTAATTCAGAAACAACCGCAGATTTCTTATGCCCTGAGTGATGTTCTGACAGAAAGAAAGATAAAAACTCAGAAAAAATTGGCTGATGTGCCTGTAGCTAAAGAAGAGAAAATTAATCTCGCCGCACAAATACTTAAAAATATACAGGCTATTTTCGGCAGTTCTAAAAAATAGAAAAAGACGTGATGTGCAACTTTAACCACAAAGGAGACAAAAAAGGCGAAAAGAACACGAAAAAAAACATTGTGTCCTTTGTGAAAAAGTTTGTAGTACCGCCATTAGGCGGTCCGGCGTGCCGCGATAACCATCTGATTTCACACTGACCGCCTAAAGGCGGTACTACAAACTTTTTATTTTATCTTGTTCCCACGCAAATCGCGGGAACGAAAAATTGAGAATATAAGAATTAGTAACATAAATATAGAGTTTTAACAGTAAAAACGGATAAATATTTTTTATGAACATTTCAAACCAACCCCGTGTTCTGATCGTTGATGACAACCCGTTTAACAGAGATATGTTAAAAAAAATCCTTGAACCGGAAGGGATTATAGTTGAAGAGAGCCGGAACGGCAAAGAAGCACTGGATCGTCTGAAAGAATCATCCGGTTTCCGGCTGATCTTTATGGATTTACTTATGCCGGGTATGGACGGATTTGAAGCGATTCAAAGAATCCGCAGTATGGGTGTAACCACTCCTATCATTATTTCATCTTCCATGAGTTCCAAAGAAGACCGTCAGCGATGTCTGGAAGCCGGAGGGAATGATTTTTTACCCAAGCCGATTGATATTGATAAAATAAGGAAAATTATCAGAGAATATAAAGCTGATGATCTGTCACAGGATACAAAGATTTCCGAAACTTCGGAAATCCGCAGACAGCCGTATTTTACTGATTATCATATACTGCTGGTTGAAGAGGATGATCCGGTTGCAGAGAAGTTTTATCTTTTTTTAAAACGTTCCGGGTTTGAAGTTACACGGGTATCCAACGGAAATCAGGCATGGGAGTTGTTTGAGGCGAATAAATACAGATTCAATATTATTATCAGCAATGTCTTTACCTCCGGGATTGACGGAATGGGGATTCTGGCAAGAATCAAACGGGATTATTCAAAAGTTCTTGTATTTATCTATGCAGAAGAGTATGATGCTGATACATTTCAGTTGGCAATCAGACTTGGGGGAGACGGAGCAGTTACCGAAGCAGAATTTGAAGAGAATATTATCGCTTTAATTGAATCTGCCGTTTATCAGTCTAAACAAAAGGGATCACGGGCGCAGGAAGCATCAACAGCAAGTCAGGTACGTAAAGCACAGGCAAATCTGATAAAATACGGATGTCCCAATCCATGTGATTCTATTGATATTGCCTATTCATCACTTAGTGATGCCGGAGGTGATATTGCGTGCTGCCGGAGATTTAATCTCGCCGGAAGATGCGGAATTCTTCTGGGAGATGTAGCGGGTCATAGCGTGATGAGTTCCTATATCAGTGCGTTTTCTCTTGGAATTCTTACGTCAAACTGGGATAAAAATCAGAATCCTATTGATTTATTAAAGACCATCAATGCAGAATTGAACAAATCAGATTATGCTCAGTCTCATCTCTGCGCCACTGCTCTGCTCTGGGACAGACACCGCAGAAGAGTAAAAATCGCAACAGCGGGAAATCCGGGAGGGCTGATTGCAAGAAAAAAAGAGGACGAATCCCTTGATTTTCAGGAACCTGACGGCGGGGGAATGTGTCTTGGTCTGTTAAAAGAGGATCATCTTTTTCTGAACGATGAGATCACGCTTGAATACGGAGATTATCTCTTTCTTTTTTCGGACGGTATTCAGAAAGAGTATATTACTGATGCTTTATCTTCCGGCAAAATTGCATTAAAGAGAAAAGATATTCACGGAATCTGTCAGGAGATTATAGACCGTATTTTAGAAAAGCAGGGGCAGAATGATGATATGATTCTTATTGCCGTTGAACAGAATAAAATATTCATTGAAGACGGACTGCATTATGAATTCCCGTCAACTTATTATGATGCCAATCAATCTTTCAACTGGCTGGATAAACAGTATTTCTATAAAAAAATTTCTGCAGGAAGAGATATTTACTGGCGTATATGCCTTGCACTTCGTGAGGCACTTATCAATGCAGTAAAGCATGGAAACCGCTTTAATCCTGAAGCATCTGTCCATCTCTCTTTATATGTAAAACCCGGAGAATTAAGAATAGATGTATCTGATGAAGGCTCAGGGTTTGATCTCTCTGATAAAATGAAGAGAATTGAAGATATTCATATCCTTCAATCCGGCGGCAGGGGGCTGGCTGTGATGAACTCTATCGCAGATGAGATAAAAGTCAACGGCGGAACTGTTTCACTTATTTTTCGGGAAAAAGAATTCAAACCGGAGGAAATTAATGAAAATCAGAAAAGAGAATAAGAAACTTTTTTTAATTCCTGAAACTGACCTTATTGCTGATCGTATTGAAGAGTTAAGGGATTATTTTGCAGCTCAGTTAAAAGAAAATTCAGATGTTATCCATGTGATACTGGATGTTCAGGATGTTAACATAGTTGATTCGCTGGGAGTAAATCTGATTGTCGGGCTTTACCGTCAGATCACAGATAAATCAAAGACTATTGAAATTATAGGTGCCGGAAAAAATTTTATGAAAATCGCCAATTTCTTCCGGCTGACATCTATTTTTTCAATCAAAGAGGCAGAGAAATCAGAATTGTAGGTCGGGTTAGCGGAGCATAACCAGACATAAAGGGAATGACCTAACCCCCTGCCCCTTCCCTGAAGGGAAGGGGAGACTTCATCCGTCCTTAAACTCCCTTCCCTTCAGGGAAGGGGGCAGGGGGGTTAGGTCTGAAAAAGGATTAAAGCAATGACAGAGCATGATGAATTACTGCCCGTTTTTATTGAAGAGTCTCAACAGCATCTGCAAAATATAGAGCCTGATTTATTAGCTCTTGAAAAGAGCGGTAAAGAGACTGAACCTGAAATGGTGAACCGGATTTTCCGGGGAATTCACAGTATCAAAGGAGCAGCAGGCTTTTTCGGATTTCATAATATCGGAAAGCTCAGTCATATCATGGAAAGCTCACTCTCTCTTCTCAGAGACGGAAAAATTCTCCCCGCACCGGAATTAATAGACGCGCTGCTTACCGGAATAGATGCACTGAAAGCAATGCTGGATGATGCTGTAGCAAGTGAAGATTATGATATAAATCAAGAGATTGCTTTGCTTCAGAAATTTGTGGATAATGCTGATGCTCCTCAAAAAGTGGTAACAGTTGCTGAAAAAGCCCCTTATAAAACAGATTCATCCAATTTTCATCCCGGAGTTCTGGAGCAGGAGAATACCGGCGGAGAACAGCATCAACCGGCTAAATTTGATATATCAGAAGAGGATGTCAGATATTTTGTCTCCAACAGCTTTTATCTGTATTCCATCAAGATATTTCTTGATAAAGATTTAAGACAGAAAGGAAAATCCCCTTATGAATTTATCAACAATATGGAGTCTTTAGGGCAGTATGTCGATTCATTTTTAGACATCCGAAGTGTTACCGGACTGTCAGACTGTCTGGATAATGATCTGGCATTTGATTTTTTATTTGCCACAGTTCTTGAGCCGGATGAGGTTTCTGATGGATTAGGGCTTCCGAAAGAGAGAATCCGGGTTATTGATCTTGACGGTTTTAAAAAAGAGATATTTTTAGCTGATATACCTGTTAAAACCGAGGAAAAAGATTCCGGTAAAGAGATTACTGGAACAGAAGATACCCCCGGAGAGGATAACGCATCCGATGAAACAGCAGATACAACTGATATATCTGATGATTCCGAACAATCCTTATCTCAGAAGGATGATGATAAAGAGGATGCGGAAATTTCCGAATCTGATACAATATCCGAGTCTGCTGAAAGAATATCAGAAAAAACTTTCAACCCCCCTGAAAAAGCAGTCACCGCCCGCCCTGTTCAGACTGAAGAGAAAATCAGAGTCGGTGTCGGTTTTTTGAATGATCTGATGAATCTTGCAGGAGAGCTGGTATTAGGAAGAAATCAGCTCATGCAGGCTGCAATTCCGCTGGTGAAACATACTCCGGGATTAAATCCTGTTTTGCAGCATATCAGCCGGGTAACATCTGAAATGCAGGAGAAGATCATGCAGATGCGGATGCAGCCGATTTCTCTTGTTTTTGATAAATTTCACCGTGTTGTGAGGAGTCTGGCAAAAAATCATAACAAAGAGGCAAAGCTGACAACATTCGGCGGAGATGTTGAATTAGATAAAAGTATTATCGAAGGGTTATCAGATCCTCTGACTCATCTTATCCGCAATGCTGTGGATCATGGGATTGAACCGCCTGAAAAACGTGAAAAAGCCGGAAAGCCAAGATACGGAACAATTGAACTGAAGGCATATCATCAGGGCGGACAGGTTCACTTAATCATCAGCGATGACGGAAAAGGAGTTGACGGAATTTTTGTTGCAAAAAAAGCTCTTGAAAAAGGAGTGATTACCCACAGCCAGTTCAATTCCATGAATGAAAAAGAGCGGGTGCGTCTGATCTTCCGTGCCGGATTTTCAACTGCGGAGCAGGTAACTGATCTGAGCGGAAGAGGAGTAGGAATGGATGTAGTGATTACCAATATCGAGCATCTTGGCGGAACAGTGGATATTGAAACCAAAATCGGCACCGGAACAAAGGTAAAGCTGATTCTTCCTCTGACCCTTGCGATTGTCTCAGGTCTGCTGATAAAAGCAGAGGAGCAGTATTTTATCCTTCCTGAATCTGATATTGATGAACTTGTCCGTGTCAAACCGAATGAAATCAAGGTCCGTATCAATATGATTCATGATGCATGGGTATTAAGGCTCCGTGATACGCTGCTTCCTCTGGTTAATCTGAATGAAGTGCTTAGATTAAAATCAGGGCAACAACAGGTAGGGGTAATCCCCCCGTGGTTGCCCTCTTCACAGGCGCAGGGCAACCACAGGGGATTGCCCCTACAGTTCAAAAACCTTTGAGAATACTTGTTGTCAAATACGGTTCATCAAGATTCGGTCTGATTGTTGACAGCATTGTCAGTACTGAAGAGATTGTTGTCAAGCCTCTGCCCAGATATTTAAAAAAAATGAAGTGTTTCAGCGGCGTCAGTATTCTCGGCAACGGCAAAATCTCTCTTATTCTTGATGTGGCAGGAATTCTGAAAAAAGCGGCAATCCGTAATATTGAGGATTCCAAAGAAGAGACATCTCAATCAGGTAAAACAAGAGTAGAGGCAGAGATTCAGACCCTTCTTCTCTTTGACAACAATACGCCTGAGCGTTTTGCAATTCCTCTTGAATTAATCAGCAGAATTGAGCGGATTTCCGCGTCAAAGATTGAAACTGTCAAAGATAAACAGTTCCTTCAGTATCATGATAAAAAACTGAGGCTGATATTTCTTGAAGATTATCTGCCGATAACCGTACCGGAGAGAACCCCTTCTGATACAATCGGCGTTATTGTGCCGAAACAGATTAAATATCCGATGGGAATTGTATTTCATCAGGTTATCAATACCGTTCAGACAAGCGTTGAATTGGATACAGGCACAATTATGGCTCCGGGATTATTCGGTTCAGCAGTACTTGACGGAAAGATAACTCTGCTTCCTGATATGTACCGCATGTTTGAAATGGCTGCCCCGGAATGGTACACCACAGCAAAAAAAACAGGCAAAGACGGGACAAAGCGTAAATACCGGATTCTGCTGACAGATGATACCCCGTTTTTCAGAATGATTGAAAGTGAATATCTTACATCAGCGGGATACGAAGTTATTCAGGCAGAGAACGGAAAAAAAGCAATGCAGATTTTAGAGGAGCAGGCGGAGGCGGTTGATGCAGTTGTTCTTGATATTGTAATGCCTGAAATGGACGGATGGGATGTTATCAGAGCAGTCCGTGCTGATAAACGCCTGAAAAATATTCCTGTTATTGCAGTTACTTCTCTTGGAGATGATTCGCTGGCTCAAAAGGGTTTTGAAGAGGGATTCAGCGAATGGGAATTAAAGCTTGATAAAACCCGTCTTCTTGAAAAACTTGCTGCCATGCTTAACTGATTAGCCTAACCCCCTACCCCATACGCATCAAGCTAAGGAGATATTGGAGGTGCGGGGTTCGGCTACGCTCACCCCGCGATCATCAGGCTGAGGAAATAACAGTCTGATAAATTTTTAGCTTGATGCGTATGGGGAATAAAGCGGAATGAGGTCTCCCCTTCCCTTCGGGAAGGGGTCGGGGGCAGGGGGTTAGGTTTTAAGGATTAGGAAGGATTTTACTTAATTATACTAAGTCATTAAAAGGAGAATTTTTATGAAAAAATGGGAGTGTTCAGTGTGCGGCTATATCCATACAGGTGATGAGCCGCCGGAGACCTGTCCTATCTGCGGGGCAGATAAAAGTAAGTTTGTTGAAGTAACTGAGGAGATTACTCAGCCGGAAGTTACGACTAAAGAGAGTGCTGAGTCTCAGCAACCGGATGGAAAAGAGCCTGATGTAAAAGTTACTGTTGTTGATTCATCAGCAGCGGGCAAATTTAATTATTCCCGTCTATATAACTTTGCGGCAAAGATTATTCTTGAACATCATCTTCACCCGATTTCTGTTCATATTCCTAACGGTGTTATTCCTCTTTCTGTATTTTTTGCATTTATCGCTGTAATCTTCGGTTTGCACAGTTTTGAATCAGCTTCTTTTTACAATATGGTATTTGTTCTTCTTGCCATGCCGATGGTATTGTTTTCCGGTTATACGGAATGGCAGAAACATTATAACGGAGCCAGGACAAGCGTATTTCTGACCAAGATGTTCTGCGGAATAATTGTACTGGTTTCATCTCTGATACTTGTTATCTGGTGGATGTGGAATCCGGCTATAGCAAGTTCATCATCTCCAGTCCGTTGGATATTCTTTATGATTCATCTGATAATGCTTTCTGCGGCAGGTGTTGCAGGTTATCTTGGCGGGAAGCTGGTTTTTAAAGACTGATATATGTACAGCCCGTAGGTTGAGGTGCCCCAACAGTCTCACGTAGGTCGGGTTATGCTGCGCTAACCCGCAATGCTATTAAGTTAAGAAAATTTTCGTATCTTTTTATGAACCTAACCCAAGTTGCGACCTGTCGGAAGAATGACTTTTGCGGCTCGATGGAGGATTGGCAAATCCGAACCATCCGCCGGATTTGCCAATCCGGCGGGAGCATTATGTGGCAACTTGGGTTAACTTAATGGCATTAGCGCTAACCCGTAACCCGATGGGTGAGCGTAGGGGAAAAGCCAGTCGGCGTTCAAGTGCTTGTTATACATTCTCTTTTGGTGCAATTGCATTTAGATAATCGAAATGTTCATCAGGCGTTAAAGGTTTCTTTTGTACTTCATTTTTTGCAGCTTCTGTGATCCTTGCAATTTTTTTATCTAAGATAAACTGTAAGCACCGCGGGATATGTCTAGCAAAGTGACGGTATATTCTGATGCAGTTATAACAATCTCCATGCCATTCACATCTAATGTTCGGACACGAACATTCAGCACATTCGCCGGTTTTTAACATTTCGCGTATCGTTTTGATTACATCTGCAAATTCTTCTTTCGATTGATTCATTTTATTTCCTCAATTTTTTTTAAATGCCCAGGTTCTGTTGACATTTGGTCAGATAATAAATTAATTCAAATATTTTCAAGTACGGCTGACAAACCCGTTTACAGCTCCGAATGAAGTGAGCAGATAGTCAACATATAAATCAAATATGTTATCATTCATTTTTTCACCTCTTCATCTGTTTTTCCGAAAGAATGATATTAAACTTTTATTAATTTTTTTTCAACTGCATAAGGTGAGTTAATAAAAAAACCGGTTGCATTTGAATAAATATCATGATAATCTGACAATTTATATGTAAAAGGAGATGCTGTAGATATACCGCACCTACGGGGCTTGAAAACTAGGATAAAAATATAACAATGCAAACAATATATTCCAATATACCTACAAAAAAAGATTCCCCTGCTGTTGCTGTTATCGGCACAGGTTACTGGGGAAAGAATCTTGTCCGCAATTATCATGAAATTGGCGTCTTAAAGGTGATTTGCGACAGAGATGAGATCACTCTTGCCAATTTTAAAAAGCAGTATCCTGATATAGAGGTCTGTCTTGCGTTTAACGAAGTATTACGACATGAAGATATAAAAGGGATTGTCATTGCCACACCCGCAGAAACTCATTTTGCTCTGGCCGTGAGGCGATTCTGGCGGGAAAGCATGTTTATGTAGAAAAACCCCTTGTGCTTGATGAAGATGAGGCAATTCAGCTTATTGCTCTGGCGGAAGAAAAAGATCGGATTTTAATGGTGGGTCATCTTTTACAATATCATCCGGTATTTATAAAATTGAAAGAGATGACCGCCAAAGGAGAACTTGGCAGAATCAATTATATTTACTCTCACCGTCTGAATCTCGGAAAAATAAGGCGTGAAGAGAATATTTTATGGTCATTTGCCCCTCATGATATTTCCATGATTCTCACACTTGCCGGAGAAGAGCCTGAGAGCGTTCTGGCAACCGGCGGGAATTATCTGCATAAAAAGATCGCAGACGTTACAACCACTCATCTTGATTTTCCGTCAGGTCTTAAATCTCACATCTTTGTTTCATGGCTTCACCCATTTAAAGAGCAGAAGCTGGTTGTAGTCGGAGACCGTAAAATGGCTGTTTTTGATGACACAAAGCAATGGAAAGATAAACTTCTCCTTTATCCTCATCAGATTCACTGGGAAGGGAATATGCCGATTCCTGCAAAAGCTGATGCTGAATATGTTGATATTCAACAGGCTGAACCTTTGCGTATGGAATGCAAACATTTTCTCCGAGCTATTGCAACCGGAGAGAAACCTGTAACAGACGGGCATGAAGGGCTGCGGGTTCTCCGGGTTCTGAAAGCGGCTCAACGCTCTCTTGATGAAAACGGAAAAGTTATATTCATCAAAGATGATAAAAAGAAGAATCCAAGCCCTTATTTTGTGCATCCGACTGCTATTGTTGATAAAGATGTAACAATCGGCGCGGGAACTAAAATCTGGCATTTTTCTCATATTTTATCAAACTCCCGGATTGGTGAAAGTTGTACATTAGGTCAGAATGTGGTAATCGGACCCGATGTTATTATCGGGAATAACTGTAAAATCCAGAACAACGTCAGCGTGTATAAAGGCGTAACTTTGGAAGACGGAGTATTTTGCGGTCCTTCTATGGTCTTTACCAATGTTTTTAATCCAAGAGCAGAGATTCGGAAAATGGATCAGGTACGTCCAACGCTGGTAAAAAGGGGTGCAACTATCGGCGCAAATGCAACAATCATCTGCGGTGTAATAATAGGAAAATACTCATTTACCGGAGCAGGAAGCGTTGTAACAAAGGATGTTCCTGATTTTGCACTTGTGGCAGGGAATCCGGCAAGACAGATCGGCTGGGTATGCGAATGCGGAGAGAAATTGCCTGATGATCAGATTTGTCATAGCTGCGGCAGGAAATATCAGTTGAAATCTAATCTTTTGCCCGATTTACACAGTGAAGTGCAATAAAAAAGATCAGACACCCCAATATTGTCAGCAGCAGATAAGAAAAGAATTCCGGCGGCTTTCCAAAGGATGCGGCGCGAATCGTCTTTGAAGCATGAGTCAGAGGAAGAAAAAGAGAATCTTCTGCGCCCATATCGGCAGACGATCTACAGGGAAAAAGGTGCCTCCGAGAAACGCCATCGGTGTAATCACAAAGCTGTTCACCATTGACTGATCTGCATGGGATTTCACCAGCATAGCCAATGCCACAGCAAGTGACGCAAATAAAAAGCTGTTCAGAAAAACAGCAATCCAGAAAAAAAGATTGTAAGAAAGGATAATTCCGAAAAATGCTCCCAATGTCAGAATGACGCAGACTGAGATTAACGCCCGCGTCATTCCGGCAAGGACTTCTCCGGTAACATACGCCATGTTGCTGATCGGGGCTGACTGAAATTCTTCAAAAATATGCCAGTAAAAACGTGCAATATTGATTTCACTTGCAATAGCAAATGACTGAGTCATGCTGCTCATAGCCGCCAGCCCCGGAACAAGAAATTCCATATAAGTATAACCGTCAATCTTTACTGTATTTCCCATAGCATATCCAAATGCAACAAGATATAACAGAGGCGAGACTGACATAGATGCGACCAGCCTTGTAAGCCTGCGTTTTAAAATTAAAAGTTCACGATAGTAAATAGCGTTCCAGCCTTGCATTATTTCACTTTCTTTCCGGTAAGCCCAAGAAACGCATCTTCCAGATTAACCCGCCTGAGCGTAAAGCTCTCATCCTGAGCGATCATATATTTTTTGGCGTCTTCTTTGGTTTTAAAATAATTAGTGGTCATGTTATCATCTGAAAGCCGGTCAATTGCCCATGTTCCCAGTCGATCCATAAGATTCTGCGGAGTATCGTTTGCCACTATATTCCCTTCATCTAAAAATGCCACTCTTTTGGCAAGAAATTCAGCCTCTTCAATATAATGGGTGGTAAGAAAAATAGTAGTTCCGTTCTGCTGAATCTTTTTGATTAACGCCCATATACGCCTGCGGATATTTGCATCAAGCCCCACAGTCGGCTCATCAAGAAAAAGGATTTTGGGAGAATGCAGCAAGGCACGGGCAATCATCACTCGGCGTCTCATACCGCCGGAAAGATGTTTTATCAGGCTATCTTTTCTGTCGCACATATCCACATAATCAAGAAGTTCATGAATTTTTTCAGCACGTTTTGCCGCAGGCATCTGAAATAATCTGCCGTGAATATCCAGATTTTCAAAAACCGTCAGTTCCTGATCCAGATTGATAGATTGAGGAACAAGCCCGCATTCCTTTTTTGCCTGAAGCATCTCTTTTTCAATGTGAAATCCGTTCAGATAAGCATTGCCTGAAGATAGCCGGGTCAGTCCGGTTAAAATACGGATAGTCGTGGTCTTTCCCGCGCCGTTGGGTCCGAGATATGCAAAGAGTTCACCCTGAGGAACATGAAGGCTTATCCCTTTTAACGCGTTAGTCTTTTTATAATATTTTGTCAGATGTTCAATTCGGATCATATAATGCCAATTAGGAATTAAAAGTCTCTTTTATCCTTGTTCCCGCGATTTGCGTGGGAACAAGATAAAATATGTTATAATACTGATACTTATATTCTCATATTGTTCAAGATAAAATGAGAAACGAGTTGTCACTTGGGGATGATTCCTGAAAAACAGGGACAAAATATCTGTATCAATCAGAGAAGGTTTCACGATTTTTTCTCCCTGAAAATGCTTTTTGACGGCGGTCTGAAATTTCTTCGGAAAATTCCTTGAATTCCCTGTCTGTCATCTCCTGCCAGCAACCTGCGAATTGCATGATTTTCTTTGCATCTTTTCTGTCTGCTTCCAGCCCCAGCCTGAAAAAATGGGTAGTGGGTTAAATCCGTTGATGAAATCTATAAAATCCTAAAAATATTGCCTTAAATTTGGTTCATCAACAGGTTCGACCCACTACCAAAAAATGTATGAGGTTATAAATTTCTGAGAGTCTGTTTTCAGGTATGCGTCTGTTTTCTGACATCCCGTCTGAACTGAGCTGTTCTCCGAATAGTGAATTTCAGGAGAGTAAATCCTTGCGCAACTCATCTACAGAATGAAATTCAGGCATAACGGATCTCTCTTCGGCAAATGATTTCAATGTGGTCCCATTCGGTGCTTGAATATCACCCTCTTCAAGTATATATTGTGCAACTTTAAGCCTGTCTTTTTTCGGTAAAGCACGGTATAACGTATAAAATGCTTCCGCCGTGCCGATTGCTACAGATTCAGGTTTTTCAGATTGTCTTTTTGATACAGACATTTTCAGATACTTTCTATACTTTTATTTGTAATAGTTTGGATACAATAGGGTAAGCACGGGGGCTTACCCCTACAAAATTAAATAACCGTCAAATGTCTGACAATTTATAAAATTCTCACTTCGTAAACGCCCACTGTCCTACTGCTTTATCAAATTTTCCGACCAGAACAGAGGCACATGCCAGAACTCTTGCGCTGTTCGGAGTCCGGTGCAGGGAACAGGAGCGGCTGGCGTGATAAAACATCTGCTCAAAGTTATTTGAAGCAAAGGCTTCCATTGCTTTCTGCAAATGGGAAGCAGCTTCTGCTTCTATATTAAGAAGCGGACTTAAATCTGTCTTACAGCGATGACATATCTGATCGCCGATATATTTTGCATTACATGCGGGGCATTGTTCCATTGTTATTGTTTCCTTTTTCCGGTTACGGGGCTTCCGCCTCGTAACCGGAATAACGGCTCTGCCGTCATCATGTCCCATGAGGCAGAGCCTCATGCGGGGCGTTACGAAGGCAGAGCGGTTCGACTGAGCTCACCGAAGTCCTCGTAACGAGAAAGCCCAGTAGGTTGGGGTGAGAATAGCAAATCTTAACAGTTTATATTTGTTGGGGTTCATTTCATTCACCCCAACCTATGGGCTACGGGCTTAATCCACCCTACGAATTATTGATTTCAATTCTTTAAGAGTCAGTGGCTTTGAATCAATTCTGTGTATAATCCTGTGACAATTAGCGCATAATACAGTCATGTCTTCTTCTGGATTTATTTCTGTTTCATCTCCAATGAGTGATAGAGGTGTTATATGATGTACTTCAATATAGCCTTTACCGTATTCTCCATATACTTTTTCAAAGTCAAAACCACATGCCTTACATTTTAATCAATGAATTTCAATAGCTTTTACTCTGAGACGTGGATTTCGTTCATATTTATTTACCAAAACTTTTGTTATTTTGCCTTCCGACCCCATTAAATTAGGGATTAATTCTTCGTGAGAATCAATCCCTAATTTATTCTCAACTTCTCTCAAATTACATTCTTTTGGTACATAAATACATCCACCATAGTGATCATCTCTATCAATTTTTCTTGAAAGTTTTTTATGAATTTCCTCAGCAAACGATGAAATCTTTGAAAATAATATATCGTATAATTTTTGATACTTATTTTTCTCTAATTTGAGAAAGTATTGTTGAAGTATTCTATTTGTTTTTCCCCCACTTCCATTCCCTTTATAATTATCTAACGTAGTCTTTTCATATCCAATAAACTTACTTGGACCAAATTTATTAATTGATGGGATATAATACCAGTCTTTAAATTGACTAAAAACTGTGTAAGTGTGGCACTCATTATTTTGGTATTTTCTGTTTGAAATCTTATTGAATTCAATAACATTATCAATAATCCATTTTTTCATTCGCTTTTCTCCTTGGTGCGACCAATCATGAATTATACCCAACATCTTCGACATATCACACATATATCGCGTAGAATGAGTGAAGCAAAGCCTACCAAAAACATACACCGCAAATGGTGGGTTACGCTTGCGATTCACCCACCCTACCGCATGAGGCATAGCCTCATGCGTGGCGTTACGAGGCAGAGCCTTGTAACGAGAAAGGGCAACCACAGGGGATTGCCCCTACAACCTTTATCCTATATAAAACAGAATATCCTCCAATTCTTTCTGAGCTTTTCTGGCGTCATCCATACTGCCAGCCTTTATAGCATCCCGTATATCTTCCATAAGATTGATAATCTCGTCCCGATCCTCATTTGAGGCAGCATCTAATTTTGACTCTGCTTTTCTTACTGTTTCAGCTATATCCGGCGGCATTCCGCCCATGACATTATCATCTTTATCATCATATTCATCCTCATCCTCGTCAGATTCACCGATTCCGCCCCATAACTGCTCAACCCGATTTCTGGACTGCTCCATCTCCTCATCTGTAAACTGTGCAAAGGCATTTTCAATCACTGCATTGATTTTTCTGCCGGTTGCTTTTTCTAAAGCCTCAATCTTCAGGATACCATTCAAATCTAATTCATAATGCAGAACAATCACACTTCCTGCCTGTGATTTGGTCAGATTGAATTTATACTTGCCAATCTGAATATTATCAAGAGCATCCGGCTCTTCACCCTGATAAACCTTTATTTCAACAGCATCCTGATCATCATACATGGTATAAAATGCCTCGCTTCTTGAGGCAGGCAGTTTTGTGTTTCTTCTGATAAGCGGAACAAACATGCTCGTACTTGGCATACCGTCAATTTCACCGACTGCTGATGTTCCGAATGTGTAAGGAGTAATGTCAAGCAGAATACTTGAACTGTCAAGCCCCATCTCTCTTCCTGCCTGTATTGCGGCACCGAGAGCAACACAGAGATCAGGATCAATCTCACTATGGGGAAGATGTCCGAATTTTGCTTCCAGCATCTCTGTTATCTTAGGAATTCTTGTTGATCCTCCTACCAGAATAATCTTGTCAACCGCAGACGGCAGCATTGAAGCATCTCTCAGAGCCTTGCTCACGGAATCCATTGTTCTGGAGAGATCATCTTCAATCATCTCTTCAAAATCAGGACGGGAAAGCTCATAAGTCAGATGAATATTCCGCCATGCTCTTTTACCGATATGATCCTCTTCTATTTTTATGTAAGGTGCTGAAGATAAAGCAATCTTGGCATTTTCCGCAGCACGTCTCAGTCTTGCCATAACAGGCGGTTTATCTTTAACTGTAATCTTTAACTCTTTTTCACAGTAATCTGCCAATATATCAGCTATTTTCTGATCAAAATCATCTCCGCCGAGATGATTATCCCCTGTGCTTGAAAGTACCTCGACCACGCCGTTTTCAATCTTGACGATTGAAACATCAAAGGTACCTCCGCCAAGATCATAAACAAGAATCCGCTGGGTCTTTGAGCTGGTGCTTTCATACGCAAGAGCCGCGGCAGTCGGTTCATTGATGATTCTCACAACATCAAGCCCTGCAATAACACCAGCTTCACGGGTCGCATGTCTCTGGGCATCTGTAAAATAAGCCGGAACAGTAATAACTGCTTTTGAGATTGATTTTCCAAGCACTCTTTCAGCCCGCTCTTTTAACGCTTTAAGAATAAATGCGGATATTTCCTGGGGCAGATAAGTTGCCTCTCCCATTTGTATCTGCTTATCTGATCCCATGAGCCGTTTTACTGAAAGAACTGTATTTTCAGGAGTGATAACCGCCTGATTTTTAGCCTCCATGCCGACAATCACCTTGCCGTCAGCGTTCAGACTCACACACGATGGGACGATTCCGTTATCCTTGTCTTTGATTACTTCTGCGTTTCCGTCAATTATAAAAGCAATCTCGGAATTTGTAGTTCCGAGATCTATCCCCACAATCGGTTCCATAATCTCTCCACTCCATAAAATTTAAGCTCCGACAACCACTTCTGCAAACCGGATAACTTCACCGCCCCGGATAAAACCGCTGATAAGCTCTTCAACCACAACCCCTTTTTCTGTATCAGAAGCGGAACGTTTATCCATTGCCTTCATTGTTTTGGGATTAAAAGGCTGACTTACTGTCTGTATAGGAAGAATTCCAACTGATTCAAGAGCACGGTCAAATCTGCGTATCGCCATTTCATACCCTTCAATAACCCCTTCTATACCTTTGGGAGCAGAAGAAAAAAGCCCTTTGCCTGATACTGCTACTTCTTTGCCTGCTCTTAATCCGCGTGTCAGTGCATCCCGAATATCCAGAAAAGGAAGAACCGCCCTTCTTTCAGCGGCTAATCTTATGTTCTCTTCAAGCTTTTCAATTGATTTTGATTTCTCCTTAAACAGATTGGCAGCTTCACGGTAAGCATTGATAAATGTATCAATAGACTGTAATGATTTCTCCTGCTCTCTGTTCTGCATTTTGATCTCCTGTTTGAGAGATGTAAATTCAGATAAAAGAGTAAAGAGATCACAAGATTCACTCGGCGCTCTTTCAGGTGCAGGCGGAAGATTCGGAAGGTCTTCAAGCCAGAATCTGAAATCTTTTAACGCCTCTTTTTTCCAGTCAGCGAGTCCTTCTTCCCCTTCTATGCGCAGTCTTATTTTTGTTGAAAAAAACTGGACAATCCACATCATTGCGGGGACAAAATATTTTCTGTCAATCATCCGGTACTGCTTTTTGAACCATTCTGCTACTCTTATCAAGAAATCCATAATTTATAACCTCCTTTAACATTATTTTAGTATATCCAAAAAAATCAAGCATATTAGAAGTTTTGCATTTGTAATTTCTGTATCAGAAGATGAACCGCAAAAATCGCAAAGTTCTCCGCAAAAATCGCAAAGTTTTAAAATATATCTTTGCGTTACTTTGCATTCTTTGCGGTTAAACAAAATTTACACTTGACTTTTTTCTAACTGAAATAAATCCTTTAATCCAACACGGCGGCGTTTGCTCTCTTTTGTTCTTGCAAGAGCGATCAGAGCCTCTTCATAATCTCTGGTAACAAATCCGCCGAAGATTTTTCTTTTTATGCGTACGCGCTTATTTTTGACTGCTTCATAAGCCTCTGTAATCTGTTTAAATATCTCCGGGTCTTTTTCCGGTGTATGTTTTTTTACAAGTTGAATATAGCTGTTACGAATTTCTTCATCTGATGCGTCCGGTGAAACTCCGAGTATAAGATAATAGGTTAGCATATTCTCCCTTTTTAAAGATATATTTTAAACTTTGTGTTCTTTGCGTGAAATATAAAGCCCTTTTCTACAAGGAATCCGCAAAGATATATTTTAAACTTTGCGGTTAGGCTTTTTCTTTCTCCTCATCTGATAACGGATTTATCACCGTCAAAAAATCAAACTCTTTAAAATCATCAACATTGTTTGTATATAATCCGCCTATATGATTATCTTTCATGGTTGCTGCAAGTGCTACATCAAAAATTTTTTTCCGTGTTGTAACCATATTTAACAGGCTTATAAAAGTCTGAATCTGAGTATCCTGCTGGGAAATAATCTTTATACCTGAATCAAGATAATCCTGAACAATCTGAATGGCGTCTTTAAGAGAAAGCGGTGATTCAAGATGCTGCCATATAATAACATGAACAAATTCTGTCAGTACCTGTGCAGGCAGACAGACCATAAGGTGTCCTTCCGTATTCCGCTCATTCATGACAGTTTCTATAAACTGTTTTGCCCTTTTATAAAAAGGAGAAGCAGTATTATGTGCATATACAAGAAGATTTGTATCAATTGCAAATATCATCAAAATCCCCGTTCAGCATAGATAATATCCCTGTCTGCATGAATATCATGCCCTAAATTGAACGGGCGTGCAGTGAACCGCTTATAAGTATCTGTTACAGCGGTTTTTTTGTCTCTTTCATTTAACCAGTCGGAATATATTTTCAATGCTTCACTGTTTATCTCATCTATCGTTTTGTTCTTTCTCTCTTTATGCAGTTCATGTCTTATCTCATGCAATGCCCACAAAATTTTATCTTCATTTTCAGTGTAGCTGTTTTTATAAGTTTCCATATTCTGCACCTCCGAATAATTCCAGTGAGCCGATTCCTATAATCGGATAACCGAGCTCCGAATTGATTTCATATATTTTTCTTATCGGATTCATGCTCACGATATGTTTGAAATTCCATGATGCCAGAGCATCAAGGCGATTGACAGATGCCATCGCTATATGACAGGCATCTTCAGGCTCAGACTTAGGAATTGCCCCTTTTCTCATATATTCGTCTGCCAGTTTAACAGCCTCTTCAGACAATTCAAGAATTTTAACGTCATGATCAAATATCAGATCTCTGATATTCTGTTTTTTGATAATATTCTCCAGCCTGCTGATTTCTTTGAGTGCCGTGGCAGAAATATACAGATCATATAAAGATGCTCTGTTTTCAAACCATTTCTGAGTAATAAGCTGTCTTAACGGTTTTGAAGTGTCATAAAAAGCACTCGGAACGGATGTGTCAAGAAACAATTTTATCTTCTTTTCTTCGGGCATATTGTTAATCTTCACGCAATGTGCAACTTTAACCACAAAGTACACAGAGGATGCACAAAGGACACAAGGTTTTCTTTGTCTCCTTTGTGAAAAACTTTGTGTTCTTAGTGGTTTAAAAAAAGTTGCACATGGCGTTAAATATCTTTTCTGAAACCCATTTTATGATATGGGCATTGGCAATATGTTTAAAATTCCATGTAAGCAGTTTTATTTCTTTTTCTTTCCGAATAAGATAATATACGCCTCACGTGAAAGCCGTGATCCTGATTTGCTCCTGTCAATCAGCTTTGCCAGCATGTCAAACTCTCTTTTGACCTTTGAATCTTCCATTATCATCTTCCTGATTTCACGAATCATAAACTCAGGAGCCCCGCGAACCCCTATGTCATCTATAAATGACTCAAAACCGCTTATAACATCATTAATCAATCCCTTTTCCAAATCCTCAGAATCCGGATCCAGCATATTGAGCATATTCATAATCTTATCAAATCCGCCGCCAATATCATCTTCGGGAAAAGGAAGGAGATCATCATCTTCATCATCATCTCCGTAGAAAAAGGGTACCATATCATTAAGAATTTCAAAATCAAAGAGTTCCAGAGCCTTTCTCAATGCCCCGGAGGCATGTCTTGAAAGTTTACGCGAAGCCGCCCGGAGTTCCTCTTTTACATTGCCGTTTGCTTTTTTGATAATATTTTCAAAAAGATCGGAATCATTTTCTTTCCCGGAGAGATGCTCCATAGTAACAGAATAAAATTCCAGCAGAATCAAATCTTTGTTCAAAACTGTCTTTGAATCCTTATCTTTTGCTTTTTCTATTCTCTGTTTTATATCTTTTCGGATAAGGCTGAAAAATTCCGGTTCAAGAATCAGATCATAAAGTGGAATGATTTCAGAATTATCTATATTATCAAGTATATCTTTCCCTTTTTTCAAAAATATCGGAGCAACATTCAAAGAGGGCAAAATCGCTCCGTAATCTTTTTCAATCGGCGTCAGGAGCTTTGCAATTTCAGGTGAAGAGAGTGATTTTATCTGTTTTAATTCATTATCAAGAATCTTTTCCAACCCGTTTAAAACAGATTTTTTCTCCTCAAAAGCTCTGCTTTTTATATCAAGAATCATGATTGAAACAGTTCTTAATCTTTCAAAAAGTGAAAGCTGTTCTGTCTCTTTTTCAAGAATAGACTTTAATTCCTGATAATTCTGAGTTTTTATAAGATGAAACAGAACCCGTTTTCCGATAATAAAAGGAAGCGTCTTTTTAGATTCAAGTTTTGCAACTCTTTCAACATCTTTTTCCGCGAGATGAAATTTTCCGCGTTTCAGATTTTTATCAACAGCAATCAGCAGTCCGATCACGTGCCTGTCAATCACTCTGTTATCATGGGGAGCGCAGTTTCATTGCATCTGCAAGAATATTTTCTGCTTTTCGGAACGCATTGGTTTCATAGTAAAGAGCGGCAAGCTCCAGACATGGGAACGGGTCTTCAGGAAAATATCCTGCCATCTCATTTAAAGCTGTTTCTGCAATTTTTTTGGCAGGTTTTGAAGAGCGGGGCAGTCTTGCGATAAGGTCATATCCTTCACGGTTATATGGATCAAGCCTGATACTCTCCGCTGCCATTTCAATCAGAATCATTTCAAGTGATTTTGATTTGATGCCGAGAAGCTCTCCGTAAGTCTGAATCCCTTTTTTATCTTGCATGATATTCAGGCGATCTTTGAATTCATTTGCTTTTTCAACAGTATCCTGAATAATAAACGACCGCGCGATATTTCTGGTTTCAGGATCAGGAAATTCTGTTTCCAGAGCAGATATATATTTACCTAATGATGTAAATGCTTTGTCAAATTTTAAAAGCTCTGTTTTTGACAGAATCAGTTCCCCCTGATCCGGCGGTAAAAGCTCTATGCAGATATTTTCTATTTCATTATTATCAACTTTCCCCTGTAATATCATTGTCCATAGAACCTGAAGAATAAAAACCCTTGCTTCTGTAGGATTTTGAGGATAAACCATATCAGCAAATTCGCATATAAATGTTTTTGCCTGCCTGAAGCGTCTCTCTTCAAGATCATGAAGAAGTCGTTTGATATTGCTTTCAATATTTACAGCACCGTCCCACAGAGGAGCAAGTCTTGACATACATTCTCTTTTCTGCTGATAACTGACAGGATTTGAAACAATATTCTTCAGATTTTTTACCACATTATCAAGAGGGAATTTATCAGGAATCATGGAGAGTGCTTTGAATGTATCTTTATCATCTTCAGCGTAAAAAGAGACCATTGCACGGCAGAAAAGCCGTACAGCCGCAAACGGAGAGGTTCTTGAAACAGGCTGAAGAGCTTCAAGAGCATCTTCCCATTTTCCTGCGTACATAAGAGGAACTGCTCTTTTAAGATAAAGAACGTCACGTCGCAGAGGATTTGATTCATCAAGATTATCTGTCAGTTCCCAATGATTATTCTGAAATAGCCGGTTAGCAAGCAATTCTTCTGTTTTTGAAGATTTTTTCTGATGTATTGCTATATATTTTTCATAACCGGCAAATGCCTCCTGATCTGAGCAGCTTGATAAATAAGCAATAAGATCATCTTCAGATAATTTTTCAAACTCAGGCATATATTCCATAGCCTGTTTTTTAACAGCATCAGCCTCAAGAAGCAAATTTTTTCTCCTCAACTGCCCCTCGCGCATAAGATATGCCCGAAATAGAAGCGGATGTATTTTATCAGTTTCACACTCTTTTTTGATTGCGGATTTAAAAAATCCAATGGCGTCCCGTGCTTTTCCTGCTTCAAGAGCCTGCTCCCCTTGCTGGATAAGCTGCTCTGCGCTCATGTTCTGGAACCGCTGCCGGTTATCTCTCTGTAATTTATTCTTTTTTTTAGTTTTACCCATTTTTAGCCCGATACTCTTTTTATTAAGCTATATGGAAAAATATTTCCGTTTTCTCTTTTTTTACCACGAAGGACACAAAGAACACTAAGATGATAAGTTTTTTATAATATTTTATAAATAAAAAGACTTTTTTGCAAGCAAAAAGATATGGACACTGTTATTTTTTTGAAATATAAAAGATTTATGGGATTTTTAAAACCATTAAAGGTCTAAAAGAAATCCTCTTCTTAACCGCAATCATTGTAGATAAAAGAGATTAATCGGCTTTATTCCCTTTTTAAAGCACTTCAGCCGGTTGTCTGTAAAGCCATGATTTGTAATTTTATAAAGAAGAGAACTTTTTCCTGATCTTCTCAAACCATTACAAACAATAGTATGATGATGATCCCCAGACGCTAAAATATTCTTATCTATAAACAGAGGGTAGTGGGTCAAATCCGTTGAAAAAAATCGTAGGGGCAAATAATTATTTGCCCCTACAAAAAATTTTCAACCGATTTGACCCACCACCAAACAGAGCATCGTACAGTCATATAAAAAAATTGGCTATAAAGCCGGGGAACACTGGAAAGACACCGGAACGGACAGATACTTGATTCAGTTGAAAAAACAGTCGGTTGGGCAGGTACAATGACATGGAAAGGGATCGACTTCCTGTCCGGCTGTGCGATAAACTTTATGAAAAAGGAGTTTCCCTTACGAAAAAAGAAATGGAACCTATGAAAAAAGAATTTTAAGATCGGAAAAACTTCCTTTAGGGGATATTATTATTCAACCGGCATAATGGTAAATTATTTTTTTGGAGTTCCCTTAGTACACATCGGCGTAATTACGCCGCCTGTTAAAAATCTACAGGTCGGGTTAGCGGCAATGCCATTAAGTTAAGGTAATAAACCAGCCTGCCCCCCTTCCCAAAGGGAAGGGGGGAATAAAGAGCGGAATGAGGTCTCCCCTTCCCTTTGGGAAGGGGTCGGGGGTTAACTTAATGGCATTGCGGGTTAGCGGAGCGTAACCCGACATTACAATCAGCGGCGTAATTATTGCCGGTGTGTACTTAGTCTTTTGAAATAAAAAAGAGCTGCGGGGTTTTTGAATACCCCGCAGCTCTCGATGATAAATCAGATACTACATTACTACCGGCTTACAAAATGAGCACGACGGTTCTTAGCCCATGATTCTTCACCATGTCCATTATCCGCAGGCTGCTCTTCACCATAACTGATGGTATTCATCATAGATGACGGGATTCCCAGATTTACCAGAAACTCTTTTGCACTTCTGGCTCGCCGATCTCCCAATGCCATGTTATATTCATTGGTTCCACGTTCATCGCAGTGTCCTTCAATTTCTACAGAACTACCTTTATTACCTCGCATAAACTGCGATTTACGCTGTAGCACTTCCTGAGCCGTTGAAGAGAGAGCTGAACTGTCGAATGAAAAATAAACATCTTCATTCACAAATGAATCTCTGTCACTTGACCCCATACCTGAAGCATCTCCTCCGGCATATCCGCCGGATGTGCTTCCTGCTGTACCTTCTCTTCCTTCTTGTGATAAACCACTACCCTCTGCTGTGCCGGCTCCCGGCTGAGATCCACGTTGAACCAGCGAGCCGTCAGCCCCTCCTGTCAATTCGGTATCCATCTTCACCTTTTTCTTCGAACATGAAGCGGTAAAGAGTAATCCCGGAAAGATAAGCAACAGGGTTAGAACTGCTAACCACTTTCTTTCCATCTTTTTTTCTTCCTCCTAATTGTTATAAAAAAAATATAAAAATAAACATCCTAATTTAAAGTTGGTTCAAGTCAGAGACTTGAACCAACATCACTCTTGAAGCAACATCACTCCTCCCTCGGTGACCATTGAGGGCTGGTCTGATTTCCTGATAATGTAAACAACCGCCGCTGATCTGATCCGTCAGCCGTCATAACATAAATTCTTGACGCTCCTTCACGGGTGGAACTGAATGCAATCATACTCCCGTCAGGAGACCATGACGGGGATTCGTTCTTACCTGAATTTCCTGTAAGACGTGCAGCACCTCTTCCATCAAGACTGATGACAAAAATATTAATTGCCCCCCCTTCCATGGATGAATAAGCAATTTTATCTCCTCTGGGTGACCAACTCGGTTGTGTATTATATTTCCCCTGAAAAGTCAAGCGACTCTCTGCCCCTGATCCTATATCTTTTATATAAAGTTGCGGAGAGCCTGCTCTGTCTGAAACAAAAGCAATTCTTCTGCCGTCAGGAGACCATGTGGGGGATACATCAATTCCCCGGTTCTGGGTCAGTCTTTTGGTGATTCCGCCTTGTCCGCTCAACAGGTATATTTCCTGATCTCCTGAAAAAGAGAGAGTGGCAGCCAGCATAAACTTACCCGGAACCCAGGCAGGAGTTATATTGATACCCTCCTGTGAAATAACAGAAACGCGTTTATCTGTGATATTACGGATATAAATATCGGGATTCCGCTTTGCATAAGAAGTATAGGCAAGCCATTTTCCGTCAGATGACCATGCCGGAAAAAGTGCAATACTCCCATCGCCGGTAAACTGCTGAGGATTCTGACCGTCAAAATCACACAGCCATATCTCTTTATTTCCTGTTCCGGTTGATACAAAAGCGATTCTGGTATCAAAGAAGCCCTTTTCACCTGTAAGAGCGAAAATCACTTCACTGCAAAACCTGCGGATAATTTTCTGAAGGTCTTTTGTCCATCCTTTATATTTTTTACCTACAAGTACCTGATTCTTAAATGTATCAAACAGTCTGAATTCTGCTTCAATCATATTGTTCTCTTTTGTCGATATACCGCTGGTAATCAGAAGTTCAGCACCTATATCTTTCCATTCCTGAAAGTTGCTGTTTGAGCAGGTAATATCCATCTGCTGAGGATTAACACGGAAAGTATTCCGATCAAGCATTTTAAAGTAACCTGTAAATTCCAATGTATTGGACATAAAATCTGCGCCGGTTGCTGATAATCCCTCATAGCCGCCGGGGATAATCTTGAACAGAGGAATAGCCATAGGAATCTTTCTCAATGAAGGATTTGTTATTTCCACATATTCATGCGATTCCTCTTCCTGCGAAAAGACTGTACTTGCCGGTTGAATAATCAATATAGCAATGATTATTAATTTGATAATCTTTGTATATTCTTTCATGTTATGATATTTCCCATAGGGTTTAAAGAATGAAATAACTGACAGCCCAATAGAGCTTTCAGTTGATTGACTGGTTATGTGCTTTTCGCCAACTTATCTCGTATATAATCAATAAAAGGGATCCCGGTCCTGTATAAATCAAACATTTCATCTGTAGTCTTATTGTCAAAGTTATAAGCAGCAAAATTACTATGTATAAGAATATTTCTCAAATGACCGATCTCAATGAATGCCTTCATTGATTTATCGAGTTCCGGATTCTTCTTAATGTCTTCCTCTGCTTCTTTCCTGAAATCATCGCCAAATAATGAAAAAAATTGATTTGCATTCTTGCCTGGTTTATTAGGATTGTTTTTTTCTCCCCAACTGAAATATGTGTGATATTGCATACCTATAGCCTTCTTTTTGAAAAAATTTACTGCTTTCGTGTTATTATCGGTTTTTCTGATAATAAAGGAAATCAAAATTTCCTGTATTAAATACTCAAAATAACTCGCTGAAGATAAGACAATAACTTTTTTGAATGTTTTATTGACATCGCTTAAAAGTGAAGGTTGTCTGCTTTTATTTAGAAAGTTCACTATTGACTTGTATTCTTCATTCAGCAGTTCAACCGGAGTCATTTTATTTTAGTATCCTATTGGCGCGTTCCATTCTAAATTTTACGTTCTTTTCATTAGACGTATGCGATTGAGTAGCCTTGATGAATTCATCATCTTCCTTTAACAACTTCACTTTTCTCAAATCTATATCTGAGACATCCAAATTTTTTTTGGAAAAAGCATTTTTGCATGTTGATACAAAAATTGATTCAAATACAGATATATTGAAACGACTTTTCTTACTGTGAAATATTTGGCTATCAGAATCCGCAACTTTATCTAAAAAGACCATGAAAAGTATCCTCTAAATATTTAATTTTATCATTTGAAAACCTTTTAGCTTTTAATGAAAAATTATTGAGAAATTTAATCATTGACGGCTTATATTTTTCACCATCAATCAGCATAGCAAAACCTCTTAGAAGTATTTCCAAATCCTTCATATTTAAATCTGGTGTCGGAGATGTAAGATTTCGCCATTCTTTCTTTATATTTAGCCCATATAGCATATCATAAAATTTTGAATGAAAAAGGCTTGTACGTATTTCCTGCGGTGTCAGATTTACACCTCCGGAGTTAAGTCTGTTGTATATTTCAAATACAACAGAATGCCCATCATTTTGAACATTCTGCTTTATAATAATATTTCTGATTGTCTTTAGTTCAAAGGAAACTTTGTCTTCATCATCTAAAGCAGAATAATTTAAGTTGTTAAATTTATTTGGTTGATTAGACTGAGAAGACGACAGTTTTAGTTTAAAATCTGAAAAATATTTATTGTTATTTAAATATTCTTCAGGGATACCTTTATTTTCAGCAAATATTACCCTAAGTTCAGCTCTTTTTTCTTTTTTTGGAAATCTCTCCTTCATAAAGTAATAAATGGTCATATAGCGCTGCTGCCCATCTATAACGATAAACTTATTTTTTGCCTCTTCATATAAGAATATTTGAGGTATAGGTATTCCAATAATTATAGATTCTATCAGTTTTGAAGCTCTCTTTATGTCCCAGACATAATTTCTCTGAAAGCCTGGTATTTTAACTACTCCGGATTCTATAAAATCAAATAAGGTTTTGATATTAAAATCATTTGGCGATGCAAAAATATCGTATTCCGTGAAACTGATGTCTTCGGATGATTCAGCTTCATTATCTTCCGGATCCACCCATGTATTCTCTTCGTTAAGTTCTTCTTTCATATTGATGCTCCTGTATAATGAAATTGATTTTTCTATGAATAATTTACCATATAACCATTAATTATAACAGCAAATAAATCTGAATTCTGTTTTTAATGAATCTTTCATATTTTGAATATTCTGCTTTGATTCTAATTCATAATATATTTTCCAGTACTTATCATAAGCAGAATCAAAGACCGCATCAAGAGCATTATTTTCAACAGAGAGAATATATTCTTTTACAGCATAGCCTAATGATTTTAAAGCATCATCCTCATTTTCACCATGAGAAGAGACTGTAAAATCAAGACAACGGGCAACAACAACATCCTCTCCGGTCAGCAGAACACGCAATACAGGTGTTTTCCAAAGATTTCCGAGTTTAATTTTTATTCTCTCTGCTTTTAAAAGAATCATTATTTACCTATATTCCCATTTTTAAGAAGACAGCATTTTTTATATTTTTTTCCGCTTCCGCATGGACACAGATCATTTCTGCCGACCTTATCATCCGGTCTATGCACAGGCTTTTTCTTTATATCTTCACCTTTATCTCCGCCTGAAAGAGTAAGCTCCTGTTTTTCAGGCTGGAGGGAATGAACATCTTCAGGCTCTGCAATCTGGATTCTGAAGAGCTTTGAAACCGTCTCCTCTTTAATTCTGGAGATCATATTATTGAACATTTCAAACCCTTCTTTTTTATAAACAATCAAAGGGTGCTGCTGGGCATAACCGCGAAGACCGATCCCTTCTTTTAGATGATCCATGCTCAAAAGATGATCTTTCCATAATGAATCAACTGTCTGAAGCATAAAGAACCGCTCTACAGCTCTGAATTTTTCAGGACTGATCTTCTCTTCTTTTTCATCATAAATCCGGTTTGCTTTATCATAAATATGCTGAATCAGATCATCTTTATTTAACCCATCTAAGGTATCATTGTCAATATTTAAATGAAAACTGAATTGTTTAAAGACAGCATCCTTTATTCCCTTCAAATCCCATTCTTCAGCCGGGAGCGTTTCATCAGCAAATGTATCTGCTGTCTCTTCAACTTTTTCAATTATCATATCTTTTATTGCAAGATTCAAGCTTTTTGTGTGTCTGAAAATCAATGGTTCATATTCAGAAAACTGCTCTTCCCCAAGATTATCCTTCAAAGCCGTGACAAATTCATTTCTGCTTACATATCTCTTATCCTTCAGTTTTTTTAATTCTGAGATAATATCCTGATGTATATCTTCTTTCTCTAAATTTTCAAAAGAGAGATCAGTTAATTTAAAAGAATCTCCGGTCAAAGCCTCTCTGCGCTGCTGATAGATCACCTCCCGCTGCTGATTCATAACATCATCATATTCAAGAAGATGTTTTCTTATGTCAAAGTTATGCGCCTCAACCTTGCTCTGTGCATTTTCAATTGCCCGTGTAATCAGACCATGCTCAATCGGCTCACCCTCTTCTATGCCGAATTTATCCATAAAACCGGATATACGCTCTCCCCCGAATATTCTGAGCAGATCATCTTCAAGAGCCATATAAAAACGGGATGATCCCGGATCGCCCTGTCTGCCTGAACGCCCGCGAAGCTGATTATCAATTCGCCTTGATTCATGGCGCTCTGTTCCGATAATATGGAGTCCGCCGGCTTCTACAACCTCTTCATGCTCTTTTTGCCATTCTTCTCTGATTTTCTTTTTCTGCTCAGGTGCGGGATTCTCAAGTCTGGCAATCTGAGCTTCCCAGTTCCCCCCAAGCACAATATCTGTTCCGCGTCCTGCCATGTTGGTGGAGATTGTTACCGCCCCTTTTCTCCCTGCTTCTGAAATAATTTCAGCCTCTTTTTCATGATGCTTTGCATTCAGCACTGCATGTTTAATCCCTCTTTTATCTAATTTTTTGCTGAGACTTTCTGAAACATCAATTGAAATTGTTCCGACAAGGACAGGCTGCCCTGATTCATTCAATTCCTCAATCTCATCTAAAACCGCTTCATATTTCTCTTTTTTGGTCTTATAAATCACATCGGAAAAATCTTCACGGATCATCGGCATATTGCTCGGAATCACCATAACATCAAGATTATATATTTTTTTAAATTCTGCGGCTTCTGTATCAGCGGTTCCGGTCATGCCTGCCAGCTTTTTATACATTCTGAAATAATTCTGAAATGTAATTGTGGCAAGGGTCTGGTTTTCATTCTCAATCTTAACCCCTTCTTTTGCCTCCAATGCCTGATGCAATCCTTCACTGTAGCGGCGTCCGGGCATTAAGCGACCTGTAAATTCATCAACAATAATCACTTCATTATCTTTAACAATATAATCAACATCTTTTTTAAATAATGTATGTGCCTTGAGCGCCTGATTGACATGGTGCAGCAGTTCAATATATTTGGGATCATAAAGATTTTCAACTTGCAGGAGCTTTTCAGCTTTTGCAATTCCCTCTTCAGTCATGGTAACAGAGCGGGCTTTTTCATCTATGGTAAAATCCTGCTCCCGGACTAAGCGGGGAATAATTTTATTTACCTGATAATAAAGGTCTGTTGATTTCTCCGCAGCACCGGATATAATCAGCGGCGTCCTTGCCTCGTCAATCAGAATACTGTCAACTTCATCCACAATTGCATAATTAAGCTCCCGCTGAACAAGCGAGATGCCGTCATATTTCATGTTGTCTCTGAGATAGTCAAATCCGAATTCATTGTTGGTTCCGTAAGCTATATCTGCATGATATGCGTTCTGACGTTCAGAATCATCCAGACCATGCAGAATTGTTCCTACTGTGAGTCCGAGGAACCTGTAAATCTGCCCCATCCATTTGGTATCACGCAGCGCCAGATAATCATTGACAGTAACTACGTGAACACCTTTTCCTGAAAGGGCATTCAGATATGCCGGGAGAGTAGCAGCCAGTGTTTTCCCTTCACCTGTCTTCATCTCTGCAATCTTGCCCTGATGCAGAACAATACCGCCAATCATCTGGACATCAAAATGACGCATTCCCAGAGTTCGGACGGATGCTTCCCGGACAGTTGCAAATGCCTCCGGGAGCAAATCTTCAAGGGTTTCACCTTTGTTAAAACGTTCTTTGAGTATAACAGTCTGTTTTTTAAGATCATCATCGCTCATTGCTTTGATTTCAGTTTCAAATCTATTTATCTTTTCAACCAGAGGCTGGATTTTTTTTATTTCACGTTCATTTTTACTGCCGAAGATCTTTGTCAGAAAATCAAAAATCATTTTTTTAAATGTCCTTTTATTGTGATAACGATTCTGTTCAGTCAGGCAATTCTTTATTTAAATTAATACCGGATATTTTTTTTGCAATCAGAAAATTTGATTTTTAATTCCTCATCACTCCATATCCCATTTTTGATGTTTTTTCTTCAATGAATCTGAAACTTCCTGAAGCAGCACGGCAATCTTGGTAAGCTCTCCTACAGAACCGTTTATAGCATTGGCAATCTTACAGACTTCAATACCTTCTCTTATCTCATATTTCTTAGAATCAGAGACCGCCCTGTTTGCCGGTGACACATCAATATTTCGGGCAAGAATAAGTGATATAAGCGTGGCAAGCAGAAAAGCAATTCCGGCACTTGCGGGCAATATCTGTGTCTGCTCTTCCTCTTTTTTTATATTATGTTCACGATATTCTGTAAAGAGATTCTCTTTATAGTTTATAAATGCTTCAAATTCATTATAAAGCTCTTTTATAATCTCTCTTCCGGGTCCTTTGCTGATTAAAGAATCAGATTCTTTACGAAGCTCTGTTTTTGATGCTGCTGTTTCGTACCAATTTTCAGACAATTCTTTTATTTTTCTGATATACCGCAGATGTTCCTGATTATCTTTAGGCAATAAGGAATTTATTTCATTTATATGATCAGAAATTTTTTCTTTTGCATAAGAATATTCAAGAAAATGTTCTGATTTACCTGTGAGAAGGAATCTGCTTACCCCGTTTTTCAGATCGGCAAGTAATACCCTTATTTCTATATTTTTTTTAATTAAAACAGGAACAGGTTCATTTGTATTCTCAGGTTTTCTGAAATTAATCATCTCTGTATCAATAAAATTATCAATCTCTTTTTCCAGTTCATTCATTAATTTACTGTCAGTTTCAGAATTGATCAGAATCTTTATTTTATTTTTTATTTCAATCTCTTTTGCTGCTATTTCATTCCATTGCTGAATCAGTCTTCTGATCTTTTCAAACCAGTCAGACTCTTCAGGGTTGTTTTTATTTTTGAGACGCTCTTCTGTCTCTCTGACTTTTCTGATAAGCCTCTCCTCTGTTTTTTTATAAGGAGTTATCAGGTCATCTTCACCCGTTATCAGGAATTCCTTTTCTATGGATTCCAAACCCGTTATCAGGGCTTTTATTTCTATTATGTTTTTAACTGTAAGATGATTATCTATTTCTTTATAAGTATTTTTTCTCAGTTCTTTTATATTAATGAAACAGAAAGTGCCGAGTGCAATAAACAAAGTAACAATAAACCAGTTCCCAATCAGAATCTTTGTGCCTGTTTTCATATACTGACCCGCCTTATTTCTTTAATATTTTAAATATATTAAAAAATAATACCAAATTTCAGAATATAAAGCAAGCATTAATTTTCTGAATTTAATGTTTTATTAACAGGTTAATTTTTTAAGCGTTTTTCAACCGGAAATTTTCATAAGAAGAATGAAAAAATGAAACCGGGAGGGGGCGGAAAGACTTATGAAGTTCAAAACTTCTGATTTAAAAAGAAGCTGAGTTTCTTAAAGAAACTTAGCTTCTTAAACATGCCCGTATCTCAATTCCTAATTCTCAGTTGACAGATTATATTTATCTGAATATCCTCTGGGGGTAATCATATAATTCTGATACAAAAATGTTGTTTTATTTCCGATAAATACAATTGACTGCATATTCACCTGCTCCACATCTGTATCCCCAAGCATTGTGATAAAAACGTGCTGATCTTCACGCATAGCGCTTGTTACAATACCGACTGGAGTATCTTTGCTTCGGTGTTTCAGAATAATCTCAACTGCTTTTTTCAGTTGCCAATTACGTTTTTTACTTTTCGGATTGTAAAATACAATGACAAAATCCGCCATTGCCGCGGCTTCTACACGGCGTTCAATCACATCCCACGGGGTCAACAGATCGCTCAGGCTGATTACAGCAAAATCATGGGTAAGGGGCGCGCCCAGAAGTGAAGCCCCTGCACATAATGCTGGAATACCGGGAACGACTTCCAATCTTAAAACAGGTTGCAGGTCGCAGGTCGCAGGCTTCTGATTCCTGACTTCTGACTTCTGAAGAATCCGAATCTGTTTTTCTTTGCATAATTCAAATGCAAGCCCCGCCATTGCATAGATACCGGCGTCTCCGCTCGATACAATCGCTGTGGATTTACCTTCAATCGCAAGCTCTATTGCGATATTAACCCGCTCTATCTCTTTTTTCATGGAAGATTGAAGAAAATGCTTCCCCGGAAAATGATCCCGGATCATCTCAATATAAGTGGAATATCCTACAATAGAATCAACAGAGTCAAGAACCTGACGGGCATATTCAGATAAATGCTGCGGATTCCCCGGTCCCAGTCCTACGATAAAAAGGGAATTTTTGCAATAGCAAGGGTTACATTCCCGCTTTTCTGCTTGGGAACTATCAGATTGTCCGTTTTTGCCGATAGCATTGCTGCTGCTTCGCATACGCTGTTCACTCCGATATGTTTTTTTACCATACTTGATGGTGTTTGAATATTTTTCACATTATTTAAAGCATCTTTGGAATAAAAATCAATAGGAATTTTCAGATTTTCAGAAAGACGGATTAATCCCGGTTCATCTTTTTTTAAATCAATTGATGCAATATTTTTTAAGCTACTGAATGATAATCCGAATTCTTTCATGACTTTTCTTAAAAATGCCTCTGTTTCATCCATGCCGGTATTTCTGTTACATCCGATACCGGCAACAAGATTTTTAGGACGTAATATCAGATAATTCTCAGGCAGATTTCTGATTTCTTCACTGATGTAAATACATGGTTGCAGGTCGCAGGTTGCAGATTGCAGATTTTCCGTGTTGACGTACAGCAATCTGTCATTATCCGGCAATATGTGACAGGGATCAATAAGCCTGACACGCTCTCCGTTAAGAAATGCCATATTGACATATTTTATTGCATGAGGATTTTCAATAACAAGACCTGCTTTTTTTGCAGTCATATCAATGGAAGTAACCTCGTTTACATCGGTTGCTGTAGTTATAACCGGCAATGCACCGATAATATCGGCAACTCTTTGAGTAAGTGCATTTGCGCCTCCAAGATGACCTGAAATCAGGCTGATTGCATATTTTCCTTTGTCATCAACAACCACTACGCCGGGATCAGTTGTTTTATTTCTGATCAGAGGAGCAATCATTCTGACCGCAATGCCGGTTGCCATGATGAAGATATGTCCTTCATACAGATTAAAGATTTCTGATACCTTATCCCTGAGTTTCTCAAAATGGAAAAAATGCTGCAAGGGGACTTTGTGATCATTGTCAGACATACGTGACGAAATATATACATCAGTATCTGTCAACGTATCTGCTATCCGGCGGGCAATATTTATACTGCCGGGGGTAATTCCCCATACAGCATATTTGGAATGGCTTAATTTTTCCATTATTTGAATTTATCTTCCAATCCGATTAGTTTTGCATCATATTTCAAAGTCAGCAACGTGGGATTATATACGGCATCAAACCTATTCATATCCAACATTTTTAATAATTTCTGTCAGATATACTCAGTTAAAAATTTATAGGTCGGGTTATCGGAGCGTAACCCGACATTATAATCTTAGCTTCTTAAACATGCCTGACCGCCTAAAGGCGGTACTACAAACTTTATTTTTGAAATTTTGTAACAGCAATCGCTTCCTTTAAATTCAGGGTTCCGCTGTACAATGCCCTGCCGGTGATGACACCGATAACCCCGACACTCTCAAGTGGCATCAGATTCTTTATATCCTCTATAGTTGAAACCCCTCCTGATGCAATAACAGGGATAGAGAACAGCTTCTGCCAATTTTTTTGTTTCTTCAATATTCGGACCGGTCTGCATACCATCCCGATGAATATCAGTAAAATTGATGGCAGCCACCCCGTCATCTTCAAACTCTTTTGCCAGATCAACTGCTCTTGTTTCCGTTATCTCTCTCCATCCTTCAATAGCAACACGCCCGTTACGTGCATCAATCCCCACAATAATCTGTCCCGGAAATGATTTGCAGGCATCTTTAACCAATTGAGGATTTCGAATCGCCTCTGTTCCGATGATAACCCGTTTAATACCAAGCTCTATAAACATCCGAACTGTCTCATAATTTCTGATTCCTCCTCCCAACTGTATCGGAATATTGACAGATTTAAGTATCTCTTTTATGGCATGAAAATTTTTCGGGCTTTTTTCAAATGCGCCATCCAGATCAACAACATGGATAATTTCCGCGCCCTGATTTTCCCATTCTTTTGCCATAGCAGCAGGGTTATCAGAAAATACCGTCTCATCTTCCATACGTCCTTGTAAGAGACGGACACACTTGCCATTCTTTATGTCAACTGCGGGTATGATAATCATAGAGTGATAAAAATAAAAAAGCGGGATTTTTTAATCCCGCCCTCTGTGTTTAATTTTTTGGTGGAGATGAGGGGGATCGAACCCCTGACTTCAGCATTGCGAACGCTGCGCTCTCCCAACTGAGCCACATCCCCACAAGGTATATTTTTTTTATATCAAAGTATGATGAATAAGTCAACTTAAAAAAATGTGAAATTACGGATTGCAGATTCTGACAGCCTCTGATATATTTTTTGAGTTTCTCATTTTCAGGAAATCTTTGCAAGGAAAATTAAAATTCTATGAATAAAGTATCTGTATATATTATTGCATATAATGAGGCGGATAAAATAAAAGCCGCAGTTGAAAGTGTTTTATGGGCAGATGAAATTATAGTTGCTGATTCTTACAGCACAGACGGAACCACGGAAATTGCAGGCGCAATGGGAGCAAAAATTGTTCAGATTCCGTTTAAAGGATTCGGAGAGTTACGCAATCAGGCAATTGAAGCCTGTTCCCATGAATGGATATTCAGTCTGGATTCAGATGAACGCTGTACCCCGGAAGTTCATGAAGAAATCCTTAATGTCATTCAATATCCTACAGCAGATGTATATTTTATCCCCCGAAGAAATTTTTTTATGGGAAAAGAGATCAGGCATTGCGGATATTACCCGGATTATCGCCAGCCTCAGCTTTTCCGTAAGGGTACAATGACATATACTAAGGAACCTGTTCACGAAGGGTTTGTTCTGCACACCTCAAACCAGCCGAAATATCTGAAAAATGCAATATGGCAGATCCCTTTTAAAAATTCAGAAGAGCTTTTAAACAAAATTAACCGCTATTCTTCTCTGGGTGCGGTTAAACTGGCTGAAAAAGGAAAATCCGGGTGGATGATAACAGCATTGTCTCATGGGATATGGGGATTTATTCAGGTTTTTTTTATCAAAATGGGATTTTTAGACGGCTGGGCAGGATTTGTTCTTGCTTTAAGCAATTTTGAGGCAACATTTTATAAATACCTTAAACTTTATGAGAAAAAATATTAAAACCAGACTTATGAAGTTTTCAGAACTTCGGAAGTCTTTGGTTATGCGACTATCCAACTATTATTCCTGATCCAACATGCTGATTATATCATTGAACACGGATCCACAACCACTTTTACACCAACTTATCATCTCCTTTTCATGTAAAATTCTTATGCTCTCTTTAAAATTTTATCCGAAATTAACCTGAAAAAAGGAAAACAATATGAAATTTATCAGATTATCCGGTATTATACAACGGGAGAGATAGCAGTCTCTATTCATCGTTTGCTGTTTCCGAATCAGCTTCATCTATCCGGTTCAGCCCCTCCATTAAAAGAGACATAAATTCATCTATCTTCACATCATTTTCCGCTTCAGGCGGGAGTCCATGAATAAATTTGAATCTGCCTCCTTTTTCCGTCAATATTTCAAAAAAAGCATCTTTATTCTCTTTATCCCCATATTTGGCTCTGATAATCTCTCCGTCTCTGAAAAATACTGAGGCTGATTCTCTGGATAAATTCAATGTAAGAACACCTGTTTTCTGTGTCTGATTCAAAGTCTGAAACAAATCTACCGGCGACATTTCAGAAAGCCTTCCGACCATTCCTGAACCTAATTCTTCAAACATTCCGACATTTGTCTTTGCAAGTCTTTTTGCAAGCAGACGTGCAAAATACATCTGAAGCGAGGGGAATTTATTTAAAATCTTTCTGAAATCTTTACCGTTCATGTATAAAATTGTTGAAGATTCAACTACTTTGATTGTTGCCCCTACCGGATCGCCGCTTAACAGACTCATCTCTCCGAAGACCTCGCCTTTTCCCAGAAAAGCAATACTGATGCCATTATCTCCTACGACTTCAATCCTTCCGAATAAAATAATAAACAGATTTCTTCCGGGTTCCCCTTTTTTTATTACTATATCACCGACAGCAAATTTTTTTATCTTTAACAGAGGAACCAGATCAACAATATCTTTATTATCAAGAATCTGAAAAAATGAAAAACTGTTCAGCAGCCCGGCAATAGCCCCGATTTCATTATTTTCAACATGCTTTTCTTTCTTTTTATACTCTAACCGAATCTTTCCAGTGCATCCGCTGCAATTGAAAATATTTACTGCTCTGTTTTCCAAACGTGATTCTTCAAGACTTTCAACATTAAGAAAGACTTCTGTAATATCCAGAACAAGGATTACACATGCCGGTTTGTCAGGGGGTAATAAAAGTGCATTGCCTGATAAATTCAACTGATCTCCTAAATTATAATACGGGCAGTTATCTGCTTTTATAATTTTAAAAACGGCTTCGGAAAAACTCATTTTTTTATCTCAATTCCCCTGATCTATACGGTTTAAGCCTTCCATTAAAAGCCACATAAAATCACCCTGTTCAGGAAGCTTTATCTCCTCTGAAGTCAGCCCCGGGGTAAATTTGAATCTGCCGTTTTTCTCTTTTAATAATTCAAAAAAAGCATCCGCTCCTTTTTTTTTACCGTATTTTGCATATACAAGCTCCCCTTCTCTGAAAGCCAGATAAGCAGAACCATTTGAAACATTTAAAACCAGATGACCTGTTTTATGATTTAAGTTAAGAACCTGAAACAATTCTGACGGATGCATTTCAGATAATTTTCCGCTGATTCCTGCTTCAAAATCTTCAAGTCTTTCAATATTTGTTTTAGCAAGACGCCTGGCAAGAAGACGGGCAAAATACATCTGAAGAGACGGATATTTTTTAAGAAATCTTTTAAAATCCCTTTCATACATCAGTAAGACTGTAAGCGGTTCCACAACCATGACAGTGGCAGTTGCAGGCGTTCCCACAAGAATACTTATTTCGCCGAAGACTTCTCCTTTTCCCACAAAACCGAGCTTTGTTACATCATCAATCAGCACTTCAACTTTTCCGGATAAAATAATGAATAAATTTTTACCCGGCTCCCCTTTTTTAATAATAATATCGTCTTTGTCAAATTTCTTTATTTCTAACAGAGGAACCAGACTATGAATATCATTTTCATCAAGATTTTTAAAAAGTGAAAAATCTTTCAGCAGATTGCTTATTGCGCTGATATTATTTTTAATCAGATTATCATTTTTATATGTCATTCTGATACTTCCGGTACAGCCGCTGCATTGAAAAATATACGGAGAATTTTTAAAAAAATCTTCAAATCCTTCTTTATTCAGAAGAATTTCTGTTATATCCAATACAAGAATAACACATGCAGGTTTATTGGAAGGTATAAAAATAGCGGTATCGGATAATCTGAATTCTTCTCCCAGTTTATAATAAGGACAATCTGCTGCTTCTATAATTTTAAATGTGATTTCAGAGAAATTCATTTTTAAAATACCATATTTTTTTGAACTCCGCCTTTTTTATTTAAATACAGACTACGCAGATAAAACCGCAAAGTCTGCAAAGTTATATTGAACTTACATTAAAACAGATGGATTGACAATAGGGAAAATAACAGTTGACAAAAATTTATACAGATATATATATCTGTATAAATGAGCAGATTTGTAAAAATAGGTGAAGTAGCCAAAATATCAGGCGTGAGCATTCAGACGTTGGGAGAAGTCCGGTCAGATGATTCCTGAGAAAAAAACTGAAGGCGGTACACATCCGGTTGCTCAGAAACAGTCTAACGCATGGGGACTGTATGACATGCACGGTAATGTGTTGGAATGGTGTGCGAATTGGTATGGTGATTATCCGACAGATTCTGTTACCAGTCACACGGGTCCAGATACAGGCTCGTACCGGGTGTTTCGCGATGGTAGTTTCTTAGTCTATGCCCGCTGCTCCTGCAGGTCGGCGGATCGCAACGGCGTCTCGCCTGATAACCGCGGCGGCAGCCTTGGTTTTCGTGTTCTGAGGGAAGTACCATAGCCATTTGCGATTTTATCCTTTGCCATCGCTTGCGGGGCGTGGATTTGAATCACGGATTTAGCAGATTTAACGGATTACATAGATAAGAAACTAAATTTTTTGAAAAAACTTAGTTTCTTTGATACATAAAAAGACCTGCGGGGTTCAGGTCTGACATGAAACAGATTTTTCTTGACTCAAACATAAGATTCAGATATAGTCATAAAATCTATTGATAACTGTTGATATTTGTATAAAACAGTATATAAATATTATTTCACTCCTGGAAGGCGGTTTTTTGAAAATGAAAAAAACAGTGAAAACGAAGATACGGAATCTGACCCGCAGGCAGTATGATCATCTGCGGGAATTATGCCGGGTCTCAAAGAACCTCTACAATCAGACATTGTATCACATAAGGGATGAATTTCGGAATACAGGGAAATATCTCTCTTATGTGAAGGCTGACAAACTTATGAAGCGGATGCCGAACCTTGAGGGCGGGATAAATTACCGTCTGCTGAAAGCCGGAGTCAGCCAGCAGATACTCAGACGGCTGGACAGTAATTACAGGTCTTTTTTCAGTCTGCTGAAAAAATGCCCTGAGCGGAAGCCTGAGCCTCCGAAATACATCAGGAAGGATTTTCACAGTCTGATATATGACAGTCAGCGGTTTCAGATAAAAGAGGGTTATGCGGTTCTTGATAAAACAGCGGCGGTAAGGATTCCCTCCTGCATTGCAGGGAAAAAAATTGTTCAGATTGAGATTATCCCGAAATACAGACAGTTCAATATATGCTTTGTCTATGAGGATGACACTGTTTACCTGAAGATTAAACCGGGGAACAGAACAGCGGGGATAGATCTGGGGCTGAACAATCTTGCGGCGGTTGCGACCACGGACGGTGATGTAATGCTGATAAACGGACGGCCGGTAAAAAGTATAAATCAGCTTTACAACAAACGTCTTGCAAAAATACAGTCGGAACTTGCCGGACGGAACGGAGGCGGAAAATGGTCGGAGAAAGCGGAGCGTATCACGGAAAAACGCAATAACCGCCTGAACGACTATCAGCACAAAGCAAGCCGGAAGATTGCGGATTTCTGTTCGGAACATGATATTTCCGCGGTTGTCATCGGGGATGTTCCGAAATCGGCAAACGGTATAAATCTGGGAAAGCGGACAAACCAGAACTTTGTCAATGTGGCACTCGGTCAGTTTGCAGAAAAGATTGAATACAAACTTGAAGCACACGGCATAAAAGTCGTGAGAGCGGATGAGAGCTATACAAGCAAGGCAAGTTTTGTTGACTCCGACCCGATGCCTGTAAAATACGATCCTGAAAATAATAACGGTTTCAGATTCTCCGGCAAAAGAATCAGAAGAGGACTTTACAAATCGGCAGACGGCATGATTCTGAATGCGGATATCAACGGCGCATTCAACATCATCAGAAAAGTAGTCCCGGAATTTAATTTTGATAAATTGAAGGACGGGATAGCGGGGCGGTTCACCCCACATTGCAGACTGTTTACAGTTGCATAGACTTGTAAACAGTTGTCAATGGATTTTGAACCTGAATGTCTGAATCTTAAAAATCGTTGAATTGAGTTATGAAACAGGCGAAAGCCATCCAGACTCATAAGGAAATGTTGTATTCCTTTTGCGTCTGGATGGCTTTTTTTATTTTCGGAGGTAACATGGCAAAATTGCTTGTCATAGATAATTATGATTCATTTACTTATAATCTGGTGCAGATGTTTATGCACTATGACCTTGAAATAAATGTTTATCGGAGCGATATGATCTCTTTAGAGCAGATTGAGGCGATGCAGCCTGATTATCTGCTTATAAGCCCCGGTCCAAAAGATCCGGCTAATGCAGGCATATCGGTTCCGCTGATTAAATATTTCTTTGATAAAATACCGATATTCGGAGTATGTCTGGGGATGCAGTGCATGAATGAGGCATTTGGCGGCAAAACAGTTCGCGCTCCTGTTCCCATGCACGGAAAGACCAGCAAGATTCAGCATGATAATCAAGGGATATTCAGAGGAGTCTCTTCTCCTTTTAAAGCAGCGCGGTATCATTCGCTTATGGTTCAATTTGAACAGAGCGATTTACTGGTAACAGCCTATAGTGATGACGGGGTGATTATGGGACTTTCTCACCCTGAATATCCGCTTCACGGCGTCCAGTTTCACCCGGAGAGTTTTATGACAGAAGAAGGTAAAATGCTGGTGGAAAATTTCCTGAATTCAAATAATTCAAAAAATTGACGATACGCTGATTTGCTCTTTTTAACACAAAGACACAAAGACTCTAAGAAGACCGGATACTGAGAGTTTTGTCAAAACCTTTGTGTCTTTGTGGTAAAAGTTGCAAATGAAATTATATAACTTAGCTTTTTGTATAAGATATAAATCATGAATCCAATAGATAAAATTAATCATGCACTTTTAGAAATGTCTTATATTCGCACCGGGCGTATATCTCTTGATGAATCGTTTTCCGATTTTGCCGCCCGTTTTGCGGATATCCCCGGCACAGTCGTTCTGATGAGCGGAGGAGACCTTGATTGTGCAAGGTATCACATATTAGGCGCGATGCCCTGTCTGACATTTACGGCAAAGGGAAAAAATATCACAATAAAAACAGATAAGGAAGTGCTTCATTTTAAAGCTGATCCATTTGAAATACTTCGTAAAATCATGACTATGCCTAACCCGTTATATGCTATAGGAGAAGAAAAATCATTGTGTCTTCCGATAATATGCGGATTAATGGGATATTTATCTTATGATCTGAAAGATACGATTGAAAAATTGCCCCGCACATCCGTAGATGATCTCGGATTACCGGATATATGCCTTTTTGCACCTTCTCTTATTGTTATTCATGATAAATCAGAGAATATTACATGGGAGGCGGTCTCTAAATTTTCTCCGTTGCATGAACCGCTTTCCGGTTCATGCAAGCACGTATGTAAACAAAAAGAAATAAATACAGGTAATTTTAAATCCAATTTTACCCGTGAAGATTATACTAAGGCGATCAGACGGATAAAGGAATATATTGCAGCCGGAGATGTTTATCAGGTGAATATGTCCCAGCGGTTTGAAGCAGAGTTTAGCGGAAACGGGTTTGCTTTGTTTCAGGCACTTTACGAGCAGAATCCCGCGCCGTTTTTTGCTTATATAAATGCCGGAGATCATCAGATTATCTCTACTTCTCCTGAGCGGTTTATCTGGCGAAAAGGGGAGCGGGTTGAGACCAGACCCATCAAAGGGACACGCCCCAGAGGAAAAACACCGGCTGAGGATGAGGCTCTGAAACAGGAGTTGCAGGAGAGCAGAAAAGATGATGCTGAACTCTCTATGATTGTTGATTTGTTACGAAATGACATCGGAAAGGTCTGCAAAGCCGGTTCAGTAAAGGTAGCGGAGCATAAACGGGTGGAGGGTTATCAGAATGTTTATCATCTTGTTTCTGTTGTAGAAGGTGAGTTGGATAATGACTATGGTTCACTTGATCTTATAAAAGCGACCTTTCCCGGCGGCTCGATAACCGGATGCCCTAAAATCCGCTCTATGGAGATCATTGATGAGTTAGAACCTTATCGCAGGCATATTTACACAGGATCTATCGGATATATCAGTTTTCATCATACCATGGATTTATCTGTTGCTATCCGTACCGCAACCATTCTGAACAACAAAATTATCTTCTCTGTCGGCGGCGGGATTGTCTTTGATTCTGACCCTGAAAATGAATATGAAGAGACGCTTCACAAAGGACGGACTCTGATGAATGTTTTAAGCGCAGGCAATGCAAAAAAAGCGGGGGATACTTCTTCTTATCTCTGGATAAACGGCGTAATCAAGCCCGCAGATGAAGCAGGCGTCCCTGTTTCATCATACGGGTTTCAATATGGATACGGTTTTTTTGAAACAATCCGGGTGCAAAACAGTAAGCCGAAATATCTTGACGAGCATATTGCCAGATTTAATAAAACATGGAATCATCTGTTTGCCGAAGAACATCCTGATTTGACATGGGATAAAATCATTCATCAGATAATTGCCAAAAACCGTCTTGAAAATAAGACAGCGGCAGTTAAGATTATCGCAGCAATGGGAACCCGTGAAAAACCGCCGTACAATGATACGCTTATAGTGATGGCAAGACCTTATATTCACCGTCTGACAGGAAAAAAAGAACCCGGTTTGCATCTCGGAACTTATCCTTATCCGCGACAGACTCCGTTGGCGGATCACAAGACACTTAATTATTTATATTACTTTCTGGCAGGGAAATGGGCAAAAGCAAATAAATATGATGAAGCATTGATTCTTAATCCTGACGGAACAGTATCTGAAACAAATACCGCAAATATCCTTCTGATAAAAGATAAAAAAATTATTATCCCAATCTCTCCGCATGTTCTTCCGGGTATTATGGAGAATGCCGTGATTCGGGTTCTCTCTGAATGGGGATTTCAGAGAGAAAATAGAATTGTAACGCGGGATGATCTTTTCTCTGCTGATCATGTGATTCTTACAAATTCGCTTATGGGGGCTGTTCCTCTCCTCACTCTTGACGGAAAAAAAATTGAATTCTGTTCTGATTTGCAGAAGAAGCTAAATATGCTTATACTTTAACATCAGTTTCTTAAATAAGCTGATTTGCAGTCCTATGGGGACGAATATCATCCGTAATCATCACCTTTATCTTCCGGCGTTTGTCTCTCAGTTCCATTACCTGACCCGGAATCAGTCTTTTTTTGACCTTTATAAAACCGCAGCACAAACCAGCCGGATTAAAATCTTTTGGTTTATCAGGGCTGGCAATGCTGTAAATCCGGTTTTCGTGAATGCCGATTCCCATATCACTTACACAGGTAAGCACTTTGCCTACAGATTCATCCTCAGAATCCAAAATAACCGCTGAATCCTGCGCCCCTACTTTGCGGAGATCATAACCGACAAACGGATAAGTATATTCCACGCCTGCTTTATCCTGAATGGCTTTTAAAATAGATGTATCGCCGGTAAATTCTTTGGTAAATCCTGTTTTATCATTATTATAAGGGAGAGCAAAATCCCAGGGGTTATTGATAAATAGCCATGAACCAATATCCTGATGAGAAAGCGGAAGCACAGCACCGGCTCTGAGAGAATCTCTTGCAGCAAGTCCGCATGGAATAATCCCATCATCTTTTCCTGCATCCAGAATAATTTCCCATAATTTAACAAAATGCTCAGGCTGGGTAAAAATTTCAAATCCGAATTCTCCGGTGTATCCTGTTCGGGAGAGTAATATCCGGGTTCCGTCTTTGAGACTGACATCAGATTTGAACGAAAAATATGGCATACTTTCAAGAACTGTTTCAGGAGATTTGAGAATCTTCATCAGAATCTTACCGGAGAGATAACCCTGTATATCCATTTTACCAATTTTATCTGTAAGATCAGTTATTTTAACCTGATTTTGCTTTATATGTGATGTAAGATGCTGCGCAATTTTACTGCCCATTCCTGCATTGACAACAATCATATATCTCTCTGATTCCAAATGATAAACAATTGCATCATCAATTGTATGACCTGCTTCATTCAGAAATACACCATAAACACATCTTCCGTGTTTCAGAGGATTTTTATTTTTTCCCGGACAGATATTCAGGTCTCTGCTGAAAGATTGCTGAAGCAGAACAAACGCATCTTTACCTGTTACCATCACCGTAGCCATGTGGCTTGTATCAAATATCCCTGCATTTGTCAGAACCGCAAGATGCTCCTGTTTTGCGCCTGACGGATACCAGAGCGGCATACGATAGCCCCCGAATTCAGCCATATTTGCCCCATGTGCCACATGCCAATCATGAAGAAGGGTCTTTTTGCTTTCCTGTTGCATATAAACCTCATATTATGAAAAAATCAGTAATTAACGCCATGTGCAACTTTTACCACAAAGGACACAAAGAAACAGCACAAAGAACACTATACTTTGTGAACCTTGTGAAACCTTTGTGGTTAAAAATTGGACGTCAAGTGTAATCAGGAATTATCTATTGAAATTATATTTCTGAAGATTCTATAATTCTTTGCATCTTGGTGCCTTTGTGTCTTTGTGGTAAAAATCACAACATTATTTTTAAAAACCAAGTTTTTCAAAGAAAGGCTTTTTCAATGACTAAAAAAATCACTATCATCGGCGCAGGTCCCGGCGGATATATTGCCGCCATACGAGCGGCGCAATTGGGAGCAGAAGTTACAGTTATTGAACAGGATAATGTCGGCGGAACCTGTCTGAATCAGGGATGTATCCCATCTAAAATTATGAAAAAAACTGCTGATATGCTGAATCATTTTCGCAGAGCAGAAGAATTCGGTATCATTCTCAAAGAAGAAGCCCGTCTTGATATAGAACGGCTCATGACGCGAAAAAGAAAATATTATCCGGAATCAGCGCAAAGGGATACTCACTCTTTTAAAAAAACATCATATCCAATATATCAGAGGATACGGAGAAATAAAAGGAGAAAAGCATGTAATTGTCAAATCAGAAGATGGAACAATCCAAGATATATATTGTGACAGCCTGATTCTTGCTACGGGATCACAGCCGTTGAATATTCCCTCTTTTCCATTTGACGGCAAACAGATTCTTTCAAGCAATGATGCTTTGAATATTCAGGAGATTCCCGGCTCTATGGTGATTGTCGGAGGCGGTGTTATCGGGTGTGAGTCTGCATTTATCTTTGCTTCTTTCGGAACCAAAATAACGATTGTTGAGGCGTTGCCCCGTATTCTTCCCCTGTCATCGGTAGATGAATCCTGCTCGGCTATTATTCAGCGGGAGATGAAAAAGCGGAATATCTCATTTATGGTCAGCCATATTATCAAAGATGTTGAGAAAAATGAAAATAATCTTAAAATAAGCATTTATCAGTCCCGGTTTCAAACAGAAGAATCGCATCTGACAATCGAAGCAGAAAAAATGTTGGTCTGTATCGGAAGATCTCCTAATACATCAAATACAGGTCTTGAATCACTGGGGATTAAGACCGATGCCAAAGGATGGATTCAGGTTAATGAAAAAATGGAAACAAATATTCCGGGTGTTTATGCTGTCGGCGATCTGCTGGGTCCCTCAAAAATCATGCTTGCCCATGTTGCTTCAAGGGAGGGGCTTATTGCAGCAGAAAATGCAATGGACGGAAATCTGACCATGCAATATGAAAAAATACCGGTGGTTATCTTTACCATGCCGGAGGTTGCGAATATCGGATTAACTGAAATTCAGGCAAAAGAACAAGGCTATCGGGTCAGAGCAGAAAGCGTGCTTTTTCGTGCATTGGGAAAATCGCATGTTATCGGAGAGATTGCAGGAGAAGCAAAGATTGTGTCAGATTCGGAAAATGGAAAGATTCTTGGGATTCATATCACAGGACCCCATGCCGGAGAGCTTATTGCCGAAGCGAGTCTTGTGATGCAGATGGGCGGTACCGTAAATGATCTGGCAGAGACAATTCACGCGCATCCGACTCTTTCAGAGATCATGATGGAGGCGTCATTCAAGACAATGGATAGAGGAATTCATGGATGAAACTTTCTCCTCAAATAAAAAAACGCAATATCTTAAGATATTGCGTTTTATATTCATGATGAGTGCCGAAGGGGAGACTCGAACTCCCACGAAGAAACCCTCACAAGACCCTGAACCTTGCGTGTCTACCAGTTCCACCACTTCGGCATAAAAAAAGATAAATTGAAAAAGAAGATTGATTTAACCTTTGAGATGTTCTATTATATTCTTTTGTCGTTCATGTCAAGTGAATTTTAAATCTTTTACTCTATTTTTTTAAATTTGTTTTAAAGGTTGAAAAAAATAATATGCAACTGATTGAAAGTATCGAAAAAATAAAAGAACCTTATAACAAGGCGGTTATTACCATCGGTAATTTTGACGGGGTACACATCGGACATCAGGCGTTATTTCACGAAGTTATAGAAAAAGCAGATATGATTGGCGGAACATCTGTTGCTATGACTTTTGAGCCTCATCCTCTAAGAGTATTAAAAAAGAACGGTCATCTCCCCCTGATTACCCTTTATGAGCAAAAAGTGGAGCTTATATCCAAATCAGGGATTGATGTGCTTATCTGCGTCCCTTTTACCAGAGAATTTGCTTCTGTCAGCGCAAAAGATTTTGTGGAAGATATCCTGATAAAAAGGATTGGCATGAGGGCAATGGTTGTCGGCGGAGATTATTCTTTCGGAAAAAACAGGGAGGGAAATCTTGATTTTCTGAAACGTTATGTGAAGCCGGGAGAATTTGAACTGATTATAGCAGATTGGATACAGACGCCGACAGATAATGTTGAAAGAATCAGCAGCACCCGAATCCGTGAACTGGTAATGGATGGAATGGTGAATCATGCTCAGAAATTACTGGGGCGTTATTATCAGATTCGGGGAACCGTGATAAAAGGGCGCAGCAGAGGGGGAAAACTGCTTGGAATTCCGACAGCAAATATCCGCATTCAGGATGAACTCGCTCCGAAAACAGGTGTTTATGCAGTTATTGCTGAATGTCAGAATAAGCGTTATAAAGCAGTTGCCAATATAGGATACAGCCCCACATTTGATGACCATATTTATACAGTTGAAGTTCACATCATTGATTTCAAAGATAATATATACGGAGAGAAGATTCGGGTTAATTTTATAGAGCGGTTAAGGGATGAAAAGAAATTTGCCAATATTGATGAATTATCATGCCAGATCAGAAAAGATATAACTAAAGCAAAGGAAATTCTCTCTTTATAAAAAGAAAAACCCTAAGGGTCTTGAACTGACCCTTAGGGTTTTAACAGGCAGCGTAACCCGTTAAAACAATTAAAAGACCTGCGGGGTATTCAAAACCCCGCAGGTCTTAGATAGGACTGAATTATGAAAGAAGTCGCATCTTTACGTTACGGAGTAATATTTAAAAAGGCATTCGGCGTTCCTGAAATATTCATGGCGTTTGTCCGTGATTTTCTTGATATTAAAATGGAGATTGACCGGGTGGAGACAGAGAAATCGTTTGATCCGCCTGTGGGAAGAGTTGATTCCCGGTTTGATCTGTATGCGGAGGATAAAAAAAACCGGATTATCGTAGATATTCAGCATGAACGCCTCTTTGACCATTACGACAGGTTTCTGCATTATCACTGTGCCGCAATGCTTGAGCAGGTTGCAAACTCAAGGAGTTACCGCCCTGATCTGAGAGTATTCACTCTTGTTGTTCTGACATCAGGCGACAAGCATAAACGGGATATTGCGGTTATTGATTTTGATCCTAAAGATTTGCAGGGAAAACCTCTCGGAGAGATTCCGCATAAGATCATGTATATCTGCCCGAAATATATGAATGAAAAGACACCTGAACCTTACCGCGAATGGATGCTTGCAATTGAAGACAGTCTGGATGAGCGGGTCGAAGAATCAGATTATACATCTCCTTATATCCATAAGATATTTGAATATATTGAAAAGGATAGTATCTCCCCTTATGACAGGGCAAAAATGTTTGATGAATATGCCTATGAAAGACTCAGGCAGGATCAGATAGCAGAGGGCAAAACAATCGGTATTCAGGAAAGGATGCAACAGACTGCCCGCAATCTTTTAGCCACAGATGTGTTGACAGAAGAGCAGATTGCAAACGCAACCGGATTGACATTGGAAAGAGTCAGAGAGCTTTCAATGGTTGTTAAGGATCAAAAATGACGCCGAAAAAAATGATTATCTCCCTTATAATGGGAATAGCAGTATCAGCAATCGCATTTTACCTTGCATTCAGAAACGTACCTTTTAATGAGCTGAGTAAATATCTGACATCAATCAATTATATCTGGATAATACCATCTGTGGCGGCAATATTGTTCAGCTTTGCCTTCAGAGCATGGCGATGGCAGATTATTCTCAGTTCAAATTATGATATTAAATTCTGGCAGGCATTTCATCCATTGATGATCGGGTTTATGCTGAATTGCATCCTTCCGGGAAGAATGGGAGAAGTTGCAAGACCGGTTATTTTACAACAAAAAGATAATGTTCCTTTTTCAACCGGACTTGCAACCGTGGCAACAGAGCGGGTATTTGATGCAGGACTTTTAATTCTTCTTTTCTTTATTGTACTTACAATGGTCAATATAGATTCGGGAATTAATATTCCGTTTGGAAAGTATAATCTGAATAAGAATACATTGGAAGCAATTGGCAGCGGAATGATAAAATTAAGCGTGTTTCTGATTGCCGGAATTGTGATATTCAGTTTTGGCAAATCCAGAGAACTGATAAAAACCGCTGTTATGAAAATACCGTCATTATTTTTATTTGCAGGAGATGCTCTTAAAGAAAAAATAAAAGAAAAATTTTGCATCCCGATCATAAATATTGTAGAAAATTTTGCTTCAGGATTTTCTCTTTTGAAATATCCCAAAAAAATTCTGATTTGCACAGGGCTTTCTGTAATTATCTGGAGCAGTGCTATTTTTTCATATTATATTTTTATGTTCGGATGTCCAGATATAAGACTCTCTTTTACAGAAATATCTGCTGTTCTGGTGATTATCTGTTTTTTTATTGCACTCCCTTCGGTACCTGGATACTGGGGTATATGGGAAGCAGGGGGAGTTTTTGCGTTGGCGCTCTTCGGAGTATCTTCAAAGGATGCAGCAGCGTTTACACTCGCAAATCATGCAATTCAGTTATTTCCTGTAATTATTGTAGGATTTATATCCGCTATGCTGACGGGCGTGAATATATGGCAAATTTCTTGTGAGAAAAAAGAATAACTATAGGAAACTCTATGCGGTTATCCAACTGAAAAGGTTTGAGTGATTTCAAAGAAACCGCCTAAAGGCGGTACTACAAATTTTCCGGATTTTTAATCTACTGAATAATTATTAAGGAGGTTACGAATGAGTGCGGCTCAAAATTGCTGGGAACGTTTAAAATGCGGGCAGGAGAGCAAATGTCCTGCGTATCCGAACTTCGGGAGGACATGCTTCAGCATAGAAGGAACGTTATGTAACGGAGGAAAACAGGGAAAATACTTGGAAAAAGTAAATCAATGCAGGGATAAATGCTCCTTTTATAAAGAATTATTTAAAAAATCATAAGATGAAATTTAAGAGCTTGAAGGTTTTGATCTTTAAGCTCTTCATATAGTAATTTTCAAGCTAAAAGGTTGATAATCATGGCAATACTTGAAATCGTAACGTATCCTGATGAATTTCTCAGGCAACCGACAAAGCCGGTTAAAAATATAAACGGAGATATTCAGAGCATTATTAATGATATGGCTGAAACCATGTATAAAGCACCGGGTATAGGGCTGGCGGCAATACAGGTAGGGTGTGATAAAAGTATTATTGTTTATGACGCTTTTCCAAGAGATGAAGAAAAACGGGATTTACAGGTACTTATAAATCCTGAAATTATTGTCAAAGAAGGGTCTGTTATTTCAGAAAATGAAGGATGTTCTCAGCGTGCCTGATATTCAGGCAGATGTCAAACGGGCAGCGTGTGTTTCAGTTAAAGGGGTTGACAGAGACGGAAAGCCTGTGAAGATAGAACGGGATGATTTTTTGGCAGTGGTGTTACAGCATGAAATTGATCATTTAAACGGGGTATTGTTTATAGATCATATCAGTGCTTTAAAAAGAGAGCTTTACAAAAGACGGATGAAAAAAAAGTTGAGGAAGAAAAAGTAATCTTAAAAGAGAAAAAGATGGATAAAAAGCCTGAAATCATATTTATGGGAACCCCTGATTTTGCTGTGCCTGTGCTGAATGCTCTTCATGAAAATTTTTATGATGTGGCATTGGTTGTTACTCAGCCGGACAGACCCAAAGGACGGGGACGCAAATTACTCCCCCCGCCGGTAAAAGTAAGGGCTGTTGAATTGGGTTATGAGGTGATTCAGCCTGAATCTGTCAAGACTGATGAATTTATCAGTAAAATCAAAGCGACTGAGCCGGATTGGTTTGTTGTGGTTGCTTTCGGTCATATTCTGCCGGAAAATATTCTTGCATTGCCGAAAAAAGGAGCAATCAATATTCATGCTTCGCTTCTTCCAAAATACAGGGGTTCTGCGCCGATTCAATGGGCAATCATTAACGGTGAAAAAGAGACAGGCGTTACCACGATGTTAATGGATAAAGGAATGGATACAGGCGATATGCTCTTATCTGAAAAGATTGAGATTATGAAAGATGATACATCTGACACGCTTCATGATCGTCTTGCGGTATCGGTGCAAGACCTTTTAATAAAGACCTTAAAAAATTTTGATACCATCATTCCGGTTAAACAGGATCATGAGCAGGCAAGTTATGCACCTATGCTTAAAAAAGCAGACGGGCATATTGACTGGAAAAAATCAGCTAAATCCCTTGATGAATTTATACGCGGTGTAACACCGTGGCCCGGTGCGTTTACGTTTCATGAAGATAAACGGCTAAAAATCTTAAAAGCAATTCCTGTATTGACAGAATCAGGTGAGCCGCCGGGAACAGTTGTCAAGGGATTTTTCTGATGAGCTGCGCGTGGCAGCCGGAGAAGATATATTATCTGTCCTGGAAATTCAGTGGGAATCAGGCAAGCGTCTTCTGATAAAGGATTTTCTTCGGGGTTATCCGATACCCGTAGGAACGGTTTTTATTTAAAAAAGAAGACTTCCGAAGTTTTTGAAACTTCGGAAGTCTTTATACATTCAAATGGATAAAATGACTAACGATTCGGCGTAAAATAGCCTTGTTTATTTTAAATACTCTGGATAAACGGCAAAAAAGATTAGACAGCATACTGGAAGATATTCTTAATGATAAAGAGGTTCTCCCTTTAAAACGGGATCCGCTCTCTGCTGTACGCTCTTGTCTATGGCGTTCTCAGATGGCGGGGTAATCTTGATTCAATTATCAGCAAATTTTCCAAAACCCCGTTAAACAAAATTGAACCGAATATATTGAATATCCTAAGATTAGGACTCTTTCAGATTATATATCTGGATAAAATTCCGGTTTCAGCGGCAGTGAATACCTCTGTTGAAATGGCAAAATCCTCTGACGCCCCCTGGATAGCAAAATTTGTAAACGGAGTTTTAAGAAATATCGCCAGAGCCAATGAGACTTCAAAATTTCTCACTTCTCACTTCTCATTTCTCACTTCCAGGATGGCTTATAAAACGATGGCAAAAGCGATTTGGAGCAGAAGAGACAACAAAACTGTGTAATGCCATAAATACAATTCCTCCGATTACAATTCGTACTAACACGCTGAAAACAAACCGTGAAGAATTGATAACCGCAATTAAAAATGAAGCTGAGAGGATTGAATCATCAATCCCTTATGCGCCGGATGCCATATCTTTTTTTAATCCTGAAACATCTATACCGGAAATGGAGACATTTGAAAAAAGGATGGTTTCAGGTACAGGATGAGGCGGCTCAACTTGTTGCTTATATGCTGAATCCAAAGCCGGGCGAAATAATTCTGGATGCGTGTGCGGGTCTTGGAGGAAAGACCGGACATATTGCTCAATTAATGAATAATTCCGGTATGATTATCTCTGTTGACAAAGAAGAGGAGAAATTAAAAAAACTTAACTCGAGATGAATCGCCTCGGCGTTTCTATTGTCAAAACCAGCGTCCACGATCTCAATGAACCGATTCCCATTTCTCAATTATTTGATCGTATCTCTTGTTGATTCCCCATGTTCACGGCTTGGAAGTACTGAGAAGAAACCCGGATGCAAAATGGTCTGTATTCAAAGAAGACTTGACATATTATAAAAAAAGAGAGATAAAATTTTTGGATAACATTGCTCATCTTGTTAAACCATCCGGAATTATAGTATATGCAGTTTGCAGCACAGAGCCGGAAGAGAATGAAGAGGTTGTAAAGGCATTTTTGGATAAACACTCTGATTTTATTGTGCAAAAAGATATTGAAGGATTGCCGGATAAAGTGCGTTCCCTTATCACTCAGGATGGATATTTAAGAACTTTTCCGCATCTTAATAACATGGACACGCTTTTTTGCAGTCTGTTTTAAACGGGTTGGCTAAAAAACCCTAATGGTTTTAAAAGTTTCATTTTATGAATAAAAATTTACTTTATAATGGAAAATCTGTTGAAAGAACAGAACATCCGCATATAGTCAAAGTCAATGGCGTTGCAAGCGGAGAACCGATTATTCTCGGTACAGGCATTATGATACGGACTGTTGTTGAACAGTATCAGTTGGGAAACTCGGTTGAAGAAATATTATGGAATTTTCCGCAGCTTACATCTGCTCAGATTCATGATGCTCTTTCATATTATCATGACCATAGAAAAGAAATGGATATACTGTTAAGTCAGGCTACTTATGAATATTGGCATCCGATTATCAGAAATATAACTCAAAAGAATTATGCAGTATATCTAAAATGTTGAAAAGTTTGTAGTACCGCCTTCAGGCGGTCAGTGTGAAATCAGATATTTACCGCAGCACGCCGTACCGCCTGAAGGCGGTACTACAAACTTTTTTGCTCTGCTGAATTTGAATCAAGCAGGTTAATCAGAAAGGAAAGAAATAATTATGAAATTGATTGCGCCGTCAATATTATCGGCTGATTTTTCACGGCTGGGAGAAGAGATAAAGGCTGTTGAAAAAGCAGGGGCTGATTGGATAATATAGATGTCATGGACGGTCATTTTGTTCCGAATATCACAATGGGACCTCTTATTGTCAAGGCTGTGAAACGGATAACAAATCTTCCTCTTGATGTCCATTTGATGATTGAACATCCTGATCGTTATATTACAGATTTTGCAGAAGCCGGAGCAAATTCTATCTCTGTTCATGCAGAAACCTGTCCGCATTTGAACAGAACAATTCAACTTATAAAATCTTTTGATGTATCTGCCGGGGTTGTCCTGAATCCTTCAACACCAATCTCTGCTATTGAATGGGTTCTTGAATATATTGATTTTGTGCTGATTATGAGCGTAAACCCAGGTTTCGGAGGGCAGTCGTTTATAGAAAACAGTATTGACAAAATACGGTCTCTTAGTTTAATAATTAAGGAGAGAGGACTCTCTGCTTTAATTCAGGTTGACGGCGGGGTAAGTGAAAAGAATATAAAGAAAATTGCTCTTGCAGGCGCAATGTCTTTGTCGCAGGGTCGGCAATTTTTGGTTCTAAAGATTACAAGAAAACAATAGAAAAATTGAAAAGTTAAATTATGTAGAGCAGATAAAGCTCCGTAGGAGCGTTATATTTGTAGATGCGGAACATCTGCAAGGTTAAAAAGCTCCATAGGAGCGTTATATTTGCAGGATTTATAATATAACGCTCCTACGGAGCTTTAAATGGAGATAATGGGCTTCTACGGCTACAAATATAACGCTCCTACGGAGCTAAAAATCGGATGGCTAAACCCTAAGGGTTTTTAAAAACCCTTAGGGTTTTAATAAATTAACTATGAAAACAGATAAAAATAATTTAAAAATATTGGTTATAAACGGTCCCAACCTGAATATGCTCGGAAAAAGGGAACCTGAAATATATGAAACCACAACTTTGGATGAAATTAATATCAATCTTAAAGAGCTTGGAAAAAAACTTGAGATTGATGTTGAAACTTTTCAATCCAATTATGAAGGAGCAATAGTTGAAAAGATTCAGGATGCAATGGGTAAATGCAGGGGCGTGATTATCAATCCTGCGGCTTATACTCATACCAGCATTGCTATCAGGGATGCTCTTCTTTTACTGAATGTACCGATAATTGAGATACATCTTTCCAACATATATAAAAGAGAACCTTTTCGCCATAAATCCATGATTTCAGATATTGCAACAGGACAGATAACCGGATGCGGTGTTTATGGTTATACAATGGCGTTGGAGGCTATCTCCAGAATAATTATGTAGGGCGGACTAAGCGCCGCGTGTGCCGCCTGTTTCTTCTTGTTCCCACGCAAAGCGTGGGAACAAGATGAAAATAATCTTCTGATTTTATATGCAATAAATTTCTAAAAAAATTTTGCATCATTCCCATTAATTCAACAATTGACAATATTAAATGAATGATATAAGATAAAGTCTTGTCAGAAAATAAAATTGATAATATTATTCAGAAAAAGAATAATATTGAATGCCGGGGGTGATGCAGATAAAAAATTACGATTTTATGTTAAGGGCTGCGGCGTTAACAATCCCTCTCTGAAGAGCGGCACCCGTTGGAAATTTTTATGTTGACCCGCTTCATTTTGGCATGAATATTGCTTAACAATAATTACTAAAGTTAAGCACTATAGGCTATGGTTTAAAGGAGTGCAACAAGCTCTCCTTGCACAAAAGAGATTTATCTTAATAATAAGGGAGGATAAAAGAAAGTGTTGAGGAGATTAGGGTATTGAGTTGTTTTTTTATTTATCAGCATCCTGATAAATAGTTTGTATTTTCAGGATTGTTTAAATATTTTTTATTTTGAAGTAAAATTTTTTTAACAATAGAGGAAGAAATAAGGAGGGTAATGTGAAAAGATCTGTTAGTATTTTTCTCGTGATACTGGCATTGGGGTTTGTTATAAATTCCAGTGCAATGGCGCAGGCAACAATAAAAATCGGATCAGTGCCTTATGGTAAATTGGCAGATGCAATATTTGAAGCTGGTGATGGGGATCTGATTGAGATTTCCGGCGGAACATTGACGGAAAAAGATATAACGGTAAAAAGTGGAAAGAATATCACTATCAAAGGTGCCGGGTTAGGTACCACAATTATCCAGGCAAATACTGCGGCAGCACTTTCGCAGGTTCCGCCAGCAAATGGACGGATATTTATTATTGAAAAGGGTGCAACTGTTAATATAGAGGATTTAACGCTTCAAAATGGTAGAAGTCCTGTAGGCATCGGATTTGGCACAGATGGCGAAGATGGCGGTGCAATATATAACAGCGGTACACTTACATTGACGCGATGTGAATTGAAGGAAAACCGTGCAGGAAATGGTGCTACAGGCGGTAGCTGGAAGTGCAAGCACTTACGTTACACACAAACCTTCTCCAACAGAAAATGGAACTGAAACCCATCCCAATGGCTATGATGGTACCGATGGAGAAAAAGGGGAACCGGAGATAATGGTAAAACCGGCGGTAACGGCGGTAACGGCGGCGCAATTTTTAATGATGGTACCTTGACGCTGGCGGAATGTAAACTTCAGTATAACAAAGCCGGAAACGGCGGAATCGGCGGAAATGGCGGAAATGGCGGAAACGGCGGTGAAGGCGGTAATGCAGGAAACGGGTATAACAGTTCTACAGGCAATGGTGGTGAAGGCGGTAAAGGCGGTAAAGGCGGCTTAGGCGGAGACGGCGGTGCCGGAGGTCAGGGCGGCAACGGCGGAGACGGCGGTGCAGTTTACAACACAGGCAATATAATCATTGATATAGCTACCTCATCAAATTATTTCGGAAACAATTCTGGTCTGCAAGGCTCGGGCGGAAATCCGGGTACAGGCGGAAACGGCGGACTCGGAGGTTGGGTGGAAAAGGCGGATATAACAGTGATGGTAGCCGTCAAGATGGCGGATGCGGCGGTGATGGCGGAACAGGAGGCAATAGCGGCGGTTATGTAAGCGGCGGCGATCCGTTAAGTTTTGGTCAACCTGGCAGCGGAGGTTTATGTACAGGTTCATATCTTGGCGGTGCAGGAGGAAACGGTGGAAATGGCGGAGTAGGCGGCAATGTCGGGGTTAACGGACAAGATGGTACCGGCAATAATGTTGTCAGCGTTCCAAGTGTTACCACTGATTCAGCTTCTGCTACATCATCAACAGAAGGAACTGCACAGGGAACTGTTACATCAGCAGGTGGAACAGGTTATACTGTAAGTAAAAAGGGTATTTGCTGGAGCACATTGGCAAATCCAAGCCTTATAACAGGTACATGCGACGAATATACTACAGGAGGAACAGGAACTTTTACTGTTGATTTTACAGGACTGATGCAGGGAGAAACTTACTATGTAAGGGCTTATGCTACTAATAATAGTAGTTCAACCGGATATGGTGATCAGATAGAATTTAAAACACCGACAAAACCGACTGTATCAACTGTAAGCGTAAATGCAAACGGTCTTGTTACCGGAGATATTGCTTCTGACGGAGGCGCGTCAGTAACTGAAAGAGGTATATGCTGGAGTGAATCAACGACGCCGAATGTTGGTGATTTTTGTTCAAAGGATACTACTACAACGGGCAGTTTTACTACAGGTGAATTTACCAAACTGATAGAAAATCCGACACTGGATACAACATATTATGTGAGAGCCTATGCGATCAACTTAGCAGGCATATCATACGGAGCCCCTCTACCCTATTATAAACCGCCGGTGGTGCCGACAGTTACTACTGATACAACAGTAACTGCTAAAACAGCTTCAGGCGCAACAGTTGTTGGAAATGTCACTTCAGATGGTGGGGCAACTATTATAAAGAGAGGAATATGTTGGAGCAAATCAGCAAATCCTAAAATAACTGATGGTAATCAAGATTATTCACCGCCAGGAACCGGGGCATTCAGTGTCATTATTACGGGATTGGAAACCTTTACAACATATTATGCAGCCGCTTATGCTACAAATAGTGTTGACACCACCTATGGCAATGTAATAACATTTAAAACATTGTCAGGTCCTCCGAGTGTTAAAACAGATACTGCAAGTGATGTTGAATCAACAAAAGCCACTTTAAAAGGCACGCTTCTTAATGATGGCGGCGATCCTAATACACAGAGAGGGGTATGCTGGAGTGGAAATGGAGTAACAAAATGTAAGGAGGCAGCAACCACTGCCGGAACTGGTTCATTTTCTATATCTGTTACAGGTTTAGATGATAACACAGTTTATTCATTTAAGGCGTATGCCAAAAATAGTAGTAGCGATACAACTCTTTACGGAATTACAGTAGATTTTACTACACTTCAGGCAAAATATCCTAAAGTAACAACTGACAGTCCACCAACACCTATTACATTAAATTCGGCAAAATTCTCAGGAAGTGTTGAGAAACAGGATACAACTCAAATTGATGAAAAAGGTTTCTGCTGGAGTAAAACACCAACGCCGAAAATAGAGACAGCAACCTGTATCCAATCTGATGTTCCTACTGATACAGCAATTACTAATTTTTCAGCGGAAATAAAAGGATTTACCGATGATGATACAGCGGGCAGCGTAATTTATGTCAGAGCTTACGCTACAAATGCCAGAGGTACAGCTTATGGAAGCGAGGTTACTTATAATAAACCGGGTGTACCGAAAGTTGAAACAAAATCTGTAACTGAAAAAACAGCAGTAGCAGCAAAGATTACAGGAAATATCTCAGAAGTAGTCACTCTCGTCAATATTACAGAAAGAGGAATATGCTGGAGTGAGGCAAAGATTCCAGATGGGACAAATCCTGTAGCAATTTCTCATACAACTGCCGGTAAAGTGGATGGAAGTTTTATAGGAGACTTTACAGTTGCTGCAACTCAACTCTCACAGGGTAAAACTTATTATGCAAGGGCTTATGCTTTAACCAATGTGGGTACTTTCCTGGGGAATCAGTTGAATTTCACCACTCTGACCGTTCCGACTGTTGAAATTATAAATATCGGAGAACCTACCGATTCAACAGCACCTGTTGAGGCAAAAGTTGAAAAAACCGGCGACTCAGATGTTACGGTAAGGGGAGTATTCTGGAGTGAATCAACTATTGATGTTACGACTGATCCGAAACCGGATCCTACAGTCTATTCGCATATTGCGTCAACAGACAGTACCGGGACCGGAACATTTACCGCTTCAATCACAGGTCTGAAATTTAATACAAAGTATTATGTCAGAGCTTATGCAATCAATAGCGTGGGTACTACATTCAGTGAAGAAAAGACCTTTACAACCGATCTTATAAAAGGGGATGTGAATTGTGACGGTAAAGTTTATCTGCAAGATGCGATTGTGGCATTGAAGATGCTCTCAGGTATAGAACCATCTGGTATTTGTGAAAATTCAAAAACAGCGGATATAAATAAAGATAACAAAATAGGAATAGAGGATGTTATCTTTATTTTGAGGAATGTTTTGGGCTTATAAATTAAGTGAGAAGTGAGAAATAAAAAAGTGAGAAGTGCATAAGTGAGAAGTGAATAAATGAAAAATTTTCACTTCTCATTTTTCACTTTTCATTTTTTCCATTTCTCACTTCCAAAAAGGGGGTAAGTAGAAAATGAAAAAGTCTCTATTGATTGCGTGTTTTGTATTCACCCTGATATTGACTTTAAATTCAGGCGTTATGGCGGTTGATGTAACAGTATGCGATCAGGCTAGTCTGGAAAGTGCTATGGATTCGGTGCCGCCGGGTGGTGTAATAAACGTAACCTGCACAAGTCCGATAATCACAGAAAATGATGATACGGATAATTCCGCTGTAAAAAGCGCATTTTACATTGATAAGGATATGACTATTACAGGCTCCGGGTAAGACCAATCTTTCTATCAGTGGAAATGCTGCTCCTGAAGAGTATTTAAGATTAATTCAGGCGAAACTGCTACAATAACCGGTATGACAATTAGATATGGTAAAGCGACTAAGGCGGTGTGAACGGTGCTACTGCAGGGACTGCCGGTACTTACCGGTGAAGATGGCGGCGGTATTTATAATAAAGGTAACTTATTTTGGAACGCTTACTAATTGCGACCTTAGAAATAACGAATGCAGTCGACACCGGCGGTACAGGATATGTCGGAACATACGGTGACTCGAGATGGAAGTAATCTTTCCCAAACATCAGGTAATGCCGGTATCTACTGGAGATGGCGGACCAGGCGGCTGCTCCTCGGAATGGTACAGTTCAGGCGGAAATGGAGAACTCGGAGGGTGTACGGGCGCAGATGGCAGGCGTTGGCGGTGCCGGCGGTAACGGAGCGGAAACGGTGGCGGTATCTTTAATGAATCCGACGCTACATTGACACTTGACAGTGCTGCGTTATTACTCAAAATAATACCGATGGCACAGATATAACAGGCGGGAATCGGCGGTAACGGCGGTACAGGCGGTACAGGCGGCAAAGGCGGCACAGGCGGAGCAGGCGGAGCAGGCGGCGATGGATGCTGGAATTGCGGTGTTCTGCTAACGGAGGCGACGGCGGTTACGGCGGCACAGGCGGCACAGGCGGTAAAGCGGGCAGCGGCGGTAACGGCGGAAATGCAGGAATGCGGCGGCGGTATTGATAATTTAGGCATTTTATCTATTAAGACATGACTGCTATTACATCAATAATGTGATTCATGAAGTACCGGGGCGCGGTGTAATGTTGGAAGTATAGGAACGGGCGGTGAAGGTGGTCGTAGGTTTAGCAGGAACATCGAAAGGAGGCACTCCCGGAATTAGCCGTAGCCAGGCTGGTTTTGGCAACTTCGGAGCTACCAGCTCTTCAGGTAGTAATGGCATCCAATTGTTACCGGATACAATGGTTATAACTACAGTACCCCGGATGGCGGTACAGGCAATATCGTATTTCTGGTTAAACTGGCTTCTTTTACCGGCTCTGCAACAAAAGAGGGTATTACACTGAATTGGAAAACCCTTTCTGAAATTGACAACTGCAGGCTTCCATATTCTCCGCAGCGATTCAGAAGATGGTGATTATCTGACTATAGGCGGTCTTATTCCCGCTGAAGGCGGCGCATCTACTCCTGCTTCTTATTCTTATACAGATTATGACGTGAAAAAAGGGAATACCTATTACTACAAATTGGAAGCTGTTGAATATGACGGAGATAGCGAAAGTTATGGTCCGGTCAAGGTGACATTCGGGAAAGCAAAAGTGAGATAACAACCTTATATAAAAAAACCCTAAGGGTTTTCCAAAACCCTTAGGGTTTTATCGGATAAAGGAGTGAAAATAAAAAATGGAAAAAAGAATATTAAACACCGTAAGGGAATCTCAAACGGAAAAAGAGAAAATTATTCCCAAATATGAACGTCCCCGGATTATCACTTATACCCAGGAGGATATTCTGGAACAGATCTGGACCAGCTCAGGCTTGTAGCCCCAATGTCGGCACAGGAACAGGTACCGGAGCTTTTTAAAAGAATGATGTAAACTGATTAAGGATTGACAATCTTTTAAACCCTAGGGGTTTTAAAACCCTTAGGGTTTTCTCTTTTGAATTTGAATCATAAATCTTTCTTTACATATCCTGATGAAAATGAAGTGGGAGAGAATTATATCCTTCTTCATTGTAACAAACCTGAATGGCTTGTATTGAATAATTCTGCTCTTGAGATTGCACAATCTCTTGAAAATCGGGAACATCCTGATGCAATCAGCGAAAAACTCGTGCTGAAATACGGAGTCCCAAGAGAGTCAGCAAATCAGGATGTTTTGTATGTTCTGGAGCAACTGAAGAGCAAAGGGTTTTCTTTTCTGCAAATCTTCAAAACGATTACCTGTTCTCAAGTCTCTTTTTTTTCATCTCACAACGCGATGTAATCTGAAGTGTCCTCATTGCTATGTTCATCAGTATGAAGTGACTTGCATTCCCTGAAGAAAGTAGGGAATAATTATTCGCCCTACCCCCTTCCCTTCAGGGAATGGGGGCAGGTAAAGAGGATTTTCCATCTTATTTGCTGTTTCGCCTGATTGATGAATTTTCAGAGCAGAACGGTAAATCTGTTACATTCAGCGGAGGGGAACCCCTGCTTTATCCTCAATTCAAAGAAGCTGTTGAATATACTGCTTCCAAATCCCCTGAAATAGAGATTCTCACCAACGGAACCCTGATTGATAAAGAATGGGCATATTTTTTTGCAGATAAAAATATTTCAATCCAGATCAGTCTTGACGGAGCATCATCAGCAGTTCATGACGCCATACGGGGTAAAGGAAATTTTAATAAAGCAGTCAGAGGGATAAAATATCTTCAGGACGCGGGAATGAAAAAGAGAATAACCCTCTGCACAACAATCATGAAACAGAATCTTCATGATCTTCCGGGAATTATCTCTTTGGCAAATCAGCTTGAAATCACAAGAATACGTTTTCTTCCGCTTCGCAAAGTCGGCAGTGCAAAAAAAGAATGGGATAATATATCAGGCATGAATCTCAAACAATATGAATCATTTTTTCAATATATTTCATATTTGCAAAAAAATAAGACCTGTAATATTGATCTTACCTGCGGATTGACTGGATTTATGCTCAATATCCCGAAAAATATTTCTGATGATGACATCTGGTGTCCTGTGGGAAAACAGATTGTAGCAGATACAAACGGGGATGCGTATCCATGCGTCCTGATGATGAGAGATGAATTCAGGCTGGGAAATCTCTTTTCTCAGACGACTTTCTCAACTGATCCAGTCAGATAAAATGGCAGAAATATGCAATGCTCTTTCAAACCGGAGAAACATTATTGCAAAATGCGACGAACTGCAATTGGCGGAATTTCTGTCAGTCCGGGTGTATGGGGCAGGCGTTGGATCACACAGAGACCATCTGGAATACTGATGATTTCTGCTCTTACCGGCAAAAGGCATATAAAGAAGCATTTGATAAAATATTAAAAAATTCCTGATTCCCAATCCATGATTCTCAATTCTTAATTTGCATTAGTAATTGACAACTAATAGATTAATCCGATATTATAAGTATTTCTAAAAGACTCACAGAAGTGCATAATCTTAATTTTTTACTCCTGAAATTTTTTTTAACGGGATGAATTAATTGAGGATTCAAATAAATGAAAAACAAATTGAGAATCAGTAACAGCATACAATCTAAAATAAGCATAATTATCAGCATAATTACTACTTCATTATTTGCCGGACTGGCATATTACAATTTTACAACCACCCATTCAAGGCTGACTGAAGAACTGTATCAGAATGCTGAAATTTCAGTTATTCAAATGTCAAAAAATATGGTAAATCCATTATGGGATATAGATGAAAATATGGCTGAAGAGCTTATAAAATCGAAAATGATGGAAAAATACGTTTATGCTGTTCTTGTCAAAGATAATAAAAATAATATTTTTCAGGGCTTTAAAAGAGATAATGAGTGGAATCATGTTAATATCAAAGAGAATATTGAGAGTAACAGACTAATCACAGGAAAAAGGGATATTTTAAAAGATAAAGAAAAACTGGGAAGTATCGAAATTTATCTTACTCCGAAATTTATGAATGAGAAACTTCGGAAAGATATGTTTAATACAGTTATTGCGGCTATTTTATTAAATATTATTTTGCTTACAATACTTTATCTTATTATAAAAAAATATCTGATCCAGCCCGTCAACAGGATTGCAACCGGTCTCAATGAGTCTGCTGAACAGGTTTTATCAGCTTCAAACCAGATTTCTTCAGCCAGTCAGTTATTGGCAGAAGGGACATCTGATCAGGCGGCATCTCTGGAACAAGCCTCTTCATCTTTGAATGAAATCTCTTCAATGACCACTCATAACGCACAGAATGCTAATCAGGCTGATAACCTTATGAAAGAAGTAAAAGAAATAATTACCAGAGCAAATGACGCAATGACACGGCTTACAAAATCTATAAATGAAATAAACAGTTCCAGTGAAGAGACATCCAAAATTATAAAAACAATTGACGGAATAGCGTTTCAGACAAATCTTCTGGCGCTGAATGCGGCTGTTGAAGCGGCAAGAGCAGGCGAATCAGGCGCAGGATTTGCTGTTGTTGCCGATGAAGTAAGAAATCTTGCCATGCGCACAGCGGAAGCAGCAAAAAATACAGCAGAACTTATTGAAGATACAGTGAAAAAGATAAATGAAGGATCGGAGCTTGTAAAAAGAACAGATAAAGCATTTTCCGAAGTGACCGGAAGTATATCAAGAGTAGGGGAATTGGTGGGAGGCATTGCTGTATCTTCTGATGAACAGAACCATGGAATAGAACAGATAAATAAAGCTGTCTCAAGTATAGAGAATGTTGTTCAGCAAAGTGCCGCAAATGCCGAGGAGTCTGCTTCTGCCTCTGAATTAATGAATTCACAGGCAGAAGTGATGAAATCATTTGCAAATGAACTTATGGTTTTGATAAAGGGAAGAACAAGGAAAGAGGATGAAGATTCTAAATCTTTAATATCAAAGAAAAGATCGTCGGAATCACAAAATAAAAGTATCAGACCGGAGCAGATTATTCCGTTATCTGATGATGATATGGAAGATTTTTAGGTATATTTGTGTCTTTGCGCCTTTGTGTCCTGGTGTTAAAAAAACACAAAGACACTAAGACACAAAGGCTCGAATAGGAAATTTTTTCAGTAAAGGAGAAAAAATCATGAAAGATATTCGTAAGATTATGGTAGCGTTTGATTTATCCGAGTATTCAGCCGAGGCAGTAAGATACGCTTCCAAATTGGCGGAGAGCCTGAATGCTGAACTGATAGTTGTCAATGTCATCAATAAAAGAGATGTAGATGCTGTTGAAAAGATTGCTATGGAATATTCCAGTCTTTCTGTTGAAAAATATATCAGTATTCAGAAACAGGACAGGGAAGAACAGATTGATAAACTGATAAAAAGCATATCCCCATCTGTTAAAAAGGTATTCAGAATCGGAGTTCCTTTTCTGGAATTGGTTCAGGCAATCAAAGATGAAGACGCTGATCTTATGGTTATGGGTACAAAAGGACGCAGCAATCTTGCAGGGGTTCTATTCGGTACAACCGCAGAAAAGATGTTCCGGCGATGTCCTGTTCCGTTGTTAAGTATAAGGATGAATTAGGAATTCTTTGTGTCTTTGTGTCTTTGTGGTAAACCGGCATAACATTGGATATATAAAAAAATGAAAATCAGCAAAGTTTCTGAAATGAGAAGAATGGACAAAGCCGCTGTTGAGCAATTCGGCATCCCTGAAGAGATTCTTATGGAGAATGCAGGTCATGCGGCATACAATCTGTTATCAGAAAAGGTCGGAATTAAAGGGAAAAGATTTCTTGTATTCTGCGGAATCGGAAATAACGGAGGGGACGGATTTGTTGTCGCCAGGAAGATTCATTCAAATGGAGGAGATGTTAAAGTCTTTATTCTCGGAGATCCGAATAAATTCAAAGGCGCTGCAAAACTGAATCTTGACATTATATCCCGTTTTCCAATAGATATTGAGAGAATCGAATTTGCCGAATCAGTAAAAACAGAGATATGGCACTGTAACGCAATAATAGATGCAATATTCGGCACAGGTCTTGCCCGCAATGTTGAAGGGCTTTACCGAGATGTTATTGAACTGATTAACAATAGTAAGAAAACCGTATTAAGCCTTGATATTCCATCCGGGGTTCACGGAGATACAGGTCAAGTTATGGGAACATCTGTCAAAGCAGATTACACAGTTACTTTTGGACTTCCCAAGCTCGGAAATATTCTTTTTCCCGGATATGCACTCGGCGGAGAGCTTTCTGTTACACATATATCTTTTCCGCCCTCTCTTTATACGGATGATTCTCTGAAGATTGCTGTCAATTATCCTCCTGAACTTCCGGGCAGAAATCAGATCGCTCATAAAGGGGATTTCGGAGAAGCATTATTTATTGCCGGAGCATCCTGCTACTTTGGCGCGCCGTATTTTGCCGCGATACTCATTTTTGAAAGCCGGGGGCGGTTATTCACGGCTTGCAGCGCCTGAATCTATGACACCGTTTATTGCCAACAAAGGGAGTGAGATTGTCTTTATTCCTCAAAAAGAGACGCTATCAGGAAGCATTTCATTAGTGAATAAAAATGCTCTGCTTGATTTATCTGAAAAAATGGATATGGTTATACTTGGTCCCGGACTCTCTCTTAATGAAGAGACTCATCAATTGGCAAGGGAACTGACAAAAGAGATTACCAAGCCTCTTCTCATAGACGGAGACGGGATAACAGCACTATGCAATACACCGGAGATTATCAGGGAACGAAAAGCGGCGACAATTCTGACTCCGCATACAGGGGAGATGGCACGACTTACCTGTAAATCAGTTCAGGAGATAAATGCGGATAAAATTGCTGTTCTTCAAAATACTGCAAAGGAATTAAATGCTGTAATTGTTATGAAAGGAGCGCATTCTCTGATAGGTTATCCTGATGAACGGGTTTTTATCAATATGACAGGAAATTCAGGCATGGCAACAGCGGGATCCGGAGATGTTCTGACAGGAACAATTGCGGCAATGTTTGGGCTGGGCTTGCCTATTTATGAGGCTGTACGGAAAGGGATTTTTATTCATGGGCTTTCCGGTGATCTTGCCGCCAAAGATAAAGGAGAGGACGGCATGACAGCTCATGATATTCTTGATTATCTGTCTTTGGCTGTGAAAAGAGATCGGGAAATCAGAGTGGAGAAGCTAAGTTTTTTCAAAAAAATTTAGCTTCTTTCAAATAATAATAAGAACGGGAGAAATATTTCGTGAAACCTAAACCATTTATACTGGAGGTATATAATGGTGATGAAAGATATGTAATAAATAAAAGTGACGGTAATGTCTGGCATAGATGTCAGCATCGTACACTTTATGTTGATACCGACCGATCAGGCGTTATATATCATTCAAATTACTTGCATTATTTTGAATTAGGGAGAACCTCTTTAATGCGTGATGCGGCTTATTCGTACCGTGAAGTTGAAGAGGGCGGTTATCTTTATCCGATTATTGAAATAGGGGTGAAATATTTTGCTTCGCTTTATTATGATGATCTGATGTGGATACATACCCGCCCTTCGGATATTGAACGGGTAAAAGTTCAATTTGATTATGTTATCATTCACGGCAAAACATCTGAAATTGTATGTCAGGGATTTACAAAGCATTGTGCGGTAAATACTTGCGGAAAACCTGTTGCAATTGATGAAAAGACCTTGTATTTATGGAAAAATTTTCCAAAATAAGAGAACCTGTAGAGATAAAAATTTATCCTTATATGATGGATCATAAGGTTGAAGGAAAACCTGTTCTTCCCGCTGTGGAAGCAATGCAGATATTAGCGGCGTGTGTGAAAAAATATCTGCCTGATATAAATATAAACTGTATGATTCATGCTGAGTTTAAGAAATTTTTATATATTAAACCGGATGAACCCAAGATAGATCTCTTTATTGATATTGAAGCTGATGACTCCGGTAATATTATTTCAAAGCTGATCAGCATATCCAAAATAGGAAATATCACCCGCCCTAAAGAGCATGTGAGGCTCTTGTTTCCGGGCTATGATATGGAAACAAGCGGAATGGAAATTTCTCATTTCTCTTTTCCAATTTCTCACTTCTTTGAGATTTACCCGGATAAGATATATCAGCAGCTTGTCCCTTTTGGTCCCGCATATCAGAATATCACCCGGCTTCATATTTGTGAAAAAGGAGCTGTCGCATACATAAAAAGCGGAACGCTCTTCCCCGCAGTGTCAGGCTCTCATTGCACTTTAGGCTCTCCCTTCCCCCTTGATGCGGCATTTCACGCAGCATGTGTATGGGGACAGAGATATGCAGGTATTATAGGATTTCCCGTAGGATTTCAAAAGCGTCTGATATTAAAATTGACTCACCCGGAAGAGACATATCTTTGTAAAGTCCTGCCTGCTGAAAAGATAAATCCAAAAGCATTTACAGTGAATCTTTGGATTTACGATCTTGATAATACGCTGTGTGAAGAAATATCCGGCGTTCAGATGCAGGATGTGAGCGGAGGCAGAATGACGCCGCCGCAATTCATAAGACCCTAATGGTTTTAAAAACCCTTAGGGGTCTTTAAGATAAGGATAATTATGACAACATCAGAAAAAAAAACTTTACAATTGAACAAAATCCTTTTTCAACATCAAAATTTAAAAAAGGATTTTGTTATTTCAACATATACTTATGAAGATATTTATCAGCTTGCCGCGGGAATCAGCGAACAATTTACTTCCTCATCAGAAAAAGGGAAGATTCTCTGTCTGGCTACAGAAGATAAAGGATTGATTGCCGCCTCTGTTTTGGCATCTGCTGTATCTGATTCGGTTTTAGTCGTTCCTTATGCTTATTCAAAGCATGTTCTTAAAGAGCTACAGGAGGAAACCGGCTTTACCAAAGCAATCGGGGATAAGACAGAGAATCTTCCAGCAGGGTTGAGAATCATCACGCCAACTCCTTCTTTTGTTCCCAATCTGGAGATTGGGAACAAGGCGGAAAACCCTAAGGGTTTTCAAAAACCCTTAGAGTTTGGCGGACACGCTGCGCTTAGTCCGCCCTACATGACTGAAACGATTGATCCGGATAAAATCTTTTTAAAGCTCTTTACCGGCGGTTCAACCGGAAAATCTAAAATATGGGCAAAGACATACAGAAATCTGATTGGAGAAGCGATTTATCTTTCTGAAAAATTTAATGTTTCAGATAAAGATATTATCATGGCGACAGTCCCGCCCTATCATATTTACGGATTGCTCTTTTCTGTTCTACTTCCGTTTGTATCTTCTGCAAGCGTTATGCCGGATATTTACACCTTTCCAAAAGAGATTATCTCTGCCATAAAAATTGCCCATCCGACAATCCTTGTCAGTATTCCGATTCATTACAAAGCATTGAATCAGAGCGGCATGGATAAAGATATTTCTGTTAAAACAGCTTTTTCATCTGCAAGTCCTCTGAATAAAACAGAGAGCATTGAATTTTATAATCAGACAGGAATCGGAATTACCGAAATATACGGTTCCACAGAGACAGGCGGAATTGCCACGCGCTGTCAGTCATACAATGAAGAATTTTTTAAGCCGTTTGACAATATAGACTGGAAAATAGAAGATGAACATCTATGTATCCGATCTGATTTTATTTCTCCCGCCGTTCCCACGCCGGAGCATGGGAACGGGAAGGAAGATGCAGACGGTTTTTTTATTACCGGAGACCGGGCAGCTTATCATCATACGGAGCATGACAAAGATCGCTTTGTATTGATGAGCAGATCAGATGATATTGTCAAAATAGCAGGAAAGCGGGTTGATTTAAAAGAGATTCAGCATAAACTCATGAAAATCAAAGGGGTAAAAAATATTCTTGTTTTTTCTGTTCCCGGAGATACGGGACGGGAAAATGAGATTGCGGCGATATTAGAAGGAACGATAACCGAAGCGGATGTCCGGGCGTTTGCTTCTGAAAATCTTGAACCTTATGCCATGCCTCGCCGTATAAAAATCGTTGACAAAATTCCTGTATCTGCAACAGGTAAATATAATTTGAATTTTATAAAAGAGATTAAGCAGGGTGGGTGAAGCGATAAACCTAACCCCTGACCCCTTCCCTAAAAGGAAGGGGAAACACGCCGCCCGCATCTTATCCCCTTCCCTTCAGGGAAGGGGGCAGGGGGTTAGGTTTATGCTTTAACTTAATCAAAAGGAAAATAACAATGCAAAATCATCCTATTATTATAGACGGTAAACATCTGACCATAGAAGATGCGGCACAGGTTGCCATTCATAACAGAAAAGTCTCTATTACCAATGACGAAGAAGTCATAGAGCGTGTTGCCGCCTCCCATGCCTATGTGATTCATGCTGTTGAGAATAACAAGCCGATTTACGGCGTTACCACATCCTTTGGCGGAATGTCAAATCTTTGCCTATCCAAAGAAGAGGCGGCTGAACTTCAAAATAATATTGCCTTTCCTCATAAAACAGGAGCAGGGAATATCCTACCGATCCCGGATATTCGCGCAGGCATGTTATTGCGGATGAACTCTCTCTTGCAGGGAATATCAGGAATCCGTCTTGAGATTATCCGCCGGTTTGAAATCTTTCTGAATGAAGGAGTTACTCCCCATGTTCATGAATTCGGTTCTATCGGTGCAAGCGGGGATATGGTGCCGTTGTCTTATCTCCTTGGATCAGTTATCGGATTGGATTCATCATTTAAAGTGAATTTCAAAGGAGAGGTGACTGATTCGCTCATAGCACTTGAACGCCTCGGCTTGCCAAGAATAGAATTGGCTCCCAAAGAGGGGCTGGCGGTGATCAACGGCACATCAATGATGACCGGAATTGCTGTCAATTCTCTGTATCATGCGGATATTTTACTGGCTTTATCTCTCGGATCACACGCCTTGTTTATTCAGGGACTTAACGGCACAAATCAGTCATTTCATCCGTTTATTCATCAGTATAAACCCCAGCCGGGTCAGATATGGATTGCAGAGCAGATGCTTCAGTTGCTTTCAGGTTCAAAACTGATAAAAGATGAATTAAACGGAAATCATAACAGATATAAAAACGGATTGATACAGGATCGTTATTCAATGCGCTGTCTGCCTCAGTATATGGGTCCGATTGCTGAGGGTTTTGCCAATGTTTTTAAACAGGTTGAAATTGAAATCAATTCAGTAACAGATAATCCCCTGATTGATGTGGAAAATAACGCAGATTATCATTGCGGCAATTTTCTCGGAGAATATATCGGAATCGGTATGGATCAGATGCGGTATTATATCGGGATGTTGGCAAAGCATTTGGATGTGCAGATCGCTCTCCTTGTTGCCCCTGAATTTAACAGAGGATTATCCCCGTCTCTGGTAGGAAATACAGAGCGCAAGGCAAATATCGGATTAAAAGGACTGCAGATTTCAGGAAATTCAATGGTTCCGATTCTCGGTTTTTTTGGCAATTCATTGGCGGATCGGTTTCCGACCCATGCAGAGCAGTTTAATCAGAATATCAGCAGTCAGGGATTCGGCTCTGCAAATCTGCTTCGTTATTCTATAGAGCTTTTTCAGAAATATATGGCAGTTGCATTAATCTTCGGAGTTCAGGCAGTGGATTTAAGGACTTACGCAATGTCAGGGCATTATGACGCCCGACAATCTCTGTCTCCGGCAACTCTTCCGCTGTATGAAGCGGTTCTTCAGGTGGTTGGAAAAACGCCTTCTCAGGATAAGCCATATATCTGGAATGATAATGAGCAGTCTCTTGATGAGCATATTAGCCGTATCAGCGATGATATTGCGGCTCACGGAATTATCCCGCAGTCCATGAAGCATATAGCAGTTTCCCAATTATGAATCGCGGATTATCTACAAGGATTGCAGTTAAGGACGGTATTTGATTAAAATCCTTTTCTTAACCATAATCCTTGTAGATGTCAAGGATTGCAGTTAAGGACGGTATTTGATTAAAATCCTTTTCTTAACCATAATCCGTGTAGATGTCAAGGATTGCAGTTAAGGACGGTATTTGATTAAAATCCTTTTCTTAACCATAATCCTTGCAGATACAGATTCTTTTCAGTATATCAAAAAAGGATCCTTCATGAAATATTTCATTAAATTCAAATCTCTTTTTATTATTTTTATAATTATAATAACAAAGGGAATATGTTTCTCTCAGCAGACAGATTCAGACCTGAATCCTCTCAGAGAAATTCCCGCAGTTTCTGCTTTGGCAAAAGATACCCTTGTTATCAGCATGAGCAGAAATTTCTATCCGTTTACATTTATCAATACAGAAGGAAAACCAGCAGGTATTTTTGTTGATATTTGGAATCTCTGGTCTGAAAAAACAGGACAGAAAACAGAATTTCTCCCTTCAACGTGGAATGAAACTCTGGAAAATATAAAGAACAGCAATGCAGATATTCATTCAGGGCTTGCTGTTACTCATGAACGCGAAGAATGGATGATATTTTCTCAGGAATTATATGAAAATTCATTCTGTTTCTTTTTTCCGTTAAAACAGGAGAAGATATTATCTCTCAGTGAACTCTCAGGAGAGAAAATCGGGGTTATTCAGAATTCATCTCAGGAGGAATATCTGAAAAAAAATTACCCGGATATTGAGCTTATTCTGTTTAAAAGCACACAGGAAGCAATTCTAAGCGCCAAAGAGGGACATATCAGAGCAGTGGCAGATTCATACCTCAGCACATCCTCGGATATTATGCAGTTGGGATTAACAGGCGAATTTGAATGCAGTAAAGAGATACTTTATTCAAAAAAATTTCATGCCGGAGTTTTAAAAAAGAATAAAGAACTTCTTGCTTTTGTTGATAAAGGATTTGATTCCATTTCAAATAATGAACTGGCTGAAATCGAAAAACGTTGGATATTGGATCCTGAAAAACGTTATTACAGAACATTGGGGAATCTCCGCCTTACTGAATCAGAAAAACTTTGGATAAAAGAGCATAAAACCGTTAGGATACAGGCTTATCAGAATTTCGAGCCTTTCGGATTTATTGATCCTGAAGGAAAACCTGTCGGATATACAGCGGATTACGTCCGTCTCATCGGCAGCAAAATCGGAATTAATTTCAAATTGATTCCTGTTCCCATGTCAGATACTGATAATATGTTAAAAAAAGGGGATTTGGATATTATTTATTCTTACAATATTCCCGGACGCAAATCTTATGTCAATTTCAGCAAACCCATTATTTTTGCAACATGGGGAGTTATACATCAGAATAATATATCTTTTTTAGGCAGCTTCAGCGTTTTAAAAGGGAGAAAAGTTTTTTATACTAAAGGATTAAGGAGTTATGAACAAATAGCCGCTCAATACCCGGAAATCAGTTTAATTCAGATGGAGAATATTGAAGAGGCTCTGAAGGCTGTTTCAAATTCTCAGGCAGATGCTTATATCGGAGATATGGCTATTTCAGGGTATATGATTCAGAAATACGGACTGACCAATCTGAAAATTTCAGGAGTCCAGAATTATCAGAGTGAACCGCTGATGTTTGCAATTCGCAAGGACTGGGATGAATTTGTCGGTATTATGAATAAAGCTGTTACCGCGGTTACTCAGAAGGAAGTAGATAATCTTTTTAATAAATGGTTTCCGGTAGTTTATGAAAGCTCGGCATATTGGCGTCTGATATTCAAATGGGGCCTGGGAATCGGCGGCGTTTTGATAGTTATTATCGGAATAACACTCTACTGGAACAGACGGCTGGCAAAAGAGATTTCTGAACGCATATGTGCTGAAGAGTTGCTGCGTACAAGTGAGGAACTTTTCCGTCAGTCATTTGAAAATGCCAATGTCGGTGTATGTCTGGTGGGAACAGACGGAAGGTTTATCAAGGTCAACCGCAAGCTGTGCGAAATGTTCGGCTATGAATCACAGGAACTGGAAAAGATGACTGTCAATGATGTTATCCATCCTGATTCTCCGGAAAAAAGTACCCGGTTCATTCAGCACGCTGTTGAAGGTCAAATTTCCACTGATGAATTTGAGAAAAAATATATTAACCGGCAGAATCATATTGTATGGGGGCGGGTGAGCAGTTCACTCATAAGGGATGCTGCGGGCAATCCCATATATTTTATATCTCATGTGCGCGATATTACCGCCAGTAAGCAGGCGGAAGAATACCTGAAACTTAATGAGGCACGCCTTGAATCTCTTCTGAGAATTTCACAATATAAAACCGATAATACAAAAGATTTGCTCGAGTATGCCCTTGATGAAGCGATCATACTGACCGGCAGCAAAATCGGATACATCTATTATTACAATGAGGAGAGAAGAGAATTTATTCTTAATACATGGTCAAAAGATGTAATGAAAGAATGTCGCATTATAGCCCCTCAGACTCTTTATCATATTGATAAAACCGGCGCATGGGGTGAGGCGGTAAGAGAACGGGTCCGATTATAATCAATGATTTTCAGTCCCCTCATCCTCTGAAAAAAGGGTATCCCGAAGGACATACCTGTCTCTACAGATTTCTGACAACTCCGGTGATTATTGAAGGTAAGATTGAGGCGGTTATCGGGGTTGCAAACAAATCTTCTGATTATGAAAATTCAGACGCCCGTCAGCTTGCTCTGATGATGGATTCAGTATGGAATATTGCAGAGCGCAAAAAAGCTGAAGAAGAATTGAGAAAGGCAAAAGAGGCGGCTGAATCAGCTACACGCACAAAGAGCGAATTTCTAGCCAATATGAGTCATGAAATCAGAACCCCGATGAATGTGATTATCGGCATGAGCAGGCTGATACTGGAGACAAATCTGACATCTGAACAGCGGGAATATGCTGATATGGTTTTTTATTCTTCTGAAATACTCTTGTCACTGATTAATGATATTCTTGATTTTTCAAAAATTGAGGCAGGGAAGATTGAACTGGAATCAGCAGATTTTGATTTGAAAAATCTGCTTACAAAGACAACCGGCATATTGAAAATGAAAGCATCTGAAAAAGGTCTGGTGCTGCAATCTTATATCTCTCCTGATGTTCCCTGTCTGCTGAAAGGAGATCCCAGCCGTCTTCGCCAGATTATTCTGAATCTGGTGAATAATGCTGTCAAATTCACGAAAAAAGGAGAGATAAATATCAGGGTTTCCGCTGAAAAGACCCGCGGGTCCGATATAAAATCAGTTGAAACCCGGCAGGTCTCTGAAGTCTCTCTGTCTTTTTCAGTAACAGATACCGGCATCGGTATCCCAAAAGAGCATATTAAACGTCTCTTTAAGCCGTTTTCTCAGGCAGATGCTTCCACAACCCGTAAATACGGCGGAACAGGACTTGGGCTTATTATTTCAAAAAAACTTGTTGAACTCATGGGCGGGCAGATAACTGCGGAGAGTGAGCCGGGAAAAGGAACGACATTTCAGTTTACGGCAAAATTTGAGTCAGGGGGCAGGTCGCAGGTCGCAGGGGGCAGGTCGCAGGATAAACTGAGCCATGCGCCCTGCAACATGCAGCATGAAATATTAATCCCTGATTCATTCCGTGTTCTGATGGCTGAAGATAATCCGTTCAACCAGAAGCTGGCTTTGATATTGCTGAAAAAAATCGGGATTTTTCCTGATGTTGTCTGTAACGGCAAAGAGGCTGTTGAGGCTGTACAAAAAAAGAGATATGATCTTGTTCTTATGGATATTCAGATGCCGGAGATGGACGGACTTGAAGCAACAAGAAGAATCAGGAATTACGAATTAGGAATTAGGAATGTAGATAATGATTCTCAATTCATAATTCCTGATTCAAAGATTTGCATTATTGCCATGACAGCAAATGCAACTACTCAGGATCGGGAAAGATGCCTTGCCGCGGGAATGAATGATTATCTTTCCAAGCCGGTTCAGCCTGAAGAATTATTTGCCGCTGTCAAAAGAATCTTATCAGAAAAGCATAATGTAAAGACTTCGGAAACTTTGCCCGCTGAATGCGGAAGTTATTTAATCCCGGATCCTAAGCATATTTTTGACAAAGAAGAATTTATAGCCAGATTGGGCGGAGATGAAAAGATTGCCAAAAATATTATGAAAAATTTTCCTCTTTATCTGAGGGATGAGATTAAAGATATTAAGAAATATGTTATTGAAAATAATGCTGAAATGACACGGCTGAAAGCACACTCTGTCAAAGGAATGGCGGCAAATATTTCAGCACATACTCTCAGAGATATTGCTTATGAAGCAGAATCAGCTGCAAAAGAGAGTGATTTGAATAGGGTAGATTATCTGATGAACAGGCTGGATCATGAAACAGAAAGGCTTATCTCTGTTCTGCGTGATTACGATTTTATTTAACGTTAATTCAACATAATATTTTATTTCCCCCTTTTGTAAAGGGGGCTGTTAAAAGTTCCCGAACCTAACCCCCGACCCCTTCCCTTCAGGGAAGGGGGGCAGGCTTCGACATGAGACTTCGGCGTGAGCTCAGTCGAACGCTCAGCCGAATGGGGGTTAAATCTCCGGTGAACAAGATCAATCTTACTATTTTATACACCTTTTTCTGAAACGCTTTGTAAACGGGCGTTCTCTGAGCAGAACATAGGTTGCACGGTTCCGCCGTCACAGTTTCTTGCGCTTGAGAATGCGATCACCCATTTTCTTAAAGGACCTGATGTCAGCCATTCCTGAACACGGTTTTTTAAAACCGGCTTTACAGGTGAAGAGAGTCCTCGCCCGTGTATAACCAGAACCGCTCTTTTTCCTGTTGTAACTGCATCTTTGAAAAAATTTTCAAATGCATCCTGTGCATCTTTAACACCAAGTCCGTGAAGATCAATATACCCCTGCATAGAAAAATCACCCTGATGCAGACGCTTTACAATTTCAGGATTCACATAATAACCTGTCCCTTCTATATATTCTGATGTATCTGCAACAACAAAGCCCTCTCCGTTTTTTATCAGATTATCTAATCTCAGCATAGCTTCAGATTCATTCCCGTTATTATCTGAACTGTTGAAATGATATTCTCCGGGATTTTTTTCAATACGGTTTTGCCCTGAAATCGGTTTGACATCTGACATTGCATCTGCAAAAAGTTTCTCTTCATGTTCAGGATGATTCGGTTTTACTTCAATTTTTTCAGAATTATAAAGAGAATCATCAGCAACCCGTAAAGACTTACTTTCAAGAAGTGATTTTAATTCTTCAAATGGTCTGAATGTATAAGACTGGGAATCTTTCTGCTTAAACTTACACATTGTTCCCTCCTTTCTGCCGGGGATTTGGATTTTTTTTATAATAAGTTTAAGGATTCATACTAAAAATATTCTTTTTTAATTCTCCTTTCTTATATCGGAAATAGTGATTTATAATTTTTCCGTGATCAAACGCAATCTGTGAGGGGAGCGATTCTTCTCTGAACAGAGCTATATTTTTTGTATCATCCTCTGCTTTGGGGATCCCCTCGGCAGCGGCAATATATACGGTTGTTACGGTATGATGTCTTGGTTCCGGTCGGGGGCTGAATAGGTGTGAAACTGTCCAATAAGTTGAATATCCAGAGATGTCTCTTCTTTTGCCTCCCTTATTGCAGAATCTTCAAGGGATTCGCCGTAATCCACAAATCCGCCGGGCAATGCCCAGCCGTGAGGCGGGTTTTTTCTTTCTATCAGCACAATCGCATTATTGATTTCAATAATAATATCAACTGTAACAAGCGGATTTCGATATTTTTTTTCATTGGTCATTCTGAAAGGACTCCTCTGTAATTTTTATTTCTTCCGGGGTTAAATTATACAATTTATAAACCAGTTGGTCAATCTGTTTATCTGTAGAGTCAATTTGGCGACTGAGAAGGGTCTTATCCTGAGAGGATTTGGTTGATAAAAGCCGGTTGTTAAGATTTAACATGCGTTCAACAAGCTGAACCATCTGGTCATGAAGAGATTTTTCTGCGGGATTGTCAAAATTGACGGGGCGGATGGGGATCATTGCCAGAGGCTTGTTAAAATATTCTCTTGATTTTCCCTTTGGTTTGCCGATAAATCCGTAATACCGGTTCATCAGCTTTGAATTCAGAATTCCCAAAATATATTTGATACTTAACCCTGTATCTGTTTTCAGAAGAATTGCTCTTATATCTCCGCCGTCATTAAAATGCCGGTTATTATCATAAGCAAATCGGTTGTATTCAGCTCTGTAAGGTACGATGATTTTTTCTTCTGCATCAAAAATATCTTTTTTCTGGGGCGTTCAAGCCTGTACCATTCATAAAAGCCTTTAGCCACTTCATTAATCAAAAGGGAGATGATTCTGCTCAAATTCCCATCCAAGCGCCTTGAATAACGGATCAATAAAACTGGTTCTTGCCTCAGTCTCATTGAAATTCTTTGAGAGATAAAGCTCCTGATTTTTTGAAAAATTTTCAACCAGTTGTTCAATCAGCGATTTTCCGTCATTTCTGTTCATTTGACAAAAAATTCCTCTTCTCATTCTTAATTGGCATTTTCAGTCCATCTATAACTTTCTGAATCACAGGCTTTATCTGCGGAATCCTGTTTTTCACGGCTTTCCATACAAGATTATGATCCACACCAAAATAAAAATGGATGAGTTTATCTCTCATTCCTGCCATTTCTCTCCAAGGCACGTCAGCATAATTCTGTCTTATTTCCGTGGGAACGCTTTTTGTCGCCTCGCCGATAATTTCCAACTTTCTGATAACTGCACTTGAAGTTTTATCATCTTCTCTGAATTGCTCAAAATCCATATCCTTAATAAATTCTTCTATAGCTTCTATTGCTTGCATTATATCTTTCAGATAAAGACTCACATCTCTCATATATACACCGCTTCCCTTAAAATATCTGTTTTTATTTCTTCTCTGAGAGATTTCTGAGACACAATATCCACTCTGCACCCCAGAACTTCTTCAAGAAAAAGCCCAAGTCCTATATAATCAAAAAAATCAGCCTTTTCATCAAAATCAGCCAATATGTCTATATCGCTTTCTGCTGTCTGCTCTCCTCTTGCCACAGAGCCAAAAATTCCCTTTACATCAGCATGATATTTATGCCTGATCTCTTTTTGTTTTTCTTCAAGAATTTTCAGAAAATCTTCTGTTTTTTTCATTTTATTTTTTACTCCTTGTCCTCGTCTCCTCGTTCCCACGCTTTGCGTGGGAACGAGAAAAAGTTTGTAGTTCCGCATTTAGGAGGTTATTGTGAAATCAGATATTTACATCAGCACGCCGGACCGTCTGAATGCGGAACAGCAAACTTTTTCGATCTACTGAATTTATTTTAAATAAAGAACTCGGTTTTTGCTGTAACGCTCTTTTTTATTGCATTTAAAGTATCACTCAGGACACTAATCACATTCTCCCGTATATCACCGGCAACAACAAGGAGCATGACATCATCCCCTATTGCCAAATCTTTTTCTTCGGCAATTTCAACAAGGATTTCAACAATTCCCGGACGGCGTTTATTCTCATGAATTATCTGCTGCAATTTTTTATGATCCACAGTAACCCTCAGTCCTGAAACATTTCTGCCATCGCGTGATGTGCCGCGGACTACGCCGTTATGACATAAAATCATTCCGGCTTTGTCATAATCCGGGTGTTTTTTTATTTTATCTATAAGATTGAGAATATTCATAAAAATTCCTTGTACAGACCTGCGGGTTTCAGAAAACTCCGCAGGTCTTTAATCCGCTTTATTTATCTTTTCCGAATATCAGATCAGGTTTTGTTGTGCTGCCTGTGGCATTTGGAAAATCTTCAGCTTTATATGCTTTCTGCTTCTCTTTGAGCATATTGCGTGCCTCCTGCATAAAATTGTTGTACTGCTTTTTACATTCATAAAAACCGTGCCACCAAGAATAATCAGGAGCCATCATTGCCGCACCCATTCTGGCTCGCCGCCCTTCATGATGCCATAATTCATAATATTCTATTTCTAATTTCTCATCAAAGAATTTTGTCTTATCCAAAATCCCCTGAGCATAAAGATCATCAAGCATTTTTTTTGCGGGCTTGAAATATACTTCATTATACTCATGAATTACTTTATCCATCTTGACAAAATGCCCGTCTGTCCATGTTTTACCATGGCATTGCTTGCAGACTTCTTTCATTTTATCCCGCTCTGCTGCCCAGTCTGTTTTTGCAGGAAATGCCTCAAATTCCGAAGGACGGATTGTAAGGGGCGCCTGAAGTTCCCACGCAAGCCTCTCTGTAACATCATGTGATGTCAGGACAGAGCCTGCCCCTGATATATGGCATGAGGCGCATGTGGGTCCCCTGAAATCAATACCCGGCGTCCATGTTCCGGGGGCAGCATTCCAGTTGTATTTATCTCCGTGAGCCGTGTATATGTCGCCGTGCTTTGATTCTGTATAGATTTCAATCTGAGGATGGTCCGGTCCAAGATGGCATTGTCCGCATGCTTCAGGCTTTCTTGCCTCCATTACAGAGAAAAGATGCCGGGTATGACAGCTTGTGCAGCTTCCTTTGCTTCCGTCAGGATTTATCCGTCCTACACCTACATTGGGCCATGTTTCGGGATCAGGTTTTCCCTCTTTTGTTTTAATAACCGTGCCGTGACAATGATAACAGCCTGCGGCTCTTTCAAAATCGCTGTTCATTCCGTAAATCAGCCATGAATCTATTTTCCAGATAATTTCCATTGTATTTGCATGTTTGCTTATGCTGTACTGCTTTGCTTCATCAGGATGGCAACGGGAACAGTCCTTTGGCGTCACTACAGCAGATACCGGAACTTTATATTCAGGGGTTCCGTATCTGTTAGAACGGTTCTCATACTCTTTATAATGCTCCTGACTCACATCAGGATCAGATTCTTCGGCTTTGTGGCAGTCATAACAGGTAATATTTGCATTTGCATGTCTGCTGTTTGCCCAGTCTGAAAAGATTCCGGGGTGTTCTTTTTTATGACATTCAATACAGGCAACCGCCTCTTTCGGCATACTCCGCTCAATGCGGAATACCTTTTCTTTTGCCATAGTTCCTTCTGTCTGTGCTGTTGTTGCCGGTACAGGGATTCTCCCGAAGAAACAGAGAATCATAACAGCCGCCATTGCCATTCCGATGAAAGTAAATCTTTTTTTCATTTTTCATATCCTTTCTGTTTTTATAAAATAGTAGGATGGACAAAGCACAGCGTGTCCGCCCGTTTATTCCGGCGGACACGCTGCGCTTTGTCCGCCCTACTGACTATGTTCCCAATCCCCTGTATGATTCTTTATACTGCTTATATTCATAAAAATGCCGTTTGTTATGAACCAGATTTTTATGACAATCCACGCATTTTTTTTCATAACCGGTTCTGGCATAAACCACTGAACGATGCGCTAACATTGCCCCCCGTTTATTGGGAATATAAAGCAGGTTCCGATGACATTTAAAACATTGGGAATTTTTAAAAGAGTTGTATGCCGCGTTACGATTCTTTTCATGATCATACTCGCCCCCGAAAAAATGGACAAAAATATCTTTTATTCCGTGCAAGGTCTTTGCATAAAAAAAATCAAGCGTATCATGAGGCGCAGGGAGATGACAGTCCATGCAGTCAGCAGTAAAACCGTGAGCATTATTCACGTGCGTTGATGTTCTCCATGTATTGTAGGCAAACTGAATTTCATGGCAGGATGCACAGAACTGCGGTGTTGAAGTTCTGACCATTGTGTAATATGTGAGGCTGAAGAGCGGAAAAGCAAGAAAAACTCCAATAATTATAAATATCAGATAATTAACATATTTTCCCATTTTTTACCTCCTTTCGCCCTCCCGGTTTTCTCTCTGACTTATCAGGATGACAGATTTTTAAATATGTTGCTCCTAATAAAGATTATTCAATCATTTTTCAGCCTTTTCCAAATCCTCCGGCGTATTTATATTAAAAAAAGAGATAAGTTCAGGATCAACTTTACGTAATATATCTTCAGGAATCTTTTTAACCCTGAGACTCTGAAAAATTTTTCTTATTTTAAACTCCTGACGCATAAGACGGTTTTCAACAGTCGCTAAAGCCCGTTTTGAATATACAGCACAAAGCGGTTCGAATCCTGCCGAGGTCTCAGGTACAATAACATCAAAGCAGGATTCAATATTATCTAAAAGAGTCTGTATAAGCTCTTTTTTTAAAAAAGGGGTATCACATGCCGCAAAAAAAGCAAACGGGTGGGTTGCGTAAAAAAGTCCGGTATGAATTCCTGTCAGAGAGCTTCGTACCGGAAATATATCTGAGGCGATAATTACATTCCATTCAAGATACTGAAGCGGAGAATTTGTTATAAAGATAATTTCATCAAACAAATCATTGAATATGCTGAAGATATTGTCAAGAATCCGCCTATTGCCGATTTGCAGAAATGCTTTGTTGGCACCGGAGAGCCGGGTGCTTAATCCGCCTGCCAGAATAACGCCGCTGCACGGGAATTTCATGCAATTTTCTCCTTTATGAATTTATGCTTATCTCTTAGTGCCTTTGTGTCTTAGTGGTAAAAAACACAAAGGCACTGAGTCACTAAGTTCTTCTTCAGGGCTTATTTCCCCGATAAATTTCATCAAACAGCTCTTCAGGACTTGAAATAGAATTGTTCCGTGCAATTGCATCGCTGATCATCTGTCTGGCATCTGAATATTTATGCCCTAACTGAGAAACAAGCACTTCCAATACAGATTTGGAAATATCATCATCAATTCCTGATACCTTTTTCTGCTTGACCTCGCTGCTGATAGTATTATTATTAACAATTGCGATAATAAATTTCCCCATCTTTCCGCTGAGAGTTGCTATAATCTTCTGGGCAGTTCTCTCTCCGATACCTTTCATTTGCTTCAGCTTGCTGACATTCTTTGATTCTATGGCATTTGCAATCTCGCTTATCGGAATATTCATTGCTTTGACAGCTTTTAAGGGACCCACATCATCAACAGAGATAAAATTCTGAAAAAATTCTTTTTCTTCTTCAAGATGAAAACCGATCAGTACAGGCTTAGGCTGCCGATCTGTCTGATAATAATAAATATAAAGGGATACATAATCGCCGACCGCCTTTGTCTTAAAGGTATCCATAACAACAGCGGGGAGAAGAATCTCATATCCTATCTGATTTGCAAGCAGAAGAATCCGTTCATCCTCTTTTTTCAGAAGTCTTCCTTCAATGTAACCGATCATTTGCCTCCAACCCTCTGAATAAACCGATAATAGCCAATGCCATTGCATCAGAAGCATGGTAAGGTTTTATAGGATTTGTTAAATTTAATAAATGCCGGACTGATTTTTCCAACTGCATTTTTGTTGCATTTCCGTTTCCGGTCAGAACCTGCTTTGCCTCACGCACGGGAATCTCTGTTACCGGCACATCTGCTTTATATCCGGCAAGGAGAATAACGCCGATAACCTTTCCAAGAGTTATTCCTGACTTGGGATATTTATCAAGGGAAAAAGCATCTTCAACTACCATCAGATCAGGCTTCTCCTCTTCCAGAAGAATAAGCAGCCTTGAATATATTGTATTAAGACGGCTTGGTAATAGAGATTCCTTTGGGGTATTGATACTCCCGAAAGAATATCCTTCAATTTTAAGTCTTGTTCCGCTGACAATTCCGATGCCGGTTGCCGCAAGTCCGGGGTCTATACCGATGATTTTTGTCATTAAATGTTTCAGTAATTTATAAAGGACCGCAGGGATTTTTTATATTCTTTTTCTTATAAATTCTTTTTCTTATTCCGATATTTTTATAACATAATCCATAATAACTGACAAGTATAAAATATCTTCTTTTATTTAAGATGGTTATTGAATATGATCATAAAAAGATTGACGTACTGATCCATATTCTTATAGAATTGAAAAATCAAAGACCTGCGGGGACTTCGGTGAGCTCAGACTTCGATGAGCTCAGTCGAATCGTCGAACCGTTTTTAAAACCCCGCAGGTCTCGGACAAAAATATTTTACCGTAAAAACTTCGGAAGTATCTTTAAATACCTAAATGACAAACAAAATCAAAAAAATATCTTCCAAAGGGGATCGCATACTGAATTTTCTGAACCCGATTCAGATTATTCTGCATCTGTGGCAATACCGGGATTTAATCCGGCAACTGACATGGCGCGATGTCATGGGAAGATACAAAGGTTCATTTGTAGGGCTTGGATGGTCATTTATTCATCCCTTGCTGATGCTCTGCGTTTATACCTTTGTCTTTTCCGTTATCTTCAAGGCACGCTGGGGCGTGAACCCTGATGAAACAAGAGCATCATTTGCTCTTGCTCTCTTTATGGGACTTATCACATTCGGCATATTTTCAGAAGTGATAAATTCCGCTCCCGGATTAGTTCTGGCAAATGTCAATTATGTCAAAAAAGTTGTTTTTCCTCTGGAAATCCTTGTAACAGTTAAATTTTTAAGTACGTTGATAAACGCTCTTTTCAGCCTGATTGTCCTTTTAATCGGAATGGTATTTGTTCAGGGGATTATCCACTGGACTATAATCATGCTCCCTTTGATATGGCTTCCGATAGCAATGTTTACATTAGGCTGCGGTTATTTTCTGGCATCTCTGGGAGTCTTTATCCGTGACATCAGCGCGACTGTCAGTATTCTGACCACCATGCTCTTTTTTCTCACCCCGATCTTTTATCCGATTAACGCCGTACCCGAGAAATTTCAGTTTATCCTAAGACTTAATCCGATTTCCATATTTGTGGAAGATTCACGCAAAGCCGTGCTGTGGGGGCTTTTCCCTGACTGGAACTGGTTTATCGGCGGATTGATCTTCTCTCTTCTGATATGGATTCTCGGATTTATATGGTTTATGAAAAGCAAAAGAGCATTTGCAGATGTAATCTGAGAATAGAGAATCAGGAATCAGCAGTGCTTTCATATCTATCTGTTTATACAATATTATAAATTCATGATTCTCAATTTCTGATTGATATTAAAGGTTTCCATATACCGGGGATTGCTTCTCCGCAATATTCACATGCTCCGTCTTTTAAATGAAGCGATTCAATCTGATAACCGATCCGCTGAATAATGATCTTTTTGCATTTGGGGCAATAAGTATGCTCCCCTTCATGACCCGGCACATTTCCGATATAGACAAAATGAAGCCCTTCAGCCAAAGCTGTTTTTCTTGCCTGATCCAAAGTAGCAACAGGAGTCGGCGGCAGACTCTTCAGTTTGTACTGAGGATGAAACCGGCTGAAATGCAGCGGAGTGCCGGATCCAAGCTCTTTTTTTATCCATCGGCACATCTGCCGGATCTGATCCGTATTGTCATTATAGCCGGGAACAATCAGATTAACCAGCTCTGTATGAATTCCACGCTCTTTCAGGTATTTCAGGGTCTCCAATACAGGTTTAAGAGTTCCGCCGGTCATGTTTTTATAATAATCATCTGTAAAGCCTTTTAAATCAATACATGCGGCATCCAGATGATCACAGAGTTCTTTTAACGGAGCGGTATTTATATAGCCGTTGGAGTGCATTACATTTAAAATCCCCTGCTTTCTTGCTAAACGCCCTATATCTGTCATATATTCAAAGAAGATAGTCGGCTCAACATAAGTGGATGCAATTGAACGGCATTTGTATTTAACAGCATATTCAACGACCTTTTCAGGAGGGAGATCGTAATTATGTGTATCATCCGGGCGTGCCTGTGAGATTTCCCAGTTCTGACAGAATTTGCAGTTCAGATTACACCCGGCTGTGGCAATAGAGAATGATCCTGTTGCTGGAAGTACATGAAAGAACGGCTTTTTTTCAATCGGATCAACATGAACCGCGCAGGGATTTCCATAGACCAATGAGTAATATTTGCCGTCTATGTTTTCTCTGACATTGCAATGCCCCCGCTCTCCGGAATCCACTTCACACTGATGCGGACAGAGTTCACAGCGGATTTTTTTTCCCTCCAACTGAGTAAAATAAGAGGATAGCTTCCGGTTAAGAAATCCTTTTTCTATGTTCTGCGCTCCTGCACAGGAAGGCTCTGCAAGCAGGAACAATGTATCCGCGACATGCGCTGAACAAGGCGCAATTACAACACTGAATTAAAAATTCACGTCTGCTGATTTCTCTTTTCATAGTTTATGCTTCTTTCATAAAATAATCGTCAGATTTCAATTTTATTTGGAAAGTCAGGAACTAATACAGATTTGTTTATCTTTTTTTCAGGATTGTAAAAAGATATATCCCCTTTTAAAGAGCAAATCCAGACTTCTTCAGCTCCGTTTTCAAAATAAAGATTTCTTTTTTCAGCTATTTCTTCTGATGTATTGCTTTCAGAAAAGACTTCAACGCAGATTTCAGGGGCAACAGAACATTCGGTTTCATTCTTAATGAGATCAAACCGTTTCTCAGATGCCCATACCACATCTGCCACTTTGGTTCCCTTGCGGGTTCTGACAGCACATTCCGGTAAGGCTTTTCCGTGCTTCAGTATTGAGCGCAGAATATGCTCAATTTCTCCCTGATATGCGGAATGTGCAACTCTGACAGGCGACATAATAATTTGTCCTCTTTCATTCAGTTCGATTTTAAAAGGAATGTTTTGTAAACTCGGATGTTCACAGACTTCTTGCCAGTTCATGGATGAATTTCCTCCTTTATTCTCTAATGTTATGTACTCTTTTATCTCCCCCTTTTGTAAATGGGGATTAAGGTGGATTTTGAAATCCCCCTGCCCCCTTTAAAAAAGGGGGATTATGAATTTTTGCGTAAGATGAGTTATTCTTTTACCTTATTTCTGCCAGCTTCTGCAAGATATAAACCGCTTCTTCAAGACCGATTTTTCCGTCTCCGTTTATATCGCTGAAACAGAATGTAGAGTAATAAGGTACTCCTGTAAGAAATTGCAGAACCATAACAATCAGCCTGTCATAATATCTCTTATTTCATCTTCGGTCAGTCCTGTTGCCTGAATTATGGTTTTCACATCTATTCACAGTTTCAACAGATTTGCAGCAGTCTCTTTTTTTAAATTGCATGAGCCATGAGCTGATAATCCTGATATTTATGATAACTATGATGTTTTATCAGCAGTATCAGTAATATCATGATTATCAGCGGTTCTATTTTTTAATTGCCTGAACCATGATTAACATGATTAACATGATTAAAGAATTAGCATAACTGCTTTAGCCTGTCAATTCTGTAATCATTAAACTCAATGTCTGAACTGTGATTCCCATAAGATTATTTAGGAGTTACGCAGTTGAAATACGCTTTTTTATTTAACCGCAGAGAACGCAAAGTAAACCGCAAAGTTACGCAAAGATATATTTTAAAACTTTGCGATCTTTGCGGTTCATTTTTACGATGCAGAAACTCCAAATGCGTAACTCCTATAATTTTTAAACAGGCTCTCATAGTCTGTATTTGTTTAAAAATTTTTATATTGACAGTTCCGTAACTCTATTTTATTCTCTCTGTAAAATAGCTGTTTTTTAAAAAACATAATAAAAAGAGACTATAAACACAGGAGGATTTCATGGATTACGATTTTACAAGAAGAGATGTCTTAAAGAGTGTCGGAATAGGAGCAATGGCAATAGGGCTTGGCAGCTTTTACGGAACTGCTTATGCAGCAGAAGGAGCTTCCAAAGAGGCTGAAAAAGCCGATACCCTGACTGGAGAATGTAAACTCACGCCCCTTCCTTATGCTTATGATGCTCTGGAACCAATTATAGATAAGCAAACCCTTACCATCCATCATGATAAACATCACGCAGGTTATGTCAAAGGTCTTAATGAGGCAATAAATAAATTGGCTGAAGCCAGAGCATCAGGAGATTTCAGCCTGATCAAGCATTGGTCAAAAGAATTGGCGTTTAACGGTTCCGGTCATATTCTTCATGCTCTGTACTGGGGTAATATGTCATTACAGGGGGGAGAACCGGATGGAAATCTTCTGAATAATATCAATAAAAGTTTCGGCGGAGTTGATAAATTCAGGCTTCAGTTTGCTGCTGCTGCAAAATCTGTTGAAGGGAGCGGCTGGAGCGTACTTGTTTATGAACCGTTTATGGGGAGCCTTGTGATTCTTCAGGCTGAAAAGCATCAGGATCTTACTTTATGGGGGTGTTATCCGCTGCTGGTATGCGATGTGTGGGAACATGCCTATTATCTGAAATATCAGAATAACAGAGGAGAATATGTTGACAATTTTATGAAAATCATCAACTGGAAAGAGGTGGCAAGGCGATATGATATAGTTTCAAATGTCAGATTTTAAGTTATTACAATTTTATACAACAGATAAAAACAATTTTATAAACAAGGATGAGAATATAATGAAAGAAAATCTGTTTGCTTTAATATCTTTTACATTATCTGCCATTCTGATAAGCATCGGCATGACAGTGATTGGAAATTTTGTTGCTCCTGATACGGTAAATCTTGCGGCATCTTATGAGGCGGCATCTCCGAAAGTATCGCCGGAGAGCATAAAAGCAGATACAAAAGAGGGTAAAACTCTTATTGCTCAGGCAACAGATCCTGTTGTGAATACTGAACCGTCTGTAAAAACTCCTGATGATACAAATGCTGAAACAGCGGCACCGGATATTGAGTCAGAAACACCTGTAGCAACTGAACCGGCAACAGAAGAGACTGAAGAAGATGCGTTAGAGGAGACCTTAACCCCTGAGCCGGAGGTCATTTCAGATAATCCCGCGGAAGAATCATCTGAACAGAATGCTGAAACAGTAACACCTCCTGAAGAGCCGGAAAAAGCAGAAGTTCCTCCCGAAGCTATTCCTGCTGAAGAAGAAAGCCCTGAAGCAAAGATTGAAATCCCCGCTGCTCCTGTTGAGGAGAAAAAAGCCGAGGCACTGCCTGTCAAAGAAAAGGCAAAGCCTGAAATCCCCGATGCTCCTGTTGTTGAGGAGAAAAAAGCTGAGGTACTGCCTGTCAAAGAAGAGGCAAAGCCTGAAATCCCTGTTACTCCTGTTGTTGAGGAGAAAAAAGCTGAGGTACTGCCTGTCAAAGAAGAGGCAAAGCCTGAAATTCCCGCTGCTCCTGTTGTTGAGGAGAAAAAGGCTGAAGCACCGACTGCTCCTGAAGTACAATCTCCTGTTGAACAGAAAGATGTAACAGAATCTGTAGCCAAAACTGCCGAAGAGATTAAAAATCTTACAGATTCACTTAAAAACGGAGAAAAAGCTGATTTAGGAGACGGGCGTATTGCCTATAAAGTTAAAAGAGGAGATACTTTTTCCCAAATTTGCCAAAAAGTAATCGGAACCAGCAGCAAATGGAAAGAAGAGGCTAAAAAGATCAGGGTGGATTATCGTAAGATTAATCCGGGTATGATTTTGATTTTTAAGAAAGATGTCCAAGACTAAATATAAATAAAAACCCTAAGGGTTTTAAAATCCGGTGGTGGGTCAAATCCGTTGACAATCTTCCGTAGGGGCAAATAATTATTTGCCCCTGCAATTTTTTTCAACGGATTTGACCTAATCCGGTTAATTCTTTTTTCTCATATTTTCAGCCCCGTCTTTTGTCTTAAAATTTTTATCCTGAAAGAGGATGCTTTTAAGCCATTTCATGCCGAATTTGAGAAGCTCAATCTCATTATCTTTGATCTTTTCAACAGTATTTTTGTCAATATCATAGCGATCAAGAAAAGAGCTTTCAAAAACAAAATTTCTGAATCCTTCAATATTGTAACTTGCCAGAAAAAACATTTTCTTGCTATGATCCGTCAGTTTGATATTCGGAGGAAATGATCTTTTTCTTACAATCAGGTCTGTCCATTCAGCATTTATCTCATCATGAATATCAACCCCCTGATCTATACGCCAGTCCCGGATAGTCCATATTTTTTCTTCTTCAAATCCGAGACAGTGCGGCTCATTTACAAAAAAGTAAAAATCATCTCCGTCAGCCCCTTCTTTATGACTGAGAGAAGCGGTTCCCACAGGATAATAACGGCAGGCAGTAGGTCTGTCTGTATAAATCATGCAGCCGTCATCCCTGACAAAAGGACATGATTTTAATTCATCATCCAAAAGTTTCAGAGTAATTACAGGAAGGTCTGTTTTCTCCAACAATTGAGGCGCTGTATATATTGCAAGAAAATCCTCTGCCGGAAGCTGTAAACGGTTTTTAAGCCGTATAATATCATACGGGGTTAATGTGATATTAATCTCTCTGCAACATTTGGTGTAACATTTTAATCCTTTATGACACTGAAATTTGAATTTGCTGTCAGGACCATATTTTACCGGATCAATCCCGGCGGTTTTTTCAGATACCACGTCTTTTTCCTTTCTATATAATTTTAATTATTACAATTCTGATTTCTGATTTTCTGATTTTTTCAACTCAACAACAAGTATTGCATATGTCCATTTCTTGCCTGTCCGTGTTTTAAATCCCTGATCATTTAAAATAACAACCGCCTCTTTTTTAGAGATACCTTTTTTTAAAAGCTGACAGGCTTTTTCCCATGATTTTTCAAACTGCTCCATGTACTTATTCTTTATCTCATTTTGTTTATCCTCTTTATCATATATTCTTCCGTCTTCAATTTCAACAATATAAGAGCGGTCAGCCTCCTGTTCTTTATGTTTTTTATGATTATCAAGCATTTTCAGATATAAAGGGCAGGTTGATTCGCAGACAGCCTTTAATATATTCTCTTCACAACCGCAGTCAAAAGAGAGATCAGAATCATAGATATATCGGATATTTGATTTTGTACTGTGCCGTATCCGGGAGGGAGAGCTTGAGGATATTGAAGAGAGGAGATCAATGACATAAGGTATCATCCATTCTTTACATATTTCTGAAGGTATTCCGATATATTTAAACCATTTGGCAAGATATTGGGTAACATTCTGACGGGACGGGAGATATTCATCCCTGGAGAATCGCTCCTGTATCAATCCGTTTGCAATTATATCTGCTATACAGGGGAATAAATATTCCCGTTTTTCTTTTAAAATTTTTTTAAGGGCATTTAGATAGTTAAGCATATCAGAGAATCTTTAAATCAGGAATGTAAAAGTTATCTGTTCCCGGTTCTTTTAAAAACTATAAGCTCTAAATGATATATCGTCAATGGTTTCAAAAAAAACGGATAAATTTATTTTCAGAGATTCCCCTGTCAGCAGATCGAAAATTCAGAAAAGTTCGTAGTACCGCCTTTAGGCGGTTCGTGTAAAATCAGACTTTTATCATAGATCGGCAGTCCGCCTGAAGGCGGAACTACAAACTTTTTCGATCTGCTGACTGTAAGTGAACATAAATTTTGCAAGTTTTCATAAATTATGCTAACTTTGTTTTTATATAAAAATGGATGCCACCGTGTAAAGGCGGTACTACGAACCGGAAAAGTTTGTAGTACCGCCTTTAGGCGGTTACTTTGAAAATCAGCCTACAGTGCAGACCGCCTAAAGGCGGTACTACGAACTTCATTCGGTTTGTAGTACCGCCTTTAGGCGGTTACTTTGAAAATCAGCCTACAGTGCAGACCGCCTAAAGGCGGTACTACGAACTTCATTCGGAGAAAATAGAATGAACCATAAAATTATATTAAATAATGCTTTTAAACAGTTCACTCTGGATCAGGATAAAATCATGCCGCCGGAAGAGACAGTCAGGCGATTCAGAGAAAAGCTGAAACGGCTGAATCTGAATATTCTGGAAGGTACAATACGGATTGATAACGGAAGATTAGGAATTCCTGTCTTTTTCAGTGTATGCGGAAAAGATGCGGCTGATGTTATCGGAACAAAAAAACAGATGGGAAAAGGCGCTACGCCTCAGCAGGCTGAAGCAAGCGCTGTTATGGAACTGGCTGAACGCTTCAGTTTCTTCAGCTTTTTTCAGAACCCCGAAAATTTTTTTGTGCAAACTTATGAAAATCTGAAAGATAATGCAATCCCTTTCAGTCAGATCGCCAAATCTGTTCATGATGAATCTGAAGATTTGGAGATCAGCCGGAAAATATTTGAATCCCTTCCGTTAAGATGGACAAGGGGATATAGTCTTACTCAGAATAAAGAGGTCTTAATCCCTTTTGACTGGTTCTTTACTATCAATGAATTCAACGGATCATCCGCAGGGAACTGCACGGAAGAGGCGTTAAGTCAGGGAATTTGTGAAATTGTTGAGCGTCATGTCTCAGCGATTATCAGTCAGAATCAGTTGAAAGTACCCGGAATCAGAGCTGATTCAGCAGACGATCCGATTGTCAGAGAGATGATACAGAAATACAGAAACGTGGGAGTCAATCTTTATATCTCCGATTTTTCACTTGATATGGGTATTCCCACAGTCGGAATTATTGCCTATGATCCGGCAACTTTCCCAAAAAAGAGTGAAATTGTATGGACTGCCGGTACAACTCCTGAACCGCAGAAATCTTTAAGCCGCTCTCTGAGTGAAGTAGCTCAGTTAGCAGGTGATTTTTATACAGATTCAAGATATGTGGCAAGCGGGCTTCCCAAGTTTACAGGAATTGAAGACGCGGGGTTTGTTATCAATCCGGAAAAATTCAAAGATATTTCAGAGCTTCCGAATCTCTCAGATAATAATATAAAAATTGAGGTTGAAAATCTGATTCGTGCATTGTCAGAAAAAAATATGGAGGTCTTTGCAGTCAATATTACTCATCCTCTGCTTGAAATACCGGCATATTACACAATCGTACCCGGATCGCATTTCAGGGAGCGTGCCGCCGGAAGCAGTGTAGCAATGGTTGCCGCCAAGATTATCGCTGAAAAGAGTAATCCTGAATCAGCAATCCCTGAATTGAAAAAGATTGATAAGATGCTTCCGAATAAATATTACGTCAAATTTTATCTGGGATCATGCTATCTTACATTGAATAATCCCGAAGCCGCCTTGAATTATTATGAGCAGGCGATAAATCTGAATCCGGCAAAACAGGATATTCCAAGCATTTATTCTTACATGGGAGTCTGTCTGAAAAATATGGAGGATTTTCATCAGGCAATCAAAATGCTTGAACAGGGAGAAAAATTTGATAAAGAGCGTACAGATATTTATAATTTAATGGGATTCTGCTATTTTAAACTTAAAGAGCATGAAAAGGCAATAGAATGTTTCAAAAAAGTGATTCATCTGAATCCGGGTTCTGCAATTGATTATGCAAATATTGCATCAAATTACCGGGATATGGGGGATAAAGAGAAAGCAGTAGAATATTATGAAACTGCTTTGGCGATTGATCCGTCAATTGAATTTGCACGGATCAGTCTGAATCAGTTAAAAAAGATAAAACCCTAAGGGTTTCTGAAACTATTAGGGTTTTATTTAACCGCATGTTTGTCAAAATATATTTTTTAAGATGATTCTGAAAGAAATCACAACAGGTTATCAACCTGTCACCTGTTGATAATACTTAACTGACATCTTGACAATATCTGTCAGAATTTGAGAAAACAGAGAGCATAGAGTCAATATCACATTTTGTATCGGCATGGGATATTAGAATATGAGCAGAGCAGATATCACAGGTAAAATAGGATTTCTCAGTCTGGGCGATATATTACAGTTAATCGGTTCTGTAGGCGGCACCGGAATTTTGTATATGAACAGTAAATATGCTCCTAATCAGGGAGAAATATATTTTACCAGAGGAGATATTATAAATGCTTTAAATAATTCAGAAACAGGATTAAAAGCACTTTATTCTCTTTTCGGATGGGCGGATGCTGATTTTGAATTTTTCCGTAATCATGTCGAGATAAAACGGGAGATTCGTGAAAGCAGAATGGCTCTCATTATGGACGGATTAAGAATGGTTGATGACGGGAGCGTAAAATACATAGGACCCATTAAAGAGGATGAAGATATTAAACAGATTGAAGAGCGACTAGAGATTCCTTTGATAAAAGGAACTGCTGTTGATTATCTTTATGTGGCCGCTGAAGAAGAATTTGACCGGGGGCAGCGGATTTTTCAGGAGAATACTCACGGAGACTGGATATGGATTATACTTGAAGGTACTGTTTCTGTTATCAAAGAAACATCCAAAGGAACTGTCAGGCTTGTACGTCTTGGCGAAGGAACATTTATAGGGAGTATCAATTCTTTTTTATTTAAAAACAGCGTCCGTAACACAACCGTTGTTGCTGAGGATAATGTTCAGCTCGGAATTTTAGATGTCCAGCGTCTTGCAAGAGAATACGCAGATACATCTCCCGAATTCAGAAAGATTGTGAAGAGTCTTGATAACAGACTGAGGCAGGTTATTGAAAAAACAGTTGAAATCTATTTAAAAAAAGAGAATGTCAAAGATATTCTCAATAATAAAAAAGAGTTAATAAAACAGGGGGATAATAATACAAAGTTTTCTATTCTCAAACAGGGAGATGCGTTTATTTTCCGGGATATAAAACAGGATAAGATTCTGCTCGCACAGTTGGGCAAAGAGGATTTTATCGGCAAGCTCCCGTTTCCTGATATTGATACGGGGCATGAACCTGAGTCTGCTTCGGTATTCATATCAGATAATACAGAGATCAGCGAACCTGATATTGAATCACTTATAAGAGAATATAAAGCAATTTCACCAATGTTAAGAAATATCATCAGGAATATTGCTTCCTGTATAGGATCTGTCACGCATGTTGCCTGTGAGATAAAAGAGAGGTTTTAGGTTTTAAGTTTTAGGTTTTAAGATATTCTACTCATCTGTGATTCCCAATTCCCAATTCTTCTTATTCAATAATATTGTTTACAGCCCCCAGTGCATCCTCACTGTATTTCAGCCCGTATTCTTTTATCTTTTTCAGATTCAGTGTAATATGAGTTCCTGCGGGGAATTGGACTTTTTCATTTATTTTTCTTTTTTGTTCAAGAAGTTCAGCAGCAATTCCCGCGGCTTGTCTTCCAATGGTCAGATTATCAGCCGAAACACTCATGATGACTCCGTATTTTGTGAATACATCATTATAAGAGAAAACAGGTACTTTAAAGTTGTCGCATATTTTTAATACCTCGAAAAACGTATTTTTCTCAGACATAATCGCGGGATCTGAAATCAGCCAGAATATATCTGACTCACTAAGTATTTCTTTTAAAAGAGAAACAGCATCATTTTTGTCGGAGACTGCTCTCCCTATGATTTTAACTCCGATTGCCTCGCCCTCCTGAAGAGTTTTCATAAACCATTCCTGATTATACTGCCTGCTGTAAAGAACTCCGATTTTTTTTATATTCGGAAATATAAGGCGTACCAGCATGATCTGCATTTCTGTATTAAGCTCATTTGATATGCCGTAAGTATTCGGTGTAAGCGGCAGACGGAGCCAGTTGATAATTGATGAGAATATAATATCCTTTTCAGCTCCGTATTTGCTTGCAATCAGATACGCCTTGCTTCCTATACAGTAAATAATATCCGCAGATTTATCAGTGAGCATAGATTCAATCTCAGAAATACTCCATTTTTCCTCTCCCAGATCGATTTCTGATACAGGAGATAAAACCGTATTTTTAAACTCATCATGAACCTCTTTGTATTTTTCGACTTTACTGTCAGAATTGACAATTAAAATTTTTTTCTTATCCTGTGCAGACAAGAGAGCAGGAAAAAGAAATAAAAAAGATAAAAAAAAGATAATTCTCAGTTTTTGTTTCATTTTTTCAAACATCATATTATTATTCAGCTCCCGATTTTAAATTTCCGGTTTCAATCTTTGACAAATCAGCCTTTTGCCATCCATCCAGACCCAACATTCTTATCTTATCTTTTCCTTTTGAATCTGTCTGCATATTTTCAATAATCTTAATAATTTCATCTGAATCACGGAGAAAGTCTTCAGGGACAGCAAGAACCAGCAGCAGATCCTTTTTTCCCTCTCCCATAATGACTATATTTTTATAAAGAACAGGATTTAAAGTTTTTAATTTTTCAAGAGAATTTTCTGTTGTCAAAGCAGACTGGGACATTCCGAAACTGACAGACATCAGTGCATCAATATCTTTGGGTACAGTTAATATTTTGGCAGATTCTGCTGTATTTTTGTCGCCGAATATTTCTGCCAGAACACTTATGGTATGCTGAATACTGCTTGCAGACGCTATCTGTGCCTTTTTAGCCTCCTCAAGATTTACAGATTTGCCGCTGCCTGATGATGTTACCAGAATCCTTTTCTGATAGATATTACCATCTCTCACCCCTATCAGAGATGGTCTGATTGCATATTTTTTACAGATATTCCTGTAATGCCATGATGATAAAATTATCAGGCATCTTTTTTTATCTTTGATATGATTTTCAAAAGTCTCTTTTTCTTTAAAAGGCTGAAATTCATAATCACCGAAGCCGGAGAGATAACTGTCGAATTCCATTTTCAATAATTTGAAATTATTGATATTTGTTTCAGAACTGTAAAAATATACAGTAATCTTTTCTGTTTCTCCCCTGCGGTATCCGTCGTGCAGAAAAAAAAGATACAACAGAGAAGAAATAACGATAATCTATAGATATTTTGAAATTTTATCATTTAACATCTTATAATTTTAAGAAGCTAAGTACATGCCTGCGTAATTAAACCATAAGGGTCTTTAAGACTCTTAGTACATGAAACAGTAAATACACTTTGTTTTCTTTGTGCCTTCGTGTCTTGGTGTCTTTGTGTTTTCTTACCACCAAGACACCAAGACACGAAGGCACAAAGACACAAAAAAATAATATGCAATCCGGTGCGTATTTACTGTTTCGTGTACTTAGGGTTTTAACAGGCGGCGTAATTATGCCGGTGTGTATTAAGTTTCTTTAAGAAATTCAGCTTCTTTAAAAACTCATATTATTTATATATTTAAGCATCTCTTCCATTATCTTGTCAGGCAAAGTTTTGGCAAATGCTTCAAGTTCAGGAAGCGATTCTTTTGGCAAATATCTGAACATGGAGATCAGATAATTCCGCTCATAAGAATAACTCTGATTCACTGTTTTCTGAATAGACTGTATTATCAGCCTGCTTACTTCAGGATATTCCGCCTGTATCAATCCGAGCATAATTTCATAAAGATGCTCTCTCCCTCTTTTATTATACATATCAACCAGAAAGTCAATAGCCTGATGATCTTTCGGACCAATCAGGCGGCTGACCAGAGATATTGCCTGAGCTTTGACGGCAACATCAAGCCACCGCGAATCCCAGTCAAACATATAATTAATTCGACCTGCATTTGCCGATTCATGGGAAACAGCATCCGGCTCTGCTTTATAAAGAGGAGATTTTTTTATTTTAAAATACTGCTGTGCAATATAAAGAATCTTTTCTCCTTTTAATGTCATTTGTTTACGGAGTTTTGATTTTTCCAGAATATAAGGAGAAAAATGCTCATAAACATAAGCAGGCTCTTTACTTCTCATTGCCGCGATAAAAGCATAAGTCAGCAAATCAGCGTCATACGATTCATGATCTTTTATCAGAGCTTCAAACGTATCAGGAGTTCCCATCTGCAATAAAAGATCCGCGACTCTTAAAACAATATCTTTTCCTGAATATGATGTCTGATCTTTGCTTTTTATCTGATCAATCTCATCTTTTTCTGCAAAGCATGACAATAAAAATTCTTCTGTTTTTCTATCTTTTCTTGTCTGAAAACAGAGTATAATATCCAGAAATCTGCTGATATTTTTACTTTTATCAGAGTCATCTTTTTTATCAGGAAGAGATGAAAGTATCTGCTCTGATTCATCAATCATATACTCTAATAATCTGGGACTCCGGTTTTCACGGATATACCATGTAATAAGTTTAAGATCCTCTCCTTTTATCGCATTAATCAGAATATCAACAGCAGTTTCATTCTTTTCTTTGCATAAAGCAGAGTATGCCGCCTTGCGCACTTCTTTACTTTTTGATTTGACCTGATTTATAAGTATCGGAAGAGCTTTATCTGATTTTTTCCCGACAGATTCAAGGCATTTTATTGCTGATAGTCTGACATCTTTTGAGCCTTTTTCAGCAGCCTCAACATATAAATCCCATGCTTCTTCTCCGCAGATTTTATGAATTGCTTCAAGACGCCGGGCGTCTCCTCTGCCTCCTTTGAGATTAAATCCGTCCTGAATCTTCTTTAATACGGATTTGCCGTAAATCGGGAGAACCTTGTTTGCTACATAGTCGCCAATCTCTCCGTAGGAATCATTCAGGGCATTCAATGCAGGATTAATCAGGCGGAGGTCTTTGAAGAGTCCCTTTTCATTGGCATCTTTAATAATTTCAAAACGCCCGGAGCCGGTTGTTGTCAGAGCCTCAATTAAGGGGTTTAAGATTCTCGTAAGAGTCTGCGGGGTAAGGATTCCCATATCATCCGGTATTAAATCAGTAAATTCGCCTTTTACCGATGTTTCTCCCTGTGTATAAAGCACCGCATGTATCAGGGTTGCCAGCATCAGAAGATTTTCAGCAGAATCTTTTTCTGTACTCTTTATAAGAGATTCAACAGCCGTTGCAATTTTAGCAAAAACAGCGGCTTTTTCTCCGGCTTTTTTCAACGGCTCAATAAAGCGTTTCAGACGGAAATCGCCGATTGCCAAAGAGCTTCCGGCAATTGCCAGCCGCCTGATTTCATTTGAACATTCAATAAGTAATGGTAGGCTCATCTGCTCATCCTGAAAGATTTCCGAAGTTTCAGAAACTTCAGAAATCCGGTTTCAACTGTTATGTTAATGATCAAGAGTTAAATAACAACAATCTGAACGGTTGCCCGATAAGGCAATCCGCTTGAGCGACTGGTTAGGATTTTTCTATGCTACTGCTTTTTTCTTTTTTATCCTGAGCATTCAAATGGCTTTCTACCATGTCATAAACATTTTTTGCAAAAGCATAAAATTTCTCAACATCTTCCAAAGCCGGTTTGCCGTCAGGTAAAAAACCGAAGGCACCGGGATAACGGGATTCAATATATAACATATTAAGTTTATTAATAATAATCTCATCAGATTTAATATCAATATAATTCTTTACTTCAGCAAACAGTTTGTCCAAGTCATGAATTTTCGGGACAGTTTTTGTATATTTTTCAAGAACAGCTTTCAGACTTTTTTCCACACACTGCTGCGCATGAAAACTTGCCGCCCCTGTTGCCAGTCTGTTTTGCAGCAGAGACTCAACAACGGACAAATCTTCCTCACATGCCTGGAGCCATGCTAATACAGACGGTTTCATATCAGGAATTTCCCCTTTTTCAAAATTTCTCTGGTGAAAGAATTATCGGCTTTGATGAAATTATCCCATTCGGGTCTTGTATATACAATCAAATCCATAGGAACCTTATATTTCAGAAATTTGAAATATTTTTTTACCAGTGAATAATTTTCAATCCGTTCATAAAAATTCTTCGGCATATCGCTTTTATCCAGCACCACAATTAAATCAATATCACTGTCATCATTGATTTCTCCGTATGCGTATGAACCGAAGAGTATTGCTTTATAAGGATTCAGCTCAGTCAGAATATTTTTTAATTCGGTCAGATAATTTTGTAACATAGTTTTCTGAAGCAATTCAATTCATTTTCTAAAAGTTTTTTTCATATTACATGGTACATAACGGGCAGTAAAAGGCTAATTCTCTGCTCAACAGAAACTTCGGAAGTCTTTACTTTCAAATGTTATGTTAAAATTTTATTTTCTATTATCAGAAAAATAAGATAAAATCAATTTTTTTAATACTGATTTGATAAAGAATAAATAATTCCGAAGACTTCGGCGTGAGCGCTTAGACTTCGGTGAGCTCAGTCGAACCGTCGAACCGTTTCAGAAATTTCTGAAGTCTGATAAAAACGCTTGACATAAATTTATCTTGACGTTATAAGTTTGGCTTTCCGAACTTAATAAGGATATATAAAAAATATCGGGGGTTTTCCGAAATGCAAAACAGAGGAATATATGAATAATAATAAAATATCATTAAGACAGATGAAGATCAACCAGAGCGGGATTATCAGAGAAGTCAGAGCAAACGGCGAATTAGGAAGAAGAATCAGGGATATGGGGCTTGTTCCCAATACAGAGATACTTGTAATCGGCAGGGCACCTTTAAATGATCCGGTTGCTCTCAGATTAAAAAATTTTACCCTGACTTTGAGAAATAATGAAGCAGACTGGATAACTGTTGAGGTTGCGGGTGATTAAAATGCAAAAAGATATAACTATAGCCCTTGCAGGAAATCCTAATTCCGGCAAAACCACAATGTTCAATGCACTGACAGGCGCAAGGCAGCATGTTGGGAATTATCCGGGTATCACTGTTGAAAAACGTGAGGGTTTTCTAAAACATGGAGACCTTACCCTGAATATTGTTGACCTGCCCGGAACATATTCTTTAACCGCATATACTCAGGAAGAACTGGTGGCACGTAATTATCTTGTGGATGAACGTCCTGATGTGGTAGTGGATATTCTGAACGCCGCAAGTCTGGAACGGAATCTTTATCTTGCCGTTCAGTTTATGGAACTTGGTATTCCCGTGGTTCTTGCTTTAAACATGATGGATGAAGTACGGAAAGAGGGGAAGATAATTAATTCTGAAAAGCTCTCCCAGCTATTGGGCATACCTGTTGTTGAAACCGTTGCCCGGCATGGCGAAGGAAAAGATAAACTGATTCAGGAAGCTGTCAATTACTCAATGCAGAGAGCAGGTCTCTGGAATCCGTTGAATATTTCTTATGGTCCTGATTTGGATCCTGCTCTTATGGAGATGACAGAATTAATTGAAAAAGAGAATTTTCTGACAGATCGGTTTCCTTCCCGGTGGATTGCTCTTAAATATCTTGAAGATGATGATCAGATAAAAGAATTAGGCAGAAATGCCGGATCACTGGGCGCAACATTATCTGAAATGGCAGATAAGATTGATCAGCACTGCAATATAACTCTGAATACACATCCTGAAGCAATTATTGCAGATTACCGTTACGGATATATTGCGGCAATTATCAGACAGGGTGTTATAACAACAGTTACAGACCATAGAGAACGGATTGCATTTTCTGATAAAATAGATCAGGTTCTGACTCAGCGGTTTATGGGACCTGCAATTATGATCTGTGTCTTTTATGCAATGTTTCAGATTACCTTTAAACTTGGAGAGATTCCAATGGGATGGCTGGAATCTCTTTTCGGGTGGCTTGGTGATACAGTTTCTTATCTTCTTCCTGAAGGGCTGGTGCAATCCCTGATTGTATCAGGTATTATTGACGGAGTTGGCGGAATTATAGGATTTGTTCCCCTGATCTTTATCATGTTTATGATGATTGCATTTCTTGAAGATTCAGGATATATGGCACGGATGGCATATATGATGGATCGGGTGATGCGGATGTTCGGTCTTCACGGATGTTCAGTCATGCCCTTTATTGTCTCCGGCGGTATTCCCGGAGGATGTGCGGTTCCGGGTGTCATGGCGGCAAGAACGCTGAGAAGTCCAAAAGAGAAATTGGCAACACTTTTGACTGCTCCGTTTATGGTTTGCGGGGCAAAAGTCCCTGTTTTTATACTTCTTGCAGGAACATTCTTTAAAGAGAATGCCGCAACCGTTCTTTTCTGGATCACTGTGAGCGGGTGGATTGCGGCTCTTCTTGTGGCAAAGCTCCTCCGTTCAACAGTTATCAGAGGAGAAGCAACCCCGTTTGTAATGGAGCTTCCGCCGTACCGGATGCCGACATTAAACGGAATGCTGATTCATACATGGGAAAGAGCATGGCAATATATCAAAAAAGCAGGAACCGTGATTTTGGGAATCTCTGTTTTGCTGTGGATTGCTATGACATTCCCATCTTTACCTGAAGATCAGAATGCTGAATTTCAGGCAAAATATGACGGAATCGTCTCTCAAATAGAAATGACGCAGAATCAGGAGCAGAAAATGCTCCTGAATGAAAAACTGGCTGATATAGATAAAGAAAGGGGAAAGGCGGCTTTAAGATACTCTTTTGCAGGGAGAATCGGCATTGCACTTGAATCTGTTACCCGGTTTGCAGGATTTGACTGGCGAGTCAATATTGCTCTTTTAGGCGGATTTTCAGCAAAAGAGGTGATTGTCTCAACGCTGGGGACAGCTTATTCTCTTGGTGATACATCATCTGAAAGCCTTTCAGGGCGTCTGAAAAAAGATTCTGACTGGGATATTCTTAAAGCTATAAGTCTGATTATATTTGTATTGCTTTATGCACCATGTTCTGTTACCATTGTAGCGATTATCAAAGAATCTTCATGGCAATGGGGAATATTCAGTCTTATATTCAATACTCTGCTTGCATTCGGATTATCTGTTCTGGTATATCAGGCTGGAAAGATTTCAGGTTTGTAATTAGAAACTCTTAGCATTGTAGTACTCTGTCAATTTAATTATGACGGATAAAGACCTGCGGGGTTTTTGAAACCCCGCAGGTTTCCGCTGTATTTTATCATTCAGAATTAAATTGACAGAGTAGTAGTACATGACCACATTGAATTTTATAATATGGATGACAGCATAAGAAGCTAAGTTTCTTTATGTAGTAGGTTGGGGTGAATGAAATGAACTCCAACAAATACAAACTGTTGGAGTTCGCTTTGCTCACTCCAACCTACGGGCTTGAAAACAAGGAACAACTTATGACTTATAAAGAAGTTCAGGAATATGTCATTCAGCAGATTGGTGACCGTTGGTCAGAAAGTAATGCTCATGGCGTGAATCTTCGTAAGGCTTTGGTTACACCCTACAGAGCAAAGATGATCAACAGTCTGGTAAATGACGGAAAAATCATAGATTCTTTATTAGAAGTATGGGTGGTTTTAGAAGAAGTCTATAAAGGCGATGGTTACATGATATTCTTCGATGAGAAAGATGATGAATTTGGTCTCGCATTTAAAAATAATCCATATCCAGTCATCTGTGGTTATTATGGCGACTTCTGGACAACATTAAAAGGAATGTAGTACTCAGTTAATTTAATTTTGAATGATAAAATTTAAATGAGACCTGCGGGGTTTTGAAAACCCCGCAGGTCTTATATATCAGAATTAAATTAACTGAGTAGTAGTGCTTCATTTCATCTGAAATTGCAGGTCGGATTGGAGAAATAAACATGGGAAGTGTTGATTATGACAGAGATATTGTTGCATGGGCTGATAAACAGGCGCGGCTGCTTCGTAATAAAAGGTTTGAATTGATAGATATTGAACATATCGCAGAGGAGATAGAGGATGTGGGCAAGAGCGAACAGCGTGAATTGGCAAATCGCATGGCTGTTCTGACAGCACATTTATTAAAATGGCAGTTTCAACCGGAGCGGCAAAGCTCAAGTTGGGAACGGACTATCAGAGAACAAAGAAAATCTCTTGGATTTCACTTGAAGAAAGTACCGAGTTTAAGAACTAAACTGACTGATTCTGAATGGCTGGAATCAGTTTGGTCTGACGCTGTTACTATAGCTGTCAAGGAAACGGGTTTAGAAAATTTTCCTGAAATATGTCCATGGGCAATTGAAGATATTTTTTCTCAAAATTGGTTTCCGGGGAATAATAACTCTTGAAGGGGAGACCTTCTTATCCGCATCTCCTCCCTTCCATTCATGAAAGGGGCAGGCTTCGACGTGAGACTTCGGCGTGAGCTCAGTCGAACGCTCAGCCGAACGGGGGTTAGGTTATATAAAGGGAGAAATAACACTTGAAAAAAATCTTTGAAATAATTATTATTGTTCTTTTTTGTATATTCTGCTTTTCCGGCTGTTATTCAGCGGGAAAGGCAACCGGCAAAGCTGTTCAGACCATTGAAAAAAGTGCGGAAGATTTCAGAAACGGGTATAAAGACCAAGTGGGAATTGAGAATTAGAAATTGATTTTCCTGCAACTTTAAGCTCTGTAAATGCTTTATATTTATAGCGATCTTTACGGAAAGGAATAATAATATGCCTGTAAAGAAAAAAATCATTGAATCAAAAAAAATTTATCAGATAAAAGTTACATTAAAAGATACTAAGCCCCCGATTTGGAGAAGAATTGAGGTAACAGAGGATATAAGTCTGGATAGGCTTCACAACATTATTCAGGCGGCAATGGGCTGGGATGATTATCATCTCCATCAGTTTATCATTGACAGAAATTATTATGGAAAGCCTGATCCGGAGTTTGGCTCTGATATGGAAGATGAACAGAATATCAGATTATCTCAGATAAGTTTGAAAGAAAAAAGCAAATTCATTTATGAATATGATTTCGGAGAGAGTTGGCTTCATGAGATTCTGATTGAAAAGATTCTCCCTGTAAAAGAAGGGGTAAAATATCCGCTCTGTATCAAAGGGAAACGGGCATGTCCGCCCGAAGATGTCGGCGGTCCATGGGGATATGCTGATTTTCTTGAAACTATTAATGACCCGGAAAATCCTGAGCATGAAGATATGCTTGAATGGGCAGGAGATAGTTTTGATCCTGAAGCATTTAATTTGGATGAAGTAAATGCACGTTTAGCAGAAATGCGGTAAAACAGATTCGTATTTCCATGTATGAGTGCCAAGATTTCATTTTGGCACTCATTCTTAACTCTGCGCAAAAAAAGATGGGATTTATGAAAAAAAGAACCAAATGGATACTGATCATCGCCGGAATTTTACTCTGTCTGATGATAATCGTGCCGGCAGGGATATTATTTTATTTAGAAAGCAGTCATTGTCAGGGGATTCTTCAGAAAGAGATCAATAAAAAAATACCCGGAAAAATCTCATGGGAAAAGATTAACTTTTCTCTGATAAAAGGGAATATAGAATTAAAGCATATCTTGTTAAAGGGTACTTCTGATGAAGAGCTTGCGGGATTTGACCGGCTTTTTCTTGATCTTTCATTAAGCACGCTTATCAGAAAAGAGTTTACAATTGCAGAAATAACTCTTGAAAAACCATGGGCAAATCTTCATATTGACAAAGATGGAAATCTGAATATTTCCAAAGCATTCCCCCCTTCAGCCCCTGAAAAAAAAGAGGAAAAGCCGGAACAGGAAGAGGCTGTTAATATTCCTGTCAGTATGGTTGTAAAAAAGCTGAATATTGTCAATGGTTCATTCAGTTTTCAAAGAGATGATGAGCCGTTAAAAGCTGATCTTCAGGGGATAAATCTGAAAGGAGAGAGCTATCTCCCCAGTTCTTTTTTACAATCCGGTGAAGGAACAAAAGGGAATCTTGATTTTCAGATTGCCAAAGGAAAGATTGAAAGTCCTCAGTTGAATACCAACCTTGATAAGTTTCAGATCAAAACAACTCTGGAAAACGGAAAAGCTGATCCGATTCTCTGTCAAATCAGCACCACCCCTTTCAGACTGAATCTTACCGGAAATATCAATGATGTTTTTAAAGAACCGCTTTTAAATCTGAACCTTGCTCTTGACACCACTCTTGAGGATATTCGGCAGATTCTTCAGATAAAACCTGAATTAACAGGAAAAGTCGGGTTTGAACTATCCGCACAAGGGCTTGTAAACGATCCTCATGCAACGCTTAATCTGAATTACAGCGGCGGAAATCTTGCCGGTAATCAGATTGATCAGATTACTCTTGCCTGTCAGTTAAAAGAGAGGATATTGAACCTTGAATCATTACAGATAAATGCCGCATCAGGCGATCTGAATCTTCACGGAGAAGTCAATTTACAGGAAGCATTTGTCAAGGGATTTCTTGCTCCTGAGAGAAACATAGAGGCAATATCATACAATCTTGTATTAAAAGAGAATCATATCTCCCTTGAAAATCTGCTTAAAAATCAGGATAAAATAAAAGGAACTGTTACATCAGATATTTCAGTCAAAGGAAAAGGAATCTCACCAAAAACACTTTCAGCAGAGCTTGCTATGGAAATTCTTGCTGAGAAATTTACCGCGGCGCAGGTTGCTCCGATTGATCTGCATTTAAAGACAGATGCAAATCTCAATAACAGTACAGCGATTATAAAACAGCTTGATCTCAAAGCAGGAGAGATAACTCTTCAGGCAGACGGAGAGTTTAATCTCTCTTCTGAAATGATCAACGCAAAACTGATATTGGATGCTCCTGATATTGCTAAAAATCTCTCTCCGCTTGGTATAAAAGATATAGCCGGAAAACTCGGACTCAATATTCAGGCATCCGGTAACGTGAAACAGCCTGCATTTAATGCAGTAATACAGGGGAGAGAACTCGGTTTTCAGGATATAACAATCGGAAATATTGATTTGGATGCAACACTTGACAAAGCCGGAACCCTGAATATCTCCAAACTTGAGATTGAAAATCAGGGGTCTGAAATCAAGGGAAAAGGAAGCGTGCAGTTGTTTAAAGGTGCGTTAAATCAGGTAAATTCAGAACTTCCATTAAATGCTTCTTTCTCTCTTCTGAATATTGAGGCAAAAGATTTTCTCAAAAAAGATGTGGCAACCGGCACAGCAGATGCCAATCTCACAGTGGAAGGGAATCTTAACGCATTAAAAGCCGCTCTTTCGTTAAAAGCAAAAAAACTTGGGGTTAAGGATATTCAGATAGGTGATGTTGATCTTGGTCTCAGGCTGGCGGATGGAAAAATCTTTTTAGATCAGGGTAATATTTATAATAAAAATTCATCCGTTCATCTCAAAGGGACAGCCGATATATTTCAGCCCGGAGGATTTAAGCCTTTAAAAGAGCCTCTTTTTAATATAAATCTTAATTCTGAAGGGATTCTGATTGAAGATTTTATAGATAAGATTAAGGGAAAAGTTCTTTTAACCGCCCATGTTGAAGGGAGCGCCTCGAATCCCAAAGGAAATATCAATCTTCAGGGAACAAAGATTGATCTGGGCACACAGAAAATTAAAGAAGTAAAACTTGTTTCAAATCTTGACGGAGAAAAAGTTATCATTGATTCGCTTCAGGTCGCGCTGTCAGAAGCAGATACGCTTGACGGTACAGGGTGGGTTGCTCTTGCTCCTAAGCCTGAACAGAAAGGATTTGAGATAACCCTTAAATCCAAAGGGATTTCTCTGAATCAGATTGACAAAGTGCGTGAGCAGAAGATTGCTGACGGAAAGATTCTCATTGATATTTCAGGTAAAGGGAGATTTGATAATCCTATTGTCAAAGGAAATATTGCATTGAATAATCTCCGTGTCAAAGGTAAGCCATTGGATGATTTAACAATAAATATTGATCTTAAAGATCAGGTTGCCAACATTTCCGGCAAATCTGATTTTGATTTAAACGGGTCATATCATCTGCAAAAAAAAGATTTCTCAGCCTCACTTATTTTTAATAAAACCGACCTTATACCATATTTTAAACTCGCGGATCAGAATGATTTTAAAGGAAAACTGACCGGAAAAATTGAGGCAAAAGGAAATGCAGGTGCTGTGAATCAGATTGAGGCATCTTTGGATGTATCAAATCTGAATCTTTTATTCAAAGGGGATGAACTTGTTCAGACTAAGAATCTGAAAGCATTTTTCAAAAACGGAGAATTCTCAATACCCGGAACACTTCTCAATGTTATGAAAACCGGAGAGTTGAATATCAGCGGAAAAGGAAAACCTGAAGGTCCTTTTTGATCTGGCAATAACAGGGGATATTCCTGTTAATCTGATTAACGGATTTGCTGAAGATATTCATGAAGCAGAGGGGAATCTGCTGATTTCCGGCACGGTGAAAGGAACAGCAAAACAGCCTGAGATCAATGCAGGAATTGAACTGAAAAAAGTCGGGATGATTATTCCGGGTCTTGAGCAGAAACTGCATGATCTTAACGGCAAAATTCATGTTACACCAAAAACAGTTGAAATCGCTAAAATTAACGGACTGCTTGATACCGGAAAAATTGATCTTGCAGGGAAGATTGATTTAAAAGATTTTCAGCCTGTAAAAGCTGATTTAAATCTCAATCTGAATGCACTTCCGTTAAATGTCCCTGAGACAATGAATATGCTTCTGAATGCAAAATTAAAACTGACAGGAACCTCTGAAAAATCCGCTCTCACCGGAGAGGCAACGATTCTTGAAGGGACTTATTATAAAGATGTGAATCTTAGCATGGTAGATATTCTGAAAGGAGCAACTCAGAAAAAACGTGAGACTTCGCCGATCTCATCTTCTGAAATGACGCAGCCGTTTCTGAAGAATATGACGCTTGATATTATTGTCAAACGCCGTAATCCTTTTCTGGTTGAGAATAATCTTGCCAGTCTGGATATTCATCCTGATCTTCGGATATATGGAAAACTGAATCAGGTTCTTATAAGCGGCAGGGCTGAAATCGGTTCAGGAACTATCACGTATCAGAAAAAAGAGTTTGATGTGAAAAAAGGGGCTATTGATTTTCTGAATCCATATAAAATTGAGCCGACTCTGGATATAGAGAGCGAAGTAACCGTACGTGACTGGATTATATATCTGACGGTTTCAGGTACCCCGGATCAGCTTATTATCAAGCTCTCTTCGGATCCTGCTGAGGAGGACGGCGATATTTTATCCCTTCTTCTCCTTGGCAAGACCGCCAAAGAACTGACAGGCGGAAGCGGGAGCGGCTCGTCCAAGACTCCTGCCCAGATGGCTGCTGAAATAGTCGCCAAAACTGTCGGGAAAAATATAAAAGATGCCACAGGGCTTGATATTCTTGATGTGGATTTTAAAGACGGGGAGGGAGGTAAAGATTCGGAGGGTGTTAAAGTTACCCTTGGCAAAAACCTTTCCAGACGCATGACTGTGAAATATGCGATGGAGTCAAAGAACGGGGAGATGATTCAGCGGGCAATTGCTGAATATAAATTTTTGGAGAATCTGCTGTTAAGCGGTTTTCAGGACAACAAAGGGACATTCGGCGCTGAATTGCAGTACAGGATGGAATTCAGGTAAATAAGAAACCAAGTTTTTTGAAAAAACTTGGTTTCTTATTTCTGTATAATCTTATATTTCAGAGTCATTCAAATAATAAAAACAACTATATATAACGCCATTATGCAAATTTTAACCACAAAGGACACAAAGAAACGGCACGAAGAACATCGAAAAAATTTGTAGTACCGCCTTCAGGCGGTCCCGCGTGATAACCGTCTGATTTTACACTGACAGCCTAAAGGTGGTACTACAAACTTTTACAAATTTTCGATCTGCTGACTATACTTTGTGAAATCTTTGCGTCCTTTGTGATAAAAGTTGCCCGTCACGTTAAATAAAAAAAATGTATTGACAAAATTTTATCTTATGTGGTAAAAAGTTACTGTTATTTTTAAGTATAATAATAGTTCGGCAGCATAACTTCATCAACGGATTTAACCCACTACCGAAGATTTATGACTACAGAAAATACAACAAAGGAAAATATAGATACAAAAACATTGGTTTTCCATCGTTCCTAATCTTTGCGTGGGAAAGCAGCCGGGACGCTTTGCGTCCCCTGATACGGAATCACAGGATAAAAAGGCTCCTTTCCTGTGTAGTCTTGTAACGGGAGTTGACAAAACAATAATGAAAGGAGATTATTAGATGAACAGTTTTTCATGTTTTCGTGTAAAGGTGCTTATGCTTCTGCTGGCAGTTCTGATTGGACTCACTGCCTGCGGAAAATCGGAGGACAAACAAGCGCCTTCTGCGGCGGGCGGAGAATTTAATAAATTCTTTCCCAAAAGCGGAAACGGATTCAACGTTGTATTTACCCAGGAAAAGGCAGGGATGGCTCAGGCAAAGCTGAAAATGGACGGAAAAGATGTTGCCATGCTGACTATTGCCGATCTCACAGGCAACTCCGCTGCTACAGATAAATTTAAAAACAGCACATCAACAATTTCCGGTTATCCGGCTGCCGACAGCGGGGGTAAAGGAACCGTTGTTCTGGTGGGAAACCGTTTTCAGGTACAGGTGCGTTCCAGTGATGACAGTTTTACTGAAAATGATCGTAAAGCATGGTTGGAACGATTTAATCTCAACGGACTGGCAACACTTAAATAAAGGAGAATGATCATGGGATTGTTTGGCTTAGGAGAAAAAGAAACCATTGAGAATCTGGTCAATAAACTGCCGTCATCCGGCGTAACGGTTTTGAGCCTGAAATCGCTTGATTTTGTCGTACCCGGAGGATGGAAAAATTACACCAGTTTTGACGAGATGCTGCGGACTGTTACCGGTGAGAACGATGAGGTGTTTCTGCAATCTGTCAAAAAAAGAGCCATTGAGCTTTACAATGACAAATCACAAGGCTATCAGTCCGCTATGCAGCTTTACAGCCGTGTTGATAATGCTGATAAAGCACTCGGGGCAGCGGCATTAACCGACAAACTTTCCAAAAAGTTCAGCCTGCTGTCTTTTATGAGTTATCTCACGCCCAAGGCAGATACTGCACAGGCAATTGATCTGACATTAAAGATGATTACCGAATTGTTGGCATTTACAAAAATTAACGGCATTCCCGGAGACAGTTTCGGCGATTTTCTTGGCGCGCTGAAAGATTACAGCGGCGAATCAAAAATCCAAATGGCAGGGCTTATCTGTTTTGACGGACTGATTCCCCTTGGACCTGACTTTATAAATTATGGAATGAATACCCTGAACAGACTGAGTTCTTCTCAATTGTCAGAAAATAAGACATTCAGTTCTATCAGCGAGTATATTCCGGGAGCTAACGCCGACAGCAAACTCGGTTTTATCCGCAGCGGTTTTGCCGTAGTACAGGACTGGATGCGCAGCTTTATATCCCAGAACAATCTGTCAGCAAACAAGGTGATTAACAATCTGAGAACGTATGTGGATGTTTCAGATGACAAACTGGATTATCTGGCGGCATTTCTTGATGTATTCACCAACTATTTCCAGCACACCGGCACGCAAACTTTAGCTGTCCGGCTTATTGAACGTGCGGTTAATGAGGTTTAACTTTCATGGAAAAGCAACAGAATTTTTTTCCCTCGTTCCAACGCTTTGCGTTAATGCCGTTAAGTTAAGAAAATTTTCGTATCTTTTTATGAACCTGACCCCCTGCCCTTCAGGGAAGGGGGTCAGGTTTATTCCTTTTTATTCAGACTGCTCATAAAAAAGAAGCCGAATTTTTTCAAATTCGGCTTCTTTGATTTTTACAGGAATATTAAGAAGTTAAATTTCTTTAAGAAACTTGACTTCTTTATAATTACTAAAATTATAATTTTTAAAATGGGCCCACCTGGGTTCGAACCAGGGACCTACCGGTTATGAGCCGGTGGCTCTTCCAGCTGAGCTACGGGCCCCAAATTTTTTCCTTTCCCTTTTTTCAGGCATCGGAAAATTAATAAAAGTACTTATAACCTTATTAAAATGTTTTGTCAAGAATATTTCAATAATCAAGAAAACTTTTTAATTTACGGCTTCGTGTGGGATGTCTCAGCTTTCTTAAAGCCTTTGCTTCGATCTGCCGGATCCGCTCACGGGTAACAGCAAAATCCTGCCCTACTTCTTCAAGGGTGTGATCTGCTTTCTCTCCGATTCCGAACCGCATCCGCAGCACCTTCTCCTCACGGGGAGTCAGTGTGGCAAGGACTTTTCTTGTCTGCTCTGCAAGATTAAGGCTGATAGCGGCATCCGAGGGGAGCATGAATTTTTTATCTTCTATAAAATCCCCCAGATGACTATCCTCCTCCTCGCCAATCGGAGTCTCCAAAGAGATCGGCTCTCTGGCAATCTTTAATACTTTGCGGACTTTTTCCAGAGGAATCTCCATTTTTTCGGCAATCTCTTCAGGGGTAGGTTCTCTTCCGTACTCCTGAACAAGATAACGGGATGTCCGAATCAGTTTATTAATAGTTTCAATCATGTGAACAGGTATTCTGATTGTTCTTGCCTGATCTGCAATAGCTCTTGTGATCGCCTGCCGTATCCACCATGTTGCATAGGTGCTGAATTTATAACCCCGGCGATATTCAAATTTATCCACCGCCTTCATCAGCCCTATATTCCCCTCCTGAATCAGATCAAGAAACTGAAGCCCCCTGTTGGTATATTTTTTTGCAATACTGACAACTAACCGCAGATTTGCCCGGATCAGATCGCTCTTTGCCATTTTTGCTTTTACATGCCCTTCATCCACATTTGATATGATTCGTTTCAGGACACGGCAGCTTGCCTTTATATTATATTCTTTTTCAGTGATTTGCCTCTGAATATCTTTTAAATCGGCAAAAAGTAAAAGCGCTCCTTCTCTTTCCAGATTGAAATCGCATTTTGTCCATTGAACAAAATCTTCTTCATTCTCCAAATGGGAACAGAGTTCATCCATACAGACATTCATTTTATCTGCACACATCCCCATTCTTCTGTTCATAACTTCAAACCATTCAATTTCACTTCTGATTCTCTTTTCAATCTTTTCTGTAACATTACTCTCAAACCGCCAATCTTTCAGCAGCTCAAAAATTTTGTTATTTCTGCGGACAACATATCTTCTTATTTTCCGATGCTCTTCTGAATCCAATTCAGAGAGAGAGAGTTTCTCCCGATACTCTTTAGCTTCATCATAAAGGATGCGGATAAATCTGATAGTCTCTAAAAAGCTTTCAATCTGAATTGATTCATCAACATAAGTATCCCCTTCATCAATATCTCTCAACACATGCTTGGGACGGAGATTTCCCGTTTTTATATGATCTCCGAGTTTTAAAATGCTCTCCACACCTATGGTTGTATCAAGCAGGGATTTTAAAATAGCCTGTTCCCCTTCTTCTATTTTTTTGGCAATCTCTACCTCTTCTTCCCTGCTTAAAAGAGTAACAAGCCCCATTTCACGAAGGTACATTTTGACCGGATCCGTAACAGCGCCGAATTCGGTCACAACGGTTTCATCAATCAGCTTCTCTTCTGTATTTTTGATCTTGCTTACCTGCTTCTGTTTTTTTTCATCTACAATTTCAATATCAAGATTGTCAAATATCATAATTGTTTCATCAAGCTGATCTGGAGAAAGGGTATTATCATCCGGAAGCGCTCCGTTAATATCGTCATAGGTTAAAAAACCCTGTTCTTTCCCCTTTGAAATCAGTTTCTTCAAGATATGTTTATCAATTTTTTCTGTACTTTTTGCTTCTGTTTTCTTTGTCATAAGAACGAAGCCTCCTCTGACAACAAGTTTTAGGTTTTAAGTTTTAAGTTTTAGGTTTTAATATTTAATGCCTAAAACCGACATTTTATGTTCATAATTGGAAACCGCCGTCTTTTGTTTTTCAACCAGCAACTTTATGAGAAAATCATCATTTTTTGTATTCTCTGCTGCTTTTATCTGAGCATCCTCCCGGCGTTTATGACCGGACCTGAACAACCCTTCTATCTGATATATCAGTTCAAGACACCTTGAATATTCCGGGAATTCATCCTGCATTGCCAGAGAAATGACTATCTGTTTTTCTTTTTCTTTATCAATTAAATCAGCTATTTCACCTGAATTTTTATCAGGATTGGCTAAAATAAACTCTCCGATGGATTTAAGAGTATGATTCACGAAATATCCGAGAACATTATGTTGCTGAATATCCGGTAATATTTCAGGAAACTGAAGCATTACGGCAATAATTTTTTCTTCAAGAAGATTTTCCGGAGTATGAGAATTAATGTTTTTTGTCTCCGGTACTTGGCTTCCAAAATGTAATGCCCTTATCTTTTCAAGAAATACTGTTTCTTCCAGTTTCGCACATTCTGCCAAATCTCTGATATATAATAACCGCTTACGACCGTCTTGAACAGCGGCTATAGGTTTTTCCATGTCCGAGATAATTTTAACTTTTCCTTCAATGGAAAGACCATGTTTTTTTATTGCGGAGTTCATCAGAAAGTTTATCATTGAAAATGAATTGTCAACTGATCTTCTGATAAAAGATTCTGCTCCGTGTTCAAAGAGAAATGAATCAGGATCATGTCCCGGCGGCAGCGTCATAATATAGGCGTCTGTATTCTCTTTTTCAAATATTTCAATACTCCGGTGTGCCGCACGGATACCTGCCTCGTCTGAATCATACACAAGAATAATACGGTTTGCATATCCTTTAAGAAGTCTCACATGCTCCGGCGTAAGGGCGGTTTCCAGAGTTGCCGCTGCATTCTGTATGCCGTACTGATAAAGAGATATAAGGTCAAAATACCCTTCTACTATAAAGACTTTCTCCTTTTCCCTGCATTTCCGTTTGGTCATATTCAGCCCGTAAAGGGAGCGGCTTTTGTTATATAAGGGTGTTTCAGGTGAATTCAGATACTTGGGCAAGGAATCATCCATGACTCTTCCCCCGAAACCGATCACCTGCCCGTGTATATCTGTTATCGGAAATATAATCCGATTTCTGAAACGGTCATAAAAGCCTTTTCCGGTCTGTCTGGGAACAATCAGCCCGGCTTTTTCAGGCATCTCAGGCGATATTTTCTTTTTTAATAAAAAATTAAGAAGATTATCCCATCCGTCCGGCGCATATCCCAACTGAAAAAGCTCAATGATCTCTTTAGCGACTCCGCGATTATTCAGGTATGCCCTTGCCTGTTTGCCTGCGGAGCTTTGCAGGGCATTACAGAAATATTCTTTTGCCTCTTTATTTATAGCCAGAAGGGTTTCACGCTTCGCTGATCTGCTTTCTTATTTCCGGGGACATCTCATGGGTCGGAAGCTCAATTCCATATCGTTCTGCAAGCATTTTTATTGCCTCAGGATATGAATATCCTTCATGTTTCATCAGAAAGCTGAATACATTTCCGCCTGTATGGCATCCGAAGCAGTAAAACATCTTTTTATCCGGGCTGACGGTAAATGACGGCGTTTTTTCAGAATGAAAGGGACAAAGCCCTTTATAATTTTTTCCGGCTTTTTTCAGAAGCACATATTCTGAAATAATATCTACGATATCAGCCGCATTTTGAATATCTGTTATTTTATCTTCGGGAATCATTATGTTTTTAGTATTTGGCATCAACAAGAAGAGAATCCTCTGTTATTCTGGAAGGATGTTTAAATAGGATATTGTAATCCTGTTTCATTTGCGGAATCAGACTTCCTAAGTTTCCAAAATTTCGGAAGTCTTTACAGTAAAAATTCCACAAATCATTTAGGACTGCAACAATATTGGTAGTGGGTTAAATCCGTTGATGAAATCTATAAAATCCTAAAAATATTGACTTAAATTTGGTTCATCAACAGGTTCGACCCACTACCCGATATTTCAGCAAAAAATATTTTATCTGTATATTTTTAGTAAACCTTTTTTATATGATTTTAATCTGCTCATGTCAAGAATTTTTTATGTCCGAAAGATATTTTAATTTACCGTGCAGCTTATCCCTTCACAGGGGTTGCCCTTACATTTAAAATCAAAAATCATCTCCTTCATAAACATATAGAAGTTAAGCAGTTGAAATACACTTTTTTATTTAACCGCAAAAAACGCAAAGGAAAACACAAAGTTACGCAAAGATATATTTTAAAACTTTGCGATCTTTGCGGGAACTTTGCGTTCTTTGCGGTTCATTTTACGATGCAGAAATTCCAAATGCGTAACTCCTAACATATTTAATTATTTTTGTTTTTGTCATCTATCTCCTTATATTTCTCAAAAAAATTTTGTCCACATATTTATTGACAAGTTCAGATTTTAAAGTGTATTCTAACTATCTGAAATATAATCAAAAACAGCAAAATTTTTTATGTATTGCCAATCCGCAAAAACGTATTTTATCTTCTGATAAAATATATATCCTGTTATTTTATCACATCATTCAATACAGCTTCCGTGTCAGGGATTCTAACACTAAAGTATGATAAACCAAGTTTTTTTTTAAAAACTTGGTTTCTTATCAGCACATATCTTGTCTAAAACCCTTTTTTATAGAAATTATCAATAATAAGGAGAGCTATCTATGAAAAAAAGCATTGCAGTAAGTTTTGTTATTATAGTTACCAAAAATATATAAAATTAACTCAAGTTGCCACCTATGCTCCTGCCGGATTGACAAATCCGGCAGGGGTTCGGATTTGTCAATCCGAACCGAGCCAATGAGTCTATACCGTCAGAACAGGTCTGTATGACTGCTATATCGTCAAATTTAAGGCAATTGTCCTGCGAAGGTATAGAGATTTAAGCGACTCAATTACAACCAACTGATTCGGATAAGATTTTCTTATTTCTGACCACTGCATAATGCTGCCTCCGTTGTCTGAAATTCCTCTTATTTCTATCTTAAAATAAAAAAGGGAAAACAGATGTTTTCCCTTTTTATACAACTAATCAGAATCAGAAATAAAAATTATAACCCAAGGCTGAATTTGAGAGATTTAAGAGTATTCTTCATCAGCATTGTGATAGTCATAGGTCCGACGCCGCCCGGAACAGGTGTGATAAATCCTGCGATCTCTTTTGCAGCATCAAAATCAACATCACCCTTCAGAATTGCTTTTCCTGTCTTTTCACTTACACCGACCCGGTTGACACCGACATCAATAACACATGCACCCGGTTTGATCCACTGAGGTTTGACCAGATCAGGAACACCCGCGGCAACAATCAGAATATCTGCCCGTTTGCAATGGGCGGCAAGGTCTTTTGTTCCGGTGTGAACAATAGTAACTGTTGAGTTTGCACCGGGTCCTTTCTGGAGCATCATATTTGCAATCGGTTTGCCGACTATATTGGAACGTCCCACAACAACCACTTCAGCGCCTTTGGTATTAACGCCTGAACGAATGATCATCTCCTGAATACCGGCAGGAGTACAGGGCGGGTATTTTACTTCAGAACCGCCAATCATAAGTCTGCCGACATTGACAGGATGAAATCCGTCAACATCCTTATCAGGATCAATTGCATTTAAAACTTTTTTCTCATTTATATGCTTTGGAAGGGGCAACTGAACAAGAATTCCGTGAATAGACTTATCTTTGTTGTATTTGCCAATCAATGCCAGAAGATCGGTCTCTGAAATATCTGCGGGCTGGTCGTCCTGAACCTCTTTGAATCCAAGATCATGTGCAGTTCTGATCTTTGATGTTACATAAGAGATAGAAGCGGGATTCGCCCCCACCAGAATTGTAACAAGACCGGGCACTATCCCGTGTTTTGCTTTTATCTGATCAACTTCATCTTTGATCTCTTTAAGAATCTGTTCACGAATTTCTGTTCCTTTGATGAGCTTTGCCGACATTCTTGTAATCTCCTTTTCTTTATTATATTAAGTTTTTAAAATTTAAGAATAAAACCCCGGAACTTTCTGTTCCGGAGATAAAATCGTATAAAAAAATCTGACAAATTTTACTTAAAAGATTCTTTTAATCCAATAAAATTCTTATGTCAAGAAGACAGATCAACCTGTTTTGAGAAAATCGGATTAAATTTTCTTTAAAAACTTAGTTTCTTTAAAAAACTTAGTTTCTTATATATCTAAAAAATAATATCAAAAATTTTTTCTCTCATTCCCGCGGAAATCGCGGTTATCCCCCTTTGCCGGAACGAAGCCTCAGTAATGCGGTGGGATTTGTTTCTCCTATGTATTCCCGGATACCCCTTATAATAGAATCACATAAATGCTCCTGATATTCGCTGCTGTTTAACCGTTCACATTCTGTTTTATTACTGATAAAGGAGAGTTCTACCAGTACAGAAGGCATGTGAGCCCCGAGAAGAACATAAAAAGGTGCCTGTTTAACTCCTTTATCATTGATTTTACTATATTTACCTTTCATATATTTACATAAGTTTCTTTGCAGATATGCTGCCATACGGCTTGATTCATTGATCTTTGCATTTTGCATAAGATCACGTAAAATTTTTTGCAGATCGCTGATATTCTTTCTTGTCGTTGCATTCTCTCTTGCAGCAACCAGAATTGAATTTTCGTCAGTTGCCAGGTTAAGAAAATAAGTTTCAATTCCGTAAGCTCTCTTATCCCGATGTGAATTAGTATGCAAAGATATAAAAAGGTCTGCATTCTTTGTATTTGCAATGGCAGTCCTCTCTTCAAGGGTAAGAAACCTGTCTGTACTCCGGGTCATAATAACTTCACATCCTATCTCCTGGCGAATCTTTCTTGCAAGAATTTTGCCTATATTTAAAACAATATTTTTTTCAAGTATATTATTATAATATCCGACAGCACCCGGATCATGTCCTCCATGTCCCGGATCTATCACAATCCTTTTTACTCCGAGTGCAAACTGCCTTGCCAAATCTTTCGGAGTTACATTCTCTGTTTTGCCCTGAAATAATTCTTCTTTCGGAGGTTCTGTCCATGTCGGATAATTCTCTTCTGAATCTTCTCTTTCAGTTGATCTTTTTTCACCGAATAGTGGAGGGAGTTTTGCCTTAGAGACTTCCGAAGTTTCTGAAATTTCGGAAGTCTTTTCCCTGTTAATAATCTGCGGTTTAGGAGCAGAGTCTGTTTTAACAGAGATTGTTGTATCCTCATTGAAAGATGAAGAAGACTCGGAAGGGAACGGCTTTGCATACAAGCCGTTCCCTGCATCTTTTCCCCATACATCAATTATAATTCTGAACGGATTTCTTAAAGAAAATATTTTGTAACTTTTAAAGGACTTTATATCTATTACCACCCGTACTGAATCTGACTGATACTGCCCTGCACACGCGCCGGTAAGCAAATCATCATTGATAGGAATAATTTTGCCAATATTTCCGTTCAGCCTGCTCTTTTCAAAATCAATACAAAGCCTCCGGGGTTTTTGCAAGGAATGGTCTTCATTCAGAAGTTTGTGATTATATACTGTTTCTCCGTCTGCATCAATAACAATACGGGTATAGCTCGGATTTGACCATACTCTTAATTCTGTTACTGAAACCAGTCTCCCTGTATCTGTTTTAAAAGAGGTTGATGTTGTCTGTTTTTTAATTTCCGATATATCTTTACTTTCAGCAGAAAATTCATTCTGAGATGCTTTGTATGCGGCTTTTGATGATTTAAACAGTTCCTTTCTCTCTTTTATTTCAAGATTATCAGATGCCCGGGGAGAAGATGATTTTGATGTTTTTAACAGCTCCTTTTTCTCTTTTATTTTCAGATCGGAAGATGCTTCTGAACGATTATCAGATTTTCTGTTTTCAGACTGAAGCAGCTTTAAGCTGTTTTCCGCAGCGCTGCTGTAATCACTTTTTGGAAAATATTTGATTATACGTTCAAAATATTCAATAGCCGACTTTTTGTCAGAGTCTTTACGTGCTTTCCGGTAAAGTTCATTAAATAGCTTGCCGCACATATACAGGCTTGCAGGAGCAAGAGTGCCTTCAGGGTTTTTAATATAGACATATTTAAAATTTTCAATATGTTCAAGCCATTTATCCCTGTATTTCATTTTTTCAGGCTCTTCAATGAACTTTTTATAAAGCGATTCTGCCTTATGAAATTGTTCTTCTGCGGTGATTGCTGCCAGATGACAGGGAAATCCCGTGACAATGAGGCAAAGAATAAAACTTATAAAAAATGTTTTTTTGTTTGGCATGATAAATGTCAATTAATAATTAAGTTGTGCGGTTATATGGTCCCAAAAATTTTTCGCCGTCAAAATGGATTATATGATCAGGTGATTCAGCAATCCATATTTCTGTTTCCCAAGCCAGCTCTTTTACAAATTTCTGAAAAGTTTTTCTGTTCAAAAAAGCTGTTATGAAAATTATATCTGCTTTGCACTCTTTGGTAAGCTGTTTGAGTTCAAATAATCTTACATCGCTGATAGTACCTGAACTATGAACAGCTTCTACCAGATAAACCCAATTTTTTTCTTCTGAATATGCGATAATGTCAGGCAATTCTCCATGATTTAACTCGAAAAAATTTAGTTTTCTTAACTTTAACTCATTTTTATAAAGGAATTTATCAGCAGTATCTCCGACATACAGAATTTCACACCCCTGACCATATCTGGGTAAAAACTCTTCAATTACTGCTTTCTGCAATAAATTGTGTTCGCCAGGCGAAAAAGTAATTTCTTCTCCGGAAGGTAGTTTTACCGGAATCTTTTTAATATTTCTTTCTGAATAAAATATATCTCTTACATATTTTTTATCTTTTAACTTTTGTATTAAATCTGATTTCCATCGCTCATTAAATGTTATATTTCTTAATAAATCAGCATATAAAAAATTTAATACATAACCTCTTGTTGAATCATTTCTGGCTGAATCCGGGTCGGAATGTAAGATTATTTCTGCTAAAACAAGCAATTTAAGGTCTTTTCTTCTAATATCATCATAAGAGCCGCTCGATATTTTTTCTTCATATTTATCATTGAGAATTTTTATGATCTCTCTTGTCTTAAAAACGGTTGAATCTGATATATCACTCCAACAATTATTAATATCTTTACCTGAAACAGCCAGGAAAACCAATGCCATTCTTTCCAATCTTCTGGATGTCATTGTATCCAAAGGAACACCAAAAACTTCAAGTATCTCAACTGACTGACAGATAAGTTGCTTCAAACTGTCTGATTTTGATCCGAAATATTTGGATTTTAACAGAAAATCATATAATTTTTTATGGATGTCATTTTCGGTTTTTACCATATTAATCAAATAAACATCTCTAACTGTTTTGCTTTTTTTATAGCCATGACCCTGCCGGTTTTATCGGCGGGGTGATTCTGATAATTAAAATAATTTCTTACAGACTCCGCTATATGGTAAGAGAGCATCGGAGGTACAGCATTGCCGATTTGATAAAAAACACTCTTTTCATTCCCTTCAAAATGAAACCAGTCCGGAAAACTCTGAAGTATAGCTGCTTCTCTTATAAAAAGTCTTCTTCTCCTTCCGTCTGCCAATTTAATTCTGTGCATATCACTTGTCGGAGCCGCAATATTTCTGCATGTCAAAGTTCTTGCAGGTTTATCCAGATATAAATCTCTTGATTTTATACAGTATGATGCTTTTTCATATTTTGCAATATATTCATCCATGCTTTCAGTAAGAAATTTGGAATCAGGCGGCGTCTGATATGCTGATTTTCCTAATGCTTCACCTGCTGTTATTATCCGGTTATTTTTTTGGGGAAATTCAAAAACCCTCTTTTTATATCCCACAACAAATAATCTTTCCCTGTTCTGAGGGACATTGAAATAACGTGCATTTAACAACTTGTAATCTAAAATATAACCGATATTTTCCAATGCTTCTATGATCTGATCAAAATACCATCTGTTTCTTTCAAATAAAATACCTCTTACATTTTCAAACAGAAATATTTCGGGTTTGAGCTTTTTAACAGCAGATATAAAAATAGGAAAACCGTCTCTGGAATCTTTAAGACCGAGTTTCTTCCCGAATGCACTGAACGGCTGGCAAGGGGGACCGCCTGTCAGAATATCGCAGGAAAGAGAATACTCTGTATCAACTGTTAATTCTTCATTGCAGCAGATACCGTTTAAATTCCGGTTATATGTATCACACGCATCTTTATCTTTTTCATATCCCATAGTTTTAAAGCCATTAGCTTCAAATCCCAGAGATAATCCTCCGCATCCGGCAAATAAATCTATCACGGTTTTATTTATCTGTTTATCTTCTTTTGGTCTTAATATGATGTTTATTTCGTCTGTATATCCCATTTTAATGCTTATTCCAAAGCCCCTAAAATACCAATTAATACAGAGAACAAATTTTCCAGAATTTGCCGGAACCAGAAACGCATCTATATCTTTGGACAATTTCTTTTCAATTCTGTCAAGTACTCCGAAACGCCAGATGTCACCCACTGTTACTGCTCCGTATATCTGCCTGCTATTATCTTCTGAACTTTCCAGATATTTATCCATTGCAATAAGCTCAACAGCAAGTTGTGTAAACCCTTTTTCCAAATCTGCTTTTTTTGCCTCAATAACAATAAAATTTTGAGATGTTCTTATCAGATAATCAACCGTTCCTCTTAGTTTATCATTTATTTCAATCGGATATTCGACATCTATATCAGCATCTGTATAATCAAGCAGTTCAAACAGTAAAGGAGCGATGAGAAATTCCCGTCTTGCTGCCTCGGAATTAAGAGAGATACGGGGGAGTTTTTTATAAAAAGTATCTCTCAGTGTATTTAAAGAATTTCCATGAATCTTGAACCGGGGCAGGATGAGTCGTTCCAATCTGAATATATATCCGAATTCAGCAACAATATCCTTTGTGGGATTTGCCAATTCAAAATAATCGGAGAATGAATATTTTTTATTTTTTTTCAGAATGGAGGTTTTCATCGCTCAACCTTTTTTAACTGATATATAAAACTTTGTCAAATTTACAGGACTATTCAGAAAAACGGTCATCAGATTTATGATTTCTGACCCGCCCTTTTGCCTGCTCAAACCATCCTGTGCGATCAGCATCCCAGCTGTCAAATTCAGGAACATACGGCTTTATATCCAGCAGCGGCGTCTTATCTAAAATATCCACATTTTCAAGATATAAAATATTATAATCAGTTTTAAGCAGTTTGACAACAGATAATCCAATCGGGTTAGGACACTTCGGATCACGGGTGGAGAAAAGACAGTGAGGTTTTGAATCTAAAAAAGGGGTAACTGTCAGCCTGAATTCTGAAACTTTATGAAAATGATAAAGGAGAATAAGATGAGAAAAGCCGTCCAAATCTTTAAGCCCTTCTGTAAACTCAGGATAAATCTCTGCTTTTCCCTGAACACCAATCGCTCCCCGTTTTGAATCGGCATTCCTTCAATGGTCTGATACGGAGAATGAATAATGCCAAGCGGCTTATAAATTATATCCATTTTTTACTCTTGTCTATTTAATTTTTCGGATAAAAAGACTTCAGAAATTTCCAAAACTTCGGAAGTCCTGATTTGAGATAAATTTTTATAACATAAAAACGAAAACTTGTATAGTTTTATCTGAATAGGATTGCAAAATTTCAATTTTTATTGTAATTCAAACTAAAAATTTCCGAAACTTCGGAAGTCTTCAGAAATAAGTCTTTAGAGATAGAGGTTAGATAATATGGCACGAATTGACGATTATATCAGCGCAAAAAAGATTGCCGTTGAAAAACTTTCAGCAGAATCAGTTGAAAAACTTGCCAAAAAATCAGGGTTTGAAATATCTGATAACAATACATTCAGAATCCCTTTTCTGAACAGGGTTTATAAGGTCTCTTTTCCTGATTTTGAATTTAAAGATGAATCAGAAGAGAAAAAAGAGATTCCTCTTCAGGAGCAGGTTATGATTTTGCATTACATGAAAGCTGAAAATATCCCCTCTGTAAGTAATAACAGGATTGCCTACAGAGAGATACCCGGCGCATCATTTTATTTCAGCGCTTTTGTTAAACGGGCAATTGATCCGCTGAAAAAAGTATTCGGCAATAATGTTCAGGGACTTATCAAAGCATCGGAACGCCTGAACGGAAAAAAAATAGGAGCAGGGGATGCCGGGTTTGAATTTTATCTCTTTCCTCATGTTCCGCTTCAGTTAGTCCTTTGGGAAGGTGATGAAGAGTTTGCCTCAGAGGCAAATATTCTTTTTGATGAAAATATCGGCGATGTTTTATCCCCTGAAGATGTTGCATGGCTGGCTGGAATGCTGGTTTACCGCCTTATCTCAGTGAGCTGTCAGCTTTGATATTCTTACCGGTTACGAGGTTGAGCCTCGTAACCGGTTTTATAGTCTTGAAGGTCTGATTTTCTCTTTATTCACTGATTTCACCGGGCTGACCATTCTCAATCCACCTGCTCCAGCCGTTGACCAGATAAAACACATTCTCAAACCCTGCAAGATAAAGATTTTCAGACAGTTCTTTTCCCAGCTCACAGTGAACCCCGTCACAATAAGTGATAATTTTCACACTGTGTTCTCTTTTTGATATAAAATCATCAATCCAGTTATCAAATTCGTGAACCGGAAGATTCAATGCCCCCTTTATATGACCTGCTGCATAATCTTCAGGTGATCTGGCATCTGCAAAGAGAACATTCCCGTCATGAAAGCACTGAACAGCATCCTGGACTGTTATCTCTTTTACCCCATTTTTATCTTCCGGAGATACTGTGTTATCAGGCTGTTTTATGTAATTATGACTCCTGAATATTCGTATTCCGTCCGGTCTGAAGCTGTTTACGACAAGAGAGAGAACAATTGCTGTGAATACGATAATGATTACTTCAGAAGATATTTGCTTTACCATAATTAAAATACTCCTTTAATCCACGAAGTACACGAAGGTACACGAAAAAATCTTGGTGTTTCTTTGTGTTCTTAGTGGATTGATTATAGCATCTCTGCTGAAATCAGAAAAAGATAAATATGTTTAGTATCCGGATTTTTCAATGAAATTCCGCTGTATTCATCCTCTATCTCCTGAAAAAGATTTTCCAGAGTCTGTCCGAGTTTTTGTGTAATATCATAAGAATCCATGCCGGTTTTATCTGAAAGCCAGTGCAAAAATGATTCTTTCACAGATAAACGGATTTTACGCGGTTTTTCATTATCAGCCCATAATGAATCAAAAAATCGCTTAAAATCATCAAGTTCTATAGCGGAGAATTCTTCGGGGAGTCCGAGATAATCCCTTGCCCATAGCGTCAGCACAGCATTTTTATACGTCAGAAATCCCTCCGGAACCGGCTGAATCAGAATCGGTATCAGAGAGAAAAGATTGTCAAATTCCATAATTTCATTTAATACTTTTTCTGTCCCGCGAATATCTTCAAGGGATTCAAATTCTCTGTACAAAACGCCTGTTTTATAATTATCGTAAAACAAAGGTTTTTTCAGCAGAAGCCCTCCAAGAAAACCAAGCCATTCCTCTCCCCAGAATGTCAGGGGAAGTTTTCTTTCTGCTGCCCAGCTCTTTCCGCGCCATTTTTCAGCTTTCCATTTTAATTCAAGAGCAAGTCCGTATCCGACCCTGAAAATCTGAATAAGCGGAAATTTTTGTATCAATGCTGCAATTCGATTGGTATCCAGCGGTTTTTTGGACAGCCGTTCAATTCCGATGGAGAGATAACCGCAGGCTTTTTTCACAATACCTTTTAATTCTTCCTTCTCCTGTATTATCCGCTGATCCGCAGAGATAATCTGATTGCATAATACGGCAAATTCGCTCTGAATCTGCTGTAAAATTTCATCTGTTTCAATCACTTTCAGAGATGTGGAAAATAAATTTTCCTGATTCAGCATTTTAGTCGGATAAAACGGAACCGGGTGCAGAGATTCATATTTTTTTTCATTGAAAGTAGCTGTTTTCTTTAAAGAAGCCCGTTTTTTAAAATGCTCAGGCTTTAAAGACTGATAAATACCGACAGCTTCATCAAAAGGTATAAATCCTTTTTCAGCCAGCCGTATATTACGCCAGTGATATATCCGCTCTTCAGTTTCAGCGGAAATAATAGACTGAAATTCAAATAAAATATTCTGATATTGAACGTGATCCTGGTCAGCAAGACGTTGTAAAAATTCCATCAGAAATTCATCCCGCTCTTCTTTATTTTCATTATCATCAGGATTCTCTTTTAATCTGACATAAAAAATATCATCAATCGTAAAAAAATCATCTTCAAAATCAGAGGGATCCTGATCATGCTCCCGGATCATCACCTCAATATTATTTAAGAGATAAAATTGAATAAATTCAGTCTTATCTTCATTTAAAGCCCATCTGATCAAGCGGTACGGATCTGCTTTCTGAAGCAGATAAAACCATTTTGTAACAGAGCTTATTGAAATTCTGTCTTTTTGCCATACTTCAACATCAAGAAGATATTCCCATTGCTTATCAGACGCCATTGATAACAGTTCCAGAGAATCATGAACCCCGATGTCATGAATGAGAAAATAAAAATCCTCTTCTGAAAATGAATGAACAAGTGCTGTGGAATGAGGAGAATCAAGAATTGCATTTAATGCCTTTTCAGAAGGCATGCTTAATATCTGTTTCCGCTCATCTTTGAGCATCAAAGCCCGTCGGATGGCAGTCTGATCTTCATTTAATAATACTTCTTCCATTTTTTTATATCCTGCGTACGACTATGTGAGTATCAGTAAGATCGAAAATCTGAAAAAGTTTGTAGTACCGCCTTTAGGCGGTTTTTCATGCCGCTGATTTGACAGTAACCGCCTAAAGGCGGTACTACGAACTTCCCCGAATTTTAAATTTACTGAGTATAATAAATTTATCCGGTTAATGCAACTGAATATAAGAAGAACTCTTTTGAAATAAAGACCCGTGAATTTTAAATTAAAAATATTGACAAAAAAAGGGAAATAATCTTATATTTTAACTCGTATTATGTGAGCTTTTACCACAAAGACACAAAGTTTACAGGAGTATTCAAAATGATAGCAATAATAGATTATGATGCAGGCAATCTTACCAGCGTTGCTCGTGCTGTTTCACATATCGGTTTTGAGTCTGTTGTTACAAATGATATAAAAAAAATATCTCAGGCTGAACGGATTATATTCCCCGGAGTGGGCGCGGCAGGTTCAGCCATGGAAAGCCTGAAACGCCTCGGATTGGATGCGGCTGTCAAAAAGATATTTGAAAATGGGAAGCCTATACTCGGTATCTGTCTCGGCACGCAGATTATCATGGAATACAGCGAAGAGAATAATAATACAGAATGTCTTGGAATAATAAACGGAAAAACACGGGGGTTTTTGCCGGAAATGAAAGAGAACGGAAATTCACTGAAGATTCCGCACATGGGATGGAACAGGGTCAATGTAAAGCAGGAGCATCCTGTGCTTGCCGGAGTAAACCCGGAAGATGAATTTTATTTTGTACACAGTTTTTATCCGTCTCCTGAAAATCCGGCTCATGTATTCGGGGAGACCGGATACGGCATTTCCTTTGCTTCAGTTATCGGATTCAAAAATATCATTGCCACCCAGTTTCATCCTGAAAAGAGCGGAAAGCCGGGGCTTGCTTTATTGAAGAATTTTTGTAATTGGAAGCTCTTTTAGTGTCAGACTTCCTAAGTTTTGAAAACTTCAGCAGATCGAAGTTTGTAGTACCCTTTTTCAATTCCTTTTTCCACTGTTTTTCACGCAGAGACCGCAGAGAAAACGCAGGATCGCAGAGTTATATTTCTCTCCGCGTTCTTTGCGGAAACTTTGCGACCTTTGCGTGAAACAGATTACAGTTGCTTATTTTTAAGTTGATAAAGCAAAGTTATAGTTTACTTACTTACAAAATCTCAACTTCAGCCGGTGCAAGAATATCCGGATTCTGATTCCCTGAGAGAGTCGGCATATCCAATTTCCTGACTTTCCATCCTCTGTGGCGAACAACCCCGTTAAACGGCGGTTCACCTGTTACATTGCCGGTCAGTTTGATTGAAGTCGGATCAAAACCGGGTGAAACAATAATCTCTTCTTCCTCTTCTTCTTTGACCACTGAATCAAATGTCAGATATTTGCTTACAGCTTTCTTGCAGTTTTCATGAATATTACGGACAGCAGCGCCGATTTGTTCATCTTCATACTCCTGCAGATTCTCTGAAAAGAAATCCATCAGCCGTCCTTCCCTTTGAAGAACAGAGAAGAGATGCAGAAATAACCGTCTGTCATTAAGTTCTTTCTCTTTTGTATCAACTGCTGTATCTTTGACAGCAATGTTTTTCGGTTTCTTTTGAGTAAGCATATCTGAATCTTTTATTACTTCTTCAAAAGAGAGCCGCAGAAAAAGCCAGAGCAGAAATCCGAAGAGACTCATCACTCCGGCAGAGACCGGAATAAAATATGTTCTGAGCATATTTGTTACTGCATCAGCCCGGTAAATAAAATCTTTCATTTCAGGCGATTTAATACCGGAGTTTGCCAGAATCAATATTTTTTCGGAGGCTGCTTTTAATGTGAAAAGAAATCCTGTATTTATCAGAATACAAAAAAGAGCTGTAAAAAATATAATTCTGAACAAAGACCGGCGCGAATACGCCTTTCTTACATCCATACTTAAATATCTCCTTTTAATAATTAGGAATTAAGAATTAATAATTAGGAATTGAAGGTATTTTCCAAATTCTGATTCTGAATCCTTATATGTTACAATTAAAGATATATGCTTAAACTGTCAAGAATCATTATTTGGAATAATCTTTAAGAAACCAAGTTTTTTGGAAAAACTTGGTTTCTTAAAAAATAAAGAATTCAGAGAGGCAGCCAAATCATCTGAACCGTTTTGTCAGTTTTGCCTCTCCGAATTTCATAGGAAGGATAATCCCGATAATGCTGATAAGAAAAGAGAGAGAAAAAGAGCTGATAACCCATATCCATCCTCTGAATGAAAAGGCTCTTCCCTTTATATCTGACATAAAAAGATGATAAACCGGACCTGCCTCCAAAATAATTACTCCGGCAATATATGCGGCGCAAATCATCATAAAGAGAATCCCGCCGTAGCCTGTAACAGTCTGAACCGGATTTTCAGCTTTAAAATCAGGATATGCTGCACCGAATCCGATTCCCATAGAGACAATCCCCGGAACCAGAAAAAATACAGTAACTGTTGAAAGGATCATCATAAACGGGGTTACATTAAGAAAAATATTGGTTGCAACAATAAGAATTTCAGTCAGTATAAGCAACGGGAGATAATAGATAAAAAATTTTGTCCAGAGAAAAATTTTCAACGGAACCGGCGCGGTCTTAACAATCCAGAACGCATCTTTTTCCATGCTTACAGCAGGATAAGCAAATCTTGCAGTAACAGCAGTCAGAACAAAAAGCGCAAGCCCCATATTCAGAAAAGCAAGAAGATTCTGAAGATAGATTGTCGGCATCTGGGTTTTTTCAACAGGAAGGACTTTGAAATTATAAACATAAATAACCACTAATCCGGCAATCAGAAACAACTGTGACCACTGGCTCTGATCCCGGAAAAATGTTTTAATCTCTTTTACAGCAAATGCCCTGATATGATTCGGTAAAAAATTCAGAAAAAAATATCCTGCTTTATCAGACTTGAATATCCTGATCTGAGCGGTCTGGGTCTTTGAATATCCTTTGAAATAGATACTTTCTGCAACTATAGTGATAAGATAGAACAATGATACAGCGCAGCTCCATGAGAGCAGGATATGAAAGAATCCTTCTCTCATATCTCCTGAAATAGCGGCTTTTATGGCATCATACGCCCATGTACTTGCAAGATAAGGAGATTCAGGCGTCTGTATATTTCTGATATAAACAAGAGCCGTGATAAATACATCAGGATCAACCAGAAGCTCAGGTCTTAAAAGGCGTATGGCAATATAAAGGAACATAAAAAGGAGTGTTCCCAGAAAGATAAATATAGTCTTCATCCGGTTTGCAGGAACCAGCAGCACTGTAAGCATAATCAACACGGAACTGATTGCGGAGGCAATCACAGAAAGAGATACCAAAGATGTAAAAATGCTGAAATAAAAAAAGAGTCCCCCTTTGTAAGTAATTCCGTAGGCAATCAGCACCGGAAGGATATATACAATAACCATCCATGAACTCTCTGTTGTGCTGTCTATCCAACGGGCAATAAAAATTTTATAGCCTGAAACCGGCATTGAATGGACAAGGTTCAAATCTCTGGAGAGATAGAGCTTGGAAAGAGATGTCAGAATACTGCTGAAGATCAGAAGTGCAAAAGAGGTGATCAGAATCATGGAAAGGAGCTTATAAGAAATTATATTGCCAATCTCTTCAATGCTCTGAAAATATTTCAGAACGCGCATAGATACGACAAAAAGTCCGCTCCAGAAAAGAGCGCCGATTGTTCCTAATAAAAAGAATTTAAAAAGCCCCCCTTTTGAAAGCCCTCTGTTTTTAACTGACCAGATTCTCGGTCTTAAAAGTGTAAGAATATCATTCATTAAAAAGAGCCTCCTTAGTAAGACTTAAAAATGCCTGCTCCAAATCCGCATCAGTTACTCCTGATTCACGCTTTAAATCTTCAGCAGTTCCTGTGGCAATCAGCCTTCCTTTGCGGATAATTCCGATACGGTTGCAAATATCTTCAGCCACTTTCAGAGTATGGGTTGACATAAAGATTGTAATCCCTTTTTTTGCAAGGCTTTTAAAGAGTTCTTTCAGCATCTTTACTGCTGCGGGATCAAGCCCCACTGTCGGTTCATCAACAATAATAACTTCCGGATCATGAAGCAGAGCCGATGCCATAATAAGGCGCTGTTTCATTCCATGAGAATAAGACTCAATCAGTTCATTGAGCCAGTCAGTCAAAGAGAAGATTCCTAACTGCTCCTCTGCTTTTTTCTGAAAAGATTTTTCATCCACATTGTAAAGGGCGGCGGTGAATCTTAGAAACTCCATGCCGGTCAGTTTTTCATAAAGATAGGGACGATCCGGGATAAAGCCGATTTTGCGCTTGGCTTTCTCAGGGTATTCATCCATAAAGATACCGTCAATCAAGACTCTCCCTGAACTCGGCGCAAGGATTCCGCCGAGCATCATAATTGTTGTGGTTTTGCCTGCCCCGTTGGGACCGATAAATCCGAAGATTTCTCCTTTTGGGATAAAGAGATTCAGATTGTCAACCGCTGTAAAATCAGCATATTTTTTGGTTATATTTTTGAGTTCTATCATTTTTTATTATCTGTATGAGTTACGCAGTTGAAATTCATTTTTTATTTAACCGCAAAAATCGCAAAAATATATTTTAAAACTCTGCGATCTCGCCCTTTGCGGTTCACTGTTAAGTAACCGTTCACAAGTTTTGTTATATAAAGACCTGCGGGGTTTCAGAAACCCCGCAGGTCTGACATTGGAAAATTTATGAACGGTTACTTACGATGCAGAAATTTGATTTAAAGCATTAAAAAAACCCTAAGGGTTTAAAAAAACCCTTAGGGTTGTTATCATTACGCATTTTTCGTTCCCACACAAAGCGTGGGAACGAGAGGTAAAAAACTTGGTTTTTAAACAGAGAACTACTTTTTCTGAATATCTTTGGCTCCGCTGATAACTACTTCAACAACTGAAGGATCAGCAAGAGTAGAGGTGTCGCCCATAGCTTCTTTGCTGAAATCACCGGCGGCAACTTTCTTCAGAATTCTTCTCATGATCTTGCCTGAACGGGTCTTGGGAAGAGAATCTGACCACTGAATAATTTCAGGTGTGGCAATAGGACCGATCTCTTTTCTTACATGAGCAATAAGCTCTTTTTTCAGAGCTTCAGTCTTTTCAACACCTGTGTTGAGTGTTACAAACGCATAAATAGACTGACCCTTGATCGGATGCGGATAGCCGACAACCGCAGACTCAGCAACCTTAGGATGAGATACCAGAGCAGATTCAACTTCGGCTGTACCCATTCTATGACCGGATACGTTGATAACATCATCAACACGACCTGTGATCTGATAATAGCCGTCTTTATCTCTCCTGCATCCATCACCTGTTGTATAGTAACCGGGAAACTGGGTAAAATAGGTTTCAAAAAATCTGGTCGGATTTTTGAACACACCTCTCATCTGCCCGGGCCATGCCCGCTTAATGATAAGATTACCCTCGCAGACGCCTGTAAGCTCTTTTCCGCTGTCATCAACAATAGCAGGATCCACACCAAAGAACGGAACTGTTGCCATAGCAGGCTTAATATCAATTGCACCTGGCAACGGGGTAATCAGAATACCGCCGGTCTCTGTCTGCCACCATGTATCAACAATCGGGCATTCTCCTCTTCCGATCTTCTGATAATACCAGTTCCATGCTTCCGGGTTCAGCGGCTCGCCGACAGAACCAAGCAGTCTGAGTGAGGAGATGTCATGTTTGTCAACCCATGAATCACCTTCTTTGGCAATTGCTCTGATGGCGGTCGGTGCTGTGTAGAAGATGTTGACTTTATGTTTTTCAACAACAGCCCAGAATCTGCCGAAATCAGGATAGCTTGGAACACCTTCAAACATAATACTTGTTGCGCCGTTGCAGAGAGGTCCATAGACAATATAGGAATGACCTGTTACCCAGCCGACATCAGCAGTACACCAGTAAATATCACCCTCATGATAATCAAAGATCATCTTATGGGTATATGCCACATAAGTAAGATAACCGCCGGTGGTGTGCATAACGCCTTTGGGTTTTCCTGTTGAACCTGATGTATAAAGAATGAACAATGGATCTTCGGCATCCATTTTTTCAGGCTCACAATTGGCATCTACTTTTGCAGCTTCCTCATGATACCATTTATCAGTCTTGTCATTCCAGTCAACCTTAACTTTGTCGCCGACTCGTTTGACAACCAGAAGGGTCTTGATAGTCGGGCATATTTTAAGGGCTGCATCAGCATTTGTTTTCTGAGGAACTGCTTTCGCGCCTCTGAAGGTACCGTCGCATGAAATCAGCATAGTACTTTCACTGTCCTGAATTCTGCTTGCCACAGCATCCGCAGAGAAACCGCCAAAAACAACAGCATGAATTGCACCGATTCTTGAACAGGCAAGAATACCGATTGCCAGTTCAGGAATCATCGGCAGATAGAAGGTAACAACGTCCCCTTTTTTAATGCCGTTCTTTTTAAGAACATTGGCAAACTTACAAACTTCTGTATGAAGCTGTTTGTAAGTATATTTTTTTGTTTCGCCGGGATCATTTCCTTCCCATATAATTGCTACCTGATTCCCTCTTTTTTCAAGGTGTCTGTCCAGACAGTTATAGGATACATTCAGTTTGGCACCTGTAAACCATCTGATATACAGGTCTTCTACTTTTTTACCGTATTTATAATCTGAAACCTTGTCCCATTTTTTAAACCAGGTTACATACTCCTCTGCTACTTTTCCCCAGAAACCATCGGGATTATCAATGGATTCTTTCCACATCTTCTTGTACTCATCATAGCTTTTTATATAAGCATTTTTTCTGAAACCTTCGGGTACCCGGTAAATCTCTTTCAATGTTACTGTTGCTTCTGCCATGTATAAAACCTCCGTTTAATTAGTAAAAAGTTATGGGACGCAAACCATCTTACCAGAGTCTTCTGACTCAAAGTCTGTGACTTTGCATTTTCTTCTGATTTATTACTGAAAATGCAGAGACATAGCCTGTTTAAAACCGTAAAATTATGATAATCCGATAAAAAAATAACACCATGCAGTCACAAAATGCCGTTCAGACAATCTAATATCCTCTATATTATGATTGTGTCAACTATAACATTATTTAAAAAAAAATGTCAATAATAATCTCAATATATATTAACCGGAATTAAAAATTATCTGTAAAAAAGATATAAATTATAAATTCAATAATTTATATCTGTACCCATCTTATATTTTAAGATTTAGCTCAAATTTAAGATTGCGTGAATTCAATATAAACGGTAAAGTTCCCTTTATTTTGAGCAGTATTGAACAAGAAAATCAAATGTTTTTTCTGCATTATCATTACATGACGGAGAAATAGATTCGGAAAAACCGAAATAAAAGGCAGATACCCCTAAAATCTCACTCTTAGGCGCATTTCCGAAAAATTCATTTGACATTGCAAGTATAATACTCCAGTCAAATATATGGGTTACAAATCCCGAAGGCGCAAAACTTTTGGCAGGCTCAACAGAAATAAGTTTAAAAGGGGAGTCATTATCCATGATCATAGCGTCAATAATCAGAAGATTTTCAAATTCCGCAATTTTCTGAGCAAGGATAACATCCGGTTCATATACTTCCATACAGTTCAATCTGAAAGAAAAATGATTATTTAAGCGGTTGACCAGATATATTCCAACCCCGTCATCTTCACGCAATGTATTTCCTACCCCGATAACAAGTAAATCTTTTCGGGATTCATCTTTATATTTATTCATCATGCGGTACCGATTTTCTCATTTTCTTGATTTTACTCTGATGATGCTTGCTCTCCAAATGGCGTTCCTTAGATGCAATTGAAGGTCTTGTTTTTATTCGTGGAACAGGCTTTTGAGCCGCTTTACGGATCAGTATCCTCAGCCGTTCGATTGCATCCTGCCGGTTCTGCTCCTGAGAACGGAAACGCCTGGCGTCAATAACAAGAATTCCATTGGTTGTGACATTTTTTCCTGCCAGATTGATAAGGCGTTCCCGAACTGAGTCGCTCAAAGACTGTGAATTGCGGAGATCAAAACGTAACTGCACTGCTGTAGCTACTTTGTTGACGTTCTGACCTCCGGGACCCGACGAACGGACAAACTCCAGCCGGATTTCATTTTCATGAATTGCGATATTTGATGTAATTTTTATCATAACAATTGTTTGAAACCCTAAGGGTCTTAAAGACCCTTAGGGTTTTACTATTCAGCAGTTCTCAGAAATTCCTGATTCCCGTAGAAAACTCCTTTTTCGCTTATAACATAAGCTCTTACATAATATTCAGTATCAGGTTCAAGCCCGTTGATAAAACTTGAATATCTTCCGATTCCTGTGCTGTCAGACACTATTTTCCCGCATCTTGAATTCCAGGAGCTGCAAGTGATTAACGGATCCTTAATTGGACCCCAGCAAATCCCCTGTTCTGTGATTGGATAGCCTCCATCTGAAATAACATTCCCGCCGCTCTCTGCTGATACATCTGTAATATTTGAGATCGGGATTGTGCTAACAGAGATTGGCGTCAGCGTGGTAAAAGATAACTCCACTCCGTATGCAGTCTTTCCCAGCTTATTGGTAGCATAAGCTCTGACATAATATTTTATGCCTGATTCCAATTCCTTAATACAGGCTGTAAAACTTCCTTTTCCTGAACCGTTTTTTGTCATCCGGTCATTTAACTCTATCTGCGGCGCTCCCGTTGTATTCCAGCATATTCCCCTTGCAATAACCTTGATTCCGCAGTCAGAAACAACTTCTCCTTTTATACATGCTGTATCAGATGTAACAGATACAATCTCTGAAGTGCTGACTTTCGGATAACTGCATTCTGCGGTGTCAAAACTTCTGACAAGCCCGTAGCCGGTTCCGAAACTGTTTGTTGCATAGGCTCTTACATAATAAGTGGTGCGTGGAACCAAATCTGTCATAAAGCTCGTAAATCTGCCTGTTCCTTCACCATCTTCTGTAATTACACAATCTTCACATTCCATAGAAGGATTTTCCGATTTGCTCAGGCAGATACCTCTTGCAATAATACTGTCTCCCCCGTCTGATACCACATCTCCGCCGCTTACAGCGGATGTCAGGGTAATATCACTTGGAGAATCTGTTGTTATCTGCGGTAATACCGGCAATGTTTTAAAAGATTTCTGCTCTCCGTATTCAGTCTCTCCTGAAGCAGTTGTTGCATAAGCTCTGAAGTAATAAGTTGTTGAATAATCCAATCTTTTTAAGGAACTCTTAATCTTTCCTGCTCCGTGCTCCATCTGTACTTACGCCGCATACCGTATTCCACATGCTACATTCTACAGACGGATATTCATCTGTTCCCCAGCAGATTCCTTTGACAGCAATCGCTTCACAGCTTTCTGAAACAACATTGCCGCTTAAAGAAACAGAGGTTGAATCAATATTCTCTGCCTCATAGGTTGTTACTACAGGAGGGGTTTTGATTCCAAGTTCTGCATCACCTGTTTTTTCTGTAATAAGATCATAGCCGCACCTGTTGATGAGCCGCACCTGATTCAAATCAAGCAATCCTTTATGCTGACGGAGAACCTTAAATGTAACAGTCGCTAAAGAAAAATCTCCTTCCGGCAATTTATCTTCATTTGTAACATCAGCCCCGACAGTCAGTTTTCCGGTAAGATTATTTATTGCAATTACAGGTTTTCCGTTTACATTATCAGAATTCAGAAGATTATTCAACTTAACATCTTTCTCATCTTCAATCATCACTGTAAGCGGATCATACAGGATATTAAACTGATATGAAGCTATTTCTGTTACATTTTGCATAATTACTGTAACATCAAATTTTTCCGTCTCATCAGGCATACAAATCATTTCAGGATAAAGAGAGAGTACCGGAAGATTTTCAGTTTCAAAATTTGCCGCAATAACAAGACTTTTTGTAACAGGTCCGTAAGTCATGGGATTCGGATAAACATCTTTTTCAGGATAATCCCCGCTCCAGTCGGCAAAATAATAATTCTCTCCCGGAACAGCCTTTATCGGCATAGTATTCTCACCGCATTTGACTTTTTGGACAGTTTCACCTTCAAGGCATCCGTTACCTACACCGATAAATTTTACCTCAAATTCTTTTACAGCAAAATTTGCTGTAACATTCATGTTGCCGGTAACATTGCAGAGTTTCAGGGGATTCTCTTTGCCTGTGTAATCACCGCTCCAGCCGGTAAATTCATAACAGTCATCCGGCGCAGGTATTACTGTTTCAGCACATTCACCGCATGCTACGCTCTGAACAGTTTTGCCTGAAAGACTTCCGTTGGATCCGCTGACAAAAGTAACGGTGTATCTCTTTTTTGCGAAATTTGCTGTAATATTCATGTTGCCGGTAACATTACAGAGTTTCAGAGGATTTTCTTTACCTGTATAATCACCGATCCATCCGGTAAACTCATAGCAGTCATCTGCTATTGCTGTTATCTCTTCAGCACATTCCCCACATGCCACGTTCTGAACAGTTTTTCCTGAGAGGCTTCCGTTGGAGCCGCTGGCAAAAGCAACTGTGTATATCTTCTTTGCAAAATTTGCCGTGATATTCATATCTCCGGTAACATTGCAGAGTTTCAGAGGATTTTCTTTTCCTGTATAATCTCCGCTCCAGCCTGTAAATTCATAACAGTTATCTGCTATGGCTGTTATCTCTTCAGCGCATTCTCCGCATGTTATGCTCTGAATCGTTTTACCTGTGAGATTTCCGTTGGATCCGTTGATAAATGTAACAGTATGTGTCTTTTTTGCAAAAACTGCTTCAATTTTATGATTTGCGTCTATATTGCTGAAAGTATAGCTCTCTACAGTTCCTTTTGATACGCCGTCCACTTTTACGTCAAGAATACGGTAACATGAATCCGGCGTTATAGTAAATGTCTGATTTGCTCCGCACTCAACAGTAACATTGCCGGATGGTGAAATGATTCCCCCATTGCCCGATGTTGCTTCGATAATATACTTATCTTTTTCACAAATCGTTTCAATGCTATGGGCGGCGGTTATGTTGTTGAATGTGTAAGAAGATACAACTCCTACTGAAACGCCGTCTATTTTTAAATCTTTGATATGATAGCATGTATTCAGATTAATAGAGAAAGTCTGACTTGTTCCACATTCTGCAAAGAGATTCTCAGACGGAGTTATACCGCATGAGCCGATAACTTCTATAAGATATTTTTCTTTTTCAAACGCAACTTCAACTTTGTGATCAGATTTTACATCGTTAAAAGTATAACTGTTTATTGCTCCCTGTGAAACGCCGTCCACTTTTACGTCAAGAATACGGAAACAAGGATCAGGAGTGATATTAAAGATCTGAGATGCTCCGCATTCAACAATAACATTGCCTGACGGTGAAATACTTCCTCCTGGACCTGCGGTTGATGTGATTGTATATTTTATCTTCTCAAAAGTTGCCTCAATCGTGTGATTTCCAGTTATATTATTGATTGTATAACTGTTTACCGCACCGGCAGATACGCCGTCAATTTTGACATCAAGAATACGGTAAAACTGATTCGGTGTTACGGTAAATGTCTGATTCGCTCCGCACTCAACAATAACATTGCCTGACGGAGAAATATTTCCGCCGGAACCTGCAATTGATGTGATTGTATATTTTATTCTCTCAAAAGTTGCTTCAATTGTATGATTTGCAGTTACATTGTTAAAAGTGTAACTGTTTACGGCACCGACTGATACGCCGTCAACTTTCACGTCAAGAATACGGTAACACGGATCAGGAGTGATATTAATGGTCTGAGATGCTCCGCATTCAACAGTAACATTGCCTGACGGTGAAATACTTCCGCCGGAACCTGCAATTGATGTGATTGTATATTTTATTCTCTCAAAAGTTGCTTCAATTGTATGATTTGCAGTTACATTGTTAAAAGTGTAACTGTTTACGGCACCGACTGATACGCCGTCAACTTTCACGTCAAGAATACGGTAACACGGATCAGGAGTGATATTAATGGTCTGAGATGCTCCGCATTCAACAGTAACATTGCCTGACGGTGAAATGCTTCCGCCGTGGACCGGCAATAGCAGATACTGTGTATTTAATCTTCTCAAAAATCGCTTCAATCGTGTGATTTGCAGTTATATTGTTAAAAGTATAACTGTTTACAGCGCCTAAAGATATGCCGTCAACCTTCACATCAAGAATACGGTAGCATGAAGCAGGAGTGATATTAATGGTTTGAGATGCTCCGCATTCAACAGTAACATTGCCTGACGGTGAAATGTTTCCGCCGGATCCGCAACTGATGAGATTGTATATTTTATCTTCTCAAAAAATGCTTCAATTGTATGATTTGCAGTTACATTGTCAAAAGGATAACTTGTTATAGCACCTTTTGATTGCCCGTCAACTTTTACATCAAGAATACGGTAACACAGAACAGGAGTGATACTAAAGGTCTGAGAAGCTCCGTGTTTTACTGTAACAGTTCCTGAAGGAGAAATGCTTCCACCTGCTCCTGCTGTGGCTTCTATGGTACAGGTTTGTTTAAGAGCAAATTCAGCGTGGATGGTATGATTTTGGTTTATATTATTGAATGTATAGGAACTAACTGCACCGACAGAACTTCCATCTGCTTTGACATCTGCTATCTGATAGCCCGGATTTGGCGTGATAATAAATTCCTGATTTCCGTTACATACAACAGGTACATTACCCAAAGGCGATATAGTTCCATTTGAACCTGCGCTGGCTTCAATATGATAAATGGTAAGGTATCCATCCCGCCGTTCTGATGCTAATGAATTAACATTTGAATCGTAAAGATCAACTCTATTTAACTTAATCGTCTGATTAGGACAGCTTGCGATCTTTTTTGTAAAAGTTACGGTTGCAAGAACTCCGCCGCCCGTTGAACCTGAACTTAATGAAATAGCACCGTAAGCAACTTTTCCCGAAGTAATTGTGGGACCTAATTTTAAAAATGTGCCAGTCAGAAAATTCCCTAAAACAACTTTATTTGCTGTAACAACAGCCGGATCATATAAAATTTCAAACTCAAATCCCTGTAAAGCTGTAACATCTTCTATTTCGACATTAACCGTAAAAGTATTTATAACGGTTGTCAAATCAATAATTTCCGGCGTGATCTTTACCACTGTTGCATAAGCCTGACCCGCAATAAGCAGAAAGCTTATGATAATAAAACTGAGTATTTTCTTCATTTTTCACCTCACATTACAATTTTTCTAAGTATATAAAAAACTTCTTCAAATCCTATCTTTCCATCGCCGTTTAAATCCTTGCAGGATGCAATATTTTCATTATCATTAATATTGCAAAATATCTTTAATATCAAGATACTGTCTTTCAGATCAACAACGCTGTCTCCGTTCACATCGCCGGGGGAAATGGTCAGAATAGCGTCGTGCAATTCTGATGTCAGTTGATTAACATCTGAATCATAAAGTTCAACACTGCTTAACTGAATCGGCTGATTGGTACAGCTTTCAATTTTTTTGGTAAATGTTATAGTTGCCAAAATACCGTTGCCGGTCGAGCCTGAACTTAATGAAGTAGCGCCGTAAATAACTTTTCCTGAAGTAATTGTGGGACCTAATCCTAAAAGACTACCAGTCAGAAAATTCCCCGCGACAACTTTGTTTACTGTAAGAACAGCAGGATCATATATTATTTCAAATTCAAATCCCTGTAAAGCTGTAACATCTTCTATTTCGACATTAACCGTAAAAGTATTTACAACGGTTGTCAAATCAATAATTTCCGGCGTGATCTTTACAACTGTTGCATACGCCTGATTTGCAATAAGCAGAAAGCTTATGATAATAAAACTGAGTATCTTCTTCATTTTTCACCTTACATTACAATTTGTTCTTGTTCCAACGCTTTGCGTGGGGACACAAGATTGGACGCTTTGCGTCCAGTTGTTCTTGTTGTTTACAGGACGCAAATTTGTAGGGCGGACAAAGCGCAGCGTGTCCGCCGTTTTTGCGTTTTTGGTGGACACGCTGCGATTTGTCCACCCTACTCACTTTTGTCAATTTAAACTGTTGACAACCATCATAACATCCAAAAGTCCTATTTGCCCGTCTTTGTTAAAATCATAAAATGCGTCATAGTCCGCATCTCCGGTTTTGGTATTCCATTTGGATGCGACTTTCATGATGTCTGAAACATCAATATCCCCGTCTGCGTCAAAATCGTAAATCAGAGGTTTTCCGTCAAGAGTCGGTATTTTCAGGTCTTTTATTTCAAAAACACCGGTCTCAAGGAAGTTTTTAACCGGCAAATATGCTGAAAGAGTCTGACCCTGCTCAAAGGTGAACGGGAGAGCCTGCACTGAAAATTCAGTATCTCCTTTGAATCCTCTGATTTCCAGTTCTCCTTTTCCATCGCTTCCGGTAGCCTGAACAACTATCCTGTAATCTCCGATCTGCAACTGAGGTATTTTGATAATCTGATTTCCGTTTTCATCAGTTTCAATTGTTGCGCCCGGAATTTGTCCTCCGTCTTTGCCGATGAATTTTCCGTTGACATCATAAACCGTTATATTTGCGCCCGGTTTTGCAGTAACAGATACCCATACAGTATCTTCTGTTATATCAGGTGATTCAATATGTTCTATCACTTCCTTGCCGATTTGTGTAAATATCCGCCAGTCTCGCTCCGGTTTCATAATTCCCTCTTTTATCAGAGAATCTATTGTCGGGGTTTTGCCCTCACATACAACTACGCCGGTTATCTGGAAGATAAAGTCATTGTAATCCCTGTCGCTGCTGACAAAGTTCTTGTCTTCATAGATAAATGCCTTTCCCATTCCGTTTACATCTGCAATCTGACCCACATACAGATTATGTTCAGGATTGGCTGATGCAAGGGAGAAGAGAGGACATTTTTGCACATCAGAAGTTGCAGGATCAATGATCAGCTCCTGCAATGTATAATTAGGAACAAGAATAATTGCAAAAGTATCTCCGGGCTTCATTTTAAAACTTTTTACGCCGTTGTATGTTCCGCTGTTCCACTCCTGATTTTCTCCTATAAAACCGGAAAACCTTGCTCCTTCTGTTCTGTCTGAAATTACTACATAACCCTGTTCGCTGTTTGATAACACCCGTCTAGCGGCTTCTCTGATAAATTCAGGGGAATTGGGTATCAGGGTCTCCATATTTGAAAGGCTGAATATCCCCATTTCACCCTTATATGCGCCGCCGTCATAAAGCCAGTCAAATTTTACAATTCCGTCATCTCCTGCGATAAACACTCCGCCTTCAAAGCGGTAAACCGATCTTTTCACAAAAGCAGTTTTACCGAATGTATTTGTTACTGTAACATCAATGGTATTATCTTCAAGGTTCAGATAAATCGGTATATTGAAAGATACCTCATTCTGCTTATCAGGATTGTCGGTAGATATAAAATTTGCCAGACTCCCGTTGACAATAATACTTTTTACACCTTCGCAATCCGTAGCTGTCCCTGAGACTGTAATGCTCTCATTACATGTATAATAATCGCTTGAAAGATAGCCTGCTTTTGGGTTTTCCACTTTAAGCACAGGAGTGCAGGCGCATTCAATAACAGGCAAACGTCTGACTATCCGTGTTTCTGAATCAGTTTTGCCTGAAGTGTTGGCAACAACAATACTGACTATATTTGATCCGATATTTGCGGAGAGAGTTGTGTTGAAAGAGACTTCATTCGGTTTTTCAGTATCTGGATTATTTGTCGGGGTAAAGATTACAGGCTTTCCATTAACAGAAAGACTCGCTATTCCGAGTTTGTCATAAGCGGCGCCGGATACCGTAATGCTCTCATAACAGCTTTGATAAGCTACTGTCGGAGTTTCAACATTAAGTACAGGGGTAGGCGGAGGATCCGGATATGTAACAGTGAGATCATAAAGAACCGGAGACTCTTTAACATCTGAATCTCTGATAAAATTGGCACGGATTTCAAGGTACTGTCCGATTATATTGCTTAACGCTGTACCGTTTGAAACCTCTGTCCATGTTTTTGCGGACAGACGGCTTTCCTTATTAGCCGCACGCGCCTCCACTTTTATGCGTGTCCCTTCAGGCTCGTCGCTGTTCCATGAAACAGTGTTCCAGACAGTTCCGGAATATCCTGAGTCATGTACCACTGACCATGTGCCTTGTTTTGCGGTACCGAGAACAACAGAGCCGGTCATATCGCTGTAATTATACGGAGCAGCTCCCCATCCAAGGTCAACTGTCATATCAACTTCACCTAGTTTATCAGCACCCGCCGAGCGGATTAATTCTCATAAGGTTATTTGAGCTGTAATTGCAAACCCATACCTTGCCGTCTGAATCAACTGCAACTCCAGTCGGTTCTGCTCCTACAGGAATATGCTTCAAAATATTGCCGTTATTATCAAGCCGTGCAACTTTGTTACCCCCCTGACTGAGAGCTACCCATACATGATTGTCTTTCGGTGTAACAGCAACACCTCTAGCAATACCATCAAATATAGAAGAAACAACATACTTTGGAAAACCCGGATATACAGTTCCGTCAGAATTAAATTTGTATATACTGCGGGCAAATGCCTGTGCAAGCCAGATATTTCCGTAACTGTCAATTCCCATTCCGTATGAATCCTGTGTCGGAAAAAACTGCCATGTATCATCATTGGTGGTAAAAGTTCCTTTCGGGTCATATCTGAGCAATCCGTTTGAAGCTCTGATTGAAGACCATAATACACCCTTTCCGTCAACTAATCCGCCATAAGGACTCAGACCTTTGTTAAATGTAGCCAGAACAGCTCCGGTATCTCCGTCCAGCAAATCAAAAGAGCCGTTGGTGTAACCGCCAACCCAGACATTATTATTTTTGTCAACAGAGACATGCCTTACATTGGTACCGTTAGTCCGCACATAGTTACAAATACATTCATCATCTGCTGTGGAGACTCCGCCGCTGCTGTCTGCCCAGTTTGCATTTGACCATGCGCGAATATCTCCGAGTCCCCGGGAAGTTTTTATCAGTCCATCGCCGTTTCTGTCAATGCAGGTGTTATATTTGAAAGGCGGTTTTAAATACTCGCCGTTAGAATTGTCAGTGCCGTCTTTATCGCACCTGGTTCCGCCTGTCACTAAACCTATTTTAACCACAGAACCCTTGTAATTACTACCTTCATCCCGATTACCGACCCATACATTGCCGTAAAGATCAACCGTAGTTCGTGAAGGATTTCGCCATTGTCCCTCAGGTGCAGAAAGATACTCGCCGATAACATTACCGTTTCTTGTATTTGCTCTGACAACCGTGCCTCTGGCTGAAGCGGCTACGTTTATGAACGGAAAAGGTGTGGCTGTGTCATTCATCTGAATCTGGCTGCCATCGCAGTTGACATTCAGCAGAGTTGCCTTATCACAGTTGGTGTAAGTATAGCTGTTTTCAGCCGTTGCAATATTCCCTGAAAAGATAATCAGGGATGTGACGCTAATAATCGCTGCATATTGAAAAACTCTTTTGCACATAATAAAAATCTCCTTTCAAAAAGAATGATTTTTTGTGCTTGTTCCCGCTCGTTGCGTGGGAACAAGAAAATCTACAAGGATTGTGTCTAAGAAAAGAGGATTATCATCCCGGGGCTGAAAAAATCCTTTTCTTATAATAAATCCATGTAGTTTCATGTTATTACCTTACACTTGTTATTTTTTGAAGAATGTAAAGAACTTCTTCAAATCCTATCTTTCCATCGCCGTTTATATCTGTGCAGGATGTTATTGTTATCTGCTCTGATATACTGATACCGCATAACATTTTCAGAATCAGAATCGCATCTTTCAGATCAACGACTTTATCGCCGTTGATGTCGCCGGAAAGACTTTTAAAATTCGCAATGATATTCATATTTTTAGCAATATTGCAAACTTTTAGCGGGTTATCTGTTCCGGTATAATCGCCGCTCCAGCCTGTAAATTTATAGCAATTATCCGAAACAGCAGTTACTTCTGTAGTGCAGTTACCTGATTCAATACTCTGATCTTTTTCACCTGTGATTTCCCCTCCGGTTACTGCTGTAAATGTAACCGTGTATAATTCAATACAGGAAGAGCATATTATTTCCGCATCTTTTTCTGTATCGGATATTGGATTACCTTTTGGGTTGGTAAGCTGAACACTATTCAAATTAAGCGTTCCACATGCAAGGCTTTTCACAGTAAAGGCTACTTTTGCCAAAATACCGCTGCCGCTTAAACCAGGAGCATCTCCATAACTAAACAGACTCATCTTCAACTTTCCTGTATTGTTATCTATACTGATAGGCAGCAACGTAGATACTTTTCTTGTCAAAGTTTCACGAGATTCCCAAATCACCGATTCATATTTTGCAGACTCCTCTTCTCCGATCTTTTCTTTCAAATCTACTGCAAATTCCTCTTCATTTGCATATATTTCATATATTACGCCTTGCAATTCATTAATGATGTAATCCGGCACACTTCCGTTATCTTTCAGGTTATTTAAAGAATTTTCTGTCAACATAAAATATGTTACATCTTTCAGAAAATCCCCTAAAACAGCATGGCTGCTATCTGCAATTATTAAAATAGCAGGATCGTAGGATATGATAAATTCAAATGCCGCCAGATCGCTAACATCTTCCACATTTACAGTAACATCAAATGTACCTCCTACCCCGACTGTACTGACATCAATCACAGCAGGAATGATTTTCACTGTTGCGCCATACGCCAAACTGAATTGAATAAAGATGACTGCAACAAAAAAAAGAATAACATTCAGTATTTTTTTCATTACTCCTCCTTAAATAGATAATTTCAATAAGTTGGAATCAGACTTCACAAGTTTTGGAAACTTCACAAGTCTGATTCACTTGATCAAAGACACATCTTAAAAGGCTATCGTTTAAAAATCATATTTCAGTCAAAAAATTTTCAGAAAATTACTATCAACTTGAATTGAAAAGTAAAATTTCTGATTTATTTTATTCATGCTTCTTCAGGCTCAATCCCCAATGCTCTTAATTGGGCAGCCAGAAATTCCGCTCTCCGGTGTTCTGATTCCGCTTTCCGGCGTTCGGCTTCCGCCTTCTGACGTTCCGCCTGAACCTGCGACTGATATTTCTGCTCCAGTTCAACAGTTGAAAGAAATCTGTTTCCGTCAGGAGCAAAAATATCAAGATCATCTGCTTTGAGTTCAAAACGGATATTCAGCCTCGGACTGATCCATCCCTGCATATTCTCAATTTCAAGGAGTTTGTCCCCGGAGCGAATCCATCCGTTCAGCCTGATATTATCCGGATCATACAGATAATACTCTTCCACGCTGTATTTTTCATAAAAAATCAGCTTGTTTTTCATCTCTTTCACAGTATTTCCCGGAGAAAGAATTTCAAAGACCACCTGCGGAGCAATGCCCCCCTCTACCCACTGGCGGTAAGAACCGCGATCTCCTTTGGGTCTTCCGAAAGCGACCATTGCATCCGGCGCAATTCTGATTTTATTATTTCCTTCAACAGGATACCAGAGCAGATCTCCCGCCACAAAGACATCAGAATTATTGTCAAACATCCGCTCAAGATTCTCTTTGATTTTCACAATCCAGTTAAACTGTTTAGTATTATCCGCCATTGGTTTTCCATCGCTGTCAGGATAAACGACCTCCCGCTTATTTTTTTGCCGAACAGATTTTTCAGGAGGGATTTTATCAATTTTATCAGTGATTTTTTTTGCTTTCCCCTTTTTCTGCAAGGGATCTCTGTACTCCTTTAATATTTTCATAATTCACACCTCCATTTTCTTCATTATTTCATAAAAACGAATCTATAAGCAAGAAAAATATTTACCCGGACTTTTTTCTGAATAAACAAAATACACATAAAAATTTTTTTCTTACATCCCTGCAAAAAATTTTTATCTAATATTTTATCAGACTCTTCATCGCCAAAAAGAGAAAATTATTATTGAAAAAATTTTTCTTAAAATTTATAGTATTAACTCAAGTTGTCATTAAAATTCAAATATTGTCAGCAGATCGGAAATTTGTAAAAGTTTGTAGTACCGCCTTTAGGCGGTCCGTGTGAAATCAGACAGTTATCGCAGTTCACCGTACCGCCTTAAGGCGGTACTACAAACTTTTGAGGAGAGAATTATGCCAACAACAGGGGTTCCGACATTATTAATCGGACTCGGAGGAATCGGATCCGGTGTGGTGGAGCAGGTTTATCATCTGATCCCCCCGGAACGCAGAGACAGCATTGCAGTCCATGCGTTTGATACAGATATTAACGACATCAGCCGGAGGATTCATCTTAAAGGGCGGATTACCCAGACCAGCAAAGCAATTACCGTTGAACAGTATCTCCGCAGAGCTGATGAATCGGTTCATGAATGGTTTCCTCATGAAATAAAACTGCTTGGAAAAAAGACCATGACAGACGGCGCAGGACAGATCCGCTGTGTTTCACGGCTTGCATATCGCGCTGCTATGGATGACGGCAGACTCAGCGATCTGGAACGGCAGATTACCCACATTTTTACAGCACGGGGAGAGCGTGCTGTTTCAAGCGTCCGCATTATGATTGTCTGCTCTCTGGCAGGAGGAACCGGCGCGGGAATCTTTTTGCAGACTGCTTTATATCTCAGAGAGCTGCTTGAAACCCGGTTTGATAAAACATCGGTACTGGTTCGCGGGGCATTTCTTTTGCCTGATACATTGATGAACGCCCTTCCGGTAAATCAGTTGGATAATGTCAGAGTCAATGCTTATGCGTGTCTCAAAGAATTGGATGCGATTATCCGAAATGCCAGCACACAGACTTCCGGGACTCACGGGGTCAGCATTGAATTTGAATACCGTCCCCGGCAGGTTGATTTGGAAGGACGTCAGAATTATGTGATTACTGCCGAGCATCTTCCTTATGATTTCTGCTTTCTTTATGATTATCTGACCGCCAAAGGAGAGCAGATCGGAAATTTATCCCATTATATTGAGCAGATGGTCAAGACTATTTATCTTCAGCTTTTCTCTCCGTTAAGCAAAAAGAATTTCTCTGTAGAGGATAATTTTATCCTTGAGCTAATCGGAGAGCGGGGAGCAAACCGCTATTGCGGGGCAGGAACTGCAACGCTTATTTATCCTTATGAAGATATTGTTGAATATCTGGCTTTAAAATGGGCTGAAAAGAGCCTTTCCGGTGAATGGCGGAAATTAGATGATGATTTTACAAATGAATTAAGACAGTTTGAACAGGATTTAAACGCCGGAGTCGGGCGTCAGGAGCCTGAAATCGGCAAGCGGTACATGGATCTGCTGAATAATTACGCCAACGGAGATAAACCCCATCCCTTTTTCACCCAAATTTACCGTTCCACCTGTATTCTTGATGAAAGAGGAAAAGAGACCGGAACCAAAGCAGATCGTTTTATCAAGGCGATTGAAGAGAAAATCCGAAAAGTGCTTGAGACAGACGCGGAACTGAAGCAGGCTGAGAGCGACTGTCAGGTGGATGAAGGAATGATCCGGAATAAAGAAAAGGCTGAGGGCGAGATTGCAGATATGGAGGTCAGTCTGGAGATATTTCAGCACCATGTATTCAGGGTTGTTCATGAACTTAAAAATTTTGTTGTCAATCAGGTAATCGGCGAAGATTGTCATGCTCCGGGCGGAACCGGCGGAGATGATGATTTCCGGCTCAGTGTCTGGATGCTCAAACGTCCTGAAGCATTGCATCCTGTTGCGGCACGGAACCTGCTTTATCAGATACAGGATATTCTTGAAAAGCAGATTGCAAGCCTGACTTCGGAGAATGAAAAACTGAAACGCGGAATTGCAGGGTATGTCAGAAAATTTGATCTCCCTGAAACAGAAGATTATATTGAAACCGCCGAAGACCGGGTTCGTATGGCATTGCATCAGGGATTTTTCAGCAAGATATTCAAAAACCGTTTCAAAGAGTTTGTCGAGGATTATCTGATTGAATCAGCGCAGCAGGTTCAACGCCTGAACCGCTATAAAACTGATTATCTCAGGGAACTGGTCTTTACGGAAATCAATAAAGCAATTACTGAAATGCTTCAGATATGGGAGCATTATTTTCGGAATCTGAAAAGCGTTCAGTATAAGCTACAGGGAGAGATTAACCGGAGAGCCGGAGAGCATGAAGGGGTTGCTGATCCGACCCGGCGTTATGCCTTTGCAACAAAAGAAGAGAAAGAGAAGATATGGGAAGATATTCGCATCTCCCTTGCTATGGGGAATAAACTGCCTGAAGATATTTCTAAAAGAATCTATATCAGCCAGTACAGAAAATTTTGCAGAAATTATTTTTCAATGAGTTCAACGCCTGATTTTTCCGAGCCTTTGGATAAAATAGAAGATATGTTCCGTGAAGATGTTCTCGGTTGGTGCCGGAAGACTCTTATATCTCATGAATCGCTTGATATTAACGCTATTATGGCATTGAAAAAAGAGGGATTGCTCCGGGGAACCAATGAAGCACGGCACCTGAAAAATGAAATCACAAAAGTGGATGAGCTTGCCCAGCCAATGATTTTAAGCAGTTCATCAGCATCCAAATCCGAAGGATACTGGGGAATTCATCCTGATACTTTAAAAGAACTGAATGATCAGGAGATCAGAGAGATGCTTGGAAAAGCTGAGAATATTATTGCTGATGAAGCATTCTCAAGATATGAAATTATACGTTACCGTAATCTTTACGGATTATGCGCCGAGGATTTGCCGTCATTCAGTGCAGGTACAAGCGGTAAATCAGACAGAGCCGGGGTCTATTTCCGGGCATATAAAGAGAGAATCCGGCGAATGAATACGGATCCGGGAAACACGGTAACGCCGCATCTTGACAAACGCTGGCATCTTCCCGCTTACATGCCGGACTTAAATCAGAATCTGGTAAAAGCAGATGAAGAAAAAACAGAAAAAGCATTTCTGCTCGGTCTGATTTACGGGCATCTGCGAAAAGTCGCACCGGATCAGAAAGAGACATGGGAATGTTACACAGGTGAAAGCGGCAGAAAATCGGTAACAATCGGCGGAGAAGCAATCAAAGGTAGCTTTTACGGGCTTTACAAGGCAATGTTTCATAATCCCGCCCATGTTGATACGATTCTTGATTTTGCTGAAAGGCAATGGGAAGAAGATGTTAAAGAAAAAGGTAGCGATAAGATTCAGGAATATTTGTTTTTCAAAGGGTGCCGTGAAATTCCGCGTCTGAATCTGAATATTGCGGAGTCTGTTCTGAGATTTGTCAGGGAATTTCCGAATGAAAATCCTCAGCAGAAGACTGAAAATTTACTTGGCAGACTGATTACGGAAATCACGGAGACTTTTCGGAAGGCGTTTGGGAAACATCAGGAGAATCTTGTGAAAAAAGAGACTAGAGAAGCTGATTTATGATTTGCTTGAAGCTTCTGAAACTTATCAGTCCGCAAAAAAAGATAAGAGTTATGCTTATGAGCGGTGGGAAGAGGCTATTGAGGGGTATCTGAAATAGAACAGGGAGTGCCAAACTTCCAGTTTGGCATTTTCCGTTTAATTTGACTTTTTTCCGCTTCTGTGGTTTAAGGATTTTATATTCTGACATTTATGAAAGTCGTAGATGATAAATGAAAACTGAAGAAATTAAAAATATTCATGATAAATTTTTTCAGGAAACCTTTACCCGTAAGGAAATAGCTGAAAGTTTTCTGAAACATTATCTTCCTGAACAGCTGATTCCGCATATAAATTTCGGCAGTCTCAGTATTATAAAGGATAGTTTCATTGACAAAGAATTACTGGAACATTTTTCAGATATTCTTTATACAGTAGGATTTAAGAAAACAGATATTTATATTTACCTTCTTTTCGAGCATAAAAGCTATAAGGAAAAACTTGTCGCATTTCAGCTTTTACGGTACATGGTTAAAATATGGGATCAGCATCTCAAACAGCATCCTAAGACAAAGAAACTTCCTGCTGTATTCCCGATGGTTCTTTATCACGGAAAGACAGAATGGAAAATACCTGAAAATTTTCAGTCTGTTATTCAAAAGGATGCTGTCAGTCTGTTAAAAGAGTATATTCCTGAATTCAGTTACAGACTTTATGATATTTCCCATATGTCCGATGATGAAATCAGAGGCGGAGTTCTCGGAAGAATAGTTCTTATGATTTTCAAATATATTTTCAGACCTGATTTACGTGAAAAACTGCCGGAAATAATTTCTTTTTTCCGTGATGCGGCAATAAGCGGACCGGTCTGGAAATTCTTGAAGTTCTTTTAAGATATGCTGTTCAGACAAGGCAGTTTGAAGAAGGCGATATAAAAAAAATTGTTCAGGAATCTTTCAAAGGAGAAGATGTTATGAAAACCTTTATTGACAGATATATTGAGCAGGGATTACAGCAGGGATTGCAGCAGGGATGGAGACAGATTCTTATCCGTCAGATAGAAGCCCGCTTCGGCAAAATTCCCAAATGGGCAAAGAAAAAAATAGAATGTGCCGATATAACAGCAATTGAGAAATGGAGCATCCGTCTGCTCAAAGCTGATACACTGAAAGAAGTTCTGGCTGATGATAATCTTTAAACGCAAAGCATAAGGAATACACGGAAAAATATCTGATTTTCTGTATTTTTCTGTGTATTCCGTATTTTCCTGCCTGACAGTCAGGTTTTTCCTACCATTGAAATACTGTTTTTACCCTATTGATCTGTTCTCTGTTTTATGAAATAGAAAGCACCGTATATTACAGGAATTTGCAAAATACAGCAGAAAATTCTCTTCTTAAACAGAATTGATGATGTAAGTGTGAATTCAGGAGCAACTTTAACGTATCAAACCAATTTGAAAGATGATTCCTGAAGACGAAATAGAAAAACATCTGGAATCACGATGTAAAATCCTATTTACCGATATCAGTGTATGTTAAGGATATTTTAACTTTTTATTACAGGAGGAAAAAGAAAATGAAACAGAGGGCTAATATTGTTCAGAGATTGGCAATCGCAATTTCAGCAGTTATGCTGATATTTTTCAATGCTTCCTTTGCATTGGCAGAAGATTATACGGTAACACTCGGTGAAGATAAAGTTTTTACAACATATAATTATCATCATGTTGCTATGATTGACAATCATGACTATTATCCACCTGCTACATTTGAATCTGATTCTTATATCTATCATCAAATTGAATCATTGGACTATTCAGTACCATCTATTTATGCTACTGCCACTTCGTCCGGTCAAACAGTAACAATACAATCTCAACTTGAAAATGGACATAAATCTTTCGGAAGTTTAGGTATCATTTTTCAAGTTAACAGTAATGAGATAGAACTAAAAGAAATGACAGCAAAAATTTCGTTTATTATTGATTATGAACTTCATCCTTGTTGTAAACTTGATGGAGGCATAATTGAAGGGGATATTATTGATACTGAGACTGGTGGAGGACTTGGATGGGGAAGTATTTTTCACATGGATGCCTGTTTTTTTGATGATTGCTCATATCCATATCCTTATAGCTTCAAAGCAAATTCGACACACGAATCATTCGCAACATTAAAAGCGGGTAATAGATATAGGTTAGAATTTAATATGATGGGCCCAGATATCAACAAATTTACTGTTAAAGAAATCAGAATTTCATTTGGAAGAATAAAAGAAATTACAGCTAAACGAGTTTCTCCTCCTAATGAAGAGCCAGAATATATACTTCTGACTACACAACCAATCAAGCTAACCGCAGAAATAGAATCTTCCGATTCTTATGATATTAAAAGCGTGGACTGGACTTTTGATTCATTTAAAACTGCCGCAAAATGGAATTGCTCAAAAGATGGGAAAATTCAATATTGTGCTATAATTCTGCCAGAACCCGGCAGTCACGGTGAACACACCGCTAAATGCACTCTAACTTACAGAGATAAAAACACTTTGGAAGAAAATACGGAGACCAAACAACATAAGTTTAAAGTTTTCTTTGAGAAAGATAAATCTTATAAGGATGGAAAAGCAGGTGATCCAAATGGAACATTACCAAACTGGTTTAAATATTGGCAAAAAGATGGAGCTGTGCCGGGGCTTAACCAGTATGTTCATTATGATGCAAAATTAGCAGCATATGGGGAGTACCCCCTCTATAAAAATTATATCTCATTAGGGGCAAAAGCATCAGGGATTCATTATCCTGAAGGATTAAGTATTAATGGGATAACATACGGTGGGAATAATATAAACGGCATTGATTGTGCGGCGGAAGTGATAGCTCATGAAAATTATCATAAATTTAGTATGTTAGAATGGAGCTATGGTTCATGGGTTGGTTTAACAGATTCTGATGATGAGGGGGTTAATAATGAATGTAGTGAATTATTAGGAGGTATGCCTAAAAGAGATTATATTCCTGATAAACTTGAAACTGATACTTCTCCAACAAAAGTAGATACACATGGTCTAGGGACTAAAGGTTCAGATAATTTTAAACATGGCGAATATTATTGTTCTGGAGATAATGAATATATGGCTATTGTTACAGCAGATGGTAAAAAAGGATTTAAAGAAAAAGACTGGGCATATCCCGGCAAACAAAGTGATGAAATTGTAAATTCACTTCAAAATAGATCCCATAGAAATATTGTAACACAGCCAAACTCAAATATTGCTTATAGTCCATATAGTTCTGGTAAAGGAGATAAGGATTACTACTCTAAAGTTTCTTATGAAGCAAGAAAATCAGGCAAAAGGGAAAATTCCGCTATATGGGGAAATATTAATGAGCAAGTTGCTGATGAAGAGAGCGATACTTTGTTTGATTACCTGATAATTACAACTGAAGTAACACCTTTATTCGCTACGGAATATCATATTGTCGGATATTTGCAGGATTCATCAGGTAATGAAATTGCATGGGCATCAACAGTACAGGATTTGATTGAAGGCAGGCAGACAGTAACGCTAAAATTTGATGGCTTGGTTATCGGCACGAGTAAATATAATGGTCCCTATGTTTTATCCCGAATCGAACTCAGAACGATAGATGGATATGTCGTTGACTTCATGGATAATGCTTATACAACAAAGGCTTATGCTTATACAGAATTTGAACAGCCTGCCGCAAGACTTGAAACAGGAATCACCGAGCAAGCCAACGACCTCAATGCCAACGGAAAACATGACACACTTGAGCTATCCGTTCCCTTTCTTTTGAATCAGGCAGGCGATTATATTCTCAGAGGATGGCTTATATCAGAGACCGGGGAAGTGATTTCTTCTGCTGAAGCCACCGGAAATTATTCACAGGGAAATCATTCCGCAACCCTTGTGTTTAACGGAAAAAATATTTCACAGGCACGGTTCAACGGACCCTATAAGATAGACTATCTGATGTTAATGGACAGCAATCAGAATATTATTGATTCCAAAGGTAACGCCTATTCTACCAATTCTTATTCTTATACTGATTTTGAAGGCGGTTCGGCTCAGATTACTGTTTCCGCCGATTCACCTTCTGATACAGACAACAACGGATTTTATGATACCCTGAACATATCCTCGACACTGCAAATATCAAGTGCCGAAATTTATCATATAAGCGGAGAACTTGTTGATAAAAATGGAAAAACAGTCTCTGAATCCGTAATTCAGGCAGATTTCAGAACAGTATCGGTTCCCAGTCAGCAAACCGTAACTCTTATGTTTCCTGCAAAAGATATTTTCGCCAATGGTGTTGACGGTCCCTATTATCTGAAAAATGTTTCAATTATCAGCGGTAATAACGGATTGGAAGACTATTTTATAAATGCTCATACTACCCGGACTTATCTTTTTCAGGATTTTACAGAGCCTTCTTCACCGCAGTCGGTTCTATCTGTTACTCCGCCCGTCCAAAATGTTGCAGAGATAAATGGTACAACATCTTTTAATGTTGCAAATACCGGAACTGGAACATTGAATTGGATAGCATCTTCAAATGATTCATGGCTGACCATCGGCAACGGAAATTCAGGAATAAACAACGGAACAATTACGGTAAACTATGAGGCAAATCCCGGTTCTGAAAGAATCGGAACAGTCACAATTACAGCTATCGGAGCCGCAAACAGTCCTCAGACAGTTCAAATCAGACAATCAAATCAATACAGCAAAATAGGAATTCATGCTATAATCCTTAGCGATGATGACGGACAACGATCCGCAGAACCGTCAGCAGAAAACCTGAGAAGTTGGATTGACTTTGCAAATCAGGTCTGGATGCCGGCAGGCATTCAATTTGAATTTGATTCAGACAAAGATGTGGAATATCGTCAAGATACGCTTCTGAATACCATGATTGGCACGGACAGCCCGCAATGGTATGATCAAAGGAAAAAAGCAATAGAAATCGCTTCTCAGTATCCTGACAACGTAGTTATTTTCTTTGTTTACGGGATGGGAGATACACCGCAGGACCTTGGTTTTAGCTGGTTTGACTATAACTTTATTGTCATGCCGAAAGATCACATTCATTGTGAACAGTTTAGCGATTCCGCCTTTGCCCATGAATTCGGTCATTATGTTGGGCTGGTACATCCGTTCTCTAAAATTTACGATACAAATCAGGATGCCGAAGCCGATTTAATTAATAATGCTAACAATCCAAATATTTTTGACGGAGATGGACTTGCGGATACGCCGCCGGATCCGTTGATTCGGGCTAATGAATGTTCGGATGTACTGGAATTGGTCTTGAACGGCATTCAATTTGATCTGCCTCGCACAAATATTATGACATATTATTATGGCTGTGATCGGTTAAGTTCTCAACAAATTGCCAGAGCAAAACGGTTTTGGGAACGCAGACTCAATAATAACATGAATATCTTAACTGTAAATAATCCGGCAAATCCGATTGAGGCTGAGTCTTTATCTGTTCTGAACATGGTAAATTCATCGAATATCGTTCAGGACATGAAAAGTCTTATGTTGTCAAAAAGTTATCCTCCAAATTGGTGGAGCAGTGATAGCCAATTATTTTGGGGCAGTCGGGCTGACAGTTCTGTTGAGATTGCGTTGCCTGTCAATATCTCCGGTAATTATACTATTGATTTGTTTGGAACTATAGCACCGGATTTTGGCAAATTCAGATTTTCAGTCAATAATACGCAAATTGGTTCAGATTTTGACGCATATTTTCCGGTTGTTTTACCGACAGGGAGAATCAGGCTGGGAGAAGCTCTGCTGAATCAGGGGGAGAACGTTTTCCGTATTGAAGTTATCGGTAAAAATGAAAACTCAAGCAATTATTTTTTTGGCATTGATTGTTTTGAATTGACCTTATCGTCTTATTATGATTTAACCATAAATGTAGGTCCTGAAAACGGCGGCACGACTATTCCAACAATAGGAAGTTATTCATATGCTATGAATACCGTTTTAAATATTCAGGCAACCTCGAACGCTGGTTATCAGTTCTCCCACTGGACAGGCGAAGTTGCAAACCCGAATTCAGCATCAACCCCTGTTACCATGACCGGCACAAAAACAGTTACCGCAAATTTTGTTCCGATTATCACGCCAATCTATTATGATCTGACCATAAATTTAACACCGGAAAACAGCGGATCGGTTACACCGGCAGCAGGCATTTATTCCCATACTCAGGGAACAACCGTGAATATTCAGGCAACCCCGAATCCGGGTTATCAGTTCAGCCATTGGACAGGTGAAGTTGCTAATCCGAATTCAGCATCAACCGCTGTTACCATGACCGGCGCAAAAACAGTTACAGCGAATTTTATTCTTATTGAATCGCCGACAAATTATGAATTGACAATGGCTGTAACTCCGTCAGGCAGCGGCGCAACTGCACCGGCAATCGGAAAATATTCTTATGCAAAAGATACTGTTGTAAATATTCAGGCAACATCAAATTCCGGTTATCAGTTCAGCCATTGGACAGGCGATGTTGCAAATGCTTATTCATCATCAACTACTGTAACAATGAACAGTGCAAAATCAGTAACCGCTTATTTTACTGCTGAAAATATTCCTGTTATTCCCGGCGATATTGACAATAACGGAATCGTTGAGCTGAAAGACGCGATTCTTGGTCTGAAAATCATCTGCGGAATAACAGCAGCCTCAGATATTCATATCTCCGCAGATGTCAACAATGACGGAAAAATCGGCATTGAAGAAGTGATTTACATCTTGCAGCATGTATCAGGAATAAACTATCCTGAAAGCGGATGGAGAAAAATCATAGAGGAGTTTGAACAGCGCCGGAGACGGCACGGTAGATTATGTTAAAACTTATAGTTACGATACCAACGGAAATCTGATCAATGTCGGACAGGATGATAAAAATGACGGAACTGTTAATTATGTTCATACATATACTTATAATGCGGATAACAGAATGATAACATCCGCAGAAGACTACGGCAATGACGGAACTGTCAATAATCTGCACACTTATACTTATGATACAGACGGAAAAATGATCACATCCGAAAATGATTATAACAATGACGGATCCGCTGACGTGGTTCACATTTATATTTACGATTCCGCCGGATTGCTTATAACGGAAAAAGAGGATCACAGCGGAAACGGCGCGTATGATTATGTCTATACCTATACATACAACACTCAAGGAAACATCATAAAAACCGTCTGCGACATCGGCAATGACGGCGTAAGCGATTATGTTCTCACTTATACCCACACATACAATGAAAACGGAAATATTTCAGAATCAGATGTTTACCGGAATGATCAGTTGTATGAAATCATCTCATATACATGGGAACCGAAAAAAGAATAATTATACAAGAAACCTTCAAGGCTTTCAAAACCTTGAAGGTCAAAGCAATCCTTTTCTTATCCAAAATCCTTGTAGTTATTAAGAAAAAAGACCTTCAAGGCTTCCAAAACCTTGAAGGTCAAAACAATCTTTTTCTTATCCGAAATCCTTTCTTTTCACAAAACAATTTTGAATATTTCAAAAATCTGAATATATTCTGACTCCGATGAAATACTTGGGAAAGCGGCCCTTAGGTCGGGGTGAATGAAATGAACCCCGACAATGATAAAATGTTGGAGTTCGCTTTGCTTACTCCAACCTACAGGACTGGGATAATAGAACTTCCGACTGGTGTTGCAACAAGTAAATCAACCACCGCCGGATTTACGGTATGAAATTATCCGTTACCTTATTTTACGGGCGTCTGCGAAAAGTCGCACCGGATCAGAAAGAGACCTGGGAATGTTATACAGGTGAAAGCGGCAGAAAATCGGTAACAATCGGCGGAGAGGCAATCAAAGGGAGCTTTTACGGGCTTTATAAGGCAATGTTTCATAATCCTGCCCATGTTGATACGATTCTTGATTTTGCAGAAAATCAATGGGAAGAAGATGTTAAAGAAAAAGGGAGCGACAAAATCGGAGAGTATCTGTTTTTCAAAGGATGCCGTGAGATTCCGCGTATGAATCTGAATATTATCGAGTCGGTTCTGAGATTTATCAGAGAATTTCCAAATGAAAATCCTCAGCAGAAGACCGAAAATTTACTTGGCAGACTGATTACAGAAATCACGGAGACTTACCGGAAGGCGTTTGGGAAACATCTTGAGAATCTTGTAAAAAAAGAGACTGAGAAGCTGATTTATGATTTGCTTGAAGCTTCTGAAACGTATCAGTCCGCAAAAAAAGATAAGAGTTATGCTTATGAGCGGTGGGAAGAGGCGATTGAGGGGTATCTGAAATAATCTGCAATGTCGGGTTATGCTATGCTAACCCGACATTATCAGCTATATTCAGCATAATCTACAAGGATTGTGTGTAAGAAAGGGATTTGTAAAAACAGCAGAAAATCCTTTTCTTACACACAATCCCTGTAGATAAAGGATTATAAGAAAGGGATTTGTAAAAACAGCAGAAAATCCTTTTCTTACACACAATCCCTGTAGATAGGGAATTATAAGGAAGAAAGTAAAAATATTTTCATCAGGCATTAGCCATTATTTTAAGTCCCTTGGCTGTTTTAGTATTAGCAGAATTTTTGTCAAATTCTATTAAATCGGTAACTATTAAATTCTTATTTATAATTTATGATTTCGGTCTTGTTCCTACGCGAAACGTGGGAATGGGAGTTTAAAAATTACAAATCAAAGGTTTTACCCTTATACAACCGCAGACTGTTAGATACCACCGTGATACTGCTCAGAGACATTGCCAATGCTGCGAAAATCGGATGCAGATGGCGCAGAAATTCCGGCAGAGATTCAAACGGAGCAAGCACTCCGGCTGCTACAGGAATCAGAATAATATTATAGAAAAATGCCCAAAAGAGATTCTGGCGGATGGTCTTCATAGTCTCTCTGCTTAACGCAACTGCACGGCTCACTCCGATCAGACTGCCCCCGGATAAAATCACATCCGCTGTTTCAATAGCAACATCAGTTCCCGTGCCGATTGCCATTCCCACATTCGCCTGAGCCAGTGCAGGAGCGTCATTGATACCGTCTCCCACCATGCCGACCTTTTTACCCTGATCTTGTAGTGCTTTTACTTTGGATGCTTTTTCTTCAGGGCGCACCTCTGCAAAAATATCATCAATATTAACCTGATTTCCGATAGCCTCTGCTGTCTGAAGATTATCGCCGGTAAGCATGATAACCTGAAGATTCTGTTTGTGAAGCATATCTATTGCCTGAGCAGATTCAGGCTTCAGAGTATCAGCAACAGCAATCAGTCCGATAATCTCTTTTTCCAAAGCAACTACCATAACGGTTTTACCCTGCTCCTGTAACGGCTGAAGCAGTGTTTCGAGATTTGCGAATCCCTGAAAATTTTTATCGGAAAACCATCCTGGTTTTCCGACAAAGACTTGAATATCTTCTTGTTTCATCGCAGGATCGTTGAAACGGATAATCGCCTGAACACCTAAACCGCCGGATGCTTTAAAATCCGTGATTTCATAAAATCCTGTATTTTTCTGTTCCGCTTCTCTGACAATCGCTTTTCCAAGAGGATGTTCAGAGCCTTTTTCAACAGAAGCCGCGATTTTCAGAACTTCATCTTCCGTTAAACTGATAACTGATAACTGTTCACTGTTCACTGAAATTATATCTGTTACCGAAGGTTTACCCTCTGTTATTGTTCCGGTCTTATCCAGAAGAATAATATCCAGATTAGATAATATTTCCAACGCCTCGCTCTTTTTAAATAAAATCCCTTTTTCCGCGCCTTTGCCGGTTCCTGCCATAATTGCAGTCGGCGTTGCCAATCCCAATGAACATGGACACGCAATCACCAAAACCGCGACCAGCCGGATCATTGCCGGAACAAATTCACCGCCTATCATCCACCATAACAGAAATGTTATCAGAGCTATACATATAACAGCCGGAACAAATATTGCAGCCACCCGGTCTGCCAAAGCCTGAATCGGAGCTTTGCTCCCCTGTGCATCCTGAACTAACCTGATAATCTGAGCCAGAGCAGTATCTTTTCCGACCTTTTTTGCCTCAAATTTCAGCAAACCCTCCTGATTTATAGTTCCGCCGATTACAGTATCACCCGGAACTTTATCAACAGGAATAGGCTCACCGCTTAACATAGCTTCATTAACAGCCGATTTTCCTTCCAGAATAACGCCGTCAACCGGAATACTCTGCCCCGGTCTCACTAAAAGAATATCTCCGACAACTACCTGAGAGAGCGGCAATTCTATCTCTTTATACCCTTTGATAATCACGGCTGTTTTGGGGCTTAAATCCATAAGTTTGCGGATAGCTGCCCCGGTTCGTCCTTTTGTTCTTGCTTCAAGCATTTTGCCAAGTTTTATCAGCGTGATAATGACCGCTGAAGTCTCAAAATATACATGCTGTCCGTGCAGAGGGAAGAAAAGAAGAAAGAAAGAATAAAAATAGGCGACTGAAGAGCCTGATGCTACCAGCACATCCATATTTGCTGTGCCATTGCTAAGACTTTTTACAGCGCCGACATAATAATCCCATCCTGTATAAAACTGTACAGGAGTAGCAAGAAAAAGGAAAAACCAGTTGACCCATGAGGCATGGATCCAATCTCCGGTTAATCCGAAATCACGGCTCATGCTTAATATAAAGAGGATTGAAGCAAAAATAGCGCCGACAATAAATTTACGGGTCTGATCTTTTATCTCTGCCTGACGAGCGGACTGCTCCGCATCTTCATTGGATTTATCAGTAAGAATTGCTTTAAAACCAGCTTTTTCAATTGAGGATGCCATGTCATTTAATGATGTAATTCCAGTAAGATATTCAACAGAGACCCGCTCTGAAGCAAAATTGACAGATGCAGAGAGAACTCCCGGAACTTTTTTGTTTAAAATCCGCTCAATATTCATGGCGCAGTTAGCACAGGTCATCCCTGTAACCGGAAACTCAGCTTTTGAAGAGACCACGCCATAACCCGATTTTTGAATCTTCTCTATAATATCTTGAATTTTAAGTTTATCTGTATCAAAAGAGATCATTGTCTCTTCTGATGCAAAATTCACGGCAACTTCGTTAATATCCGGTATTTTCTTCAGATTTCGTTCTATATTCATAGCGCAGCTGGCACAGGTCATGCCGGTAACAGGGATGGTGACGGTTTGACGGGGCATATTGATTTTTTCCTATTTTTTGAAAATAAACCCTAAGGGTTTTTGAAACCCTTAGAGTTTAAAGGGGAAGAATTTATTTGTAAGCAACAATAACTTCTTTAAAAAGATTGACCGGAAAGCTGACCTGAAAATCATTAAAAGGTTTGAAGTTAAACTCCTGCATAACAGAGAGAATATGATCTGTTTTAACAGGTTCATATTTCCAGCAGAGTTTTCCTGAGATGCAGTTGAATATATTCTTCTTTGCACCGACGATAACCAGCATTCCATTTTCTTTCAGCAGCTTATGGGTAAATGAAAAGACATTCTCCAATATTCCGTATTCCAAAACAGCTCCAACGCTGATAATAATATCAAAAGAGCCGGGAGCTAAAGATTCAGTCATCTTATTAGGATATGAATAAAACAGCTCCTCCTGATTAAAATCACCTAATACAGCCTTTTTCTCAGGATGTTTTTTTAAATAAAGATCAAGCATCTTTTCCGATCCGTCCAGTCCGATTATCGAAGCGCCGGAGAATCTTTTTTCAATACAGTCTGTTGTGATGCCTGTTCCGCAGCCAAGATCAAGAATATTCGGATTTTTAAAATTGTTAGGAAGAGCCTCGACAATCTTTTTGCTTGCAAACGTATAACCGCTTGCATTCATTACCAGATCATATTTATCATATATTCTGTCGTATAATGATTTATATCCGTTTCCGTTGCCGTTTCCGTTCTTCTTTCCGTTACCGTTGCCATTACCATTGCCGTTTCCGTTATGGTTGTTCATTTTATTGTATAGCCTCCTGAAAAATTCAGTTTTGTTATTTTTGAAGATTTTTAATCTCTAATTTTTTGACTTTCATTATTTTAATTTAATCAGTTCTATATATGATTCAAGCTCCAAAGTCCTTTTTTTGACAATCTCCACCCGATCACCGGCTCTCATCGTTGTAAACATTGTGCCTTGAAGTGAAGAATAAATGCTGTCAATCAGTTTGAACTCTGCACCACGATATTTAATCCATTCCAACTGCGCCTGCTTCAAATCTTTTTTCTGATCCTGATTCAGCAGTTCTTTAAGCTGATTATAAAGAGTATTAAGCTCCGCATCCCATAGTTCATAAGATTCATGAATACAGTTTGTCATTCCTGCGGTGCTGTTATCCTTGTTAATACAAGCATCTAATATCTTATCTATACGGTGAGTATTATTTTTCTTATCCGGTTCTGAATCTTTTGACGGCAAATGATTTTCTCCGGCTGAAAGATATTCCGGGACATCTGAGACATTCAGATTCAGCATCATTGCCTGATCTGCAAAAGCAGTTGTTGCTGAGATGATAAAAAAGAAAAATCCCAATATTATTATATTTTTAAACATGATAACACCTCTTTTCTTTATAGATTCTTTATTTAAGAAAGTAATCTCTCAAATAATTAAAATTGATGCTGTAAAAACCCTGCTTGATACAAAATGCACACAACTTAAAATCATCTGTAATAATAAGATGTTTTGCTCTGTCCAATTCTAAAATTCCTCTGTCTGTTATGCCAAATTTTATAAACAGATCATCTTTTGATATTTCAGATGATTGTATATATTTCTCCGGTGTTTGCTGTATAAATTGGGCTAATAACACAAAAACTGATTTTTTGCATTATCCTTGAGCTGACCTCCGAGATTGCTAACCTCCGTCAGAATATTAGGAGTCGTAACAAACTTTTTAAAATTACCAATCAGATCATCCAATATCTTAAAATCTTCTGCACAGTATCGGCTGTTTGTCTTTTTGAATTTTGTTATCAGCTGAGGATCAACACATCCGACAAGATAGACAAGCAGTAAATTTGTATCAATTACTGCGAACTTGTTTTTATGCGGAGTTAAATCTATATGGTTAATCATAACATCTGTTCCACCATTTTGACAAAAGAGCCATCTTCTCCTTTTAATCTGATCTGTTTGTATTTTCTTTCTTTCTCCTGAACTTTGAATGCGAACATAGTACCAGGTACCTCAGTTCTTGTCGTTAAATGGTCTGAATCAAAGCCTATAACAACATTCCATGTATCAGAACTATCATCATATTCTATCTCTTCCAGTAATTTATTAGGTGTATTTTCAGCTTCATACATAAGTTCAAAATATTCAGACGCTTTTTTTATACCCTCTTTTAATTCAAGCATTTTTTCTCCTAATGAGTATTTTTGTCCAAGACTGTATGTTTTCAGATTGCCATTAATCTTCTTATCAATCTAAGTGTTGCTTCAGATTTTATAATAACTGAAAGAATAGTGTATAATTCTTCTTCATTTTGATTGATTTTACGCCATTTACAAATTTAATAATACAGGAATTGTTTAAAGAAGCTAAGTTTCTTACAGAAACTTAGCTTCTTTTATATTTCATTCGTAACTGTCAGATTATCCCGATGAATCACCTCGTCATAAGGCTTATATCCAAGAGCTTCTGCAATCTTGCCGGTGTTAAGCCCCATAATTTTGCGAATATCTGAAGCACTGTAATTGACAAGACCTTTTGCCAGAACTATATCATCGCCGTTCTTTAACTCCACAGGCGCGCCTGCACCGAATTCACCCTCAACACCGATAACACCGCTTGGCAGAAGGCTCTTCCCCTGTTTCAGAATCGCTTTTACTGCGCCGTCATCAATTCTGATAACCCCTTTGCTCTTCATTGTAAAGCCGATCCAGCATTTACGGTTAGTCAGCCTCTCGCCTTTGGGGGTAAAAAATGTCCCATGCGCCTCTCCTTCAAAAAGTCGGAACAGAATATCAGGCTTATCTCCTTTGACGATAATCATAGGAATACCGGCAGTTGTTACTTTTGCCGCGGCTTTTATTTTACTGAGCATTCCTCCGGTTCCCAGAGATCCCGGAATTCCGCCTGCCATTTTTTCAATATTTCTGCTGATAACAGATACTTCCGGAATAAGTTCCGCATCTTTATAAACTCTCGGATCTTTGTTATAAAGCCCGTCAATATCTGTCAGATTAATCAGAATATCTGCATTCATGGTCAGAGTGATAATAGCAGAAAGATTGTCATTATCCCCGAATTTTATCTCTTCTATAGAGACCGTATCATTCTCATTTATAATTGGAATCACTTTCCATGACAAAAGCGTATTAAGAGTATTTCTTGCATTAAGATAACGTTTCCGGTTAGTTATCCCTTCACCTGTAAGCAGAATCTGTGCAACTCTTTTGTTATACTGCTCAAATGCTTTTTCATATTCCATGATCAGACCAGCCTGACCAACAGCCGCAATAGCCTGCCGTTTCGGAATTTCACTCGGTCGTTTGCCAAGACCAAGTTTTTTTGTTCCTGTTGCCATAGCTCCTGATGAGACTATCAGAACTTCAAGCCCTCTTTCCATAAAGGTATGGACCTGTCTGCTGATAGAATTTATGACATCTGTATTTAAACCGTTCCTTTTTGTGAGGATATTGCTCCCCAGCTTGACAACAATACGCTTTACCGCGTCAAAATATTTTTTATTATTGTTATTATTCATATTATCTGTTTTTTTTTACACTCTTTCAGGATGAGTGCAAAGATACAATTTTTGCACTCCCCGGAAAGTTTTTGATCTGCTTAAATTCCTGATTCCTGATTCTCAATTCCTAATTGCCAATAAATTATACTTATCTTTACAGGATTGTCAAAATAAAAAATATAAGAAAAATACAAAACATTAGGATATATCCTAATTTATCTTTGAATTTTCTGTATATTTGTGTTAAATAACCGTTCATAAGTTTTTTGGTATAAAGACATACGGGGTTTTGAAACATCCGCAGATACTGATTATCAACGGTTTTTTTATTTTTAAAGAAGGCAGTATTATGAAAAAATTAAAAGGTTTTTCAAGGCAAAGGTCTATTGCTTTGCGGAATGATTCTTTTCTGTTCTGCAAATGCGTATGCAGCAGAATGGGTGAACATCAGCGGCGCAGTCTATTACAACGGGCAGCCGCTCTGTGTCATGGTGCTTGCAAACGGGCAGTATATGTTTACAGATGCGGCAGACGGGAGATATGATATGACAGTGCCTTTGGATACAAACGGAGAAATAACATTATTCAGCTTTTGTGACGGGCTTGCGCCTTACAAAGCAGTTCTGAAGTCCATGGGAAGCAGGCTCTTTTGATATTGACATGGTAACTGCTTCATCGGGCAATGCGGGCATGAATTTAAGTGTAACTCAGTCTCCTTCTTCAAAAACAGGATGGGTAAAATTAAGCGGAAAAGCAACGCTCAGAACAACGCCGCTATGTGCAATAGACATTATCGGAAATAAGCAATCATTTATGATTTTGGGATTTCCTGATTGACAGGACATCCGAAATCTGATACCGGAAATACGGACTGCGGAAAAAAACAGACGGAATGATAATAAAAAGGAGGCCTGGTAATTATGATTACATATGAAAAAACCGGAAACAGGGAAAAACCCGTAATATCTCTGACCGGTCTTACGCCGTCGGAATTCGGAATGCTGCTGCCTTTCTTCGGGAGAGCCGATGATATTCTGACTTCGCGGAAAATAGAAGAGACGGAACGCGGACGTGTATGCGGAGGAGGACGGAAATCCGTGTTCGGGTCATCATCTGATAAATTACTGTTTATATTGTTTTATTTTAAATTATATCCTTTGCGGATACTGATCGGTTTTCTGTCCGGAACGGGGCGGAGCCGGGCAAATTACCGGATTCACAGATTTACGGATGTTCCGGGGATAACCCCGGAAGAACTTGGGCATCTGCCGGAGAGGAATCCCGGCATGCCGGAAAAAACTCTTACAGAAAACGGAGAGACGGAATTTGTAACCGACGGCGCGGAACGGGAGATATGCCGACCCGTAAATAACGGGAAGCAAAGAAAATATTACAGCGGAAAAAAAGAAGCGTCATACGGTAAAAAACAGTCTGACTGTATCTGCCGGAAAAAGAAAAGCCGGATATCTCAGCGGAACCTGCGGGGGAAAAAAAGCATGATAAGAAGATATGCGACGGAGAAAATCCTGTTTTTCCGGAGGGAATCATACTTCTGAAAGATACAGGATTCCAAGGATACGAACCGGAAGGAACAGACACAGGACAGCCGGAGAAAAAACCCCACGGCGGAGAACTTTCCGTAGGAGAAAAAGTAGAAAACTCAGTCATATCAGGAGTTCGTATCGTAGTTGAGCATGTAATTTCCGGCGTAAAAAGATGCCGTATCGTAAAAGAAAAATTCCGCAGCACAAAAAAAAATTATGACGATCCGGTGACGGAAACCGCCTGCGGGCTGCATAATCTGAGAACCGAATGTCGCCGGACTCAGAATTGAAAAGGCATTGCTTATTTCCGATAATGTCTAATCTACCGCAGCACTGAAATCCTCAGCATAAATATCCGGCGAAACAGCATTGCGGGGCTGACCATCACTCTCTCCCCAGAAAGATAAATCCAGGGACAACGTAACGAATCCCCGTTCAGCCATTTTTGTGGCATACAGATTCGCGATTTGTTCCTATTCACTGCGCCCGGTAGTGGGTCGAACCTGTTGATGAACCAAATTTAAGTCAATATTTTTAGGATTTTATAGATTTCATCAACGGATTTAACCCACTACCCTTTCATTTATAGTCATGCTGACTTTCATATTGACCTCCTGCACGGTTATGGGATTTTCTGGTCTATTCGCCTAACGCCGAATTAAGCGGCTGCGTAAGCAGTCAGCTTGAATGACGGATTAGGTGTGTTGTTATCCTCTGTAATAATCGGTGTATTTTCTGACATCGGACGGATGAAATCCTAACACTATATTCTCTCTCGGAATACCCGCTTCAACCAGCTCTTCTGCAATTCCGTATTCTGTTCCGTCTCTCTGTATCCATAATTTATCACCGATAATATCAATATGGACAAGACAGCCGTGTATCCGTTTATCTGCCTGCCAGCCGACTGTCAGAAGCAGATAACAGTCAGTCTCTTTCTCAAAAACAGTCTGTGTTTTTATTTCTCCGCAGGCATAAGGTGTTTTTGCATAATCTGACAGTTTCTGACAGATTATATTACGGTATGTGTCTAAGGAAGCCATCTGATAATCTCCTCCTTTTTCGGATCAAATACAGTCAGTCTTATTCTGTTGTTTTTCAGCAGTATTCTGCCTATCTTAACGCCAAATTCATTCCCTCTTTTGCAATCTGTTTAGCAATATCTGATTTGGCTATTGTTTTTACTAACTGATGTTACGCCGTTGATAATTTAATTGCCCATTTTCTGTTAAGCTGATATTATCAATAGACATTATCGGAAATAAGCAATGCCTTTTCAATTCTGAGTCCGGCGACATTCGGTTCTCAGATTATGCAGCCCGCAGGCGGTTTCCGTCACCGGATCGTCATAATTTTTTTTTGTGCTGCGGAATTTTTCTTTTACGATACGGCATCTTTTTACGCCGGAAATTACATGCTCAACTACGATACGAACTCCTGATATGACTGAGTTTTCTACTTTTTCTCCTACGGAAAGTTCTCCGCCGCGGGGTTTTTTCTCCGGCTGTCCTGTGTCTGTTCCTTCCGGTTCGTATCCTTGGAATCCTGTATCTTTCAGAAGTATGATTCCCTCCGGAAAAACAGGATTTTCTCCGTCGCATATCTTCTTATCATGCTTTTTTCCCCCGCAGGTTCCGCTGAGATATCCGGCTTTTCTTTTTCCGGCAGATACAGTCAGACTGTTTTTTACCGTATGACGCTTCTTTTTTCCGCTGTAATATTTTCTTTGCTTCCCGTTATTTACGGGTCGGCATATCTCCCGTTCCGCGCCGTCGGTTACAAATTCCGTCTCTCCGTTTTCTGTAAGAGTTTTTTCCGGCATGCCGGGATTCCTCTCCGGCAGATGCCCAAGTTCTTCCGGGGTTATCCCCGGAACATCCGTAAAGCTGTGAATCCGGTAATTCGCCCGGCTCGCCCCGTTCCGGACAGAAAACCGATCAGTATCCGCAAAGGATATAATTTAAAATAAAACAATATAAACAGTAATTTATCAGATGATGACCCGAACACGGATTTCCGTCCTCCTCCGCATACACGTCCGCGTTCCGTCTCTTCTATTTTCCGCGAAGTCAGAATATCATCGGCTCTCCCGAAGAAAGGCAGCAGCATTCCGAATTCCGACGGCGTAAGACCGGTCAGAGATATTACGGTTTTTTCCCTGTTTCCGGTTTTTTCATATGTAATCATAATTACCCGGACTCCTTTTTATTATCATTCCGTCTGTTTTTTTCCGCAGTCCGTATTTCCGGTATCAGATTTCGGATGTCCTGTCAATCAGGAAATCCCAGAAACAGATTGCACCAAAATCATAAATGATATATGACTGCTTATTTCCGATAATGTCTATTATATAGGCAATCTTCTGTAAGAAATATAACGGAATGATGGGGGATTGTCAATCAGGATGCGACAATATGAATTGCAGTTGAAATCGCCTTTTGGCACGGAGCCTGCCTTTGAGTTTCAGACACCTTTTAGGACGAATAAAAGACTACAGAGATATCCTCCGTTTCTTCAGAAATAATCCCCTGCGCTGTCTAACAGTTCTTTTGCCTGCTGTTGAGCCAAGGTATTCATCAGAACATATCCCGGTGCATTGGGATCATCATTCAGAACACTCTGTAAAAGCCGGTCGTGAAGTTCCCTGTCAAAGATAAGCCTTGCATATTGCCGGGCATAAATCACTCTGATCATCAGATTCTTTTTACCTGAAATCTCCATAGCCCGCTCAAAATGCTTTTTCCCTTCATCCGGTTTTCCGCCCATTGCAGGAGGAAGGAGTGTCGCCAATGTACCTAAATACAGGTGTACCTCTCCGTCTTTATAAAGCTCGTTTACCTGAAGCACCTGCTGCATAATCGCCTCGACACGGGAAATTTCGGCAACAGCATTCCAGTCATCTTTATGAGACTGAATCCAGCCTGCCCATGCAACCCCAAGTGTATAAAACGCCGGTATATCTGCCGGTTTTATTTCAGATGTTATATTTTCAAATTCCTGAAAACGTATATCCCTGAGCAGACAGGCTGAAGGTTTGCGGACACATACCGCATGAAGTGCATACTGCATTGCTTTGTCAGTCAGTTTTTGCGATCTTATCTTATCTTTGACAAATATATCTGCATAAGCACTGTATAATGATGCTGCTGAACATAGCAGGGATTCATTATCCGGATCCCTGTGAAGCAGACTGTCAATCATCAGCATATAGGCAGGAGCGGCTGCCTCTACAGTTGCAGGATCATTATGATTCATTATAGAATAAGACAAGTCTCCGGTAAAATTGACTGTTGCTGATGAAATCAGCCCGGAGCATCCTCCCTGTAAAAATATAATTAACAATATAAAAATATGTCTGTTCATGTTGAATTGACTGTTTGCTGTTAGTTCTTGGCTGTTGGTTCTTGGCTTCTTCTGACTCCTGACACCTCTATTTATAAAAAAATGAATATTATATGTCAAGATAAATCAAAGGGAGAATCGGATTTATTTGAGGAGTCAATTATTTTTTTTGTACTCCACCCTTTACAAAAGGTGGAGATGTTTGGTATCTTTGACAGCAATTTAATTATTGTCAAAATAGTTTGCAGTACCGCCTTTAGGCGGTTAAGGCGGTACTACGAACTTAAAGAAAGGGTAATATGGCAAAAAAAGATTACTATGAAATTTTAGAGATTAAAGAGAACGCGGGTGAAAAAGATATAAAAGATGCTTACCGCAGGCTGGCGTTTCAGTATCATCCTGACAGAAATGAAAAAAATCCCGAAGCATCTGAAAAGATGCAGGAGATTAACGAGGCTTATGCAGTCCTTTCAAATCCGTCAAAAAGACGTGAATATGATGAAATGAAACATCAGTTCGGAAATGCCGCATACCGCCAGTTCAGAAAAACATATTCTGATCAGGATATTTTTAAAGGATCAGATATAAATCAGATATTTGAAGAGATGGCAAAAGGATTCGGGCTTAGGGGATTTGATGAAATATTCAAGGAGTTTTACAGTCAGAACGGTAAGAGTTTTGAATTTAAAGGTCCCGGGATTTATGGCAAAGGCTTTTTTTTCTTCGGAAATATAGGTGAAAAAAAAGATAAATCCCCTTCTCTCATTCCCGGAACCGGACTTTTTGCAAAAGCATCCAAATTTCTTCTGGAAAAGATCAGCGGTATCAGCCTGCCTGAAAGCGGAAGCAATATGAATGATGTGATTATCCTTAATCCTGAACAGGCGGAAGAAGGCGGACCTTATGCCTATTTTCACAGGAAAAAATCAAAAAAACTGATTGTCAAGATTCCTCCGGGAATTAAAGACGGGCAGTTTATCCGTCTTGCGGGAATGGGTGAAGATGGAAAAGCCGGGGGCGGCACAGGAGATTTATATCTGAAGGTTCAGATCAAACGATCTCTTTTTCATAAAATACAGAATTTTATTTCCAAATAATCATGTGAATAAAAGAATGGCAATATTATCTGACAGAATCATCAAAAACTCAGGCAGAAAAAGAGGCTGTTTTAAAAAAATATCTGGAATAACAAAAAAACAGACTTCCTAAGTAAAAAAATTTCGGAACTCTTTTTACATAAAGGATATTTATATGAATGTAAAACCGGATTTTATAAAAGGTGAGATTCACAGGAAAATATATGACGGAATTAACAATGATCTGCTCACAGGCGGTCTTGGAAAAACAGGATTGGCTGGTCCGCCGCCGATTCCAAAGTGTTCCCGCGCTGAAGCATTGGAACAGGAGGAACAAGCAGAAACCAGGAAACTATCTTCAGAAGAGTTACGGACCCTTGCGATTTATAACAGCTACAGGGGGATGACAGATTCAAGAACCGGCGGAGGCTTCTGGGTTTTTTACGGACCCAATGTAGGGGCAGACGGAGTACCGAATGAAAATGAAGGAAAAATCAGCGGCAAGGAATATCTTGCATACTCAGATACCTGTAAAGAGATTTCACACGCTCCTGTTACTATAATGGTTCAGATTCCTGATACATTTGATCCGAATAATCCGTGTATTATTGCCGCTCCGTCTTCCGGTTCACGCGGGGTTTACGGTGCAATTTCTGCTGCCGGAGAATGGGGATTAAAACGCGGATTTGCTGTTGCTTACACTGATAAAGGAACAGGAACCGGAATGCATGATCTGGACTCAGATACTGTAAATCTGATTAACGGAGAGCGGGAAGAAGCATCCAAAGCAGGCGATAAATCTAATTTCACGGCAAAAACAGATAAAGAATTTATAAGAAACAATCCGCATCGGATAGCTTTTAAACATGCCCATTCTCAGCAAAATCCCCAGGCATACTGGGGAGAGTATGTTTTGCAGGCGATTAAGTCTGCTTTTTATATTCTTAATCTTGAAGAGAACTTCGGAAAACGGGAAAAAGACGGAACCGTTACAGCGACTATAACTCCGGAAAATACTGTTGTGATTGCATCCGGCATATCAAACGGGGGCGATTCAGCAATCAGAGCAGCAGAGCAGGATACAGAAGGGATAATTAACGGTGTGGTGGCGTCTGAACCGAATGTATGCCCCGCTGAGAATGAATCTGTTGTAATTCAGCAGGGAAATAAAGAATGGAAATATCCGAATCAAAGCCGGGCAATGCTTGATTATATGACGCTGCTGAATATTTATCAGCCATGCGCTCTCTGGATCCGCAGATAAAAGAGATTGCGCCGTTAAATTCGGTCAATGAAATACTTGGCATAAACCGTTGTAATGCTTTGGCGGAAAAAGGGCTTTTAAAAGGAGATACACCTGAAGATAGAGCTGCGGAAGCGCAGAGAATCATTAATGATTACGGCATCCTGACAGAGCAGAATCTGCTTCAGCCATCCCATCATTTTATTCATGTTATTGAAGGGATTGCAGTTACTTATGCCAATGCGTCTGGCAGATTCAGCGTTCAGGATAATCTCTGCGGATTCAGCTTTGCTGCAATTGATCCTGAAACAAAAATGCCTGCTCCGTTTCCCAAAGAACGGATGGAAGCAATCTTCGGAGAGAGCAACGGTATTCCGCCGACTCCTCCTTTCGGCGGCGTTGAAATTATCAATAATCGCTCGAAAAACGGTTCAATGTTAAACCGTGAATCTGTTTCCGATTCAGGTATTCAGGATCAGAATCTTGACGGGGCATTATGTTTGAGAAGACTGATAACCGGAAAAAATGAATCAGGAAATCCTGTAACCGGAAAACTCCTTGAGCAGCATAAAAGGGTAAAACAGGGGATTGCTCAGGTTCGGGCGTCAGGCGATTTAAAAGGATTACCCGCGATTATCATTCACGGTAGAAATGATGCTATTTTGCCGCTGAATCATACATCAAGGGCGTATGCTGCTTTGAACAGCCTGAAAGAAGGTGAAAAAAACCGGTTGCGTTATTATGAAATAACAAACGCCCATCATCTTGACATGCTGAACGCTTTTCCCGGATTTGATTCAAGATATATTCCCCTGCTTTATTATTTTATTCAGGCTCTTGATATTATGTATGGTTATCTGAGAAATAAAAGAGAGCTTCCGCCGAATCAGGTTGTCAGAACTGTTCCGAGAGGAATACTTGATGACGGTAAAGTTCCTGATATTACATCAGAAAATCTTACATCTATTGCTGATAATCCAAAGGATGAGGATAAAATTATTATTGAGAACGGAAAAATTCGGATTCCATAAACACAAAATTAGGGGGAAGCCCCTGTGCTTACCCCTACAGAACATCGCATATTATGACCATTAAAGGGGTAAGCACTGCGCGGCTAACAGGGGCAAATACAGGGGGCTTCGGCGTGAGCTCAGCAGAACGGTTGCCCCTACATTCTGACTTTTTATAACTTATAACATCGGAGAAAAAAATCATGCTAAAAGCAAAATATAAAACCGGACTTGTCTTTTTTCCTGCATTTGACTGGGCAATCAGTCCCACACATCCTGAAAGAGAAGAGCGCCTTCTTTATACACAGGATCAGGTCTTTGAAGAAGGGCTGTTTGATATTGAAGGGATTGAAGAATTCAAACCTGATCTGGTCAGAACACAGGATATAGAGCGGGTTCATTTCTGCGTGCCGAATATCTGGGATGTTACAACAGAATCTCATCTTATCAGCGCAGGAGGCGCAAAGACAATCGGCATGGCTGTTATGGATAAACAGGTTGACAAAGGATTTGCTCTTGTAAGACCTCCGGGTCATCATGCCATGCGAGTGGTTCACGGGGCGCGGGGATTCTGCAATATCAATATTGAGGCTATCATGATAGAGTTTATCCGTGAAAAATATCACGTCAATAAAGTGGCAATTGTTGACACAGACTGTCATCACGGAGACGGAACTCAGGATATTTACTGGCATGATCCGAATACGCTCTTTATATCTATTCATCAGGACGGGCGGACTCTTTATCCGGGTTCAGGATTTATCAATGAACTAGGAGGGGCAAATGCCGCGGGAACTACTATCAATATTCCGCTTCCCCCAAATACAGGCGAAGAGGGATTTTTATATGCCATAAGAAATATTGTATTGCCGATTCTTGATGAATTTAAACCTGATATTATTGTCAATTCAGCGGGACAGGATAACCATTACGGGGATCCGATTACCAATATGAATTTTTCCGCTCAGGGGTATGCTATGCTGACTGAGCTTTTAAAAGCAGATATTGCTGTGCTGGAGGGCGGATACTCGATTGAAGGCGCTCTCCCTTATATGAATGTCGGTATTATTCTTGCAATGGCGGGGCTTGATTACAGCAAAGTAAAAGAGCCTGATTACAGTCCGTCAAAGGTTGCTCAGAAATCTGAGATAAGAACCTATATTCAGAAAGTTGAGAAAGAGGTACTTGAAGTCTGGAAAAACAGAGAAGAGATAAAATTTCAGCTTCGCGGTAAGAAAAAATTTGATGAACGTACCAGAAGTATTTATTATGATACAGATGGCATAAGGGAGAATCAGAAAGAGAATCTTCGTATATGTGATGACTGCGCCGGGCATTGCGGATTGATTCTTCATCAGATCGTGGGCATCATATTCTTGGGATTCATGTTCCAAGAAAAGCCTGTAATGCCTGCAAAGAGAAATCTTATCAGTGGTATGATGAAGCCGAACTAAGGGATTTCAATATGATTCTCCTTCAGGATCGGACAATAGATAAATATACGAAAAAATAAATATCCTGTCCTGTTCCAACGCGAATAAAGTTTGTAGTACCGCCTTTAGGCGGTTCTTGCGTGGGAGCAAGACAGGATAAAACCCATTGAGTGATAACATCAGTTCAAGTCTGAGACTTGAACCAACATTTTTTTAAAAGGAGTTTAAAATTATGAAAAAAGAAATATCTTTTATGGTTATATCAAAGAAGATCATGAAGTTTTTCAGGGAAGGATTGATTATCCTGACGGCGGTCTTCTGTTTTGTCTCATCTTCACAGGGAGAAGATACTGATTATAAAACAATCCATATTGTTACGCCGGAATGGAAAAATCAGACCAATAAAGACGGAACCGGAATCTATTTTGATATTGTACGAGGAGTCTATGAACCGGTCGGTATAAAAATGACATATAAATTTGTTCCCTGGAAACGTGCTGAACAGATGCTGGAGTTAAAAGAAGCCGATGCAATGGTAAGCGCGCTCAGACGAAAAGAGCGGCTCACACCCAATTATCCGATGTGGATGGAATATACAGCGGTTGTTTTCAGAAAAGATAATATAAAAGATTGGAAAGGGATTGAATCTCTTAGAGGAAAAAGAGCTTTATGGATTCGGGGCTATGATTTTCATACCACACCATATTTAAAAGATATTGAAATGAAATGGGAAGAGATAGATGATCATGCTACAGCATGGAAAATGCTGGATAAAGGCAGGACTGATTTTTACATAGATGCACAGGTGGATATAGATGAGTATATCACAGAAAATAGAGTGAATATAGATTCTTACAGAAAAGAGACCTCTGGGGTGAAAAAGCCTATATGAGTTTCTCAAGAACTGAGAAATCAGAAAGACTTATTCAAATCTATGATAAGCGGATAATTGAACTCTTTAAGTCAGGTGAGTTAAAAAAAATATTTGAAAAATACAATTTTACACTCCCTTCCGAAGCATGGCAGGAATAAGACTGATTTTCAGATATTTAGCTCCAGTCCTCTCTTGTTTGTTTCGTAGTACCGCCTTTAGGCGGTAAGGCGGTTCTTGCGTGGGAACAAGACTAATTTTCCCCTTTCCCTTTAGCAGGGCTGTTAAGTTCTCCTAACCTAACTCCCGACTCCTTCCCTTCAGGGAAGGGGAGAGACCTTTCATCCCCCTTCCCTTCAGGGAAGGGGGCAGGCAATGCCATTAAGTTAAGGTATAAAGCAACCTGACCCCCATTCGGCTGAGCTCATGTCGAAGCCTGCCCCCCTTCCCAAAGGGAAGAGGGAATAAAGCGGAATGAGGTCTCCCCTTCCCTTTGGGAAGGGGTCGGGGGTCAGGTCAGGTCTTAACTTAATGGCATTGAGGGGGGCAGGCTTCGACATGAGCTCAGCCGAATGGGGGGTCAGGTTTACAGAACCTAACAGTCCTGCGTTCATGCCGGATTTTCAGATACAGAGACTGCTTTATCAAAATAAAAATAGACCATTATGCCGACAACTATTGTAAATAATCCATACAGAGAAGTAACCGGTCTTGATTTAACAGAATAAAAGATAATCCACATATTTCCCGCAATAAAGATTAACGGGGTTATCGGATAGCCGAAAGTTCTGTATCCTTTTTTCGGCAGAGATTCTTTTCTTCTGATAATCATCATACCGGCTACAGTCATCATTGTAAATAATGACAGGGTAAAGCCGATATATAAAAGCAGCTTGTCAAATGATGCTGTAAAGACAAGAATAATTGAAATGCCTGCCTGAAGAAATATTGAATATGCAGGGGTTTTGCGGATTTTATTCACTTTGCTGAAAATCTCAAAAAAAACATGATCTTTTGACATGGCATAATAGACCCTGGGTCCGGTCATAATCATGGCGCTTAAAGCAGATAGGATGCCTATGGCAATCGCTGCGCTGAAATATATGCTGATATTGCCGCCGAACAGAGATACAGCCGATTTTGCTCCGACTTCAAGAACTCCGCCCATTTCATTCGGAGGGAGAGCATAAATATAGACAATATTCAGAAGCATATAAAGCGACATAACCAGAATTGTCCCTGTAAAAAGAGCAAGCGGAATATTTTTTTCAGGATTTCTTATCTCACCGCCAAGATACGCGGCGGCATTCCATCCGCTGTAGGCAAAAGAGATAAATATCAGAGATACAGCAAATTTTTCTTTAAAGATTAAGCTGAAATCAATATTTTCAGAAAAATTGACGGATGATCCTTTACCAAAGCATAACCCGCTTACGATAAATATAAGTATCAGGGTTATCTTAAATAAAGTCAGTCCATTCTGAACTTTTGTCCCGACTGTCAGGCTGTGATAATGAACCAGTGAAAGGATAATGATCATACCGGAGGCAAGCAGAGTTACAGGTGATACAGTAATAATACTGACTCCTGAAAATGAAATATCCGTTATCTCTGCATGAGGAATGGAAAAAGCAGTAAAAAAATAAGCGGCAAAAGCAGTTGCCGCCGCAGCTATGGGCGCTGAAAATCCTACAATCAGGGATACCCATCCTGAAAGAAATCCTATACATTTACCGAAGCTCTCCCGCAAAAAGACATATTCTCCGCCTGCTTTCGGGAACATCGCCCCAAGTTCCCCGTAACAGAGTGCACCGCACAGGGCAAATATACCCCCTGTAAACCAGCAGATAAGCATTGCATAAGGACTGCCAAGCTCCTGAATAATAAAGCCGGAAGTAGTGAATATTCCGGTCCCGATCATATTGGCAATCACCAGAACAGTAGCAGAGAAAAATCCGATCTCTCTGCTCAAAACATTGTTATTCAAATGATTTTTCATAATTAAAATAAATCTCTTTCAGACCTCTGAATTTTAAAGCACTGTATCGGGTTACGCTAACACGATCCACAGACTTTTTTTACCACAAAGACACAAAGGACACAGAGATTTCACAAAGCTCTCAGTATCCGGTTTTCTTAGTGTTCTTTGTGTCTTTGTGGTAATAAAATTACACATGGCATTACTTCTGAATTTTAAAGAAGCTAAGTACAACCGGCATAAATACGCCTCCGGTTATAAAAAGGCGGACACGCTGCTTAGTCCGTCCTACAATTTTTAACAGGCGGTGTAATTATGCCGCTGTGTACTAAGTTTCTTTAAGACTTCGGCGTGAGCTACTTCGGTGAGCTCAGTCGAACCGTCGAAAAAAATTTAGCTTCTTTGCAGTCAGGTTAATCTTTAGTTAAATTCTTTGTAAATAGGACGAAATACAGCATCCATTGTCTGACATACACGTTCCGCTTCTGATTCTGATCCGGCAAAAGCTGCCCAGCAATCCCATATTTCATCTTCACTTCCCCATTTGCTTCCGTCAGGCTTTGAAAGGGATTCGGGATTTCCGGTATCATAAACGCTGTTAAACAACTGTATTTTTCGGAGCAGATTCTGCTCTGTATCATCCCCGCCTCTTGCTTTGTAATCAGAATAAAGGGAAGCTCCGACCCGTTCATAAAGCCCGTGAGTAAAATCAAAAAGCATTCTGGGAATCATAGGCTCCACCCATTGGCTGTTTTTATGCTTCAATTCCTCTCTCTCCGCTTTTTTTCTTTCGCTGAAAGATGCAGACAGCTTCTTTTTAAGCTCCTCTCTGTCAGGCGTGCCGTCTTTCTGCAAAGGAATATATGATTTGTACCACTCTTCATAAACCCTTGTAATTTCATCCTGAAATTCCTGAGCTGAGAGGCGTTCTTCCGGGTTCAGTTTCAAGTCGCTGTTAAGCGGAATTATCCCATGCTCGCAGATACAGGCGTAAGTTACTCCGTCCTTTACGGTCTGCTTTTCCGTAAGAAAGAGATACTGAATACTTATCTGCAAATTTTTATTGATCAGCAGACGGGCACCGCGGTCTGATGTTACAAACGGTTTTGTTCTGAACATCCCCCGTTCATGCAGATCAAAAACAGACGGGGTTTTGTACTTTGGCTGATATAATACATAACATCCTGTAGGAATCTTCATAAAATCCTCCTTTTGTTAAGCGGAGAGTCGGACAGGCAGATTATCTGTATGTCCGTCTCTCCGGTTAAGAATTAAAGAGACTCAGTAGATCGAAAAAGTTTGTAGTACCGCCTTTAGGCGGTAAGGTGTCGAAAAAGTTTGTAGTACCGCCTTTAGGCGGTAAGGTGTGCTGCGATAACCATCTGATTTCACACTGACCGCCTAAAGGCGGTACTACAAACTTTTACAAATTTCCGATCTGCTGAAACTTCCTAAGTTTCAGAAAATTAAGAAGTATGTTTTCTTTTCAATAAGTAAAAACCGAAATAAAGGTTGAATATCAGGCTAATACCTGCAACAGATTTCAACAGCAGAGATGAACTGCTTCCTGTCCGTTCATTCTGAACAACGATTTTTTTCTCCGCTTCTGTTTTATCTGATTTTTCTTCACGTACTTCAAATGATCCCTGAGCTTTATGTCCCATTCCGTCATTTGCTTCGATACGCCATGCGCCGTTTTTATCAGGGTAAAAAGCAAATCTGCCCTGCCTGTCTGTTCTGCCGTTCTGATATTCTGTTTTTTCATCTCCGGGGCTGAATACAAGAACACCTGCATAACTCATAGGTTCGCCGTCAGAATAATAAAATTCCGCAGTAACAGCTTTGTTGTCGCCGAGTATCCTGTAACCTGTGCCGTGGGCGGCGGTAAACTGAGGATTAACCGACGGAATAAACACAAAAAATAGACTGTATTCAAGCATTTTTTTCATTCCATTTTCCTCTTATAGTTTTCACCGGCAAATTTTTTTGCCGCCAAAAACGGTGAAGGCAAAAAATTGCCTGTACACTTTTTCAATCAGTATTTTTTATCCTCACATGGATAAAACTGATCCGCCTTTTTAAATACACAGTTTATTTGACTTTAAAAGTCGGTAGTGGTTCAAAATTGACTTGAAACTATTATTATAATCCTTATTAATTTAGGATATTATAATAAAATATCGGTCTGGATTGACCCACTACCCAAAAGTCAATGATGCTGAAAAATCAACTTTATGATTGGCGACTATACAGGGCAACCACAGGGGTGTGTCCCCTACATTTTCTCAATCAGAACGTATATTTCAGTTCAGCAAAGTAATTTCTCTGCGGATACGGGTGAGAGAGATGATAGCTTTCATCTGTTATATTATCCACACCGATACAGCCTGTCAGATTTTTCATAAAATTATAGGAAAACTTGGCGTCAAAGACCAGAAAATCATCAGCCCCGCCGTATCCGCCGTTATCATCACTGTTATCTATATTGTTATACTGCTTGCCTGAATAATGCCCTGCCAATGTTACAAACCATCGTCGGTAGGAGCATAATCCATAACGCATTTCAAACGCCAGTCAGGCACACGGGGAAAATCTTTTCCCACACTCGCCGGAACATTCGCATTTTCAAGGATTTCCGAATCTGTCCATGCCAGATTTGTGAATATTCCAAGTCCGTCAATCAGGAATCTCCGCTTATTCAAAGCAAACTCAATGCCTCTGGTTCTTACTTCATCAACATTCTGATAATTCTGCACATTGGTATAGGTATTTGTCTGACTGTTAATAGCATCTTCAACATCATCCTGAAAAAAGGTTAAACGGAACTCACCGTCACTGCCGATGTTTCGGGTAACAGTCAAATCCTTTGCAAAGACTTTTTCCGGCTTTAAATCAGGATTGGCATTGCTGATAACTCCCTGACTGTTGATTCCGCCGTAATATAGTTCTCCGACTGTGGGATAACGGTCTGCAAGGGCAATAGAAAAACGGACTCTCCAGTTTTCCGTAGGCATATATGTTGCTGAAAATTTCGGTGAAAATCCGGTTTCATCTTTATCCTCCAATTCCGAAGTAATGCGGACTGAATTGCTGTCAACAGATTTTGAACCGTCAAAACCTTTCCACCATTCACACCTGCCGCCGACATACACAGACCACTGATCATGAATATCCCATGTATCTTCCAGAAACAGGGCATTTGTTCCGGTTTTTCCTTTTTCACCTTTGCTGAGGCTTGTCCTTATATCATCTTTCCAATCTGATGCACTCCATGTTTCACCGTCTGTAAAATAATAATCAAAATGATAACCGGCAGCAACAGTATGTAAACCTGACCATTCTGTATTATAAGATGCCTTCAGATCAGCCGTGTACCAGCCGCCGTTGTTATCTGCTACCTTCCCTGTACCGCCGTTTTCTGATGACTGAGGCGCTGTATCGGATGTACGGGTGATGTCTTTGTTATTATCGTAAAAACTTGCTACACCTGATATTTTCCATCCCGCGGATGTATTCAGCGTATAAGTAAGACCATATAGAAAATTCTGTTTCTCCTGCTCCTGATATGTAAATGTCGAAGAGCTGAGATTGTAGCTTACGCCGTCAATATCCACCTTGCCGGAATAAACAGGATTCCCCTGTGCATCTCTTAAATAACTTTCAGGAGAATCATAGCTATGCTCATTATCCCAGAATGACCATGTAAAACGGAGCTGTGATTCAGGGGTAAGATCATAAGCAAGTTTGATTTTAAATGTATTATTTGTAAGCTCCTGTTCACCCGCGGAACCGAGAATATATCTTTTGTTACCGCTGGGATCTGAATCTGACTCCCATCCTGTAACGGGATTGCTTACAGCTTCTCCTCCTGCGGATGCCTGCTTAGTTATGAAGCTGATCGGCTGAACATCTGTTTGAAGCCGGTCATACCAGAGGATAAAAGATAGGTCTTTTATTTTATCTCCGTAAGATACATAAGAGGTGTAACCCTGTATATTTTCATCAGTATCATATTCATGGAAGTCCTGAAAAAAATACTGGGCATCTGCATGAACCTCTCTCTCCTGCGGAAAACGGGTGGTAATCATTGCTGTTCCTGAGAGTGAATTGCCGCTCAGAGCCGCAGAATAGGGACCGTAAATCATATCTACTTTTTCAATCTCCTGAGGGGCAACCATAAACCATTTGGGTGAATTGCTATGCCCCGCTGCCAGAAAATCACTGATCTGAATACCGTCTGCCAGAACCTGTGTTCTTGCAGTCAAAGCAGAACTGTTACCCCGGATAACCAATGGTCTGTTTGTAGAACCCGGATAGAGCTTTCTGAGATAAGAACCGGGCATATACTTGAATACATCAGATGTATCAACTGCATTGATTCTTTCAATTCCCTCGGCAGTCAGAGATTCCACAACAGCCGGAATATTCGCGGTTGTTTCATCAATAATTTTTCCTGTAACAGTTACTTCATCAAGCTGATATGTTGCTTTTGGGGAAGAAACGGTTTCTGCTGCCTTTCTGATCTGTTTCATCCTTTTTTTTATCACTTTCTGTAACTGTATCAGTATCTTTTCTCCGATTCTGATTCTTTGGCGGATATGCCTTGTTTATCATTTTCAGCAATAACTGAGGTAAAGGGGTGAAAATCAGCCCCGATACAAACATAACAGCACAATATAAATCCGAAAAAATTTCTTTTCATCTTCCATCCTTTAAGGGAAATCCTAATATTATCAAAAAGCTAAGTTTCTTTAAGAAACTTAGCTTTTTTCCAATAAAGGAAACCAAGTTTTTTTTTAAACTTAGTTTCTTAGTAAATCTACCTGACTTGGAAAGTCAGTGTAGCCGCGTATGACTTTTTGTCACACTCTGCTGTATCAGGATAAGGCATCTCCTGTTTTACAAGCAGAAGCCATGTTCCTGACTTGATCAGTTTAATTTTAGCCACACCTTCTTTGTCAGTATAGGTTGTATATCCGAATGTATTCGCCTCTTTTGAAAAACCTGCATAAGTACCGTAAATATAAGTTCTTGCCGGTTTTCCTTCAAACAGCACTTTTACGCTCAGATCATCACCCTCTTTGAGAGTAGCAGGATCATTCAGCGGTATGATTTCCATAGTATGTCCAAGCACTTTTGAATATGCCTCCCCGCCCGGAGTTCCTACTGTAAAAAGAGCTTTGGCGTATTTTTCGGAAAAGCGGCATTCAATGACATCTTTTATATCTTTTTTACTTTTGCCGCGCTGATAACCTTCAGTGGTTTTTGACGCAAATCCGTTGACTGGCAAAGCAACCGCCATGTATGTTCCCTGAGCTTTGAGAGGAGCATTTGACTGATATGCTGTCTCTCCCTGGGCGAAGAAGGTATATTTCCTGCGTCTGGAGCAAAAAAATAGACTTTATCAATCCGGTCGCGTGTATTGAATTCCGCGCCGGGAATCTCAAAAAGATGGGCATTTGCAACGTTCAGAACCGCAGGCTGAGATGCTTCAGGCGTGTAGCTCTGCATAACGATCCATGTATCATGGGCATAACCTGACGCCGCACACATAAGCGACAGCATTGCAGCGGCAAGAAGCATTCCAACATACTTAAAACCTGTTTTTTCCTTAGACATTTGTTCCTCCTGAAAAAAATTTTGTTTCCCTTATCTGATATGGATAAGGCTATTTTTACAACTGTATAACTACCGGAAAACTTACATATCACCTCATTTCATCTCAAATTAATTCACTCCCAACACCAAAACCGCCCGTATTACATGATTATCATAATCCTCAGTCGGTTCTGCAATCTCTTTTTCCACTCGCACCATCCAGACACCCGGATGTGTGATTTTTACTTTGGCAATCCCCTGTTCATCTGTCTCTGTAAAATACGCATAGGTATTGGGATTGGTGCTGAAGCCGTCAAACGTGGCATAAACACCTGTGGAAAAAGGTTTTCCGTCAAAAAGGATTTTAAATTCCATATCCTTGCCAATCATAGCCTCTGCGGGATTGGAAATAGGAACAATTTCAAGTTTATGACCGACAACTTTTTTGTATCCGTCATCAGCCTTGCCCACGTTAATCAGCGTTTTACAGAATTTTTCATATTTTCCGCTTGATATAACACCCTTTAATTCTTTCTTACCTGCCTGTTTCCAGCCCTGTGTTGTCTGAGACCAGATCATCCCTTTCCGATGCCCGGCGATAATTGCCGTGCCTTCTTTCTTTGGTTCAACCGCGCCGTCCAATGTAAGCAAAACGTCATTTTTCTGAAGTTTCACTTCTGTTTTATTCTCTTTTTCAATCAGAGAAATTTCAACTTGTTCAACAGGTTCTGCTTCTTCACTGATCATGAATACATGAGCCGCCAGCACACTGAACGCCAATTTATTCCCAGCTTCAGTACTGACTTGAACGGGTTTGATGATAAATTCATGTGCATTTGCAGCGATACAGCAGATCAGAACAAATGCGATGACCCATGACGCAACAACAATCTTTCTTTTCATTTTACATCTCCTTAATTTGATTTATTATTACTATTAAGAAACCAAGTTTCTTATTTATTCCTTTTCTGTCCATAACCTCTTCAAAAATCTCATTACGATCTGATTCATACCAGTATGTTACTGATAATTTTCTGATATGTGCAAAATACTCTTGATTCATTCCCCCGTAAGTTTTTACTGCGGCATCAATATCTGATTTTACTTTATCCAGCAGCTCTTTTTTTATTTTGAGGGTAAGTTTTTGATCCTTATAAATAAAGATCAGCCGCGGGCTGAGATTCTTCAGATATTTTTATAGCTCCCCGTCCCAGACTTGCGCCTGTGGATACCTGCAATCCGTCATTCATGCAACTGAGCGGCGGCTTGTTTCCTGCAAGAGATACAACCTCTAATGTATCAAACGGAGCATTAAGAATCTCTCTTGCCCTGATTCCCATTTTTGCGCCGATAATAGAATATATCCCCAAATGGCGGTGAAATTCATTGGTCAGAATACACGCTTTCCATTCTTCAAGCCCGTATTTCTGAATAATCTTTTCAACATAAGGTTTTACATCATCTCTGAATAAAGAGGGTTCAAACGGAAAATCATTCAGAACCACTGCTTCACGGGAATCTAAATGAAAATCCGCACTGTAACTGAGAAGTTTAAGATAAATATCCTGAATATTATCATCACGGAAATCCTCAAGACTCATGATATTCGGATTCTCAGTCGGTGCAAATTTAAATAAAGATGGGTAATTCAGAAAAATCGCTGTCATTTCATCCCATATACGGAAATGCCCCTGAGATAAAAGTCTGCTGACATCCGGTGCTGTATGCAGTGCGGTTACAATACGTGCCGCAGGTGTATTCACGGCATTTATCTTTTCATAAAGCTCCTGATCAAATTTGGGCGATTTTTTGTCAGGAATATAAAGAGAATAAATATTGATACCTGATTGAAATACAAACTCAGCAGATTCGGGATCGCGTGAGCAGTTCCACCCCGGATCATCATCACCCGGCAATCCGCCGAAAAATATCACTCTTGAAATTTTTTTCTTTATATCAGGATTTTTGCGGAGTGTATCTGCCAGATTTGTCAAAGGTCCCAGACAGAGATAAATCAAATCTTTGTCAACATTGTTCCAGAGCTTTTAAAATCGCTTCAGTTGCAGGAATAAAAGGTTCTGACGGGTTTGAATCTGATTCAGAATCAGGGATATTCAGATTTTCAGACCATGACCGCCATAATGGAGCTGGTTTATCTGAAGTTCTTCCGACTGCGACTGGTATATCTTTTCTGTTAAAAGAATTGAGAAGCCGCCTGATATTTTCGCATCCTTTCTGCGGAGAGACCGCTCCGTCAGAAGATACAATCAGCCGGATGTCAGTCATATCTGAATTAAGAAGCATTACAAGGGTTCTTACGTCATCCAAAGCCATATCTGTATCTGCTATCAATGATACCTGATAATCATGGGCATTCAGACATGGTAAGAAAAAAAAAGATAACCCCAGTCTAAACAGAATTATAAGTACTTTTTTTATCATTTTATTTCTCCTCTTTTGCGTTCCATCGCAGATAAAAGTTTGTAGTACCGCCTTCAGGCGGTCTGTCCAGTAACCGCCTAAAGGCGGTACTACGAACTTTTTGTCTGTCCAGTAACCGCCTAAAGGCGGTACTACGAACTTTTTGCCTTGTTATTTTTCCGATTTTTTATACTGATTGCTCAGAAAATCCCCCACATAAATAAGATGTTCAAACGGAATTTTTTCCCCTTTTGTCTTTTCAAGAATCGTGTCAAGGGTGCCTTGAATAACATTTTCTTTATCCCTGTACCCTGCGGACTGCACAATCGCTATGGGTGTATCTGGCGGATAATGGGTCTTCAGTTCTTTTACAACCCCTTCCATATCAAGAAACATGGTAAAAAAGACCATAGTTGCCTGATGCTGGGCAAGTTTTGCAATGCTGTCAGGTCCGTCATAATCCTCACGTCCGAATGAAGCTGTAAGAATAACCGAATGTGATTTAACTCCTGATGTAACGCCTTTGCGCAAAGCCGCATTTGCGGCATTAAAAGAACTGAGTCCCGGAACGATTTCCGGTTTCAGGTCTTCAAATGCCTCTATGTACCACATATTAGGTCCGTAAATAGTGGCATCTCCGTTGTCCAGCACAGATATTACTTTACCCTCTTTTACTGCATTGCGGATAATGGTGTTAATCTGTTCAAATTCTTTCATCTTATCTTCATAGTTGAACCGTTTATTCTTCTTTGCTTCTTCAGGATCTTTTCCATATACGGCAAATATGCCGAATCCGGGATCATGAATCTCTTTCCCCTGCAAAAGAATAGGGAATCTGTCCCTCATTCTGCTGTCACAGAAGATAATGTTAGAGTCCTTGATAACATTGACTAGCTCTAAGGGTTATGTTATCAGGATCGCCTGTTCCCATGCCGACAAGATACAATTGGGTTTTGGGTCCCCATTGTGCGTCTGCACTCTGAATAAACCCTGCCATTGCCATAAGCAGCAGCGTCATAGTTATATGGCGTACTGTTCGAGTAAAAAATTTTTTCATTTAAATCTCCTTCTTATGTTTATAATAAAGTTCGTAGTACCGCCTTTAGGCGGCAAACTTTTATTACTCCAGAAAATCACCTACATAGACCAGATGTTCAAACGGAAAATCCATTCCCTGAGCCTGCTGAAGAATTGTATCAAGATTTCCGCTGAGAACTTTTTCCTTTTCTTTGTATCCTGCATAAAAGACAACAGCAATAGGGGTTTGAACAGGATAAAGCGTTTTCAGTTTTCCGACCAGATCCTCAAATTTGGTGTGCATTGTAAAAATCACCATTGTGGGATGATTTGCTGATAATTTCTCCAGTTCACGAATGGTTGTAAGAACAACTGCATGAGTCTCTTTTCCTGATGCAACATCTTTTCCCAAAGCCGCATTTGCCGCATTAAAGCAACTGACTCCGGGAATAATCTGCGGCTGAATATCCTTAAATTCTTTCAGGTACCAGTGATATGGACCTCCGTAAAGAAGAAGATCGCCGCTGCCCAGAACAGAGACGGTTTTTCCCGCATCAATTGCAGAACGAATCCCTTTAATCAGCTCTTCACGGGTTTTTATTTCTTTTTCACATGCTTCTCTCTTTTCCTTATCTTCTGCTTTTGAACAGTCTTTTCCGTAATTCCGCCATCCGGCTAAGGAAACATCCAGAAACTCTTTTCCGTCAACATATTCCGCTAAATCCTGCTTTTCATCTTTGTTGCATACAATAACATCTGATTTTTTTATTGTATTGATTGCTCTGACAGTAATAAGGTCAGCATCACCTACTCCAACACTGACCAGATAAAGCATTCCTTTTTTTTCAGCCGCGGCATTGCCTGTATGTCCGAATTGAAGAAAAAGTGTAAAGAGAATCAGAGCTGATGCAAATTTCAGCCAGCACTGATTTTTGATTATATTGTATATCTCGTGCATAAAATCTATCCTTATGAGTGGAGTGCCAAACTTAAAGTTTGGCACTCCTGAAAAGTTATTTTAACCTCAAGTTGCAACCTATCGGAAAAATGACCCTTGCGGCTCGGTGGAAGATTGACAAATCCGAACCCAGCGCCGGATTTGTCAATCCGACGCGAGCATTATGTGGCAACCTGGGTTATTTTACTTTAAAGGTAAATGTCTGATTATATTTGTTATCATCACATTCATTTGGGTCTGTATAAGGTAGCTTGTGTAACGCTATCACTATCCAGTTTCCTTTTTTATCAACCTTTACATTTGCTTCACCGTTATTATCTGTTTTTGTTTCATACGGATAAGTATGAGCCTCGCCGGTAAATCCCTCATAAGATGCTTTTACTTCGGCATTGGCAAGGGGTTTTCCGTCATACAGGACTCTCACGGGAAAAGATTCTCCTTCTTTTAAGGATGTTGAATCTTTCAGAGGAATAATCTCCAATTTATCCCCGGTCGGGGTTTTGAATCCCTCTCCGGTTGCACCGACAGTACTGATAACCGCTTTGGTTCTCATATCAAAATGAAAACAGGATACTGCATTCTCTATCCCTTTTTTTGTCTGCATTTTGTGTCCGTCTGTTGTTTTGGTCATAAATCCGGGATTGATATTTGCGGCAATTCTGTAAATCCCCTGTTTTTCAGGGGTAAAAGAATACTGTATCGGAGAGATTTGCTTCAAATCTGTCTTGTTGCCTGATTCATCAAGAGCATATATACTGTTAAAAGTTCCATCTTTCATGGTTTCGCTTGCAGGGAAACTATGTCCCCAGCCGATTTCAATCTTAACCTCTTTCCCTGTTTCCGGTGTATAATCATTCACATTCAGCCAAAGCATGTGAGCCTGTAATGAAGCAGCCGCAAAGATGATGAGAATACTCATCAGAATCATCTGTTTTACTTTTTTCATTTTTATTTCTCCTTAATCTTTATTCTTTTTTCACTCGTTCCCACGCTTCTCACTCGTTCCCACGCTTTGCGTGGGAACGCAAGCCCGGACGCTTCACGTGTCCGGCGATGTTACTCACTGGACGCGAAGCGTCCATTCTGCGTTCCCACGCAAAGCGTGGGAACGAGAAGCCCAAATCCAAACCCTCCTTTCTTTGAATTTTCCTTTTTTAAAAACTGAAAGATAATGAACCCATGACAGTAAACGGCGATCCGGGATAATAACTTGTAGATACAACATATTTTTTATCAAAGAGATTATACATTCCCAAAGATACTTTCAAATCTTTCAGATAATGAAACTTTTCAAGTGTATAACCTATCTTCAGATCAGCTGTTGTATAAGAAGATATTTTTTCCTGATGGCTCAGATCACCGTATCTTTCTCCCATATACCTTATAATGGGGACGACTTCTATTCCCTTGTATTTGGCAACAACTCCGGAGCTTAAACTCCACTTGGGAACATCCACGACCTGTTCTCCGTCAGTCTTATATAAAGTGCCTCTGCTCATAATATCCCCGTCATAAGTCAATATGGTATATGCCGGATTAAAAAAGCACGTCAGGTTATTGGAAAATATAAGATTAGTTCCGAATTCAAAGCCGTAACCTTCTGCTTTACCGACAAAAGAGCTGTAACTTGCAGGATTACCCTGATATAAGAGAGCATTCCCCGGATTGTCAGGATCCTCCCATCCGGGTGTAATCGTAGTATAAATATTTTTATGTTTTGACAGGAAAACCGTAGGATTGAGTTCAAGAAAATTTTTACGGTATCTGAATCCTATATCCACATTATCTGTTTCTTCCGGCTTGTAATCTTTAAAGAGTTCTTCCAGTGTTATTCCCATTTTTGTGAACTTGTTGTAAAGTGCATAATACATATTTATAAGAGGCATATAGGAATAAGGCTGCTGAAATGTTTTTCCGTAACTGGCATATATTTCAGAATTATCGTTTATGAAATAAGATAAGCCTGCTGTCGGAAGCCAGACACTGTATTCTCTTGCCCCGTAATCCATTTTCGGCTCTCTTTCCAGATACGGATTCCCCGTGTCGTCAAACTTGGTGATGTAACCTTCATTTTCAGATTCCTTCAGTTCCAGATACTTGATTCCGGTCTGCCAGTTGATAGAACCTATACTGCCTGACAACTTGGCATAAGGACTGTATCTGGGACTTGAACCTTGACTCTCTGTATAACGTCCCCATCCGACAAATTGCAGAGAACCGTCAGCATTAAGCCAGTAATTTTTTGCAACAGAATCCATCCAGTCGGAGTCCTCATATTGAAGTCCGACTAAACCTTTAAGATACTTCAGATTCTGCATTTACTTCTCCTGTAGCGCCCCATTTCCGGGATGTCCATCCGCTCTCCTGAATGCCCGGTTTTGAACCTGAGGGACCTGAAAGACTGCCGGTTCCTGCCCAGTCCTCTTTTTTCTCCTGACGGAAATAAGGTTTTAAGGTGAATTTGAAATTCTCGTTTAATTTGTAATCAATAAAGGCATAAAGGTCATAGTTGATCCATTCAATCTTATTAAAATCATAATACTGCCAATCTGTTGACGGAGTTCCTGTTAAACTTTCTGTATAATCATACTCTCCGAACTCATCAAGGTTGTTAGCCTGTGCATAAGTAAGAGACCTTAACTTATGCTGCTTGATTTCGTTAAAATTACCCCAGAGTTTTATTCCCAGTTTATCTCCGAGAGGCTGAACAAAGGTAAAATTGACATTGTTCCTGGGACCTATCTCCCCTTCTCCTCTCCATTTATCTTCCTCAGCATAAGAATAGGAAAAAGAGAGCTTGGTTCCGGCTTGTCCTAATTTTCCGGTGTCAAATCTTATAAAGCTTTTTGTATAACCGAAACTTCCTAAAGATTGCTGTAAAGAAGCGCCCATATTATCTGAAGCCCAGAGAGGTCTGAGCTGCAATGTTCCCCCTCTTGTGCCGGAACCGGGACCAAGATCAGCCGGAACAGCTCCTTTATAAACAGCTATGCTTTCAAAATTTTCCAAATCCAGAATATAAGTTCGCGGACCTATGGGATTGCCTCCGTAAATAGGAATACCCTCTATGGACATACTTCCTAAAGAGCCGCTTACTCCTCTCACTTTTATACTCATCTGAGTGGAAGATAAATTGGCAGGATCAGGACTTACAAACATTATTCCCGGAAGAATGCTGATAGCCTCCCATACGCTGTTAGCACCTTTTTCTCCTCCGAGTTTAAGTCCTTCTTTGGTTAATTCAACGCCGGTATATACTGTCTCGGCAGCCTCCTTTGTAGGCGCTGTTATTTTTTCACCTGTTACCACAACTTCTTCAAGTACCACAGTTTCTTCTGGAGTTGTTTCCTTGATATCTGTATCTTTTTTTTCTTCAGCAAATGCAAGTGTAAAGCTGAACATCAAAGCAATAAGCACTGAATTTTTTAGAATCTTTTCCATAAATGCCTCCTTTAACAATGTTTTGGCAAACCCTTAGTACACGAAACGGTAATTTAACGGCGGGAAAGAAGCTAAGTTTATTAAAGAAACTTAGCTTCTTATCTGTTTCAGAACCCGAAACGTATTTAATGTTTCATGTACTTAGGGTTTGGTTTTTGATACTTATTTTTCCTCATTCTGTAATTTCATTGCGCCCTGATATGGTTTTCCTTCAAGGAAATCACCTACAAAAAGAAGCCCCATAAATTTTTCTTTTTCATCAGAAAGTTTATTTGCCATATCTCCGACAGTTCCGCGTATAACCCGCTGACGGTCAGGATAGCCTGCCCAGAATACAACCGCGCATGGAGTTTCAGGCTTATACATCTCTTTTAATGATGAAAAGAGCTTCTCAGGATTGCCGAGAGCCATATATTGAACCATGCTGACAGGATATTTGCTCAGGTCTTTTAATATCTGAATATCCTGCAAGTCATGATTCATCAGAAACATAGGTGCTGTCTGCATGACAAAGCGGGTTTTATAAGCAGGAATAATGCTTTTACCCAGCGCCGCCATTGCTGCGGCATCGCATCCCATGCCCGGAATAATCACCAAGTCCTGTTCATCAAAATACTCTGCATACCAGTGGCTTGGACCAAAAAGATTCGGATTGCCTGAATCAAGCAGACCTACATTTTTACCTTCGCTGATAAGTTTTCTGATCTGCTCCACCCGCTCATCTCTTACCTTGAAGCGTTCAACTTTAAATTCTGCATATTCTTCTTTTGTTAATTGTTTATAATCCTTTCCTTTGTAATCCCATAGGCATTTCCAGGGATCAAAGAGAACCGGCTTATCCCCGATATACTCCGCAAAGAGCTTTAAATGCTGCTCAGGTGCGATGATGGCATCCATCTGTTTAATCGTATTAAGAGCCTGCAATGTTGCCATCTGAGGATCTGAAGGACCGATTCCGATAACATAAAAATGACCGCGCCCCCATGCTCCTGCCTGTATTGGCAGGAACCATACGGCTGCCGCCACAGCAATTGATACCACAGCGACAATCTGTTTTATTTTGTTCATAATTTATTCTCCCTGCATTGTCGGCTGTAAGCTGATAGCCGACAATTTTTTCCTATAAAATAAAAAAAGCCAGGAGACTGAAATTTTTATACATCTCTTTCCCGAACTTCCTGTTCGGAAGCAAGAGTGAATAAAAAATCAGCCTTCCTGGCTTTATTTTTTTACTATGAAAACTTCAGAAAAGTTTGTAGTACCGCCTTTAGGCGGTTCCCGGACAAACCAGTGTTTGTAGTACCGCCTTTAGGCGGTTACTGTGAACTTTTCCGATCATCTTATATTTTTTTATTCCGACTTTTACTTATTTATTGAAAATACAGAGAATATCGCTTCATACGATAAATTATTCTGATTAATATTTTAAAATGGATTAAATGTCAAGTTTTTTGACAGGCTGACAGGCTTATTTTTTAATCCCTTTTTTCTCTCTTAACCATTTCAACCAGATAATCAGACTTCAGGTTATCCATGATATAGTAATCCGCATCAAGATAAGCCGCCAGATCAAGAGCAAGATCAGCAGTGAAGAATTTCCCCTTCTCTTCAGTATCCACAACAATAAAGTCAACAGACGGAATATTGCTGACAAGCTGCGATGCCCGCTGTATCTCTTCGGCAATACTCAATTTTGAAAGCCTGTGGTTAGCCCTGCCGTCTGTAATGATAATCACAAGAAAACGGGTTTCCGGCGATTATAAATTTTTACTACCATAAAATTATATAAAACCTATAAAAGAATATTATACATGCCTCAGCGCATCAATCGGATCCATTCTTGATGCCTTGAATGCAGGCTGAAGGCTTGCGATGACCGAAACTATTATAACTGTTACAGATATTGCCAGAAGGTCTCCGGGATAAATATTCGTCATCAGAAGCAGACCTTTCTGCATTCCGAAATCAAACCTGATTTTCAGCAGATTGATCACGGCAACAACCGCTATCCCTATTATATCTCCGATAAGCCCGCCGATAAAACCGAGACAGAACCCTTCAAGCACAAACATGGAGAGTATCTTTGACGGCAGAGTCCCGATAGCGGAAAGAGTGCCAATTTCCCGTATCCTTTCATAAACTGCCATAATCATCACGTTCATAATGCTTATAAGGACAATGGCTATCAGCATGAGTTTAATAAAAAACGTCAGTGCGTCAATCATCCGGGAAATATGATAAAAAGGAGCGAGCTTTTTCCATGAATGCACTTCAAAGACAGGCTTGTTCATTTTATTCAGTTCTTTTGAGAGCGATTCTTCCAGTTTTGCGGTAATTCTGTCCAATTCATCAAAATTTTTTAACCGTAACGCTATTTCACTGATTTCCGTCTCTTCCATGCGTAACAGTTCCGCTGCATCTTCCAGATGAATATAGCCGTCTCTTCCCCCCGGACCCACAACGCTTTCTATCACGCCGGAAACAATAAACTGTTTTCCGTTGACTGAACCCTCCTGATTGGTTGCGACAATCACCGCTGTATCCCCGATCTTTACGTTCATTCCTTTTGACAAAAGTTCAGGGATAATAATCTCTCCGCGATTCAGGCTTTTTTTCCCCTGAATGATTCGGGAAGGGAGCAAAGGCACTGTTGCAAATTCTTTTTCAGGATATACGCCGTTTAATCTGATAGTTGTTGTTTCCGAAAAATTGCTGAACATGCCGCCGAATTTTATTCTTGGAGTGAATGATTCAATCTGTGATTCATTGCCGAGAATTTTTTCCGGCTTTTTCATTCCGTCAGGTTTCAGATTCAGATTCACGGGCAGGTTTTCAATAGATGCCACATATCCTTTGCGGTGAATCTGGATATGACCGAGCATGGAATCGGTTATCTGTCCGATCATCATATTTTTAAAAGAGCCTGATACGGAAACAAACACAAGAACAAAGACCACGCCGATGCTAATCAGTGATGCGGTCAGCAAGGTTCTTCTTTTATATCTCATCAGATTGCGGATTGCGATTTTAAAAAGATTAATCATGTTTTTCACCTGCTTTCACCTGCCGATCAACGATTATTCCGTCTTCCAGCGTATAAATGATTTCAGCTTCTCCCACGACCTTAGGGTCATGAGTTGAAAAAATAAAGGTTGTTTTAAACTCATCTCTCATTTTTTTCATGAGTTCGATGACCATATAGGCGGTATGTTTGTCAAGATTTGCTGTAGGCTCGTCTGCAAGAATGAGTTTGGGATTTGTAACCAATGCCCTTGCAACAGCTACTCTCTGTTTCTGTCCCCCTGAAATCTGATCCGGATATTTATTTTTCTGCTCATTCATTCCGACAACTTCAAGCAGTTCTGTAACTCTTTGTTTTCTTTCTTCAGCAGGCGTATTTCGTACCATGAGAAGAGGATATTCTATGTTCTCATAAACTGTCAGCACAGGAATCAGATTGAAATCCTGAAAAATAAACCCGATATGCTCTCCTCTGAAAACCGCACTTTGTCTGCGGTTCAGGGAAAGAACATCGGTCTCTGCAATTTTCAGGCATCCTGATGTCGGTTTATCAAGACATCCTATAAGATTCAAAAGCGTGGTTTTTCCGCTTCCTGAGGGACCGACAAAAGATACAAAAGAAGACGGATCAATATCAAAGCTGACGTTCTTTAATGCCTTGACAGTAACTTCACCTGCCTGATAGTTCTTCTCAAGATGAGAAGCTGATATTAATGTCATTGTATTATCTCTCTTTTTTTTACAAAATACTTCGCGTCTCTTATAAAGAAATGATTTTTCAGATAACTGAGGAGTCGGGGAGTTTTTTCATGTTGCATTGTCTGAACTGTGATTTCCGTATGATTTATGTGATTACTGTGATTCAGTCATGTTAATCATAGGAATTATACGGAAATGACAGAGGCGGGAAAAAAACTCCCCGACTCTTCAGATAACTTGGTTTTTTATATCCGAAAATGCCGTAAAACAATCTGATAACATAATATAAAAACTTTAGCAATGATTATTTAAAGAAGGGCAGAAACAATAAAACCCTAAGGGTTTTTGAAACCCTAAGGGTTTTTCAGATATTATGTCATTGACATCTGAACATCAAAAGCTGATCAGGCGTCAATAACCTTCAATGCTTCTTCACGGTAAGCATTCATGATATAAGGAATCTTGGTAACTTTAGTACATTCCTCGGTCAAGGAAGCCAGCTCATTTCTGGTGATCAGATGGGTTCTCCATTTACGCGCACCTGCCATAAGTTGCTGGAGACCTACTTTAAGTTTCTCTGAAGCAGAATAAATACCGACAGCGCCCAGCGGGAATTTATCAGCTTCATCGCCGTATTTGTCTTTCAGTTTCTGATAATAGACAAATATCGCCTCTTTTGTTGTTCCGTATTTTGAAACAGTTGACGGAAGCCCGCCGTCTTCGCCGTTAAGCCAACGTCCGATATTCTTGCCGACCATTCCCGGAATCATCAATGCACGTCCCATGCAGATAGCTTTACAGAAAGGTGCGCCCAATGCAAGTGCCTTGAATATATGATCTTCAGAAGAGAATCCGCCTGCAAATGCAATATCAGGAACCCATGCGCCTTTTTTTGCAAGACGGAGACAAAGCTCATAAGCCATTGCATGAAGATAAATTGACGGAATACCCCATTCTGACATCATACGCCATGGACTCATACCTGTTCCGCCCGGAGCGCCGTCAATGGTCAGCAGATCAATGCGTGCATCAGAAGACCAGCGGATCGCCATTGCCAGTTCACGCATAGGATACGCGCCTGTTTTAAGAGTAACACGCTTTGCGCCCATTTTGCGAACCCGGTCAACCTCTTTCATAAATGAATCCTGATCCAGAAATCCCACGCGGGAATGACGCTCAAATTCTTTGATTGAACCGTCTTTGAATGCAGCCTGATTTGATTTTTTTGAAGGATCAGGTGTAACAATATATCCCCGTTTGCTCAGTTCCAAAGCTCTTTCGAGAGAATTGACTTTAATCTCTCCGCCGATACTCTTTGCGCCCTGACCCCATTTCAGTTCAACGGTCTGTACGCCAAGTTTTTCAATAACATATTCTGCAACGCCAAGCCGGGTATCTTCAACATTCATCTGAACCATAATATCCCCGTATCCTTCATGATACCGGCGATATGTCTCTACTCTGCGCCGCATTTCAGGGGATTCTGTAACTTTGCCGTGATTGTTAATCTCCAACCCCGGGTCAATGCCGCAGACATTTTCACCGCAGACAAGGCTGATTCCTGAAATAGCAGCACCCACAGCAAAATGTTCCCAGTTTTTCCGGGCAATTTCTGTACTCCCCAAAGCGCCGGTAAATATCGGGATTCTCATCTTTATCTTTTCAGTAGCTCCATACCATGTTTCAGTGTTGACTCTTGGAAAGATAGCATGGTCAGGATCAGCTTCAATTCCTTCTGCGCCGATGGCATATCCCATAATATTAAGATGTGAATAATCAACAGGATAGTCTTTGTCAGCGCCTGCTGTTATTTCTCCGAAAGGTGAGGGGTAAAGCATTTCTCTTCCACGAAATGTAGAGACAAAAAGATCACAGTTTCCTTTACATCCGTCAACACATCTGGAACAGATGCCGGACTGGGGTGCTACGTTGCGTGAACGGTTTTTAGTCTGTAATGCCTCGTTTGAATTGGGGGTATTTAAATTCATGTTATTCTCCTTGAAAAAATTAAGTGGATATTATTAAGTCATACTTATTCTTTTATTAAAATTCAGCTATCTTTTAGCTGTACTTATTTAATTAGTCAAGTGGCAATTAAAAAAATTTTGCGGTGAAAAGAAAAAAGATATATCGCCTCTATGAGGCTTGTACTAAAATTAATCTCCTGATGCTACTACTCTGTCAATTTAATACAGCGGAGACCTGCGGGGTTTCAAAAACCCCGCGGGTCTTTATATACTAAACTTCTGACTGCTTACTTATATCACATCCCTACGGGATTTTAATGAACAGGAAAAAGCTCCGATAGGAGCGATATATTTGTAGAAAAATAGATTTCTAATATTTTAAGCTCCGATAGGAGCGATATATTTGTTGAGAAGAAAACCCTGAGAATCTTTTAATACCATTATGGTTTTAAAATTCATAAAGATTGTCAGAAACAGTTTCATGTGATATGGATAAAATAAAATATATAAGAGATGGTTGCCATAAAAAACCATCCGATGATAAGAGATGAATGATATACTTGATATTATTTCAGATACCCCTTTGTTCGGCGGTCTTCCCCATGAGCAGTTGGAAGAGATACGAAAGATTATCGTCAGCAGACATTTTAAAAAGGGAGAGATGATCTTTACTGAAGGAGATGACGGGAACGGCTTCTTTATTGTTGCTTCTGGAAAAGTAAAGATATTCAAGCTCTCATCAGATGGAAAAGAGCAGATTCTCCACATATTCGGAACCGGAGAGCCTTTTGGCGAAGTGCCTGTTTTCAGCGGAGAATCATTTCCTGCAAACGTGGAAGCGATTGCAGAGAGTCATCTTCTCTTTTTTCCAAGGGCATCATTTGTCGCTCTGATAACCGGCAATCCATCCCTGAGTCTGAATATGCTTGCTGTTCTTGCTATGAGGCTCAGGCAGTTTACGGTTCAGATAGAACATTTATCTTTAAAAGAGATTCCTTGCGTCTTGCCGCTTATCTGATCTTTCTTTCAGATAAACAGAAAAATCAGGATGTTGTTACTTTAAAGATTTCAAAAGGACAGTTGGCAAGTCTTCTGGGAACTATCCCTGAAACTCTTTCACGGATATTCGGAAAAATGGCTGCACAGAATCTTATAGAAGTAAATGGTCGTAATATCAGGCTGCTGAATCAAGAGGGGCTTGAGGAGCTTGTGGAAGAGGGAAAATAAATAAGAAAAAAAAGGAGAAAATTTTATGTTTTATTTTGGCAAAAAATACAGGGATATGTATGTATGTATGTATGTATGTATGTATGTATGTATGTGTGCTGTTTTTGTTGCCTGTGAGTGTCGGCGCGGTCGAATCTGATAATAATGAAGACGCGATTGATGAGCTTTCGCTGTATGAGCTGCGGAACCTGGAAACGTTCATGGTGACAGCAACAAAACGGAAAATTTCCACACGCAAGGCTCCGGCTATTGCAACGGTAATTACTGCTGATGAGATTAAAAACATGGGCGCAAGGGATTTGACAGACGTGCTGAAGACGGTGCCGGGGTTCGGGGTGTCAATAAATGAGACTGGAAGCTATATGTTCGAAGTTAGAGGAACCAGAACACAGTACTCAGAAAAGCTAGTGGTCATGATTGACGGACACCGGGTATATGATTCCTATTGGGGAAGTGCCTTGGCTCATATTTTCAATGATGTTTCTGTCGGAAACGTGAAGCAGATAGAAGTTATCAGAGGTCCCGGTTCCGCGATTTACGGTGCGAATGCCTTTGTGGGAGTTGTGAATATCATCACAAAGGATGCGGGTGATATTGAAGGGACAGAGGCAGCCGTTGGTTACGGAAGTTATGACACAAAAAAAGTAAGTATTCTCGGCGGCAAATCATCCGATGGTTTCAAAGCTTTCGGAAGTTTCGACTATTCCAAAACTAACTGGACCTGATTTAACTATAGAGGCGGATCGTTTTGCGGGCGCACCGTTTTCAAGAGCTCCGGGAAAAACCGATCAACATCAGGAAAAAACAGAGGCGTTTCTGAAAGTCGCCAGCGGTGATCTGACCCTGCGAGGGCAATATTCAAAAAAGGAACAAGGTGCTTATCTCGGTTTCGCCAGCGCCCTTACGGAAAACAACCGTAGCACCGAATATTTCTGGACAGAACTGAAATATGCCAAATCTTTCACAGATGCGGTTTCCGGATCTTTGCGAACCTATTATGATTATTACGCAGTCGAAAACTATCTGGGAATATTTCCCAAAGGGTTTCCGGGATATCCCGACGGCATGATCGGAAATCCCGGTTTGAAGAACAGAACCATCGGTACGGAGCTTCAGTTCGATCTGGATTTGTTCAAAGGCAATCATCTGATTGTCGGGTTGAATTTTGATCAGATCGATCAGTATGATGTAACGCATAATGCGAATTTCAATCCGTTCACATACGAACCCCTCGGTTCCATGCAGGACGTGGCATCATGGGCTAATCACTGCAAAGATGCGACAAGAAAGATATGGGCGGGGTATGTTCAGGACGAATGGGGAATAATGGAAAATCTGAATCTTACCGCAGGTGTGCGATACGACTATTATGATGATTTCGGAAGCACCACGAACCCCAGAGTCGGACTGGTCTGGAATTTTCTGAAAGACGCGGATTTGAAACTACTTTACGGACAGGCATTCAGGGCACCGAATTTTGTCGAGCTTTATGCTGTCAACAATCCTGTACTCCATTCCAATCCCGATCTCAAACCGGAAACGATCAGGACTTACGAAGCCGCTTTGGGATACAGGTTCGCAGGTTCGTATATGGCACAATGTGAACTATTTTCACAACGACATAAAAGACCAGATTCTCTATGACTATTCGACCTCACCTGCGGTGATGAAAAACTTGGGAGGCGCAAAGGTTGACGGTGTCGAGTTGACTCTGGAAGGGAAATACAGCCCGGTCAATTACTGGAGATTGTCCTACGCATGGCAGAACCCGAAGGACGCGGATACAGATGAAGACCTGCCGAATGTGCCGTCTCAAAGGGCGGGGCTGAGTCTGAATTACGGGTTCACAAAATACCTGAACGGGCATACTGACATTTTATGGACAGGCAAACGCCCCAGAGTTTCCGGTGATGACAGGGGAGATATGCCTTCATATACAACTGTTGACGTATCTCTCATTGCAAAGAATTTCTACAAAGGCTTTGAAATACAGGGAACAGTTCACAATCTTTTTGATGAGGAATACGAAGACCCGGATACTTCAGGCGCTCAGAAATTTATTCCTTATGATTATCCAAGAGAGGGAATTTCGGCACTCATAACTTTGAGTTACAAGTTTTGAATCGCGGATTTACCGGATTAAACGGATTTCACAGATTGTTTCATATTTCTTGTTCCCACGCTTTGCGTGGGAACACAAGATTGGACGCTTTGCGTCCTTGTATCACGCAGGACGCAGAGCGTCCCCGGCTGCATTCCCACGCGAAGCGTGGGAACGAGAACGAAGTTTGTAGTACCGCATTTATGCGGTTGCTGTGAAATCAGATGGTTATCGCAGCACGCTGCACCGCATAAATGCGGTACTACGAACTTTTCCGGCAGCACGCTGCACCGCATAAATGCGGTACTACGAACTTTTCCGGCAGCACGCCGCACCGCATAAATGCGGTACTACGAACTTTTTTATAATTATGTATCAGGAACGGACATATCGCAATCTTATAAATACAGAGAATAATTCTTTTTTCAAGGTGATTGTAAAAGAAACCGACCTCTTTGTCCATGCACAAAACAGCTTGAAAATATTACTAAAGAACTGATTTTACAGCAGAGAGGATATATTGAAACATATATTAAAAAAAATCCTGAATTTGCAAAAACACTTATCCCCTGGTATCTTGACACACCTGAACCTCTTATCATACAGGATATGGTAAAAGCCGGACAACTTGCAGGTGTGGGACCTATGGCAGCAGTCGCGGGAGCAGTTGCCGAGCATGTCGGCAATCGGCTTCTGGAACATACAGATGAAGTGATTATTGAAAACGGCGGAGATATTTTTATAAAGAAAAACCATATTGTTACAATTGCCATATTTGCAGGAGACTCTCCGCTGAGTATGAAAATAGGATTAAGGATAAATCCCGGAGATTCAGCGATTTCTGTATGTACCTCGTCAGGAACTGTTGGACATTCATTGAGCTTCGGAAAATCTGATGCTGTATGTGTGGTTTCAAGGTCGGGATCCCTTGCTGATGCTGCTGCTACTTCTATAGGAAATCAGATAAAATCAAAGGCAGATATACAGAAAGCAATAAATTTCGGGAAGATAATTCATGGTGTTACAGGAGTTGTTGCGATTATGGGAAATCAGATAGGAGCATGGGGGGATTTGGAAATTATACCGCTTGCAAGAAAAAAAAAGATTGAGTTTCAAGTTTAAAAAGGGTAAAGAAGTAGAATTTAAAAATGTTTATATTTATATTATGAATGATATTTATAAAAAAGGAATCAGTCAGTTATGGAAACAATGTGGGCTCCCTGGCGGATTGAATATATCCTGGGGAATAAAGAAGAAGGGTGTATATTTTGTAAGGCATTGTCTGAGCAGGCAGACTTGACCCTTTACAAGAGTGAAACCACTATGGTTGTGATGAATAAGTATCCGTATAATAACGGACATCTTCTTGTATCACCTGTCAGACATATTTCAGCTTTGGATCAGCTCAGTAAAGATGAAATGGCAGATTTGCTTAAAACAGTTGAACAATCTATAGGGGTATTAAAGAAAGTAATGAAGCCCGAAGGCTTCAATGTCGGGCTGAATCTTGGACGGGTTGCAGGGGCGGGTGTGGAGCAGCATCTTCATTTTCATATTGTTCCCCGTTGGTTCGGAGATGTCAATTCACTTGCCGTTTTTGCTGATGTGCGGGTTATCCCTGAACATCTTATAGCCACATACAATAATTTAAAACCTTTTTTCAAAGATGTAAAAATCTGAAAATAGTATAAAGACCTGCGGGTTTCCAAAAAACCGCAGGTCTGATTGTGGATTTCAGGATCGGTTCTCCAATCCTTTAATTTTGAATATAACAACGAAAAAAACCGGGAGGGAAAAGATGAGGAAATTTAAGATTGCTTACTGGGTAACAATCGGTGTGTTTCTTTTGCTCTTTTTTGTTCAGAATCAGGAGTTCCTCATGGAAAAAAAGAGTCTGAGCTGGAATATTATATCCATCTCAGCTTTGGCAAAAGCGGAATTAAAGCCGTTTATGGATTATAAAACACCTGAACTGCAACTTATTCTCTTTTTTCTTGCATATTTTGCAGCAGGAGTATTACTGACCCTTTTTTACAGCTTTGTGATGAGCTTCAAATTCAAAAGAACAATCAATAACCTTAGCAGAACACTGGATAAACAGCGGGAAACCATAGATGAGCTTCAATCTGAACTGGATGCGTTAAGAGGCGGCGGAACAACCCCGCTTGTCCAGAAAGAACTTGTTGATGTTCCATCAGATGATGATGATGATGATAATCAATAGATTATCGGCGGCAGATACAGGGATTTGTTATAAGAAAATGATGAAATCTCTTTCTTATAATTCAGTAACCGTACAGGGATTTGTTATAAGAAAAGGATGAAAATCTCTTTCTTATAATCCTCTTCTTATAATAAATCCCTGTAGTTTCATTCGGAGGATAAATAAATATGTCAAAAAAAATAGTCTGTCTGTTAGGGAGTCCAAGACCAAAAGGAAACAGCGCGGTCATTGCAAGGCATTTCAATGAAACTGCTGAAAATATGGGCGCAGAGGTAAAAACCTTTTCCCTGAATAAACTTCAATACCGGGGTTGTCAGGCATGTATGAGCTGCAAGACCAAGTTAGACAGATGTGTACAGAAAGATGATCTGACAGAGGTTCTTGATTCTGTCCGTGAGGCTGATGTTCTGGTGCTTGCAACGCCGGTTTATTACGGCGATGTATCAGCCCAGCTTAAAGCATTTATTGACAGAACATTTTCTTATCTTGTGCCGGATTATGCAACTAATCCTAATCCGAGCCGTCTTTCACCCGGCAAAAAGCTGGTTTTTATTCAGACTCAGGGACATCCTGATGAAAATCAGTTTGCCGATATTTTTCCCCGTTATTCCTCTTTTCTCAAATGGTACGGATTTGATGATCAATATCTTATAAGAGCATGCGGAGTTATGGGAGCAGGCGAGGTAGAGGCACGTAAAGATGTTATGAAGCTGACGGAAGAGACGGTTAAGAAGGTTGTATGATAAATGGTGAGGAATTTCAGGTCTTGCTTCCTACACTTCACTGTCAGCATGCAGGTCGGATTAGCAGCGGAGCATAACCCGACCTGCATGGACTGATAATGAAAGGATAATCTGTTGTGGATACGTTTATATTTGTTGTGAGTGTCGGACTGCTCTGCTTTTTGATGACCTGCTGGGCAATTATAGATGTGGCTCAGAAAGATTTCGGTTCCCTTGAAAAAAAGATTGTGTGGGGAATAATTGCATGGCTGCCGTTTTTCGGATTTATTATCTATCTGTTTTTCGGATATAAAAAAGGAAAACGACCTGTTAAAATCCGTGATGTGTAAAATTATCTTGACAAAGAAGAACTTCTTCGGTATATATAATTTTTTAGGTCGTTTCACCTTATCTCTTTAAAAGGTCCCATCGTCTAGCGGCCTAGGACGCTGGCCTCTCACGTCGGAAACACGGGTTCGAGTCCCGTTGGGACCACCATTCTCAAAGATAATAAAAAAAATTGTTTTCACAGTTATTTTTATTGTTCTGTCAAAAACAAATCCATCAAATATCAAATAAGATAGACAAAAGTTGTCAAAATAATGCTATGTGCAACTTTTTATAATTTACTGATATTGAAAGAAGCTAAGTTTCTTTAAGAAACTTAGCTTCTTGTTCATTTTGGCAAATCTGAACCGAGCCGCCGGATTTGTCAATCCGGCAGAAAGCATAGGCGGCACTTGGGTTAAAATAACAACAGAGAAGGGGAATTTGATATGGGAAGAAAAATGACTCTTATTTACTGGAAGTCTGAAAAATTTTGGTTAGGTAAGCTGCTTGAATACCCTGAAATTATGACACAGGGGGAAACATTGGACGAGTTGGAGGCGAATATTAAAGACGCTTTTCAGTTGATGGTACTTGATGAAGTTCCTGAAAAATATATGCTAAAAGAATTAGCGGTATCTGTATGAAAAGGAAGGAACTTATAAAGCAGCTATTAAAAGCCGGATGTGTCTTATTCAGTCACGGATCAAGACATGATGTTTATCTTAATAAATCCAATGGGAAAAAACAACCGGTACCGAGACATGCAGAAATTGACGATATTCTTGCCAAACATATTAAAAAATATTTAAGTATTTCAGATAAATAAAATTTTAATCGGGCGTTTCAACGGACAGGGCGGACAAACCGCCCTGCCGGTGAACTTCTCTGTTATTCTTTTGTTTAACCCATTTGCAAGAATCTTTATTAATCCCTCATTCCTGAAATCTTCTGAAGAATATAAATAATATTCTCCATACCTATACGGTTATCTTTGTTCACATCCGCGCTGATATGAATATTTGTGATATTTATTCCGGCAAATACTTTTAAGACCAATATCGCATCTTCCAAATCAACCTTTCCGTTATGATCTGTATCCCCTGCAAGCGATGGTATGCTGTTCAGAAGCCGGGCATAAAAATCTTCCGGGGACTGAATATCTGTTGTTCTGTCAAGATACTTATCAGGATCATCCGGGTCAATAAGACAGATCAGCGGCAATGTAAAACTTCCAAGCCCGTCAGCATACTGATACCAGTCTGTATTTGTATCCACATCGCAGAACCAGAGGATAAAATTATCTTCAATCAGTTGTTTTATCGCGGGAGAAGCAGATTCACAGACTGTATATCGCATATATTTACAGTTTCCGCATGTTTCACGCCCGGCAACCAGCAGAATCTGTTTTCCTTCGCTTTTTGCCAGAGCAACTGCATCTGCTTTTGAGGTCTGCCAGACCAGTAAATCGCTGGCGTTTGCTGTTCCGATATAATTCTGTTCAGTCTGATTTGAAACGATATTCTCATACAAAAGTTCAGATGGCGTAAATGTATAATCTGCTTTATCCGGTGTTATTGTTCCGTTCCAACCCTGAACAACTGATATAAGATAAGCTCCGTAAATATCTGTTGTGGTTGCTTTATCATTCCCATAGTTTATGATAACATCACGGATTCCATTATTCTCTGAATTTCTGACATATCCTGATATGGTATAATATGTCGGTTCAGATATATTTCTAAGCCGCGTATAAAATTCTTCCGAAGTCTGGATACCAACGGTTCTGTCTATATAATTGTCAGGATTATCCGGGTCAATACAGCAGATCAGCGGAAGGGTAAAGCTATCAAGCCCGTCAGCATAAAGATACCAGTCGGTTTCTGAGTCAACATTGCAGAACCATGGGATAAAATTCTCTTCAATCAGTTCTTTTATTGCAGGGGAAGCTGATTCGCAGACTGTATAACGCATCTGCTGGCAATTTCCGCATGTTTCACGCCCGGCAAGAAACAGAATCTGTTTTCCCTCACTCTTTGCAAGAGAGATTGCATCAGCCTTTGATGTCTGCCAAATCAGCAAATCGCTGCTGCCTGCTGTTCCGATATAATTTTGATCTGTCTGATTGGAATCAATATTGCTGTAAGAACTCTGAGACGGTGTAAATGTATAGCCGGATTTACTTGGCGTTACAGTGCCGCTCCATCCCTGAGCAGGCGATATTGAATATGCTCCTGAATTATCTGTAATAACTGAATTATTATTCCCGTAATTCAGGGTAACTTCTGCAATTCCGTTATTCTCTCCGTCTCTGATGTAACCTGAAATGCTATAATAAGAAGTACTTTGAATTCCTATATAATTCTGCTCAGTCTGATTTGATTTTACATCATTGTATGAACGATTTGACGGTGTAAATGTATAACCCGTTTTAGCCGGTGTTATAGTGCCGCTCCACCCCTGAGCAGCAGATATGCTATAAACTCCTGAACTGTCAGTAATTGCTGAACTTCCGTTCCCGTTATTTATTGCAACATCGGCAATTCCGTTATTTTCTCCGTCTTTGACATAACCGGAAATCGTATAATCCTTTTGGATTCCGACATAATTTTCTCCTGATTTATCAGAAATCAGATTATCATAAGTAAGTTCAGACGGCGTAAATGTGTAACCCGTCTTAGCCGGTGTTACTGTGCCGCTCCACCCCTGCGTAAGCGATATTGAGTATGCTCCTGAAGCATCTGTAACAACTGAATTTCCATTTCCGTAACTGAGTGTAACCCCGTCAATCCCCTTGTTATCTCCATCTCTGACATATCCTGAAATCATATAAGTACCGGTGTCATTATCAGTCAGAGCCTTTATGGTATCTATATCACTGTCCGCATCAGGACAGTTGACAAATAAAGTATAAGTATTATTTTCAGAATCAAAAGGATAAGAAGAACCCCATCCGTCAGGATTCTGTTTCAGAGATGCACCGATAAGATAGAGATTTGTCGGATATTCAACCTGAATACTCTTATCTGACGGATTTGTAAAATAATTCTCAGTCATATCTAAAACAGAAATGTAAAACCCCTGATTTGAAAAACCCATATCCCCTTTTATGGTACATGCCCCGTCAAGAATAACCTTATATTTGTCAAAATCCTCCTGATTGTCAAAATCACCTGTTATTGTAAATTCTTTGCCGAAAAGAATATCTGTAATCAGCACATTAAAGGATTTTTGCATCTCTTTTCCGTTTGAACTGACTTTGACGGTTATCTCACTGTCACCTTTTCCTGCAAGCGGTGTGACAGTCAGAACATCATCTGCAATACTCACTGATGTATCACTGTCAGAACTCACAGCATTTAAAGATATTTCATCTCCGTCCTCATCTGCCGTGTCAATCCGTATTTTATAAGGAGCTTTTATACCTATATTTCTTAAATCATTCTGAATCACAGGAGCAGTATCCTGATTTTCAATCGCTTCATAATCAGAAGCGGTAAGAGTTTCAGTTGAAATATTCACGGTATAAATGCTTTTATCATCATAAGCATAGCTGTCTCCTTCGCTTTTAAGGGAAATCTCAATAATGTATTTACCTGCTGACAAATTTTTCTCAATCTTCTCATTACTGGAAACAGCTAATTCACCTTTTGCATTATATATCATGATATAAAACGCCTGATTTGTATATCCTCTTGTTCCTTCAATCTGAGCAGTACCTTTCATATATGCTTCATAACGGTCTGTATCATCCGCAGAATCAAATTTCCCTGTAATCTTATTCCCATTAATTGCATCATCAGACTCCGGTTTTATCAGATCGCTGTAACAGTTTCCCAGCTCAGAAGTGCAAGGGCGGATATTGTATATTATATCAAAATCAGGTTCATAAACAGTTGAATCAACTTCTATTGTATCATTTAGGTAGTAATAATCATTGTAATGCCCTCCGTACCCCATATTCACATGAATCTTTTTACCTGTCGGATCAGAAGCATATCCGTCAGCAATTGTACAATGCCCCGGTAATACCAATATTACAGGTCTTTCATTATCTATTTCACTTCTGAAAGTTTGAAAAAAGAGTTCCTCATCTTCATTGGATATGCTTTTCATATCAGTGGCATATCCGAAATATTTTTGTAATCCTTCGGTACCGGATGCTGTACTTGTTGAATTAAGCCCGTAATTTGCTTTGTTAATAATGCTTAAATCACGAATCAGCAGAGCAATTTCATCCTGCATATATTCCGGTGTTGATGAATCTGCTATATTCGGCATATTATCCCAATGATAATTTTTATACAGAACCGCTTTAAGTTCCTCTCCGTTCCAAGTATGTGTAGCAATCCCTTCTGCTTTTTTCGGATGCTGATGATATTTCATCAGTTGCGCCTGAGTAACCTGAACACAGCCGGAGAGAGCGTATTTGTCATCAATCTGCGGGAGTTTTTTGTTATAAGGATAACCCTGTTCCCATGCTGTTTTTATCAGAAATGTATCAGGGGTATATTGGCGGGCGTCTCTTCTCTCCTTGTAAGAAAGGAGAAAATCCCATTTGGAGAGATTGTTATTTGTGGTATTATTGCTTCGGATCTCTTTGATCTTTTGCGAAGCGATTAATTCATCTGTCAGAAATTTTTTGTACCAATCAGGAAGTGTATCAAAATTGCTGTTTAATGAATATGCCTTTATCGGCGGCAATGTTTTTTCAGCAGGAATCAGAATATAACCGCTCTTTTCCAGTTCCATGACATAACCTGTGATAAGATCACCTTCTTTTAACTGCTCTGTATGAATGATTTTTTTATCACTCTTCAGATAAGTCAAAAAATTTTCAGCAACTGTCTGATAATCCTGAAGGCTCATATTTGCTGAAGCATTATTGCCCCATACAAAGAGCATCATCAGAATCATAACGCATACCATTTTTTTCATAATTCTCCTCTCTTAGTGTTTATTTTTGTGACTTTGTGCCTTCGTGTCTTAGTGGTAAAAAAACACAAAGACGCTAAGACAAAAAGACACGAAAATGCACAGCATAATATATAAAATCCTAATGGTTTCAGAAACCCTTATGTTTTTTGCGTTGTCTCATTTTCCTGAACAGCTTTATCAGACTGCTGAATATACTTTAATTTACTTACCACCTTATTCAGATTTGATTCCAATTCCTGATTCCTTACAGCAACTCCGTCCAATTTCCGGTTCATGCTTTTGATTTCATATTCAAGAGAGGCAATTATCTGGTCATCAATAACAGAGAGTTCCCAAATTTTACTCTTTTTCAGTTTATCAAAGGTATCGGCTAATTTTTTAAAAGAGGTATCTGAAATAATCAAAGGGAGTGATTTATCAGGATTAAGAAGAAGTGATTCTTTATTTGGCGAATCAATTTGCAGATTTTTATCTGAGGCAGTCAGCTTAAATTCAACCGGCATATCCTTTGGTACTTCAAATTTTCCGGAATGGGAAAGACTGTATGCTTTCTCTTTATCAGGCGGCTGTTTTTTAAAGAGACTCTCTTCAAGGAAATGATATTTCTCTGCTTTCCAATAAGCTCTTATCTCGTATTCTCCTTTGGGTAAGAAAATTCTGATACTTAAAAGAAGATGAGCTTCCGGTATCCATAACGGAAGCAGCCAGTTGCCCTTTCGGATACCATTTTCTGTTTCATACAGTCTTACCCCTGTAATACCTGTCTTACTCATATCAATAAATGAAACTCTGCCGCTTTCATCCCGCTTTTTATTTACATAAAATGCAATCACAACAACAATGGACAGAAAAATCAACAATGTTGTGATTGATTTGGGATAGAAAAAAAGAAAATCAATTATCATACTGAATATTTCTGAAAATTTTTCCATGATTATTTTTCCACCTTGTTCAAATTAAAAATTCACTTTATACTTCAGCAGTTTCTCAACGCCGACTCTTGTTGCCCATCGCAGAAAAATTTTTGTATATTGATAACCCGCAAGATACATTCCTAATATGAATATCAGATGTGATAATCCGTATGTTATCGGACCCCCGATAATCAAAATCTCAGGTTTCTTTGCATAGACAGATAAGACTCCAAGTAAGCCGACCATGGGCCATCCTGCAATATAACTGAATATAATAACAGATATTCCCATGATAATTCTGGGGGAAGGACGCCCTTTGAACGTGCTTAAATCTGCTTTATCCTCAATTGCTTTGCGGACATAACCGTTTTCTGAAATCCGTTTTAATATTTTAGAGATCATTTGTTAATTCCTAATTTGTATTTATTCTGCTTTTTCATATTTAATCAGTTTTAATTTAAGTGCATAAGGATTATCACCGTAAGCCGTGAGTTCCAATCTCTCCGGGATCATTTCTTTATCCGAAGATGTTTTCACGCTCCGCGCTAATTCCAGATTCTTATCATATTTGCGTATTTCCAAATGATTATCAGGAGTAGTAATCAGATCAGTAACAGAATTATCCTTATCTGTATAACGGCAGGCATGGGAACCGTCTTTCAAATTCCCTGATTGAGAGAATACGCCATTCGGTTTAAAAAAAATCAGGCGAATATCATCTATCATCCCCTGAGCAAATGCTCTTGAATCAAAAGGAGGAACCCCTCTGTTAATTTTCAGCTCATGCTCATACTCTGCATCAAAGATAACAAACCCCTCAATGGTCATGATAACACATTGAATGCTATCTGTTTCAGGAGAAATCACAGTTATCCCTATCATTGAAAGATTGGCTTTATTCGGCAATTCAGCTTCAATCACATGAATAAACCGCTGTTTTTCAGTAATAAACGGAATACTGCATACTGCATTGTCATCTGAAGAGATAAACGGCTGAATATCTGTGTTATGACTGCAAGCCATTAAAATAAAAAAAAGAATACAGCAATATTTATTGAATCTTCTGAAATAACGCATCATCTATCTCTTGGTTTACCCTGACATTTGTAAAATCAAATTTTGTGAAATTCTCTTCATTTTCATATATGACAATATTCTGTATGATTCCGACCTGATCTGAAAGGGTTAATTCAATCCGCTTAATCATGGCGGCAAAAGATTCTTCTTTTGGCATAAGAATAATTTTTTTGCCCTGTTCCATCTTTGCTGTAAAAAAAGGATGATTCTCAAAATCCCCCTTCAGCCACACGGTAATCTCCTGCATGACAAACTGCATATTCTGAAGATTGACGCCTGCATCCTCTTTCATTCCGTCTGAGCCTCTTATGTATCTTTTTACCTTGTCATTCTTCATAAAGAGAATACTCTGAATCGGCGATTTATATTCCCATCGGAAAGAATCAGGTTTTTTATAGTAAAAAGAACCTCTTGAAATAAGCGGAGCAGATAAGATTTTCAGATGCTTCTCCTGAGTAAAATCCGCCTGAACTGATACAATCTCTTTGGATCTCTTTTTTATATCCTCCAGATTATCTCCCCATCCGATAAAAAAGAAGACACTGATTATTCCGATTATTGCCAATAATTTATCTGATATGTTGTTTTTATTCATTATAAACCTAATACTCTGTCAATTTAATTATGACGGGTAAAAGACCTGCGGGGTTTTTGAAACCCCGCAGGTTTCCGTATTTTATCCTTCATAATTAAATTGACAGAGTACTAACCCCTGCTCCCTTCACTGAAGGGATGAAATGGTAGGGACAAATAATTATTTGCCCCTACATAATTTGCACCTGCATTTGCCCTGATTTGGGTTTTGCCGACTTCAGCACTTCAAGACTTAACGGCATATCAAGACGCTTTTTTTCTTCAATAATCTCTTTAACCGTAACAATCTGAATCCGGTTATATGACCTCCCCATGAGTTTGTGTTCATACATTCCGGCTGCCATTGCCTCCTCACGCATCGGCTTTGTGGGGTCTTCCAAAGTCAGAAAAACCCCTATCTGCGCTTTTTCGCTGTTCATATCAGTGATAAAAACTGCAATATCCGAGCGTTTGACATTGCCGGATTTGACCTGAAAAACTATCTTTTCCGTATCTGTCTGAGATGACAGAAAATAGGCGATGCCGTCAATACCTTTATCCGCACCCTTCTTTTCATTGATAATTGCCCGGTTATCGGAATAGGTCAGTATTGCCCATTTTTCAAACTCTTTACGCAGACGGTCATCTTTCTTATTTGCCAGATGCTCTTGCAGAATCCATATCTTTCGGAATACCGTCAAGAATAATGCTTTCTGAAATCTGCTTTGCCGAAAGTATCCTCAAGCCTTCTGATTATCACGCTTATGCTCTGATAGGTGATGTCAATCCCTATCCACCTGCGTTTCAAACGCTCTGCTACGGCTATTGTTGTGCCGCAGCCGCAATACGCATCTAAAACAGTGTCGCCTTCATTGCTGCTTGCCCTGATAATCCGTTCAAGCAATGCTTCCGGTTTTTGAGTGGGATAGCCGAGAAGTTCTTTTCTTGGCATTTGTCCGCCTGATTTTAATATCTGTCCACCATGAAGTGGGAATTTTACCTTTTGAAAAACCCTTTAAATCATTTTCATCTCTGCCTGATGATTTTTCTGCATAAATACCTGATTTTCCTTCAGAGTATTTTCTTCTTTTAATAAATTCTTCACTGTATGGAATCCTGACATCATCCGCGTTAAATAAAAAAGTACCGCTTTTTGTATATCAGAAAATAACATCATGTTTTCTGGGAAAATCTTTTTTTGCCGCACTTGGTGCAATATATCCCCAAATAATTTCATTCCTGAAATCCCCGCCTTTTGCACAAAACACCGCATCCAAAACCAGTTTCAGATAATGGCTGCATGTCGGATCGCAATGCAGATAAAAACTGCCGGTCGGTTTCAGAATCCTCTGTATTTCTGTGATTCTCAATGTCATGCTGACAAGGTATGCCAGCAGAGAACCTTCTTTTATGACATTGCTGTAATCCTTTGATAAGTTCTATGACCTGACCGGTAAATCTTCCCTCATAATTGGTAATGATTTCCTGATACCCCTGAACTGCGTAACTATCCCATTTCCACGTATCAATAAAAGCCTGCGCCTGTGCTTTGTCTTCTCCGATGTTCAGATATATCTGATTATACGTTCTTTTTGAATTGAAACGGCGGATCAATGTAACACAGATCAACTGTTTCATCTTTTATTCTTTTTCTCAGTATATCAAGATTATCACCGTAAAAAAGGGTATTTGCAATTATATCTTTCATATTTTAAATTCTTTCATAGTACTCAGTTAACTTAATTTTGAATGACAAAATGTACCGGAGACCTGCGGGGTTTTAAAAACCCCGCAGGTCTTTATGTGTCAAAGTTAAATTAACTGAGTACTAGTAAAAACCTAATCCCCCTTCCCTGAAGGGCAGTTTAATACATACCCCCATTAACCGAAATTACCTGTCCTGTTATATATGAAGCATCATCGGAACAGAGAAACCGGACAACCTTTGCCACCTCTTCAGGTTTTCCAATCCTTGCCATTGGAATCATCTCTTTTATTGTCTTGACAGGAGCGGTTTTTATCATTTCTGTTTCAATAAGCCCCGGTGCCACAACATTCACCCGGATGCCTAATCTCGCTACCTCTGAAGCAATTGCCCTGCTGGTTCCGATTAAACCTGCTTTTGCCGCAGCATAATTTGCCTGCCCTCTGTTCCCGACCAATCCTGCCAAAGATGATATAGAGACAACAGAACCCCGTTTTCCGGGTATCATCTTTTTCAGTATCGGTTTGGTAATATTATAAAAGCCCTTCAGCGTGGTATCAATCACAGAATTCCAGTCATTTTCAGGCATCATGACAAAGAGACCGTCTGCCGTGATTCCTGCATTATTAACTAACACTTCAATAGCGTCAAATCTGGAGATTATATTTTCAACAGCCTGATTTGTCTCTTCAGAATCTGAAACATCAAACCTGACGATTTCACCGTCATTCCCGTTATTTCTTATTATTTCAAGTGTTTCATTTGCAGCATCTTCATTTGATTTATAATTGATTATCACATAATACCCGTATTTGGCAAGTTCAATACAGATTGCTCTCCCGATTCCCCGGCTTCCGCCTGTAACAATGGCTATGCGTTTATCTTTGTCATTCATAATATTCTCCGTCAGGGTTTAACAAAAATTGACAAGAAGCCAAATTCAGCAGATCAAAAATCTGAAAAAGTTTGTAGTTCCGCCTTTAGGCGGTCAGTGTAAAATCAGACATTTACCGCAGCACGCCGTACCGCCTAAAGGCGGAACTACAAACTTTTTCGGCACGCCGTACCGCCTAAAGGCGGAACTACAAACTTTTTCGATCTGCTGAAATTTTTTGAAAAAACTTGGCTTCTTGTAATTTGTGAATTTAGAAACTGAATTCCGCGGATTCATATCATGATTATCAGAAAAAGAACATTACATTTTGTTTTATGCCGGAAAATAACGGTTCACAGTATTCTGAGCCTCATTTAACCATGTTTTTCTCTGCTCCGGGGTGCTGGTAACAATCACCCCGAACATTTTGCGGTAAAAAGATTTTACACCGCAAATATCAAATATACAGTTTTTCCATAAAACTTCAAGGGGATCGCCGAATATCTCAATCTCCCGTTTAAAAGGGGTATTTGATGTATTGAAGATAATGGCGGCTTTTGCCTTTAGCAATCCCACAGGAATCCCCTCACCCTTATCCCCTTCCAGAAATTCATAAGCAACACCCGGACGTAAAATCCTGTCTATCCAACCTTTTAATATTGCCGGAGGCTGTCCCCACCAATTGGGATGAATGATAATTATGCCTTCAGCAGAAGCAATTTCATTACAATGAGCCTCTATCAACGGATTCAAAGCTGCGTCTTTTGGAATTTCATCATATAAAAGAATCGGATCAAATTTTTCTTCATACAAGTCATGAAAGATAACCTGATGATGATTCTTTGTTAATTCAGATATAACAGCGTGTGCAATTCCGTGATTAAAACTGGTTTTATTAGGATGTGCAAGGATAACAGATATTTTCATGTTTTCAAATTCCTTTGATGTGAAGAATTCTGAAGTCTTTGAAATTTTAAAAAAAACCGCAGGTCTTATGATTTTTTTATCCTGAAATTATTCAGACAAATAAAAAACTGACAAACTGAAAAAAATATGCTACTGACTTACAACATTTCATACGACTGAACAACAGGATTTATCCATGAAAAAAAATTATGAATATCAAAACAGAGTATTACCTTTTAAAAAAATTGCTTCACGATTTCTGAAATTGATCAGTCTTCCATTGGGAAATATTATTGAGGAATTAACAGAATTTCACAAAACAATTGAGCTTAACAGACTTGTAAGGCTTGACTTTATTCCCCGTTCAGATGATATTTTTATTGTTACCTATCCCAAGTCGGGAACAACATGGATGCAGATGATTCTTTATCAACTGACAACAGACGGAAATATGGATTTTCCTCATATAACAGCAGTCTGTCCATGGATTGAACGGGCTTTGATTTTTCATACCATGACAATAGAAGAGCTTAATAAATATCCATCGCCGCGCATTTTTAAAAGCCATCTCAATTATATAGACATTCCCAAAGGTAATTGCAAATACATCTATGTTACCCGGAATGGTAAGGATGTAGCCGCCTCCTATTTTTATCATTATCAGGCTCAACTTGCTTACAAAGGAACATTTACCGAATTTTTTGATCTCTTTATGCAGGGAAAGGTTTTATACGGCTCATGGTTTAAGCATGTTGCTGAATGGATGCAGCATAAAGATGATCTCAATATTCTTTTTTTACAATATGAAGATTTAATCCGGGATTTAGAGGGGTGTATAAAAAAGATCGCAGATTTCTGTGAAATTAAGATTGCACCCGAGCGGCTCCCCGAAATTCTGGAAAAATGTTGCTTTACTTTTATGAAAAAATATGAAAACAAGTTTGATCCTATTATGGAAAAGATTCTTGAAAAGGGATATATTCAGAATATTTTTCTCAGAAAAGGAAAAACGGGGGATGGAAAAGAACATCTGACTTTTGAACAGGATAATCGCTTTAATCAGGAGATGGAAAAATACAGGCTGCAAAATTATGTTTCATCCTAAATTACTTGAAAAATATTCATAACTAATGATATAGTATGTAGTATGTAGGGCGGGTGAAGCGGTAGCATAACCCGCCATGTCTGCTACAGCCTGCATCTACAGGGATTGCGGTTAAGAAAAGGATTTGAATCCGATTGCACGGATTTTTATACTCTCGTTCCCACGCGAAGCGTGGGAACGCAGTAAGGGCGAATAATTATTCGCCCCTACTGCGTTCCGTAATTGTATGAGAGGACGCGAAGCGTCATCAACTTGTGTTCCCACGCAAAGCGTGGGAACAAGATGATTTTTTTCAATCTGTGCAATCCGGCAAATCAGTGTAATCCGTGATTCAGAACCGCTGATAATCATGATTTGCATGATTGCGCTGATAAAATATGATTCATCAAGGTCATCATAAAAATCAGGATTATCAGCGGTTCAGTATGTAGTCAACTACAGGGATTGCGTTTAAGAAAAAGATTTGAATCGCGGATTTACCGGATTAAAATGATTGCACGGGCTTAAAAAACACGGCAATAAATTGCCGTGCTGAAAAACAGATCGGAAAGGATAAAGAAGATGAATTTATCAGCCATAAAAAAAACTGAAATTATAAGAGAATTATCTTTTATTCCGGATGAAGGCATTGACCGTATCAGAGTATATATTGAATCTGTTCTTAACGATTTGAATTTACCTGCCAGAAACAACCGAAGTCTGAAAGGAATCTGGAAAGACAGAGGCTTTGAAAAAATTGCAGACCTTGAGAATGAAATAAAGGAAGCCAGAAAATATCTTGGAAATTCAATACTCGGAAAAGAATTGTGATATGAAATACCTGCTTGATACAGTCGCCCTGATTCGTCATTTCACAGGCAAAGGCAAAATCGGACATAAAGCATCTGGTATTATTGATAATTCTGAAAACAGCCTTGTTATATCAGTCATAAGCCTGATGGAAGTTATGTATCTGTCAGAAAAACACCGGATTGAAATAAACCTGACAGATACACTTGATAAAATAGAATTATCTTCCAGATACATCATTACAGATTTGAACCCTGATATTCTGAAAGTTGCAGAATCTGTTGATTTCTATGAGCTTCATGACAGACTTATTCTCTCTTCGGCAAAATGGCTCGGAATAAAAATCATTTCAAGCGACGGCAAATTTAACGGCATTGAAGGTGTAGAAGTTATATGGGATTAGATAAAGTAGCCATATTGAAAGTTCTGTAAACTCATTCAACAAATATATACTCCAATTGTAAAGCAGATGCGTAACTGTGAAGCATAACTGCCCGTAGGATTAATTACCCTCGTTCCCACACTTCGCGTGGGCGCAGTAAGGGCGAATAATTATTTGTCCCTGCTTTGCGTTCCGTAATTTGTATGAGAGGACGCGAAGCGTCATCAACTTGTGTTCCCACGCAAAGCGTGGGAACAAGAGATAAATTTAATTCAATGAATTTATTAAAATTATATAAAAACGAAACAAAAACATCTGGTACATCCATATTTGTCATGGCAATGATCTCAGGGGTTGCACAGGGCGCTCTTCTGGGAATTATCACCACTGCTGCATCAACTGTCTCTCATGATAAATTGAATTTCAGATATTTCCTTCTTTTTATTATCACATTTGCAATTGTTATTGTGGGAAAACGGTATTCTCTGAAAAAACTGACAGAGCTTATGGAGGATATTATTGAACGGATCCGCACAAGAATATCTCTGAAAATCAGAGATTCAGAACTCATATTTCTGGAATGTATTGAAAAAGGGGAAATTTACGCAAGGCTGACTCATGGCACAAATCTGATTTCAGAAGCGGCAATAATTATTATCAATGCGTGCCAGTCTGCTCTCATTGTATTTTTCTGTCTTATTTTTGTTGCGTACATATCAATGCCTGCGTTTATTATCACTGTAGCAGCAATGGCGCTGGCGATTTTAAATTATTCTTTCAATCAGAGAGTAATTGACTCGGAACTTCGTGAAACCAGCATAAAAGAGGGACAGTTCTTTGATATGCTCAATCAGATACTTGACGGATTCAAAGAACTCAAAATGAATAAAAAGAAACGGGATGATTATTTTGTTTTTTTCAAAAAACTGGCTCTTGAAACCAGAGAACTGAAAATAAGAACGGGATTCAGATTTGTTACAGAGATAATGTATTCACAGATCTTTTTTTATACCTTAATCGCAATTATTATCTTTATTCTTCCGAGATTTGATCATACGGGCAGCTCCTCTGTAATTCAGATTACAGCCGCAGTTCTCTTTATTATGGGACCTACAAACGCAATGGTCAGCGCCATACCGATTTTTGCAAGGGCAAATATTGCAATTGAAAATCTTTACGAACTTGAAAGCAGGCTGGATGATGTAAGCAGATCATTGAAATCAGAGAGTCAGGTTCTTGTGGAAGAGATAAAGGATTTTAACGAAATCAGATTTGAAAATCTTTCTTTTTCTTATTTTGACAAATATAACAATCCGTTATTTACTGTGGGACCTGTCAGTTTTTCCGTGAAAAAAGGGGAAATCATATTTATTGTCGGGGGAAACGGAAGCGGAAAATCCACATTTCTGAAACTCTTAACCGGCTTATACTATCCGATCTCCGGAGCAATTCAGATAGACAGTCAGGAGATTGACAAATCAGTTTATCCCGCATACAGGGAGCTTTTTTCAGTTATATTCGGAGATTTTCATCTTTTCAGAAGACTTTACGGATTAGATATTATAGATGAAGATAAGATAAAAAATCTTTTAAAAATAATGGGGTTAGATAAAAAAACCGCTGTTATTGACAGGGAATTTACCAATATTGATTTATCAACAGGTCAGCGCAAAAGGATTGCCATGATTGTTTCTCTGCTTGACAATAAACCGATTTTCGTCTTTGATGAATGGGCAGCAGATCAGGATCCTGAATTCAGAAAATATTTTTATGAAGTACTGCTGAAGGAGCTTAAAGATCAGGGGAAAACTGTTATTGCCGTAAGTCATGATGACAGATATTTTCATTTTGCAGACAGAGTATTTAAAATGGAATTCGGGAAATTTATAAATGAAAAAACTATATAATGCCTTAAAAGAAAAAATAAAAAATAATATGTCGCTCTTCATCATGATGCATCTGATCCTGCTGCTTCTTCTGGCATATCTTTATAACAATATTGTTTATTCAATATATTCCGGTCAGGGCGGCGTTTTATATATGAGATTCTTTGGCGGAACAGTGGTTGACAGGGTATATGGCGAAGGGGTTCATTTTATATTTCCATGGGACAGAATGTATATTTATAATACAAGAGTCCAGCAGGTTGCTCATGATTTTCATGTCCTGACCAAAAACGGATTAAAGATTCACTTATTTATATCTATCCGTTATTATCCTGAATATAAACTGCTGGGCGTTCTGCACCAGAAAGTCGGTCCGGCTTATGTTGAAAAGGTGGTAATTCCTGAAATTGAATCTGTATTGCGTGTTCTTATCGGAAGATTAACCGCTGAGGAGGTCTATACCACAGAGCAGGCAATTTATGAAAAAGCTCTGAATCAGGCGATTGAGCAGGTTGCACAGAGATTTGTGAATGTGGATAATGTTATTATCAAACGGATTGTTCTGCCGGATCTGGTTGAGCAGGCAATACAGAATAAAATAGAGCAGAAACATATTGCCGAGTCTTTTGTATTCAGAATAGAGAGAGAAGAGAAAGAGGCTGAAAGAAAACGGATTGAAGCAGCCGGTTTAAGAGATTACAATAAGATTGTCTCTGCATCTCTTTCAGAAGAGATACTTCAATGGAAGGGGATTCAGGCTACTCTGGAACTTGCCATATCAAATAATTCAAAGGTTGTTGTTGTCGGAGCAGGAAAACGGGGTTTGCCTGTTCTTGGGAACCTTATTCTTGATGAACCCGGTTATTCGTCAGGCGTTTCTGAGGTAAAGAAGCCTGATAAAACAGGAGTCGGAAGTCAGGAGTCAGAAGCAAGGAGTCAGGAGACAGAAGTCAGGAGTCAGGAGGCAGGAGTCAGGAGTCAGGAGGCAGGAGTCAGAAGTCAGGAGTCAGAAGTAAGTGCAAAGATGCCTGATAATGCAGAAAAAGGTCAGCAGAAGACCACTACAGAGAATGAAAAAAAAGCTCAGACAGGCAGTGGAGTGCAGCCTGTTAATGAGGCAGATCAGAATGAGGGGAATACTCTGACATCTGCGCCGGGCGCGCCGGAACTCGAAAATGATGTCTCCGCGACTGAAAACGAAAACGACAATCAGAAACCCGTACCCAGTACCACGCAAACCGTACCGCCGGGGAATTAGTATAATGAAGGGAAAGATAAATATCCGGTATCTGAAATTTACCGTTATTTTTTTTGCAATGCTCTCTTTTTTTTCATGTGAAAATTATGAAGAGATTTACAAAAAAAGAGCGGAAAAAGCCGGCGCGGCTGATACTGATATTCTCATCGGAATTGTTGATACCTCATTGCAGAGCACTCTTTTTAAAGAAGGGGTTAATCTTGCTGTTGAAGAGATTAATGAGAACGGCGGCATATCAGGCAGAAAGATAAAAACGATTAATTATGACGATAAAGGCTCTGATAAAGAAGGAGAAAAGGTTGCAAGAGAATTGGCAAAGAATACCGATGTTGTTGCAGTTGTCGGGCATCGCAGATCAGATGTTGCTGTTCCGGTATCTGTTATCTATGAAAGATACGGGGTTCTCTTTATTTCACCCGGGGCAACACATCCGAATCTGACAAGATACAGCACGGACTTTACCTTCAGAAACACGCCTGTAAATGAAGATATAGGGCGGCAGATGGCTGAATTTGTCAAGCGATACGGCACAAAAAAGATTGTTGTTTTTTATCAGAGAGATGATACTGCCAGGCGGCTGGCTGAAATTTTTCATAAAGAGGCAGATTCTCTTGGGATTGAAATCGTTGCAACCCGCTCTTTTTTCAGTTGGCAGGATAATTTCAGAGCTACCTTTTCCATGCTTAAAAAAAACTATGAGTTTGATATGATTTTTTTGTCAGGCTTTCTTCCTGTCTCTGCGACTCTGATCAAACAGGCACGTGAAATGGAGATAACCGCCCCTTTTATAGCAGGATATTCTCTTGATTCTCCCCAGCTCTGGAGTATAGCAGGAAGAGCCGCTGAAGGCACTATTGTTGCCACTCTCTTTGATCCGAATCAGCCACAGAAAGATACCCGGAGCTTTGTTAAAAGATTTGAAGAAAAATACAGTGTTATCCCTGATACATGGGCGGCTCAGGGGTATGATGCGGTCTCTGTTTTGGCAAAGGCTATGGAAAAAAGCGGATCATCAGTACCGATTATTGTTGCAACAACCCTTAAATTTCTTGAAGACTGGAAGAGTGTTACGGGTACTTATTCATTTACCTACACAGGAGATATTTCAGGAAGATATTATTTTTTTCAAGCAACTGAAAGGCGGAAGGTTTGAATTTCTGGAAGATGAGAAAAAAGAAGAGAAATTTGATCCTTTTTATGTGGCAGAAGATATTACTCTGCGGCTACCTTTGGAAGGGGATATTTCATCTGTTGATCCCGGGCTTACTCAGGATATGACATCAATAGAGATTACAGAGCAGTTGTTTCTTGGGCTGACCGATTTTGACCCTGAAACATACAAGCCGGTTCCTGAACTTGCAAAGGGGTGGACAGTCAGTGAAGACGGGAGAGTCTATCAGTTTCAAATGCGCCGTGATGCAAAATGGACAGACGGGACGCCTGTAACTGCCCATGATGTTGTCTGGGCAATTCAGAGGAATATCACCCCTGAAACCGGATGCCCTTATGCAAGTATGCTTTATATTGTCAAAAACGCACAGGCAATAAACAAAGGTGAAATCAAAGATGTTTCAGAAATCGGAGTCCGTGCTGTTGATGATTTTACAGTGGAGTTTACTCTTGAGCATCCTGCAAGCTATTTTCCGGGAATGGCCGGGTTGTGGGTTTATCGTCCTCTTCCGCGAAAAGTTATTGAAAAATACGGAAAACAATGGACAAGACCTGAATATATACAGTCCAACGGCTCTTATTATATGGCGGCATGGATCAAAGGGATGATAATGGCTCTGCGGAAAAATCCGAATTATTTTGATGCAAAAAAAGTTTCAATCCCTGAAGTGCATTATCAGATTATACCTTCAAATTCACTTGGAATGGCAATGTATAAGAATAATGAGCTTGATATAATGGGAAGTATTTATTTACGGCTTCCGCTGATGGAAGTTCCTAATATCAGGGCGCAGTTTAAGAAAGAATATTCAAGAGGTTCCCAGTTCTGCAATTATGCTTACGGATTCAATAGCAAAAAATATCCTGTGGATAATCCCCTTGTAAGAAAAGCTATTTCCGCTGCTATTGACCGGAGGCTGCTGATTGAACTGATCACGCAGGGGGATGAAGAGACTGCTCATACTTATACTCCTTCGCATATTTTCGGTTCCGTGGATACTGATGAATATTCTGATATAGGAATAGCATTTGATCCTGTTAAGGCAAAAAAATGGCTCTCCGAAGCAGGGTATAAAGCAGGGAATGAAAGTGAGGGGAGAGACTTGCCGGAAATAACTATGATGTTCAATACATCAGAGCTTCATGCAAAGATTGCACAGGCAGTTCAGACCTCTTTAAAGTATTATCTGAATATTAATCTTAATATCCGTGAATTAAAATGGGAAGATTATGTTAAGGCAATGGAGAGCGATCCGCCACATATGTTCAGGTTCGGATGGTGTGCGGATTATCCCGATGCAAATAATTTTCTGAATGAGCAGTTGAATCCTTTTAAATCTGCCAATTATGTCCGGTGGGATAATGCAGAATTTGCTGAATTGATGGATAAAGCTGAAGCATCGCCTGATCCGGAAGAGAGAAAAAATCTTTACAGAAGGGCTGAACAGATTCTGATATATGAAGAGGCGGCGGTTGTTCCTATTTTTTTTGAAACCGCGCATTCTCTTGTAAAACCGAGAGTAAAAGGATGGTATCACATGGCAATAGGCGGACAGCATATCAGGAATTGGTCTTTAAAAAAGTAGTCTGACTTATTATGAAAAAAATTCTCTTTATACTTTCAGCAGTTATTCTTGTCTGTCCGGTGCTTATTATTTATCTCACATTGCCCCGGTTTCAGCAAAAAGAAGTGATTTATATAGCAGTTGCCGGTCCCATGAGCGGTGAAGATAAGGTACTGGGAACAGCTATGCTGAAAGGAATTAATCTGTATCTGGATCAAATAAATGAAAAAGGGGGTATTAATGGGAGAAAAATAGAACTTCTTCCTTTTGATGATCGGGGCGATATTCGTACTGCTATGAAAGTGGCAACAGCAATTACAGATGAAAACAAAGCGTTGCTGGTGCTTGGGCATCTTTACAGTGCAACATCTATAGCAGCCGGGGAAATTTATAAAAACAGCGGAATACCTGCTGTTACGCCGTCAGCATCCGCTGATCTTATTACACGCGGAAATGAATGGTATTTCAGAGTCATACCGAATGATATATTTATAGCAGGTTTTATAGGAAATTATATTAAAACCTTTAATAAAAAAACAGCAAGCATAATCTTTGAAGAAGGAAGTTACGGATCCTTAATGGCTGAACATTTTGAAGAGGCAGCCAAAAAAAACGGTATTGAAATAAAAAAAAAGATGGGATTCAACAGGGATGATAAAAATCTGCTTGAAAGATTAAACGAAATTATTGCTGAATTAAGAGCCACAGATGATCCGGGTGTGATTTTTTTTGCAGCATATCCTCATGAAAGCTCTTTTATTATTACATCGTTAAAATATCCGGGGACAGATTATATTATGATTGGTCCCACATTGGGAGGAAAAATTTTTATTAATGATATAAAAGAATATCCTCTTGAAAAAGCAAGTCCCGGATACTATTCAGACGGAATTTACGGGGTATCTCCTTTTATATTGGACATCGGTGATGAAAATGCAAATGAATTCAGAAGAAAATTTGTCAGAAAATATAATGAGGAGCCTGACTGGATAGCAGCCTGTTCTTATGATGCCATGCACGTTGTTGCAGATGCAATTGAAAAAGCTGAAATAGAATGTAAAAAAGAATCATTGAGGGCAGATCGGAGAATATTCAGAGAATCTCTGACAGGTATCAACAGCAAAGAATTTGCTGTTAAAGGGGCGACCGGATATATTTATTTTGACTCAAACAGAAATGTCTCTTATCCCATGTCTGTCGGGATTTACCAGAAGCAGAGGCTGCTGCCTGCATTTTCACAATATAAATTTTTATCCGAAATCAAAGATGTTGATGAGACAGTTTTAAAGGATTCCGTAAAAGATAAAATTATTGTGGTAAATGAAAAAGTAATGACAAAGACACAGGTTGTTTATACAGGGATTGATATAAATGAAATCAGTAACTTAAATATGAAAAACGCTACCTGTACCATAGATTTTTATCTCTGGTTCCGCTTTCAGGATGATTTTGATGATGCAAATATTATTTTTACCAATGCTGTTCAGTCCATTAAACCTGAGAAACGAATCATGGATGAAAGAGAGGGGAATACAATAATACGAGCCTATCATATTAAAGCTGATTTTAAAAGCGATTTTGATTTTCATAAATATCCGTTTGATTCTCAGATTATAAATCTCAGATTCCGCCATGCTTACCGTATAAAAAACAGTCTGATTTATGTTCCTGATATTATAGGAATGCCTCCGGCGGATAAAAAAAATATCGGAAAGATATTTCTGAACGCGGTAACCGGCTGGAACATAAATGAAATATTATATTATCAGAATATTGTAAAAGATTCATCCGTGGAAAATGATTTTACTGATTTAAAAGATATAATAAATTATTCCCAATTCAATTTTGACATAAAAATTGAAAAAAAAGAGAAATGTGTTATTTTTAAAACTTTTTTCCCAATCATTGTGCTGGTTTTAATATTATATACAGTCTATTTTTTACCGTCATACCGGCTGACGCTGCGCTGCGCAATATTTATTATTGTTCCTTTTATAACAGTTGCTTATCGCTTTATAATGCTCTCTGATATGAAAACAGATTCTTTGCCGGTTATTGATTATGCTTTTTTTACAATATATATTCTCTCAGCAGTTGCAGGGCTTATATCTTTACTGACATACCGGAGCTTCAGACATGAGAATAAGAATAAAGTTAAAATTTTTAACCGTTTGGGAAAAATAACTCACATTACAGGTATATCAATCGCTATTCTGCTTCTCTGTTTCAATATTTTTATATAAATATTATGAAAAAGTTGCTGATAATACTGGTTTCAATCATCTCTGTTATTATGATAGGAACAGTTTTATTTTTATTACTTAAAAAGACATCTCTGCTGAAAGAAAAAGAGACTCTTCATATTGCAGTGGCTGGTCCTATGAGCGGCGATTATAAGAATCTCGGCGATAACATGACAGAAGGGATCAGTTTATATACAGATGAAATCAACAGAACCGGCGGGATTGACGGAAAAAAGATTGTACTGGATATTTTTGATGATCAGAATAACGAACAGATGGCGTTAAAAGCAGCATCTCAGATTGCATATCAAAAAAAAGCATTGCTTGTGCTTGGACATTATTACAGTAACACATCCATTGCCGCGGGAGAGGTTTATAAAAGAAATGAGATACCTGCAATTACTGCATCTGCTACTGCGGAAGGCGTTACAGAGAGTGAATGGTATTTCAGAGTTGTGCCGAATAACCATTTTCAGGCAGAGTTTATCGCTATATATATCCGAAAAGTAATGATGAAAAAATCAGCAAGCATTATATTTGACAATGATGCGTTCGGAACTTCTCTTGCACAGGGATTTGAGGATGCCGCCCGGAAACTGGGAATTGAAATAAAAATGAAAAGAGCCATTAACAGAAATACAAAAGACCTGAATTCTCAGATTATAAAAATAATAAATGATTTATCTGTTATAGAAAACCCCGGCGCGGTTTTTTTCGCAACACACAGCGACGAAGCTGTTCAGATCATCACTTATATGAAAAATTCAGGTATAAATTTACCGATTATCGGACCCGATTCATTTTCAAATGCGGCATTTCTTGATAAACTGAAATCATATCCTAAAGAGCAGAAAACCCCCGGCTTTTACTCTGACAATATTTATGCTTCATCTCCGTTTTTCTCTGATATTGCCGGTAAAAACTCACGTATTTTCCGGGAGGAGTTTATAAAAAAATATAATAAAGAGCCGAACTGGGTGGATGCCTGTTATTATGACGCTGTCCATGTTGCTGTCGAAGCAATAAAAAGAGCCGATATACAGGGAAAACAGAGAAATATACGAAGTGATCGGCAGAAAATCAAAGATGCCCTGGCAAATATGTACAGTATTGAATATTCGGTCAAAGGGTTAAGCGGAGATATATTTTTTGACTCCAGAGGAGATACCGGAAGACCATATATGATAGGCATATATAAAAACAGTATGCTCCATCCTTCATATTTCCAATATCAGCAGTTAAGCGATATAAGGCAGATTACCAATATATATGAGAAAGTTCTGAACGGAGAGATTGTAATTATAAAGGGTATTTTTATGAACAGGTCCCGTGTAGTGCATACAGGTTTTCATATCAATGAAATCACTGATACTGACATGAAAAAATCCGCTTATACTGTTGATTTTTTTCTCTGGTTCCGTTTTAAAGCATCTTTTAAAATAACTGATTCTTCTCTGGCGGATATGATGGCAGATTTGGCTGAACTTACAGATGAAAGGGTTTCGGATGATATGATCTCTAAGCTGGAAAGGTTGAAGAATCAGGAATTTACAGATGAAGACGAATTTGAGAGGGCTTTGCAGACAACCATCGGAGAGGAGCAGACAAATCAGTATAAGGCTCTGATATTAAAACGTGCTTATTCTCATGAAGATTTTAATGATACAGATATTGAGTTTATAAATATCACAGAGCCGGTAAGAATGAAAGATCATCTGGTAAAAGAGGAGAAAGAAGAAGGGATTATTATCCGTTTATACAGAATAAAAGCAGTATTCAAATCTGAGTTTGATTTTCATTCTTATCCTTTTGACCGTCAGGAGCTGGCTGTCAAGTTCCGTCATGCCCGTCAGACAAGAGACAGACTGATTTATGTTCCTGACAGAACAGATCTGCCCCGTACAATAACTTCAGATATTCCCGCACTCAGTCAGAAAACAGAGGATGGTATTAATAGCTCAATTGCCGGATGGATAATAAAAAAGAATTCTGTTTATGAAGATACTGTCAGCAATATATCTACTCTTGGAAATCCGGGATTTTTTTATTCTCAGCATGCAATCACTTATTCTCAGATAAATCTTGCAGTTCAGATTCAGAAAAAGGGTATAATCTTTATATTAAATAATTTTTTTCTGATTATATTTATGGCAGCAGCTTTATACCTCGGCTATTTTATTCCTCCGAGCCGGATCGGACTTCGTATATTGACCGTATCTGTCATTTTGCTGTCAAACTCTTTTTTCCATCTGAGTTTTTTATTTGAATTTCCGGTAGAATATATGATAGGGACTGAATACGCGGTTTTTACAGTCTATGGCTTGCTGCTCTTATTTGCTTTTATATCCGTTAAAATATATATGTGTGATAAGGTAGAAGCCATTCCCGGATTATCTGTCTTTTCAGATGACCATACCGAGGAAGAGTTAATCCGTTACAGACTTGGTATAAAAAGAGCAAAGAATAAAGTAAAATATCTTACATGGGCAGGAAAGATCATTCATCCTCTGTTGATTATATTCCTGATTTTTTATTATTATTTTAACTATTTAACGTGACTTTGATATAAGCACAGGTTTCCCCTTTTTTAAAGGGGGAGTGCCGAAAAAGTATGTAGTACCGCCTTTAGGCGGTTCGGACGCCGAGATAACAGTATGATTTCACATAAACCGCCTAAAGACGGTACTACATACTTTTACAAATTTTCGATCTGCTGAATTTGAGAAACTAAGTTTCTAAGAACATGAGTTCTTAATATGATGGAGGGATGACAAATGACATTAATAGGCATTGCATATATTGCAGCAGCTTTGATTATAGGGCTGATGGGGATAAACAGAAAAATGGGATTCTGGGGATATTTTTTTGGTACTTTACTGCTGGGTCCGATTATCGGTCTGTTTTTACTGCTTGCATCAGACAGAAAAGTTCCTCCGAAAGAAGTTAAAGATATGTGAGTTCATAGATCGGGTTAGCGTCAGCGTAACCCGACACATCCGCACATAAATGTCGGGGTTCGCTCCGCTTACCCCGACCTACATGATCAAAAGAACGGCTTCAGCACACCGTTCAAACGCAAGGGGAAGATTCCACTCATCTCTGTTCCTTTTTCCGACAAAATTGCTTGCCGCCCGTATCTCCAGAAAAGGAATATCATAATGAATTGCAGTATGAGCCGCTCCTGAGCCTTCCATTGATTCCATATATGCCGAAAAAGTATGTAGTACCGCCTTTAGGCGGTTCGGAGCGCCGAGATAACAGTATGATTTCACATAAACCGCCTAAAGGCGGTACTACATACTTTTACAAATTTTCGATCTGCTGAATTTGAGAAACCAAGTTTCTAAGAACATGAGTTCTTAATATGATGGAGGGATGACAAATGACATTAATAGGCATTGCATATATTGCAGCAGCTTTGATTATAGGGCTGATGGGGATAAACAGAAAAATGGGATTCTGGGGATATTTTTTTGGTACTTTACTGCTGGGTCCGATTATCGGTCTGTTTTTACTGCTTGCATCAGACAGAAAAGTTCCTCCGAAAGAAGTTAAAGATATGTGAGTTCATAGATCGGGTTAGCGTCAGCGTAACCCGACACATCCGCACATAAATGTCGGGGTTCGCTCCGCTTACCCCGACCTACATGATCAAAAGAACGGCTTCAGCACACCGTTCAAACGCAAGGGGAAGATTCCACTCATCTCTGTTCCTTTTTCCGACAAAATTGCTTGCCGCCCGTATCTCCAGAAAAGGAATATCATAATGAATTGCAGTATGAGCCGCTCCTGAGCCTTCCATTGATTCCATATATGCCCCGAATATTTCAAAAAGTTCTTCTGCTCTTTTATCCGTGGCGGTAATCCTTGATACAGTTACAAAAGGACCCTTTTTAACCTGTATTCCTTTTTTATCAAAATCTTCTTTCACAATATCAAAATCTGAATTCACCAATTTCTGATTAAGAGGATAACTGTTTGTTATTTTAAGATTTTCCAGCTCTATCACGGGAAAAGGGAGTTCATCCAATTTAAAGGTTCTGTTTTCCGGTTCTATACCAAGATGAACATCATTCTCTTCCGCTGCAATCCCTATATCTCCTATCTGCAAACCCGATTCTTTAAAAGCACCGGCGCATCCTGTCTGAATAATAAGAGACGGCATCTGATTCTCAATAGCAGCGCTTAACGACTGAACTGTATTTGCAATGCCTGGTCCTGTAATCAGCACTCTGACAGGCATCTCTTTCAAATATCCTGAAATTATTTCCCGCCGCCCGACAGATGAAATAACAGGAATTTCAATCTGTTCAATAATCTTTGATACTTCTCCCCGGACAGCAGCAATAATAATAAGCGATTTTTCTTTCATTTAAAGAATATATTATATCTGTTATATAGTGGTCAATCTTTTTTTCAAAACCCCGTAGATATGAACAATAATCCCTTTTTATTTGACTATGCGCAGTCTCTGTTTTATAACATTCAGTATCAGGCACAAAGGATGAGAAAAAATCTGACGCTGTGCTGCTGAACTCAATCAAAAAAATAATACGGATCAATTATGAATATTCCTGAAAGAATAAAAAAATTAGCTGAAGTTTTTCATTACAATATAGAGAGTTATAAAAAAGGAAATTATAATGAAACTCAGGTTCGCCGTGAATTTATAGACCCTTTTTTTGAAGAGCTTGGCTGGGATATTGCAAATAAGCAGGGGTATGCCGAGGCATACAAAGATGTAATCCACGAAGATGCAGTTAAAGTCGGCGGTGTTACAAAGGCACCTGATTACTGCTTCCGTATCGGCGGTGTTCGTAAATTTTTTCTTGAGGCAAAAAAACCTGCTGTAAATATAAAAGAAGATATACACCCTGCATATCAGTTGCGCCGCTACGGCTGGAGCGCAAAACTGCCCCTGAGTATTCTGACCGATTTTGAAGAATTTGCGGTTTATGACTGCCGGGTAAAACCTGCTGTAAGCGACAAAGCATCACATTCCCGTATTCTCTATATGAAATATACTGATTATATTGACAAATGGGATGAAATTGCCGGTATATTTTCCCGTGAAGCGATTCTGAAAGGTTCATTTGATAAATATGCGGAATCTCAGAAAACGAAAAAAGGAACATCCGAAGTTGATGCGGCGTTTTTGCAGGAGATTGAGCGGTGGCGTGAACTTCTTGCTGAAAACATTGCTTTGCGTAATTCGGAACTTACCCAGAGAGAACTGAATTTTGCGGTTCAGCAGACAGTTGACAGAATTGTATTTCTGAGAATCTGCGAGGATCGTGGGATTGAAAATTACGGCAGACTCATGGCTTTGCAGAAGGTTGAAAATGTTTATAAAAAATTGTTTCAGCTTTTCAGACAGGCGGATGACAAATACAACTCCGGGCTGTTTCATTTTAAAAAAGAGAAAAACCGTGAAAGCTCTGACGGTCTGACTCCGAAACTGAATATTGATGATAACGTACTGAAAGATATTTTTAAAAATCTGTATTACCCGGACAGTCCTTATGAATTTTCCGTTCTGCCTGCCGACATACTCGGGCAGGTGTATGAAAAATTTCTCGGCAAAGTCATCCGTCTGACGCATGAGCATCACGCTGTTATTGAAGAGAAGCCGGAAGTCAGAAAATCAGGCGGGGTTTATTATACGCCGACTTACATTGTTGATTATATTGTAAAAGAGACTGTGAAAAAAACTTCTTGAAGGGAAAAAGCCGGGCGGTGTGAAAAATCTGAAAATACTTGATCCTGCCTGCGGTTCAGGCTCTTTTTTAATCGGCGCTTATCAGTTTTTACTTGACTGGCATCTTGGGCAGTATGTGAATGATAATCCTGAAAAACAGGCAAAAAGGAAAAAACCTGTTCTGTATCAGAGAGATAAAGGGGAATGGCGCCTTACAAGTACTGAAAGAAAACGGATTCTTTCAAACAGTATTTACGGAGTTGACATTGATCCCCAGGCGGTTGAAGTAACAAAACTTTCGCTTCTCCTGAAAACGCTTGAGGGTGAAGATGGTGAGAGCATCGGAAAGCAGATGTCAATCTTTCAGGATCGGGTTCTGCCGGATTTGGCAAACAATATCAAATGCGGAAACTCTCTTATCGGAACGGATTTTTATGATAATCAGCAGATGGCTTTGAATGAAGAAGAGATATACAGAATCAATGTTTTTGACTGGAATGCGGAATTCTCTGAAATCATGAAAAACGGGGGATTTGATGCGGTGATCGGGAATCCGCCGTATATCGGTTTTCAAGGATTTAGTGAAAACAAATCGTATTTGTCAAGCCATTATTTATCAGCAACCGGAAAATTTGATGTTTATGTTCCTTTCATAGAAAAAGGGATCAAATTACTTCGGGAAAAAGGTATGTTGAGTTATATTTGTCCAACCAATTTCATAAAAAGAGGTTATGGTAAAAATCTCAAACAATTTTTGAAAGAAAATGTTAAAATAAAAACAATAATTGATTTTCAGGATATTCAGATATTTAAAGGTGTCCTAAACTATACCGGAATATATATATTTGAAAATGAAAAAGCAGACAAGGATAGTGAAATCAGATATTCAACACGATCTTTGGAAAGTAATGGTTTTTATTTTTTACAACAGCATTTATCAAATGACAGTTGGATATTTAGAGATAAAAGAAGCGAAGATTTTATAGAAAAAATACAGAGCCAAAGAGTAAAAAATTTGAAAGAAATTTCTACAGGAATATCCGAAGGTATTGTAACCGGCAATAACAGTGTTTTTTTATTAGAAAGAGCAAAAGCTGAGGAATACAAATTAGAGAAAGAAATCATTATACCCTGTGCCAGAGGCAATCAGTTAAGAAGATATTATATTGATAATATAACAGATTATATCATTTATCCTTATAAAACTGTCAACGGTAAAACTTTTGTTATCACTGATGATGAAATGAAATATCGCTTCCCAAATACTTGGGATTATTTGCAGAGTCAGAAAAGTAATCTGTCAGGAAGAGGTTACTTTGAAAGGTCAGCGAAAGTCTGGTATGAGCTATGGTGTCAAAGAAATATGAAAGAATTAAACAGAAGAAAAATACTTGTTCCTGAATTGGCTGAATCGAACCGCTTTTGTTTGGCAGAAGGTAATATTTATTATGGTGATACTGTCTGCGGAATTACATTGAAAGAAACTGCAAAAGAAGATTTGCTGTATATTTTAGGTATGTTGAATTCACACTTGATAGAATATTATTACAAACAGACTACTGTACCGAAAGCCAATCAGTTTTACATCTATAAGACTATGTTTTTAAATAAAATACCCATACGAATTATTGATTTTTTTAATCCAAATGACAAAGCCGACCACGATCAGATGGTAAACCTTGTCAATCAAATGCTGGAATTGAACAAAAATTTCGCTGAAGCCAATTTACCGCAGAAGAAAACCGTGCTTGCCCGCCAGATTGAAGCAACAGACAGGCAGATAGACCAGTTGGTTTATCAATTATATGATTTGACAGAAGAAGAGATAAAAATTGTGGAAGGAGAAAAAATATGATCAATCAACCTTTACGTGCCCAGTTGTTTGATAAAATAGAGCAAATCCCTGAACATTATCTTCAGGATGTTATAGATTTCATCGGGCATATTCTTGACAGACAGTCGCCTGATTTATCTCCGATAGAATTGAAAGAGATTGCTTTGGAAGAGAGAATATTGAGATTCCGTTCCCCGTTGGTTCTGATACCTGAATCAGATGAAACAAAGCAACTGCTATGTGTTAAAGAACCGAATTTGGGGATTGATCTCTGTGCTGAAACCCGCGATGAACTTTATGAGCTTCTGCTTCAGGAGATTGAAGTGTTATGGTTTGAATATGCACTGGAGAGGGATGATCGTTTGAATTCAGGATCGTTGGAACTGAAAAACAGACTGCTCGCACATATTGACGAGGAATTAAATGCAGAGAGATAAAAGGAAAATAGAGAACTCACTGGAACATAAGGGATTTCAAAAGAATGAACGGCATCATCATTTTTTTGTTTATTATACGCAGGAAGGCAAAAAGACTCAGATTATGACGAAAGCCAGTCATACCCAAAAAAAGAAAACTATTGGCGAGGCATTGCTTAACCAGATGGCTCGTCAATGTAAACTGACAAGCTTCTGAATTTATTGATTTTATAGATTGTCCTATGGATCGGAATAAATATGAATCAATATTAAAAGAAAAAAATCTGTTATAATTCAGTAAATACCGGATGCTCAATCTGAACAAAATTTTCAGAAATTTAACAGAAGAAGAGATAAAAATTGTAGAAACAGAAACTTAAAACTTATAAATTCAGTAGATCAAAAGTTTGAGAAAGTTTGTAGTACCGCCTTCAGGCGGTTTGTGTGAAATCAGACGGTTATCGCAGCACGCCGGACCGCCTAAAGGCGGTACTACAAATTTTTTAGATATACTGAAATTTCTTCGTTCCCGGAATGGGGATGAGATATAATATCTAACAGGGAGCATCAATAATGAGCATAGATATAACTGTCAAAATTGGCGGTGAAGCAGGTCAGGGAATACAGACTGTCGGCGACCTTCTTGCACTTGTCTGTAAAAAAGCCGGTTTGTATGTCATGGCAATCAATGACTTTGAATCACGGATAAGGGGCGGACACAGTTTTCACCAGATACGAATCAGCGATCACCCTGTCAATGCTCCGCATCACAAAGTCCATCTGCTTGTGGCATTGGATCATAAGACCTTTGATCTGCACAAAGATGAAATAGAGAGCGGCGGAATTGTTATCATAGACAAAAAATCTGATAAGAGCCGACAAGTCGCTTCAAGTCTCAGACTTGAACCAACACAAATCCTGCATGTTCCGATAGCTGAATTAGCTGAAAAAGCCGGTGGAAAAATCACGGCAAATACAGTTGCCGCAGGCGCGTCCCTTTCTATTTTAGGCGCTCCGTTTGAGATTTTACATGAAGTGCTTTCAGAGCATTTCAGCAATAAAAAAGAGGAAATTGCGGAACAGAATATCTCCGCGGCAAAACTTGGCTATGAATCGGTTAAAGATTCATCATTTCAATGGGGATTTCAATGGAAAAAAGAGAAAGCAAAAGGGGTATTTATTGACGGATCCAGAGCGATTGCAATGGGAGCTTTGGCGGCAGACTGCCGGTTTGCCGCTTTTTATCCAATGTCCCCGGCAACCGGAATTATGAGCCATTTATCTTCATATTCAGATGATTTTCCTCTGGTAGTGGAACAGGTTGAGGATGAAATTGCGGCTGTCAACATGATTATCGGCGCATCTTTTGCCGGTGTCCGTGCTATGACGTCCACATCAGGCGGGGGATTTTGTCTGATGACAGAGGGGCTTGGGCTTGCCGCCATTACAGAGACTCCGGTTGTAATCGTTAATGCCCAGAGACCTGGACCAGCAACAGGATTGCCTACACGCACAGCTCAGGGTGACCTTCAGTTTGTCATCTGGGCATCTCAGGATGAATTCCCCAGATTTGTCTTTGCTCCGGGAACGCCTTCAGAGGCTTTTGAAATAACTGTAAGAGCATTTCATCTGGCTGAAAAATATCAGGTTCCGGTTATTATTCTTTCAGATCAGTATCTGAATGATTCAATTTTTACAGCAGATAAACCCCTGACCGCGCCGGAGCATATTGAGCGATTTATAACAAATGACGGCGGAGAAGGTTACAAAAGATATGCTATTACGCCTGACGGAGTTTCTCCCAGAGTCTTGCCATGCTCCGGTAAATCATTGGTGATTGCCTGCGGAAATGAACACCGTGAAGACGGGCATACAAGCGAAGATTCCTCTGATCGTATAAATATGGTGAATAAGCGTAATGCCAAGATTCCGAATATGCTGAAAGAAATGAATCCGCCAAAAATTTTTCACGGAGAGAGTGAAACCCTTGTTGTAGGATGGGGATCAAGTCACGGAGCAATTCAGGAGGGGGTTGAGCTTCTCAGAGCAGAGGGAATGGATGTCGGATGTCTTATATTTACAGATATATATCCTTTTCATGCGGAAGATGCAGTACATTTTCTGAGTAAAGCAAAAAGATTCTTTGTTGCAGAAGCAAACAGTTCTGCTCAGTTTGCCAAATTAATCCGGCAGGAGACCGGGCTGAATCCTTCCGGAACTATTCTGAAATATGACGGAAGACCTTTTTTTCCTGTGGATATTGTCAAAGGATTAGAGGGGTAGAGGATTAAAAAATGTTAAATATAAAAGATTATGAATGTGATTATGAGATTAACTGGTGTCCGGGGTGCGGAAATTTCGGGATATTGGCGGCAATGAAGGATGCTCTGGTCAGCCTTGATATTCCTCCGCATAAGATTCTGATTATATCCGGGATTGGACAGGCGGCAAAGACCCCGCATTTTCTGAACTGCAATATGTTTCATACCTTGCACGGCAGAGCCTTGCCGATTGCCACAGGAGCAAAGATTGCAAACCATGATCTTACAATTCTTGTAAATTCAGGAGACGGGGACTGTTACGGAGAAGGGGGAAATCATTTTATCAATGCAATCCGCAGGAATGTGGATATAACCCTGCTTGTTCATAACAATAAAGTATATGGTCTTACCAAAGGACAGGCATCTCCCACATCAGATATTGGATTTGTTACAAAACTTCAGAGGCACGGCGTTATTTCAGAGCCGTTTAATCCCCTGACCATTGCCCTGAGTCTTGGCGCGGGCTTTGTTGCACGCGGTTTTTCAGGGAATCAGAAACATCTGAGCAGTCTGATTCAGGAGGGCATGAAATACAAAGGCTTCAGTCTGATAGATATTTTACAGCCATGCGTCTCTTTTAACCTGATCAATACATTCGGATGGTATAAACAACGGGTATATGAACTGACTGAAAAGAATCATGTTCTGAATGATTTTGAAAATGCAATGCGTCTTTCAGAAGAATGGGATAAAAAGATTCCTGTCGGTATTATTTACAAAAAGGAAAAAACAAGTTTTACTGATAAAATTCCATCTCTTAAATCAGGATCACTTATTTCGCAGAAATATGATTCAGAAAAGATTCAGTCTCTTCTTTCAAATCTTTAAGACTTCCGAAGTTTTGAAAACTTCGGAAGTCTTCGCAAGGGGGGAATCTCATGACAAAACTTCAAAAACTGCCTATAGACGACTCATCATTTGAAAGCATCCTATGTGGATAAGACTCGGCATATTTTTCAGATGACCGAGGAAGGCAAATTCTATTTTATGTCCCGACCGCGAAGATTCGGCAAATCATTGACAGTTTCAACATTGCGATCTCTGTTTCAGGGAAGAAAGGATTTGTTTGACGGACTCTGGATAAAAGAGAACACGGACTGGCAATGGAAACCGCATCCGGTTATCATGACTGATTTCAATGAAATCAGTCATGATACGCCGGAGAATCTAAGAATAAGTCTGCAAAGATCGCTGAAAAAAACAGGAGAAATTTATGATGTAGTTTCAGATGCTTCATTAATAAAAGATCAGTTCAAAGAGATGATTCTTTCTCTTTATCATAAAACAGGTATGCCTGTAGTGATTCTGATTGATGAATATGATAAACCTCTGATTGATCATCTTGGCAAAGGAGAAAAGTCACTGGAAATCGCCAAAGCTAACCGGGATATTCTGAAATATTTTTTCGGCGTTATCAAAGGCGGTCTTCAGAAGGAGGATTTTAACGCATTCTTTGAAACCTTAACCGCCATATTTGCATCCATTCCTTACACATTGGAAAGCAAAAGAGATGAGGCATATTTTCATACCTTGTTTTATCTTATGATCTGCGATTCAGGAGTGAATGCACACAGCGAAGTTCTGACCTGCGACGGCAGAATTGATCTTATGATTGAATTTCCTGACAAAGTGTTTATCATAGAATTCAAATGCAACCTGAGCGCGGAAGCAGGCATTTCCCATATTCGTGAAAAAGGGTATGATCAGAAGTTTAAACAGAGCGGGAAGAAAATCATTCTCATGGGAATTAACTTTGATACGGAAAAACGGAATATAACAGACTGGAAAACAGTTTGAGAATAACAGATTGACTTGTATATTCTTATTTCACATAAGCAATGGAAAACCATATAAATCTTAAACTGAGATTCCCTATCATTGCAGACCCGGCTCATCATGAAAATTTCTTTGCAGGTGCTTGGCATCCTTATAAAAAAATTACCGTACAATGTCAGACTGATTTGCCTGCTTCAATAAAACCTGTATCTGTAATATCTGAGAACTGGTTTTTAATCAGCAATACCTCGCCTGTTCATGCAAATGAGGCGGGGCTGATTCATGAAAAACCTGATAAAACAGGAGCAGTTGCATTTCGGGGTTATATTCTGGATCCGCCAATCCATTCATATTCTCCTTCAAAAGAGATACTGAAATACTGGGAGCAGGCATATCTGTTCCGACATGAAAATCTCCCCTATTCTTATGAGTATAATGGTGTATTTTCTGCTGTCTGTATCAGAGATGCGGGTAAAACCCTTGAACTGATTAGCGATGCTTTTGGAATAGGTACTTTGTATTACCGTATATTAGGAGATTTAATTCTTTTTGCAACTGATATACGGTATCTGAGTTTATATAATGACACGCCTGATTACATGGCATGGAGATCTCTTATTCAGGCAGGTTTTATTTCCGCAGACCGAACCCTTTTAATATCTGTAAAACGGGCTCCGGCAGGTCATATCATGCGGTTTCAAAACGGCAAGTCAGTGAAATACAACTGGTTTGACTATGGAAAACTTCCGCCAGGAACAGAAAATATTGATAACACGGCTATTGCCAAAGTTGAAGATGCTTTCAGAACTGCTTTATCCCGGTGTCTGCAACTGAATACTGAGGAATTTTTTCTTGCATTAAGCAGCGGATATGACAGCCGTAGAATTCTTGCAGGTTTAATTGCCGGAAAAATCCGTTTTCAGGCGGCTACAGTGCAGATATTTCAAAAAAACAACCGTGATCTTGATGCCCGTTTTTCATCACTTATGGCAAAAGATATAGGATTTACTCACCGGGTTATATTATATGAAAATGCTGCGGAATATGCTTATGATGATTATAAAAAGCGTATTCTGTTAGATGCTGAGTGCAATAATTCTCACACATGGGCAATAGGACTGATGCGTTCTCTCCCTGATTATCCGATAATACTTTTAGACGGATTAGCCGGAGATGCTCTTGGAGAATGCGGATTTGACAATATTCCGGGGCTTCATCTCTCTGATGAGCCTGACAGTATTCTGATTGCCCGTCATACGGTTACTGATGCTTTTAACAGAATTCTGAATCCGGAAAAATTCCCCTCTGTAAGCGATATCCGCAGTGAAATAACTGACTTTATCGAATCGCTTCCACCGGGAATGAATCAGGCTGAATTAGCATTTTTACTTCTCCGCGCAAGACGTTCCACAGCCCTATGCACCCAGCAGATGCTTCCCGCGGGGCATGTTGCGGTTTATCCTTACATGGACCTTGATTATATCAGGACAGCCCTCTCATACAACCCTGTTCATAAGTTTCATACCCCATTTCAGAAAGCCTGTTTAAAAAAATACTGGTATTCTTATTATATATATCCCGGAAGCAGGGCAATTCCCCCGGGAATGCCGCCGGGTAATATCAGGCTCAGTAATGAAAGAGAACTTGCATATTTTCAGCAAAGTAAAGAAGTGCTGCTCAGGAATAACGGATTGCCGGAACTAATAAAACTGCTCAGAAAAACAGCATCTTTTCAATTATATATGGCGTTACAAAGCAACTGGATTGCTTTAAGATCAACGTGGGTTTTTAAACCGCTCATGGATCTTGTTTCTCATCATCTTGAAAAAAGAGGATGCTGGGAAATTTTCTCTGATGAATAATATGTTAATTATTTTACGGTAAATTCTGAAAGGAAGATAACAAATAGAGGTTTGCAGAAACCAGTTTGAACCTCCGACACATAAATGTTTTTCAGCCCCAAGAGATTCTTTAAAAAAGATTAACTTATCCGCACCCGAATCATTTGCGACACCGCCTAAATTCAGATATTCAAATCCCTGTTTCTTCAGATATTCAATAGTATTAAACCATAAAAAAACAGGCGATCTTAACTGATAAGCATCTTGATTTGTACCGATTAGTAAAGCATAAGCACTTGTATGGTATGTAATAATCAACAGAATGCAGATTATTTTATTCTCTTTGTCTGCATAAAATATTCTTGCTGTATTATTTTGAAAGAGCTTATGCAACAATCTTTTATCAAGCCACGGCATATAAAAATATGAATAGTCTTTATAACCCTTTAAAAGTCTGACAGATTTGGTTGAATCCATAAGAGCTATTAAATCTTCAATAATTGAAGGATAGAGGCTCTCATGAAACTTTACTCCGTTTCTCTTTGCCAGTCTTGTCTGTTCTTTTATGGATTTTTTCATCTTTTTCTGAATATCTGACCATTCCCCTCTCAGGTCTATAATATACTCTTCTCTGACTGTTTTATAAAACGACAGATTCTCCGTATCAAATATATGCGGATAATCCCATGATCTGAAATCCAAAACCGTATAACCGCCGAGAGCAGCGTAATCCGTCATTTCTGCTATGCAGGCGCTGATTATCTCGTTATCAGAGTTAATGACAGCGGGACCGCTGAAAAAAAATATGCACTTATCTCTTTTTTTCAGAACAGAGTACGAAGATTTGATTATCAACCCTCCGATAACTCCTATAGTTTTTCCTTCAGAAACAAATCGGAAATAAACAGGTTCGCGGTTTTGATTTTTAAAAGATTCCAGCCATAAACCGGAGATAAAGGGTGTGGCAGAAAATATTTTTAAATAATCATTCCACTTATCAGGATTTGATTCTTTGATGACAGTGATGTGCATATTTTAATTTTCCATGCTGAAAAGAAGCTAAGTTTTTTGGAAAAACTTAGCTTCTTTATTTATTCATTAAAACACAGTATTCAAAAAACATCCGCCGCTGTCAGAGTTTTCTGTTTCAGTAATAATATAATGCTGTGTTACTGTTCTGCTCGGTTTCCACATATTTTTGAATGACTTTGCTTTGATAGTAAGGGTTTCTTTAACAAATATCTCAGATTTGCAGAGAGGTGAATCCTCAGTCGGTTCATTCCCGTCAGTGGTATAACGGATAGAAGCATCATGGGTGATACATGAGAGTATGACATGCTGAGGTGCAGTATATATATCCGGGGGAAGTGAAAATATAGGATTTTCAACGGTTCCGGTGACAGTATAATCTCCTGTCGCTGTATCACTGGCAATCCAGCCGTTTTTAAATGCTTTTGCCCTGATGACTGCTGTTTCAGAAAGATGTATTGGTGTTACATAAATAAGAGAATCCTCCGCAGGATCGCTCCCATCTGTGGTATAGCGAATTACGGCATCCGATGTGGCGCAGGATAGTTCAATCTGCTGTGCCTCAGTATATAAACCGGGGAGAGGGAAGAAAACCGGTCTTTCAACGGTCTGTATAATGGTGTAAATTCCGGTTGATATGGAACTGTCAGCCCAGTCTGTTTTTAATGCTTTTGCTTTTATTGCTGTTGTTGAAGATACAACAATCGGCTCAGTATAAAGTCTTGAATATTCTTCAGGATCAGAGCCGTCTGTTGTATAATGAATAGAAACTCCTGATGTAGCGGTGAACAATTCAACGGATTGAATGGTTGTGTATGTTCCGGGAGCAGGTAAAAAGTCAGGTGGAGCAACGGTTCCGGTTATTGTGTAAATTCCTGTTGACGTGCCGCTTGAAATCCAGTTTTCTTTAAAACCCTTTGCTTTTATAATCATACCGGAAGAGACAGAAATCCGCGATTTGTATTCCGCTGAATTTTCATCTGGTTCTCTCCCGTCTATAGTGTAACGGATAACGGCTCCCGCGGTACTGCATGATAATTCAACATTCTGCGGAGATGTATAAATACCGGGTTCAGGTAAAAAAAGAGGTACGGCAACGGTTCCGGTTATTGTGTAAAATCCTGCTGCTGTTTCGCTGGTAATCCAATTCTCTTTGAATCCTTTTGCTTTTACAGTCATGCCTGAAGATACATAAATTGGTATTGTATATATGGCTGAATTTTCATTTGGTTCGCTTCCGTCTGTTGTGTAGCGGATAACGGCTCCGGCTGTATCGCATGATAACTCAATATTCTGCGGCACCGGATAAATACCGGCTTCAGGTGAAAAGAGAGGCATGGCAACGGTTCCGGTTATTGTGTAAACTCCTGCTGCTGCTGTGCTGGGAATCCAATTTTCTTTGAATCCTTTTGCTTTTATAGTCATGCCGGAAGATACGGAAATCGGCTTTGTGTATAATATTGAGTTTTCAGTCGGTTCTCTTCCGTCTGTTGTGTAGCGGATAACGGATCCGGCTGTACTGCATGATAATTCAATATCCTGTGGCACGGGATAAATACCGGGTTCAGGTGAAAAAGAAGGCGGGGAAACGGTTCCGGTTATTGTGTAAACTCCTGTCGCGGTTGAACTGACATTCCACCCTTTTTTAAAAGCCTTTGCCTTTACAGTCATATTTGAGGGCAGATAAAGCAGAGATGTATAAATCATTGAGTTTTCAGTCGGTTCACTCCCGTCAAGTGTATAATAAATTACAGCATCAGGAGTTTCAGATGAAAGCCGGATAAACTGAAGTTCCGTATAAATACCGGGATCCGGTGAAAAAACAGGCGCGGCAACAGTTCCGGTAATAACATAAAGGGCTTTTACCGTATCACTCTCAAGCCAGTCCGGTTTAAATGCTTTTGCTCTGATTACAGTTGCTTCAGATATTAAAAAAGGATTTGTATAACGGTTTGAATTTTGATCAGGTTCGCTTTCATCCAATGTATAATAAATAACAGCATCCGAAGTTATACATGACAATGTAATCTGCTGACCGATTGTATAAGTTCCCTGTTCAGGAGAAAATATGGGATTATCAACTTTTCCTGTTATAACAAAATTTCCTTCTGCAATATCACTTGGTTCCAAACCGATCTTGTATGCTCTTGCATTAATGCAGGTACTTTCTGAGATTACAAACGGTGCTTCATAAATATGAGATAATTCATCCGGTTTACTTCCGTCTAAAGTATAATAAATCAAAGAGTACGAAGTATTGCATGAGATTTCTATTTTCTGAGATGAAGAATATGTTCCCGGAACCGGAAAAAAGATCGGCGCGGCAACTTTTCCTGCTTTTGGAATCATTTTTATATCTTTTACGGAACTCCCCCCTTCAGAAACAATAATATGTATCTTCAAAAAGCTCATAATCCTGTATTTCAGCAGTAATCGAAAATTTCCCGGCAGGATGAGTCGCCATTATATAATCCCCGCTGCCTAAACTGAGTCGCGGAACTGCCTGCTCCTGTCTTGATTTTAGCCCCTTCAATGGGAGTGCCTGAATAAGAATCCTTGACAACCCCTTGAACAGACCCGGAGATAGTCGGAGCAGCAACTATTCTTTCAATGCTCAGTTCATATTCCATACCTTTGCAGTAAGCGTTAGAGTCAGAATTGATTATCTTTATATAATAAACATTATCTTCAGTACAGTACCAATTAATGATTTCATCCGCCGATGAATCAGCCTCATTATCCTGTACTTCAACCAATGTTGTTCCGTCATTATTATACAGTTCAAGAATTATATTAACATATTCTCCAAGTATATTTGCCTTGATTGTATAAGTCTCTCCTGCAACACCGTAGAACTTAACCCAGTCAACATCTCCTGGAGCATGAAAATTATGCTCCTGAGCTACATCGTCGGGAACAATCACTCTTGCACATTCTGCTCCGTTATCATCATCATATATATCAGGATGACATAATTCAACCCAAACCTGATATTCGATCTCATTTCCGTAAATATTCGGATCAGAATTTCTTATTCTCACATAACAGATAGTATCTTTTTCAGAGAACCATGTAAGTGAATTATTTTCAGTATCAATTATATTCTGACTTTTTGGCAAAGTTACGCCGTCTGCATCATAAAGTTCTATAACAGGCTTGAAATTCTGATTCAGAGAGGCGGTATTGATAATATAACTACCTGATATTACATCAATTTTAAACCAGTCCTCATCTCCGGTCTGATAAAAATTATGAGACTGAACTGCTGCTTTATCATCCGGTATGATTACGACTGCCTGAGAGATTGCATCATCTGTTTCATAGATGTCAGGAGCATCTGTCAAGGCAATCGGAGGGATAAAACAGAGAAATATAAAAGATAAAACAGAAATAATGATTGCCCGGTAATACATAAAAGTAGCCTCCTTATGTTATCAGATTTATCCGCATAAATGCGGAACTACGAACCCCGCATAAATGCGGAACTACAAACTTGCACTCCGTTCGGACACGGCTTTTTTCTCAATTTGCAGCGCCTTGAATATGCTCAACTGATTATTGAAAATATACATTCTTATTTGGGATATATCTTTGGGATGCAGAAAAATCTCTGCGCCGATTTTATCTTTTTCTTTGAATTCACTTTTGGAAATAGAACGGACTATCCCGCGACATATTATGTCCCCTTCATTCCAATGAAGGTAAATAGAGATTTCACTATTAATCGGCATAAAAAGCGTACTTAAAAATGAGATACCTTTTTCTGAAATATCAATCACAGGCGTCCTTCTGAGTCGGCTGCTGCACTGAAGATACCATAGCGGTCAAAGGATGTTCAAGAGACGGGGGAATGCGGAAATATCTTCTTTTCTGAAGAAAAAAATCTGTAAGAGGCACAAATCCCAATTCTCCGGTATTTGTCAATATGGGCAGCATAATGCATGTCCTGGGAATACTGTCGGTTTCAAGTTCAAACTGTACAATATTGGAAAGGGTTTTTCCATACTCAACTGACGCCAGAGCCTGTTTGAGATGTTCATGGGTTGTTTGCCCGGCAATCTCTTTTAACAGCGGTAAGCTGAAATCAGGATAAATATTTTTAAATATTATAACAGAATGCGGTACAGGCTCACTCTCTTCTTTTACATGGGAGAGTCTTGCCATGCAATAGATAGGCAACTCCCGTATCCGCGTATGGCTATCTACTTTAAAGCTGAATGAGAAATCAATAGTTGACAAATCCTGACGATTTAATACTGCTGTCAGGGATAGTTGTTCTGCTGAACCGAATCTCTCTTTTAAAAAAGACCTGAGCCTTGCCGCAACTACAGCGGGATTGCGTGCTTCTTCGGATTTAGCGATTTCCGGCTTTGTTCGGGAATCAGGGAGATTATCTTTAACAGACTTAGATGCTTTATTCTTTAAGATATTTTTTCTTATAGTGAAACGGTTTTCCGTCAGATACCTGAGCAGCATATAAATAAAATCTGTGCGCTCATATCTCATGTCAAGCAGAATTGCACCAAGCCCCGGTATCTGATTTGCAATTTCCGGCTCTATAGATGTATGGGTGATAAGTACCACAGGACCGATGCACTGACTTGCACGTAACATTTCAAGTATCTTGATACAATTTGAGAAAAAGGGCATGATACATATATCATTCTCTTTTCCGTTCTCTAAAAACGCCCTCCCCATTTTTTGGACAGGCATGGCAATTACTTTTGCTTTAAGTCTCTCCATTTCAAAGTATTTCATGAAATATGGGGTAGTGTATATGGAGACTGTATCTTTAAATGAGTTCAAATCCGTCTCTTGTGATTTGCCTGTCATAACAATGAGTTTCTCCGATGGATATTATATTTTTCATATTTATTAAGAAGCTGAGTTTCGTTCGACGGTTCGACTGAGCTCACCGAAGTTCGAGCGCTCACGCCGAAGTCTTTAATAAACTTAGTTTCTTCTTAGGAATATGCAGATCATATATAATTTACACCATCCTGAACTGTATTTCAATGACAAATCTTGCAGAAAAACATCTACAAGGATTGTGGTTAAGAAAGGATTGTTACAACGAGGTTTAGTGATAATCCCCTTCTTAACCATAATCCTTGTAGATAGCAGGTTAGTGTCGGGTTACGCTAACGCTAACCCGACCTACAGATTTTCACGGAACGCAAAGCGTGGGAATGAGATTCAACGAGTCAAAATAAGATGATTATCTCAGAACACATTACCGCCTATATCCCTATACACAACAGACCCGATTTTTTTACTCACTGCATCAAAAAAATTTTTCCACCACTCTGTTATCTTTTTCTGCTTTGTTCGGGATTCTGTTTTTCTGAAAGCCGTAACAGCCTCATTTACAGAAGAATACATATCAATGATTTTATACAGTTTCAACATACAGAAAATTTTTTCCGCATGCCCCTGGACGCCTGTTATTTTGACATCCCCCAGGGGACGGCACCGCTTGACCATAAAAACAATCGCTCCTATACCTGAACTGTCTATCATTTTAACATTCTCCATATTTAAAACAATCCGGTTTTTGCCCGCATTTAATGTATTTTCAAAAGACTGTCTGAAAAGTTCAATGGTATCTCCTGTCATGAATCCGGAAATGTGAAACACTGTAATATCTTCTTTTTCCTCACGAATAATTTTCATAAAATGATCTCCCTATATAACCCGGTTTGCCGACCTGTTACAAGGCTGAACCCCGTAACCGGAATGAATAATTCTGATGTTTTTATAAAATTCTGCTCATAACCTTATCGCAAATACATATCACTTTAATATATCGCAAGGAAAAAAGATTCTGGTCAAAAATTTTGTATTTTTTACTCCGGTTTGTTCAAATCTCAGACTTGAACCAACGCGGCGTGGGTTAAATCAGTTTAAAAATCAAAGATATAAATCGCCGACTGATTATGAGGCAAATCTGGCGGAATGTAAAAGAAGCTAAGTTTCGTTCGACGGTTCGACTGAGCTCACCGAAGTCTGATCGATCACGCCGAAGTATTCAAAAAACTTAGCTTCTTTTATACTTGCTCATTAATGTACGGATTCTCTGATCTTATTCAACAACTTTTCAGACAACTTTTCAGATAAAACAGAGATAGAAACGTCACCTCCGAAGGATTCACTGACTGCACCGGAGATCAGCCCTGTTTCAGTTTCGATCATACGGACAGATATTTCTTTATGATTACCTGCGTGAATAATTTTACCTGATAAAATTAATCTTGCCGCCATAATTTTTCCTAATGACAGGGCAGTGTTCTGATCCGTTAATTTTGATGTACCTAATTTTAATTCTTCCAAGAGCTTATCCAGCAAAACACGCTCCACCAACCTGATTTTGCTATCCTGAAGCAGAGCATTGGTAATACCGATGCCAAGAAGCTGTGATTCTCCTTCCTGAACTGAATATCCGACAGATTCAAAATCAATCAGCCACAGAGTCAAAGGCAATCCGTTCGGCTGACGCTCACGGCGGAAGCCTGACTCCTGACCCCTGACTTCCGGATCCTGACTCCTCCTTTCCAACAGTTCTTTTACCAGAATATTGATACGCTCCTGCTTTTCCTTATCCTGCAAAAAAGAGATACGCTTTCGGATTTCATTTGCAGTATCAGCAATCAGACGGTTTTCAGGGGAATGCTTTTGAGCTTTTTCAAGAATCTTTAACGTGGCTTCATGCTCCCCTTTTTCATTCAGAATCATTGCCTGAGCCATTAGAGCCTCTGTCAGACTTTCAGAGTATTCAAAACCCTGAGTATCTTTAATCTCTGCTGCCTGCTGATAATATTTCAGAGCCGCATCTTTCTGATTTTGAATTGAAGAGATTCTCCCCAGTCCCATTAATGCACTTGCCTTTTGCTGTGAAGTATTTTCCGAAGCCTGAACCGCCTGCTGATATGCTTTCTGCGCCGCATCCGATTTGCCCTGTCTCAGATAAATATGCCCTTGAATCAAATAACTTAACGCAGAATTCGGATGTTCATCTTCAATACTTTTTGATAAGTTTAATGCTTCTTCAAAATTCCCTGCCTTATAAGCTGTCATGGCTGATGATTCATATTGAAGAATCTCTTTATCCGATTGGAGTTTGGAACTGAAAAACTGATACGCGCCGAACATCATTGTCAACAGCAGAATTCCGGTAATTAAAAGACCCATGCGGCTGCCCCGTTTTTTTCTTAATACAGGTTTATCTGTATTTTCCCACGCCTTGTTTGAATATAAAGCATCCGATTCAGAGGCTCTGATCCGGGTTTTAGATTTTGAAGCTGTTGAGGAGTTAGGGGTGAAGGATGAGGGCTTTTTATCTTCCTTCTCCGGCATAGCATGAAGATAATTGAACGTGGGATCGCCGTATAATAAATAACTTGCCCAGACAATTGTCTCTTCACCGTATTCCTGTATCAGAACCAGACGGGCGTTACGGACAGCCTTTCCGATGCTTATTCCTGAAAGAAGTTCTCTGTAAAATTCAAGTGCAAAACGTCTGCTCGGTTCATCCAATATTTCCCAGAATGTACCGACATAATGCCTGACTCCGGCTAAAACAAAGGCGTTTGCCAATCCGAATATCTCATCATGAAATGCTGAGGTAATTTTCCATTCCTCGGTTCTGGCGGACTGACAGGCATTTGAGAAGATCAGAGAGGGCATTTCACCTGTTCCGGCCATTTTCATAATTTCATACGCGCTGAATCTCCCTTGACTCAAACGCCATCCGCTTTCAGCAGGATTCTCCCGATCATAGTCTGAATGACCTGCATAATGGAGAATATCAAAATTCCTCATATTTTCTCTGATATAATCTGCTGAAATCGCATCAGCACGTAAAGCCGAATGAATCAGATCATTCTGCTTATCCATATTATCCCGAAGTTGAATCCCTTCTGAATAAGCTCCGTTCAGATCGCCGCCGGGATCCGCCAATATAAGCATATTCAAAGGCTTTGACAATAGACGCGATTTTCCTGCACCGGGAATTGTCTGTTTTGTTCTGACTAATCTCCCCATACTGAAACGCTGACAAAGAAACTGATTTCCGTCATGAAGCAGTTCCCATGGAACATGAACCAGAGTATCATCAATATTTAATATCAGATATTCCGCGACTGTATTTCTGAGCTTCTCTTTAACCGTATGTGTCAGAAGATCATCAAAAAAAATCTGTCCGATTCCTCTCAGTTTTACCAGAATATCTTTGCTTACACACCCCTGACGGTTTGCTTTATTCAGGGTCTCTGCAATTTCACGGCATCGCTCTGCGATTGTATCCAAAGGAACAGGAATCTCTTCATAATGTCTTACGGTCCCTGTTTCACCCGGCATTTGTTCGTATATACTCAGCTTCAAACGGTCATTGACGCTCATAGCTTCAAGATAAAGAGTAATCTCAGGGTTTTCTCTTTTTTCTTTTCTGCTTCTGGTTTGTTGAGACTGGCTGCGAATCTTTGATTTTGAATGTAAAAGTATATTATTTTCTCTCCAGAGAACCTGATACAGCTTTATTGCTTCGCTCTTCCCTTTTAACTTGGCGGTATCATAGAATTTACAAATAAAATCTCTATCTTCGCATATCTCCTGAAAGAGTCTTTCAGATATAAGAATTTCATCTTTTCCTGCTTTAGACTGAATCCGGGCGGCTACATTGACAGCATCTCCGAAAACATCTGTATTGTCAACCAGCACATTTCCTGAATTGATTCCGATTTTAACATGAATTTTGTCTTCTGTATTCTGATTATACTCTTCTAATCCGTTCTGTATATCAACCGCGGCATAAACCGCCTCTGCGGGAAATTCAAATCTTGCCATGACTGCATCGCCTATGGTCTTAATCACAACGCCGTTATATTTTTTTATAAGAGGAAGGAGAATATCATTATGTTTCTGAAGCATTACCCGCCCTTTGAGATCGCCGTGAGTCTCCATATAATGAGTATAGCCGCAAATATCTGTAAAAAGAATGGTAAGCTCTTTTCTGAATTTCTCCTGAATCAACTGCTCAAGATGCTCATGCTCTCTTAACATTGCTTCAATGCTTTGGTTTTTATTCTTTTCCATATTTATACTCCTATGGATAAACCCTAATAGTTTGTGAATATATATTTCCCGATACTAAACCCATCTTTTGTAAAAACAAGCTGATACTCTCCGGGAGGAATCTCTTCAAAAAGCGTGTATCCGTTATTCAGCAGAAAAGAGGATAGCTCTCTATCCCCTTTTTTCAGGGAGACCCGGATATCTGCAAAGGTAATGTGCTGGTCTGGGAGTAGGCTGACCTTGATAGTTGTGTGTTCCTGAGCATTCAAAGATTTTTCAATTTCAATCTTTGTCTTTATTCCGTTGAAATTTTTTATCACCGGCTCGCAGTTGTCAGATACAGTTTCGCCCCTCCCGCCGCGAATTGCCGAAACAGCCTGACTGCTCCAAAAATCGGGTGCAAGGAAATCTGAAATTTTTGAACAGATTTTTTTGGCAACCCTCCCCGTTCTTTCTATAAGAGGAGTATTAAGGTCATCAACAAGACGCATGGCTGAACTGGTAATATAATGCGGAACAGATTCCAACTCAAACTGCTCCATATTCCGGGCAACACTCTTTCCTATGACCAGATTCTCTATACACACATCGCAGTCTGAAAGATGAGCCTCCAATATAAGCCTTTTTTCAGCAGAGAGACGACCTTCCATATAATCGGCAAGCACTTCATCATCAGGACATTGTTTTTTCATTTTAATACTCCGTTTCTTTTGATTACTTCAAGGGATAAATTTTTATTATTATCACAGATCATGAGAATATCAAGTGTAGTTATAAAATTACAATTTAAGAATTTGTTGCGATTTTATAGAATATAGACACCTGTGCAAGAGATTTCTTTCAAGGATGTCATTTTTTTCAAATTTGGCATTTTAAAGACTTCGGAAGTCTTTGAACCAAAGATTTTGACAATCCCGAAGGTTTTGGTTTATACTGATAAAAAAATAAGGAGGTAATTTCTATGTTCCTTGACCCGAAAGTATTTTACAATGACTGTTATCCGAATAAAACTTTGGATATTTCAAAACCTGAAGATAAAAGATTTTACATTGACTTTTCGCCTGTGCGAGGTGTTCAGGTTATTGAAGATATGCTCTCTACAATCACATGGTCAGATGATAAAATGATATGCCAGTTGTTCACAGGACACATGGGCTGCGGCAAATCAACTGAATTATTAAAATTTAAAACCCTGCTGGAAAAGGAGAATTTTCATGTTGCATATTTTGAAATCAATTCTGTTTTAGATATGCACGATGTTGATATTACTGATATTATAATTACTATTGCATCAAAGATGATTGAAAGTCTCAAGCCGCTGGGGTTTGAAATAACGCATGAAACTGCTTTTAAAACTGTATTTGAAGGATTATTCAGAATCTTAAAAGATGTCGGAATTACACTTACTGTCATGCCCACCTTATCAGCCAATCTTTTCAATCTTGTTGCATATCTTAAAGAGAGCCGTGATTTAAGAAGCAGAATACGCCATTATCTTGAACCCCAGACAGGCAGAATTTTAAATTCCGTCAATCAGGAACTGCTTGAACCGGCAAAAAAATTTCTTGCAGAAAAAGGTAAAAAAGGACCTGTCATAATCGTGGATAATCTTGACAGAATTGAAAACACCCTCAGAACATCTGATAAAACCCAGCCTGAATATATTTTTTCAGACAACGGGGATAAACTGAAAAACTTAAACTGCCATATAGTTTATACTATTCCGTTCTGGATGACTTTTTCCGGCATTAACTGGATGATTCATAAATTTGATATGCTGCCCTGTGTGCTTCCGATGGTTCCGGTTTATAACCGTGAGCATCAGGAGAATCCGAAAAGCATGGAACTGCTGAATCAGATGATATTGATCCGTGCATTTCCTGATGAGGATGAAAATAAAAGACTCAGCCGGATAAATGAGATTTTTGACTCACCGGAAACTTTGAACAGATTATGCCGGATCAGCGGCGGTCATGTCAGGGGATTATTAAGACTTCTTCAGGAGAGTATCAGAAAACAGAAAACCCTGCCGATTTCAAAAGAGACTCTGGAGCAGGTCATTCTGGAAAACCGGAACAAGCTGTCTGTCAAGCTGTCTGATAAAGATTGGAGTGTATTAAGAGAAGTAAAGAAAAGCAGAAAAAAATCTGAAAACGAAAAATTTCAGGAGTTGCTTAAAGAACTGTATATTCTTGAATACCGTGATAATAACAGTTCATGGTTTGATGTAAATCCGATTTTGGCAGAGGCAGAGGAATTTAAGTAAAAAAGGAGACCTGCGGGGTTTTTAAAACCCCGCAGGTCTAACAGAATAAGGAGAAACTTATGGAACCAATCCTTGAACAACTGTTTCAATCTCCCAAACTTATTTTATATTCTCACTATATTCAGGAGTTTATTTCAGAAGAGCAGAAAAAGCGGAGAGAATTTTATGAGCAGATTACAGAACAGCAAAAAGCCGAGTTTATCCTCGGAGAGATTATAATACATTCTCCGGTGAGAATTGAGCATAATATATCGGGAAAACTGCTTTTAATACTGTTAAATACTCATGTGAAAATATATAATCTCGGTTTTGTGGGGCATGAAAAAATGATGATCTGTTTAACCCGGAATGATTATGAGCCTGATATTTGTTTTTGGAGCAGAAAAAAATCGGAGAAATTCAAGGCGGGGCAGACACAGTTTCCATCGCCTGATTTTATTGCAGAGATTTTATCTCCGGCTACAGAAGAGAGAGACAGGGGAATAAAATGGGAAGATTATGCGGCTCACGGAGTTAAAGAATACTGGATTATTGATACAGATACAAAAACAGTTGAACAATATATATTGAAAAAAAGCTCTTATGATCTTAATGCAAAAACAGATTCAGGTATGATAAAATCTCAGGCAGTTAAAGGATTTGATATTTCTGTTACAGCATTATTTGATGAAGATGAAAATCTTTCTCTGCTGAGAGAAATTTTAAAAGCTCCATAGCAGCGTTATATTTGTAGAGATAAGTAATCATTCATAAATTTTTCAATGGAAGACCTGCGGGGTTTCCAAAACCCCGCAGGTCTTTAAATATACGAAAAATTATGAATGGTTATTCTATAGGAGCGTTATATTTGTAGCATCAGATGTAAGCCGCCGGTTTAAAAGCTCCATAGGAGCGTTATATTTGTAGCATCATGTAAGCCGCGGTTAAAAGCTCAAGAGCGTATTTATATAATTCCACAATGTTTTAATGCTGCAAATATGTCGCTCCTACGGAGCTACAAACTTATAATATCCTGTTAGGCTACAAAGATAACGCTCCTATGGAGCTATTATGGTGCTATATTTTCAACGGAGTCTTAAATGAATTATATTGATCATGAAAACGAAATATCAGAACTGATATGGGCAATTGAAGCATCCGCGGGACAGTTTTCACTGATTCTGGCGCATTGCAATTATTCAGGATTACGAAAAAATATTGCAGAACAACTGCATGAAAAGATTAAAATCATCAGCGTGGCATTTCCAAAGGATAAAAAATCTCTTCTTAAAGAGATTTCTGCGGGAATTAAAAATAATCCTGATAAAACGCCGGTGATGGTCTGCGGGCTTGAATCTGCATATTATCCTGATGATATTATGAAATCAGGAAATAATGACAGAGAAGATTTCAGCAGAAATTTTTCATTTCCCCTGATTTTATGGGTTAATGAGAATCTTTTCAGCAAAATAATGAAAAACGCTCCTGATTTTGAAAACTGGTCAACATCTGTTCATTTCACTCCTTCGGATAAAGAAATACTTGATATGCTTAATCATGCTGTTTTTTTTCCTGCTTCGGAAAAATCAGACCCTGAAGAGACTGAACTCTTTTTAAAAGATATTGAAAAGAGGCAAATGAATCTGACTCCTGAATTACAGGCAAATCTTCAGTTTCTTTACGGAAAAAATGCAGAAAACAAAGGAGAGACAGATAAAGCCATCCAATTTTACGGGGAGTGCCAAATCTCTGCTTTGGCAAAATTCCATATTGCCAAATGCTATAAAAAGAGAAAAGAGCTTGAAAATGCAAAGTCTTATTTTCAGGAATGTCTCAAATTATCTGAAAATCAGGATTTATCAGTAAAATGTATGTGTGAACTGGGTGAAGTTCTGGAAGATTTGAAGCAGTGGGATGAATTGGAAAAACTCTCTGAAAACGCTTTGCAGATAGGCAAATCATGCGGATATTCAAATGAATGTATTCAATGTTACAGGCTTCTTGCAGAGGTCGCTGTCTGGCGTAACGACTGGAAAAAAGCAGAAGACTGGACTCAGAATATTTTAAATACTTTATATCCTGATAAAAAGCCGGTTCTGAGAAATGCGGAACAGGTATTAGAATTTCTTAAAGAGAAGAGTAAATCTCTTGAATATAATGAGGCTGAATTATTTATCAAAATTTTAGATTTGCTGCGCCGTCTTTATTTTCAGATCAGATATTATCTTGAATCTTTTCAGATAAAACAGGAGAAATATTCATTTGAACAGCAGTTCGGATTAAGAGCATTTATCGGGGCAGGCAGATTAAAGGCGCGGCGTTTTATCGCGGGTGAAATCAATATTGCAGAAGAGATAGAAGCTTCGGGACGCAAAGAGGATATTGGCAAAATTATTGACAAGATAACATCCGGCTGCAAAGTGCTTGTATTTCATGGACAATCAGGAGTCGGCAAAAGCTCAATTCTTGAAGCTGGATTGGAGCCTGCCCTGAAGCATAAAAGTCTGAGAGATTACGATGAAATCAAGCCGGTTCTGATAAGAAGTTATACAGACTGGGTTAAAGAAATATCAGAGAAAATCTCTGACAAACCGCTTTTAAAAGAGGAGCTTATTGCAAGGCTGAAAGAATTTAATGAAAAGAAATATCTTACAGTGCTGATTTTTGACCAGTTTGAAGAGTTCTTTTTTGCTCATCCTGATTCTGCCAAAAGATGCGAATTTTATGATTTTTTAGAGAAGAGCGTCAATATTCCGGTTGTAAGGCTTATCTTTTCTTTGCGTGAAGATTATCTGCATTACCTGCTGGAGATGGAACGGATTATCAGATTAGAGATATTTATTGATGAAAAACAGGGGATTCTGTCGCGTGAATTCCGGTATTCTCTGGGGAATTTCTCTAAAGAGGGTGCAAGGGATGTTATAAAAAGCCTGACCAGACGCTCCCAGTTTATTTTGGATGACGCCCTGATTGACAGGATTGTAGAGGATTTGGCAAAAGATTCAGGCGGAGTAAGACCCATTGAATTGCAGATTGTCGGTTCACGGGTTCAGGCTGACAATATAAATTCATTGGAAAAATACAGACCCAAAGAAGAGCTGATTGAGGAGTTTGTAAATGAATCTGTTGCAGACTGCGGAAAAGAGAATGAAAAGATTGCTCAACTTGTTTTGTATCTGCTGACTGATGAAAAAAATACCCGTCCTCTGAAAACAAAGCAGGAGATTGTAAATGATTTGAAAAATCTTATGCCTGCAGTAAAAAATGAGCAGACTGATCTGGTTCTGACTGTTTTAAGAGGTTCAGGGCTTATCTTTCTTGTTCCCGGAGAGCCTGAAAAATACCAGTTGGTGCATGATTATCTTGTTGAGTTTATACGCAAGGGGCAAACAAGGGATTTGCTGGCTGAACTGGAATCGGAAAGAATAATGCGGATAAAAGCAGAGAAAAAACAGCGGTTGTATTTCAGGCTTGCTTTTGCCGCGTTGTCTGCGGTTGTGGTTTTGGCTGTCTGGTTTGGTGTGAGTGAAAAAATAAATGCAAGGAAAATAGAGGAACTTATCAAAATAAATAAAGTAGAAACATTGAGTTATTCTTCTTATGCCTTTTTTCTTTCAGGTGGAAAAGATTTAGAGGCTTTGATTGCCGCTGTAAAAGCAGGAAAGAAAGCAAAACAGTTTAATTTGCCTGTAATTTTACAACAGCGGATGTTATCTATCTTCCATGAAGTGTTTCACGGAGTTTGTGAAAAAATTAAACTGGAAGGTCATACGGACCCTGTTTCAAGTATTGCATTCAGTCCTGACGGAAAAATTCTTGCATCAGGAAGTCGGGATAAGACTATAAAACTGTGGGATGTTGCAGAGATAAAACAGCTTGCTCTTTTATCAGGTTATACCGATTCTGTTTTTTATAGTGTAGCCTTCAGTCCAGATGGAAAAATTTTTGCTTCAGGAAGTGCTGATAATACCATAACACTTTGGGATATTGCAGAAAAAAAACAGATTGCAGAATTAACAGGGCATACATATTCTGTTTATAGTGTAGCCTTCAGTCCGGACGGAAAACTTCTTGCGTTATCAGAGAGGGTGTTTCGTAATACCAGTAATACTGGTATTACTGGTATAATATTATGTAATATTACAGAAAAATGTAATATTACAGAAGAAGAGATTACAGAATTAAAAGGGCATACCGAGTCTGTTAATAGCGTAGCATTCAGTCCTGACGGAAGAATTCTTGCATCAGGAAGCCGAGATAAAACTATAAGGCTGTGGAATGTTGAAGAGGGAAAACAGATTGTGGAATTAGTGGAATTAAAAGGGCATACCGATTCTGTTTCTAGTGTTGCATTCAGTCCTGACGGAAAAATACTTGCATCAGGAAGCCGGGATAAAACTATAATTCTGTGGGATGTTGAAAAGAAAGAAAAAATTGAACCAACACTAGGCAGGGCATACTGATTTTGTTAATAGCGTTGCATTCAGTCCTGACGGAAAATGGCTCGCTTCAGGAAGTAATGATAATACTGTAAGACTTTGGAATGTTAATGATAAAAAACTGATTGAACAATTAACAGGGCATGCTAATAATGTCAGAAGTGTTGCATTCAGTCCTGACGGAAAAATACTCGCTTCGGGAAATGGGGATAATACCATAACGCTTTGGAATATGGAACATGATGATTTAGATTTGGACGGCTTGCTGAAACACGCGTGTGAATGGCTTTCCCACAACTCTGATGTAAGCGGGCAGGACAGGGTTTTGTGTGATGATATATTGGGTGAACCGTGATTCCTGTATTTACAGGGGCTTGTATCTACAGGGATTGTGTTTAAGAAGGGATTTTGAATCGCGGATTAAACGGGTTTATGGGATTTCACGGATTTTAAAGCATATCTACATGGATTGTTTATAAGAAATGATTCTGAATTGCTGATTAAAAAGATTCTGAATCCTTTCTTAAACATAATCTCTGTAGATTAGGCAATCAGCGCAATCCTTTTAATCCGTTAAATCCGCGATTCAAATCCTTTCTTAAACACAATCCCTGTAGATTAGGCAATCAGTGAAATACGGTTAATCCGTTAAGTCAGCGATTCAAATCCCTTTCTTAAACATAATCCCTGTAGATGAGGATTGCAAGTAAATACAATATTCCGGAGTTTTGCTGAATATCATGATTATAAGGAGAAAAAAATAATGAATTCTGTCAGTTTATATGAAGTTGAAAAAATGGTTTTACAGTTGCCGCAGAAAGAACAGTTATGGCTGGCTGAAAGAATTATTCACCTGATGAGAAGTAAGAGCCTGTATGATAAAAACAATATGGAGCAGCAGCTTGCAATCATGGCTGAAGATTCGGAAATTCAGAAAGAGATAAAAAATATCAAAGATGAATTTATGATTGCCGAGTCTGACGGACTGGAGAATTTATAATGGCTGTTCATCGCGGTGAAATTTATTTTGTCAATCTGAATCCTGTCAGAGGAAAAGAACAGGCAGGAGAACGTCCCGTATTGGTTTTATCCAATAATACAATCAACAGCCTTCCATTAGTGATAACTGTTGTTGTCGGAACAAAAGGCGGAAATGTTTCACGTGACTATCCCACAAATGTCCGCGTATCTTCAGCCGAAAGCGGATTATCCGCTGAAACGGTTTTCTTATGCTTTCAGATCCGTTCTTTGGATCCGGACAGATTTCCCAAAATATCAGCAGGAAAAGTCTCTGAAAAAATATTGGAAAAAATTGAAGAGGCTGTCCGTTATTGTCTTGATTTATAATAATTTTGCCTGAAAATCTTTATGTTTGCCGGACAGGGTTTTGTGTGATGATATATTGGGTGAACCGTGATTCCTGTATCTACAGAGATTGCGTGTATCTACAGGGATTGTGTTTAAGAAAGGATTTTGAATCGCAGATTAAACAGATTTCACGGATTTCACGGATTTTTTTACAATAAACAATAAACCCTAAGGGTTTATCCCTTTCTTAAACACAATCCCTGTAGATGCGGATTGCAAGTAAATACAGGTCGCCGGGGATTTTGCTGAAAATCATGACAGATACTTATACGGTGAAATTACTGCTCTCTGAAACACAACCTTGATGTAAGTGAGCAGAATAAATTTCTCAGAATTCAGCTTGATTAATTATGCGGGTCAGGTTAAATTATTAACCATAATCAGATTATGACTTTTTTAAGTAAATTAAAAATGATAAAAACTTCCGAAGTTTTAAACTGCCCGGACATTCGGAGAAATTTATGATCAAAGCAAAGATAAAATCACAAAATCATGATGCAAATCTCAGGTCTTATGATGATGCTTATTCATCATTTTCATGGACTGAAGTTGAAAAGGAATTTACCTGGTATCAGACCGGCAAAATCAATATTGTACAGGAAGCTGTTGACCGCTGGGCAGAAGACCCTGATAAACAGAACAAAAAAGCACTTATTTTTGAAAAAGCCGGAGAAATAAAAACATATTCCTATTCTGATCTGAAAAGAATATCCTGTAAATGGGCGAATCTTTTTGCTCAGTACGGTTTTAAAAAAGGGGATAGACTATTTATTTTTCTCCCTTCATGCCCTGAAATTTACTTTGCCATGTTGGCATGTGCAAGACTTGGCATTCTTTTTTGTCCTCTTTTTTCAACTCTCAGTTTTGATGAACTGGAAGATCGCCTTGAAAACGGAAAGCCCCGCGGGATTCTCACTCATCCTGATCTGAGTGAGAGACTCCCTTATGAGGCAATGAAGAATGTAGCGAATATTTTTCTTATAAAAGGTCCGCTTCCTGATCTCTTTACCGGAGAAGTCCTGATTGAGAATATGACCGGGCAGATGTCTGATGAATATACGCCTGAATGGGTATCCGGTGATACCCCTCTTTATCTGCTTTATACATCAGGCTCTACAGGACCTCCCAAAGGGGTTGTTCATACACACCGTGATATGGCAGGTCATCTGATGACTGCCAGATTTGTTCTTGATTTTAAAGATGATACAATATTCTGGACAGACAGTGATCCGTCATGGGTAACTGGTACGGTCTATGGGGCTTTTGCTCCGTGGCTCTGCGGAATAACTGCTGTGGTGCAGGGAGATCCTTTTTCAGCCTCCAACTGGTACAGAACGCTGGAAAAACATCAGATAACTGTCTGTTATACAACTCCGTGGACATTCAGAAGGCTTACAGATGCGGGTGAGGATCTTGCAAGCCGTTATGATTTCTCACATCTGCGGCATATTGCGGCTGTAGGAGAGGCTCTGATACCTGAGCTTATCTTCTGGGTAAAGAAAAATCTGAAAATTACGCCTCATGATACATGGTGGATGACTGAGACCGGCATGATTTGTCTGGCAAATTTTCCTTCATTGGATATAAAACCGGGTTCTATGGGAAAACCTGTCCCCGGTGTTGAATTGGCGGTGATTGATGAAAAAGGGAATCCTTTACCCCCTCTGACAATGGGGGAGCTTGCTTTAAAACCGGGATGGCGTTCTATGATGAGCGATATTTGGCAGGATAAATCACGTTATCAGGAGTATTTCAGACTTGACGGATGGTTTTTAACCGGAGATATGGTCTTAAAAGATGAAGAAGGGTATTATTATCATCAGGGGCGTATTGATGATCTGATCAAAGCCGGTGTCAAGCTGATCGGTCCTTATGAAATAGAGCGGGCAATATGTCAGCACCCGGCAGTCAATGAAGCGGCAGTGATCTCCAAAGGAGCAAAACCGGGAGTGCCGTTTCTCAAGGCATTTGTAACTATTAATAGAGGATTTACCCCTTCAGCACGTCTGAATCAGGAGATCAGGGCGTTTGTCAGGGCAAATCTTTTTTCAGAGATTGCATTAAGAGAAATTACTTTTTTGGAAGAGATTCCGAAAACCAGATCCGGAAAACTGCTTCGCCGGGTACTCAGGACGCAGGAGCTGGGGTTGCCGATTGGGAATCCGTTAAAGATAAAAGAGGATTAAGGAATTGGGAATTTACCGGACTTCGGAAGTTTATGAAAATTCGGTAGTCTGAACTGATTGAATGCCAATTAAAAATCTGTCGGACTTCTGAATTTCAGTAGATCGAAAAAGTTTGTAGTACCGCCTTCAGGCGGTCCGGCGTGCTGCGATAACCATCTGATTTCACACTGACCGCCTGAAGGCAGTACTACAAACGTTTTACTGTATTATGTACCAAGTCTGCTGAAGTTTCTTAATTTTTTATATTTCTCTTCTTACAATCACAATGCCCATATCATCCAGACGTTTGTTGTCACACCACTTGATTACATCCGCCATAATCATATCTTTCATTGCCTCAATATCCTGATGAACATGCTGTTCAACAATCTTTACAAACCGATGAATGTCAAGCAGTTCACCCTTCTGATTCTGCGACTCGGTCAGTCCGTCAGTATAAAGGACAAGCGTATCTCCGGGATCAAGACTGAATTCAGCGTTCTTTGTCCCTTTGGAAATATCCTTTTTAAAGTTCAGATATACTGTCCACCGTCATAATCTGAGCTTTTCGGATCCGGTTCCGATAAGGTAAAAATTGGAAAAAGCCGGTTTTCAGAAGCGAAGTTTATGCCGGTGGACAGTATAATCAATGTAGGGGCAATCCCCCCGTGCTTATTTTATTACCTTGTAAAAAGGGCAACCACAGGGGGTTGCCCTCAATGCCATTAAGTTAAGGTATAAACCAGCCTGACCCCCGACCCCCTTCCCAAAGGGAAGGGGTCGGGGGTCAGGTCAGGTCTTAACTTAACGGCATTGGGGGTTGCCCTACGGTTTATCTCACTCCCACGCTTTGCTCGCCTTTAATACCAAATCTCTTCACCTTTCATTCCAAATACTACTGATTTTATAATAAAAGCCGGCTCGGAAATGATATAATCATAAATATTGTTTTCTAACATAAAGTCTGATATTCTATAAGATAATCCAAGTTGTCACCTATGCTCCCGCCGGATTGACATCCGGCGGCTGGTTCGGATTTGTCAATCTTCCGCCGAGCTGCGGAGGCTATTTTTGCAATAGGCGGCAATTTGGGTTAAGATATAATTTTCAGCAGTTTCAATTTCGGATTTTTATCAATTACTCACTCACCTTACACATTTTTTTATCTCCCCTTTTTGTAAAGGGGGATTAAGGAGGATTTTCATGAACTGAAATCCCCCCTGCCCCCCTTTATAAAAGGGGCAGGGGGTTAGGTTTGTACAGAACTTAACAGCCCTGCCTTTATAAAAGGGGAGTACAAATTTTCTGCGTAAGGTGAATTACTCGTGTTACAGTATATATAACAAAAAATAAGTATAAAACAAAGGAGTTATATTTATGATCAGATTAAATATTCTTATTATGAGGGTTATGCTCGGCGCAGGATTTGCCGTTCTTCTAAGCCGCTTTTTCTATCCTGATGCAAATCCTGTTTATATTGCGGGGCTTGGCGTATTTATGGTCGGAATGGCTTATGTTCTGGAATATTGGCGGGGAAAAAAATCAGGGGATGGGAAATAGGAGTCAGAATTGTGAAACAGATTATACTTGGTACAGCCGGACATATTGATCATGGAAAAACATCTCTAATCAAAGCACTTACCGGCATAAATACAGACAGGTTAAAAGAAGAGCAGATTCGCGGAATCACTATTGAACTCGGATTTGCATATTTAGACCTTCCGAGCGGTCAGCATATCGGAATTGTTGATGTTCCTGGTCATGAAAAATTTGTCAAAAATATGGTGGCAGGAGCAACCGGCATTGACATGGTTGCAATGGTGATCGCAGCGGATGAAGGGGTCATGCCTCAGACCAGAGAACATATAGAGATATGCTCCCTTCTCGGTATTCAGCACGGGGTTGTGGTTCTGACCAAAAAAGATCTTGTTGATGAAGAATGGCTGGAACTGGTAACAGAAGATATAAAGGGATTTGTCAAGGGAACATTTCTTGAAAATTCAGCGATTATTCCTGTCTCTTCTGTTACAGGAGACGGTCTTCCTGAATTTATCAGGCAAATTGATGAATTAAGTGCAAAAATTCCGATACGCTCTTCAACAAGCCTGTTCCGCCTTCCTGTTGATCGGGTCTTTACTATGAAGGGATTTGGCACAGTTATCACTGGAACCCTTATTTCCGGGCATGTTCAGGTCGGAGAGACTGTTATGCTCTATCCTTCGGGGATTACCTCAAGAGTGAGAGGGATTCAGGTGCATAACCGGAGCGTAGAATCAGCAGAAGCCGGGATGAGAACCGCTATCAATTTTCAGGGGCTTGAAAAAACGGCTGTGGAGCGGGGGGAAGTGGTTTCCACTCCCGGAGCTTTAACCCCGGTCTATATGGTAGATGTCTCTTTTATTTATCTGAAAAGTAATCTGAAAGGATTGAAAAACCGTACCCGTGTCAGATTTCACACAGGAACCAGCGAAGTCCTCGGCAATCTGATATTGCTTGAGAATGAGGAGCTTCCACCCGGAGAGACGGCTGTTGTCCAGTTACGCCTTGATTCTCCGGTGGCTCTGGTAAAAGATGACAGATTTGTAATCAGAAGCTGCTCTCCGGTGCGTACTATCGGCGGCGGATATGTTCTTAACCCGGTTCCCCGTAAACACAAGCGGTTTAAACCCGAAGTAGTTGAAGGATTAAAGAGTCTTGCAGATGATGTGCCTGAAGAAGTTATCTCTTTTCATGTGGATGAATCAGGTTACAAAGGGGTCTCTTTTTCTGATCTGAAGATTATGACCAATATCACTGAAAAGCAGTTAGATCAGAATTTACAGGGGCTTTTATCCAAAAAAATGATTATTCTGACAGACAAGGAGAACCGGATTTATCTGCATAAAAAAAGCTTTGAAAAATTAAAGAACAGAGCGGCTGAATATCTTGGAAATTATCATAAAACAAATCCGCTGAAAGCAGGGATGTCCAAAGAAGAGCTTAAATCCAAATTTCCGCCGGTTCTTACGCCGAAGCTTTTTAATCTGATGCTGAATCAGATGATAAAAGATAATACAGTTCTTCAGGAAGAGAATACTGTCCGGCTTTCAAATCATACAGTTTTGCTTGAAGTTGATCAGGCGGATGTTAAAGATAAGATATTGGATGAATATGTAAAGAGCGGACTTCAGCCTCCGTATTTTAAAGAACTGAGCAAAGAGCTTGATATTCCATACCAACGGGCGAAAGATGTGCTGATGCTGCTTTTGGAAGAAGGGCATATTGTCAAGGTAAAAGAAGACCTTTATTTTCATTCAGATGCTGTTAATCAGTTAAAGAAAAAAGTTGTTGATTTTCTGACAGCAAATAAAGATATGTCAGCCTCACAGTTTAAAGATATGACCGGATTATCACGTAAATATCTTATTCCGTTACTTGAATATTTTGATGCAAAGAGTGTAACCATCCGTGTAGGTGATAACAGGAAACTGAGAGGCGGTTGATTAATAAGACCTGCTGGATTTTTAAAACCCCGTAGGTCTTGGGGCTGATTATCAGAGGTTCAGACTCATACCCGCTGTCTGAACTGTGATTCCCGTATGATTCTCATGATTGAATGATGACTGTTTCCTAATCATAGTCATCAGAAAATCACACAAATCATAGTTCAGGACAATAATCACATAAATCATACGGAAATCACAGTTCAGGACAGTTTATCACGGCAATCATAAAAATCATACGAATCACGGTAGTGGTTCAAAATTGACTTGAAACTATTATTATAATCCTTATTAATTTAGGATATTATAATAAAATATCAGTCTGGATTGACCCACTACCAAAAATTGTTTATACTCCTATAGAAACGGCGTATAATATCCGGTTCAGGAACATCATGACCGCCGTTTTGAACCCGCTTTTTTACACGGGCAATGCAGAGATCAGGATTTTCTAAAAAGATGAATATGACGGTAATGATATATCCTGTTTGTCGCAACTGATTCATAATACGCTGAAAACACTGACCTGAAAGGGTTGTTTCAATGAGAATCTCTTTTCCCTGTTCAGTCATAGCTGACAGTTTTCGGAAAAACAGGCGACCGGCTTGAATTCGGACTTTCTCCGGCTGTTCCGGGTTCAGGTGAAATGCTATGTCATCGGCATTGACATACTCATAAGTGTATGTTTCAAGATATGCTTTTGCAAAGGTTGTCTTGCCGGAGCCGTTAGGTCCGGCAACAATGACGCAGTTTTTTGGCAAATTTCACTCCTTCCTCAACAGATTTGAATCGCGGATTTACCGGATTGAACAGATTGCGCGGATTAAGAAAACAATCCGGTTAATCTGTTTAATCCGTTTATCTACAGGGATTATGTGTAAGAAAGGATTCACACAGCCCATTCCCATAAATCCCTTTCTTAAACGCAATCCCTGCAGATATTCTATCCGTTTATCTACAGGGATTATGTATAATAAAGGATTCACACAGCCCATTCCCATAAATCCCTTTCTTAAATGCAATCCCTGCAGATATTCTATCCGTTTATCTACAGGGATTATGTATAAGAAAGGATTCACACAGCCCATTCCCATAAATCCTTTTCTTAAACACAATCCCTGTAGATGATTACCGCGTCTGAACCGCTGATAATCATGATGTTTATGATGACCATGATAAAGTCCGCCATATCAGCGGTTCAAGCTGTTTCTTGTTCCCACGCTTTGCGTTCAGTTTTTTTTCAGTCATTACAGGACGCAAAACGTCCGGGCTGCGTTCCCACGCAAAGCGTGGGAACAAGATGAAGTTACATTAATTATTATTTATTTACTAATTTCGCAGCATATAGCATATGCAGTAGCAGGTATATTCCACTTCCAATCTGCAAGAGTGCAATATTGATTACATCGGAAACTGTTTCCATCTGGATATCCTCCTGTAGTCAATCCACTACATCTGCACCCTCCCCCTACTAACTGTTCATTGGCTTGGCAATCTGCTCCATTCGGATGTGAAGCTGTTACTATTCTGCAAGGATGATGAATCGAGCCATACATAACTTTTTCTGCGACATCAGCATGATCAGCTTTTGCCGCATGTTCCGCCTGAATCGCAAACGGCGTACTCAATATTTGCTGCCTCGGAGCAATTTCAGTATTTGAATCAACTTTAATTCCCAAATACCTGTTTTTTGCGCTGAAAGCATTGCTTATTAAACGCCCGGCGGTGTCTGTTGTTCCGAGAATCACGCTGAATCTCCCGCCGATTAAAGGAACGCCGTCAAAAACCTGCGGGACCCAGATCACATTCCCGCCGGCGGCTGTGTCATAAATGTTGAATGTGAGTTTCTTTGTTCCTGCCATGGGATTGCTGTTTGCGTCTGTCAGCATTCCCTGATAACTGATTAACGGCGGCACAGATGTATCCTGCGCCTGCGCTGTAATCGCCGCCGCCATAATAATGACGGCTGTAAGTGCCAATACAACTTTTTTCATGTTTCTTCCTCCTTTATTTTGTTGCTTATTTACAGGTTTTAATTCCATCATTCAAGGCTTTTTTATCCTTTTTATCCGGTTACTCAGTTTATGATCAAAAGTTATAATATCAGCATGTTGAACATAGGCATATCCGCAAAGAAGTGTATCCACAAAATCTGTTTTTGACTCTGAAAACAGGTTTAAAGCATATTCCAGAACCTTTTTATCAACTGTTGTGATATTAGAATAGTGAATCATATCAATAACAGCCTGACTTAACTCTTTTCTGCTGATATTATATACTTTTTCCAGAACATAGACAACTTCGGCGGCAACTTCAAACGGAATAAAGATTTCCTTGTTTTCAATGAATTGCGCGGCTTTTTCAGAAAGTTCAGGAATATCTTCAAGAAGATAACGCAGAATAATATTCGCATCACATATCATGATATTTTTTCCTTTACCGCCTGCCGCCCATGCGGATTTCTCTTTATTTATCAGGTCAGGATTGGCATATTTTTTTAACCGTCCCCGTACAGATTTAAGTGGTTCCTCTGCTCTTGAGCTTGAGCGGGCGAGCAGTGCGTCATAAAAATCTTCCCATAGTTCAGCATGTTCTTTCAAATCAATAAGTACAGAGGTTTTTTCACCCCTGTCATTTATCATAAACTGAATGCCTTTCATTTCTTTATATCCTCCTTCTTTCTTAAACACAATCCTTGTAGATATTCTATCCGTTTATCTACAGGGATTATGTGTAAGAAAGGATTCACACAGCCCATTTCCATAAATCCATTTCTTAAACACAATCCTTGTAGATAGATAGCCGCTTCTGAACCGCTGATAATCATGATATTTATGATGACCAATCAGCCCGTAGGCTGGGGTGAATGAAATGAACCGCCACAAATACAGACACAAACTGTCGGGGTTCGCTTTGCTCACCCCAACCCAATGGGCTCACGCTCAGGAATACAGCCGTGTTTTAACAAATGCTTTATCAGTTTTTTACGTTTCATAATGTAACCGCAATATCCTCTTAGATATAAGATTCTGAAAACTTGCAGAAATGTCTTATATTGGATTCAATCACCATCTCTATTGCCTCTTTCAGGTTTTCCCTGACCTCTTCAACTGTTCTTCCCTGAGTATGCACGCCGGAGAGTTCTTTTACTGTACCGGCAAACCAGTCGCCGCTTCTGACAATAACTGCTGTGAAATGACGTTCCATAAACTGTTCTCCTTTTTTGCTGTTTAATCTACAGGGATTGTGTTTAAGAAAAGGATATTAGCAAATCCCTTTCTTAAACGCAATCCCTGTAGATATTCTATCCGTTTATCTACAGGGATTGTGTTTAAGAAAAGGATATTAGCAAATCCCTTTCTTAAACGCAATCCTTGTAGATATTCTATCCGTTTATCTACAGGGATTATGTATAAGAAAGGATTCACACAGCCCATTCCCATAAATCCCTTTCTTAAACACAATCCCTGTAGATAGATAGCCGCGTCTGAACCGCTGATAATCCTGATGTTTATGATGACCGTGATTTTTAATCCTAAAAATCCTTTAAATCAGGTTAATCAGGGTTCAGACAGCAGGCAGCAAAAATCCCGTTCTTATCCATAATCCCTGTAGTTGTGGAAATTGGCGATTCGGGCTGCTAAAAACTGTCAATCCGTGATTCCATACTGAGATCCGCTATGCCCACGTCCCGGTCCCTGTTCCCAACCTCCGAATAATCGGGAAAACCAGTTACGAGGAGCGAGACGGGGAACTATATCTCGAGAATTTCTGATATTTACAGCACTATTTAATCCATGCCATGGGATACTGATATGTGACTGTCCTCCCCATCCTACATAATCAATATTACATTTGATTTTAGGATCTAACAATGCAAATGCGCCACGCATAACACTTGTTCCCTGACTATGAGCGAAAACATTACCGCCTCCGGTTTTTTCAAGTGCTTCTGCTGCATGTATAGAATTGATTGTAATCCCTCCTAATTCTTCTCCTATGATCTGGATAATATCACCGATCCCAAAAAAATGACTCTTATTTTTGAGCTGATTTTCGCCTATTTCTGTTACTAAATCTATTTTACCATCCCGATCTCGTATCCCAGGTATAGAAAAAGTATTTACTTGTGAATTAACATTTGATGGTTTATCAAAGATGTCCCCACTTAAGATGCTAAACGGATAACCCAACGCAAGCCGTCCTGCGTTCAATATTCCCTGCGGAGTCCCTTTCGAGAACTCTGCTCCCATTCTCTGGAAAGTTTTAATAGTGTTATCTAAGAATGCAAATTTCCCGTCAGGATCAATGAATATAATCGGATTATTATTTCCATACGCATACAAATTCAACTTTTGCGGATAAGTCAAAAATTCTTTCTTAATTCTTTCCGCCAACGGATCCACCCGATTAAACCTCCCCAGCACCCCTGAATAATACCTCGCCTCAAAATACTGCAACCCGCTCTCCAAATCCCTTTCTTTGCCTGTGAATTTATAATCCGCCACCGCGTTTGCAGATTCCGCCCTCTTCTCCAATCGCGGATTTCCATACGGATAATTCACAAGCTGTTCTGTTACCGTTCCGTTATCAGACAGAGTAAATGACGTGCTTCCGAGATGGTCATGCAGATAAAACGCAGTTGGACTTAATGCAACATTTCCGCCGCAGATATTTTCAGAGCGTGCAATCCTGCTGTTTCCGGCATAGACATACTTTATCAGCTTTCCGTCCCTGATTTCCGAATATTTGTCAATATACATCACTTCACTTGCTGACCCGTCTGAATCAGTTACGGTTTTCTTTTTGCGCGTATCTGAATAATCATAAAGATAATCTGCCGCAGTTGTCCCTTTTTTCAGAGAGACAAGCCTGTCCCTGAAATCCCATGAAAGAGACATGCCGTTGTCGGAAGTCATGTTGCCGTTGGCGTCATATTCAAACTTCATAGCTCCTGAAACGCCTTTTTCAGTGGCTGTTATTGCATGAGGTCCCGGAGCATCTCCAGCATTTCTTCCGAAACGGTTTTTTGTTCCTGAATTGCCGCCGCATGTCATTGCTCCCAAATCCATCAGAGAATCAGGCGTTATCAGATTCGCGGATTTGTGAATCATATTTCCGATTCTGTCATAACGGTAATTTATCGTACCGTAAATCGCCGAATTTGCCGCCTGCGTCAGACGGTAAAGCGAATCATAATCAAATGACTGTGTTGCATTGAATTTGCGCGCGTCAGCAGAAGCAATCCCAAGCTCTTGTCCGATAGTGTCAAGCTCTGAAAGAGTCCGGTTATCCTGAATCCCTGTAATATTGGAAACTCCGTCAAACAGATAATTCAAATCCTGCAAAACAAGATTATCACGGATTCGTTTTGTATTAAGGCTTTGCAGACGCAGGCGATGGTCGTATTCATAAACAGATTCAATTCCGCAGGCAACTGCAAGTTTTGCATTCTGTCCTGACGGATTGTAATCATATCCGTCAATCACATTCGGAACATATTCAAGCAAGCCTCTGGAATTGTAACTATATATGATATATGACTGGTCGGGATAAATCAGCTTTGTTACCCGATCCATGCTGTCATATTGCATGGCAGTGTAAAAACTATCTGAGAACCCCGCAGGTTTCCGAAACCTGCGGGGTCTTTTGCGTTGAACAAATCCGTTTCACAACCCATTCCACCCTGCCCCGTGAATCATAGGAATTATGCTCATACCCGGACTGGTCTTTTATCCATGATAAAAATCCTTTCATATTTCTTGCGTTTATTGTCTCTTTTGGCAAAGAGACTGCTTTTACTGCATCTGCAATATCAATTTTTCCGTCTTTGTTCAAATCGCATGACAAATCACAAGGCGTATCATTCAGAATCATCTCGGAAATGATTCTCGGAGAACAGGTCTGCCAAAAATCCCCTTTTTCAACTGCTCCGTAAGATGTATCATAATGATATTCAACGTCAGGCGTTGTTTTATTCTCTCCGTAATACTCAGCAATTAGACGGTTTACTCCGTCATATTCATATTCAATCACCTGTGATTTGGCGTCTTTTGTCTGAATCAGATTACCCGCATCATCATACGAATAATACATCTTTCCCCGATCCGGGTCATTCATGAAGGTTTTCCGTTTAAGAGCGTCATACTGCATGAATTTCTGATTTCCGAAAGAATCTGTAATCTGAGTAAGATTGTCATTCAAATCATAAGCATAACTTGTAAGCCATTCCGTCAGACCCCCGAATTCGCCCAAATCCGTCAGTTTCACAACTTCATAAACCTGCCTGAGAACGCCCGTTTCCGTCTTTATCCTGCAAACCGTCTTCAACATAACGCATTCCGCATCCATAATGCTCAGAAGCCGGATTTGTCTGCTCCTCATCCTGAACAAATTTGATAAGAGGTTTATAAGTCGTTGCTGAATAAACAGTTTTTCCGTCTGAATCTTTGGGCTGATTTACTCTTATCTCTCTTCCCATTGCATCATAAAAATGCTCGGTAAATCCGGTATTAAACTGCGGATCAGCAAAATCCAGTGTGCCAGTTTCAAAATACGGAAGATATTTTTTCCATTCTGTTTTCCGTGCATTAAATTTTATTGTATCTGTAACAACAATCTGCCCTGAATTTTCACCTTCGGAACGGGTCATGATTTTTCTTCCCAATCCGTCATAAAATGTTCTTGATTTTAAAAATCCGTCATTGCCTGAATCTTTTTGCCGGGTCTCCACCCAGTTGATAATTCTGCTGTTTCCTAAATCATAAGCAAGCATATAATCATATTCAAGCGTATGATCTGTATCAGGCGGCTTTGTTATTGATACAAGCCTTCCGAATGTGTCATATCCGTAGGTTGTGATAAATCCGTTAAAATCTGTTGAAGATGTCATTACTCCCAAGCCGTAGTCATAACTTGCAGACATTGTTAAACTTGGAATATCTGTTTTTCCTGTATAAATAATCTCCTGAATCGGAAAAGCATGATAAACCGAATCATAAACTAATTTACGGTAATGACCTGATTCTGTTCCGTAAAGAGCATCATAAGCTGCAATGATATTTCCGTAAATGTCATAATCATTTCGTACAGAAATAACGTAAATATCCCCGCTTACCCAGTCCTCTGTTTTTGTCAGATTCCCTTTGATTACCTCTCCGAAACCTGAATTTCCGTCATAATAATTCCGTTTCTTTGCAACCAATGTTCCGTTTTCATCTGTAACTGTAGTTTCAACAGGTTTGTCAAGAATCCATTTTGACAAACCTGAAGAATAGCCTGATGTAAAAGAGCTTACGATTATCCGTTCATCATCCCAGCCCGAATCCATACGCCCGTAATCATTCTGCTTTGTCATGTTTCCGTAATTGTCATATTCATATTCCCATTTCATCTGAACAGGCGTTCCGTTTCCTTTTTCCAGAATATCGCGTATTTTTGCCTGCTGATACGGAAATGTAACTTTCCGTAAATCCCCGTTTAATCCGTTTGCAATAATTTTGGCGTTCCATGTATAATTCTCTTTGTAAAAAACTTCACCAGTCGCGGTCTGTGCGGATAAAATCAGGGGTTTTCCTTTTAACGCTTCTGAAATTTTTCCTGTATCAAACAGATACGCCATAACCAGATCAGGAGCAGACGCGTCTCCGATCCCTTTTTCTCTGCTTTTTCAAAACCCCGGAATTCTTTTTCCTTGCCGTCATAATATCCGTTACGGTAGGTTATATTACTGCGGTAAACATTGCCTGAACCGTCATAAACCGTGAAACTGCTTACAACATCAACAGGAAAAGGAATAACAGAAGTCCATTCATCCTTTGTTCCCATTGCTGCAACCATATAACTTGTTGAAGTTGCATATTTAATTTCAATAATCCGTCCTATTCCGTTTTCAATCCTGTTGAGCTGGAAAGGTTTTTCATTTGGAAAAAAATCAAGATATTTCATTCCTATAGCTCTGCTGTTCCAGACAATATCAGTTGAACCGTTTCCGTTCATATCTGCAAAACGGATTGCGACATTCACAGCATCATAATCAGGGATTTGGCTTGTAATCTCCTGTTTTAAACCCCATTTGTTATTGTTTTCATTTAACCAGTATTTTACAACTCCTGAATCCACAAAGATCAAATCTGAAAGTCCGTCATGATTAATATCTGAAATAAAAAGCCTTTCTATCCCTAAATTTCCCAAATCTGTTTTACGCGGACCTCCTGTCATGTTTTCATAGGTATCAAATTCGCCCCATCCTTTGCCTGCATGAAATACGGTTCCGCCCTCTTCCTGTGTTCCGATCAGGACTAAATCAGAAAGCCTGTCTCCGTTCATATCTGCTAATTGCCAGCCGTTTGCAAAACTGATTCCGTCAGCAGGCGGTTTTGGCGGATTTTGCAGAAAATAATTCTGTGTGCCTTCTCCTTTATTGATTAAAAAAGAAAATGAACCGGGGTCAGTTGCCATCAAATCAACTGCTTTGTCATTATTGATGTCTGCAAAACGCACATTCGGATCGTCAATGGGAAAATAGCCTGGTATTTTAAAATCAACATCTTTTCCGAATGTCTGGGGCGCGTCAAAAGGATAATAATAATAAGCTCCTGTATAATCCTGAATCAGAAGTTTTGATTTTCCGTTTCCGTTCAGATCCGCCAACTGAGTTTTGGAATCTTTTAATCTGGCAGTTGGACTGAAATTAAAGGATTTCAATGAATCCCATGCTTTTCCCTGTCCTTTGTTTATCGCGGACTTATATGTTCCGTCATATTCATTCAGAAGAATATCAGGAAGGCTGTCGCCGTTTATGTCAACCAAATCCGCCTCTCCGTCCTGAAATGATACAAACGGAACGCCTTGTGCGCTAATCATTGCCGGATTGAATTTTTCAGAAGTATAGCCGAGTTTCATCGGCGGAAGAAAATCTTTGTTGACCTGTGAGCCGGTTCCGATAAATGCCTTGTCATCTCCGAAAACCGTAACATCTGTAAGCAATGAATTGCGTGAATTGGCGTATTCCAAAGCCCAGTAACGGATTCTGCGCGTTCCGTCAAAAACTGTAATGCTGACAAGACGCTGTTTTGTAACGCATTTAAACCGTCCTCTGTAATCTGTTACAGGATCGGGGCGGTTTGTCCCGTATGTAAATTGAACACGGTATTCTGAAGATGAAGCAGTTGCATGTTTTCCGTATCTGATCTCTTTGATGTAAATCTGTCCATTATCCTGAAAATATTCATATTCTGTTCTGTTTCCGTTTGTATCCTGCTGATATGAGATCATCCAGCGGAATGTCTGACCTGCGGCGCGGTTCTGACGGGCATTGTCTGCGCCTCCGAAGACTGAAAAACTTCCGTCTTTATGATATGCTTTCCATGAGCCGTCTGTCATTTTCTGAAATTTGGTAAAAGAGGATTCGTTTTCACTTCGGTAAATGCCTGCTGAATCTGTTAAAACAAATTCTTCTCCGCCTGATTCTATAAAAATATCGCTATCCTGATAAAGCGGAAGTCCTTTGTCCGTCTGTCTCTGGATAAACGGAATATTCAGGCGCCAGCCCATTCCGATCGAGCCATTTCCATAGCCTGAATTGTATTCCAAAGCCAATTCAGGTGAATTGCCCCTGATTTTGGGTAAATTCAGAGGAACGCGATATGTTGCTGTTCCTGAATTGAGCTGCGGCTCAAAGGATTCTCCCAAGCCTTCGATTGAACCGGGTCCTGATGGAAGTGAAAGGACATTCGGTTTTACGCCGGATTTGTCAACGCCTGCGTAAGAAAGAGTTGCCAAAATGGTAAGAATGATGATGATTGCCAAAGATGTTTTTTTCATGGTTTGTTTCCTCCTTGATTAATCCATCTACAAGGATTGTGTTTAAGAAGGGATTTTTTAATCCTTTCTTACACAAAATCCCTGCAGATTTATGAATATCTGCAAGGATTGCATGTAAGAAGGGATTTTTTTAATCCTTTCTTACACAAAATCCCTGTAGATTTATGAATATCTGCAAGGATTGCATGTAAGAAGGGATTTTTTTAATCCTTTCTTACACAAAATCCCTGCAGATTTATGAATATCTACAAGGATTGCATGTAAGAAGGGATTTTTTTAATTCTTTCTTACACAAAGTCCCTACAGATTTATGAATATCTACAGGGATTGCATGTAAGAAAGGATTTTTTTTAATCCTTTCTTACACAAAATCCTTGTAGATGATTATATTCCGCGATGATTCGCGGATTTTTTCTGTATCATCATAATATTTCATAATTTAATTATCACTTTAGTAGATGTCATCTGTTTACTTGCAAATTGAAAGTTCCTTTTATTTGCTGCTGAATTGACGCGACAGTTTTAAGAAGAACCTCTTTGGGTTCATTATCAGAAATTTTCTGTTTCAAAATCTCCAGCATTTCATCTATTCTTCTTTCCAGTCTTGCTTCAGCATAAAATTCTGCAAATTCCGGGTTATGCATCTGTTCCTGAAACAATTTATCATAATTTGTCATGATAACCTCCGATTATATTCATCTCTCAGTTCTTTTGCCTTTTCTATCTCCTTTTTCGGCGTTTTTTGGCTCTTTTTGACAAAGCCGTGTGTTATGATAATCTTTCCGCCTTTATGATAGAAATATAAGATTCTTGCAATCTTATCAAATACATATAACCTTAACTCAAAAATTCCGTCTTCCAGATGTTTTGACAGGCTTTCCTTTACGGGCAGGCTGTTATTCTTCAGCTCCAGAAAATAATTGACTGCTTCAAATATCCTTGCTCTTTCTTTTACCGACAGCTTAAGAACAAACTCCTTAAATGGTTTTCTGTCATTTAACTCTACAAACTCAATTTCATATTTCATTATTCAACCATAAATTCAGGAAAGTTCAGCTTCCCGAATCACGCCTTTCAAAAGATTCCATAATCGCCTTCAATGCCGCTTTACCTTTTAACAGGCGGACAGTTTCATTCAGAGATTCCCATTCTGTCATGGAAATCAGCACGGCATCCCCCTGTTCATGTGTCAAAACAACAGATTCATGCTCCGAGACAACATATTTCAGCAGATCGGATAACCGCCCGCAGGCATCCGATGCCTGTATTGTCTGCATTTCAAATCTCCTTAAACCTGCAAAAATTCTATATGATTCTTAATGAAGTAATTTTTCAGATAAGCCAGTTTTCACAATGCAATCCGGCTATTCTTTTAAAATGTTCTATGTTGTTTGTTATCAGAATTCCTTTATGATTCAGCGTGATTGAAGCAATCGCAATATCGAAATCACCGATAAGTTCTCCTTTTTTACGAAGTTCCGCTTTGATTTCTCCGAATCTCTCGGCAGCTCTCTTTCCTAAACCGATAATCCTGACTTTCCTCAGAAACTTGTTTATATTGATGAGATTTTCTTCAACTTTCTGAGAATTGTAAGCCCCGTATCTCAGTTCGGCAACAGTAATAATCGTGGTTCTCAGACTGTCAGTTCCAATCCGCATAATTTTATCACGGATTCTTTTATTTCCGTTCAGCCAGTAAATGCAGATGTCTGTATCCAAAACATAGTTCATAGCTGAATATCCTGTTTATCTGATATGCGTGTCATATAGATTTCCTCGATAATCTCCTCAGCGCTCCGGTTATCCTGCCAGCTTCCGAAACTTTCCAAAAATAACTTCAGGTCATTATTTGCCTTGTCAGTTTTGCCTTTTTCAGCATTATATTTTTTTGCTTCATTTTTAAGGCTTTCCTCAAGTTCTCTGATCCGCCGTTTTAATTTTCTTTTTGGCAGATTATCAGGTACATTTATGGTTACAATCATGGTTTATTCTCCTTTCCATCGGGATTGCGTATAAGAAAGAATTTTCTTAATCCCTTTACTTAAACGCAATCCCTGTAGATGTTCAAACCCTAAGGGTTTCAAAAACCCTTAGGGTTTAACTGTATAGTATAGCCTTAAACTTCTTATTTCCACATTAGAACCCTGGCATAACCATTAATCATACTTACAGTCAAAGCAGCTTGTTTACCTGTCGCAACTACACATCCTGTTTTTGTAATATCTTTAAGAATACAACCCACCTGATTAGTGTCCAGTGTTCTGTCAATTAAAACCATTTGATTTCCCGAGCTATCACTAGCACCCCATATAACCGCTAACCTTGGTAAGCTGTTTAAGGAATAGGTTTTTTGATATTGGCTGTCTTTATTTACAGAAAACCAACCGCTGTCATAATCAGCAGGAGGTAAACCGGCAACACTCCCGGCACTCTTAGCATAGTCAGCATTGGTAGCATTGCCTGCTTTGGTAGCATAGTCAGCATTAGTAGCACTGCCTGCTTTGGTAGCATAGTCAGCCTTAGCAGACTGCATTGCAAACGGCGTACTCAATATCTGCTGCCTCGGAGCAATTTCAGCACTGGTGTCAACTGTAATACCAAGATATCGGGTGCCTGAACTGAAAGCACCGGTGATTGAACGCCCTGCTGTGTCTGTAGTAGTTCCGAGAATAACGCTGAATCTCCCGCCGATTAAAGGCACACTGTCAAACACCTGCGGCACCCACACAACAGTTGTACCTGTTGCCGAATCATAAATGTTGAATGTGAGTTTCTTTGTTCCGGTCATGGGTTTGCCGTCTGCATCTGTCAGCATTCCCTGATAACTGATTAACGGCGGAACTGATGTTGTCTGCGTGTAGGCTGTAAATCCCGCCAGCATAACCATTGCCATTGCCAAAATTAATGCTTTTTTCATTTTACTTTTCCTCCTTTTTATATCTACAATGATTTGGTATAAGAAGAGGATTTTTTTATACAGTGATAATCCTTTTCTTATCTGCAATCTCTGTAGATACATTTTTATTAATTAAAGTTATATCAAATTAATGCCATACATTCTGAAAACTTCATCCTGACTCATAACCGCCATATTTTCTGAAACTGCCTGTGCAATAATCATTCTGTCAAAAGGGTCTCTGTGATGAAAAGCCAAGTCCTGAACTTTGAGAACATGCGGAATTTTCAGGTTCAGAATATTGATTTCATCAGGAACAATCCTGTCTATCGGCTGACAGATCGCCAGCTTTCCAAGACTGATTTTGATTGCCATTTCCCACAGGCTGACAACGCTGAAATATTTTGTATATGCGTTATCTTCAATGATTCGGCTGCGGCTGATTTCCAATCTCGGATCATCTGTCAGATGCCACAGCAGGATATGGGTATCCAAGAGAATATTCATTCCATATACTCCCTGAAATCATTCAAAGGCGCATCAAAATCCTCTGCGATATAGGTTATAATTTTTCACCCGAACCCGTTTCAAAGAAATTTTTTCTCCCCTGTCTCGGTCAGACCTCTCTCTTTCACAAAGCAACTTATGGACAAAAGATAGTTTTTTTATGAAATCATCATTCTGAATCAGTTCCGCCTCTTTTTTCAGATATTTGATAATCTGCTGTATCTGCAAATATTTATCTTCAGGTATTGTAACAATTCTCATTCTAATCTCCTTGTCATGATTCAGAGTCTTTTATATTGAATGTTGAATGTGAGTTTCTTTGTTCAGGTCATGGGATTGCCGTCTGCATCTGTCAGCATTCCCTGATAGCTTATTAGAGGCGGAACTGATGTTGTCTGTGCCTGCGCCGTGAGGCTTGCCAATACAATGATGATAAGAGTTAATGCTGCTTTTTTCATACAATTTTCTCCTTTTCGTTAAAGTTAAAAAAAGTGTCATTCACCGGCTTCACGGAGAATACCATAAACAATATCCTGATGAATATATCCCTGCTTTAAGAATCTTTTCAGTCAAAGGTCTTATTTCCGGTATAAGCCTCTGTTTTTTTGCTCTCAGCAGCAGACCGAGAGTTCCCACCACGCCAAGCCCGATAATACTTGCCTGCATTCTGGCAATCTTTTCGTCTATAATAACCTCATCAACTTTCTGTTCACAGGCAAGAACAATTACTTCGGATTCTCCTTTATCCAGTTCATGAAGCAGGGAAAGGCTTTGTCGGATCACGAATCTTCATAATTTTTAACCATCCTGATTTATCAAGCTCTTTTATTCCAATCCGGTTTTTACCGCCTGCCAGAATCTCTTCTTTATTGTTGCGTATAAGCTGTGAAGCCCGCCAGCATAACAAAAGCCAAAGCCATAAAAATCCCTGTGAATTTTTTCGTTTTTATTTCTCCTTCTGTTTTGTCAGATATGCGGTTATTCTTTCAACAAAAATCTCGAAATCTGACAGGTTATTTTTGAAAATCCCATATACAATCGCATCATCTATGCGTTCATAATAATGAACCAGAAGATTGCGGAAAGAAGCCATCTTATGAAACCGTTCCAAATCATCAGTCGTAAGTATTTTATTTTCTGTGAGAACTGCAAAAGTATCCCGGTAACTTGAAGGTTCACGGAACTGCTCATCTGAGATGATATGATGCGCAGCATCAAGACAGGCTTCTATTGTAATATGAAGGGTACGCTCCACAAAACGCCGCGATCTTTTATCTGTCTGATAAACTTCCCATGTAATATCTGATGCCTGTTTTAAATCTTTGATATTGATTTTTATATCTGAAACAAGACGCTCCAGCAGAATCATATCAACCATGTTTTTCTCCGTAAACAACTGTTTTTGCATATTTTTTATGCAGATAGAGAAAATCTTCGTAAGATTTTCTGCCCCGTATTTCAAAATCCTTGCGAAACCGGGAAGACCTTTCAAATACCAGCTTGCCGTCTCTGCGCACATGATATTTGAGCAGTTCGCCCGCATGATTCAGTACAATCACATCAGTCCGGCATTTGAGAGATTCTTCAAGGTCAGTCATCAGTGAAAGCAGTGAAAATGACTTTGAATATGTTTCATCCAGCAGAACAGCAACATCAATATCGCTATGCTTTCCTGTCCTGCCCTTTGCAGCCGAACCGAAAACATAAGCCGCAGCCACAGCAGGCTGATGAGAACATACCGAAGAAACAATCCGGCTGATTTCTTTTAATTCTTTCATTTTTGCTCCTTTTCTCCAAAAGACCTGCGGGTTTTTAAAATCCCGCAGGTCTCTTAACCTGTCAAATTCAATTTGACCAACCCACATCTTTTATTCTGCTTTTTCCCGCAGGGATACAGGCGTGAAATATGTAACATCAAAGGTAATCTCAATATCTGTAATCTTATCCAACTGTTCAAGCACCTTTGCATTCACGCCGCCGCCCATATCCCCTCTTATTGTGAATACCCAGCGATCATTGGCGGGGCTTCTTTCATGGAACTGAGGAGTTGAAGGACGGTAACCATCATCACTGATAAGAGTTTGAGGAGCTTTGCCGTTGACAGCAGCAATCACATTTGACATAACAGATTCAAGATTCCAGAAACGCATAGCAGTCGGTTCAGTATCCCATTTTTTAAACCGGACAACTGAACTTCCTTCCTGCTTTAGATTGATTCTTACCCGTTCATTATCTAGGATAGTCCATCCGCCTCCTCTGTTAATACGAAGAATAGTAACACCGTTTTGTTCACTCGGATTATCACCGTTCCATGACAGAAGCATACCTCTTGAATTAGGAATATGAAGCGGGTTATCTGCTCTGGCATTTAAAGATGTGCTGAATGCAAATTCCAGTTTCTTGGCTTTGATTTTTGAATCAAACAGCACAATTACTCTGGAGAAAACTTAACCATGCCGCATCTGAAACTGCCTGTGTATTTGACGGATTTCCGTTTGCATCCAACTGAGTTTCAAATGTGCTTTGACTTGGAATAATGTTTCCGCTGGAGTCGAGTTCAATATCATTGTTTTGAACAAGAAAATGCCGTACAGACATTTTCAGACTGTCTGTTTGCCTTGCTCCCTGCTTTATCTGCTGTCCGTAAACATCTGTTTTCAATGCGTTCAGATATGTCAGCAAATCCTCTGTGCGCCTTGCTTTCATGATGTTTTTAATCGTGGTGTTGATGTATGTCAAAGTCGGATCAGGATTAATCCGGTATTCAGCAGTCTTTGCAGCAAGATAACACCGTTCCTGCGCATAACTGAACATTTCATTTGCATCACACATGGCAAGAGAGAGAATCAGGCGGTAATCAGCACGGTTCAAAGGACTGATTGTCGCAAAATATGTGGCTCTGCTCCATTCCTGAAGGAGAAACGCAACTCTCCCAATCATATTGGATAATTCGCCATGTGCCATATCTTCACGCTGTTCAGCCAGAAGAATACTCAGCTTGAGGCGTTCACAGCGAAGAGTCATTTCATACAATGCCTCTTCTGTCTGATAAAGATTTATATCACGACTGGCAAACTGCATACTTGCACTTTCAAAAGCACGGATTCTTTCTTTCTGAGCTTCAATATAACCAAGCTGGCGGGCAGTACTGGCACTGTTGCCTGCAATGGCATTTGTAGAAGCATAAGAACTGTATATATTGGCAAGCCCTGCTGCTCCGCTTAGTAATGCCTGAATCCCTGCTAATCCCGGTGTACATGGGGATGCTATTATACTGCCTACAAATGTCGAAGCAGCCGATGCAATAACACCTACAACTGAACTAAGTAAACCGCTTCTCCGTTTTTTGCGGTTTTCATATTCTATCTGCTTTGCTCTAAGTTCTCCTTTCTGAAATTGCCAGAGCGGCAATCTTTTCTCCGCTTTCAAGAATTATCTGAGCGAGATTGTTATATACTCCAGTAATTTTTACTGCAATCTCCTCTTTTTTCGCCATCTCTTTGACAAGATTTTCCAAATCCATCATTGCCGCATCAACTTCTGTTTCAGCAAGTTCAATATTTTTCCATTGCTGGTATATTCTTCCCGAGCTTTCTCCGGACTAAGCTTGTACGCATACATTTTAAGACGTTCTGCTGGCGGAAAAAGTGCATAGACTAACATCCGGTACAGTTTACCGTCTTTTGAATCACGAATCATTCCGCACAACTGACCAAGCTCATGCAAAATACTGAGTTCGAATATTATCAAGCTGAGTCCTCATCTTATCCTGATTTGCGTCAAATTCCCGTGTTTCAGCTTCAGCAATATTCTGATAATTCTGTGCCGAACTTACGATTTCATAAGCCCAGTCATAGAAATTCTGATAAGAAGTGGAACCAGTTATAATCTTATCCGGATCCCATGCAAGAAACGGCACATATTCAGGCGGATAAACTCCGTAAGATTCGCCGGTAACAGCGCCTGTTGCATTTCTTGCTATGGTAAAACAGACCATGCCGTCGCGGATAAGGTCTTTCATTGATAGAAGATTCGTAACAATCCCGGAGGCTCTTCCAATATCAGTTACATTCAGCCAGTCAGATTCGGTAAAAACGCCTGAATAAGCATTTGCAAGCAGAATTTCATTCTGGATATATGATGCCTGTTCATTCAGATACTGCACAAGCTCCAGACGATTTTCCACAGGATTATTATTATCCGGGCCATTTTTTAAAGAATCATAAGGCAGAACAGGATATTCAAAAATATTCATATATATTCTGTCAACCCTGTGCGCCAATGCTTCAGACTGAAATGCAACAGCACGGAGCATAAGTTTCAAGAATTTTGGGAACAATTGCTATGCTGTCCCTGAATCGGGTTTGATAAGAGTATCATACTTGAATATATCTTTATAATCCGAATAAGAGCCTGCTGTTCCGTCAAGATATTTCAAATCCGAAGGGGTTTCAGTCAATTCTACAAAGATGCCTGCGGCTTTTCTGTAATGTGCTACGCCTTCATCCAAAAGCCCTATTTCATAGGTGAGAGAAGTCATCGCATAGCGGTTCAGAAATGCCAGCATTTGAGATGTATTTCCTGCAAAAATAAGAGGAATCATGCGTTCCTGATATGTTTGCAGAAGTCCTTTGGCGGCTTCTGTGTCAGAAGGATTGATAAAGAGAATTGCCCGATAGAGCTCTGCGGCTTTGAGAATTTCAGATTCAGAATAATTTTGAATATCTGCTTGAACAAACATCTCGCCTGTTGAATAAAGCCTTGTTCCCGGAAAGCGGATATCCCATGCGCCGCTGCCTATTGTGGCTTTCCATGACTCCCAGTCACTAGTTCTTGTAATTACACTGATTCCAGTCTGTCCTGATGTTTTATACGTTATTCCTTTGGCAATAAGATTTGCTGCATCCTTATTTAAGTCATTTACCGAATTAGGATAACCCTGCCTCCCTGCTACCATAGCTCCGAATGCAGATTCCTAGCTTTGGTAAGCTGACCCTGTGAAGTAGCTCGGAACCTGTCCGCTTGGATTCGGATACTTTCCTACATTTCCTCCTGCGCCCATACAAACTGCCTTGTCTGTGGTTCTGTTTTCAAAAGAACCTTCGACAAAAGCCTGCGTAAGCGCAGCCGGCGACTGACTTGCAAAAACAAGCATAATCACCAGCAATGCCATTACAACTCTGAGATTTTTTCTCATTTTTAAAACCCTCCTTTAAATAAAATAAATAAAAATTTGAATTACTGATTTTCCTTGCCGATTAAATTATCAATAATCATTCCGGTATTCTTCAGAATCTCAAGAATACTCTTCAGCTCTTCATACTTAGCGGCATTATGACCCACACTTACAGCATAATTTAAACCGTCAAGTACAACAAAATACCAGTGCCGTCCCATAACATAAGCTCCATAAACAGGATTGCTGTCATTATTGAGCAGTTGTGCGGCAATCATTGCAATCATAAGCTGTCCCAAAGGATCATTCGGAGATTCCTGCTCTTTTTTATATTCATGAATAAAGAAAAAAGGACGTTTCGGGGAACGTTTGCCCTGCGCCACAATAAAATCAACTGTTCCTGACAATATTTCATTTTCGTATGAAACAGAAATTTCTCTTTCCAGAAAAGAGCGGTAATTCTCCCGATCAAAATCCGCCATATACAGCAGCAATCCGATAAAACAGACTTTCAGTTCTTCTTCATTCCAGTCCCAGACGCGGGACTGTAATTTTTTACACAATACATTCAGCAGCTTTTCTTCTTCCTGAGAAAGTTCAGAAGTAAATCCGAGCCAATTTTCAAGGAGATCGCTTTTATTGACTGATACAATCTGAAATCTCTCTTCCACCTCTTCGATTGTCCATTTTGAGAATGTCTTCATAGTCACATCTCCTTAATATATTTACCCGTAAGCATCTGACTCACGGATTTTTTCCGATTATTTCATTAACCGCAATCTTAATATCAGAAAATGTCTCTGATATAAGAATCTTATCTTTTTTAAATTTTCCGGATTTTTCATATCTCTCTCCGGACTGTTTTGAATGTACCTCCACACACTCCTCTTTCAGATTTACAATCCATACTTCTGCTATACCGGCTTTTGCATACAGGGGAAGTTTTACCTTATGTTCATATTCAAGCGATGTATCAGCTACTTCCGCGATTAATAATACGTCGTCAGGACATGGATGACGGTCGGCGTAAAAATCAGGCTGCATTTTTAAAATTGCAATATCAGGCTGAGGTTCTGAATATTTTTCTATATGAACAGGATTTTGCACCCGTATAATTACTGTTTCAGGAAGTCTTTTGGAAAAGAGACGGTTTAATCTGTCAACACATGAAGCGTGATAAGTTCCGATAGGCGCCATATCAATAATCTCTCCGTTTATGAGTTCAACATGTTCATCCTGTTTTAGAATGCCTGCTTCTGCCATACGATGATATTCATCTGTATCAAATATTCTTTTTGGTATATATAATAAAAGCATATTATTATCCTTTCATATTGATTGCAGAAAAAATTCTGTCAGATTCAACTGCTCCTCAAGGCTCAATCTCCGGATCCCTTTTACATAATCATTATATGAAAGAGATGTCATAATTGCATCCTTATCTTTTTTAATGCGTAATCCTGATGATTATTATGATTGTCATGATTAAATCAGGATGTGTCCCGCTTTTTACACGGTACAGGGATTTTTTATAAGAAGAGGATTTTCCACGATTTTTCTTATAAATCCCTCTTCTTATAACAAATCCCTGTACTTAAAGGAATAAAGAATTCCCTGATTCTTCCCGGTTCTGTGTAAAAAGCGGGACACACCTTTAAATCACGGTTATCATACGAATCATCAGAATCACAGTTCAAGGCAACCCCCGTTGGCGGACACCCTTCTCGTTACAAGTCTCTGCCTTGTAACACATGATGATGAGGCTCTGCCTCATTCTGTGTGAAGCAGACAGAGCCTGCAATACAGTCGTTACGAGGCAGAGCCTCGTAACGAGGGCAAAAGCGTGGATGAAAGAATCTTTTCAAACATGCTTTACTCTGCTGTTGAAAATCTTAACCCGGCAGATTCAAGGATATTCACAAAGTCAGTTAAGGAGATATTTTCTACCTGCTTTTTCAGGTGACAGGCTTGTGCAACATTTTCAACGGCTGTCAGGAAGAGTTCGGGATCGCCTTCTTCTATAGCCGCATTCAGATATTCCGCCGCTTCCTTCGGATCTGCCAGAGCCTTTAATAATTGCTCCTGATATGATCTGGACACTTTATTCATTTTTCCTTCTCCTATAGTCATCCCAGTATTCTTTGGCGTTTCGGATGTCTTTCTGCTGAGTCTTTTTTGTTCCGCCGCAAAGAAGCAGAATCAGTTTGTTACCATCCCTGCCAAAATAAACCCTGTATCCGTTACCGTAATGGATACGCAATTCCTGAACTCCTTCTCCGACAGATTTACAGTCTCCGAAATTTCCAAGATGTAACCGATCAAGAAGGACACGTATTTTTGCTTTTGCTTTTATGTCCTTCAACGCATTCAGCCATTCTCCGAAAGGAGAATAAGCATCATACGTCAGATATTCCAGGATTTCCTGATGAACAGTTTTCATATCAATCCGTCATTTTAATCCGCATTGCCATTTTTTCACTCCCGTTGTCTGAACCGTGATTCCCTGATGATTCTCTTCAGTCATAATACCGCCTTTTCGGAACGGATATTCCTTCTCCTGTCTGCATAAATAGTTGAAACAATTTCATCAGCATCCTGATCATCCTGCCATTTTCCGCAGAACTCGCTCAGATTATTGCATCCGGAGTCTTCGGATATGCTGAAAGCCTCGTGATTCAGCCTTTTTCTCAGATTTGCAAAAATGAATTCTATCAGATTCAACTGCTCCTCAAGGCTCAATCTCCGGATCCCTTTTACATAATCATTATATGAAAGAGATGGCATAATTGCCTCCTTATCTTTTTTAATGCGTAATCCTGATGATTCTTATGATTGACTGAATCCTGTAAATCATTTAAATCAGGTAAATCAAGGTTCTGACAAAATACTCCATGATGCACTTTCTGATTAGGAATCTCTATATGGCTGCCTGTATTAATTCCATATTTTTTCTGAGCCAGTCATTTACTATTTTTTCAGCATCGGTATTTTTCCTCTCTGCAAGTTTGTGAACAAATGCTGCTACATCCGGATCAATACAGATGTAAAGACTCATTTCGTTTCTGTCAGAATCTGTTGCCGTTACTTCAGCGGCAAGCTCTTCAGCCATTTTTTTTAATTCGGCTTCTGAAAATTCAAATTCAGCGTCCTCTTCCATTGCTACAATCTGCATCAGTATCTCCTGCAACCCCTTTTCCAGATGCGAGGAATGCTCCATAAAGAGCTTATGCGCCCACCTTGCCAGTCTCACGACATCGTAACCGGACAGTAATTCTCTTTTAAGAGCCTGTCCGAACTCCTGTTTTGAATAATTCATAATTCCAGCTCCCTGCCGGTTGGCGGATAATGTTGAACAATGACAGACTGCCCGTAGATCATTTTGGGATGAACACGCGTAACATCACCCGCATGATTATAACTTTCCATCCATGATCGGACACGACCTGTTTTGTGATTATGTTCAGTCACATAAGAATCGCCGCGGGTCTGTCCGGGTCTTCTTGCAGGTATTTCAGTCCCATAGTATCGTATCCGACCGTCGAGAAGGATTCTGACCTTTGCCGCTGTTCTCTGGGCGTTTTCCAAAGCGGAAAGTTTTGCACGCAAAGCAGAGGCGGTTTTTATGCTGTCTATAGACGTAATTACCATTCAAATAGCTTGTAAATCCCAGTTCAGACAATGTGCAGAGCAATCCTTTCTTACACACAATCCTTGTAGATGCTGTATAGCCTCGTAACGACCATATCGCCGCGTTCAGGAATATACAGGTTCATTTACCAGATTTCCCTTCCTACAGGTTTGCCTGTATCAGTTTCATAATGAATGTTGTCATTTGAAACGCCTGCCAACAGATCTTCGAGTGTGTATTCTGCTTTGGAAATCTGTGAAACAGGTTTTATTATAAAACCGCCCTGAATCTCAATAAACTGAACAGATTTTCCTTTGAGCCTGACAAATACATCCTGCGGAAGAGTTATCTGATTTGAATCAATTGTAAGCAGTTGCATAAAGTTCTCCTTTCTTTTTAATCACGGATTTACAAGATGACACGGATGACACGGATAAAAATCTGCGAAATCAGCGTAATTCTTAAATTTATCCAAACAGCTCTGTATGTGTTCCCAAACGCACAGGTCTTAATTCAAAATCCGTTATAGTATATATTAGCAGCCAATCAGGTTCAATATGACATTCCCGGAAATCCCGCCAACTTCCTTTGAGTTTATGATCTTTACAGGAAGGCGGCAGTTGTTTCATATTTGCCAGTTGTTCAAGCATATACGTCAGAGAATCTGTATTTTTTCCCTGTCTTATCGCTTTTTTCAAATCTTTTTTAAACTGGGAAGTCGGTCTGATAGGAAGCATCAGTCCTCCATATCTTCAATCATCTCTTTTACATCGGCATATTTTTTTCCTTCTCCTTTACGGGCTTCTTCCATTGCAATGATTGTTGTTTCATTAGGGATACGCATTTCAAAAGGCAACCCCCTGTGTGCGATAATTTGCCTGTAAAATATTTCATAAGCAGAAGACAAAGAAATTCCCAATTCCTGCAAAATAGCTTCGGCTTTTTCTTTTATTTCCGGTTTGATTTGAATCGTTATTTTATCCATATTATATTCTCCTTAATAATATTTGTCTGAGCCATGATTTTCAGGATTCACAGTATTTGAACCGCTGATAATCATGATATTTATGATGACCATGATGAAAATCGGCTATATCAGCGGCATCAGTTTCATCATGATTATCAGCTGTTTGGGTTGCTGTGTCCATTGTCCGAACTGTGATTACCTCATGATTCTTATGATTTACATGATTGAACTGCATGAAAATCACGGTAATCATATAAATCATAAAAAAATCATAGTTCAAGGAGATGGGCAAAAAAATCCCTTTCTTACATAAAATCCCTGTGGATGTCTGAACCGCTGATAATCCTGATGTTTATGATGACCATGATGAAAATCGGCTATATCAGCGGCATCATTTTCATCATGATTATCAGCGGTTCGGGTTGATTGCCCCTTGTCTGAACTGTGATTCCCAAATGATTATTATGATTTATAGGATTAAACCGCATTAAAATCACGGCAATCACATAAATCATAAGAAAATCACAGTTCAGACAATTTGCCGAAATCCCTTTCTTACACACAATCCTTGTAGATAGATTAGGGTTTAAAGAAATCCGTTTAATCTGTTATTCAAAATCCTTATTCTTTAACACACACCGAACACTTGACATAGGTGTTAGTAGGATAATCAGTTGTTGATAAATCGTCGTTACTCCACAAAACAGTACCATACCAAATATCACCATAAGTTTTATTTGCTACACTGGCATCGAAAGTTACATTATCAACACACTGACGGTTGCTTTTGCCGTGTCCGCTGTAATAAGCTCCCATTCCATAACCTGTATATGCAGGAGTCCATCCACTCGGACATTTTGAAGTTCCCCATACAACAAATGACGGACCAGCAGCGTAACATTCAGCGCATTTTACTTCTCTCATCTCGGTTATGCCGGGTGGCATCCGTTGTAGATTTCCGGTTCCAATAGGGTTTAGAAGATCGCCATAATTAGTTCCGGGACCGGGAGTACCCGGATCACCCGGAGCCATACAAATAGGTTCAGCGCCTCCGCCACCTACAGTATAATGCCCATTAAACCCGAATCCTGAATAAAGAAGCTCTGTATTTTGAGGACACTTGGAGCTTCCCCAGTGAATAAACGTGCTGCCTACATTAGTTGCTTTTACTTTACCGGAAACATCCAATTTTGTTCCGGGAGTTGTTGTTCCTACACCGACATTGCCGCTTGTGGAATCAACATATAAATTTGCTCCTTGTACTGTCGTTGCCTTTTCCGCCTGCACGGCAAACGGCGTTGTCAATATCTGCTGCCTTGGAGAAATTTCAGCATTGGAATCAACTTTTATTCCGATATATCTCTCTTTTGCACCAAAAGCACTTGTGATTAAACGCCCTGCTGTATCTTTCTCAAGAATAACGTTGAATCTTCCCCCGATTAAAGGCACGCCGTCAAAGACCTGCGAACCCCAGATCAGATTGCCGCCGGCTGCCGCGTCATAAATATTGAATGTGAGTTTCTTTGTTCCGGTCATGGGACTGCCGCCTGCATCTGTCAGCATTCCCTGATAACTTATTGACGGAGGAACTGATGTTGTCTGGGCATAAGCGGTAAAGCCTGCCAGCATAACCAAAGCCATTGCCAAAATTAATGCTTTTTTCATTTTGTTTTCTCCTTTTTTATATCTACAAGGATTTGGTATAAGAAGAGGATTTTTTATTATACACTGATAATCCTTTCTTACACACAATCCTTGTAGATGTTCATTTAACTAATCCGTTTACTTAACCCCATACTTCTGAACCAGTAACGTCATGTTATTGGCATCCTTGAATGACAAACCCTCGCTTGCAACCTGTCCTTTCAGATAGATCGTTCCGGTAACATCCAATACTTTTGATCCCTGTTTAAAACCTGTGTAAGTCATGGTGAATTTTGCCTGAATAAGACCGTCTTTCACGGTTGCATCTTTGATATTCAGTTTCCATGAAATATCTTTGTTAAGGGGATTGCGTTTTTTTAAAGTATCGTTTTCAAAAACGCCTGCGCCTTCAGAAGTGAACGCAGCAGTATCAGTCCCGAAACTCCCGTTCATTTTAAAAGCATCTGAAAAGAAGGGAGAATTGTCAATATTAAAGGTTGCATCGGATCCTGTCTGTCCAATCACCATATCAACAGACTGAGGCGCTAAAGCAAATTCCTCGTCAAAAGACATTGTGCCGATATACCGGCTATCTTTCGGAATTGGCGGTATTATCCGTTTTACCAAATCCGCTACATCTATTTTGCCGTCTTTGTTTATATCCATTTCCGGCGAAGCTGTCCTTTTTCCAGAACAGCATCCTGTATGTTCTGCTCTGTAACCTCAGCAAAAGCCGGACTGATTATAAATGCAAAAATCAGAAGCCAGCCCGCTGTTTTTCCTTTAAAACTTGTAAAACGTTTCATTTTAAAAACCTCCTTTGTTTTAGGTGGGTTATCACCCACCCTACATGACTAACGGACTTTGAAATATAAGACTCCTACATTGTAGTCTCCTTCAGTTGCATTGCTACAAGGTGGATTGATACATACAGTTATTCCGGGAGATACAGGAGGAGTTGCCGTAGCATTACCGTTTCTCACACCAAAAACGTTTATACTTCCCCATCCTCCGCAGATATTAACTGTTTTCGGCACTCCTTCATAAGATTCATCAGTCGGAGGCAACCTTCCTCCGCAATCTGAAGCAGAAAAATTAATCTTATACCAGCAACCTGTTTCGGGTTTTAAATCTTTTATCAAGCCTTGTTTACTACAGTAAATAACATCAGTCATAAGACTTTTATCAGACTTGATTGCATACGGCGTACTCAGTATCTGCTGTCTGGGAACAATTTCAGTATTGCTGTCAACCTTGATTCCAAGATACCGATCTTTTGCGCGAAAGCATTTGTTATCAGACGCCCTGCTGTGTCAGTGCTTCCCAGAATAACGCTGAATCTGCCGCCGATTAAAGGCACACCGTCAAACACCTGCGGGCCCCATACTACATCTGTACCTGTTGCTGAACCGTAAATGTTGAATGTGAGTTTCTTTGTTCCGATCATAGGAACGCCGTTTGCATCTGTCAGCATTCCCTGATAACTGATTAGCGGCGGAACTGACTGCTGCGCGTAAGCTGTAAAGCCCGCCAGCATAACCATTGCCATTGCCAAAATTAATGCTTTTTCATTTCTCTCCTCCTTATAATTTGTAGGGTGGGTGGATAACCCACCCTACATGACTACATGACTAATTCGATTCAAACGCTCCAATATCGCATGTTATGCCTTGTGGTCGCTTATACCCTCGCTGGTCAGTGCTGACGTAATTGCCGTTAATGTCAGTACAACTTCCCGCGTCTATGGCAGGGCTTCCTGTCAAAAGCGAATGCGTCAAGGTCGCTCCGCCATTTTCCGCCAGAGGACCAAGCAGCGAGTCTTTGCCGATGATGTCGGTGCCGAAGTTTTGGATGTTATTGATGGTACAGCCGCCAGTATCAAGAATAAGATTATATCCGTAGGAATTAAGGATTCCCTCACTGTAAGCATTTCCGGCAATGATGGTATTTTTAATGTTGACAGTATTATCTGTTCCGCTACCGTTTCCTATACCGCCGCTGATAGTGGAATTGTCTATAGTTACTGTACCGCCATTGTTGTTATAAATATCTTCCGCGACATTTCCACTTACAGTGGAATTTTTGATTGTCAACTTACTGCTGTTAGTGTTATTGATACCGCCGCCTATACTAGCAGAATTTCCACTGATAGTCGAGTTAGTGATTGTTACTATCCCATTGTTGCTATTGTTGATACCGCCTCCAAAATCAGCGGAATTTTCCTTGATGGTAGAATTATCGAGTACTATAATCCCGCTGTTATCAATACCACCTCCAAAATCAGCAGAATTTTCCTTGATGGTAGAATTATCGAGTACTATAATCCCGCTGTTACTATTGTTGATAGCGCCTCCGCCAATACCATCTATAGAGTTATTACTGATAGTGGAATTGATGATTGTTATTGTACCACTGCTATTGTTGATAGCACCTCCGCCAATACCAACCATATAGTTATCACTGATGGTAGAATCGTTGATTGTTATTGTACCACTGCTATTGTTGATAGCGCCTCCACCAATACCATCTATAGAGTTGCTACTGATGACAGAATTGCTTATTATTACTATACCTTCATTGTTTTCAATGCCGCCTCCGTCATAGGATTTGCCGTTGGTAATCTTCAAATTACTGATTCCAACCGTGTACTTACCGGATATGTATAAAACTCTGTCAACTCCTTTGGCATCAATTACAGTGTCATAAGCACTTGCACCCTTAATTGTAAGGTCTTTATCTATCCTGATACCTGACTCATAATATATACCGCCTGCAATTTCAATAATATCGCCGGAATTAGCTTGCTTGACAGCATAACTAACAGTGGCGCAAGGAGATTTAAGAATATGTGCAAATGTTATATGTATCATTGCCATACGGCGATACATAACGAACTGACCGAACAGATTGAATTGAAGCTGTATAGTTCTGACTCTGGTTTGAAGTTACATTGGTATAACTCTTATTTGCCGGAGTGAATGAACAGCCGCTCTTTGACGGCGTAACCGTGCCTGACCAGCCGCATTTCACAGACAGACTGTAATAACCTGATGTGTTTGTAGTTGTCGAACCTCCTGAATTGCTGAAAGTAAGAGCAACTCCGCTTACACCCATGCCGTAAGAATCTTTCACATAGCCTGAGACAGATACAGACGTGCATGAAACTGACGCCGTGTAATTCTGACTTGTCTGACCCGAAGTCAGATTTGTATAAGAACGGTTTGCAGGAGCGAAAGTATATCCCGATTTTGACGGCGTTACTGTGCCTGACCATCCGCATGAGAGGGAACGGCTGTAATATCCCGAAGAGTCTGTTGACGCCAAGCCTCCGTTGTTGCTGAATGTCAGCGTAACCCCGCTGATTCCTGTTCCCGCCGAGTTTTTCACATAACCTGAGACAGATACAGCCGTGCATGAAGCTGTCCCTGTATAACTCTGGCTTGTCTGATTTGATGTCAGATTAGTGTAAGAACGGTTTGCGGGAGTGAAAGTATATCCCGATTTTGACAGCGTAACCGTGCCTGACCATCCGCATGAGAGGGAACGGCTGTAATATCCCGAAGAGTCTGTTGATGCCGAACCTCCGTTATTGCTGAATGTCAGCGTAACCCCGCTGATACCTACGCCTGCCGAATCCTTCACATAACCTGAGACACTGTAAGTAGCCGTGCATGTGCAGGCTGCTGTATAGTTCTGAGTCTGGTTTGAAGTTACATTGGTGTAAGTATTATTTGCCGGAGTGAATGATGTGCATCCGCTCTTTGACGGCGTTACCGTGCCTGACCATCCGCATTTCACAGTAAGACTGTAATATCCTGATGTATTTGTAGTTGTCGAACCTCCGCTGTTGCTGAATGTCAGAGTAACCCCGCTTATGCCTGTATTATATGAATCTCTCACATAACCGGAAAGAGTATAAGTAGCCGTGCATGAACAGGATGCTGTATAGTTCTGATCCGGCTGGTTTGAACTGACATTGGTATATGAACGGCTTGGCGAGCTGAATGTGCAGCCGCTTTTTGAGGGTGTAACTGTACCGCTCCATCCGCATTTCACAGAATGGCTGTAATATCCGTTAGCGTTTGTAGTTAAAGAACCGCCTGAATTGCTGAAAGTCAATGTAACTCCGCTTATACCGTTGCCATAAGAGTCTTTTACAGAACCGAATATAATGTAAGTAGCCGTACAGATACATGTTGCTGTATAGTTCTGACTCTGATTTGAAGTTACATTGGTATAAGTCTTGCTTGACGGCGCGAATGTACAGCCGCTCTTTGACAGCGTAACTGTGCCGCTCCAGCCGCTTTTTAAAGACTGACTGTAATATCCTGATGTGTTTGTAGTTGTTGAACCTCCTGAATTGCTGAAACTCAGCGTAACACCGCTGACTCCGGAACTATTTGAATCTTTGACATAACCTGAGACAGATACATATGTCGCACAGGAAACCGTATAGTTCTGATTTGTATTTGAGGTTACATTGGAATAAGTGTTAAATGGGCTAAATGTACATCCGGCTTTAGAAGGTATAACAAACCCTAACCAGCCGTATTTTACAGATTGAATATAATATCCTGAACTATCTGTGATTACCGAACCTATATTTTCAAAAGACAAACTGACTCCGCTTATTCCGACTCCGTTTGAATCTCTTACATAGCCGGATACACGTGCATGTTGTTGGCAGAGTATATGTTCCGGTTGCTGTTGCAACCTGCCCTGATGTTACAGTTACAGTCTGATTCGCAGGTTTTGTCCAGCCTGATACTGCATTAAATTCAACTGTATAAATTCCTGCGGACAACCCTGCTTTATCTCCGCTGCTCCTCCAGATACCTGAACCGGCTACAGTCCATTTTGCACCGGCTGTAACCGCACCTGACGGATTGATTGTAACCTGAAGATAACCTTGTGTCACTATCTGACCCGCCTGAGTTACCTGAACTGTTTTAGGACTTCCGGTCGCTCCTGATGCTGTGAAAGTAAGAGAAGCGGTTCTTGCCGTTGTTCCGCTGTTTTCAGTATAGCCTGCTGTAACCGTTCCTGTATTTGTTCCTGATGACGGACTCACAGTAAGCCATGACTGGTTTGAACTTACAGTCCAGTTCATTGTTCCGGTGCCTGTATTTGACACGGAAAACGTGAGTTTGCCGGATAATGCTGAAATACTCTGGGCAAAACTTGGTGTGAGCGACAGAACCGGCTGCTGACCCGCCGACTGAGTTACCTGAACTGTTTTCGGACTTCCTGTTGCTCCTGATGCTGTGAAAGTAAGAGAAGCGGTTCTTGCCGATGTTCCGGTATTTGCGGTATAAGATGCTGTTACTGTTCCGGTGTTTGTTCCTGATAACGGACTCACAGTAAGCCATGATGCGTTTGAACTCACGATCCAGTTCATTGTCCCTGTTCCGGTATTTGAAACAGAGAATGTTGTTGTTCCGGATGCCGCTGAAACCTCACGCAAAGACGGTGTAACCGACATAACCGGCTGAACTGTCTGACCCGCCTGAGTTACCTGAACTGTTTTCGGACTTCCTGTTGCTCCTGATGCTGTGAAAGTAAGAGAAGCGGTTCTTGCCGATGTTCCGGTATTTGCGGTATAAGATGCTGTTACTGTTCCGGTGTTTGTTCCTGATAACGGACTCACGGTAAGCCATGACTGGCTTGAACTCACGATCCAGTTCATTGTTCCTGTTCCGGTATTTGACACAGAAAATGTTGTCGTTCCCGATGCTGCCGGTACCTCACGCAAAGACGGTGTTACCGACAGAACCGGCTGAACTGTCTGACCCGCCTGAGTTACCTGAACTGTTTTCGGACTTCCGGTCGCTCCCGATGCTGTGAAAGTAAGAGAAGCAGTTCTTGCCGATGTTCCGGTATTTGCGGTATAAGCCGCTGTAACTGTTCCGCTGTTTGATCCTGATAACGGACTCACAGTAAGCCATGACTGATTTGAACTTACGCTCCAGTTCATTGTTCCTGTTCCGGTATTTGAAACAGAGAATGTTGTCGTTCCGGATGCCGCTGAAACCTCACGCAAAGACGGCGTAACTGAGAGAGCCGGCTGAACTGTCTGACCCGCCTGAGTTACCTGAACTGTTTTCGGACTTCCTGTCGCTCCTGGTGCTGTGAAAGTAAGAGAGGCAGTTCTTGCCGATGTTCCGGTATTTGCGGTATAAGCCGCTGTTACTGTTCCGGTGTTTGTTCCTGATAACGGACTCACGGTAAGCCATGACTGGCTTGAACTCACGATCCAGTTCATTGTCCCTGTGCCGGTATTTGAAACAGAAAATGTTGTTGTTCCGGATGCCGCTGAAACCTCACGCAAAGACGGCGTAACTGAGAGAGCCGGCTGAACTGTCTGACCCGCCTGAGTTACCTGAACTGTTTTCGGACTTCCTGTTGCTCCTGATGCTGTGAAAGTAAGAGAAGCAGTCCTTGCCGATGTTCCGGTATTTGCGGTATAAGATGCTGTTACTGTTCCGGTGTTTGTTCCTGATAACGGACTCACAGTAAGCCATGATGCGTTTGAACTCACGATCCAGTTCATTGTCCCTGTTCCGGTATTTGAAACAGAGAATGTTGCTGTTCCGGATGCCGCCGGTACCTCACGCAAAGCAGGCGTAACTGACAGAACCGGCTGAACTGTCTGACCCGCCTGAGTTACCTGAACTGTTTTCGGACTTCCGGTCGCTCCCGATGCTGTAAAAGTAAGAGAAACAGTTCTTGCCGATGTTCCGGTATTTGCGGTATAAGCCGCTGTTACTGTTCCGGTGTTTATTCCTGACAACGGACTCACAGTAAGCCATGATGCGTTTGAACTCACGCTCCAGTTCATTGTCCCTGTTCCGGTATTTGAAACAGAGAATGTTGTTGTTCCAGATGCCGCCGGTACTTCACGCAAAGCAGGCGTAACCGACAGAACCGGCTGAACCGGCTGACCCGCCTGAGTTACCTGAACTGTTTTCGGACTTCCGGTCGCTCCTGTTGCTGTGAAAGTAAGAGAGGCAGTTCTTGCCGATGTTCCGGTATTTGCAGTATAAGCCGCTGTTAATGTTCCGGTATTTGTTCCTGATAACGGACTCACGGTAAGCCATGACTGGTTTGAACTCACGCTCCAGTTCATTGTTCCTGTGCCGGTGTTTGACACAGAAAATGTTGCTGTTCCGGATGCTGCCGGCACTTCACGCAAAGACGGCGTAACTGAGAGAACCGGCTGAACTGTCTGACCAGCCTGAGTTACCTGAACTGTTTTCGGACTTCCGGTCGCTCCTGATGCTGTGAAAGTAAGAGAAGCAGTTCTTGCCGATGTTCCGGTATGTGCGGTATAAGCCGCTGTTACTGTTCCCGTGTTTGATCCTGATAACGGACTTACAGTAAGCCATGACTGGTTTGAACTCACGCTCCAGTTCATTGTGCCTGTGCCGGTATTTGACACATTAAATGTAAGTGAGCCGGATGATGCTGAAATATTCTGGGTTGAATCCGGTGTAACCGACAAACCTGAAGACACAACAGCACAATTGTGCTGTATAAATTTTGAGGACTAAATATTTGACCAATTATTCGGTCACAGCAAAATCAAATGTTTCTCCAATATCACAAACGTTGTCTGCTGCTACGTCATAAATTTTCAGTGTTAAAGTTTGTTTCACTGTTTTGATTTGATGCAACAGTTAATTGAAACCATTTTCCTGCGGGACCCTGTGCTATTGCGACAATACCCCGGCATACAGTACCTTTAAATGCCGCCAATATACTTCCATCCGTATCAATGGATGTCCCATCTGTTTTTTTGACCTGGGCATGAATTGTCATTGTATTTGCCATGCCTGTCGGGCTTGTCCAATCCGAAGGCGCACCGGCAATAACTGCATTCACTGCCATTCCAACCATAAGTAATGTAAAAATTAAAGCTGTAAAAAACCGTTTCATGGATTCCTCCTTAGTAATTTCTCTTTGTGTATCTGCCGAACAGCAAGACACACAAAGATTATTTTATCATAATTTCATTATCTTAACATTGAAACTTTCTGTAAGACATAAACAGCTTCCTCCAATCCTGTTTTTCGTCCTTGTTCACATCCGCATCAGGATTGATATTCAGGTTGCCTATTCCTGCCAATACCTTCAATGCAAGAATCGCATCAGACAAATCAACAGTTTTGCTGCTATCTGTGTCACCGGCAATAACATCCGTATCAGACTCAGTTGTATAAATATGAGGGTCAAATATCTGTCCGATTATATGATCTGCTTTGAAATCAAAGGATTCTTTGACAGGATAAATATCACCTGTTTCAGCATCATAAATCTTCAGGACAAGACCGGATTCACTGCTCTCATTTGAAGAAACAGTTAACTGGAACCATTTCCCTGCGGGACCGTCTGCAATTATGACTGTCCCCCTGCATTCATCATCTTTAAATGCTCCTAATATGCTTCCGTCTGATTCAATCGGATTTTCGTCATCTGACTGAATTTTGGCATGAATCGTCATGGTATATTGCATACCTTCGGGATTTTTCCAACCAGGAACAGAGGGATATTCAACCGTTTCTGATTTTCTTATCTTTGATCTGGCAGAAGATGCAGGATAAATCAGTGTTCCTGGAAGTGCTGATTTCAACAGATAACCTACTCCCGGCTTCATTCCCGAATCCATTCCATACCATGTTCCTCCATAGTAAGTAGCTGTAGTACCCGCAGTTTTAATGGTATCATTATCTGATGATTTTAACGAACTCAAAGCAGTGGCAAGAGGCATTACTGTCTGAGGCTTGAAACTAATCCAGTTCCAGCCTGCTACAATATTAATTCCCTCAGAAACACTGACTGCCTGACCTTCAATTGTCAGATTACCAGCACTCTGAGCCTTCAATAAATACATAACGCCTGCTTTGATTCCCGAATCCATTCCATACCATGTTCCTCCATAGTAAGTAGCTGTAGTACCCGCAGTTTTTATCGTATCATTATCCTTGGCAGCATAACTCTTTAAAACATCTGCCAGAGTCGGAGATTCGGGCAAGGTATTGAAGGATATCCAGTTCCATCCTGAAACTAAGGGAATGGTCTGAGTAACAGTATTCGTTATATCATATAGCTGCGGCTGACTGATCTGTCCTATTGTTCCGTTGATACTGAAATTGAAAGTTCCCGGTATTTCGTATATCTTACCTGTTTTAGCATCGTATATTTTCAGCTTCAATCCTGTTTCAGAAGCCATTTCTGATCCTACTGTAAGCTGGAAAAATTTGCCGGATGGACCCGTAGAAATTGTAACAACTCCACGACATTCATTGTCTTTATACGCTGCCAATTTGCTTCCGTCAGTTTCAATCAAACTTCCCTCTACTCTGACTTTTGCGTAAATTGTCATGGTATTCTGATATGAAGGAACATCATCGCATATTGTTGGTGCAGCACCTTCTATTGTAACCGCCCCCGCCTTTGTTGTCATAGCAACAGACTGTGTTCCGCCTGCATTTGAAATCGCATATCTTGAATTGACAAGCGAATTGGTATTTGTTGGTGCAAAGTTCACTGTATAAATTCCAGATGTTACAGTGCTGTCTGCTTTGATATTCAGAGTAAGCAGAACACCGGAAGTGTTGAAAGTGCTGTTCTTTGGAATAAGCAACCACTGTCGCCCAGTTGTTTGCGCTGTCTGTCTTATAATTTGTTGTAAAACTCCCTGATGACAGCAACGCCCCTTTTGAGACGCCTGTAACCGTAACTCCTTTTGGCAGCAGAATCTTTGCATTAACCCCTGCATAAGATTCTGTCCCGCCTGAAATGACTGAGATTAAGCGTTCCTGTTCCCCCCTGCTGCACGGTCGCAGAACCAATCTCAAGCAAAGGAGCAGCAGACACCTGAAATGTCATTCCGAAAAGGAATAACGCCATTGCCCAGAATGCAAAAATAAAATTTTTGCACTCCTTAATTGCCTTTTGTTTCATTTTTACCTCCTTATTTAATGATTTTATTTTATAAACCAACTCCCGGAAATATGCCGTAGCCAATATTATTGCCGACTTTCACCTCCTCTATGTTATTTATCGTTAAAAAAACCGGATTCAGTCAAAAAGATTCTCTTTTTATAATAACTATCTGATATTAAATATAAAATAGAAATAAGATTCAAAGATTTCAGAACAATCAGCTCACTGAAACCGGAATCTGTAAAATTTAAAACTGAAATTTCGGATGTGATCGAATTAGGACGGGTAACTGGATATAGGGATGTTTTATACGGAAAGGTAATAAGAAAAAGTGAGCTAAGTATTTGATATATATATATATATATATATATATATCAAATAACTACCCGATTTTTTTCTTATTGTACCATTTCTGTCATATAAGCCTATCCGGCTATTTTCTGTAAATAAAATGCAGCGGTAAATCTTTGTGTCAGATTCTTTTAAACAAGGATTGCAACGATTGATATGAAATGAATTATATTGGGATAGGCTCATCATTTACGATTCCGGAAAACTTTAAAGTTTTAGGAAAAAATGTAAGGGATGACAGAGTGTTTAACAGTGTTAATCATCTATTTAATCATAATTTATATATAATAGGCATACTTTTTTGTCAACTATAATGTTCACCGGCATAAACTGCGATTTTGAAAACCGGCTTTTTCCAGTTTTTACCTTATCGGAGTAACCGGATTCGGAAAGCTCAGATTAAGTTAATTTGAAAACACGACATAGACTTTATCGGAAATAAAAAAAGCTCGTGGGTTAGGGTAAGCAAGGAGAATCCAACAACAAACCGGAAAATTTCAGCCGCAACAAATGATTTTCCAACTTTTTCGGCAAAACCGCTCTCCACCGGCTCTGCAAAAAACGGTAGTGGTTCAAAATTGACTTGAAACTATTATTATAATCCTTATTAATTTAGGATATTATAATAAAATATCAGTCTGGATTGACCCACTACCCATGATTAATATCATAATCAGCAATTATCAGCAAATCGGGTTTCTTTTACAAACCTTTCTATTATTTTATAATCCTTTGGATAAAATTTGATTTTTCAGGAAAAACATGATAAAAAACAATCAGGAGTGCAGAAACAATTATGACAGAACCGAAAAGAATGCTTATTCATGCTCCGCAATTCAATCTTAAAGATGATCCTCTTGAAGGGACAAATCTGATTGAAGCAAGCGCTGGAACAGGCAAGACTTATACTATCACAGGGCTTTTTATCCGCCTGATTCTGGAAAAGAATCTCTCTGCTGATCAGATTCTTGTTGTTACATTTACAGACGCCGCGACTTCAGAATTAAAAAACAGAATCCGCACCGGACTTGGTAAGGCAATAAATGCCTTTGAATGCGGATTCAGTGATGATAAGTTTCTGAATGCTCTTTTTGCAAAAGTACAACTTTTGCACTCCGGCGAGGAGACAATTGAAATCCTTTTTGAGCGACTGAATACAGTACTTCAGAATTTTGATGAAGCCGCGATTTATACTATTCACGGGTTCTGCCAGCGGATGCTCCATGATTACGCATTTGAAAGCGGCGTCATGTTTGATACAGAGCTTATAACAGAGCAGGAGGCTCTTAAACGTGAGATTGTCGAGGATTTCTGGCGTAAAAATCTTTATAACGCCTCACGGCTTTTTGTCAATTATGTGATTGAAAATAAAAAACTAACTCCTGATAAACTTCTTGAGTTTATAGGCAACAGAATATCACAGCCTTATCTGAAGATTATCCCTCCGGTTAATATCAATGATTCTACCCAAAAAGAAAAGGCGTTTCAGGATGCGTTTGATGCGGTTTCCAAAGCATGGGATACATCAAAAGAAGATGTTAAAAATATACTTCTTAATGATGACGGATTGAAAAGAAATTCGTACAAACCGGAAAAAATACATGGCTTGATTCAAGGCATGGATGAATATCTTGCTTTGGGAAATAACCATCCGTCACTATTTAAAGATTTTGAATTATTCACATCAGGCAGGATTGAAATTTCTGTAAAAAATAAATATAAAGCCCCGGAGCATCCTTTTTTCAATCTTTGCGAAGATTTGAACAACAGACATTCAGAGCTTGTAAGCATATTTGAACAACGTATTCTTGCTATGAATACAGAGCTTTTTCAGTATGTAAAAGAAGAACTGAAAAAACGTAAGCAGACGCAGAATACTCAGTCGTTTGACGATCTGCTTCTCAATCTGCATAATGCCCTTGAAGGAAAAGGCGGGGATATTCTTGCAGAGAGCATCAGAAAAAAATTCAAAGCGGCCCTGATAGACGAATTTCAGGATACAGACCCGGTACAATATTCTATTTTCAAAAAGATTTTTGATCAAAAAGAGAGCATCCTATTTCTTATCGGGTATCCCAAGCAGGCTATATACTCATTCCGCGGAGCGGATGTTTTTGCATACATGGATGCCGCAGAGAATGCCGGTTTCCGATATACTCTGACTGAAAACTGGCGTTCAGAGCCTGATCTGATTCATGCTGTAAATACGATTTTTGAAAATAACAATCCTGCATTTATTTATGATGAAATCCCTTTTGAACCGGCAAAATATCCTGAAAATAAACCTGATCCTGTTTTTCTTTTTGATGATTCACAAACAGGAGAGGCGAAGAGCAAAGCTCCCCTGTATCTCTGGTTTGTCAATGCAATTGAACCAACAAAACCAATTAATAAACCTATAGCAAAGGAGCTGATTGTCAATGCTAGTTGCCGCTGAGATTTCACGGCTTCTTAATAACAGAGATAAGATTCTTATCAAAGATAAACCGCTAAAAGAGGGTGATATTGCTGTTTTAGTCCGTAAAAACATAGAGGCACAGATGATACAGGATGCCTTGATTAAGCTGAATATCCCTTCTGTTTTATTCAGCACTCTTAATCTTTTTGATACTTATGAAGCACTTGAAATGGAACGACTCCTTTCTGCCATTGCCCAGCCGGGGAATGAAAAATTTCTTAAAACAGCGATTGCCACAAAAATAATCGGAATGACAGGAGAAGAATTGGATGATCTTTCAAGAGATGAATCAGCATGGGAAGAGCGGGTAATCAGGTTTAAGGAATATCATGATATATGGAATAAACGGGGATTTATCAGGATGTTCAAGCAGTTCATGACTCAGGAGAAAGTTCTTGTCAGAATCATGAAATTGCCGGATGGAGAGCGCAGAAATACAAATCTTCTGCATCTTGCAGAGGTGCTTCATCAGGCGTCTGTAAAGAAAAAACTGAGTATGTCATGGCTTGTGAAATGGCTTTCCGAGCAGAGAGATTCAAAAAAAAAGCGTCTTGAAGAATATCAGTTGCGTTTGGAGAGTGATGAAAATGCAGTTAAATTAGTTACAATTCATAAAAGCAAGGGTTTAGAATATCCTATTGTATTTTGCCCTTTTACATGGGACGGTTCTGAATTAAAATCAAAAGAGCCTGTTATATTTCATGATGATAAAGATAACAGAAAAGCAACATTTGATATGGGGTCTCCTGATTTGGAAAATAATAAGAATATTGCTGAAAAAGAGCTTCTTGCAGAAAATCTCAGGCTTCTTTATGTTGCATTGACCCGTGCAAAACACCGCTGTTATCTGATCTGGGGGAATTTTAATAAAGCCGGAACCTCGGCTCCGGCGTATCTTTTTCATAATAAAGACCTGCGGGGTTTTGAAAACCCCGCAGGTCTAAAAAGTAAAGATATTCTCAAAAAGATGAAAGAAAATTTCGATGCTCTCAATGATACAAAGATGTTTGCTGATTTGGAAGCAATGATAAAAGAGAAAGCAGAACACGCTATTCATCTTTCTGAAATCCCTTTGAAATCAGGGCTGCCATATTCTTCTTTTTCAGATAAATCAGAAGCAGAGCTTGATTACCGCAGATTTTCTAAAAAAATAGATCGTGATTTTGGTATATCAAGTTTCTCATCTTTGACAAGGAGCATTGGTTCAAGTCTCAGACTTGAACCAACCAGTCCGCCTTACAGCATATTCAGCGACAGAGCGGAGCTTCCTGATCATGATGAATGGAGAAAAGAGGAGTCAGGAGTCAGGAGTCAGGAGTCAGAAAGTATCCCTGTATCTCTTCCCCTCGATCAATCCCCTAATATTTTCCTCTTTTCCAAAAGGAAAAAGAGCAGGGGATTTTTTTCATGATATTTTTGAGCATCTTGATTTTACGGAAAAAGATTCCTCAGTTGTCAATATGCTGATTGAGGATAAACTCAAAGCATATAATTATGAAGATACATGGCAGGATATTATTTTTGAAATGATTCAGAGAGTTTTATCAGTTCCTTTAGAACCGGATAATAAGGATTTTACTTTATCGAAAATCCGCAATAAAGACAGGCTTAATGAATTAGAATTTTATTTTCCTTTGAATCATATCTCCCCTGCAAAACTGAGCAATCTTTTTCGGAAAAATGCTGATATTCTTGTTCCGCAAAATTCGGATTTTCCTGATTATATAGAACGCCTTAATTTTTCGCCGATACATGGTTTTATGAAGGGGTTTATAGATATGGTATTTCAATTCAATGACCGTTTCTGGCTGATTGACTGGAAATCCAATTTTCTCGGCGATAAAGCTGAAGATTATAATCAGAAAGCCATGACCGGAGTTATGAAGGAGAATTATTATTTTCTTCAATATCATATTTATACCCTTGCTCTGCATCAGTATCTGAAATTACGGAAAGAGAATTATAATTATGAAAGCGATTTTGGCGGGGTTTTTTATATCTTTCTCGCGGCGCATCTTCAAAAAATGATTTCGGCATATTCAGGGATAAACCGTCTTATGCCTTGATTGAAGAATTGTCCTCGTCATTAATCAGCATAGAAGCCAAGTTTTTTTAAAAAAACTTGGCTTCTTTTTGGAAACTTCGGAAGTCTTTTTTTACTTTTGCGGTTGCCAAATCTTATGAGATTTAAAATTATAATTGACAAAAAGAATAATAGCATGTTATTAAGAATATAAGAGCTTTATATGCTTAAACCAGGAGGAATAACATGGAAAAATGCAGAATGATTTTTTCAGGTTCAGGAGGACAGGGGGTTATAACAGCCGCTATTATCCTTGCAGAATCTGCTGTTCTTTATGATGATCTGGTTGCGGTTCAGTCTCAGGTCTATGGTGCAGAAGCCAGAGGCGGCTCTACCCGTTCGGACGTGATTATTTCTGATTCTGAAATTTATTTTCCCAAAGTCACCCAGCCGAATGTACTTGTATCGCTTACACAGGAGTCATATAATAAATTTTATACTATTGTAAGACCCGGAGGGCTTCTTATCACAGATACCCATTATGTCAGAACATGGAAAAAAGCTGATGCACGGCAAAAAGAATTACCGATGTATCAGACCGTAATGGATAAAATCGGCAAGCCGATTGTATTCAATATCTGTATGCTGGGAGCAGTGATAGCTCTTACAAACGTTGTTAGACCGGAATCTGTTCTGAAGGCTCTGGAGAGCAGAATTCCGCCTGCTTTTTTAGAGATGAATAAGGATTCTTTTAAACTCGGATTTGAGATGGGATCAGAATTCGGCGACTGAATTGCCGTTGATTCTGAAAAAAATAAAAAGGAGAAAAAAGTATGAGAAAAATTATTGTATTGTTCGGAATTACAGCTTTTCTTGTTACCGGATGCGCCACCGGCGGTCCCAGACAAAGACTGGAAAAGGTGCGGCAGCAGGCGCACTCGGAGGAGCAGCAGCAGGCGCGGCTCTTGGACAGGCAATCGGACGTGACAGACAGGGGACTCTCTGGGGAACAGCTATAGGAGCTGCTGTCGGAGGGCTTGCAGGCGCAGGTATTGGCAAAATGATGGATCAGCAGGAAGCAGATATGAATGCGGCTCTTGCTTCATCAGATGCAGCATCAGTTAGCAGGGAAGGTGAACTGATTGCAATAACATTAAAAGGCGAAGTTGCATTTGATACAAATTCAGCAGTGGTAAAACCCGGATTAACTTCAGAAATTGACCGGATTGCAAATGTCATGGTCAAATATCCCCAGACATCTATTATTGTTGAAGGTCATACAGATGACAGAGGAGCAGATGCGGAAAATCTGAGATTGTCTCAGAATCGCGCTGATGCTGTTAAAGATTTGCTTGTCAGCCGAGGAGTAATCAATTCAAGAATCAGATCAATCGGATATGGTGAATCTCAGCCTGTTGCCGATAATAACAGTGCTGAAGGGCGTCAGAAAAACCGGAGAGTGGAGATAAAAGTTGAGCCGACACAGCAGTCTGTTCAGTAAATATAACCTAAAAATAAAACCCTAAGGGTCTTAAAGACTCTTATGGTTTTACAGACATAAGAGACTGAATTTTATGAAAAAATTTGGTATCTTATATATTTCAATAGCGGCAAAGATATGACTGCATTGATTATGGCTGGTAAACTTGAAAAAGCAGAAAAACTTATCAGCGGGATCGTCAAAGCGGTATGGACTGTCGAACCTTACAGTTCTTAAAAATGGGGTTTAATTTAGGTAAAAAAACGCCATGTGCAACTTTTTACCACAGAGGAGACAAAACTTTGTGAACCTTGTGAAATCTCTGTGTCCTTTGTGGTAAAAAATTAAAAGTTGCGCATCGTGTTAAAAAAATAAAGAATTATTCCATGTCAAAATTATCAGAACATCATTTTACTGTCGGGAGTTCTCCTGAATGTACTTATCTTCTTGAAGATACTTCTGTCCATAATCATCATCTTATGATTATTCCTATTTCTGAATATGAATACCTGATACGCGATATAAGTAACGGCGGAAATACTGTTGTTGACAGAAAAAAGATTGTCATGGCACGTGTTAATAAACATAACACTGTCCGAATCGGTGAAAAGAATTATATTCTGAAAGATTTTCTTCCTGAACATCCTGATTCAGAGAATTTTAATGATCATAAAACCCCGTTCAGTTCTGAAAATAAGAATCCCGCTTTTAAAACCAGATATATAAGCAATAATGAAACCTGCATTGCAGGTGCCTCACCGGAATGTGATATTTTTCTGCCTTCTCCCCGTATAGCATGGAACGCTTTTAAAGTGGAAAGAAGCGATGAAAACTGGATAATATATCAGTTACATGGGAAGAAAGAACCGATTTTCTGGAAAGAAAATTATCCCATGAAAGTCGGAACCTATCAGGTTATATTTTCAAAAGGAGATGTCAGGGTAATTCCTGTAACTGCCAACCGCCTTGATTTGCTTAATATCACGGTGACAGGGGACAAGGGTACTTTTTTAGCCAAAAATCTCTCTTTAAGTGTCAAATCAGGTGAATTTGTAGGAATTATAGGACCCAGCGGCGCGGGAAAATCTGTGCTGCTCAAAACTGTCCGGGGAATTGTTCCTGTCAGAAACGGACAGATATTTTTAAACTCAAGGGATGCATACAGCGATTCACAACTGTTTCAGGAGATCAGTTTTATTCCGCAGGATGATGTTGTTTACAGCGATCTGACAGTTAAAGAAAATATCCGGTTTGCAGCAAAATTCAGACTCCCTTCAGACTGGCCCCTGTATGAAATTAATACAAGAGTGGATAACCTGATACAGCGGCTCTATCTTACAGACTGTCAGGACAGATATATATCAAAGGTTTCCGGGGACAAAGAAAGCGGGTAAATCTGGCTATGGAGATGATAGCAGAACCTTCATTTATCCTTGCTGATGAAGTCTGCACAGGATTATCTTCATGGGATACCCAGAATATTGTTCAGGATTTACGGAGAATTGCCGATGACGGAAAAGTTGTGATGATGACCATCCATACCCCTGATATTGAAGCTCTTGATTTAATGGACATGTTACTTGTCTATGACAAAGGCGGACTGATTGCATATTACTGGACCTGCAAGTGAGTCCATCCAATATTTTTCAAAACAGCATTCACCCTACCGTTCTCCCAAACTGATCTTTGATGTGCTTGAAAAACGTCAGGATAATAAGGATGAGCGGAAAACTTCCCCTGAGGAATGGAATAATTTATACCAGAATTCACCTTATTATAATCAGTATGTTGAAAAACGTATAAAATCATTGGATAATTCAGAATTTTCAGAAGGATTGCAGCCTCTCTCTGTATCAGAAAAGATCAGTTACACATCTTATAATAACCTTAAATCCCTGTTAAAACAGACGCTAAATCTGACCTTTCGGAAATTACTGGTCTTTTGGCGGGATAAATCTGATGTCGGAATTACATTCGGACAGGCACCGCTCATGGCAATCGCTTTCTTTTTTGTATTTCAGAGTCTTTCAGACAAGGGATTAAGTTTTTTTCAGCATCTGCGGGAATATTCCAAGCCGGATGTGATAATTTTTCTTGCTGTCCTGTCCGCTGTATGGTTCGGTTCTTCAAAAGCAATCTCTGAAATTCCATCGTCAAAAATTTTCTATCATCAGGAACGGTTAAGTTTTTTAAACAATTTTGCGTTTATTATCTCCAGATTCCTGAGTCTCTCTGTAATTACCCTGGTACAGGTAATATTATTTGCCTCTGTATTTCATCTGGTTTTTGTCGTAATACCTGTATCAAAGTTCTGTTTTCTCCTGTTTGCAAAATCTGTCATTTTACTTTGGCTTATTTCAGTTGCATCTGTCTCATTCCACATGGGAATCTCTTTTTTTATCCGTTCTGCTTCAGCAGCAAATGCAATCCTTCCGTTTATGATTATTTTACAGATACTTCTCGGCGGAAGTCTTATTCAGCCTTTAATAAAAATGAAACCTTATGTTTACGTGGCATCATGGTTTATGACCAGCCGCTGGGGATTTGAAGCATCTGCACTTCTTTTTGAAAAAAATCTGGATCGCCCTTCAGGAACAACGGAAATTATCAAACAGACAGATTTAAAAGCAGACATCTATGTACTGACAGATGAAATAGATAAAAAATCAGAACCGTCCAAGAAACTCGGATATGAAGAAAGACAGGAGATAGAAAAGGCAGTAAAGGGTATGGAATCCGGTGATATTTCTGATAAGGATTCTATAAAAAGATGGAAATGGATGATTCATATTTACCCTAAGTTTGAACTGTTCCGTCAACCTCATGCAAAGACAACATGGATAATGCTGTTCGGAATTACTCTTGTATGGTTGACAATATTATCAGTATGTTTCAGAATTAAATATAAAAAGGGGGTGAGAAAAATCTGATTCGGGAGTGATGTATCTCATTAATATTTATCTTATTTTATTTAATTTTTTAAGGAGGAATTTTATGGAAAAAAAGATGGTAAGTATTCTTGTATGTTGTATGCTTGTATTTACGGGATTTCAGATTACTCAGGCAAAAGAGGCGGTAATTGCTGTGGAACTGCCCAAGGTGAATGAAATACTTGGACAGGCGAAAAAAGCAGGTATTGTCAATGGCTGGGAAAAAAGAATCAGTCTGGAAAGCAGGGCTTATGATAAAATGCCTGCACCTGAAAAAGCCTTTGAAGTCGGGAAGGTATTGGCAGATATAGCTTTTCTTGTACTGAATAAAGAAGAAGAGGAAATATCAAGAGATGTACTGGATAAAGCAGAAAAAGCTATCCTCTCTCTGAACCCTCCCTCTGATATTGCAGAGCATCTTAAAATGATCAGAAGCGGCGTTGAAGTAGGTAAACTCAAAGGAAAAGAGTTACGTGCTGAAATTGATAAACTGCTCAAGATTCTTCCTAAAATTTCGAGAGAGCCGAGTATCGAAGATACAGGCACAATGGTATGGACTTCAGGTTTTTGCAGAGCGCTGTATCTGGCAACAAGTACTGTGGCAGGAATGAAAGAGCCTGAAAAAAATCAGATTACCATGTTCAGATACGGAAGCATGGCGGATTATTTTATCCGATATTTTAATGATCAGGCGGAAGACTCTTTCAAAAATAACGGATTAGTAAAAGATCTTATCGCAGTCCTTGAAAAAATAAAACCTGATATGGAAAAGAAGCCGGATAAGATAGTAAAAGAGGATATTGTCAGAATCAGCGATACTCTCAGACCTTATTTCAAAGATGTTGACGAAAAATAACATAAAGGAGGATGAAATCATGCGAAACTGGTCAGTGCCAAAAAAGGGTATTATCATACTCTTTATGACTGTATGTCTGTTTGCAGCCGGAATTGCAACCGGGTCAGATGAAGACTCGATGAATAATCTGTTTAACCGGGCAATGGAAATTATAAAACAGGAATGGGAACTCAGAAACATGGTAAAAGGAAGATATATGGTTGAAGGAGAATCATATGCGTATCAGACTGTTCTGATAGAAGGATACAATTATCTTTTTACCGCGTCAGGAGACAGAAGCGTCAAAGATTTGGAGATTATCCTGTATGATGAAGATTGGAATGAGATTGGGAAAGATACAAAAAATACACCAAGCAAAGAATTTGCTCCCAAGTGGACCGGAACATTTTATGTGAAGATGACAATGGCAAAAGGGTATGGGTATTCAAATGTAGCAACATTCTATAAAGAATAAGAAAAACAGGGCGGGCAAATATACTTGCCCGCCTTTTTCACAGGAGCGGTTAAATATGGCTTGGGAACCTGAAAAAACAGGAAAATTTATAGCGGCTATGCCGTTAAAAAATGTACCGGATATAGAAGAGCTTCAATCCGGGTACCATACATATCTTACAAAATGGCAATCCCTTGTTCATCCTACAGCTTTTCAAATTAATAATTTTCAAATCCACGTAAAACAGGATGTTCTGAAAGCAGGCATTATTCTGGAAAATACTGATAATTTCAAACCTGTTGAACATATACTCTCTTCACTTGTTCCTCTGGAAAAGATATTTGTACTGAACCAGACTGCTGACCTTGTATATCTGATACACTCTTTCCATCGTGAATGGCATATAGAAAATCTTTATATACACCCTGCCGGATGCTGCAAATGGATGCCTATGCCGCCGGATGTATGGTTAAAACAGACAGAGAATCCTTTAAAGAATCTGATGTTGTTTGCTTTCATGCTTTCAGGTATAAAAATTCCCTGTTCAGAGGCAGACTGGAGAGAACTGGAAACAGATAAAAAACTGCCGTGGGAATGGATTGTCTTTTTAAAGCATTTCTATACAGGTGATGAAAAAGATACTTATTCTGATTTTCCCGGTTTATTCCGGTTTATCTTTTTTCAGTCATGGTTTTATTCTCTGATTCTCCAGTCTGCAATGAAAGACAATATTATTACTCCGCAGGATTTTGAAATGATAAAAGATATACGGGAATTTTTCGGGATCCGTACGGAGCAGGCAGAGGCGATTGAAATGCTTGCTTTGAAATCCGAACATTTCCTGTCAGATATAGAATTTGCAAGAAAGGGTAATCTGCCGACCACTCTTTACAAGAAGCCGGTGAAAACAGATTCAGACGCTGATAATGATTCTGTGCTATTTTTTCACCCCAGTCGTCCGTGTATGATTGCAGATGAGCATGTCGGACATGAGGATATTCTGCTTTATATTTATGCCAGACTTTCAACAGATGATATTCAAAGTTCTGCAATTATAGGATTTCACAAAGAGGGAAAAACTTCTTTTTTAAATTATATCCGTCAAAAAAGCGTTATAAAAAAACATCTGGGAAAAAAAGCAGATAAATATTCTTTTCTCTATATAGATCTGAAAACAGGAAATATAAACACTCCTGAAGAGTTTTTTAAAGAGTTTTATTATCAGATAAAACAGATATTTCATATTGAACTGCATGGTTTGTGGGAGAATCTGCTGCGTATAAATGATTATCTGGAAAAAAACAGCAGGCGGCTGGTGGTTATTCTGGATAATTTTAACTATATTATTCTGAATAAAAATTTCCCGGTGGCTTTTTATGAAGGGCTGAGATCATGGTTTTCCCAAAACATTCAGGTAGGATGCATTATCAGTTCTCCTTTGCAGTTAAAAGACCTTACGGCCCCTATTGAGGGGGTTATGGGATCACCTTTTTTTAATATCTTTGATTCTTACTCATTATATCCGCTGAACTATTCTGAAGCTGAACAATTAATCCGAAAAAGGTTTCCCCGGAAAATGAAGGAATCTGAAAAAGATATTGTCACTTTGATCGAAAATTTCGGATTCAGTCCTTATCCGCTTCATGTTGCAGGAAAAATATGGACGGATCGGTTTAATAAACAGGATTTTTCAATAGATGCTGTTATAGAGGAGGCTTATCAGGCATGTCAGGAGTATTATGAAAAAATTTTTGCGTCACTGAGAAATAGACAGATAGAGTATATAAGAAATATTCTCTCTCCGAAATCCAGATCAAGCTCTCAGGTTGATAATACATTGCTCGAATCTTGGCAGAATCACACGATTAGGAAATGAAATAAAAATTTCATCAAAACAGTCTGAACGGTTTTTCAGAGAAAGACTGGGGCTTCAGGAAGAAGTATCTGTTTTTAAAAAATATTGGAAAAAATCAAAGTCAATCTTTAAAGGATAATTTCCGAAAATTCTGTCAATCACCTGTTTCAGATTGACAAACTCTCAGTAGATCGAAAATTTGCAAAGGTTTGTAGTACCGCCTTCAGGCGGTGAGTGTGAAATCAGACGGTTATCACAGCACGCCGAACCGCCTAAAGGCGGTACTACAAACTTTTTACTGACTCTGAATATTCCCGCCCCGCTTGTCAGTCGCCCGGAGCATTTTTGATTTGATGAATGATGCCGGAATTTTTCTTCCAATTAACACATATCAGGTAATCAGCTATGACTCAAAATCAAAAAGAAAAGACTTTTCGACCTGTCAAAAATATTTACATCGTAGGAAATCCGATAAAATCCAAAGAGATGTTTTTTGGAAGAGATGATGATTTCAAGATGATAAGAAATAATATCCTGAACCAGGGACATAAGGTGATTCTTCTGAAGGGAGGACACCGTTCGGGCAAGACTTCTATCCTTTACCAGATTGCAAACGGTCGGATAAAAGATGCCGGAGAAACAGTCTTTTGTGATTTTCATCAGATTACCCCGCAGCTCAGGAGAGATGAAGATTTGCCGTTTCAGATCGGCAACGCAATTTTATCTTCGGAAAGATTTGCCGGTTTAAAAGATATTTTTTTCAACGGAAACGAATCATGGACTGTAAAACTGGGCAGGCTGACCAGAGCATGTATTAAAAAAACAGATTCCCTGGGTCTTCTGATTCTATGTGATGAATATGAAGCAATTGAAGGATGTTTCAGTCATGGAATACTGAGCGACTCGTCATTGATGTGGATAAGCGATATGATGAATCTTCCGGTTTATTTTATTATGACCGGCTCAAAAGAATGGAGCGATAATTTAAGCCCTGTATTTTCAGGTAATTCTGTAATTCAGGAGATTACCCTGTTATCTGAAAAAGATACAAATGACCTGATTGTTACGCCGATAAAAGGAGAATTGGAATATCTTGAAGATACTGTCCAAATGATTTACCGGCTTTCAGGAGGTTATCCGTTCTATGTTCAGTATATATGTCAGACACTGGTGAATCAGATTAATTCTCATTTTCACCGTAATTATACGGTTCCGTCAGATTTGGAGAAAGTTATTGATTTTATTATACGGAATCCCACAGGTCATATTCAGGAGACATGGAGAAGCGTGCCTGATAACACAAAGCTCACATTGTCAGTAATGGCAAGTATTCTTGGTAATCAAAAAGAATATGTAAAGCCATCTGAGATTCTGAATACGGCAAATAATCTGAGATTTCCGCTGGGGGAAAGTGAATATAATAAAGCTGTTTCATATCTTAAAGATAAAACTCAGTTGATAGAGAGACAAAAGAACGGGGCTGTAAGGTTTCATATTGATATATTCCGTCACTGGGTCAAATATCATTTTCAGACTCTTGAAGATATGAATATTCAGACGGATCCGCTTTATAAAGAGAACAAAATTTCCAAAAAAAAGGTATTGTTAAAAAAAGGTATCAGATATTTTTTTTTAATAACAGGATTAATATTGGCTGTCGGAATCGGTGTTATTATTCCGACAGAGATTGATAAAAAAGCAGATTACCTGATACCCCCTGATCCGGTAACCCCTGAAATTCCGATAACCCCTGAATCGGTTATCAAAAAAATAAAAACTATCGGAGAAAATAATCAGGCAGATTTTTTTCAGATATGGTCAGGAGATAAAACAGATTTTACGATTGGTAAGGAGATTATCTATTATTTTCAATCGTCAAAAAATTGTTATGCAGTGTTATTAGACGTTGCTACATCAGGGGAAGTGATTCAGATATTTCCCAATGCCTATTCAACAGACAATTTTGTTCAGGAGAACAAGAAATATGCCATTCCTGACAAAAACTGGTCTGATGATGAATGGGAATATCTGGAAATCGCCGGACCCGCAGGAGAAGAAAAAATTATTGCTTTGGTATCTGAAAAACGATTTAATCTGTTCCCTGAAGATTTTACCAAAGAGATGCCGTTACTGAAACTCGGCAAAGAGAATCATGAACTGGCAAAGCAGATCAGTGAAAATATACGGGGAATAGAGAAATTGAATATAGCTCAGAAAAATATAACTTACTGGATTAAACCTTAACAGATCACAAGTCAATGATTTGTGGCATATTTCAGGAGGAATACAGATGATAAAAAAAGACTTGCATGATGTAAAAAATCCGGTTCTCCGTGAGTTAATTGAGGAGATACAGGATGAAGAGCGTGAAAGGTGTTCGTTTCCATTCTGGGGCAACTGGTACAATTGGCTCACATGGCGCAACTGGCGCAACTGGCGCAACTGGCGCAACTGGTACAATTGGCTCACATGGATGAATGGATAAATTGATAAAAACCGATAAGAATAAAAGAAACTAAGATTTTTTTCAAAAACTTAGTTTCTTACTCTTTTAAGGAGAATTAAAGTTTATGATGAGTCCTGCTGTTGTCATACCTCAGATTCAGGTAACATTGAACTGCAACTCAGCCTGTTCATACTGCTTTCAGAAACATCACGGTAAAATTATTGAAATTTCAACAGTCAAAGCTATTTTGGAAAAAACAGTATCGGTTTATAAAATTTTTTTTAATAACAATCCCATAGAAATCTATTGGCATGGCGGAGAACCGCTTCTTGCAGGAATTGAATTTTTTCAGAATATAATAGAAATAGAATCTTCCTTTCCTGAAACTGTATTTGAAAACCGCATACAGACCAACGGGACTCTGATGACAGAAGAATTCGCGGGATTCTTTGCCAAACATAATTTCGGCGTAGGATTCAGCATAGACGGACCCGAGTATATTCATAATCTTCACAGACGGTTCAGAGATTCGCTCAAAGGTACTTTTGCAGATGCAATCCGCGGGATAAATCTTTATAAACAATATGCCAATGCCGAACGGATTCCGGTTATTGCTGTCATAACCCGTGCAAGCATAAACCGGGTACATGATCTTTATGAATTTTTCAAAGATATCGGCGCAGAAGTCGGACTGGATATTTATGATATTCGTAGCGCGGATTTTTATGCTGATTCATCGCATATATTTGAACTTGCGCCATCTTCCGAAGAAGTTGCCCGGTTTCTTATTGAGATGTTTGACTTATGGTTTTATGATTCGTCGCGCAGAGTCAGCTTTAAAGAACTGCGGAATGAAGTAAAAATAATATTACAGCCTGAATTTAAAGCAGGCAGCCCGTTTCATAAAAAACGGTGTCATTTAGACAGGACAATTTTTTCATGGGACGGGAACGCCTATTTCTGTGATTATTATGTTAATGATGATAAAACAGCTTTGGGAAATATTAAGACAGATTCTATGGAAGATATTATCGCAAGAAGAGAATCTCTCTGGAAAGAGATAAAACAGCATATCCGAAAATCAGAAAAAAATATGGCGTGTGCTTCCTGTGAATGGGGGTGCCAATGTATCGGCGGATGTCTGACGTGCATGAAATATAATGCCATGCTGATTGACGCCAGAGCCAAAGGATTGCCGGATAACCGCTGGTATGAAGGGGAACTCCCCTTGCCTTTGCAAAAGATTTCCGGTGAGACTTATTATTGTGAAGGATTGAAAAAATTCCGCAATCATGTAAAAAAAGCTGTAACAGCGGAGTTGGAAATAAGTTTGTAGTACCGCCTTTAGGCGGTACTTCACGCTCTACCGCCTAAAGGCGGTACTACAAACTTTTTCTGTTCTTCACGCTCTACCGCCTAAAGGCGGTACTATAAACTTTTTCTGTTCTTCACGCTCTACCGCCTAAAGGCGGTACTACAAACTTTTTCTGTTTTTAACACAATAGATTCCGATATTTTTATGACTGATATATCCCCTGAAATTCTTACCGTAACCATTGAACCAGTCAAACATTGCAATCTCAGATGCCGACACTGTTATTCTGATACAGAGAAGCAAATCTTCATGAGCCGTGAAACACTTTATATTGCATTAGAAAAGATTTTCTTCTATGTAAAAGAGAAGCAGTTTAAAGAAATTCATTTTATCTGGCACGGCGGAGAGCCTCTTTTGGCAGGAATAGATTTTTTTAAATACGGGCTTGCAATTTTAAACAGATTTGCCGGAAATATCTGCTGCCGTCATTTTATTCAGAGCAACGGTTTACTTTTAGATGATGAATGGTCATATTTTCTCAGGGATATGAATATTCATGTCGGAATCAGCCTTGATGGTCCGGCTGATATTCATGACAGGTTCCGGGTTTTTGAAAACAGCAGCGGCACCCATGCTGCGGTGATGGAAAAACTGAATCTGCTGAAAAAACATCATGTTCCTGCGGGACTCTGTGCAGTGGCTTCCCGTGCAGGCAAGGGGCGTGAAAAAGAATCTGCCGGTTCTTTCAGAATATAGGGTACAGCTTTCGGATAAATCCTCTTATTCCGGCATGGAATGATTCTCATACAGAAGAATATTTTTTTAAACAGGGTGAATACGGCAATTTTTTATGTCGGCTTTTTGATGAATGGCTTCAGATAAAGTCACCGCAGCGAATAAGAATTTCTCCGCTGGATAATTATCTGAAAGCGGTTTTAAAAGGCAAATCAGATGAATGTCAGCATCAGTTCTCCTGTGCAGGCAGTCATCTGGGAATAAAGCCTGACGGAAAAACTGTATTATGCACCCGGTTTGAATCTCATGAAATCGGAAATATCCTGAATATGTCAGTCCCGGATATGTTTTCTTCATCATTCTCAAAGGGAATACCGACACGCGCTGATAATTTAAGCGAATGTGAGTCTTGTGAAAACAGGCTTATCTGTTACGGCGGTTGCCCCCATAATGCAGTTGCGTTTGGGCTGAATTTTACAGATAAGGACCCGTTCTGCAAGGATTATCGGATTATTTACACTTATATCAGGAGAAAGTTGAAAGAACTATGAAAAAAAAATGGCTTATGACAATTATTCTGCAATACCGGAGAATGATTATCCTGATGCTGGTTATTCAGTTCGGTTATGCGATACTGGTATCATTGCAGCCTATGTATTTTCAGAAAATCGTAAGTCTGGCAATCAGCGGCTCACCGGAAATTCTCAGTAAAGGGATTCCGATTATTGCTTTGCTTGCGGTCATCTATATTGCCGGAGCATTGCTTCAGGGATTAAACGGCTATATTGCCTGTATTTTTTCATCTGATCTGCTGAAGCAGTTGCAGACGGATTTTTTTGAGAAAACAGGCAGATTACCCCTTTATTTTTTTCAGCATCAGTCTGCCGGAGAATTTTTTACAAAGTTCAACCATGATATTGGACAGGTTCAGTATTTTATTGCCAATTTTATTCCAATGGCTTTGCTGAACTGATTACAGCGATATTTGTAACTGGTATTCTTTTATATTCCTGCCCTGCGGTACTGACAGGTACAGCTTTGTTTATTGTGGTTATTACGTCTTTATTGATGTGGAAAATCAGTACAGTCATGGAGTATTACGCAAATATTCAGCGTTCCGGGTGGGGAGAGATTAACAGGCTGTTTGATGAAACTGTTCAGGGAATTGATACAATTAAAACCTTTGCATCAGAAAAACAGCGGTGCGAACGGTTTCAGAAACATACCGGCGATTTCAGGAATATTACGGTCAAAGCGGGAAACATTACAGCGCTCTTTTTCGGGGATTGATCTTATGTCAAAAATCGGAGGGCTTGCACTTGTATTTATTTCATATTCTATGATAGTAAAAGGTAATATCACGGCTGAACCGTTCTTACTCTTTTTTTTCTATATAGCACTCTTACAGTCATCTGTTTCTGCGCTGGTGAGTGCTGTGAACGGAATTTATCCCCAATTAACATCAATTCGGAATCTCTCTTCTTTTTTTCCGAATCTTCAGAGCAGACAGATTCTGATAATATATCTGCCTGTATTGATAAATCTGTTCCTATTGAATTAAAGTCATTAAAATTTTCTTATCCTGACAGCAGAATCTTATATAATCATGCTGATTTGCTGATTCCTGCCGACAGTATCACACTTATTCACGGAGAGAGCGGCAGCGGTAAATCAACCCTGATCAACCTGCTATTGCGGTTTTATGCTCCTTTAAACGGGAATATCTTTCTGGGAGGAATTGATATAAACCGCTTCAGTCATAATGAACTGCGTCAGAAGATCAGTGTGGTTACTCAGTTTCACTTTATCTTTCATGAAACTCTGCGCAAAATCTTCTGATCGCAAAGCCTGATGCAAGAGATGAAGAGATGATACAGTCACTTGAAAAAGCACATCTGAAAACATTTTTCAGTCGTCTGCCGGAACGGGTTGGATGAAATCATGGATCCCAGAGGAATGGGACTCAGCGGAGGAGAAAAGCAGAGAATCTGTATTGCACGGCTTTTATTAAAAAAATCACCGATTATGATATTGGATGAACCATGGTCAGAGCTTGATGAATCCGCAAGGGATGTGTTTGCCGAGGTAATCAATACCCTTAAACCGACAACAACCGTCTTAATTTTAACTCATGAAGATTTGCCAAGCCTTGAAGCAGATCGTATTTTCAGACTGATACCGGATAGAGGGATATTTGTTTCTGAAAAATTCTGAGAGACGGCTTTTATTTTATAAAAAAATAAGCAAAAGGAGGAAGAAATAATGTCAAAAATTACAAAGCAGTACAAATGGTTATGGGGAATCTTCGGATTTGTCGTGTGGCTTTTTGCCATGAATGTTTACGCTCTGACAAATTCAGAAGTAAATGCGTCATTTCAGTTCAATTATTCTCTGTCAGGGTATAAAATGCCGGGTAATGGGTTAAATCCGTTGATGAAATCTATAAAATCCTAAAAATATTGACTTAAATTTGGTTCATCAACAGGTTCGACCCACTACCAAATGCCGTAACTAAAATCAATGACTACGCTGATAAACACGTGCATTTTGAACCGCTGATAATCCTGATTGGAATGATTGCGCTGATAAGGCACGGAGTTTATCATAGTCATCAGCAAAATCAGGATTATCAGCGGTTCAGTCGCATAGTTGAACCGCTGATAACCCTGATTGGAATGATTGCGCTGATAAGGCACGGAATTTATCATAATCATCACTTATGAGCAGAAATCTGTGCTAATCAAAGATAAAGTCAGCAGAGTTATCTTGATGAAAATCAGGGAAAAGAAGAGGTTGTTGTTTTTGCAAACGAAAAACCTTTGACAGAAGAAGATTGCAAGAATCGTCTAACCGTAGGCACAAGAGATGTCACACCAAGGAAAAAATTTTTATATGGAAACAATATTTTATCCATAAATAAGAAATCTGAAAGATTTGAAACCTACGGGAGTTAAAAAATAAGCAACTAAAAGGGGTGAAATCTGAGTTGACAAATCTTTTAATGCCAATCAATGGGAATTTTTATAAAATTGATTTTAACTCTTAATTGGCGTTGAATGTTATGCTTTTCTCAAAAAATGTAATTGTCCACATCCGGTTTTACACATTGCTGACAAATGTTAGAAACAAAAACTATCCTGATTGTCTCATTCAGTTATATAGGACTTCTTTTCGGAATTGCATATTATCGCGCAGACAGGCAGATTCAGGACGCAGTTTAATCAGCAATCCTTATATTTACACTCTTTCAATGGCGGTCTATTGCACCGCATGGACATTTTACGGCAGTGTCGGTCGTGCTGCCAAAACAGGGGTCGGATTTCTTCCGACCTATATCGGTCCCACACTGACCGCGGCACTCGGATGGGCAGTTCTGCGAAAGATTATCCGTATCAGCAAAATTCACAGGATTACTTCAATTGCCGATTTTATTGCATCAAGATACGGTAAAAGCGCAACGCTTGGATGTGCGGTTACTGTTATTGCGGTTATAGGGGTTCTTCCGTATATTGCCCTTCAGCTTAAAGCTATCTCCGTTACTTTTTTAATCATCAACAACTATCCGTTCATAGATATACCGCTTCATTTTGCTGATATGCCGGTATTCAAAGATACCGGCTTTTATGTGGCATTACTGCTGATTCTTTTTACCATCTTCTTCGGAACCCGCCATTTGGACGCTACCGAGCGTCATGAAGGATTAGTTGCCGCAATTGCATTTGAATCTCTTATAAAATTAATTGCTTTTCTTGCTGTAGGAATATTTGTTACTTACGGGATATTCAACGGCTTCGGGGATATTATTCAGAAAGCAGAGACACATCCCAAATTAAATCATCTCTTTGTCATGAATCATCAGACAAATGATTATACAAACTGGACTCTCTCTGTTTTTCTTTCAATGACAGCAGTAATCTTTCTTCCGCGCCAGTTTCAGGTAACTGTTGTTGAAAATGTGAACGAAGAGCATTTGAATAAAGCTATGTGGCTGTTCCCATTGTATCTGCTGATTATCAATATTTTTGTTCTCCCTGTAGCATTCGGAGGAGTATTATATTTTGTCAATGAAAACATAGATGCAGATACATTTGTTCTTACTCTGCCTATGGCGGAACAGCAAAACTCGCTTGCTCTGCTTGTTTATATCGGAGGCATCTCTGCTGCCACCAGTACAGTTATTGTTGAAACTGTCGCTCTTTCTACTATGATATGCAATGATCTGGTTATGCCGGTTTTACTGCGTCTTCCGTTTCTTCAACTGAACCGGCAAAATGATCTGAGTCATCTGCTTCTGATAATCCGCCGGGGAAGTATTGCTTTACTTTTGTTATTGGCTTATGCTTATTTCCGCTTTATCGGAGAATTTTATGCTCTTGTATCTATAGGATTAGTCTCTTTTGCGGCTGTTGCGCAGTTTGCTCCGGCAATTTTAGGAGGAATATTCTGGAAAGGAGGAACATGGGCAGGTGCTTTAAGCGGACTGATTGCAGGATTTATCATATGGGCTTATACTCTTGTTTTTCCTTCTCTTGTCCATGTCGGATTATTCTCTCAGCAGATTATTACACAGGGACCTTTTGACATAGAAATTCTGAAGCCGTTTCAGTTGTTCGGATTACAGGGGTTTGATCAGATCAGCCATACGGTATTCTGGAGTCTGCTGATTAATTTCAGCCTGTATATCGGAATATCTCTCTTTTCAGGCACTACAGCGATTGAGCATACTCAGGCAGGATTGTTTGTAGATGTCTTTAAATATTCCGTTGCCGCTTCAGGCAGAGATTCAAAATTCCGCGTCTCTGCTTTCTGGAGAGGAACTGCATCATTTCCTGATTTAAAATCCCTGCTTGTCCGGTTTTTAGGAAAAGAGCGGACTAATGAAGCTTTGACAGAATATGCAAAAAAACATAAACTGTTTTCACAGGAATCATGGAATCAGACCTTACCGGCTGATCCGGGGCTGGTCAGTTATGCAGAAACATTATTGGCAGGAGTGATCGGTTCAGCATCTGCGCAGTGTAATGGTTGCGTCTGTAACAAAGGAGGAGCCTCTGGGAATTGATGAAGTCATGAATATTTTAGATGAAACCTGTCAGGTGATTGCTTACAGTCATGAGCTGGAAAAAGTAACAGCAGAATTAAAAACAGCCAATGGACGCTTAAAAGAGCTTGATAAACTGAAAGATGAATTTATCTCAACAGTTACTCATGAATTAAGAACTCCCCTTACATCAGTCCGCTCTCTTGCCGAGATTCTTCACGATCATCCTGAACTTGATCCTGCGAGACATAAATATTTTACAAGTATTATTATCAAAGAGAGTGAGAGATTAACCCGTCTGATCTCTCAGGTTCTTGATTTTCAGAAGATTGAATCCGGCAAAACCGAATGGCAGATTTCTCCTGTTAATCTCAGAGATATTATTCATGATGCGGTAACAGTAAACAGCCAGCTGCTTAATGAGAAGAATATTAAGATTGAATTAAATCTTCCTGATACGGTTCCCCTTATACCCGGAGATCGGGATCGGCTTATGCAGGTTATGGTGAATCTTATCTCAAATGCGGTTAAATTTTGCAATGATAAGGGGATTATTGCAATTTCTCTGAAGATTGAACCGGAATATCTGCTGGTATCAGTCAGGGATAACGGGATTGGTATAAGCTCTGAAAATCAGAAGATTATCTTTGAAAAATTCCGTCAGGTAAAAGATGCCTCAAGAGGAAGACCCGCAGGAAGCGGTCTTGGACTGACAATTACAAAACAGATTATTGAGTTTCATAATGGTCATATATGGGTTGAAAGTGAGCTTGGAAAAGGGACAACTTTTTTATTCAGATTGCCGTTGGGAAACAAAGGAAGTTCGTAGTACCGCCTTCAGGCGGTGAGTGTGAAGAACCGCCTGAAGGCGGTACTACGAACTTTTCTGCTGTTTGTTATGCTTCCTCCGGATCAATTCCCAATGCTCTTAACTTTGCAGCCATGCGTTCAGCTTTTTGGCGTGCGGCATTCAGCTTTGCCTGATATTCTTTTTCAGCGTTTTCAAGCTGATGATGATGTTTAACCTCTGACTCCAGGGGTGAAAGAAATCTGTTGCCGTCATCTCCGAAAATATGCAGATCATCTTCAGTAAGTTCAAACCGGATTTTCAGTTTCGGACTTATCCACCCCTGCATCTCTTCAATCTCACAAAGCCTGTTATCTTTGCGGATCCATCCTTTCAGCCTGATATTGTCAGGGTCATACATATAATATTCTTCAACATCGTATTTTTCATAGAATATCAATTTTTTATCCATCTCTTTCAAAGTATTTCCCGGAGAAAGAATTTCAAAGACCGCCTGCGGAGCAATATTCCCCTCTTCCCACTGACGATACGATCCCCTGTCTCCTTTGAGTCTTCCGAAAGCGACCATTGCATCAGGAGCGATCCGAATTTTATTGTTACCCTCAACAGGATACCAGAGCAGATCTCCTGCTACAAAAACATCGGGATTATCTGCAAATATCCGTTCCAGATTCTCTTTGATTTTAACAATCCAGTTGAACTGCTTAGTATTATCCGCCATTGGTTTACCATCGCTGTCAGGATAAATAATCTCATGCTTATTTTTTTGTATGACAGGTTTTCCATGAATAATTTTAGGAATTTTATCAGCGGATTTTTTTGATTTTGTCTTTAAAATTTTCATGATTTACCCATTTTCTGTGTAAAAAAGAAGCCAAGTTTCTTAAAGAAACTTGGCTTCTTAATAAATATATCAGTCTTATCCGAAGAACGTTCTCTCAAATAATCCTGCAATTGCTTTCTTGCCGTTCTCTTCAAGATATCGCGTTCCTGTTCCTGTGAAACGGGGCTGGGTTATAACAGGCTCCTCCCCTTTTTTACACTCAAGCCAGTCTGTCTGATTCCATGAGAACCATGAATCTTCTTTCTGATCAAAGACATATAACGGTTTGTTGCACAGTTTGGCAAATTCAGCCCCCCATCCTGTGCCGCCCTTTACGGTCTTATCCTCTAAAACCTCCCCTATAACGTAAATCTCTCTTCCGCTGTTAATCTGATACCAGATACTTTGCAGAACCTTACGGAACATAGGAGTTTTGGTGTAATGACGGCTCATCAGCTTTGAGATATATTCTAAGCTCACGTCTCCGTTTTTCAGTTCATCCTGAGTCAGTACCCGCATTCCACGTTGGCGGATAATAGCGTGTCCTTCAAAAGTGAAGTTTACTTCTTCTATTCCAAAGTGTTCAGCATTTATTCCAAATTCTTCTTCAGCCCCTTTTATACCGCCGCTAAAGAGTATGCAATCTTCTTTTCTCATTCCTTATTTTTTCCTTTCTTAACAATAGTTCGGTAAAAAAATGGTTCGCTCATCCCATGATTATCTGCCCTTCTAATCCTGATAATGTGCAGATCAGCTACGGCTGTAAGCCGTCCGTCCTCTGGATTTGCTGGTTATGATCTCTATCATTCTTGAGGAATTGGCAAACCATGTTGCCTCAGAAAAGATAGTTTATCCCAATATCCTCTTTGAAAAACAACTTTTGAATCAATAACATGAAAGAAACCACATCCTCTTAGTCCAAGTGGATCACGCCACTCCATTATTGCCCACTCACCATCTTCAAATATATTTTCAACAATACAGGTCATGTCTGCCTCGGCAAAACTGTCAGCAAACATTTCCCGAATTGCGTCACGTCCCTCTACGGGTTGCTCTGCAACTTGATGGTTAATAGCATTATCGCTATACAAACTTGTTAAAGCATCAACATCACCATTATTAAATGCCTCAACAAATTTTTGAACAACTTCTTTAGGTCTCATTGTTATTTTGTCTCTCAAGATTAGTTGATCATAACCATCTTGTACGGAGAGAGAGATACAGATTGGTTATTCCTGATTTACATCGGCAAACAGCGCCCCGCCGTTATAGTCAAAAATATACCCTTCCAGAATAACACCTGAACCGGCAAAATTCTTTGCAGAGAGCATCATTCTTTTTCCTACCTCATGAATCACCTTTTTATGATTATTCCTGACCAATTCAAGAACATGCCTTGCGGCAACCGCTTTTCTGATCTTTTCATACAAATCATTATCATGAGTTACATCCTTTGCCCATTCTGCAAGGGATTCAGTATCAAGCCGGGCGTTTGCCGCATGAGTATTCGGAAAGCCCTGCGCCATTTTTACAGCTTTTCCGAAAAATACCGCGAGGATAATCTTATGAAAACCGGACTCCGCTGCCTGAGTTACAGAATCTTTAAAATAATCTCCGATTTGGACAAATGCCTCTACAGGAAGTTCGCTCCATTTTTCCTGAGCAAATCTCTCGCTCCGTCTTCCTGTGGTAAGAACAATTGTTCTGATACCTGCGGCATAAGCGACAGAAATCGCCGATTTTATAGTGGCAATATACGCTTCATGGGAAAGAGGTTTGACAATTCCGGTTGTTCCGAGAATAGATATTCCGCCGATAATCCCTAATTTGGCATTAAGTGTTTTCTTTGCCAAATCAATCCCTTCAGGAACAAATATCTCAACATTAAGAGCTATATTCTGTATATTACATTCTTGCAGAACCTCAATAACCGATTGGGTAATCATCTTTTTCGGACCCGGATTGATTGCAGGTTCACCCGGAGGAACTTCAAGCCCCGGTTTTGTTACAGTTCCGACTCCATGACCGCCGGTGATGCGGATTACGGTTCGCGGGTTATGATTTGCAGACTGCGGTGAGGTTATGAATGTAACACGGGATCCGATAATTGCTTTATGAGTAATATCAGGGTCATCGCCTGCATCTTTTCTTACGGTACATTCAGCGGCATTCCCTTTTACAAAGCCGCTCTCTATGGGAATCTGAATTCTCTCTCCGGTCAGCAGAAGAACAGAGACCTGTTGAGGCAATTCATTTTTTATAAGCAGGTAAACAGCCGCTTTTGAAGCCGCCGCCGCGGCTGTGCCGGTGGTGAAGCCTGTCCTTAACTCTTTGTTTTCCATTAAAAAATTTTATACTTTTTTCCGTTTTGCAATAATCAGCGTCCAGTATTCAGGCTTTTCACCATTTAATTCTCTTATATTTTCAATTATTTCTTCATCAGGGAGTCCGCATCTTCTGACAACGACAGTATTGTCTAACATATCTTTCTCTTCCAAAGCCGAACAAATATCTTTGATATTTTTATATGCTTTTAACAGCACAACATTCTCTATTTTTTCACCAAGCTCCCGGATATATTCAGGTCCCTTGATACCTGAAACAAGAAGAAGAGATTCATTCCCCTGAACCAGCGGAGTATTCATCCTAGCGGCGGCAGCCTGATAAGATGTAATACCGGGTATTGTCTGAACAGAGATATGAGAAAAATTATTTTTTACAGATGTAAGAATATATCCGTAAGTAGAATAAATCAGCGGATCTCCCAATGTCAGAAATACCGCATTCTTTCCATTCTCCAATTCCGATACAATCCTGCCTGCATGTTCATTCCATGCCTTTTGCATAATCTCTTTATCTTTGGTCATTGGAAAAGAGAGATCAACAATCGGTGTATTTGCCGGAATATAAGGCATGGCAATCTCTTTTGCCAGACTGAAATCATTCTTGGTTGAAGATGCGGTAAATACAATATCTGTATTTTTCAGGATATTGACAGCCTTGACCGTAATCAGTTCCGGATTCCCCGGTCCAACGCCTATGCCGTATAATGTGCCTGTTTTCATTTAGATTTTAAGTTTTAGGTGTTAAGTGTTAAATTTCATATTGTTAAGGATTTTTCGATATACAAACTTAAAACCTAAAACTTAACACTTAATCCTATCAGTGCATTAATAACACTTGCCGCGATATTTGAGCCGCCTTTACGCCCTGAATTTGAAATAAAGGGGTAGTCTATAGCCGTTAATTGTGATTTAGATTCTGCCGCATTGACAAAACCGACTGGAAAACCTACAACCAGAGCGGGAGAGGCTTTCTTGTCTTTTATAAGTTCGATAAGACGCAGCAATGCTGTGGGTGCATTTCCGACAACATAAATACCGCCGTTCATATACGGCAGAGCAGCATCAACTGCGGCATAAGCACGGGTAATACTCTTTTGGGCAGCCTGCTTTATGACTTCAGCATCACTGATGAAACATATCAATTCATTTCCAAAACCGAGCAGATCCCTTTTGCGTATTCCCACCTTTGCCATTTCCGTATCTGTAATAATCGCTTTGCCTGAGCGTATTGCATCAATCCCGTTTTTTATTGCAAGAGGATGAAAACGGACGGTCTCCTTATATTCAAAATCAGCAGATGTGTGAATCATCCGCCTGACAATGCTCCATTCATCAGGAGAAAAATGATGAACGCCAGCCTCTTTATCAATAATATCAAAGCTCTTTTTTTCTATATCTTCGGGTTTCATAAGAGTTTCAGGTTTTAAGATTTAGGTGTCAAGTGTTAGGTTTTAAGATTCAGGTTTCAGGTTTTTTTGAGATTTTCAGCCTGAGGGGCTGCACAACATTCCCTTGCTATCACTCTAATATCTGTATTAATTTTCAATGATAGCCGTCCGCTTGAATGACTGGTTAAGCGTATTATTAAAGGGATAACTCCTCTCCTCTTTGAAGGAAATTATACAGCTATTTATATTTTGAAACAATTCTGTCATAGGTGCCGTCACCCTTTATAATATTCAGCCCCTTTTCAAAATCATCCCGGAGTTCCCTGTATTTTGTTTTTTTAGAGATGCCTGCCGGCTGACCTTCTTTTTTGAACAGTCCGAAATCGTATCTGTCCGGGTTTTCACCTGATGTTTTTATCAGATTGAAGGCGATTTCCCTCGGCATACAGACAAAATCAACTCTGTCGGCAGCAAGTTTCTTTATGTTCTGTTCCTGCTGCGTGACATCTTCGTATCTGATTCCTGCGGATTCCAGCTCTTTCACCCAGAATGTTCCCCGCATTACGCCGGCCGTGTAGCTCCTGAGATCCGAAACCGTCCTGTAATTTATTCTGCCTTTTTTAAAGGTGAATCCCATGTCCAGTTCATATATCGCGGATGAGAAGTCTATAATTTTAGACCGCTCCTCATTCATGGAAATTGCAGGGGCTATGTCAACAGTTCCGTCTTCAAGGTTCTTCATTATCCGTGCAAACGGATAATTCTTAATTACTACGGTATAACCCGTTTTTTCAAGTGCAGCAGCAATGATTTCGGCAAATAAGCCGTGATTTTCCTCTTTTTCGCTGACATAAGGCTCCCAACTGTAAACTCCCATAGTTACCGTTTTTGTTTCCGCAAAAACACCTGAACAGATCAGCACCAGTCCGAAAACTGTCAGCAATTTTTTCAATGATTTCATATTCGTGTCTCCTTTCTGACCGGGTTTTGTCTTTTTCCAACAGTTGATCAACTGTTGACAACAAATTTTCCGATAATATTACAGAAGTTTGAACTTTCATAGAGTTACCATTTTTCTTTTCTAATCTCCGCCAAAACAGTCAATACAACAGTTCTAAATTGAAGTATAACGATGAGCTAACCGGCGGCGAGCTTCGCGCCGTCCGGTTGAGCGATTGGTTAGCAACCAACGTTGCTTTTGTTTATGTTCTAAAATTTGAAATATTATTGTTGATTGTATTTTTTGAAATAGTTGTCAATTTCCGGTCGCAACTCAATTCCTATTCTTTCAAAAATATTGAGTAAGCCTTCATATGCACCTACCCCGCCAAGAAAATCCCAAAACTCATTCGCAACTTTCAACTCGTTCTCAAGGTCTATCATTCCACGCATTGTCCAGCGGTTATAAGGTTTCGGGTCATAAGGATTGTAAGGAATTGCAATTAGCGATTGAACATTTGCCATCGGAGTTATTGCGAGTGTTGCAGCAATCCATTCCAAAAGTGTCCGCTTGAATTCTTTAAAACCGCCGGCATTGGGTTTTGCTGTCTTGATGTCAAAAAGGTAGATCGTTCCGTCTTGATCAACAAGTTTAATATCCACTTTGGTTAGTTTGACAGTTTTCATTTCTCCTTGTCTGCAAACTGCTCTGATAGCATTGATTTCGTCCGGTTTGTTCGGACTTGAATCGGCTGTTGCCAAACTGTCCATAATATTTTGAATAGCTTTGTGCGCTTCAGATGATATTTGCGTTCCCGCTGTCTGTTGTGATGTGGCGATTGCAAAATTCGATGATGCAATCGCCAATGCAACAGGTTCAAAAATACTTGTACCGAAATTCGTGTTCAGAGAATGTATGAAGGAGAATAAAGCCATGCGGTCTTTGCCGAGTAACCTTGTATGAAAAGGCATTGATGCAGGCTCCGGCTTGTAGTTTTCAAATTTATGTCTTAAACTGTTCTTTAATACATTTTCCACATTTTGAATTTGAAGCAATGGTAATGCCGTAATTATTTTTCCTTAGAGCTTTGAAGTTCCCATAATGCATTTTCTATTGCTCCACGCCAATCAATATAATTACCGACTTTTTCTTCAATAAAAGTAATGTCTGTTTCTGAAAGCTGCACATTCAAACCATTATCCTCAATTATATTAAAGAATATTTCAACAGATAGTTGATAAACAATTTTTCCTTTCTCCATTGTTTATCTCTTTCGCATATTAAAAATGACTTCAGAATATGCACCTTTATCTTTTTCGGTGCGGTTCAATACCGGTCTTTTGTATTGATTTACAATCTGCATTCCAGATTTTTCTGCTATGGTGGGATACATATTGTATTTATCATTTGCCACAAGAAAAATGTCATAATCCTCTGCTAAAAACTGTCTGCAATTGTTCAGAACATCTGTGATACCCTGAATATAGCTCTCTCTTGCTTCTCTTCCCTGCCCTTTGTAAAGCGGTCCGATTTCCAATTCGTCCTTTCTTTCAAAGCCGAAAAGGTCGTAGGCATAAGCGTGCTGTTCATGATAGTTAATCAATCCGACATAAGGGGGACTCGAAAAAATGCCTTTGATTTTCTGGTTTTTTACGATATTCGCAAATATCGGATTTCTTTTTTCAAGTTCGCTTAATATATTTATAGTTCGGCTATCTCCGCTCAGACATATCTGAAAAGTTTGTGTTCTCAGTCTGTCAAACTGAGTTAGACGCTGTATTGTATCTTTGGTGTAAGTTTCCCACCATTTAAGGATTGAAAAAAGCGGTTTGCAGATTTTTCCATGTTTTGCACAGTAATACGTTGCGGTTATTGGCTCTTTCAGTGTTGCCAAATCAGCGTGAGTCGTGGCTCTGCATGAACGGATAGTCCTGCTTAATATTATCTCCGTTATTTTTTTAATATCGGAATTCTTTATCTTTTTAATTTCATCAAAAACAAATTGAATTTCGTTTCTGATGTGATGAGAATACCATTTGTCCAGAAAATTATCAGATTTGTCATCCCTTAATTCAATATTGTATTCCTTAACAAGTCTTTTAAAAATGGGAAGAAATTCTTTTTCTTTTTCCTCTCCGTAACTGTCTTCATCAATTTGTCCCTGTCTGACTTTGTACTTGTATTCCGGAACCGGAAAATATTTATTATTGAATTCATAAAGTGTTTTTAACAGCTTATCTTCAAACTCAATTGTATGCGAATGGAGAAGGAACTGCTTAAACAATGTTGTTATCCGGTTCAATTCATTGTGAACATCAGCCGAGTTGTATTTGATAATTTTACAATTTCCAATCAGGGTATTGAAAGCTGAAACATCTACACCTATAGCATGTATTCCCAGTTCGCAGGACTGAACAAGTGTCGTTCCGCTTCCTGAAAACGGATCAAGAATGATATCGCCTTTTGAAAAATAACTCTGCTTTTTAAAATTATCTGTATGACTATCTAAAAAATATTCAACAAGCTGAGGAATGAACTTCCCTTTGTAAGGATGCAGTCTGTGAACGTGTTTTGTTGTTTCCGCCTCTTTATATTGGTCAAATGATAAAGCCCAATTCAGGTCTTCACCAAGTTTATTTTTCCAAGAAACCTCACGTTTACCGTTGTATGATTTGTAATACTCTGTAAGTTCCTGTTTTGAAACTTGTGCAGTTCCGTTATTGCCGATTTTTCTTATTCTGCCATATTGAATCAAATAAGAAATATTTGAGGTTGTAACGGTTTTGCCAAGATATTCTGTAGCCCATTCACTTGCTTCTTTTATAGAAAACAAAATTTCTATTTTTATCTCTTTTTGCATTATATTTTCCGCAGCTTGTCGCAGAAAAACTCTTTTTTTATATTCCTCATTGCCATATAAAGCTGTTCAATTTCTTGTCTTGTGCCAACATAAAATTAAGCGGCGGCGATAGCCGTCCTCTTGAATGAAGGGTCAGCTCAATCTTTTCTCTGTGTTCATCATTAGCTAACAGCATCTTAATCTATCTTTTCTATTCTTTATTCGCAGAAGTGTCAAGGGAATTTTTTTGGGCGTTTAAAAGAAGATTTATCAGGCAACAGAAACATTCAGTATCTGTTACCTGATTTTATACCGTATTATTTATAAATTTTTTTCGTTTTATATTTTCATAAAGCTATGATAATAATAAATTAGACTAAAGATAATTTTTTTTTCTAAGGAGGCGGTTATGTCAGAGAATCATGATCAGGTAATAAGGGAGAAAAAACTTCCCCGTGTCGGAAACATTGTAAAGAGTAAAAAATACGGCACGCTGTGGCGAGTTGTTGAAAAAAGAGAATCTTGGAAAAATATCACTGACCATGCAGGGATCCCAGGGCTGTTCAATTCTCTTCAATTCCTTTATAGCTGAGGATGTTTCCGATACTGATACAATTATAATAAAGTTCATCAGCTATATTTTTTACTTTGTTTGCTCTGAGAATATTAAGAGCAAAGCTCTTCAATCCTGCAAAAATACCGGGATTATTTCTGATACGGGACTTATCTTCATTCATACTGACATCTCTCACATGATGATTTCTGTTCTCAATTCCCCAATGGTTTCTGACAGCTTTGCAGAACTCTTCGGCACTTAAAGAAATTGTTGAAATATAATAAGCTGTTTCATCAGTACTTTTCCACCGCTTCTTTTTTGTATCGCAAATATCTCTTTTCCTTTCCACTTTTATAATTGCACGGACATCTTCCCATTTTTTTTATCAGTTATAAGAATATCTTCAAAAACCGTGACTTTTCTGCTTTCTGTTCTGTTTCTTTCTTTGACTACAGGCTCTTCATATTCGGAACACGGTAATCGCAGCTCACAGGTATCTTTGCAATCATTCAGTAATATCTTCTGATTTCCTTTGACGCAGACAATCACGTCATTATTGCTCTCTTTCGCAGCTTTCAATGTCTTTTCCTGACAATTTATCGCATCATAAGTGAAAATGCATTTTTCCAATCCCAATTCCCTCATCATCTGCTGTGCTACAGGTATCTCATTTGTCTTCTCATCAACTTCATAATGTGCCAGAATTATTCCGCTTTCCTGTAAAAATACACTCAGTATCTGTATTGCTTTCTTATCATTGAAATTGTCAAAACTTCCTCTCAGAACCTTTCCGTCACAGGCTATGAAACATTTCCCTTTCCTGTCTTCCGACAATTCCGGCAAGTCGGACAGTTTCAGACTGTATTTCCTGAAACATTCTTCCAATTCATCAGCAGATAAACCACTGATAATATTTCTTATAGTTGTATAAGCAGGCAGTCTTTTCCGTTCAGGTCCGAATTTCTCATTCAGAACCTCATAATGACCTTTTATAAATGTATGTATTTTTCTGTAAGAAACCGCTCCGCCAAGAATTGCAAAAATGGAAAACAGCAGAATATCTCCCAATTTATAACGCTTTCCCTCTTTTCTCCTATTGTCTTTTATTTCAGACAGAAAACTCTTCAGCATGATGATAACTCCTTTTCCACAGAATTCGATTTTTAATCCGTTACAGAAGTTATCTTTCAGGATGTCAACCTGAGAATTGAACAGCCCTGAGTAACAATTTTTGTCACTTTTTCATCTTATTTCTCCACGCAAAATATAGGAACAAGATAAGACCTGCAAAATTTACAGGGATTGTGTGTAAGAAAGGGATTTTTTATAGAAAATCTACAGGGATTGTGTGTAAGAAAGGGATTTTCTCCGTTGTCCCTAAAATCCGTGATTCTGTTCCGCATGAATTACAAATCCTGTTCTTAAACACAAGCCCTGTAGATAGTTACGCACCGCTTCCATCCCACATGGCTAAAGAGCAAAAAGTATAAAGGAATTTTATCTTGATCTCCCCGATAAAGCAACCGCGAAAATCCCAATAATATTATTTTAACTATATTCAGTAGATCGAAAATTTTTAAAAGTTTGTAGTACCGCATTTATGCGGTTCGTGTTAAATCAGACGGTTATCGAAGCACGCCGCACCGCATAAAGTTTGCAGTACCGCATTTATGCGGTTCGTGTTAAATCAGACGGTTATCGAAGCACGCCGCACCGCATAAAGTTTGCAGTACCGCATTTATGCGGTTCGTGTTAAATCAGATGGTTATCGAAGCGAGCCGCACCGCATAAAGTTTGCAGTACCGCATTTATGCGGTTCGTGTTAAATCAGATGGTTATCGAAGCACGCCGCACCGCATAAAGTTTGCAGTACCGCATTTATGCGGTTCGTGTTAAATCAGACGGTTATCGAAGCACGCCGCACCGCATAAAGTTTGCAGTACCGCATTTATGCGGTTCGTGTTAAATCAGATGGTTATCGAAGCGAGCCGCACCGCATAAAGTTTGCAGTACCGCATTTATGCGGTTCGTGTTAAATCAGATGGTTATCGAAGCACGCCGCACCGCATAAAGTTTGCAGTACCGCATTTATGCGGTTCGTGTTAAATCAGACGGTTATCGAAGCACGCCGCACCGCATAAAGTTTGCAGTACCGCATTTATGCGGTTCGTGTTAAATCAGACGGTTATCGAAGCGAGCCGCACCGCATAAAGTTTGCAGTACCGCATTTATGCGGTTCGTGTTAAATCAGACGGTTATCGAAGCGAGCCGTACCGCATAAAGTTTGCAGTACCGCATTTATGCGGTTCGTGTTAAATCAGACGGTTATCGAAGCACGCCGCACCGCATAAAGTTTGCAGTACCGCATTTATGCGGTTCGTGTTAAATCAGACGGTTATCGAAGCACGCCGCACCGCATAAAGTTTGCAGTACCGCATTTATGCGGTTCGTGTTAAATCAGACGGTTATCGAAGCACGCCGCACCGCATAAAGTTTGCAGTACCGCATTTATGCGGTTCGTGTTAAATCAGACGGTTATCGAAGCACGCCGCACCGCATAAAGTTTGCAGTACCGCATTTATGCGGTTCGTGTTAAATCAGACGGTTATCGAAGCACGCCGCACCGCATAAAGTTTGCAGTACCGCATTTATGCGGTTCGTGTTAAATCAGACGGTTATCGAAGCACGCCGCACCGCATAAAGTTTGCAGTACCGCATTTATGCGGTTCGTGTTAAATCAGACGGTTATCGAAGCGAGCCGTACCGCATAAAGTTTGCAGTACCGCATTTATGCGGTTCGTGTTAAATCAGACGGTTATCGAAGCACGCCGCACCGCATAAAGTTTGCAGTACCGCATTTATGCGGTTCGTGTTAAATCAGACGGTTATCGAAGCACGCCGCACCGCATAAAGTTTGCAGTACCGCATTTATGCGGTTCGTGTTAAATCAGACGGTTATCGAAGCACGCCGCACCGCATAAAGTTTGCAGTACCGCATTTATGCGGTTCGTGTTAAATCAGACGGTTATCGAAGCACGCCGCACCGCATAAAGTTTGCAGTACCGCATTTATGCGGTTCGTGTTAAATCAGACGGTTATCGAAGCACGCCGCACCGCATAAATGCGGTACTACAAACTTTTCCGATCTACTTACTTTACATATTATCCCCTGTTTTCAAAACATTCTTATGAACCGTCAGATGATACTCCTCATTGATATATTCATGATGAGTTTCAGAAAAAGGAACATATACCAGCAGAAATTTTTTCGGCTTGATGAGAATCTGAGATAGCCTGCTCATAATCATCTTTTTCGGCTTTACAATATTTGCCAGAAAGGTCTTTATCCCTTCAACAGCATTTATAACAGGAAGTCTTACAGGACAGAGATCAGCATTAGGCAACTGGGGAATAAGCTCTTTTTGTGGCTGGGCAATGGTCATATTACTCCCCATCATTAAAAAATTACGGGGAGATACCTTGAATGCAGGTATCCAGAAAAAAAACTCAAGATCATCCCATCCGCTCTGAACAGCCTTAGGAATATTGGCAAACCGGATCAGGTCTGAGTATGACTGAAGAATCACTCCTGAAATTTCTGCTTTTATACGCCAAAAAGGAAAATAGAATACTCCGTCACCGGAAAGGCTTGCATAATTAAGTTTTCTCAGCCCGTTTCGTCCCGGATGCCATACGGAATTACAGTTTTTACAGACTAATGCCAATGTATCCCTTTCACCGCTCAGATCCCACCCGCACTCAGGACAAATTGCCGGGAGAAAACTGATCCGCCAGTCAGGTCGCTCTTCATGAAAACGTGAAATATCAAGCTCATCATACAGAAGACGGTTCTCACGATCCCGGATTATCGGCTTATTCAATACCCCGTCAAACAACTCTTTACTTGTATTCAGTTCCGAATCTGTATTATCGGCAATATAAAAAGGAGCATAAATCAGGCTTAAAGTTTCACCTATAAAAGCCTGCTCTTTTAATTTGGAACGGTTTGCTATAGGCATACTCTGATTGAACCGCTCTTTAAAAATTCGGATTACATCTTTAAATTCAATGCCCGGTCTGATAAAATGTCCCGGAGTATCAGGCGATAAGAATTTCAGTTTCATTGCCAAACCGCGCACCCCAAGAGAAAAGGGAAAAAGACGCGATTCTGCTGCCTGCTGACTGACATCAGCAAATCTGAAGAGAATTTCATCAGAAAGGGATGAAAATAACATTCCCCTGAATCGCCAATAAGGAAAAAATATCAGATCATCTTTTTCAGGAGCATTTTCAGGGAGAATATAGCGGAAATAATCTTTTTCCAGCAGATACGATTTTACCTTGCAATATTCACAGGTAAATATATAATCTGTCTCTTCCAGAACAGCGGGTGCGCGCATTGGGGGCATTGATGTTCAATAAACAGATAACTCATAAGATTTATTATTTAAAAAATCAGCGTTAAACCATTATGGTTTTAAATCTTGAACTATATTTGATTAGCGTTTATTATTCTGATCCCATTATGTGACAGATGATAAGACCTGTAGGGTTTTGAAAACCCCGCAGGTCTTCCGGATAAAAAACAGTCCTTTAAATTCAATATGGAAAATAAAATTATCAGTAAAATAATTAAAAATCAAGATTATTTCAATAAAAAGGATATATATCATGTTTACTTTTATTCATACTGCGGATATTCATCTTGACAGCCCATTATTAAAAATAGCAAATTATGAAGGAACGCCGGTTAAAGCCTTGCGTAATGCCACAAGAAGGGCATTTGAAAATCTTATAAACCTTGCTCTTTCAAGCCGTGTTGATTTTATTCTTATCTCCGGCGACCTGTATGACGGGGATTGGCGTGATTATAATACAGGACTCTTTTTTGTTTCTCAGATTACAAGGCTGAAAGAAGCCGGAATACCTGTTTATGTTATCTCAGGCAATCATGATGCTGCGGGAAAAATGACCAAAGCTCTAAGACTGCCTGATAATCTTCATCTTTTCCCTGATGATAATCCGGCTACTTTTTTTATTGATTCTCTTCAGGTCGCTATTCACGGGCAGGGATTTTCATCGCCTGCTGTTAAAAAAGATTTATCAGCCGGTTATCCTGCTCCGGTTGCAGGATATTTTAATATCGGAATGCTTCATACCGGAGCTACAGGAAGAGAAGGGCATGAGCCTTATGCTCCGTGCAGTATTGAAGGATTGCGTTCAAAAGGATATGATTACTGGGCATTAGGACATATACACCAGAGAGAAATTCTGAGTGATGATCCCCTGATTATATTTCCGGGGAATATTCAGGGACGGCATATCAGAGAAACAGGTCAAAAAGGGTGTATGATTGTCAATGTTGATGATGATAAGCAGGCAAATGATTTATTTTATCCTTTGGATGTAATTCGCTGGGTTTTATCTGTTACTGACATATCAGATGCTCAGGATGCCTATAATGCACTTGACATGATTCGTGAATCTCTTGAGAATCTTATGGAAGAGAATGAGAATATCCCTTTAGTTTCACGCATTGAATTAACAGGAGATTCAGAGGCATATAATACCATTGCCTCTGATTCGGTGCGTTGGCTTAATGAAATCAGGTCGCTTTCCCTTGATTTAAGCGGAGGAAGTCTCTGTATTGAAAAATTGAAACTGAGCGGAAAGACCCGCACATCCAATGTAAAATCAGCCAAAACAATCTCTTACGAGGGACCAGTCGGAGAGATAATCAGCTTTTTTGATGATCTTAAATCTGATCCCGCACAATTGCAGGCTCTTGGAGAGAATTTGAATGATTTATTTAAAAAAATTCCAAGGGAACTTAGAGAAAATTATGATATAAATTCAGATACAGATATTCTGTTTATACCTGAAAAGAATAACAGCGGCAAGAACTGGCTGCCGGATATGCTTGAGCATCAGGTCAAGCCGATGCTGCTTCACCGCCTGAAATAAACAAGATAAAAACCCTAAGGGTCTCTTAGTGTTCTGTCAAGGTTTGATTGACGGGTCGCTCCCGCCGGATTGACAAATCCGGCGGCTTGGATTTGTCAATCCAAGCCGGGCCTCACCCGTCAATTTAATCTTGACAGAGTATTAGAGACCATTAGGGTTTTCGTGGAATCAAACAGGACGGCAAATCGTCTTTTCTGAGAAAAACCCTAATGGTCTTTAAGACCCTTAGGGTTTTTTCGTTCAACGCTTTGTTCGGAAATAAGAAAAAAAGCTCCTTTAGGAGCGTTATATTTGTAGCAGCAAAAGCCCGCATATTTTTTAAGCTCCGTCAGGAGCGGTATATTTGTAGCAGCAAAAGCCCGCATATTTTTTAAGCTCCGTTAGGAGCGGTATATTTGTAGCAGCAAAAGCCCGCACCTTTTTAAAAGCTCCGTTAGGAGCGATATATTCATCTTGTTCCCACGCTTTGCGTGGGAACACAAGAAAGGACGCTTTGCGTCCTGTGTGTTTATTCATGGACGCAAAGAGTCCGGGCTGCATTCCCACGCGAAGCGTGGGAACGAGATATAACGAGATAAGACACTTAGGGTTTTAGTTATTTCATACCGGAGATATATTGAAGAATATAAATCACTTCTTCCATGCCGATTTTTCCGTTTCCGTTCACATCTGCGTTTGTGAAAAGCGTCTGACTGCTGAGTCCTGTGATAACTTTGAGAATGGTTATGGCATCGTTTAATTCAACTGCTCCGCTGTGGTCAATGTCGCCTGCAAGGGTATCGTTTTTATTGACGGTTCTCTCTCCGGTTATCTGAACACTTGCGCCGTCAAGCGAGGCGATTCCTGAAAAAGTATATGATTCAGAGGCTGTTTCAGGCGGTGTAATCTGATAAGTAAGTGTTCTTGCCTGATTATCAAAGAAAAGTCCGTATTTAACCTTGTTATTTACCGCATCAAACTCGCCGTTATCGCTGATATTGGAGACTCTCCAGCCCGCAGGGGGTGTATCTGAAACAACATGGACAGAAACATTACTTGCCGGAATTACTGAAATTGAAACGGTAAAAGACTGTCCGGGTCTGTAAGTTTGAGGCATTTTACATATTGCTGAAGATTGCGAACTCCGAATCATTCTTCTACGGGAAATATCATTTATCCATACCAACGGACATAATACACCGCTATTGAAATATGAACTGCAATCAGGGTTAAGATGATTGAAATCCGGATCGCATTTATATTTTTCCCCGTTTATCCAGAGAAATCCGGCACGGGTTAAATAATCTTCTGTAATAGGAATTGGCTCAATATCCCATTTTCCCCCTCTTTCCTTCCATGCTTCGCCGTATTCAGTCATTTCATCTCTGAACATGACAAAATCTTTATTGGTATCAGCAGGATGATAGCCGCAGCATTTTATAGGTTCACCGCAGATTGCCGCACTTTCACCGTCTGCTGTACCGAATCCGTCAAAGATTTTATTTCCTGCCTCAGTGGGTGTAATGTCATAAGTAAGAGTGCGTTCTTTATCATCAAAGAAGGGTCCGAATTTAACCTTTTTTGTAGCTTTATCAACTTTTCCCCCGGGAATTCCGTCAACAGTCATATTAATAACAGAATCAAGCCATTCCAAAGGCGGTATATCTTCAACTGCGTAATTGGATATTCCGCATGGCGGTTTTGCCTTCAAAGTTACGGTCAGTTTTGCGCCGGGAATACAGGAAGAGAAAGTCCGGGTTACAAAACAGGTTAAATCTTCCGGCTGTGCGGTGTATGAGGCATTTAAGGTTTTTGTTTCACAGGATAAGGTTACTGTCTGATTATCGGGTTTTATCCAGCAGTTAATGTCTTTAAATTCAACTGTATAAATTCCGGGTTTCAATTCTGCTTTATAGTCGCTGTTATGCCAATCGTTTGCGGTTTCGTCTGTTAATTTCCATTGTGCAGTTGCAGGGGCAATGTTTACTATCAGAAAACCGTTTTGTCCTGTGCCTGATACGGAAATCGTATTTGTGCCTGCGGTTTTATCCGAATTGACGGTTATTGTGCCTGTGTATGTTCGAGGATTGACAGGCTTGAATGTTACGGTTACATCCTGACATCCTCCTGCCGGTATTGTTCCGTTATTCCAACTTCCTGTAAAGCCGTCAGGATAAGTGACAGAACTTACTGTAAGATTACAAGTCCCTGTTCCTGTATTGCAGATTTTCAGGATTTTTTCAGAGGTTGAACCGACACACACATTGCCGAAATTCAGGTCTCCGGTAAGGCTTATGATACTGCACCCTTTTATATATGTTCCTGTCAATTTTTCAGTTGCACAGCAGCTTGCGGTTTTTGTCTGATTATCCGGCTTTATCCAACCGGGAATTTCTTTAAATTCAACTGTATAATCACCAATCGGAAGTGTGGCGGTTTCTCCGCTTTTTTTCCAATCTGAAACACCTCCCATAGCATCTGAAACTCTCCACATAGCAACGTCAGTTACTGCCTGAACTGCCTCCTTAGGCGTGATATACACTGTTACCTTGCCTTCTTCCAATGTCTGAACAGGTGTAAGTCGGTTTGTTCCTGTTCCGTCTCCGAGCTGACCCGATGTATTACATCCCCATGTCCATACTGTGCCGTCTTTTTTCAAAGCTACTGTATGAAGCGCTCCTGCGGTTATACTTTCAACATCGGAAATTCCTGATACCTGAACCGGAGTCCATTTGTCTGTTGTTGTCGCATCTCCGAGTTGACCATATTTATTACTTCCCCATGTCCAAACTGTCCCATCCTTTTTCAGAGCTATACTATGTGATCCGGCATTAGCAGTAACCTCTCCCCCGGCAGCTATAGCTATAACATCGGAAATTCCTGTTACTTTAACGGGTTTAGTTCTATCTATATTTGTTCCATCTCCAAGCTGTCCGTATTTATTAAACCCCCATGCCCAAAGCGTCCCGTTTTCCTCTAATGCTATAGTATGATGATGAAATGAAGCTATAGCTATAATATTAGAAATTCCTAATACCTGCACGGGTGTAGTACTGTTTGTCTTTGTTCCATTCCCAAGCTGACCATACATATTACCAAATTGGTTAATCCCCCATGCCCAGACTGTGCCGTCTTTTTTCAAAACTACTACATGAAAATTTCCTGTAACTATAGCGGATACATCATAAATTTCAGATACTTTGATAGGAGTAGTTCCCCATTTCCAGACTGTTCCGTCCTCTTTTAAAGCTACTGTAAGACCACCTCCGGCATCTATGGCAGTTATATTTGAAAAATCAGCTACTTTAGCTCCTGTCTGAACTGGTATAGAACGTGTACCTCCGGTGATTTCATCTCCAAAGCAACATGCTCCCCAAGACCAGACTGTTCCGTCATTTTTTAATGCTACAGATTGATAATAATGTCCGGATACAGCTATAACATCAGAAATTTGTGTCTGAACAGGTCTGCTACTGCCTGCTCTTGAGTCGCCATCTCCAAGCTGATAAAAGTAATCATTGCCCCACGCACAAACTGTTCCGTCTTCTTTAACTGCCAATGTTACCCCTGTTCCTGCACCTATAGCCTTATAACAGCCTGCTTGTGCATATTCCCCGGCAGATATAAAAACAACTGCCATTGCCAAAAGGAATACAAAACGCATCATTGCTTTCCCTTTACCATTAAAACCCTTGTTCTGCTTAAAATGTGAATACATAGTTTCCTCCTCCTTTTTCTTCCGCTTTATTACGGAACGGTTAAAAATTTTATAAAAAATCAAATAACTTAACTCATAAAATCATGCGTCAGCCTCTTCCGCTTCCGCAGGCGTCATAGTAAGCAATCCCACAATGTTAAGCCGTTTTTCCTCATCTAATATCCTGTCTAATTTATCCCACAGCATATTCTGACGATCAATCTGCGATTTTCCTGAAAAACTTTCAGAAATAACAAAGCCTCCGACTCTTCCTGTCTTTGTTACTTCAATCTCCAGTTCAGGATTTTCAAGTCCTATTTTAAACAGAATATCTTTTAATTCTTCTTTTAATTCCATCTTTTTACTCCTATGCTTATAATTTCAAAAGCATTACATATTATAACAGATGAATTTGATTTAAGAATATCCCCTCTGATTCCTCTGTCAAAATTCAGTCTTTTAAATTCCGAAGTAAGTCTGTCATACGAGGCAAATCTGTAAAAACCTGAGCAGGTGTCTTTGTTTCCTCATATTTATCTTCAGGAAAAGTAACAATCACTTTTTTCTTTTCCTTAAAAGGTATTATTTCTGACAGTTCTATATTTTTACCGTTGTAAATTCCCTGAGTAATAATCATAAATAAAACCTCCTTTGACTTTATTTTAATCCTTTTTAGCATAATTTAAAGATTATGTCTATTCAGAATTATTTTAATCACATAAAAATCATATTTCTGCTGATTCATGAAATTCATCATCATAGTTTAATAAGGCAATCCAGCATACTGTATCTGCAAAACATTCATTTATCATGTTTTATCTTTCTTCCTGCTCTCTTCGGCGTGCCTGACAGATAAAAATCATGTTCTGATGCCAAATCGGAAATTCCTGTTTTAACTGACAATGAAGAAATATCAAATGCCGGGTCTGATTCAACAGAATCGGAATTTTCTTCAACCTGTCTGACAGTAATAAGATAATTTCTGTTACATTCCAAAGATACCGGCTCTTTCAGGCGGAAAACTTCTCCGTCAAAAAAGGCTTTAATATTATTCTCTTTATCCTTGCCGATAAGTCCTGATTTTTTCTTTAAAACTGAAGACATACTTTCATCATCCTTAAAAAATATTGTTAAAAGGTTATAAAAAAGCCAAGTTGAACATTTCTGTAATCATAGAATCGCCGCTTTTTATTTTAAATTAAACATCTTAAATGAATGATAAAAATTTATAATAAACTGATGTTAAACATTCCTGCAATCACAGAACCGCATCTTTTCTTTGATTTTTTTTCTTTTAACATAAATTAAAAATTCTGTCTAATAGCATCAGACATTATAAACCTCTTCATTATCAAGATTTAAAAACAGTTCTTTGTCTATCATATTAAAATCATTATCAGATAAATCAGGCAATTCAGGCATGGCGGTTTTCTTGATAATAGCCGCTGCAACCTCTGCTTTTTCTTTTTCCGTGAGAGAATCAAACAAATTAAGAAGATTATGAGATGTTATATTTGACTGCATATTTTTCTCCTGTTGTGTGTTCTCAGACCTGCGGGTTTTGAAAAACCGCAGATCTCTCTTTTTATAATCCCCGTAAAATTTTAAAGCAAAAGGTGTGCCATTTGACATGAAATATATCTGATATTTTATAATATATTGTTTTTATGTATAATATAATTTTTTACCTTGATCATTTTACAGGCATAAGTGTAATGAAAATTATCACAGCAGCAAAAAATCAAATACCTGAAAAAATATGATAAATCTATCTCAGTTTTTTAATTTTAGTCATATTTTATAATCTTATATAAGGTGACAAAAATTGTCACTATAGTAACAATTTTTGTCACTTTTTTATCTTATTTCTCCACGTAAAATATAGGAACAAGATAAGACATGCAAAATCTGCAGGGATTCTGTTTAAGAAAGGGATTTTCGGATGTGTCCCGCTTTTTACACAGGATTGGGAAAAAAATTACTGATTTTTATATTTTTCTTTATGTTACAGGGATTTGTTATAAGAAAAGGATAAAAAAATCCGCTTCTTATAATCATCTTCTTATAACAAATCCCTGTACCGTGTAAAAGGCGGGACACACCCGGATTTTCTCCGTTGTCCCTAAAATCCGCATGAATCAACAAATCCTGTTCTTAAACACAATCCCTGTAGATACCATTGACTGATCCGAGTTAATTTTAAAAATTTAGAAAGTTGCTAACATGCTTATCCTTGACATTGAAAAGTTTAGCTGTTAAAAAAATCCCTTGATTCAAATTTATAAAACTCTGAGCGTTTCAGAAACCCGTTAGGGCTTAAAAAAATTTATGAACCCTGTTAATCCCAAATCAGTTTTCAGATATTTTATAATGAGCCTGTGGATTCTCTGCGGAATCCTTTTTTTTCCGGGAAATGCCCCGGGAGAAAAATCAGAAAACGCAGATAAAAACTCGTTGCCTGATGTTGAATCAGTGATTACAGTCAAGGTCAGAGAAGAGCAGAGCATCCGGGATATATCAGAGGAGTATCTTCATAACCCTGACCTGTGGGAAGATGTTCTTCGCGCAAATAATCTGAAATTTGCTCATGAAATAATACCCGGAATGACTCTCCGTATTCCTGTAGGTGAAATATTTCAGGCAAATAAGGGACTTGAGCTTTCACAGCAGATAATTCAGAAAGCAACCCGTGCGGGTGCCAAGCTCTTTGCGCCTGAAACCATAGCAAATGCTGTCAAATTAAGAAACGCCGCAATTGAAAAGCGGAAGACCGGCGAATGGGCAGCATGTGCCGAATCCGCGAAATCAGCTTCGGATGAAGCAAAAAAGGCTCTTGAGATCAGCTTAAAAAAACAGGATGTTCCGGCTAGAGGCCGTGGTAACTTTTTTTTATGGTCAGGTAAGTTATAGAAAACCTTCAGATAATGTATGGAAAGAGGTTTCTGTTTATGAAATTCTTCAGGAGGGGGACAGAATCAGGACTCTCTCGCAGTCTTATGCACATATCCTTTTCAGAGATGACAGCCGTTTGTATCTTAAAGAGAATTCACAGGCGATGATTCGGCGTATGAGGGCAAATCTTCTTGAAAATACAGAAGAGGCAAAGGTCAGCCTTATAGAAGGGGATGTGCTTGCTCTGCTTGTAGGAGATAAAAAAGATAGTAATCTTGAAGTAGAAATACCGGGAATACAGACAAAGATTAAGTCCCGTCAGTTCTGGATTTCCCATGATGATCAGGGTTCAAGATTTGCAAATTATGATAACGGAGCTTTTGAAGTCTCATCAGGAGGAGAGAATGTTGTATTAAAGGAGAATCAGGGAACAACAGTATCTCATGAGCAGAAACCATCGGATCCGCGTCAACTGCTCCCTGCTCCCCGTCTGCTTGAACCTGATGAAAATACAGAAGGTTTCCAAAATCCTGCGGATGTAAATCCTGTATGGGAAAAAATAACAGGAGCATCATCTTATATGATAGAGATTGCGAAAGATCAGAGCTTTACAGATATTATCAGGTCTCAGGAGTTTCAGCAGACAAAAGGATCATTTCCGTCTGATTTGGATTCAGGAGTATTTTTCTGGCGTGTTATATCTGTATCTTCGGATAAATTACGCGGACGTTCCGGGGAGTCAAGACGTATCAAAATTATAAAAGATAATGAACCGCCGTTTCTGGTTATTCATTCTCCTGAACAGGATGCGGAAGTTTCAGAACCGCAGATTGAAATATCAGGTAATACTGAAGAAGGGATTCAGCAGATAATTATACAGAATCAGCCTGTTAAACCGGAAGAAAAAGGAGAATTCCGGCATAAACTTGATCTTTCAGCCGGTAAAAATACAATTATTGTCAAAGCAACTGATTTGGCGGGAAATATAACTGAACTACAAAGAACTGTCCATTATTTTCCGAAAAGAGCTGTCCCGTTATCCTTTGATTCCGGTTTGTATCAGGATCGCCCTAATCATTTTTTTGTGGGACAATATAATTTTGCTCTGTCAGGAAAAACAGAACCCGGATGCTCTGTTTCTGTCATTTCGGCAGATAATTCTTCAAATCCGTTTTCAGGAGCAGGCATTGCCGATGATAACGGAGCATTTCAGATAAATATAAAATTTGTTGCACGGAGTGATAAGTTTATCATTGAGATTATTTCACGATCTGGTAAAATAATAAAAGAGGAGATCACTGTTGAGATTGATGATACTCCGCCGGTTATAAGTTTCAGCCATGAGATACCCTCTGCAACTGCTCAGAAAAAAACAGAAATTTCAGGCACTGTTCAGGACGGAAATTATCTTGAACTGAACGGAGAAGCGGTTCCCATTCAGGATAAAGAGTATCTCAAAAATTATTTCCTGCATCCGGCAGAACTTAATCCCGGAGTGAATCATCTGAATTTTCTTGCACGGGATCAGGTCGGAAATATTGCCAAAATAGTCAAAGAAATCTTTTTGGATTTAGAACCACCTGAAATAAAAGATTATTCATTTTCTATAGATAAAGTAAAGGGCGGGGAATCGGTCAATCTGATATTGCAGGCAAAAGATGCAACAGGGCTTGTAAAAGCGGCTCCTTTCAGTGCGGAGATCGGAAAATATATTTATACCGGACATATATTAAGAACAGGTTCAGACGGGAATTATTCAGGCTCTTTTATTGTTCCCCGTAATGTCAAAGGAGAGATAAAGCTGAAAAGCGTTAAGCTGTCTGATTATCTGGGGAATAGTAAAGAATATAAGATAGGGAAGTAGAGGGAAAGAGGGGTAGAGGATTAAAAAGTCAGTTCCGCTAGGAGCGTTATCTTTGCAGTATTAACCATTGGCAGGATTTAAAAATTGCGATTAAAAGGCGTATTCATTAAAAAACGGAAACTTAGTTTCTTAAAGAAACTAAGTTTCTTATTAACTTTGCTGATATGGACAGAAGTATCTGTTCCAATCAATATTCAGGCATCATCAGAGCCTGAAATCACATATCTGATCACTTACGGAGCAGATTCTGACACAAGCGAGGGTGATGATGATTTTTTGCAGGTTATCTTTATACGTGTTCCTGACAAAGAAAAATCCCCTTTATATCTCCGTATCTTTGATCCTGACTGCGGAGGCAAATTAGACGGCAGATACTGGTTCAGATGGACAACAAATACACGGTTCCGGCTGTTCGGAGGAGAAGGAGCATATTCAAATCCGGGTATAAAAAAGCCGACCCCTGATGAATCAGCTTTAAGCTCCGGTAATCTTTTAGCAGATGAAAGATTCGGAGAAAATCCGTCTTTAGATTATCAATGGTACAATTTTGCAAAAATTCGCACTGAAGACGGAGAGAAGATTGTAATTAACGAAAAAATATACAGATATTTCAAATTGGTTGTTCAGGGTGAAAACGGAAAAGACGGCAATGTATTCGGAGTTGCTGCTACCCGTTCCGATACAGAGCATGGAAATACAGTCTCTGATCCTGATATTGAAACATTCACTTTTGCGCCGACCGTTCATCTGACAAACAAGAATCTTTTTGCAGAGATACGTTTTGCTATCCCTGACAATGCCCATGAAATTCTCGTTAATAATTTTGATCTGGCAAAAGCCCGGTTATTTGTTGATACACCTTTCAGAGCAGATCTGCCTGTAATCTCTTCAGGACAGAATGAATGGCTGAAAGATGTTATAAAATTAGATAAATCTGAATACAGTACAATAGGGGGAATCCGGTTTGAAGGGGGTGAAGAGTTTCCGAATGACGCTACTTTTTATATAACAGATGCAAAAGGAGAGCCGCTTCTGATTCAACTTCCTGTCCGTATATTTAACAAACCTAATCTCCGCCCTGAAATACATGCTGTAATTCAGCAGCAGCAGCCTGAAGATTGTCATATTTTTAAATTTGACGCTTCTGAATCTGCTGATCCTGACGGAGATTCTCTGGTCGTTGAGTGGGATTTCGGAGACGGAACCAAATCAGGGGTGCAGGGTCTCCCGGCGATTCTCCATCGTTATGAAAAAACAGGGCGGTATAAAGTAAGACTCGTGGTTTCAGATACATCAGGGCAGGTGAGCAGCAGCGATTTTCAGGAGTTTACAGTTAAAGTTAATCAGCCGCCGATTGCAGAGGCGGGAGAGCATCAGATCGGAGCGACTGATGAAAAACTCCTGTTTGACGCTTCAGGCTCTTCTGACAGTGACGGAAAAATAATCAGTTATTTATGGGATTTCGGAGATAAGAGCGATCCGGAAAAAGGTAAAAAAATTCATCATTCTTTTAAAGAACCGGGTAAATATACAGTTACACTTCAAATTGAAGATAATTCAGCCTCTCCTTGCAGTATTGCCAAAGATACATGCGAGGTTCTGATCAATGGCGCTCCGGTTGCAAATATCAGCGTTTTTCTTGCTGATAAAAAAAATACCGCATCCGCAGGTGAAAATATCCGTTTCAGCGGAATTGAAAGCACAGACAAAGACGGAAAAATTATCTCTTATGAATGGAATATGGGAGACGGTACTGTAAAAACCGGCGAAGAGATAACCCATGCTTATGAAAAACCGGGAAAATATAAAGTAACTCTGAAGGTAACTGATGATTCCGGCACACTTAACGGGACTAATGAAACAAGTACAGAGATAATTGTAAATTATCCGCCTGTTGCAGAATTTATGTTTCATTCACAGGCGTCTGTCAATGAAACAATTCAATTTGACGGATCAGTTTCTCAGGATAAAGACGGTAAAATTATTGAATTCAAATGGGATTTCGGAGACGGAACAGAATCGGCTGAAAATCAGGGAAAAGCCTCGCATAGTTACGGAAAACCGGGTAAATATCAGGTAACTTTGACTGTCAAAGATGATTCAGGATCATCTTCAGATACAGATAAGAAGGAAGGGGTTATTATTATAAATGATCCCCCTGTTGCAAATGCCGGAGATGATCAGTGGATAAGCCGCAGTCAGGTTCAGTTTGACGGAAGCGGATCTGTTGACAGAGACTGTGAAATTACAAAATTTTCATGGGATTTCGGAGACGGTGAGACAAAGACCGGAAAATCGCCGATCCATACATTCCGCAGCCCCGGTATTTATACAGTCCGTCTTACTGTTACTGATAATTCAGAGACATCAACAAATCAGGCAACAGATGAAATGACAGTAACAGTGAATAATTTGCCGATTGCAGACGCGGGACCTGATCGCATAGGATCGCCGGGGCAGTCTCTTATTTTTGATGCTTCCGGCTCTATTGATCCTGACGGTGAAATTGTAAAAGCTGTCTGGAATTTCGGGGACGAATCAGCTCCTGAAACCGGAATTAATGTATCCCATACTTATACAAATTCCGGAAAATATAATGTATTACTGACAGTTTATGATAATTCAGGGCATGAAGGTGCCGTCAGTTTTGATGAAACAACTGTCATTATCAATAAGCCGCCTGTTCCGGTTGCCAGAGTATATAACTCAAAAGGAATACTCTATAATAAAAAGACTTTTTTAACTGACAAGATTGAAGAGAATATGTCAGTTATTGTAATCGCTCCCGGCGATGAGATTCGTTTTGACGGAACACGCTCTTATGATCCTGACGGAAAAATCAGTCTGTTTCAGTGGGATATTTTCGGAAATGTAAAATCTGAAACACAAGGCATGACTCCTGATGATTCAGATAAACTAAATTTAAAGCCGATTGCCGGTTTTAAAACACCTGATTCAATTTTCAGATTTTCAGCACCGGGAATTTATACAGCAGTCCTTACAGCGATTGACAACAGCCATGCGGAAAATTCAGCTTCTAATGACAGAGTATTTATCAGAGTGAACAGCCCGCCCGCCGCGGATGCCGGTAAAAATATCCATACAAATCAGAAAAATGTATTCTTGGACGGTTCAGCTTCAACTGATGCAGACGGCGATCCCCTGATTTATACATGGGATTTCGGAGACGGCTCTCCTAAGGGAAAAGGGGAGAAAGTTTTTCATACTTATGATAAAAGAGGGAATTATCCTGTAATTTTAACAGTTGATGACAGAACTGGTATGAGCAATTCTCAAGCCGCTGCTTCTATAACTGTTAAGATTGATGACTCTCCGGTTGCTGACGCAGGAGGTGACAGAATTGTCTGTGCCGGTAAAGCAGTTCTTTTTGACGGAAGCGGGTCGGTTGATCCTGAGGGCGGTCTGATGAAATATCACTGGGATTTCGGAGATGGAACAACCGCACAGGGGATTAATCCTGCAAAAACTTATACAAAAGGGGGGGCATATCCGGTTTCTCTTAATGTTACAGATGATTCCGGTTTAGACGGAAATTCAGGAACAGATCAGATTGTTGTAAAAGTGATTGAATCTCCTGTGGCAGATGCAGGATCTGATCAGAGAGCATGTGCCGGCGCTGTGGTTCAGTTTGACGGAACAAAGTCAAAAAATCCTGAAGGGATTATCAGCAGCTTTTTATGGGATTTCGGGGACGGGATTACCGGAGGAGGTCCCACACCTGTTCATGTTTATACAAAAACAGGTATCTACCGCGTAAGACTGACTGTCGCGGGAACCCGTACAGATAATACATGCAGTTATACGGATGATGATGAAATGACAGTTACTATTCAGCAGTCTCCTGTTGTTGAAATGATCTTTCCTGATATTACGGAGATGGGGAAGCAGGTAAATTTTATTGCCGGGCAGGACATAGGACGCAGAACACAGGACACAGAACGCAGGACACAGGAGTCAGAAGCTGACAGCATTCATCAACTGACAGCCATTGAATGGGATTTCGGAGACGGTATCCGTGAAAAGGGTAAAGAGGTATCCCATATATTTCCAAAATCCGGGAACTACATTGTTACCTTGACGGTAACAGCAGATTCAAATACAGACTGCAATAAAACATCCATACAGAAAAAGATAACAATAAACGCTCCTCCTGTTGCAAAAGCAGGGGAAGATTATTTTGTCGGAGTAAATCAGACCGTTATATTTAACGGATCAGGCTCTTATGATCCTGACGGTGCAATCTCTTCTTTTACATGGGATTTCGGGGATGGCAGCAGCGGAACAGGTATCAGGGTAAAACATCAGTATCAGACCGCAGGGAGATATGTAGTTGTTCTTCAGGTAAAAGACAGCACAGAACTTGCCAATAACAGTGCTAATGATAACCTTGTTGTAACAGTGAATGAAGCACCGGCTCCGGTTATCGGAATTCAGGTTGAAGGGAAAAATCTGAAATTTTCGGGTTCATCATCTGCGTTGGCAGACTTGAATCAGCAGGAACCCACGCAAACCATAACAGTCTGCCCCGGAGAAGAGATCATATTTGACGGAACCGGCTCTTTTGATACAGATGGTGAAATTATCAATTATATATGGAGCTTAGGAGATGGAAGCCCGTTGATCAGAGAGAAAAAAACATCTCATCGCTATCATTCTCCGGGAACCTATCTGGTAACATTGGAAACAGATGATGGAAGATCAGTAAGCAACAGCCGTGTTCAATCCTCAGTTGTTATTATTGTCAATAACATGCCTGTTGTAGATGCAGGAGCGGAAAACTGTACAATATCGCCTGATGATAAACTTATGTTTGACGCATCAGATTCAACAGACTATGATGGAAATATTATCTCTTTTCAATGGGATTTCGGTGACGGTACCTTAGCTGACGGAAAAAAGGCATCGCATCAGTTTAAAAAATCAGGTAACTATCAGGTGCGTCTGATTGTTAAAGATGATTCTGAAAGCGGGTGCAGTTCTGCTGAAGAGATTGTAATGATTCGGGTAAATGCTCCGCCTGTTGCCAAAATTATTGTAAAGGATTCTGGAAAAAAAGATAAATGAAGAGACAGGAAACATTGTATTTACCGGCGGTGCCCATGATTCAATTATCTTTGATGCAACTGAATCTTATGATCCGAATAAAGATACCCTGACATTTTTCTGGGATTTCGGAGACGGAACAAAAGCAAACGGTTCAAAGATTATACACAGTTTTAAAAAACCGGGAAAGTATTCAGTTAAATTACTCGTTGATGATGACACAGGATTATCATCAGGAAAAAGTCATGATGAAATAACTATTCAGATTTATGACATATTTTAGCGCATTATAACCTAACCGACTATGTAAAGCATCAAACAGATTTATAAAAGGAGGAATAAATATGATGATTCTCTGTATCTATGGTTTATTTTTAGGATTATCTCTTGTTTTCGGAGGGATTCTGATTGGCAAATATATGGCAATTATCCTGACAGGAAACAAAGGGAAATTTTTTTCATGGTTGACTTCATTTGAAAACCTGCTGTATCGGTTGGCGGACATAGATGCGGTACAGGAAATGAACTGGAAAGCCTATACATGGGCATTGCTGGCGTTTAACGGCATCGGATTGCTCTTTTTGTTTATCCTGCAACTTGTTCAGGGATTTTTACCGCTCAATCCTGATCACCTGAAATCTGTCCGCTGGGACACGGGGTTAAATGCAGCGGTTTCCTTTATGACAAATACGAATTGGCAATCATACGGCGGTGAAACCACCATGAGTTATCTCACTCAGATGCTCGGACTGACAGTGCAGAATTTTCTTTCCGCAGCCACAGGCATTGCCGCATTGCTTGCCGTCATACGGGGATTTATCCGCAAAAATACTCAGTTATTGGGAAATTTCTGGGTTGATCTTACCCGGACAACTCTTTATGTTCTTCTCCCCCTTTCCGTCATTTTGGCTATTCTGCTGATCTCCCAGGGCGTGGTACAGACATTTCAGCCTGCGATTACCGCAGAAACTTTGGAAGGCGGTAAACAAACGATTGCACTCGGTCCCGTTGCCTCACAGATTGCCATTAAGCAGCTTGGCTCCAATGGCGGAGGCTTTTTCAACGTCAATTCCGCTCATCCCTTTGAAAACCCGAATCTTTTTACCAATTTTTTTGAAATCTTTGCCATTTTATGGTTGCCTGTGGGATGTGTCTTTCTGTTCGGCTACATGCTGAAACATCAGAAACAGGCATGGGCAATTTTTGCAGTCATGCTTATCCTGTTTTTTATGGGTCTGGCAGGAGCTTTGATTGCCGAATATCAGGGCAATCCGGTTTCAGAACGTGCTGGTATTGCTCAGGGAGTCAATATGGAAGGCAAAGAAATGCGTTTCGGAGTGTTTCATTCCATTATCTGGGCTGTGGCAACAACAGCCACTTCCAACGGGTCAGTCAACAGTATGCACGACAGTTCCACGCCGCTTGCCGGACTTGTCTGTATGTTCAATATGGGCATCGGGGAAGTGGTTTTCGGAGGTGTCGGCGTAGGATTGATCAGCATGATTTTTTATATTATTCTGACAATGTTTCTCGCGGGATTGATGATTGGACGCACACCGGAGTTTCTCGGTAAAAAACTGGGACCTTTTGAAATGGTCATGGCTATGATTGCGCTGCTGGCTCCGATTGTTGCACTGCTGATCATTGCAGGAATCGCCATTGTTACGCCTGCGGGATTGACAAGCCTGAATAACACAGGCGCACACGGATTGTCGGAAATTCTCTATGCTGCTTCATCTGCCTGCGGGAATAACGGATCAGCATTTGCCGGTTTAAATGCCAATACGCGGTTTTACAATATCCTGCTGGGGATCGGGATGCTTATAGGCAGATTTGCCACAATCCTTCCTGCATTGGCATTGGCAGGTTCTCTGGCTGAGAAAAAACTGATTCCGACTACACAGGCAACCTTTCCCACAACAGGCGCATTGTTTGTAATCATGGTTGCAGCGGTGGTTATCATTATGGGAGCATTGACATTTTTCCCGTTTTATTCGCTGGGTCCGATTCTTGAACATCTGGTATTGTATCGTTAGGAACAAATGAAAATCCAAAAAAGAAACTAAGTTTTTTCAAAAAACTTAGTTTCTTTCTTAACGATTTACATAGGAGATAAAATTATGAATCAGTCTATCTGGAAATGGCACTTTATCAGAGAAGCGGTTAAAGAGTCATTTATAAAACTGAATCCTTTTGCATTGTGGCGCAATCCTGTTATGTGGGTTGTAGAAATCGGGAGCATTGCTGCCACGATTATTTTTATCGGAAATATTGTCAAAAATGTGCCTTTCGGGTTTGAACTGCAAATCAGTCTGTGGTTATGGCTGACTATTCTGTTTGCCAATTTTGCCGAAGCATTTGCAGAAATGCAGGGCAAAGCCAGGGCAAACTCTTTACGTCAGTCGCGCAGTCAGGCGGACGCAAAAAAATTAGTTGATGAGAAAGGCGGTATTCAGATTGTTTCTGCTTCTGAACTGCGGAAAGGCGATGTGATTCTGGTTTCCGAGGGTGAAATGATTCCCGGTGACGGCGATATTATCGAAGGGACTGCGCTCGTTGATGAATCCGCAATTACCGGAGAATCAGCGCCGGTAATCCGCGAATCAGGCGGGGACCGGAGCGGGGTAACAGGCGGAACAAAAGTTCTTTCCGGGATCATTAAACTTCGGATTACTGCCAATCCCGGAGATACATTTCTGGATCGCATGATCGGCATGGTAGAAGGCGCAAAGCGGCAGAAAACGCCCAATGAAATTGCACTGGAGATTCTCCTGATCGCACTGACTGTCCTGTTTATAACAGTTGTGGCTGTACTGCCTGCTTTTGCTCATTATATGGGCATTACAGTGTCTGTCGTTGTCCTCGTGTCGCTGCTGGTCTGTCTGCTGCCTACGACAATCGGAGGTCTGCTGCCTGCTATCGGCATCGCAGGCATGGATCGTCTGGTTCAGCACAATGTCATTGCTTTAAGCGGTCGTGCGGTGGAAGCTGCCGGGGATGTGAATGTGGTTCTGCTGGATAAAACAGGTACGATCACACTCGGCAACCGTATGGCTTATGAATTTCTGCCTGTTCAGGGGATTGAAAAGAATGATTTTATCAAATCAGCCGTGCTTTCTTCGCTTGCCGACGAGACTCCTGAAGGCAGAAGTATTATTGTTCTGGCTAAAAAGGAATTGCAGGTCAAAGGCAAAGACATCCGTGCGCCTCAGAGATCGCATTTTGTCCAGTTTACGCCGCAGTCACGCATGAGCGGAATCGATATTGACAACTGTAAAATCCGGAAAGGTGCTTTGGATGCTGTTGAGGCATTTATCGCTGAACAAGGCGGTTCAGTGTCAGACAATATCCGTAAAGATGTTGAAAATATAGCGCGGAAAGGGGATACGCCCCTGGTTGTTGCTGAAAACAGTAAAGTAATCGGCATGATCCGGCTGAAAGACATCATTAAAGAGGGTATCAGTCAGCGTATCGCCCACTTGCGGAATATAGGGATCAGGTCAATCATGATCACCGGCGACAATCCCTTAACCGCCGCGTCAATAGCTGCGGAAGCCGGAATTGACGATTTTATTGCCCAAGCCAAACCGGAGACGAAACTGGAGGTTATCCGCAAATATCAGGATGAAGGTTATTTAGTCGCCATGATTGGTGACGGAACCAATGATGCACCCGCGCTGGCACAGGCAGACGTGGCAGTTGCCATGAATGCCGGAACACAGGCAGCACGGGAAGCAGCCAACATGGTTGATTTGGATTCATCTCCGACAAAATTATTGGAGATTGTGGAAATCGGCAAAGAGATTCTTATAACACGGGGCGCATTGACTACGTTCAGCGTGGCAAATGACGTATCCAAATATTTTGCCATCATTCCTGCGCTGTTCGGTTCAGTGTATCCTGTGCTTGGCGTGCTGAATATTATGGGTCTGACAAGTCCCCGAAGTGCGGTACTCTCTGCGGTTGTCTTCAATGCCCTGATTATTCCGATGCTGATTCCGTTGGCACTGAGGGGAGTCAGATACCGGGTCAAATCTGTGTCCGCACTCCTGACAAGGAATATACTGATTTACGGACTTGGGGGACTGCTCCTGCCGTTTATCTGCATAAAAATTATTGATTTGCTTTTGATATTTCTGCATCTGATATAGGAGATTCTGCATGAAAACATTAAAATCAGCATCGCTTATTTTTGCATTGTTCAGCCTGATACTTGGGTTAGTTTATCCCCTTGCAATGACAGGGATTGCGCAACTGGCGTTTCCTCATAAGGCAAACGGCAGTATCATTGTCAGAAACGGCAAAATTGCCGGTTCAGAACTGATTGGACAAAGTTTTACTCAGCCTGTCTATTTTCAGGGACGTCCATCAGCAGTTGACTACAATGGCGGTGCCAGCGGAGCATCCAATTACGGACCCGTGGAACCTAAGCTGCACGGACAGATTTCCGAAAGACTGAATACGATCAGAAAAATGGAAGGTCTTTTGCCGAATCAGTCTGTTCCGGCTGATTTGGTTACAGCATCTGCCAGCGGACTTGATCCGCATATCAGCGAGTCATCTGCAATGCTGCAAGTCCCCGGAATTGCAAAAGCCCGGAAAACGGATGAAACAGTCATTCGTTCCCTTGTCTTAACTTATATTGAAGAACAGGTGTTTGGAACGCCCTGTATCAATGTCTTAAAACTCAATCTTGCTCTGGATGAATCGCTTATCCGGCAAGAGCAATGAAGAAAAACAATTATGAATGAAGAATCACAACGCCCGAATCCGGATGAACTGCTTGCACGCATAAGACAGGAAGAACAGGAACATAGCCGCAGTCGGGGCTATCTGAAGATTTTCTTAGGCTATGTCGCAGGCGTGGGAAAAACCTATCGTATGCTGCATGAAGCGCTGCACATGCGCAAGGATGGGCAGGAGGTATTTGCTGCTGTTGTAGAAACTCATGGGCGCGAAACTTACCAGAATTTTTCTGTCCGGCATCCCTGAAATTCCTAAAAAACAGATCAGATATGGCGGCATGACGCTTGAGGAACTGGATTTGGATGAAGTATTGCAGAGAAAACCTGAATATGTGCTTGTGGATGAACTGGCGCATACCAATGTGCCGGGTTCGCGAAATGAAAAACGGTATCAGGACATTGAGGAACTGGTTGAATCAGGGATCAGCGTTTACACCTGCGTAAATATACAACATATTGAAAGTCTGAATGATATAATCTGTCAGATTACCGGTGTCCGCGTCAAAGAAACAGTTCCGGACCGGATTCTTGAAATGGCGGACAAGATTGAACTGGTTGACCTGCCCACAGAAGAACTGCTGAAACGCTTAGGTGCCGGTGAGGTTTATGTTCCGGAAAAAGCCAAAATTGCTGCTATGAAATTTTTCAGACAGGCAAATCTGCACGCCTTACGGGAGATCGCATTACGATATACGGCTAAATGCGTTGATGATGATATGCTCCTGTATAAAAAAGAACACGGAATCAAAGGAGTTATTCCCGCGGGAACCAAATTGCTTGCCTGTGTCAGCTCAAGTTCTTCATCAGCAGACATCATCAGGACAACTCACAGGTTTGCTGTCGAGTCAAACTCTGAATGGTTTGCGGCTTACGTTGATTCTCCGCAGTCGCGCACTGTAAAACCCGAAGATCAGATTCAATTAGATAAAAACCTGAACATTGCAAGGGAATTAGGAGCAAATATCGTAAAACTGAGCGGAAAATCCTTTACAGATGAGATAATTACCTTTGCCCAATCTGAAAATGTAACACTCATTGTTATCGGATTTTCAAGACGTTCAAAATTTGAGGAAATCATAAAAGGTTCGATTATCAATGAGCTTGTGCATAAAAGCGCTCCGGTTCAGATTCTTATAGTTCAGGGGACATTCGATCCCCGCACACAACATTCTCAAAAAAAGAAGCGAATCCCTGCTTTCAACATCAGGGCATTGCTGATCAGCACTGTCAGCATAAGTCTTGACAACAGGGCTTTGCCTTCTCTTACGTCCGGTGCTGGAAGTGCATGATATTGTTCTGCTGTTCGTTGTTCCGATTGTTTTGACAAGTGTGGTTTCCGGGATGTCCGGCGGTGTGCCTGCTTCAATTCTTGCAGTTGTATGTTTCAATTTTTTCTTTATTTCACCGGTTTACACGTTTAATGTCAATGATGCCCGGTTTGTTCTGACATTTGGTCTGCTCCTTTTTGTAGGAATTGTTACGAGTTTTCTTGCTGATCTCGTGAAACGTCAGAGCGAAAAAGCCAGACAACGCGAAAAATTCATTCATACACTCTACGAATTCACCCGGAAACTTCTTTCAACCCATAATTTCAGCGTATTAGTTCAAAGTATTGTCAAAAATGTATCAGAACTTTTTCAGACTGAAACCGTGCTTCTCCTGCCAAACAACGACAGACTGACTGTTACTGTCAAATCAGACACTGAAATCATTTTCGGCGAACATGAATCAGGGATAGCCCGGTGGTCTTATGAAAACAGAAAACGTGCAGGATTCGGAACAAAGACTCTCAGTTCGTCTCAGTGGCAGTATTTGCCTTTAACTGTTCAAACTGAAATTCTGGGTATTTTAGCGATCAGACCTCATAATCCCCAGACGATCCTGCTCTATGAAAAGCAGCAGTTATTAGAATCTTTTACCAATATAGTTGCATTGAGTCTTGCGAGTTTTTATGAAACAGGGAATTAAAGCATGAACTATTCGGAATCGTTTGTGATTTTTCATTTAAAGAGACCTGCGGGGTTTCAAAAACCCCGCAGGTCTTCTGTCAATTTAATTCTGAAGGATAAAATACAGCGGAGACCTGCGGGGTTTCAAAAACCCCGCAGGTCTTTACACGTCATAATTAAATTGACAGAGTACTACTGGCTCAAGCTAACACAAAGGAGTTTTTTTTGAAAAGTCGTTGCGAGTTTTTCAGTTTCTATATTGACTGATTTTGAAAATGATAAAAAAATCATTGATATTTAAGAGATTTATTGATTGAAGGGGAGATATAGGAGCAATGCCATTAAGTCAAGGATTGCCAAACTGAAAGTTTAGCAAATCTGGATACTCTCTGTTCGCTCAGTGCCGAACTTTCAGTTCAGCATTCCGCTGTCTGATTTCTTAACTTAATGGCATTGGGGGCTACCGCCATGCCACTGAATTTTATGTTATTATCCACCCTGTATTGCTGGAGCAAACGCTTCAGCGTAGGAAAGAAAAGCAAACACCTGTCAGAAAGGAGCGGAGTTTTCAGTGAACAGTTATCAGTGAACAGTGAAAACGCCGGTTTTTAGAAATGAAGATTCAATTTTGGGGGGTACGGGGTTCTCTGGCAACCCCTCTTACAAATGCCGGACTTATATCTAAAATAAAAACAGTATTAAAAACCGCGATAAAAGAGGGATTGAATGATGAAGAAGAGATACCCCGTTTTATAAGAAGATTGCCACGCGATATTCTGCTGACTGCCGGGGGAAATACAACATGCGTTGAAGTTCAGGCAGGCGGTAAAGAATTTATTTTGGATTGCGGTACAGGCATCCGTGCGCTGGGGCTGAATCTGGTTAAAGAATCAAAAGGGAATCCTCTTGAAATTCATATTCTTATGAGCCATACACATTGGGATCATATCTGCGGAATACCTTTTTTTGTTCCCGGATTCAATCCGAACAATAAGATAATCGTATATGGACCCCATGATGATCTGGAAGAGCGTATAAGAAATCAGCAGAAATTTGAATATTTTCCGGTGCCGCTGGCTCCGGCATTTCAGTTTGTTCATATAAATGAAGATGATCAGTTTAATATCGGTGATGTTGAGATTAAAACAGCGCCTCTGAACCACCCGGGCGGAAGCTACGGGTACCGGATCACATATCAGGGTAAATCAGTTGTCTATGCCACAGATTCAGAATATAAAGAACTGAGCGCTGATGCTTTAAAGCCGTTTACCGATTTTTTTCAGGGGGCTGACGCTCTGATATATGATGCCCAATATACTATGGTAGAGAATATTGAAAAGGAAAACTGGGGACACAGCAATATCTTTACCGGCATTGACTTGGCACTTGAGGCAGATGTGAAGCGGCTTATATTTACACATCATGAGCCTACTTATGATGACAAAAAACTGTGGGAATTTTTACAAAAGGGGAGAGAGTATCTGGAGATTAATTGTTCCGGAAAAAATCTTAAAGTATATCTGGCATTTGAAGGAGCATATCTGAATCTTAAACCCTAATGGTCAGTTCAAGACGGTTCGACTGAGCTCACCGAAGTCCCTCAGGGTTTTTACAGGAATTATAAAATATGAAAGTAACAGAAATCGTTAAGGATAACAATATTTATCAGCTTAATCTTGAAGGGAGATTTGACGCCAACACCTGCGGTAATATTGAAAGTTTTATTCGGAAAAAAATAGAAGACGGCGTTTATATGTTTGTATTAAATATGGAAAATGTATCTTTTGTTGCAAGCGCCGGTCTCAGGGTTGTTCTTGTAATTGCCAGAGAGCTGCGCGTAAAGTACAAAGGGGATTTACGTCTCGCCTCTCTTCAGGTGAATGTGAACAAAGTATTTGAAATCTCAGGATTGGATAATGTTCTGCGTATCTTTGATGACGTGGAGACGGCGGTTCAGAGTTTTAAATAACAAAACCCTAATGGTCTTTATTTAAGAAGCTAAGTTTCTTTAAGAAACTTAGCTTCTTTTTAACACCCAAAATCTAAAACCGGATGGAGTAACAATGCAACTATCTTTTGAATTTCCGGCAGATACTGCTATTCTGGAAAAAATAGGCGGGATCATATCTGATGCCGGACGCAGCGCCGGATTCGGCGAAAGTGAAATCTATGAAATTCAACTGGCTGTTGATGAGGCTTGCACCAATACGATTACTCACGGATTAAAAAAGGATCCTGCCCGGACATTCCAGCTTATCATAAGCTGGAAAAAAGATGAAATAGAGATAATTATCCGTGAACACGGAGAGCCTTTTGAACTGAAAAATCTGCAGGAACCTGATCTGAATTCTTCTATAGAAAATCGTCCTATCGGGGGGTTAGGAATATATATTGTTAAGAAGCTGATGGATGAAGTAGAATTTTACAATGAAGATCGTGTAAAAATATTGAGAATGAAAAAAAGGGTAAAGATCGGACAGCCATGACCCTGAGAACCAAACTTCTTGTATTTTCTATTATACTTGCACTGATACCCCTTGGAATTGCCGGAAAAACAATGATCAGGATTACCCAGAGTGAGCTTGAGAGTTCCGCAAAAGATGAACTGATCTCTGCGGCAAGAGAGATTTCACAGGATATTGATGATTTTTACAGAATCTGTCTTGTGCCTCTTCAGCTTATAAAAAAAGCAATAGAGAGTGAGGATATAAAAATAAAGGAGATTATCCTCTCTTTACTTAAAGAAGGGGTTAAAAATTCATCTGATGTTGTTGCCTTGCAGATTTCTGTCCAGGGGAGCAATGAGCCGCTTATTGTTATCAGAAATGAATTTTCAGAACGGCTGAAAAGAGTCTCTGTTAATCCTGTCCAGATACTGAAGCTGACAAATAACCGTATTAATATGCTGAGAAAAAAAGATGATATATTTGCAGGAGATCTCACATATCTGGCAAATGTTGATGCGTGGCTGCTTACAGTAATCCTTCCCATAGATGATAAAATATTCGGGGTTCCGGCTACACTCTCAGCACGTATAAATCTTGAAAACCTCAGAAAACGTATAAAAAGCCATATTTTTACCAGAAAAGGATATATTACACTGATAGATTCCGAAGGATATAAAATTTTTGACAGGAACACACCTGAAGAGAATCAATATATGCTGGTAAAAACAGTTAAACAACTGCTGGCATCCAAAATGCGTAAATACAGCGTTGCAGAGCTTTTTGAGCGCCCTTCGGGTGAAAGAATGCTGGGGGCATACGCGTTTCCGAATGAACTGGATATGGGGGTTATTGTCGAGCAGAATGAGGCTGAAGCATTTATGGCTGTTACAGAAATGAAATGGAAACTGGTTTACTCAATTATTGTCGGTTTTGCTATTGCTGTAATCGGAGCGGCTGTAATGTCTGTTTCTCTGACAAGACCCCTGCTGAGGCTGACCCGTGCCGCCCGGAGTATTTCAGAGGGGAATCTCTCAACCCGTATTGAAGGAAAAGAGAAGAAAGATGAAATCGGGGAGCTGTCCAAAGCATTTAACAAAATGGTGAATGATCTCAGGCAATATATTGATCAGCTTACTGAAACAACAAAAGCAAAAGAACGCGCGGAAGGTGAACTGAGGCTTGCAAAAAATATCCAGCAGAGTTTTCTTCCGAAAAATTTTCCTGAATCAGGCGCTGTTGATGTGTGGGGAAAATGTGATCCCGCCCGTGAAGTCGGCGGAGATTATTTTGATTTTTTTCAGATAGATAAAGATAATTACGGAATGGTTGTCGGCGATGTTTCAGGAAAAGGTGTTCCCGCGGCTCTGTTTATGGCTGTGAGCCGGACATTATTTCGGATTCTGAGTTCTCAGGAGTATTCGCCTGATTATGTTCTGACGGAATTTAATAACCGGCTGGTGGCTCTGGATCAGGGTGCAAATATGTTTATCACTCTTTTTTACGGAGTCTTTAACACAAAAAACGGCAGACTGCTTTATTCAACAGCAGGTCATAACATGCCTTATATCAGAACATCTGAAACCGGGGGAAAATTCCGGATCCTTCCCAGAATGCAGACAATGGTTGCCGGAATGATGGACGGGATTCCGATGCAGTTGGCAGAGACTCATCTGAAAAAAGGTGATATAATTGTACTTTATACAGACGGAATGATCGAGGCTCTGAATGAATATGATGAAGAGTTCGGTGAAGAAAAAATGGGGGAACTTCTTGTCAGATATTCTGATCTTTCCGCCAAAGATATGTGCAGCCTTCTGATTGAAGATGTACAGAATTTTCAGAAAGGGCGTCCGCAGTTTGATGATATGACAATGTTTATTTTAAAGGTAAAGATGTGAAAAGCAGTCGCGTAGGGTGGGTGAAGCGGAGCGTAATCCGCCATCCTCATTGTCTGAACTGTGATTTCCGTATGATTATTATGATAACTGTGATTAACTCATAAGACAGGCTATTAAAAGGGATTATTCATTATTTATTCCTTAATAAAATTATTAATAGCATTGTTTATCCCGTTCCCACGCTTTGCGTGGGAACGGGATAATCCGTTTAATCTGCGATTCTGAACCGCTGATAATCATGATTTTCATGATGACCATGATAAGATAAGCCGTACATTATCAGCGTTATCAGGAATATCATGATTATCAGATTCGGACAACAAGACCTGCGGGGTTTTAAAAACCCCGCAGGTCTTTTACCGGAAAAATCTTTGTCAATTAATCATTTATGTTCAGAATGTTCTATCTATTTATAAACCCTAAGGGTTTTTAAAACCCTTAGGGTTTATGCAAAAAAAATCCGTGTGATCTGATAAATCCGTTTAATCCGTGATTCAAATCCTTTTCTTAAACAAAATCCCTGTAGATATATGGTCAGAATCGCGTGAATATTTGAAGGAATACTGAAGTGTTTTATGCGGAATGATAAAATATGCTGAATTATCAGGCGGTTGGCAATAAGGGGGCGGCACACACACACAACGGAAGTAACTATCTGATTTTATTATCATTTTATATATTTTTTCTCTCATACATTCTTTTCAGAAATATGCAGTTATAAAAGATTATATACAGAAGTAATTCTGTATAACAGTCAGTCTTTTTTGTCAAGAATAAGAGAAAAATTTTTCTGCTTTATCTCGTTACCACGCATTGCGCAGGAACACAGCAGGGGACGCTTTGACAGAAGCTAAGTTTCTTCAGGAAATTTAGCTTCTTAGGATCGCAAATTTTCCTCGTTCCCACGCTTCGCATCAATCCCATTAAGTTAAGCGGAAAATGGCTGATCCGTAGGGGCAAATAATTATTTGCCCCTACCGCTTAATGACATTGACACAAAGCATGGGAACAAGACATATACCTGCGGGGTTTTGTAAACCCCGCAGGTTTTTTTACACAGGCTTATAAAACGAATCCCTTTCAACAGGAACAAATCCTGCTGAAGTTATAAGATGTTCCATCTGATTTCGTGTCAGACCTTTTGCTGATTTAGCACCCGCGCTGTGGGTGATCTTCTCTTCAATAATAGTTCCGTCCAGATCATCAGCACCGAAAGAGAGAGCGACCTGCGCCAGCTTCTCTCCGATCATCACCCAGTATGCCTTGATATGGTCAAAATTATCAAGCATCAGCCGCGCAACAGCAATATTCTTTAAATCATCAAAGCCGGTTGTCGCGGGAATATGAGATAATTTAGTATTTTCAGAATGAAATGCAAGGGGAATAAATGCAGAGAACCCCCCGGTTTTATCCTGAAGATTTCTCAAAGCAATCAAATGATTTACCCGCTCTTCCATTGTTTCAATATGCCCATACAGCATGGTGGCATTGGAAGTAAGTCCTGCATTATGAACAGCCTCCATTACTTCAAGCCATCGTCTGCTGTCAATTTTGCGGGGAAAGAGTTTTTCCCTCACTCTGTCGCTCATGACTTCTGCTCCGCCCCCGGGAACCATGGAAAGCCCTGCCTCTTTCAGCCGGGAAATTGTTTCATTTAAAGAGTATCCTGAAATTTTAGCCAAATGATCTATCTCAACCGCAGTAAACGCCTTCAGGGCTGCATGGGGACGGACTGCTTTCATTGTTCTGAGCAGATTCAGATAATATTCAAAATCAAGTGAAGGATTTATACCGCCGACAACATGCAGTTCACGCACCGGCTCATTAAGGCGTTCCTCAAGTTTTACCTTGACATCCTCCATAGAAAAGGTAAAAGTATCTTTTTCATCTTTATCACGTGCATAAGCGCAGAAAAGGCATCTGTTCAGACAGATATTGGTATAATTCAAATGCTGATTATAAACATAATATGCAACATTTCCATGTTTTTTACGTCTTACAATATCTGCCAGTTCTCCGACTCCGGGCAGATCATGACTGTTATACAAAACAAGAGCATCTTCAGGATCAAGACGTTCTTCTGCGATAACTTTCTCTCTGATTTTATATAATCTGTTGTCTGAAAATGAAATATACATTATAATAATCCGTTAGGTTTTAGGTTTTAGGTTTTAAGTTTAGGTGTTAAGTTTTAAGTATTAGGTTCTATTTTATATTTCAGGTATCAATTCATTTTCTTAAAACCTAACACCTAAAACTTAAAACTTTATATTACAGCAAATCTTTTTTGGCAATATTATTCTAAAGGAGGATATCATGTTTAATTTTAATAAATTTTTAACATTTGCAGTCAGAGGACTCTTTTTCTGTTTTAATTTTTTCGGCTGTCAGTATCGGAGATATTCACGCAGCAGCTCCGGTAAATAATCTGATTTTCATTATTGATGCTTCAGGCAGCATGGATACGCCTATGGAGAATCAGACAAGAATGAATATTCTCAAAACCGCCTTAACTGAGCTTACAGATATTCTTCCTGAGCAGATGAATGTCGGAATGACAGTATATGGAAAAAACCGGAAAGGAGATTGCACTGATGTTGAAGAGATAATTTCATTGAGTCCTCTTGATAAAACAGTCTTTATCAATAAAGTTAAGAATATAGAGCCGGAAGGAATGACACCCATAGCACTCTCTATCCAAAAGGCTTTGGAAAAATTCGATGCTGAAAAAGAAGGAAATACAATTATTCTGATTTCTGACGGTAAGGATACCTGTACAGGTGATCCATGCCCGTTGGTCAAGGAGATGAAAAATAAAGAGATAAAGTTTGTTATTCATGTTATCAGCATGGGGGCGGAGCTTGAGGATGAGAATCAGTTGGCGTGTATTGCCAATGCCGGAAGGGGTCTTTATTTTTCAGGTAAAAATATTCAGGAATTAAAATCAGGACTGATTACAGCAGCCGGAATCTCTGAACAGGTTGCAGAGAGATATTTAACCGGAATATCTGAGGAAACCATCTCCGGAGCTGAACCTGAAAAAGAGTTTCCTGTTTTTCAGTCACTGCCTTCGGGACAGACGGAAACTAAGACTTCCGAAGTCGTTGATTCAAATCTCAGACCTGAACCGACAAAAGCAACTGTCAAGGAGGCTTCCGCGGGTAAGAAAATCGCCTTCTCTTGATTCCGGGATTCTTTTCAGCCTGAAAAAAGGGGATAAGGTGCTTGTAACAGAGACCAAAGATGACTGGTATCATATCCGGCTGAAAAACGGCAAAACAGGATGGGCACACAACAGTCTTTTTAAAGGAGTTTTTAAGACCAATCAGCAGTTGGTTCAAGTTTCAGACTTGAACCAACAAGAGCCTCGTAACGAGACAAAGACTTCCGAAGTTTCAGAAACGGTTCGACTGAGCTCACCGAAGTCTTCGGAAGTCCCAAAAAATGAAGCAACTGTCAAAGAGGCTTCCACGCGGGTAAGAAAATCGCCTTCTCTTGATTCCGGGATTCTTTTCAGACTGAAAAAAGGGGATAAGATACTTGTAACAGAGACCAAAGACAACTGGTATCATATCCGGCTGAAAAACGGCAAAACAGGATGGGCGAATGAGAGTCTTTTTGAAGAAAAAATAGGATATTCTAAGCCTGAAAATACAGAAGAGAGCAAAAATCTGCTCCTGAATTCTGATATTGAAACTTCCAAGACTTCTGAAGTTTAATTCCCCGTCAGAAACTGAGACTTCTGAAGTTTCTGAAATTTCAGAAGTCTTAAAAAATGAGAGTTTCAGAAACTTCCGAAGCCTTAAATTCCCCGTCAGAAACTGAGACTTCTGAAGTTTCTGAAATTTCAGAAGTCTTAAAAAATGAGATTTCAGAAACTTCTGAAGCCTTAACTTCCCCGTCAAAAACTGAAACTTCTGAAGTCTTAAATTCCCCGTCAAAAACTGAAACTTCTGAAGTTTCAGAAATTTCAGAAGTCTTAAAAAATAAGGTTTCAGAAACTTCCGAAGTCTTACAGGAGACAGGCAGAAAGGTTACGTTGAATATTGAGACAGGGATTATCCGTGAAAGACCATCTATTTATGCAAATGTCAAATCTATGATAAAAAAAGGGGATACTGTTTCAATTATCGCTGAAAAAGATGACAAATGGTATCAGGTTCAATTAAATGACGGCTCTACAGGCTGGGTTCATCGGCGTCTCTTTGAATCCTCTCAGATTCAAAAAAAAGATTCACCGGAAAAGGCTGCTTCAAGTCAGAGCCTTGAACCAACGGTTAAGGCGGTAAATAAAATAAAGGATAAGAAATCAGGGATGGTCGTCAGACTGATTCAGGATATTAAAGCTGAGAAATCATCAGATACCGAAGAGAAAGTTATCTTTACCATGAATGACGGGTTTACTCCATCAAAGACCTCTTTTCTGAATGAAGGGAATGATTCAAAGATTGTCTGCGATTTTTCAGATACTCAGTTGGCTGAAGGGGTGACTTCATCCGTAAAGGTCAACGGCAATCTGATAAAAACGATTCGGATCGGACTTCATGAAAAATCTGATCCGAAATTAAGGGTGGTCATGGATATGGTTTCAGGTAAAAAATATCATCTGAATCATATGTTAATAAAGAATGAAAACCGCTATGTGCTGATATTTAATGCTGAAAAATGACTCAGACTTCCGAACTTTTTAAAACTTCGGAAGTTTTAAAGAGGTTTTTATGAAAAATCAATATAAAGAAATCATTATCATGGCGATGTTTGTTGTTTCAATGGTATTTGCATTCTGGCTGATCAATTTTGATGAAATGATCAAAGCATTTATCGGCATCGCCATTATCAACGGATGGTTCTTTGCAATTCTGATTCTGAATATTATCGGCAAGATAAGATTTGCCGGTGAGGAAGAGCCTGAAGACCGAAAAAGTTCGTAGTACCGCCTTTAGACGGTCCGGCGTGTAAAGAGAATCTCAGAAACCGCCTAAAGGCGGTACTACAAACTTTTCGGATGATAATTCAGATGAATAAAATTTTGACATTGGAATCCCTGTTACAGATATTAAAGATATTCCGTGAAAAGAGTACCCGGATTGTCTTTACAAACGGATGTTTTGATATTCTTCATGTGGGGCATGTACGCTATCTTACAGCCGCCAGAGCCAAAGGAGATAAACTGGTTTTAGGATTGAATTCTGATGAATCAGTAAAACGTATCAAAGGAGAGAAAAGACCGATAATATGTCAGGAAGAAAGAGCGGAGGTTCTTGCAGGGCTGTGGTGCGTGGATTATATTACTCTTTTTGATGAACCGGATCCGTTAAAACTGATAGAGGCTATATCTGCCTGATGTTCTTGTCAAAGGAGCTGACTGGCGGGAGGAGAATATTATCGGAGCAGACTTTGTAAAAGCAAAAGGCGGAAAAATAGAAAGAATTTCAGTTGTTCCCGGCGCCTCAACTTCACAGATAATTCAGAGTATTATTGAAAAATATCAGTAAGTAAGAAGCTAAGTTTCCTAAAGAAACTTAGCTTCTTTTAAAATCCTGTTAATTCCTGATTCTCCATTCTTAATTCCTAATTGGAATTATATTTTTGATTTTTTATAATTTTTCAGGTAAAATAATAATACTCACGGAATAAAAGAGAGCTATTGCCATATAAGTTACTAAATCAGCAGGTAAAAATGAATACAACCGAATTTTCCGGAAAACAGGATAAAGAAATTTTGAAAAAAGAATGTAAGAATTCTCATGAAAATCTGCTCAACATATTAGACGGTGTTGAAGCCGTAGTTTATGCGGCAGATATGGAAACCTATGAGATTCTTTTTGCTAACAGATATTTGAAAGATATTTTCGGAGAGTGTACAGGAAAAATATGCTGGCAGACTCTCCAGTCCGGTCAACCGCGTCCCTGTGATTTCTGCACTAATTCCAGACTTCTGAAAACAGACGGTTCTCCGGCAGGGATTATCTCATGGGAGTATAAAAATACAAGAAACAACCGCTGGTATTCAGTTCATGATCAGGCGATTCATTGGATGGACGGCAAAATAGTGCGCCTTGAAGTTGCTATTGACATAACCGGACGCAAGGCAATAGAGGCAGAACTCAGAAAATCTGCGGAGTTGCTGGAAAAGCGGGTTACAGAGAGAACTGCCGAACTGACAAAAGCAAATGAACTGCTGGAAAAAGAGATAGAATACCGCAAGCGTGCTGAAGAATCTCTGCAGGAGAGTGAGACAAATTTCCGAAATATCATATTCAGCAATGTTGACGGAATTGTTCTTGCGGATAAGATTGGGATCGTACGGTTTATCAATCCCGCGGCAAAAGCCCTTTTCGGAAAAAAAGCAGATCAGCTTACAGATAACCCGTTTGCTTTTCCGGTAGTTCCAGGTGAAACAAAAGAGATTGATATTGTTGTTGATAATAACGAAATCCGCAAAACAGAGATGCGCGTTGTAGAAACCGTATGGAAAAGTGAGATTCATTATCTGATACTGCTCAGGAACATCACTGAACAGAAAAACATGGAAAAAGAACTGCTGTGGCAGGCAGAAATAAATGAATCTGTCGCCAAACTGTCCGGCGCTCTTTTATCTATGGTATCATTTCATGAGATTTCTTTTCTGGTTCTGGAACATGCAAAGAGTATGACCCGCAGCAAATTCGGTTATGTGGGTTATATTGATGAAAAGACAGGCTATCTTATCTCCCCGACTCTGACACGTGATATATGGAACGAGTGCCAGGTTGCAGATAAAAACTTTGTTTTTAAAGAATTTAAAGGTTTATGGGGATGGGTGCTGAAAAATAAAGAGGTTCTTATGACCAACAATCCTGAGAAAGATCACAGATCAACAGGTGTTCCGGAAGGTCATTTTCCTGTAAACCGCTTTTTATCTGTTCCCGCGATTATCGGCGAAAAACTTGTAGGGCAGATTTCATTATGCAATTCAGAACGTGATTATAATGAAAAAGATATTATTGTGATTAAGCGGATAGCACAGCTTTATGCTCTTGCAATTCAACGGATAAGAACTGAAATAGAACTGAAGAACGCCAAAGATGCGGCAGAATTGGCAAGCCGGGCTAAAAGTGAATTTCTGACCGATATGAGCCATGAGGTCAGAACCCCCATGAATGCTGTTCTGGGAATGACAGAAGTAACGCTTTCAACTGATCTGACTTCTGAACAGCGTGAAAATCTCAATATAGTCAGGGATTCAGGTCTGAATCTTTTAAGTATTTTAAATGATATACTTGATTTGTCCAAGATTGAAGCCGGAAGATTTGAACTTTCAAAAGAGGATATAGAGCTTGCCGGGATAACTGATTCTGTTCTCCGAATGTTCAGCTTTCAGGCAAAAGAGAAAGGTATAAAGTTAAGCTGTTCTTTTGATTCTGATGTTCCGAAATATGTGAAGGGTGATCCCATCCGTTTAAGACAGATTCTTGTGAATCTTATTGGGAATGCAGTAAAGTTTACCTCAAAAGGGGGAGCGGAAATGGCGGTTTCTGTTAAAGATCGGCAGATTCAGGATAGTTATTCATCTTCACACCCGGACACAAATATTGAAATTCTGTTCTGTATCAGAGATACAGGATGCGGAATTCCCAAAGAGAAAATAAATCTTATTTTTGAAAATTTTACACAGGGGAATGGCTTCCCGGTCAGAAAATACAGCGGAACAGGTCTTGGATTGAGCATTTCAAGGCGGATTGTAAAGATGATGGGGGGAGATATTCATGTGGAGAGCGAAGCGGGAAAAGGATCGGCATTCTCTTTTTCTGCAATATTTGAAAGAGCCGAAGGTAAAAAAAATACAAGTCCTGAATATAAACCTGAATATAAAGAGCCGGGTAATATTTCATCTGAAATCGGTAAATCCGTTATCCGTATCCTGCTTGCTGAAGATAATATGATGAATCAGAGACTTGCACAGATACTGCTGAATAAAATAGGCTTTCAGGCTGATATTGCAGGCAACGGAAAAGAAGCAGTCATGTTCCTTGAAAAAACGCATTATGATCTGGTACTTATGGATGTTCAGATGCCTGAAATGGACGGGCTTGAAGCTACCAGAATTATACGTGATCCTGAATCCAAAGTATTAAATCATGAGATTCCGGTTATTGCCATGACTGCCAATGTAATGAAAGGGGATCGTGAACGCTATTTGGATGCGGGGATGAATGATTATATTTCCAAGCCTTTAAATATGCAGGATATTAAGACAGCCATTCAGAAACAGATTTCTGAAAAGGAGAAACATTTATGAAAAAACTGTTTTTCAGAATATTTGCCGGTTTTACGCTGGGCGCTCTTATTTTCTGGATTATCGGATGCGACAGCGCTTATTATGCAATATGGGAGATGCTGGGAAAAGAGAAAAGACATCTGCTCAGTGACAATGTTCAGGAGGCTCAGGCTGAACAGACTAAAGCGTCTGAGCAGTTCAAAGATGCTTTGACACGGCTGAAAGAGATGTACGGATTTCAGGGGGGTGATCTGGAGGAGTTTTATAAGAAACTTAATTCAGACTATGAACTCTGTGAAAAACGGGCAAATGATGTAAGCGACAGAATCAAAAAGGTCGAAGAGATAGCGTCTGCTCTCTTTTCAGAATGGGAAAACGAGCTGAATGAGATCAGCAATCAGCAACTGAAATCAAAGAGCAGTGAAGCATTGGAAACCACAAAAGGACGCTATTCAAAGCTTCATGATGCAATGACCAAAGCAGAATCAAGCATGAAGCCGGTTTTAAAGAATCTTAACAATTATGTTCTGTATCTGAAGCACAATCTTAATGCTCAGGCAATCGGGTCTCTCAAGCGTGAATTTGACGGTATTGAATCAGATATTCAGGTTCTTGTCAGAGATATAAGCAAGTCTGTGAAAGAGGCGGAAGATTTTCTGAAGAATATAAAATAATTCAGTAAGTAAGTAGGTCGGGTTAGCGATAGCGTAACCCGACATTTTATAACTGATAGATAAGAAGCTAAGTTTCTTAAAGAAATTTAGCTTCTTTGATAACATAAAATTCAACATAAACCCTAAGGGTTTATAACTTTACACTAAGTTTTTTAAAGAAACTTAGCTTCTCCGGACAGGTTACATAGAAATAAGCTGCAATATATAAACTGCTTCTTGACTGCCGATTTTATTGTCGCCGTTGACATCCGATTTTACATTAACCGAAGGCGTACTTCCGCTCCTGTCAGAATTTTCAGGACAGTTATAATATCTGACAGATCAATATCTTGATCTCCGTCAATATCGCCTGTAATGATATTATTTTCTGAGTCCTGAACAAAGATATTGTTGTCTGTATTTGAATAACAGGTGTTTTTCAAAATTCCGTTGCTGTCCGAATCCTGAACATGGATGCCTTTGAGATTTGAATAACAGGTATTTTGTGAAACGGTGTTGCTATCCGAATATTGAACATATATGCCGTTACTTGTATTTGAATAACAGGTGTTACCAAAAACATTTTTGTTGTTATCAGAAAATTGAAACCAGATACCATTAGTTAATTTTGAGCAGGTATTACCGGAAACAGTGTTATTCTTCCCGTAATATATAAAAATTCCTGTATTATTACCTGAACTTGAAGAACAGGTATTACCGGAAACCTTGTTGCTGTCAGAATTTTGAATAGAAATACCGTAAGTTAAATCTGAACAGATATTATTGGAAATAGTGTTATTGCCTGTTCCCTTGTAAACAAGAATCCCTGTAATATAATTGTAATCATTGATGCTGTTACATTCATTGTCAGATATTGTACAACCTCCTACATTGTCAAGTTTTATACCTTCTCCGGCGGTTACTGAAACCTTAAACCCTTTTATGGTAACATTATCACTTTTAACGAGAATAACAGGATCATTATTATCCTTATTTCCTATTTCCGTTTTTGACAGTGATTCAAGTGTAAGCGGTCTATCATCCGGTCTATCTACAGTGATATTGCCTTTGTATGATTCTCTGGTAACATAAATATGGGCATCTTTATCGGCGGCGGCTTCATCTATTGCTGTCTGAATGTCGTTAGTATCACCTACGCAAATCTCTTTATTTTTTACCGTTATTGTATGAGTTGAAGGATCTTTTTTAACAGCGTTTTTTACTTCTCCCATAGTTATTGTAACCGTTCCCGGATCCCCGCAGATAACACCGTCATCATAAGTACTGAATATTTTCGTTTCAGGATATTCGTTATCCTTGAGAATTGTTATATTACCGTTTTGCAAGTTATGTTTTGTATATGTTCCGCTTACTGTAAATGGTACAGTTATATCAAGGATGCTGTTTACCGGATTTTTTATTACTGTAAAAGACGCTTTGTTTCCTTCTGTTATATCATCCTGTATATCATCCTGTGAAGCGAGAGTAAAAGATACCCACGGACCTTTATACTTAAAGCCTGACACAGTATGAGTAAATTCTTTACCTGCGGTATTTTTTACCTTCAGAACTACATCGTTTTTGGCATCATAAGCCGGGGCAAGACATTCAATCTTATTATCTGTCCATGATATATAAGGTTTTGAATAAGAAGGATGCTGAACATTATAACCGGCTTCTTTATCACCGAACATAACCTGTCCCTCTGAATTACCGAAACCGGCACCTTCAACCGTTATCATCTCTCCCGCTGTAAACCCGTCAGCAGGAGATACAGAGGAGATGCCGCCACCCTCTGATTCTTTTATGCTCACATAACTCCACGCTCCTCCGGTCAGCAGATTGTAAGCCTGATCTGTATTGTTGGTTATTCTTACAGCAAGATATTCATTCTGCCCTACAGTAAAAGACCCGCCGGGATCAATTGTTTCAAAGGTTATGATATTTTTTGTACCGTCTCCGCTGAGAGTTGCTGTTCTTTGAGCCGTTCCCCCCCATGAAGTACCGTCTGATGAAGTTCCGATTTCAACTTTGAAATTTCCGTTCGGCGGTTCTATGAATACCAACTGCCCGACACCGGTACCGCTATAAACTTTCGGGGTCGCTTCTGTCTCTTTAATCCATAAAACAGAGCCTTTCGGAGCAATTTCAGCATTGCCGGGTGACAGTTTTTCCATATTTTCATCTTTATACATTTTTTTATCGCCGTTAAGCCATAAAACAGGAAAGGTATATTGCTCAGGCGCGGCAGCAAGGGGATAATAGTTCTCTAATTGTTCGTTGTCATCTCCCCAGATTGCACTTATTTCTCCATTTTTATCATACCATGTTGTTTCATTGAAATCATATACAGTATCTACGATACCGTCCTGAAGATTGGTATCTTTATAGCTGTCGGATGGATATTTATGAAAATTACCGAGATTTTCCGGACCGGAAAAATCCTTACTATTATAAGTATATGATGCTACAGGTAAGCTCCAGATACCTGATGAGTAATATGAAAGCTCCTTAACACCGATATTGTTCAGATAAAACATATTATTATCAGCCTGATCTATCTCAAAGACAACTCCGTTATTGCTTTCAACATGAAATTCAGTTGAAGATTCAAAGGTATTACGGTAATAAGTGTTGTAAAAAGAGTAATATGTATAAAGAAGTCTTTTTCCCTTGGAATCTTTGACAGAATTATTAGAAAAAGTATTGTAATTTGATGCTTTAACAGTAAATGCCCCGTTAAGTTCATAGTCATTTATTCTATTGTTATAAATAAAATTATAATCTGCAACTTCCATATAAATCATTCCCATATTTCTGTTATTTGAAATGAAATTATTATCTGCACTGATTAGTGAGATAGAATAATAACCGTCTGACTTAAAGTCGTTGTCGGAAACAATATTATGTGAAGAACCTGACAGCTATAAATTCCGTTTATAATAGCAGAATTATTGTGAAATATTGTTATAATGTGAAGATTGAAGAAGTAATACTGTCACTATTACTTGAAGGGAACAGATTATTTGAAATTTCGTTGTTATCTGAATACACAAAAAAAATTCCCGTTTCATTTTTATGATTGTCATCACCGAAGCGGTTATTAAGAATTTTACAATTGCCCGACCCCCACCATACGTTTATTCCGTAATTTGCATTACTCTCATAAATAGCATATATAGTGAAATCCATTTACTGTTACATTATTACTTTTCCGAATATCAACAACCGGAGCATTTTTAATTCCCGCAATAGTCGTATGTTCATATCCGTTCTCTGATTTAAGAGTAAGATTTGACTTGTATTCTATAACGATATTCTCTTTATATATTCCGTCTCCGACTGTAATTGTAATTGTATCGCCGTCTGCGGCAGCATTTATTGCCGCCTTAATGGTTGTGTAATCTTTTCCATCTCCTACTTCGACAGATATATCTTTGGCAGAGACTTTGCCGTTAAAAAACATAAGACAGATAACTGACACCCAAACTGTATTCAAAATTATTTTATAAATATTTTTCATTTTGTTCATTTTTTTTTGTCCTTTTTAATTTAAGAAGCTAAGTTTCTTAAAAAAACTCAGCTTCTTTGTTATACAAACCTAACCCCGACCTCTTCCCTGAAGGAATGTAGTAGGGGCGAATAATTATTCGCCCCTACAGGTTTTCCCCCTTCCCTGAAGGAATGTAGTAGGGGCGAATAATTATTCGCCCCTACCGTTTCCCCCTTCCCTTCAGGGAAGGGGGCAGGGGGTTAGGTTATCTTTTAAATTAAGGCTGCTTTACAACCTTGAGTTTTCCCTTTTTGGAAGCCGCAATCAGGGTTTTCAGATTCTCCTTCAGCTCCCCGTCCATAGAGACAATCATATCAATAAAAGAGAGGGGCGGATAATTCCTGAATTTTTCCAGAGCCGGAAATTCAGAAATTTCATCATCCACTTTTATCAGCCTCTCTTCAGCTTTTATACGGCTGATAATATCCTTTATCTCATCAACATCCGCCAGAACGCTCATCAGTACAGACATCAAAGGCTTTGGATTATCGGAAATATTCCTGGGAATTTCATTAAAACGGACAGAAAAAGGTCCTTTTTCCAGAAGAAAAATACGGACAAGAGCCTGATACTCTCTGAAATTTCCCTGACGCACTCCTGAAACTGAGCCGTTTTCAATAAAAATCTCCGCATCCATCCCGGAGAGATATATACTTGCTGTTTTTGAACCGAGCTGAAGGCTTTGCAGAATATCGGTCAGCCCTATATCTGAAAGATTCCCTTCCATTCCTCCTTCAGACGGGCGGTTCCGCTCCGCACGGCGCAGCGCAGCTTTTACCCGCGCCATCAGTTCTGCTTCATTAAATGGTTTGGTAATATAATCATCTGCTCCTAATTCCAGCCCTTTTATCTTGAGATAATCCCTGTCGAGTGAAGTGAGCAGCAGAACAGGAATATCTTTGAAGCCGCTCTTTTTTCTGATCGCTTCAAGGGTTTTGAATCCGTCCATCACCGGCATCTGAATATCCAGAAGAACCAGATCCGGTTTCTGCTCTTCCATAGCCTTCAGCCCCTGAACTCCGTTTTCTGCATGAGTGACTTTATATCCTGCTTTTTCAAGATAATTTCCAAGAATCAGGTGCTGAGTCTGATCATCATCAATAATAAGAATTAAATTACCGGACAATTCTTTTTTCCTTTTTTCCGTTCCCACGCTCCGGCGAGGAAACGAGATAAGTTTGTAGTACCGCCTTTAGGCGGTCAGTGTGAAATCAGACGGTTACCGCAGCACGCCGGACCGCCTAAAGGCGGCGGTACTACAAACTTTTTTTACCCCTCTAATCCGCATATTCCCGCTTGATATTGAGCCATGCCTCTTCACTGCGCAGAAATGAATCTACAATAACAGGATCAAAATGATTCCCTCTCCCTTCAAGAATGATCTTTTTGGCGACTTCATGAGGAAAAGCATCTTTATAACATCTTTTGCTGGTCAGAGCGTCATAAACATCTGCCAAAGCCATGATACGGGCAGAGATCGGAATATCATTTCCAGCGGTTCCCGAGGGATAACCTTTTCCGTTCCATTTTTCATGATGAAACATTGCTATCTCATATCCGAGCCACAGATAATGGGAATTACTCTTTTTATATATATTTTTAAGAAGTTTCCCGCCGATAGTTGTATGGGTTTTCATAATTTCAAACTCTTCATCTGTCAGCTTGCCCGGTTTGTGGAGAATATTATCCGGTATGGCAACTTTTCCAATATCATGGAGCGGACTCACTATGGCAATCTCATCTGCCATGCTCATACTTATCCCCATATCAGGATGGTTTTTTGAAATATCTCTGGCAACCAGCCGGGTATAATGAGAAACCCTTTCTAAATGAAAACCTGTCTCCTCGCTCCGGTATTCAGAGAGTTTTGCCATAGAAAAGATCAGCTCATCCTGAGTCTCTAATTTGATCAGACGGGTTCCGCCTCTTAATCTGAGCTTCAGTTCAGCAGGATAAAACGGTTTGGTCAGATAATCATCTGCTCCCATAGAGAGTGCTTTTACCAGAGATTCTTTGTCATCCATTGATGTCAGGACAATGATATAAGTATAGCGAAGTTCATTATCACGGATATTTCTGATCAGGGAATATCCGTCCATTTCAGGCATTGCCAGATCAGTCAGAACCAGTCTTATATCCGGCTCTTCAGATAATATATTAAATGCCATTCTGCCGTTTTCAGCTTCCCGGACATCATATTTTTCCGCCTCCAGATTTTTACGGAGGAGCAGGCGGATCCCCGGATCATCATCGGCAATAAGAACTTTGCTCTTATTTTTTGATATTCTGTTCATTTTTTACACTATTCAGGACTCTTTTCAGTTTTTCAGACTCTTTATCCAATTTTTCAAAAATCTCTGCTGCATGAGATAAATCCTTGCTTCTGCCGATTTTTTCCAGTTCTAATGAGAGACCGGAAACTTTTTTTGCAGAGAGATTCAGACTCATCCCTTTGAGAGAATGGGCGTTAAATTCAAGTTTTTTGCTGTCGCTTTCATCTATTGCCTCTTTTATCTTAGATAAAAGATTCGGAAGATTTTTAATATATAAAATAATCAGTTCTGTTATAAGTTCATCGCTCCCTCCGACAATTTCCATAAGAGAATCAATATTAAATACATCTTTGTCAATCTCCTCCGCAGAGGTAGAGACAGGCTGCTGATCAGTCTTCAGGGCAACCGTACAGTTTTTATCTGTAACAAGCGACTCAATTGTTGCCAGAAAATGATCATGGCGGATCGGTTTGCTCAGATATGCATCCATTCCGGCAGCCATGCACTGCTCTCTGTCCCGCTGCATGGCATGTGCCGTGATTGCCACAATCGGAATATGAGAGCCGCTCTTTTTCTCTTTTCTCTGATACGCCGGGTGGCTTCCAGACCATCCATCTCCGGCATCTGAATATCCATAAGAATCAGATCAAAATGCTCTTTTTCAAAAGATTCCAGAGCAGCTTTGCCGTCAGCAACAACCGCTGTTTTATGTCCTCTTATATCAAGAATGGTCGTCACTAATTTCTGATTCAGAAGATTATCTTCAGCCAGTAAAATTCTGAGTTTTCTTTCAGGCTTGTGCAGGGCTTTTGTATAACAGGTTCAGATATTTTAACCGGCTTTCCCGCTCCGGTCTTTATTGTAAAATAAAAAGTACTTCCTTTTCCGGGCTCACTCTTCACCCATATCTTTCCGCCCATCATTTCAGTCAGATATTTTGAAAGGGTTGTCCCCATTCCTGTTCCTCCGAAACGGCGGGTAAAAGAACTGTCAACCTGAGTAAATCTTTCAAAAATATTATCAATCCGGTCCTGGGCTATTCCTATCCCTGTATCAGAAACTGCAAAAAGAAGATAAAATTCAGAATCCTTTTTCTCATGCGGGAGAGATTCATTGTTGTTCATTTTGATGAGTATCTCTATTTTTCCTTTTTCAGTAAATTTAATCGCATTTCTTATAAGATTCTTCAATATCTGACGCAGGCGTCTGTCGTCAGTTTTTATAAAAGCAGGAACATCAGGGCTGATGTTCACAGTCATATCAAGATTTTTCTGCCTGACTCTCGGCAAGAGGCATTTAACAAGGGTTTCCATAAAATGACGGACTTCAACATCTTTTTCATCCAATTTCAGATTCTGGTTGATCTCCATCTCTGAAAGCTCCAGAATATCATTCAGCAGTTCCATAAGGGAATCTGCTGAAATTCTGGCGGTATCGCAAATAATCCCGTTGACGTGGATCCAGATTTGTATTCAGCGCCAAATCAACCATACCGATAACAGAGTTCATAGGAGTCCGAATTTCATGGCTCATATTTGCCAGAAATTCGCTTTTTACACGATTGGCAGTTTCAGCCGCCTCTTTTGCTTTTTTTACAAGTGCTTCATTCTCTTTTTTCTCTGTTATATCCCTGAGAATAGTCATTTTGGAGACTGAACCGTCTTCATGAAAAACCGGAGAATTGGAAATATGGTAATATCTTCCGTCATTCGGATTGTTCACTTCGATTTCATAATGAGTTCCTTTGCGTATCTTTTCATAAAAACACCATGAGCATCGCTTATCATTTCTGTGTACCGCATTATAGCAATATTCGCCGGTCGCGTCTCTTCCGGTTCTTTTTATCATTGCCGGATTCATGAATGTTATCCGAAAATCAGATGAGCAGATATACATGGGATCAGGGATTGCCTCCATCATGGAACGGTATTTTTCTTCACTCTCTCTCAGGGATTTTTCCGCCTGCTCCCGTGCTATGCGATCATTTTTTTTCCGGACTGTCTTCATAAAGAATGTCGGCAGCAGATCAAGATAGGCATCCTGCGGATCCGTGACAAGATAATTATCAGCACCGGCTTTTAATGCTTCGGCTGCAAGTTTTTCATTTCCGGGCTGAATCAGCAAAAGAGAAGGAGGAGCATCGCCGGATACAAATATATCAGGAAAAGAGCTGTTTTTAATAATAATTCCATCATAATCGGATGTCTCTCTGATATGCACAGATGCTTCTTCAGCATTTTTATAATGGATGATCTTTGTTACAATATCATTTTTTTCAAATGCCTGCTGTATTAACTGCACATCATCCGGGTTGTCAGCGACCAGTCCGATACATATCGGCTGGTCTTTTTTTTCTTTTAGATTCATATATTTTTCCTGTTTAACATCAGGTATAAAGACCTACAGAATTTCAGAAATAAAATATCATCTATCATTTTTTTGAAAAAATTTCAAATCAGACTTTATATAAAACAGATATTTTCTGAAACTGCCTGAACAGTTGTCAGTGATCAATGATGACATGACAATTTTCCGAACCCTAAGAGTTTTAGAAACCCTTAGGGATTTTTACTATTTTGTTATTTTTTCCATTCCGCCCATAAAAGGTCTGAGAGCTTTCGGGATAATCACAGAGCCGTCATTCTGCTGATAATTTTCAAGAATAGCGGCAAGAGTCCGTCCCACGGCAAGCCCTGAACCGTTCAAGGTATGAACAAGCTCTGTTCCTTTTTTCCCTTTTCTGCGGAACCGGATACTTGCGCACCTGCGCCTGAAAATCTTCAAAATTGCTGCATGAAGATATTTCCCTGTAAACTCCCTGAGACGGCATCCAGACTTCAATATCATAAGTCTTTGCCGCGGAAAATCCCATATCGCCTGTGCAGAGTGCAATCACACGATAAGGTAATTCAAGACGTTTCAATATGGTCTCTGCATTCTGTAAAAGCGATTCAAGTTCGTTATAAGAATTTTCAGGCGTGCAGAATTTCACTAATTCAACTTTGTTGAACTGGTGCTGACGAATCAGCCCTCTGGTATCTTTTCCGTAAGAGCCTGCTTCTGAACGGAAACATGGCGTATAAGCTGTATAATAAATCGGAAGCATCTCTTCATCCAAAGTCTCTCCCTGATGAATATTGGTCACCGGAACTTCCGCGGTAGGAATCAGAAAATAATCCCACCCTTCCAATTTAAAGAGATCCGCTTCAAACTTGGGCAACTGACCTGTGCCGGTCATGGTCTGGCGGTTTACCATAAAAGGGGGAAGAACCTCTTTATAGCCGTGTTCTGTTGTGTGAATTTCAAGCATAAAATTGATTAACGCCCGCTCTAATCTTGCCCCTGCTCCGAAATAAAGAGGAAATCTTGCACCTGTGAGCTTTGCGGCTCTGTTAAAATCAAGGATTCCGAGAAACTCTCCAATATCCCAGTGAGCCTTCGGCTCAAAATCAAATTTCGGCACATCACTGATCTGCCTGATAACCGGATTATCTGCTTCATTTTTTCCGATTGGAACAGATGAATGAGGAATATTAGGCAATTCCATGAGTATTTTATTCACACTCTCTTCATGCTCTGAAAGAGATTTTTCCAGTTCTTTGATTCTTACAGAGACATCGCGCATCTCAAGCACAAAATTCTCTGCATCCTCTCCTTTTTTCTTCATCCTGGCGATCTCATCAGAGACCACATTACGGCGGTGTCTCAGTTCTTCGATCTCCTGAAGCATCTCCCGGCGTTTGGCATCACATTCCCCGAATTTTTCAAGATTAGCCGCCCCTCCCCGTGTGGAAAGTACTTTCTGAACCTCTTCCAAATTTTGTCTGACAAATTTTATATCCAGCATAATTAATTCATATCCTTAATTTATGGTAAAAATACTTCCGAGGTTTCTAAACTTCGGAAGTCTGAATTGAGCTAATGCACGTTTTCCATAAATCACCGTTAAAATAAATAACAAAACTCGTATCATAAGCAGACTGTTTAGTCAATAATTGACTTTTGACTCTGATTTATGTATATTAACTTTATTCATGTGGTTTTTCTGACTCCCATGTTTTATGGACAATCCCTAATTTGTTGAAAACAGCCGGGCGGTTTACTGCCGAATTATCAGGAATTTTCTGCTTTTATGACAGTGGTTAAGAAAAAATTTTCGGGTATAAGGAATATAACCTGATTCAGATATTTACGGCATGTGCAATTTTTTTTCAAACCACAAAGGACACAAAGGCTTCACAAGGGGTCTTTGTGTTTAATAAAGTTGCACATGGCGTGATATTTTCTTAATTTCTTTATAATCAATTAAATATTTATTTGGGAGAACACATATGGATGAAATTCAGGAGAAAAAACGTCAGATACGGGATGACATTTCAAAGATACTCAGAGAACTCTCTGAAAATGATATAAAAAAAAAGACAAAACAGATTCATGATCGGCTCTTTGAATTTGCCAATTTTATGGAAGCAAAAATCCCTTTGCTTTATGTTGGTTCCGGGAGTGAAGTCAGTACGTGGGATATAATAAAAAGATCTTACAGATATAACAAAGTAGTTGTTCTTCCTCTTTTCGGCAAAGAAAAATATAATGTTAAAATGATGAAGATAGATAACCCGGATAAGGATCTGATTCCGGGTACCAAGTATATTTTGGAACCCAATCCTGAAAAATGTCAGACAGTTCCTATGAACTGCATTGATATTGCTCTGATTCCGTCTGTGGCATTGGATGAAAAAGGGGGAAGAATCGGTTCCGGAGACGGATATTATGACAGACTTATTCCAAAACTGCCGATAACCGCAAGAAAAGTTGCTCTTGCTATGGAATATCAGATAATCCAGCAGGTTCCAATGACATCGCATGATAAGTATGTTGACATCATTATAACAGAAGATCGGATTATCTATAAGATATAACAGTGGACAGTTATCAGTTATCAGTGAAGAGTTATCAATTATACTGAAAATGGAAAAATGATCACTGATAACTGGTTGCTCTTGCTATGGAATATCAGATAATCCAATAGGTTCCGATGACATTGCATGACAAATATGTTGACATCATCATAACAGAAGAACAGTAAATAATTATCTGTTATCAATAGATAATTTAACTGTTCACTGATAACTGAATTATGGATCAATACGAAGATTTGCGTGAATCAATGGTAAGAAATCAGATTAAATCACGCGGAATAACAGATAAAAAAGTCCTTGAAGCTATGAGGAAGGTTCCCCGGCATCTTTTTGTCGGTGAAGCACTTATTGATAATGCGTATGGAGACTTCCCCCTTCCGATTGGCGAGCAGCAGACTATATCTCAGCCTTATATTGTTGCGGAGATGACTCAGGCATTGCAATTATCGGAAGATGACAGGGTGCTTGAAATCGGAACAGGTTCAGGGTATCAGGCAGCGATTCTTGCAGAAATCGTTTTTCGTGTCTATACGGTTGAGCGGATACACTCTCTTTTCACTAAAACCCGTAAGCTATTTGATACTCTGAAGTATCAAAATATTGTCGCCCGGTATTCTGACGGAACAGTCGGATGGAAAGATGAGAGTCCGTTTGATGCGGTTATTATTACAGCCGGGCACCGAATATTCCTAATTCGCTGGTGAATCAGCTTGCTTTCGGCGGACGGCTGGTCATACCTGTGGGAAATCAGTATTCACAGGAGCTTATAAAACTTTACAAAGATGAAAAAGGGATTCATCAGACTAATCTTGGCGGATGCAGATTTGTCAAGCTGATTGGTGAATACGGATGGAAAGAATAGCAATGGTCTATTTTTTTGAAAATATGTCTGTTGAATATGTTTCAGTATTTGCAGAATGTAGGGGCAACCTTCCTGTGCTTGCCCTGTTCGCCGCGCAGTGCTTACCCCTTTCAATGGTCATATTATGCGATGTTTTGTAGGGGTAAGCCCCCTACGTTGATAATTCACCCCATAAATACAGAAAGAACATCTCTTCTGGCATTCACATGCTGTATTCTGATTTGAATCAGGTCTTCCGGCTTTAATGTACAGCCGCCGGGCATAGGAAGATCGCATTCTATCATATATTCAGGAATAAGCGCGGCGTAATTGTTTTTTCTTTTGGTCAGAACAATCGCCTCTTCTTTTCCTCCGACTTTACGCTCAAGATATTTCAGCAGCCAGTATCTTTTTCGCAGATACTGCATCTTTGCAACATTTCTCATAGGATTATCAAGCATCTGAATAATCTTATCAATCTCATTGGATGTATAAGGAGTTTCCATTCCAAAGACCGCTTTTATCTGTCTTTGTGCAACCAGATCAGAATATTTGCGGATCGGCGATGTTGCTGTCATATAAGCATCAAGCCCAAGCCCTGAATGTCGTTCAGGTCCGTGTCCGAGCATAAAACGGCTCAGTAATCTGCGCTGCATCCAGTTTTGATATAATGTAGCGTTTTCATTTTTATAAAGACGGCTTCTTGGTTCAGCCTGTGATCTGTATATTGAAGGGAGTCCGTTTTTTACAAGAAATTTTGCCATCATCCAGTTTGCCATGATCATGGTTTCAGAGACAAGAATCCTGCCGGGGCTTTCATTTTCAGCCCGGTTTATTACCAGATCGCCATTTTCTTCTATCCATATATTCACTTCAGGTAAATTTATCTGAACCGCTCCGCCTGACAACCGTTTTTCCCGGAACATTTTGGCAATATTATACAGAATTGAAAGCTCTTTATTCTCTTCTGTTATCTGATTCACTTCGTGATAAGTCAACTGGTCTTTTATTCTGATAAGACTTGGGAATATTTCATAATCTAAAATATCTGAAGATAGGCGTTCTATTTTTATCATAATACTGACAGCAGGACGTATCTCCCCGGCTTTGAGGCTGCAAATATCGTCAGAAAGACCTGTCGGAAGCATCGGGATTTTCTGATCCGGCATATAAATGGAGCTTCCTCTGAAAAATGCCTCCTTATCAAGCGCCTCACCTTTTTTAACATAATGCCCCACATCAGCAATATGAACCCCCAGCAGATAATACTCTCCTGTATCTTCAATGCTCAGAGCATCATCAAAATCAAGAGTTCCGTGACCGTCTATGGTCATCAGGGGCAGATCAGTCAGGTCTCTCCGCCTGTTATTCCCGGAGACTTCGGAAGTTTCAAAAACTTCGGAAGTCTTTTTCGCCAACTCTGATGTATATTCTATAACTTTATCAGAAAAAGAGACTGGAATATCATATCTGTAAATATCTGTATTTTCATCATAATTCCAGACTTTCAGTTTGACAAGCATCTGAAACAGATTTTCACCTGCATCTATACCGGCTTTATCCAGCATAGCTTTTCCCAGTTCATAATGGGGAGAATCTTTTTCAAAGAGATAAAGAGATTTCAGTATTTCTGTAAAATTCCATTCTTCTTCAGAATCAGGCAAAGGAGGATCATCATGCGTAAAAATATCCCTCAGCCAGTTCCCTCCCGATTCAATAATTCTCTCTTTTCGGGCAGCCTCTTCAGACTGGTTAATAATATGTTCAACCTGCTCTCTGGTATTTGGAAAGAACTGGTCCTGGTTAAATTTAAAATAAATTCTGTTGCTGAAAAAAGCTCTGATCACGGATGCTTCATGATCATCAGTAGGATTATCAGGGAAACAGAATTCTGTCATTGTGGCAAGATCAATCCATTCCTGTTCAGTATTCAGAACCTCCCATAATTCTTTTATATCAATCTGTTCTGCCAATGTTTTCCGCCGGTTTGCCTTTGCCTTCAAGGCTTCTGTCAGCTTATCTCTCCCCATTGAAAGATCAAGACGCCGGTTACTTTTATGAGAGAGACGGCTTACTGAAAGATTTGCTTCACGGTTATTTTCTGCAAGAAGCCGCAGTCTCTGGTTCTTGACTTCCATAATTACCGCACATATAATCTTCTGGCGGTCAATATATTCCACTATATTTCCTGATTCCATAATTTTCTATATAACAACAGGTAATGGGAAAGTCAATCTATCGTTTAACCCTTGACAAAATTGAAAAATAAGAGTGTAATAATTAAAAGAAATTTAGCAGATCGAAAATTAAAACGTCATCTGACCTAACCCCCCTTCTCTGAAGGGAAGGGGGGAATAAAGGAGGATGAGGGTCTCCCCTTCCATTCAGGGAATGGGGGTTTAGGTAACCATGCTGAAAAAGATCATATCCGCAGGAGAGAATGATGCTGAAAGAGCCGCTGTTAATGTGGCAATAAATCTGGATATTCCCCATAAAGTGATTCAGCCTGATAATAATATAACCGAGTCTGACGGAACATTAATTATTACACAGGGAGCCGCATCAAATGAAACAGAATTAATTCAAAAGAGAATTGAAAAATATCACCGTCCGTATCTTCATATTGATTTGAATATAACCTTTCCTTTTAATGCTGTAAAAGAGACAAATGAATGGATTAAGGAGAATCATATTAAAATTCTTAATGTTACAGGATGGGGAAAAAATATTTATCAGGAGACTCTGAATATTCTGGAATCTGTCTTTTATATGGGGCTTATCGGCACAGACATCATGGATCCTTTATCAGCCACTTATCAGAATAAAGTAAGAGAACTTATTGCAAGACCCAAAACTGTTGAACAGGCTGTGGATATGCTTATTTCAAAGCTGACATTTAAAGAAAAAACCCGGATTGCCAATATGCCGGAAGAAAAACTGACATCACTTCAGTCATCACTTGGGATATATATCAGAAATGAATTCAGGCTGATAAGAGAGAATGACAAACTTATGGAATCGTGTTATGATTTGTCTGGAAAAGATGAGCTTGATGAAAATGAAGCCTGCGCACTGATTATCAGAGAGCTTTGGAAAAAGCTGCAAAATACAAATGTGTTAAGAATTGTCAGGTAGCGACATCTTCATGCTTTACAAATTTTATCACTAATGATACCAGATGATGCAAATCTGATTATTATTTAGGAGGAGATTATGGTTGCAAAAAAAGGGGGATTTGACCCTGAAAAAGATAAAGTTTTAAAGGCTTGGCGGAGTGAAGAGACCGGACTGATTGTCTCCATCAATAAATACGGAGAAGGAGAACCCAAAGTTCAGATAGGTCCCCGTATGATCGTTAAAAAAGACGGAAAAGAAGTTCAAAGTAAAGCAGGTCGTATGACCATCGAAGATCTGATGTGGTTTTATGAAATCATAGATGAAGTAAAAGATGAGTTATCTGCTCTGGCGGGACCGGAATAATGCCAACCGGGAATTAAAAATTAGGAATTGATTTTAAAAGAAGCCAAGTTTCTTAAAGAAACTTAGCTTCTTAAAAATACTCATGAATCTGACTGACGCTGTTATCAATCCTGTTAAGGGGAAAAAAACACCGAATCTGGGACCTGTCGCCATAATGGTCAGCAGTGAAACAGATCTTCGTGCAATCCTCAGCCTGACTGACACACCTGAAGATAAATTCAAATCCATGATGATGAGCAGAATCTATGCGGGAAAAAATATCTCTCTGACAGGTCCGATTGTCGGCGCGCCTTATGCGGTAATGCTCCTTGAATCCCTGATTGCATGGGGAGCAAAGAAATTTATCTTTTTCGGATGGTGCGGAGCAATATCGCGGGATGTTCAAATCGGAGATATTATTCTTCCTACAGGTGCATTTATTGACGAAGGAACATCAAGGCATTATCAGGGAGATGAAAATGAAATTGCAGTACCAACATTGCTTATAGTTGAAAATACAAAAGATATTTTAAGAAAAAAAGGGATTGATTTTCATGAGGGGATTATCTGGACTCTGGATGCAATTTACCGTGAAACCCGTGAAAAAATCGGATATTTTCAGGCAAGGCATGTTTTAGGCGTTGAAATGGAGCTTTCTGCCCTTTTTACAGTGGCAAAATTCCGTAATGTGGATTTAGGCGGTCTTCTTGTTGTTTCAGATGAGCTTTCAACCTTTACATGGAAACCGGGATTCAAAGATGAACGTTTTAAACAGAGCCGAATGGCTGTTGCTGAGATATTAGCTGAATTCAACGGATAATGAAACATCCGAAAAATAGCATCCGCTTAATTGATTGGTTAGTAATTCTCAGTAGATCGAAAAAGTTCGTAGTTCCGCCTTCAGGCGGTCCGGCGTGCTGCGATAACTGTCTGATTTCACACTGACCGCCTGAAGGCGGAACTACAAACTTTTGTTCGTAGTTCCGCCTTCAGGCGGCGTGCTGCAATAACTGTCTGATTTCACACTGACCGCCTGAAGGCGGAACTACAAACTTTTGTTCGTAGTTCCGCCTTCAGGCGTCGCGTGCTGCGATAACTGTCGATTTCACACTGACCGCCTGAAGGCGGAACTACAAACTTTTGTTCGTAGTTCCGCCTTCAGGCGGTAAGGCGTGCTGCGATAACTGTCTGATTTCACACTGACCGCCTGAAGGCGGAACTACAAACTTTTGTTCGTAGTTCCGCCTTCAGGCGGTAAGGCGTGCTGCGATAACCGTCTGATTTCACACTGACCGCCTAAAGGCGGTACTACAAACTTTTACAAATTTTCGATCTGCTGATTCTATCAGATCAATACTTTCAAATTCTCTTTTTGATGCCTGCCTAAGTTCAAACGCACGTTTCATCTTTTCACTTACCTGCTTTATTATCGTGTCATTTGGCAGATGTATAAGAATTTTTGCCAAATCAGTATCTGATACATTAGGGATAGCCGCGCCTGTCCGGTACATGAGCATTTGGCGTAAAAAGAGTTCTGATTTGAGAAAATATAATATAAAATAAATGTCAATTTTAAAGTTCCGTAATATTCTGAAGCCATTGGAACAGATACAGCCGCTAAATTCTTCTGTTACCAATGCGGTTGCGTGCTTTTTTGTTCCTACGGAATTGCCTGCAATCGCTGTAATAATGTCCCCTGTCTGTAATTCATAACTTGCACGGCTTGGCAATTCATGAACATTATACGCTGTTGTATTGATAATCTCATAAGAATGAGTATTGACATCAGAAAGCTCTACATATTCAACACTCATATCGGAAACTTTCAGCTTTCTGCTCTTTGTTTTTACAATCTCACAAATATCACCGAGCCGGACTGTATTGCCGTTAAAATCATTTATCAGTTTTCTGTTTTCAGGTGAATAAAAATCATAGTCAAAACGACCTGTTAATTCGTCAATATTAACGGAAAATGAATTTTCCGTTTCAATTTTCTCTCCTTTCTGAAATCCCTTGTATGCTTTAAGAACCTGAGAAAAATCTTCATCCAAAACAGGCTGCCCGATTTTATCTTTTATAATTTCCCCGTATCTGTTTTTCTGATAAGCAGGCGTTCCGTTTTTATTCCCCATATACCCGGCTTTTTGACTTTTCCGAAAAAAACAGGATATTGGGAGTTTGTTTTCAAACTCTCTTTTTGCAGAAAAAGCAGAGATGTTTTTACTCCTGTGCCAAACGGAATAAATGTCTCAGGCGGTAAATTTACAATTGCCAATATTTTCGCCTTTTGCTTAATATAAAATCTGATATGTTCAAGAGAAGGATTTTCAAAATGTCCGTTGGGCAAAACAATACCCATTTTCCCGCCTTCTTTTAAAAGTTGCAGAGAGCGTTCCACAAACAGAATTTCAGCAGGTTGCCCGTTACTGATTTTATCGGTTCTTTTATATTTATTACCGATACTTTCCCATTTATAACCCAAATCAAAATTCACAAGTATCTGACGGTCTGTAATTTTTCCGCTTGTTCCGAAAGGCGGATTTGTCAAAAGAATATCAAAACCATCCGGCTTTGCTGATAACAGATTATTCAGATTTTCCAATGAATTGGTGCAAAAAATATTTGTTTTTCCTTTTGATTCCAGCAGAAGTTTCATTTTTGCAATTCTGACTGTACTCCTGTTTATATCAAAACCGAAAAGATTTTCTGAAACAATATTTTCAACATCCGCATCAGCAAAGTTATTTTTAAGATAATTTAAAGCAGAAATCAGAAAACCGCCGGTACCGCAGGCAGGATCAATAATAGTTTCATGCAGTTCAGGCTGTATCATTTTCACACAGAAATCTATGACAGGCTCAGGAGTAAAAAATTCTCCTCTCCCCTGTTTTTCCCGATGTGATAAAAATTTCTGAAATGCCAGCCCTTTTGCATCCTGAGAAGAATCAAAAAGCGAAATATTCTGTAATTTATTGACAATAAAGCCTAAAACACCAGACGAAACACGGATACGCTCATCAGTTTCAAATATATCCTGATATTTCTCTCTTGTCTGTTCAAACAGGTTTGTAATCCGTTCTTTGAATTTTGAAACATCTTTACCCTGTTTCAGATCATCCCATTCTTCCGCAAAGATATTAAACTGATTAACCTCTGAATTTTCATCAGATATTTTTATAAAGAGAATTTTGACAATCTCTTCCAATGTCTGCTGTGAAGATAGTCCGTCATTGGCATAAATATAATTATGAATTTCTTCAAATATTTTAAGAAGATTATCTTCTCTGAAAAGCGGTAAGTCTGACATTGATAAATTCTGCTACATATCTTGTATCATCAAAAAGCTGAGTTTCTTAAAGAAACTCAGCTTTTTAAAAGTGGTCCATATTTTCAAAAATATCAGGATATAATATCTTCCCGATTTCATATATTCCTTCCAGTAATTTTGGAGTGGGTCTGGAAACTTTTGTTTCATCTATCAGATAGATTTTACTGTTTTTTACTGCTTTGATAACATGAAAACCGCCCTCTGCTCTGATCTGTTCAACAGATACCTGATTCATAACTCCATACTGGGCAAGATAAAAATCAATCTCATCTGCCTTGGCAAGAATACGCTCTTTTCCATACGCGGCAATGTTTGAACCTCTTACCGGCTCGGCATCAGATGCAATATTGACTCCCCCTGCGGTTTCAAGAACAAAAATAGCCATAGATTGAGGGGAAAAAGTTTTCATTCTGTTATGAATTGCTTCAAAATACACCTGTTTGCGTTTTTCAGCAGGTATCTTCTTTGTCAGATGGCTGATAGTATCAATCGTATTTTGAAAGTTTTTTACCATCTTTTCAGCTTTTGTTTCAGTACCTGTCAGTATCCCAAGCGTTTTCCAGTATTCATACATATCTTCAATTGTAACAGGCTGTAAAGAAATCACGGTTATTCCCGCCTGTTCCAGCTTCTTTATAAGCTGACCATATCGCAGGGCAATCATGGGGCGTATCAAGACAAGATCAGGATTTGCCGCCATAAATTTTTCCGGGTCATCATGATAACTGAATATCGGTTTGTCAGGAATATCTGACTCCCCTTCTTCTCCGCCTGATGAGCCGATAATCTTTTTTTCCAGACCAAGAGCAAGCAGATTTTCTGTATGAGCTATATAAAGAGATATAATTCTTTCAAACGGCTTTTTTATCTCAATCTGCTTTCCTGAATCATCAGTGATTGTTTTTGCATAGACTGAACTTGCCGGATTCAAAAGCAAAAGAGATAACAGTGCAATCATCATATATCGCATGGATATTTCCTGTTTTGTATGAGACCTTGAAGGTTTTAAAAACTTTCAAGGTCTTTATATCCTATTGTCTAACCTTTTCAATCACCCTTTTAAACCCAGGCATTGCATTGATAATGGTCTTATCATCAACACAAAATGCTATCCTGAAATGTCCGGGACAGCCAAAGCCGCTTCCGGGTACAGTGAGAATCATCTCTTCCTGAAGTGCCTGAACAAATTTTACATCATCTGAAATCGGGGTTTTGGGAAAAAGATAAAATGCGCCTGAGGGTTTAATAAATTCATATCCGTATTCAGCAAGCCCGCTGCATAAGAGTTCCCGCTTTTTGGCATATTCTGATATATCTACGCTTATACCCTGTACACTGGCGATCACCCGCTGCATAAGTGCAGGAGCATTGACAAATCCGAGAATTCTGTTGGCAAGAGCCATGCCTGCCAGAAGCTCTTTTTTATAAGATGCTTTAGGATGCACTGCCAGAAATCCGAGCCGCTCTCCGGGAATTGAAATATCTTTGGAATATGAGGTCGCAATAATGCTTTCGGGATAACAGGTAAATATACTTGGAACTTTTATTCCGTTATAGACAATTTTACGATATGGTTCATCAGAGAGAAGATACAAAGTACGATTCAGCTCTCTCCCCTTTTCTGTCAGAATCTCCCCAAGTTTTTTCAGACTCTCTTCTGAATAGACCTGTCCTGTTGGATTATTCGGGGAATTAATCAGCACAGCCTTAGTTTTACTGTTAACAGCAGATTTTATTGCATCTGTATTCAGGGTAAAATCCGGTTTTGTCGGTACTGTTTTCAGAACTCCGCCGTGATTATCCGCATAAAAACCGTATTCAACAAAATAAGGGGCAGGCACAATCACTTCATCACCGGGATCAAGAATTGTCTTTAAAATCACATTCAATGCCCCTGCCGCTCCGCAGGTCATAATGATCTCTTTTTCAGTGATTGGCGTCTGCTGTTCCACAGAGAGATAATCTGCAACAGATTTACAAACTTGCGGATAACCTGTATTCGGCATATAAGAGTGATACCCGGGACCGCATGAGTCAACAGCGTCTCTAAGGGTTTTGCTGAATTTTTCCGGGGGGGGTAAATTGGGATTACCAAGGCTGAAATCATATACTTTATCAGCCCCATGCTCTGCTTTGAGGCGAGTACCCTCTTCAAACATCTTCCTTATCCATGAAGACTTGGTAATGATAGTTTCAATCTTTTTAGCAACACTCATGATTTTCTCTTTCAAATGATATGAAAATGATGTGCAACACTATTGGCATAAAAATATTAAAGTTGCACATCACTTGTTTTAGGCAGGCTGCACAGATTTTACTTCAGGAATCTCCTGTTTTAACAGTTTTTCAATTCCGTTTCTGAGCGTCATCTGAGACATGGGACATCCGGCGCATGCACCTTGTAAACGCACCTTGACAATTCCGCCTTTTTCATCAACATCAATAAGCTCCACATCGCCTCCGTCTTTCTGGAGCATAGGTCTGATTTTATCTAATGTTTTCTTAACTTTTTCCTTCATTTAAATGGTATCTCCTTTTATTACAAAATTATATTTTATTAAGCTACATTAACCTTTTACCAACCACTAAGTACAGATTTTCATAAATACGCCGCCGGTAAAAACTGTAGGGCGGACTAAGCGGAGCGTGTCCGCCTTTTTATAACCGGATGCGTATTTATGAAAACCTGTACTAAGTACATAAAACAGTAAATAAAAAGCCGATTTTCTTTAAGAAATTCAGCTTTTTTAGTATATAAAATTACCGTTTTATGTAACCGGGGAACGCAAAGTTACGCAAAGATATATTTTAAAACTTTGCGTTCTTTGCGGTTCATTTTTACGATGCAGAAACTCCAACTGCGTAACTCCTAAATCTGTTAAATATGCTTTTAACGCATCTCCATATCTCTTTGTCTCATTTCAAATTTACCTGAAAAATCAATTTCATATTCCGGAATCCTTCTTGATTCATTGATTCTGCCTTCAACAATGTCGCCGCAGCAGGTACAGTAGTAATATTTGCCGTTTTTACGGCTGTGTTTGACAACTAACCGGCTATCACATGCCGGGCATCTCTCTGTATTGTAACCTTTTCTGATACCCATGATAAAATAATATCTCCTTTAGAGTATGTTTCCAATCAGAAACCGCTCTATACAATTTTTGCTGTATATCGGCAGTTTCCCTATATAATCAGAACATTTCGGACATAAACAGATAAAATTATCAGATTTATAAGCGTTTGCATTTGTGCTGTTTCCTCCGCACAGATCACACGCCTGCCCTTGAACCGTGTAACTTTTTTCATAATTTATCTTTAAAGATTCAAAGCAGCTTTTCATTATATTTTCTCCTGATTTTAAAGAGTGTTTCCTCTCTATGTCTGATATTTTTCAGGTAGTGGTATAATCTTGACTGATAAATTTTATAAACTCATACTGCTGTCATAGATGCTGCCAAATTATTATCAGTCAAGTTTGAACCACTACCATTTTTCAAACAGTTTTAAGGGATTGACGCCGGATAATTTATTCTGCATTTGTTGAAGATTCATCTGAAATTTTATACTCAATAACTTTAATCGTCTTATTCCCGTAGTTATCTTCGGCAATAATCCCTGTTACCTCAACATTCACATAATCTAACTTAAATAATTCACTCCCTTTTTTGTCTTTTATAATCACGTAATCTTTTTCAACACTTACAAAGAGCGAGACACCCATCACATTGCCGTCATCATCCCATCCGTCTATAATAACTTTTCCGATAACTGTAACCTGTTCACCCGCTTTATTCTCGAAAGTAATTACACTTGCCGCACAAATGACAAGAATCAGTGCAATTACAGAATATACCGGAATCAGAAGAATTTTATCACGCTTCATATTAAATTATCATAAAATAAGTAACCGTTTTGGTATAAGACTTACCGAAATTTCGGAAATCTGATTCGGAAAATTTATGAACGGTTACGATTTGTGAAACCATCGGAGTTTTTATAAACAGATAAATATATACTTTAAAATACTGAAATTACAAAACTGTTTTATCATAGAAAAAATGCCTGAAAAAATCAGGTACTGAAGAAATAGAATAGCAATATAAGCTCTTATATTTTCATAAAAATATATGGTATGAGGCTGCATTGAACAGCGTAATATGAGGTCTTACAGAGATTTGTATTATTTTTTTATATCCGATGGGATTCCAATTAAATCAGAAATTTTTGTCAATGTTTTCAGTGCATTCTTAAAATCAAACCTATTTATCTGCCCCTCTAATTCTTTTATTTCATCATTATATGCTGAATTACCAAGCATCTTCCTGAGCAAATCCATGTATGTCTCTGCTTTTGGATTATTTTTTATCAGAAAACCGGAAAGCTCTGTGAAAATCGGCGTAATTTTTGAAATATTCACTTCAACTGTATCTTCTGAACCATTCTTTATTTCATCAGCATCCTTTCTCATGCTCAGGATAGATTCCAGCACAATGTTCAAGGAATTTTCAAAATGATATAACAGATGATTAAAATGATCAGCTTCTCCCTGTTTAATCCCTTTTTCCAGATTTAAAGATGCTTCATAAAGCTCTTTTGCTGAAAAATTGCCAGCCACCCCTTTTATGGTATGACTCAACTGCATAGCCGTGTCTGTATCCCCTTTTTTCAGCGAATCATTAATTTCTATGGCAATATTATGATAATCTTCATAAAATTCATATAAAAGTTTTTTGAATAGTTGTTTATTTCCTCCGAGTCTTTTGAGCACATCATCAATATCAATACCTTGCAGGTGATCCGGAAACGGAATATCAGATTCTGATTCCTTTATTCTGACTTCCGGCTCCTGACTCCTGTTTGCTGTATTTTCAGGTTTTATCCACCGGCTCAGAGCAGAAAATAACTGATCCGTATCTATAGGTTTGGTAACATAATCATTCATACCCGCCTCCAGACATTTTTCCCGATCCCCCTTCATGGCATGGGCAGTCATCGCAATGATCGGAATATTATGAATATCAGACGGCAAATTCCGAATCTGTTTCGTGGCTTCATAGCCGTCCATAACAGGCATCTGAATATCCATGAGAATCGCATCATAGGGGAGTTGGCTGTTATTGGCTGTCGGCTGTTGTCGGCTGTCGGCTGTGATAATTCCTGATTTCCAATTCCTGATTTTTTCAACAGCTTCTTTACCGTTATTTACTATATCTACCAATACCCCTGCATTCCCTAAAATTTCTGATGCCACCTGCTGATTGATCTGATTATCTTCAACCAGAAGAATTTTTATTCCTCGTATATATTCGATATTTATTGATTTTTTATCCCCGTCTGCTTTTGATTCCTCTATTTTCTGTACACTCTGTCTCTTCAGTACTACTGTAAAATAAAATGTACTCCCATTATTCGGCTCACTCTCCACCCATATTTCCCCTCCCATCATATCTGTCAGATGTCTGCTGATTGCCAGTCCAAGCCCAGGTACCGCCGTATTTACGGGTGGTCGTTGTATCAGCCTGAGTAAAAGGGGCAAATAATTTTTCAATCTGATCCGGAGATATTCCGATACCTGTATCTTTCACAGAGAATAACAGACGGACTTTCTCTGATGATTCTTCAAGAGAATTAACATTGACAGAGACTTCTCCTTTATGAGTAAACTTGATGGCATTACTGATCAGGTTGAGCAGCACCTGTCTCAGCCTCATCGGATCTCCTGTCAGTTCATCAGGAACATCATTGTCAACTGATATAGATAATTCAATACCTTTTTCAGCGACTTTTTCATAAAACAGAGCGGATAGTTCATCAGTCAGAGAGGTTAAACGGAAATCTATGATCTCAATATCCATCTTGCCTGCCTCTATTTTGGAAATATCAAGAATATCATTGATAATCCCCATAAGAGAATGACCGGATTTGTATATAGTTTCCAGATAATTCTTCTGTTTCGGAGTCAGTTCAGTATTAAGAGCCAGTCCGCTCATGCCGATTATAGCATTCATCGGAGTACGGATTTCATGGCTCATATTTGCCAGAAATTCACTTTTGGCACGGTTGGCAACTTCCGCCTTATCTTTTGCATCAGTCAGTTCTTTATTGGTTGCTGATAACTTGGATGTCCGTTCATATACTTCTTTTTCAAGATGCTCCTGATAGGTTTCAAATTCTGTATCCCGATCCTGAATCTCTTTCAGCATGTCATTGAAAGCATCAATAAGAACGCCGATTTCATCATTCCCCTTTTTCTCTGCCCTTATTGAATAATCTTTTTTTTCTGAAACAGTTTTAACGGTTTTTGCCAGTTGCAGAATCGGATTTGAAATAACACCCTGAAACACAAATGAGAGCAGAAAAGCAGCACATAAAGTAACTCCCATGACAAGAAGGGCAATCCCTATATATCGCTTCAGCCGAAAATAAAAGCGTTCCAAATCAAAACAGATATAAAGCGTGCCAATCTCATCCTGATTTTCTTTTATCTGATGAAACATGTGCATGCAGCCATCCTGAAAATAGTGATTTTCCGTCTTTTTTTTTAAGATATAAGGGCAATCCGCTTTTGGTTTATCCGTTAAAAATATTCTGTTTTTTTTATAAGAATTATTTCCGCTGCGTACATATCCTGCAAATAATCTGTTGTCTTTTAAATATATACAGGCTGATACAATATGCTGATTTGCTTTTAATGCAGAAAGAACCTCCTCTGCAGCTTTGGAATCTTTCAGATGCAATGATGTTTCACTATTTTTGACAATAATATTTGCAAGGATAGAAAAATCATAGATCATCACATCCCGGAATGTGTAAAGTTCGTTGGCAATAAATGACATGCAGGCTGATAACAGAACAATACCGCTTGTTACCATGATAATAATCATCTGTTTGAATTTTATCGGAATATTTCTGAAAAACTGTATAAAAGAATATTTAGCCACGTGCTTAATCCTTATTTTTACGCATATTCAGCTTTTTATAATTCACTGATCTGAAATAAAAGTCGCGAATATCGTACTGAACTCACAATTCCCAATTAGTATTATAATATTATTTTATTATTTTTTTCAATAATATTGATGACTATAACAAATATATTTTTATACTGCAATAAAGAGTCAAAATCATAAATGAGTTTGTACAGGCGGTTATTCATACCCGCAGCCTGAAGGCGGTATTACTTACAGGTTTCAACTCACATATAGGAAAGAAAAATTTCGGGATATATTGTTACTACGGGACTGATGAATTTGGCGGGCATGACTGTTGGATGATTCGGTTACTGAATATCTGCCGGGTTTTTTTAAACCCCGCAAATATTTATTTGTCAAAATTAAATTGGCTCTTCAATCTTTTTTGTGGATTTGCGTAGGGGCGAATAATTATTCGCATTTACTGTAGGGGCGAATAATTATTCGCCCCTACAGTATTAAATTTTCACAAAAATCCTTGAAGAACCAATTAAATTAACTTACAGTTATCTTTTGCGTCTCTTTTTCCAGACTGTTTAAGAGATGTTGCATATCTTTTTTTAAAACCGGGTGGATAAGATTACGGGAGATATCACACATCGGCTGTAATACAAAACGTCTCTGATACATCCGGGGATGCGGAATCTCCAGATCAGATGAATTCAGCACAAGATCATCATAGAGCAGAATATCAAGATCAAGAATTCTGGGACCGAATCTTATTGCTTTAAAATTCCGACCTGAATCTTTCTCAATTCTTTTAAGTTCATTTAAAAGCTGAAACGGATCAAGCTCTGTCTCAATCTTTATAACAGCATTTACAAACCAGTCCTGATCTTTGTAATCAACCGGCTCTGTTTCATAAAACCGGGACTGAGCAAGTAAAAGAGATTTGCCCTTCTCTGTCAGAGCGGCAATCCCCTTCAGGCAGTTTGACAATTTATCTCCGATATTTGAACCGACAGATATATAAGAAACAGACATAGGTTTTAAGTTTCAGGTTTTCATATTTACTGGAGTCTGAATTCTGATTTAAAATATCAGCGGAATTTTTGCAACAGTTTTTTATTCAAAAGAGTTTTAATATTTCAGATAAGAAAAGGATTACATTTAGAGATTAAAGGGTTTCAAAACCTTTAAGGTCTGAGTTTACATTGTCAGAAATAAATGTTAATAATAACAAATTGGAATTGGGAGTTAGGAATTAATATACTTCAGAAAGAGGGGGATAATAACAGATATGGCAAGACAATTGGCAAAACCTTCATCTATGAAGAGCGGCGGAACAGCAGTCAAGGCTGAAAAAGCTGAAGAAATGACCCAGAAACGGGAAGAAGCCCGAAAAATGGCAAAAGAAAAGGCACGGGCGCGAACAATGGCTCGGCAGCAGGCAATTGCTGAAAAACTTGCGGCAGCAGTTGAAGAGATGACATCTTCTCTTGAGCAGGCTTCCGGTGCATCTGAAGAATTAGGCAATACTATGGCAACGGTTGCATCTGCTGCTGAAGAGACATCCGCGGCAGCAGAAGAATCGCAGCGGCTATCGGGCAGATTAGCAAAACTTCTGAATCAACAGATGCACAGGCAAAGCTCTTTCTTGATAAGAGCCTGAATCTTCAGGAGCTTACCAAAATTGCTTTATCAGATATTCATGCACTGATACAGGGTGTTAAGAACGGAGCAAACGCAAATGTGGAATCTACCGGACTTATCCGGGATTTGGAAAAAAACTCCGAGCAGATCGGTGAAATTGTCGGAGCAGTTGTGAGGATTGCGGATCAGACTAATCTGCTTGCATTAAATGCCGCTATTGAGGCTGCAAGAGCAGGAGAGCATGGCAGAGGATTTGCTGTTGTGGCAGATGAGGTAAGGAATCTTGCGGAGATTTCAGAAGAGAGCGCCCGGGGAATTCGGAATGTTGTAGATGAAATTCGGGAGCAGGTTCAGATAGTTGTGGATGATATTGAAACATCAACAAAGAGTTCTCTTGAAGAGGTTGAAAAATCAAAAGTTATTACAAGGGATTTGGAACAGATCGGATCAGATCTGAATGAAATGGTTGAGGGCTTCAGAGAAGTGTCAAAATATACTGTTGATACTCTGATGGGGACGGAATCTTTTTTAAAAGGGGCTGAAGATATTGCCAGCAATGCCGAAGAACAGAGCAGTGCGGCTGAAGAGGCTACCAAAGCGGTTCAGCAGCAGAATAAAGCATTCAGTGAAATACAGAGTGCATCAGAGGATCTTGCAGAGCTTACCGACAGTCTGAAGAGTGCGGTTGACAGCAGAAAATCGGCTGAAGAAGTTGCGGCTGCGGCTGAACAGTTGTCTGCCAATATTGAGCAGGCAACAACATCATCAGGACAGACTATGGTTGCACTCCGGCAGATTGCAAAAGGGGCTCAGAATCAGAGCAAAATTGCGGAAGAGAACAGATCATTGGGTGAAAAGCTGGAAAAAAATGTCAAAGCTATGGCGGAACGGGGCGGGGGACTGCAAAACAAGATAAAAAACCTCAAAGAACTGCTGGTAAGAAACAAAGTGAATGTTGACAATCTGATCAACAATATCAGCAAATCGTCAGAATCGTCAAAACAGTCGGTTGCAAATGTCAGAGTATTGGATGATCGTACAAATAATATCAATAAGATTGTTGACAAGATCGTCAATGTGGCGTTGCAGACCAATATGCTGGCAGTAAACGGTTCTATTGAAGCAGCACGCGCTGGTGAATTCGGAAGGGGTTTTTCCGTTGTTGCCGGTGATATTCGTACTTTGGCAAATGATTCTTCTGAAAATGCTGAAAAGATAAAAGATATGGTTCGGAATATGCAGGCTCAGATTTACATGGTTGCAAATGATCTTGAGACTACCGCAAAAATTGCTGTTGAAGAGGTGGGGAGCGCAAAAAAATCAACAGATAATCTGGATACAATTACTAAATATATGGAGGAAGTCCTGATAGGAGTTGAAGAGATCAACAGAGGATCCGAACAGTCTCTCGTTGCTCTGGAACAGGCAAACAAAGCAATTTCGGATATTGCCAATGCTGCGGAGGAAGCGACCAAGGTTACAGATGAGGCGTCCAAAGCTGCTGAAGAAGGAAGCAAAGGTATGCAGATCATTGCTCAGGCAACTGAAGATATTGCCAGTCAGGCAGATGAGCTTCAAAATATGGGGGGATAAAAAAATATGTCAGAATTAAATAATTTATCTCAGAATCAGAATCAGGCTGAAAATCACTCGGATGAGGGGCAGTTGGTAGTATTCAGATTATTTGAAGAAGAATTCGGTGTGGAGATCGGAAAGGTGAAAGAGATTGTCCGTCTGCCTGATATTATACCGATTCCGAGAAGTCCTGATTATGTTTCAGGAATATGCAATCTGCGCGGGAATGTGCTGCCGGTCATTGATACCCGGACACGCTTTTCTATGAAACAGCAGGAAGCAACAGACCATACCCGGCTGCTGGTATTGGACTCAGGCGGTTCTCAGACCAGCCTGATTGTTGACAGTGTGCGCGAAGTGATGCGTATGAGTTATTCCCATGTTGAGCCGCCGCCTGCTGTCTGCAAAGGGGTTGATCGGGAATTTCTGAGCGGAATTGTAAAGGTTGATAACGGAAATCGTCTGATACTGATGCTGAATCTGAATGAAGTCCTCTCTGTAGATATGGACGGATCAGGCGTCAAAGATGAAACATCCGGTACCGGGGAATCAAAAAATACAAAACTCAAAGAAGATAAGGCAACAGAAGAGCAGCAGCTTGTCTCCTTCAGGGTGGCGGGGGATGAATACGGCTTTGATATTGCCAAAGTCCGTGAGATTCTCAGACTCAGCGATATTACTTCAGTTCCGAATGTTCCAAGTTATGTCAAAGGGCTTTTTACAATCAGAAATCATCTGCTGCCGATTCTTGATTTACGGGAGATGCTCGGACTCCCGACTCTTATATCTGATCGTCATGAAGTTATTGATAAAGCCGTTAAAGAACACAGTGAATGGGTTGAAAACTTACAGCATGTTCTGAATGCGGGAACGCATTTTACAGGGATCCTTAATGCAAAAGAGACATCTTTCGGTATTTGGCTGGAAAGTTATAAAACATCAAGTATTGAGCTTGAAGCGATTGTCAAACGGCTGAAAAAAGCACGTGCAAATCTTTACGGTGCAGGTTCCCGGGTTCTGGATATGAGAACAGAAGATAAAATATCTGCAATATCTCTTTTTAATGAAAAGATTCCTCCGATACTTTCAATTATTCTTGATATTCTCAGCCAGTTTAAAGATTCTGTCAGCCGGCATATTCTTGAAGATCAGAGAGCTTTGGTTGTGGAATCAGATACTATGACAATCGGTTATCTGGTTGACTGGGTGGATGAAGTGATCCGGGTCCCCCATTCTGTTATTGATGAAACCCCTTTTATTGCGTCATCTGATCGTAAGGAATTGAAGGCTGTAGCAAAACTTGAAAAAGGAGATCGTCTGATTATGATCATGGATGAATCTGCTCTTGTATCAAGAGAAACAACCCGGCTTCTTTCTGATATGAAGAGCCGGGCAGGCGACAAAGGAGATGCCAAGAAAACACTTGCACAGCAGAGTATAGATGAAGTACAGTTAGTTACATTCAGCATTAATACTGAGGAATACGGTATCAGGATTATGCAGGTACAGGAGATTAACCGTATTTCCGAGATTACCGGCGTACCCAGGTCTCCTTATTTTATTGACGGAATGACGAATCTTCGCGGAAATGTGATTCCGGTTATCAGTATCCGTAAACTTTTCGGATTAAAAGATAAGCCGGTTGATGATCGTACCCGGATTATTATTGTTGATCTTGGAGGGAATAAAACCGGACTGCGCGTTGATCAGGTTAATGAAGTGCTGCGTCTTGAGAGACGGGATATTGAGAAAACTCCGTCTGCTGTTACCTTGGGAGGAGCTAATCTCTATATGCAGGGGGTCTGTAAAATCAATAACGGAAAACGTATTGTTATCCTGCTGAATGTGGAGAAGATACTGAATGAAGAGGAACTCAGGCACCTGGGTAAAATAACCGAATCTTCAGAACCAAAAGAGAGCATTGCTTCAGAAGATTCTCCGGCAGATGAAAAAGTATCTGCCTTCGACTTTGCTCAGGCAGATGAAGAGATAAAACCTGAGCAAAAGAAGCGGCTGGAGATTGCTGAGTAAGAAAGTAGGCGTATCTGTCGGGGTTCACTCCGTTCACCCCGACCTATTTGATACATTAAAACTATGAAAAAAATAAATGTTCTGATATGTGATGATTCAGCTCTGATGCGGCGCTCTTTGAAAAAGATTATTGAATCTGATCCTGATCTTTCGGTGATCGGTATTGCCAGAAACGGTGAAGACGCGGTAGTTAAGGCACGTGAATTACACCCTGATGTTATAACAATGGATGTCAATATGCCCGGGATGGACGGAATCACCGCACTTCAGATCATTGTAAATGAAAAGATTGCTCCGGTTCTGATGGTCTCAGCTCTTACCCAGAAAGGGGCGGTTGATACGTTTGAATCAATGGAACTCGGTGCGTTTGATTATGTGTCAAAGCCGGGCGGAACTATTTCACTTGAAATGGGGACAGTGGCACATGAAATTGTATCAAAAATCAAAGCCGCTGTTAAACCGGGTACAATTAAAAAACTCTCCCGCAGAATTGCTGATTCAGAACTGAAGATAAAATCTGTAAAACGCCGGATAAAAAAGGAAATAAACAGAGAGATTACAACTGAAACATCCTCTGATGAAACCGGACCAGGCTTCAAAGCAGTTGCAATCGGCATTTCTACAGGAGGAACCAGAACATTATTTGATGTGCTTCCGTTCCTCCCTGCGGATTTACCTGCTGCTGTTTTTCTGGTTCAGCACATGCCCGCGCCGTTTATCGCTCCTTATGCCAAAAGACTGGATTCTAATTGTTATATGCGGTGTGTTGAGGCAGAGGCAGGAATGACTGTTGAGCCGGGAACTATATATCTGGCAAGAGGTGGGTATCACATGATCCCTTACAGCAGGCTGACCGGCAAAATTCAGATTCGGACTCCTAAAAAACCTGAACATATGTTTATGCCGTCTGTAGATATTATGATGGAAGGAGTGTTGCAGGTCTTTGGAGCAGATACTGTCGGTGTTCTGATGACAGGAATGGGAAGGGACGGTGCAGAGGCAATGGTCAAAATTGTTCAGGCAGGCGGAATTACAATTGCAGAGAGTGAGGAGAGTGCTATTGTTTTTGGTATGCCTGCTGAAGCAATTGAAATGGGCGGAGCAAAAGTTATTGCCCCAAGCTGGGATATTGCCAGGGAGATTATTAAGGCGGTGAATCGCGGTTAGAAAAACAGGTATATTTAAGAAGCCGAGTTTTTTTAAACCCCTAAGGATCTTAAAGACCCTTAGGGTTTTGTTATATAGTGATATTCAGCAGTCGTATTTTTCCGATCATATTTGAGCCTGATATTACGCGACAAGACATCCTTATATAAATTGGTGCCTACAAATTCGTCAGATTTTATGTTGCCAAAGAAACGCTCCATTTCCTCTCTGTAGAGCAGCCGTTCAATTAATCCGTTACCCGGGGAGAATCTGATTGTAATTGCATTCTGCGGACAGACATGCCAACAGCGATAACATACAATATAGGTGAGGTAATTGCAAAACTGTAAAAAGCAGACCGTTTTTGTCAACTGCTCAGATTTAAATTGAAAATTGTATTAAAATATACTATATATACTCCTGTAGTAATTAACATAATATCATTTAAAAACAGGAGGTTGTACATGAATATTTTACTAAGTGTCCGGAATACAGTTCAGCATACTCTTTTTTCTTATTTTGAAGAAGTCCTTGAACCTTCAGTGAAAAAGAGCAGATGTTCATTCAGGCAGTAACTCTGATGAATCAGCAAAAATATATGAGTAATTACAGATGGAAAGGAAACGGCCGCGGACCCGGAGATCGTGTTTCCCTGTTAAAATCTTTTATTGCCGAAGCAGTTTATAATTCTGAAACTGCGGAAATGCTCATCGGATATCTTGAAAATTCTGAAAATCTCAGAAGGTTATGCGGATGGGAATACTCTTTTCATGTTCCTTCTTCATCAGCTTTCAGCCGTGCATCCGGACAATTTTCCGAAGATAAGGCTGCTGAACAGATTCACGGGGCAATGATTAAAGAATATTGCGGTCCCGGGCTCGCAGGTCATGTTTCCCGTGATTCGGCAGAGATTGACGCCCGTGAAAAACCTGTAAGAAAACATACGATGCTGCTGCTGCGGATTACAGTAAACAACCCGGGCATATCCCCGTAATTGAACATAATCCCCGCAGAGGGGAAAAGAGAGAAATGAGCCCGTCCGAAAAAAACGTTATGCCCGGAGAAGCAGTGCCGGACGTGTCAGCTCAAACCTTAAAGATAATCACGGCGGCGGCGGAATCCGTGTTAAAGGTTCCGCAAAAATTATGACTCAGATGATGTCCGGATTAATTGTGATTACAGCGGCTCATCTGTTCCGATTATTGATTTGGGCAGGATCATATGATCATATGATCATATGTACGGATTTCAGATGCCCCCTGCGGGGGCAGACGGTGAAGTATGTCCGAAACAGGCGGATATAGTCCCGTATAGACGGTATATTTATAGCATAGCGTGACATTTCATTCCCATGAGTCCCGTTAGGTATATTTGCAGGATGTTTATGAAATATGGCATCCCTACGGGACTTGAATATCTGAACCGCTGATAATCATGATGAAACTGATACCGCTGATAAATATCATGATTATCAACGGTTCAATCCTTTTCTTATATAAAATCCATGTAGCGGGCAGACCAGCGTTATCGCTCCCCCGATACCGAGCAGACTGAAAAATATCAATGTGCTGACCAATCCGTATATAGGGAGAAGAAAAAGAGAGGCTGTTAATGCGCCTACGGCGGAACCGATTAAATCCAGAGCATATAATCCTCCTCCGGTGCTTACTAAGCCTGAAACTGCTTTTACAGCAAGAGAAAAGTGAGAACCGCCTAAAATCCCGGCGATAAATGCCAATACAGAGAATATCAGGCACGGCGAAAACAGGATGATATTTTTCTGCATAACATCCTGTAACAAAAAAAGAATACCGATCATAGCCACCATATAAAGAGAAAAGATTGTCTGAACAAGGATAAGGCAACGCATCAGGTCTTCAAGTCGGGATAAAAAACTTAGCTTATTAGCGGTTATGCCTGCTCCAAGCCCCAAACCAGCCATGAAAAGAGCAATAATAACAGCCAACTGCATATAAACAAATCCGGCTATTATCTGAAATCCGAGCAGAATAATAATCTCCATTGTGATTTGCATTCCGCCGACAATCATAACATTTAACCCTATAGCTCTCTCAGGTTTGCAATCTCCGACAGAGAATGTTATGATCATCGTAAAAATTATAATAAACAACCCTGTCCATAACCAGAGAGGACTTATATTTGAAAGCCATATCAGAAAGTCTTTAAATCCTTTATGAATCTGCGCACTCCAGAGGACAAGACTGTAAAAATAGCAGGTCGGCTTGAAATTCCGGTTAATCATTTCAGGAGATTGAGAACCGGAGTCAGATAAAATAGTATTAAAATAATCAAGACGCATGGGATTTAACATATCAAAAAGATAATATTCTCTGATATATCTGAGATTAAGATTCCGATCTGCTATACGTGAGATAAGTTCATCAGGATCAGTTATCAGATTTCCGTGTCTCCCTGTTGCGAAAAATCCGGCATAATCACCCGGATAAATAACAACCTGCGGAAAAACAGATAAAAGGGTTTTATATACAGATTGAAGAAACTTAATCTGAGCGGGTCCCAGCATATCAGGGGCAGACGAAACAAAGAAAGAGAAGATGCCGGAACTCTCTTCAGAATCTTTCAGATGCTTTTTTATCTCATGATAAAACTCTTTTGTATAGAAACGGTTCATCTGGGCATTAACAGGGTCTCCTACATTCATGAGAATAATGTCATAAAGACGATCTGTCTGACGGATAAATGCTCCTGCATCTTCATAAAACAGATGAACAATATCTGAATATAAAATCGCTGTTTCAGATTTCGGCAGATATTTTTCAGCTAATCTGATAAGCTCCGGATCAGGTTCAATATAATCAACATGCTTAATCTGCGGATGTTTCAGAATTTCATTCAGCAGCCCTGCAACCCCTCCGCCGATCAGCATTATGTTTTGAGGATTCGGATGCTGTAAAAGAGCGGGATGAACTGATTTCTCCGCACTTTGCGGATCAGGTGATGAAAAAGACCATAATCCGTTGGCAAAAAGGGTAAACAAATCTTTATCCTTAACAAGAGAAAGATTCTGAAAAGGGGTATCAACAACCGTGATAAGATGTTCTCCCCATTGCCATTTGCGGGTCAGATGATCCAAAGGAGAATGAAAAAAAAGAGCGGTAATTATTATAACAGATGTGAAGAGCCAGCAGAAATAGCCGGATATTTTTCTTTTTTTCTCATGCAATAGTAAAACAGCGGCTATAATAAGAATGCCTGCTGATGTTATCAGTGCTGAAGCAGAGACACAAAATTTTGTATCTTTACTGATAAGAAGGAAAAAATAGAAAATAATTCCGCCTGATGCCGCGCCGACAGATTCAAAGAGATAGATGATAATCGGATTTATATATAAAAGACCTGCGGGGTTTCTGAAACCCCGTAGGTCTTCAGTTGTGTAAAACGCCCATGTCATGGAGAATAAAAGACCGGAAAAAAGACAGAATGGTCCGGTAACAGAGAAGGATATGAAAAACATCTTTGACAGAGAGAGTATCTCCCCCGGGGCAATATTCCACAGGATTTTGGAAGCTCTGATCCAGATAAGTGTTACGGGGAGTAAAAATGAAAAAATAATCAGAGTTATTGCCAGCAAATATGGGGAAGATGGGAATAATTGCCGGAATTTATTTCTTCCGCCGATTCCGCTCCCTATTGCTGTCCAAACAAGCCATGCTGTAAAGATCAGACCTGTGGAAAGTTCATTTCCGTAAAAGATAATAAGCAGTTCTCTTAAAACCAGAATCTGTCCCAGAGAGCTGGCAAAGCCTGTAATAAAAATTGCAGGAAATGATAAATGCTTCATTGATAGTTTCCAAAAAGTTCGTAGTTCCGCCAAGTTCGTAGTACCGCCTTTAGGCGGTTAACAGTTCAACAGTTCGTAGTACCGCCTTTAGGCGGTCAACAGTTCAACAGTTCGTAGTACCGCCTTTAGGCGGTCAACAGTTCAACAGTTCGTAGCACCGCCTTTAGGCGGTTTCTTGTAAAATCAAAAATTTAGTCTGACATAGAAGACCGCCTAAAGGCGGTACTACGAACTTTTTATCACATAGAAGACCGCCTAAAGGCGGTACTACGAACTTTTTATCACATAGAAGACCGCCTAAAGGCGGTACTACGAACTTTTTATCACATAGAAGACCGCCTAAAGGCGGTACTACGAACTTTATTTATTTAAGCCGCATGTCAACCACTTGAGATATTCTTTCGTCTTTGTTATAATATATAAAATATTCAGTCTTTTTTATTTATACAGATATATCCTTGAAAGCAAGCAAAAAAGGTAATCAGCTATGAAAAAAATATTTATCTATATTATTTTGTTCATTATATCTATCGGAGCAGCAGATTCGTATGCTGTTGAAATACAGATAAAAGATGATAAAATCTCGCTTTATGCGGATCAGGTTCCTCTACAGCAGATTTTACACCGTATAGCAGAGATGGGAATCCGTGTTCAGATTGATCCTAAAATCAATCCTGAAATCACAGCATCTTTTAAAAAGAGAGATATACAGGCAGGGGTTGAGAGTATTTTAAAATCTCTTAACCATGTGCTGATATGGGAATCCTTCAAGTTAAAAGATAAGAGATCCTTTAAACTGGCTGAAATTCAGATATTCAGGCATGGTCAAAAAGGGCTTATGGAATCTCTTAACAAGAATCTCTCTGTTGTCAAAAATCCAAAAGACGGCTCTCTTTTTGTCAGAGATGAACTCCTGCTGCGTCTCAAACCGGGAACAAGTATCTCTGAATTAGAAAAACTGCTCCGTAAAATTCAGGGGACTATCACAGACAGCAATCCTGAACTTGGACTTTACAATATCAGACTTCCTGAAAATTCTGATGTTCCGGCAATTGCTGAATATATCAGCAGGAATTTTGGAGGAGCAGTATCAGAGCCGAATTATGCTTACCCTGTCTCTTTACCCTTTCAGAGTCCATCGTCTGATGAATCATCAAAAGATATATATGCGGTTGTTCCTGACGGAACAGTTCCGATAGCTATTCTTGATACAGGATTTAATCAGGATTCAGGAATGAATGATCTGGTTCTTGCCTCTTTGGATACTATTAACCCGGGTGAAGATATTTCAGATTCACAGGGACATGGCACGCAAATGGCATTAATTGCCGCTGGTGTTGTCAAGCCTTATGGAGCTTCCGGCGGAGAGGATGATCCTTTTAATCCGGTGATTCCGATAAGGGCTTTTGATGACAACGGATATACATCTGATTTTAAGATCATGGAGAGCATCAATTTTGCCATAGAAAACGGGGCGCGGGTGATGAGTTTAAGCTGGAGTTCTGAAACAAAGAGCGAATTTCTGGAAGATGCTATGGATTATGCAGATTCAAAGGGTCTTATTGTTGTAGCAGCGGCTGGTAATGAGCCTACAGGAAAACCTGTTTATCCGGCAGCATATTCTTCGGTTATCGCAGTCGGTGCTTTGGATCCTGACGGTAATACATGGAAAAATTCAAATTACGGAAATTTTGTCAATCTGTATGCTCCGGGTTATGCGTCTCTTCCTGTCGGTTATAACGGAGACCCCGGTATGTACGCAGGAACCTCAATCTCCACAGCTTTTGTTGCAAATCAGATTGCGACCTATCTCTCTCAGAATCCTGATGCTTCAAAACAGGATGTCTTAAAAGAGATACAAAAATAAGTTCCTAATCCTTAATTCCCAACCTGCTTTTATACCGGCTTTGAATTACACTTTCTATAAAGGCTTGCATTTTTCTTATCAGTTATGTATGATATTCATTTACAGTTTTTATAGACCAAATATATTAAACCGCATATTTCATCATATTCAGAAATATCCGGATGAAAATGGAAAAAAATGAAAGTTTTACAGAATATTATACGAATAACTGCTATTGTGACGGGATTTCTTTTTATATACGCATGTGCCGGTACTAACGGAGATGTCGTTAAGATCATTACAGTCTCGGATGGAAAAATTGAAGGACTTGAACAGAATGATCTTGAGCGTATTGCTGAATTCAAAGAGATGAATGAAGCAAGAAAAAAAGAGATAATGGGATTCAGAGAGGTTGTTCAGGATACAACAGAAAACTATACGGTAACAGAATATCTTGCACTCCATCCTGCTGCTGCGGATCCCGGAGCAATGGATTACAGAATAGGCGGATATGATATTATAGACATCGTTGTATATGAAGAGCCTGACCTGACACGCAAAGATGTCAGCGTCAGTGCCAACGGATATATCTCATTTCCGTTTATCGGCATATTAAAAGTCGCAGGCTTAACCACTACGGAAATAGAGAACATGATTTCAAAAAAACTTGTGGATGAAAATTATATTTTAAATGCCCATGTCTCTGTTACTGTTACAGGCTATAAAAGCAAGCAATACATGGTTCTGGGTTCTGTCAATTCACCGGGAACCTATCCGCTGGAAGCAAAAGAAAGACTTCTGGATGTCATATCAAGGTCAGGAAGTATTGATTTTGAAAGCGGCGGCACCGAGGGGATGATTATCCGTACAGAAAACCCTGATACTCCCGAAGAAAAAAAGATTGTGATCCATATTGATCTTCCCAGCCTGCTTAAAGGAGGGGATCAGGTATCCAACCTGCTTATTCAGGACAAAGATTTATTCTATATTCCCAAAGCAGAGAGTTTTTACATGCTCGGACAGATAAAAAGCACAGGCTCATTTCCATATACGCAAAAGGAGATTACACTGGTGGAGGCTATCAGCATGGCAGGGGGATTTACTGAAACTGCGGCAAGAAACCGGACCCGTATTCTTCGTCTGGACAAAGACGGAAGACAGCAGATTATTGAGGTAAAAATGGATGCAATTACCAATGACGGGAGAAGAGGGAGAGATGTCAAGGTCTTGCCGGGTGATGTGATTATTGTACCTGAAAGCTATTTCTAATAATCTTATTGAATTCTTAAAAGAAAGGAGTCAGTTGATGATTGATTATAAGAAACTTAGTTTCTACTAATTCATAAGTCATCATTTAATTAATAATACATGGAAGCGACAAAAACCACTCAGACAGTCAGCAGCGATATTGATTTCGGAAATTATATTCATATTCTCCTGAAAAGAAAATGGACAATAATTCTGGTCTTTACCATTCTGGTACTTACCGCATTTGTCAAAACACAGCGGGTTGTACCGTTTTACCGGGGGACTGCGCGTATTGTCATTGAAGAGAAAAATCCGAATCTGGTTTCTATTCAGGAAGTTATGACTATGGATACAGCCTCCCGTGCCTATCTCTATACCCAGCTCAGTATCATCCAAAGCCGGTCTGTAGCAGAAGAGGTTATCCGGCGACTTGATTTGGAAAAGAATCCTAATTATTTTCCAAAAGCAGTGGAGGATATTTTCTCAATCCCTGAAAAATGGATTCAGGATGGGATCCAGTTTGTCAGCAACTGGTTTAATTCTGTTATAGAGACAGGAAAAAATTTGACAGCAACTCCTGCGGCACCTCCGCCGCAGATTTCCCCCACTGAATCTGATAATATAAAAACAGATTCAGTGCGTCCTCCGTCTTGGCTGATATCTGACTTTATCAGCAGAGTCAGCGTTTCTCCTATAAAAGAGACCCGTCTGGTAGATGTCAGTTTTGATGCGCCTGACGCTGTTCTGGCATCACAGGTTGCCAATGAAATGGTCAGAACGTATATTGACCAGAATCTGGAATTCAAGATGAAGGCAACCCAGGATGCCATTCAGTGGCTGACCGAGCGGATTGAAGAGGAACGGAAAAAGGTTGAAAAAGCGGAGGTTGCTCTTCTGACCTATAAAGATAAAGAAGAGATTATCACAGATTTATCCGGCAGTTCGGAAAATATTGCAGCAGGCGAGCTGTCAAATCTGAATACACAGGTGGTAGAGGTTGAATCAGAAAGAGTCGCGGTTGAAACCCGTTATAATCAGGCGGTTGAACTGGAAAAAACAGAGATGATAGATTCAATCCCGGAGGTGATGAGCAATGATCTGATCAGAGAGATCAAAAAAATAGAGATGAATCTCTATAACAAGTTATCTGAATTATCAAAAAAATACGGCAGCAATCATCCTCAGATGGTTGCTGTGGAATCAGAGCTTGCAGAATTAAAAAACCGGAAAAAAGATGAAATTAAACGAATCATCAATTCTCTCAAAAATGATTACAAGCTGGCGGTTACCAAAGAAAAATCTCTGAAAAAGGTTCTTGAGCAGCAGAAAAGAAAAATTCTTGATTTAAATAAAAAAGCGATTCAGTACAGAGTGCTTCAGCGTCAGGCAGAGAGTTCAAAAAATATGTATGATCTGCTGATCAGCCGGTTAAAAGAGACTTCTCTGAGTGAAGAGATAAAAACTGTAAATATCAGAATCCTTGATGAATCAGAAGTTTCATACTCGCCGGTCAATATTCAGACAAAACAGACCATCAGAAATGCCATGATGCTTGGAATGCTTCTTGGAATCGGACTGGCGTTATTACTGGAGTATCTTGATAATACCATTAAATTTCCTGATGAGATTAAAACACGGATTGGTATTCCGTATCTGGGACCGGTTCCTGATTTTGATGCGGATAAGGATAAAGATAATATCCCCGGAAATCTGATAACAGCTCATTCTCCTAAATCCACGACAAGCGAGTCATTCAGGGGAATTCGTACGGGTATTCTTTTCTCCTCAGCCGATAAAGAGCCTCAGGTCATTCTGGTGACAAGCGCGGGACCATCGGAGGGGAAAACATTGTGTGCGTCAAATCTGGCTGTAGCTATGGCGCAGGCAGGTTCAAAGGTAGTGATTTTAGACTGTGATATGAGACGTCCCCGGGTTCATAATGTATTCAGAATCGGAAGAGATACAGGTGTATCAACCATTCTGGTAGGAACAACTGAGATAGAGGATACGGTTGTTCCGAGTATTGTAGAGAATCTGAGCATAATTCCATGCGGACCAATTCCGCCTAATCCTTCGGAACTGCTCGGTTCCAAAAAAATGCTCTCTTTTCTTGAGGCTCTGAGAAAAGATTATAACAGAATTATCATTGATACGCCGCCGATAACAGCAGTGACCGATTCATCTGTTATTGCCCAAAGTGTAGATGGCGTTGTGGTGGTTATCCGGGCGGGTGAAACGCCCCGTCAGATAGTAGAAAGCGGAGTAGGAAAACTCAAAGCGGTTAATGCCCATATTCTGGGAGCGGTTTTAAACGGTATAGACACGGGGCGGGACAGCTATTATTACTATCATCAATACTATTACTACTATGGTGCCGAAGGTGAAAAGAGAAAAAAGAAACGGCGGAAAAAGAAACAGACAGGCTCTTATTATAGCGGATGATAGGTTTTTTAGGTAGGGGCGAATAATTATTCGCCCCTACCATTTCCACTCGTTCCCACGCTTTGTGTGGGAACGCAGCCCGGACGCTTTGCGTCCATGAATGAACAGGACGCAAATCTTGGGAACAAGACAAAGACAAAAAGGCGGACACGCTGCGCTAAGTCCGCCCTACAGGCTTCGGAAGTCTTGATTATTCTATGATTGATATTCACTCTCATATTCTTCCGGGGATTGATGACGGAGCGGCAGATACCGAGGAAAGCCTTGAAATGGCAAGAGCGGCTGTTGCTGACGGCATTCATACCATAGTTGCGACTCCTCACACATTAAACGGCGTCTATATTAATACGCTTCAGGATGTAACCGATCAGGTAATCGCCTTACGTCAGGTTTTTAAAAAAAAGCAGGTTCCGGTTGATTTGCGTACAGGCGCGGAGGCGCATATCTGTGTCGGCATGACGGATCGGATTCAGTCCGGTGAAATTGCCGCTATTAATGACTACCGGAGCCTGAATTTGAAGATACTCAAATCGAAAATCCGCTATGTACTGATTGAGTTTCCGGCTCAGGCGATTCCAGCCGGATATAAGAATGAGCTGTTTCATCTGAAAGCGTCAGGAATTACACCTGTTATTGCTCATCCCGAACGGAATCCGGTATTTCAGCGTAAGCAGGAGATTCTTTATGAACTGGTGAATATGGGTTGCCTGTTACAGCTTACTGCTATGAGCATAACAGGCGGACTCGGAGGCGGGATAATGTCTTTTTCCCGGCAGATGTTAGAATGTCGCCTTGCTCATGTGATCGCCACAGATTCCCATTCTGTTGAAAGCAAATCTCCTGTTCTTTCACCTGCGGTAGAGGCTGCTGCCCGAATAATTGGGAGTATGAAAGAGGCTGAAGATATGGTAACAAAGACGCCTGAAGCTATTCTTGAGGGAAAATCTGTCTATATCCCTGAACCGAAAGAGCCGCAAAAAAAGAGCTGGTTTTTCAGAATATTCGGAGGATCATAATTAAAGAAGCTAAGTTTCTTTAAGGAACTTAGCTTCTATGAACTTTTAAAATTTTACTTGAATGGAGGGATTTAATGTTTAAAAACAGAAGTATGAAGATGATTAATTATCTTCGGCTGACTGGAACAATTGTTATTCTATTATTTGTCATAAGCGGATGCTCCGCTTTAAATACCGGAGAAAAAGGAGGGATTGTATCCCGGATGATGGGGCAGAGTAAATCTTCTCCGTTGTATTATGATTTCGGAGATGTGCTTATTCCCGGAGAATTAAAAGTTGACAAGGGTTCATCCTTTATTTACCGGACTCCGGGTTTTACAGCAGGAGTGGTTGCTTTAAAGGGAAGGGTTGATATCAGTTCATTGATCTCTTTTTTTGACAGCAATATGCCAAGAGACGGATGGCGGCAGGTCAGTTCATTCAGATCGCCGCGTACTATCCTGCTGTTTCAGAAAGAGAGCAGATGGTGTGTTATTATTATTTCTGAAGGGAGTCTGTTTACTACTCATGCAGAAGTATGGGTTGCACCTACGAATCCTATGGGCGGCACCGGCGAGGAAAACCTTCTTAAATAATGGATAAAAGACCTACGGGGTTTTAAAAACCCCGTAGGTCTTTGTCTGAAACTTAAAAACTAAAATGATTCTTAACAACAAAAATATCATATTAGGTGTATGCGGAGGGATTGCCGCTTACAAAAGCGTTGAGCTTTTAAGGCTTCTTAAAAAAGAAGGGGCAAACGTCCGGGTTATTATGACAGAGAATGCCCGGAAATTTGTCGGCGAGCTTACATTTGAAGCATTATCAGGACAGCCTGTATGCACGAGCCTTTTTCATAAAGGGGATACATCTATCACACATATTGACTGGGCTGAAAAAGCAGATGCGGTTGTGATTGCTCCGGCAACAGCAAATATTATCGGAAAACATGCCAACGGCATAGCAGATGATGCTCTGAGTACCTTTCTTCTTGCAGTTGCTCCGCCTAAACAGAAGATTTTCTGCCCCTCTATGAATACCTATATGTATCAGAGCAATGCGGTTCAGAGAAATCTGAAAATTCTTGAATCTGACGGGTGTATCATTGTTGAGCCGGAATCAGGAAAACTTGCCTGCGGAACCACTGGTCCCGGTCGGCTTCCTGAACCCGCGGATATTCTGGACAGAATTATATCCTCTTTAACGAAAAAAGACCTGAACGGCAAAAGCATAATTGTTACAGCAGGACCCACCAGAGAACCGATTGATCCTGTGAGATTTATCAGCAATCCCTCTTCCGGCAAAATGGGATATGCTATTGCAAGGGCAGCAGAGCATAGAGGCGGGAAAGTCGTTCTGATAACGGGTCCGTCAAATCTTTATCCGCCGTTGAATGTAACAGTTATAAGGGTTCAGACTGCTCAGGAGATGGCAAATGCGGTATTTGAGCATACTGATAATTCAGATATTATCATCAAGAGTGCGGCTGTCTCTGATTACAGATCAAAATCAGTTGCGTCCCAGAAGATAAAAAAAGATGAAGATGAAATGGTTCTGGTTCTGGAAAAGAATCAGGATATTTTAAAAGAATTAGGCAAGAGAAAGAAAAATCAGATACTTGTCGGGTTTGCCGCAGAAACTCAGGAGCTTGAGAAAAACGCGGGAAAGAAACTTGCAGAGAAAAATCTGGATATGATTGTGGGTAATCTTGTAGGATATCCTGATTCCGGTTTCGGATCAGATACAAATCAGGTAACGCTCTTTTTCAGGGACGGAAGAAAAGAGCCGCTTCCGGTGATGGGAAAAGATGAAGTTGCGAATATTATTCTGGATCGGGTTTTGGTTTGAAAGTCGGGTTACGCTCCGCTAACCCGACTTACGTGCTGAAGAGTCACAGAAGCTCATAGAAAAACTTGTCAGGCAGCTTAGGGAACTGGGTGCTGAACCGGATTTATAGCGATGCTGGCTGTAGCCGACATACAACAGGAGGTTCGATATGAATATTGCCCTGAAAATAAATAAACCGGCAGAATCTGCGGTACCGGAGAATAACGACCGTCCGGGATGGATTCCGCCTGAAATAACAGATAACTGGGATACAAATCCATATTCCTATCAGACAGAGGAGGAGCTTATGCCCGCGGGCGGACTTCACGGAAGACTGCTGGCTTACATTCTTGAAATTCTCGGAGCTTTTATTGAAGCTCAGGGACTGATGCTTCTGGCAGATACATTTATGCTTTACAGGGACAGAAAGGGAGTAAAACGGCGTATTTCACCGGATCTTCTTCTGATGCCTTTCCGGTTTCCGCCGCCTTCGGCGTATGATCTGGATACTGAACCGCCGCCGATCTGCGTAGCTGAAATCACATCCCCGAAAAGCCGTCTGAATGATCTGAAAAACAAACTTGCTTTTTATACAAGCCTCGGAATTCCGGCATATCTTGCGATTGACGCTGTTACTACCAGGTCGCAGCTACGGGAACGGATTCAAATCTATCTCTGGAGAAAAACAGGAAACAATCTCTGTGAGATATCGCCTGACAAGGAAGGATATTTGTATCTGCCTGAAATGAATCTGAGGCTGAAATCCGAAAAACAGCAGATAATTTTTAAAGATGCTGTATCAGAAAAAATACTTCATGATCCGGGGAACTCAAAATGATAGCTGAAACAGCTTTGAAGAAAGCGGAAAAAGAACGGAAAACGGCTGAAACTGCTCTAAAAAAGGCGGAAAAAGAGCGTCAACGGGCTGAGATAGCTGAAAAAGAAACCGAAGAGTCCCGGAAACTCATAGAAAAACTTATGCAGCAGCTCAGGGAATTGGGGGTTAAACCGGATTTATAAGAAACAGATTTTGGCTGTCAGTTGTTGGCTAACAGCAAGGATTTTGATATTTATATGGCAGTAAAAATTTTGGTAGTGGTTCTTTTTAAACTGATAAACCGGCATTGTAGTTATTGATAAATATTCTTATGCGTTTTTCGTGCATCTCTTTATTTTTACTGAAAGAGAGCGATTTTCGCACCAGTGCGGGGCATCTCTGCCGTAACGTATTGTTAAAACGCTCAATATGTGCTGTTCCGCCGCTTTCTTTTCCGGACTGGCGCAGACGTTCTGAAGGGAGAACATTTCCGTATGATTCCCGAAAATCTGTATAAATAACAGCATGTTTCCTGTAATCCGGAGGAAATGACCGCCATAATTCAAGACATGTCTTATCGGATCTGTCTCCGAAAACAACGCCGGGTATTACGGTCTATTGCTATCCGAATCCATACCTTACACTGTTTTGATCCGGCAAACGACCATATTTCATCTATTCCGGCAACCGGACGTTCCTCTGTCTTTACAATGCCGGATGCGGCAGGCGGAATTTCTTTTTTTTATTATTGCTGTCACTCTGTTACGGCTGACACGGGCAAGCCGCGCTATTTCCACGCTCGAGAAACCCTTTCACAGATAAGTTTTTCTGTAAGCTCCTCTTTTTCTTCCTGAGTGACGGGTGTCCCGTAAAAATTGCAGTCTTTACAGTGATATTTCCGATCATCGTGTTCTGTTTTGCCGTTTTTACGAATATTTATGCTGCCGCATTTTCTGCAAGGTATGTCTATCATGATTCTCCCCTTTTTTCTTTTTTTTATATATTATAATAAAAATTTTTTATAAGTCAATAAAATACCACTACCCATAAATGATATATGATTGCTTATTTCCGATAATGTCTATTATATATGACGATTAAGAATTAAAGATTTTATAGTTACCAAAAATTACATAAGATTATATCGCTCTCTCAAACGCTGAGAGAGTGCTTTGATCATATAAAATGCTTTTTCAACCGTAACAACGCCGTCAGGATTGACCAGACAGCAGGTCGGCGGGAGAAAGCAGACTTCTTGAAAGCAGAAATTCCAAATCAAGTCCTTTTGCTGTCAGTTGTCCCACAATTGTGTAAGCCGCTTTTCCAGTGCGTCAATCCCTTCTTTTTCAAAAGGTTCAATATTGGTCGGTACAATTCCCCATACAAGTATCCCGCCTTTTTCCAGAAACTTGCGAATCAGTTGATAATGGGAAACAATTATATCACCATTTGTGTAAACATCCATGGACAGCACATCAATATTGAGAGTCAGAAGAAAGCTCCAGTCCGGGTTCCGCACAAATGAACCCCTCGCGGAGATTCAATCATAGAAAAAAACCGCTCCATATCCTTTTTTGCCGTAATATCATTGTAACCTGACATTGCGCTGAAATATATTGCAATCCCGGCTCATCAATAAACATAAAGGCATTGGGATTCAGTTTTTTCAATCGCCTCAGTTGGACGTTCACCCGCTGTGCCATGAATTCCAGCATAAACGGGCAAACTGTGTCGTTAAAAAGAATCGGACGGTCATCCTGATCCCTTACATTAAAACCAAAACTAACAGGTCCTTGAAGCTGTCCACGAATAGCAGGGCAATCTGAAAAATCTTTTTGTAAAAACTGATGATAAACATGCGAATAATTCGGACTGATGTAAAGATAATCCGGCTCTTCCATCCGGCTCATGACCTCTTCCAGTTCCATGATAAATTTATCCGTAGAAAATCGGAGGGTCTGCATTTTCCACATCCAAAAGAATGCCCGGAAAATGTCCACAGCCTGAACATACATATCTCATAATAGTTCAGACGGGGCAACTGGGCAGAAGGGAATATCCAATGATAGCGACATTTCCAATGAGCGATTCACGTCTGTATGGGGCATAACACCATAGCTGTTGTTAAAAGATTTCCCGGAATAGCCATATAAAATTCCTCATTTTTTTGTTTACGCTTATGTATTTTGTTATCAGAACTATAGATATAACGCTCCTACGGAGCTTTAAAATTGGGCGGTGTTCCGCCTGCTACAAAGATAACGCTCCTACGGAGCTTTAAAAATTCCCGATTTCTTAATTCCTAATTCCCAATAGTATTGATTTTGCCGCCTCATAAACCATATTCACCGTTACAGCCTTCATACAGCGATGATGCTTTTGAGGACATTCCGGTTTAAGACACGGTGAGCATCGAGTCGGAACTCTGATTATAAGACTCTTCAGACTTGCCGGTGAAGTGGTTATCTGATTTGTCGGACCGAATATCGCAATTTGAGGAGTATCAGGAGCCGGGCAATGTGCATTAATCGTGAATCATTGGTAATAAAAAGCGTGAATCTCTCAATCAGAGCAGTTGCTTCTCTGAGACTGGTCTTTCCGCAGAGAGAGAAACGCGATTTTTGCCGATCATGCCGCAAATCTGTCTGCCTAATGATTCTTCACCGGGTCCGCCTAAGATTACAATATCAGCTTCTGCAGAAATTCTGAAGCCTTTTGCATAAATTCGCAAAACGCTCAGGATACCAGCGTTTTGCATTGCCGTAAGCCGCACCGGGATTTATTCCGATAATATGATGATCTCCTGTTATACCTTGATTCTTCAGGATTTCTTTAGCATGTATCTGTTCTTCCTGAGAGATCATCAGCGACAGTTTTTCCCACAGTTTTTTAATGATGCCCCTTCCAATATGCCGAGATAATAATCAATCTGATGGATTTTTTTATATTCAGGATTTCTTTTGACAGGATGAGTCAGTAAAAGAGTCCGGGCATCTGTATTATGACCAAGCCTGTTCGGATCCTTGCCATCCATGTAATCAGAGCCGCTTAAACGCATTTTGCAGAAGAATAGCAAGATCAAATCTTTTTTCACGCAAATCTTTGCTTAACCTGAGTTTTCCAAATATTCACCGTGTTTTTTAGCAGCATCGTAAATAATGATATGGTCAACATCAGGATTGTTATCAAATAATCGAGAAACCCATGATTTTGCCAAAATGCTGATCTGAGCATCAGGGAAATTTCTGCGGATTGCCCGGATTGTAGGCAGGCTCATAACTGCATCCCCAACCCAGTTGGCAGGGCGGAATAGATCCTGCGGATACTGTTGATTTGAATTTTTTTCATAAGTTATCTAAGTTCTTTCACCGTTTATGGCATCACTTAACCAAAAAATTCCTCCGCCTGCAATTGAAAATTTTCTTGGAATGCCGGTTTTATCCTTTACTGTAACAAGAAAGTTTGCGGATGAAAACCTCCTCCGGTTAAAAAGCCACTACAAATAAAAAGGAATATATCTCGTTTTTAAAATAATATATTCATTTTTATATGCCCATCTGTCAAATTGAGATTTTTGTTCTGAAATGTAAATTGAGCCAATAAATCGGAATAATAAGTAATATTATCGAACTGATTATATTTTCAAAGGTCATAATTTACAATTTTCGTAGGGATAAGCCCCTGTCTACCCTGCATAAAAAGAACGAACCCTTCCGCAAACACAGGAGTTTGGCACTACAAATTTCTCTTCCCGAAAATAGCTGTTCCGATACGCACCAGAGTTGCGCCCTTTTCAACAGCCGCTTCAAAATCGCCGGTCATCCCCATAGAAAGCTCATTCATTGCAATATTCGGTATTTTC
>CAWEAR010000043.1:0-12570 GCA_963806835.1 uncultured delta proteobacterium
GGAGACCAGAGCAGCATCTTACAGGGTGATCTGAGAAAGGTTTTTGGTTTACGGATTTTCATTGTTCCTGATAAGTCTTTCTGAGAAATCATTCCTGTCCAATTATCATATCTGGAAAGAAAATGTATATTATTTGTAAGGGTTTGTATATATTTAAAATCTTTACTTAGCATAGTTTCACTGATTGATTTGTCTGATCTTATTTCTATTTCAATATAAACAGGCTCTCCCATCTTCTGATTAAGCTCAAGCAATGAAACTATATTGTTAAACATCCTTTCATACTGATTTGAGCCGTAAACCCGTTTATACATTTCTTTATCAAACCCTGAAGTGCTTATGGAAATTGAATTTACACCGGAATTTAAAATTTCATTAATACCGAAACGGTCAAGTAAGATTCCGTTTGTTGTCAATGAAATTTTATGCTTACAGGACAATCCCCGGATATATCGGATACGGGAAAGCAGATCAGGAATCTGTAGTCGGTTCGCCAAGTACAGGAAGAAATCCGAAATGTCCCCCCCCCCCCGCACATTTTAACAAAAAATTCAGCAACTTTTTCAAAAACTTCATCTGACATGATTTTTCCACGGTTATCTGAAAAACGATACGGGCAGAAAATACATCTGGCATTGCAGATACCTGAATTTTGAATCAGCACACCGCCAAAAGAATTAAACAGAATTTCACCTGCTTTTTCTTTATCTGAGCGACTCATCGTTTTGGAAAGAATCCAAAGTTTTCCGTAATGTATTTTACCGAGCAGTTTGCTCTTTAATATTTTTATCGGTATCATGTTATTCCTTTCTAAAAAAATTTATATCAGTTTCAGCATCATCAGATAGCTGAATCATATATGCCGAATTAACGATTTGTAACCCGACTTACCAACTTTATTTTTTTACTATTATGTATCAGGTGAATATGCTTCAACATAGACACTCTCATCTTCATGTTCATATAAATTTAATCCATCAGGATCAGGAATTGCAGTTTCTCCCGCCGAGACAACATGGACATTTCTGAAGCCCATAGAAGAAAGCAGACGAATCAATGAAGTACCATCATACATCCATTGATGATTCCTATCTCCAATTATCAAATATTTTAATTTATCAATCAGTTTTTTAGGTCTTTTTCTTGTCAGGAAAGTTTCTTCTAAAAAAATATCAGCATCGCCATGAACAAGATAACGGTCAACCATTTTTTTTATATCTGGAACAGCGATTCTGATAATTCCGTTTGGCATTAATATTCTAAAAGATTCTTTTAAAAATGATTTTACTTCATCATGATCCAAATGTTCCAACATATGTGAGGTATAAAGAACTTCAACAGATTGCTATGGAAATAAATTCCTTTTGTTTTTCATCCAGTAGGTTTAATTTATCTAATATCCAAAAAAGTACCGGATGTTCCGCAATATAAACACTATACGAATTATCGTAATTATACCAATTACAAATAGGCTTTTGACCGCAACCGATATTCACCCGTTTCATTGAAAAGTCCTCTTATAATTTTTATAAATGTAAATAAAATCAATAATATCTATAAAAATTTGATATTTATCATCATAATTAAGCGATTTTAATACAAATCTTATTCATTTGACTTAAAATATATCACATCTCAACCGAATCTGTATAAGAATAAACCTCTATGTTCAATTCCTTTGCCACCTTCAACGCTTTTTCATCAACCATAGATGAAATAACGATTATTCTGGATGCCTTACGGTTATGTCTCTGCTCATAAAACCGGACTTTTCTTTCAAACATATACATATCTGATTTACTCATAGAAGATTTCAGCTCGCAAACAATAAGTATTCCGTTTTTTATAATAATATCCAGTTCCACCTGATCCGGTCTTCCGAAAACAGTCCCTTCATCATCAAATTCATTGATATTAAGCACCTTAACATCAAAGGATTCTTCCAGAATTGCCTGAAGTCCGTTTCTGAAAGATTTTTCAGAACGCATTCCCCATCTTGCGCCTAATGAGCTTATAGTATTATCCAGCCTTCTGGTTAATGATTCAAATCTCTTATCAGAATCATTCCTGTTTTCATCCCATTTTTTCTGATTTTCATCCCATTTTCGCCGACTTTCTTCTCTGTCAGCCTTTAATTCATTCAGAATTCTGTCGAATCTGCTTTCTGTCTCTGTTCTGTCTGCAAACTCAGGTTTGCAAATTTTCAGAATATATTTTCGGACAGATTCATCATTTTGAATCAATATGGGAAGTTCTTTGAATATAGCCTCTTTTAACTGTTGAATTTCCATTTTTTTACCTTTACACCTTTCTATTAAAATTCAAATTATTAACCCAAGTTGCCACATAATGCTACTGCCGGACTTCGGCGTGAGACTTCGGCGTGAGCTCAGTCGAACGCTCAGTCGAACGATTGACAAATCCGGCAGGGGTTCGGATTTGTCAATCTTCCGCCGAGCCGACGATGCTATTTTCTCAACAGGTCGCGACTTAGGTTATTATTATAGCTATATAGTTCAAGGTATACACATTGCTCTCTGAACCGCTGATAATCATGATAACAATGATGAACATGATATTTCAGGCTTATCAGTTTTATCCAGATTATCAGCGGTTCAGACAATTGTAAAGATAAAAACTCCCCGATACCTTATTTAGTTTGGTGGATTATTACATCATAATTTTATATCAAATTGTTAAATTTTAAAATGTCAATTATCAACAGTCAAAACCAATATTTAAAAATCCTCTCCGACATCCATTGCTGACTGAAGAAAAGCATCCTGCTCTTTCCGCTCATCAGGAGAAATGAGTATTTCCTTTATATCTTTGATTATAGGATTATGCTTTTCAGATGATACATAACACGCTCTTTTTTCAATTTTATCTAAATCAAGTCCAATCTCTTGGGAGAGACGTTTTACAATTCCGTCAGGCGGATGAAACGCCAAATCCTCTAACGCCTGTTCCCGCATGATCTCCCCTTTTCTGACTAATCCGGCGTATTCTTCATGATACCGCGTATAATTCATTTTTTTCAAATCAGCATAAGTATTTAACCAGACCATCTTACAGTTTGTTGTCCTTCCCGGATAGCTGTATGCCATCGGCTGCCAGTCAAATCTTTTTCTTACCTCTTTTTTCAGTTTCTCTTTATCTGTCTGATAAAATTGAAATAAATAAAACGGCACGACTAATATTTTTTCCGGATCTGTCTCTTTTTCAAGCTCTTCTCTGCTCTGATAATTTATCCGTTTTTCAATAATCTTGTATTTATTGATAAACTGATTTATAAAATCTTTATCTCCTGATTGTTCAAACGCATCTATCTGATTTTGCAGCAGCCGGATCCCCTCTTCCCTGTCATTCACTTTCTCTGCATCCCCTTTTGAATAGCCATTAATCACCAGCGGAATATGAAACTGATCCGCGATCTCCAATGCAGTCAGATAGAGTATATTCCCGCAGACATAGCAGACGCTTAATCCTTTACCGAATTCATTTGTGTATTTCCAGAGTTTTTTCATAAAAGAAAGCCCCTGCTGAAAAATGATCAGATCAACATCCAATGCCATACATAATTTTTTGGCATTGTCAGTGGCAACAGAGTCTTCATATCCGTTATCATAGTGAAAAACCAGAGGTCTCAGTTTATATATTTCGACAATCCTGATTAAAGCGTGGCTGCTGTCAACCCCGCCGCTTAAAGGAACTAAAACATTGTATTTCTTATTTGGATTTCTGTATTTTTCAAGGCATCGGATAAGCTCCGCCTCATTTTCAAAATCTTTTTCTGGCATCTTATTTTTTGCCTCATTACAGAAATTACAGATGCCTTTATTATCAAAGGTTATTCCGGGAAAATTTTCAGGTAAAACACATTTTTGACATATATTCATGCTCTTATCCTATTGTAAAACCCTAAGCAGATCAGACAGTAAATTCGTCTGGGGTTGTATATGATAGAATATAATACACGACCGGATACATCTTTGTGTCTTTGTGTCTTCGTGGTAAAAAACACGAAGACTCTAAGACTCTAAGACATAAACCATATCATCCTCAGCAACACCGAATCCTTGTTTCAACATTCCGGCAATTTCTCCGTTGCTGTCAAACGGCATGATCATAAAGAGATGCCCCTTGCATTTCTCTTTAATATTCTCTTCTGTTACGGCTAATACGGAATATTCATCAGCGACCATCCCCTGTTTTGGATTCTCATCCAGAAAATATCTGATATTTAACTGATTCACATCCACTTCAAGAATATTTTCAAGATATTGAAGAAAATTAGGCGTATAAACGCATGGCGCAACTGTAACCGGACGTCTGTTCTTTGCCAAATCAAGAAGGCGTTCTCTGTATTTTCCGATTTCTTTTTTTATATGATCAAAGTTTGTGGGAAGCAGACCCACAGCACGACCGCAGGATCGGCATAATATATCCATAGTTCTGATATAATTAACATGAATATGCTTATAGGTCATATTCTTATTGCAGTGCGGACAGGATAATTCCATTGAATACAAAAAGGTTCTCTTCACCGAATCAAAACCTTCCTGTTCAACAGAAATAATCTGAGCAAATTTTCTGTGAGCCACACGAATCTCATACCCCTGGTAAAAAATCCGCTGATACTCAAAATCATTCATTTCTCTGCTCATATTCACCGGCGGACATCCTTTTTCAAGGAACTCAAGTTTATCAGTAATAATCTTATTTTCAAGGGAATATTTATAAATCTCTGTACCGGGATAAGGAGTCAGAGGATTCATAATAAAATCATAATCACTGTGATTCCGCCACCAGTTCATGGTTTCCCGGACTGTTTCTGCTGTCTCAGCCGGATCTCCTAAGATAAAATTTGATACAGGAATAATGCCTGCCGCTTTTATCATCGGCAATATACGCTCTATCATGGCAACAGTGGTATGTTTTTTCATGCTCTTTAAAATCGTATCCGAAGCACTCTCCACACCGCACCCCATAATATAATTGCCGGAATCTTTCAGCATAGATAGTGTTTCAGGTGTTATTTTCGTATCTGCACGTATCTGGGCATACCACAATAGATTAAGAGGCTTAATTCTCCGGCAAAATTCATTCACCCGCTTTGTATCTCCGGCAAAAAGCTCATCCATGATCTCAACCATGTTTAATTCATATTTTTTAACAAAATATTCCAGTTCCTTAAAAAAAGAATCCAGAGATCGCTGGCGGTATTTATTACCTGTGGGGTGAAAACAGAAGGTACAGTTAAAAGGACATGATCTGCTTGAGATCAGCGTCATAGCACGGGGATTATCCATGAATGTCAGTTGAATAGAATCATTTGGGCGGAGAGAATCAAGCTGTTTTTCCACTTCAAAGCCTTCATAATCCGGGAAAGGAAGAGCATCAAGCTCTTCAGCAGCTTTTCTTGTCGGCGTTCTGACAATATCCCCTTTTTTATCTTTACAGATAATTCCGTTAATCCTGCTGAAATCCCCCTGATTTTCAATGGCTCTGATCAGCTCAATAATGGTTTCTTCCCCTTCACCGATTACCCCGAAATCCATCTGCATTGACTTTATCATCAGTTCAGGCTCGCTGGTGATTAACCCTCCGCCTGCAATGGTGATAATATCTTTTTTTGTTTTTTTTGCACTTGCAAGGATATGTTTGACCTGATTATATTGATAAGAGAGGCTTCCTGTTCCTACAATGTCAATATCTTTGGATAATATTGCCCGTTCAATCGCCTTGCCAATCGCTTCATCTATGTGATTCAGATTTAAGCATACCACATCAAAGTTTTCTTTTTTTAAAACCGCAGAGATGTACAAAATTCCCATAGAAAATTCATAGTAATCTCCGGCTTTTTCCACCTGAGTCGGCATAACTAATAATATTCGCATGATTTACCTCCTTAACAAGACTTCCGAAGAAGTCCTGTTAGTTCTGATCCGCATCCGGCAGTTCATATTATACCGGCAAATTCTGACTCTGTATTTATGATAACCTGGATTTCAGTTGTTCAAACAGAACCTTCAGTTCCTCATTGCTTTTTTTGACAAGCGTTGTCTTTGAACTCCGGCGGCATTTGAGCATCTCCTGTAACAACTGAATCTTGCCGATCAATTCGCCTTTTTCAATCCCTTCTTCAATCCCTTCTTCTCTTCCTATCTGAATAAGCTCCTGACCTGCAACGGTTTTTTCAAGGGGAGTTAATCTTATCATGGTCTGTACCTCCTTTAAGGTCATTTTCGGGAAACACTGCAAAATAAAGTATTCAAGCAGTTCTGTCAGCTTTTCTTTTTTATATTCCGGCAGACTCAGGGCGTCAAGCTCCGCTTTCCATCGGATGACAGACTGAGGCAGCTTTTCCCTGTCAGAAACAGCAAAGGGCTTGAGTACCGTCAGAACCCCCGGTCTCTCTTTTACTGATTCAAGAGATTCCGCCAGCGTTGTCCGGATCATCCGGTTCGGAGGAGCGCATAACAGCGGACAGCTGCCCGGATCATATTTTCCGTCAATAAAAAGAATAACAAGTATAAACGGTTTCTTATCTTTTGTCTGCTCATACCATGTGCAGACTTCCCGGAAAGAACGCCAGTAAATTTCTTCATCATCATACCCCTGTATTTCAAGAAATATATTGGTTCCGGTTCCGTCAGTCCTTCTGAAAAAACCGTCAAAACGCTTTTCCGTTGTCTTGACGGTGATACTTTCAAACGCATATTCGCCCTCGATCTCCAGATTCACAAGTTCAAACAGGCTCCGGGGATACATTTTGAACAGTTCGTAAAACAGGGCATCTGTTTTCATAAATCTCCTTACCGGATTCGCAAGACTTCTGAAATTCTTAAAATTGCCAAAGCCTCTGAAATCTCTTTACCTTTTGATTCGATAATCTCAACAATCTCTTTGGGAGTGCGACTATCTGTTACGGATTTTTTGTTTGGATTAACTGCTTTAAGATCATAAACTGCATCCTCAATCTCTTTTGCCTTGTTTAAAAGCTCTTTGGCATCCTGAGTCAGTTCTTTGAATCTGTTTTCAGCCTCCGCGATTGCATCTTTATCAGATGATTTTATTTTTTTAAGGTCGCTGAGTTTATCTTTCCAGAGGTTTGCCTCCAGTTGTTTATGATTTGCCTTGTCTTTAAACGGAAGGGCTTCATTTAACGCTTTTTGTCTGCGGTTTTCTATGTCAATTGTCCAACTCTGTTCACTGTCGGATTTTGCAGGAAGCAGGACAAAAAAATCCTCAAAATGTTTAAGCGTCAGCGGGGTCTTTTTGCCGACCTTAATATCGCTTAAATCATAATACCAGATTTTCTTTGTCTTTTCACCTTTTTTAAAGAAGAGCAGATTTGTTTTGACGCCAGCGCCTGCGGCTGTAAAGACTCCGCCGGGAAGGCTGACAATACAGAAAAGATCACATTCATCTAAAAGTTTCCGTTTTGTTTTGACAAAAGCATCTTCATTTGTTCTGAAAAGAAGCCCTTCATCAACAACAATTCCGCAGCGACCTCCGTTTTTAAGATTTTTCAGAACATGCTGAAGAAAAAGAACCTGTGTTGAACCTGTTTTATAATCAAAATCAGTCTGAGCGTCTTTTCCCTCTTTTCCGCCAAAAGGCGGATTTGTAAGGATAACATCAAACTGGCGCGGATTCCCTTCAAACAGACCGCCGTAAATCTCCTGATCTGTCAGCGTGTTTCCGTGCCAGATATTTGGTTTATCCAAGCCGTGCAGAATCAGATTTGCCAGAGCTATGGGATAAGCAATATTATCTTTTTCACGCCCCCAGAAAGTCCGGTTTTTGAGAGTATTTATTTGATTGGCAGTCATATCGCCAAGTCTGTTTCTGATATATTCAAAAGTCTGGGCAAGAAATCCGCCTGTTCCGCAGCCGGGGTCGTAAACAGTTTCATCAATCTCAGGAGCTATTACCTGAACCATTACCCGGATAATTTCACGCGGAGTAAAGAACTGCCCGCCGTCATTCCCTTTTTCTCCCATTTTCAGGAGCAAGCCTTCATAGACCTGTGAGAGTGTGAAAACATGGGTATCAGCAACGCTCTCCGAAGTGATTTCATCAACCTTGTCAACAACATCAAGGAAATTCTTTTCCGTATCAATGCGGATATGCTCAACGCCTGAGAGTATTTCGCTGATTACTTTTTGCCGGGGTGTGGCATTCGGTAAATTTTTTAGATTCTTCAGATACGGCAGCAAGCCGGTCATGTTGCCTTTTGCGTCTGTATATCCATTGACAAAGCTGAAAAAAGGGTCTTTATTTGTCGCTTCTTTAAGTTCTTTGTATTTTTTGCCTTGTGAAGATGCCCAATCCTGCCAGCGATAAGGGGGTTCAATTGAGGGTGTGAAGGGAATGCCTACGGCTTCATAATCTTCCTGCTCTTTCTGCTCTTTTTCATCAAGGATGCGGAGGAATAAAATCCAAGTGAGTTCAGGGACATATTGAAGTGCGCCCGCGAGTTGCCACGTCTCATGATGTCGCATATAGTTTTGATGACTTGATCAACTGATTGCTGGGTTACGAGTTTTTTGTTGTTATTGTTGTTCTTTTTTGTCATGTATTGAATACCTTTAAAAATTCAGAATTTTGCGATTTCTTTGCGTGCTTTTGTGTTAAAAATTTACCACAAAGACACAAAGGACACAAAGGTTTCACAAAGTCTTAAATAGACCTACGGGGTTTTCAAAACCCCGTAGGTCTTTGCTGGTTTATAGTCTTAAATAGACCTACGGGGTTTTGAAAACCCCGTAGGTCTTCGCCGGTTTATAGTATTAAATAGACCTACGGGGTTTTTAAAACCCCGTAGGTCTTCGCTGGTTTATAGCTCTCCGTTAAATGCCTGACGTAAAATAGCTGTAGGCAGTGCTTTTATAGCTTCAAATTGTTCATCTGCGGCTTTGCGCGCTTTTTCAACTGCCGCTATTTGTTCATTTAAAAGAGCAGCAATCTTTTGTTGTTCTTCAAATAAAGGTAAAGGAATTTTTTGTTTATAGATAGTTTTTCCTGAAATAACAGGTTGTCCCATCTTATTTGCTAATGTATTTAAGTTGATTAAATCTAAACAAAACTTGAGAAAAAAATTATCAATTGGCACAAATGTTTCATTGACATAGAGAGCATTATCTGTAACCCATGAATAAGGCTGAGTTATATGGACACAACCGCAAAGCGCACCTACACGCCCAATTATCAATTTTGGCTCAACAAATATATACTGGTTATGTGTTCCTGTAATCCCGTTGCCGCCATAAACTGGATAAATACTATCAGAAGCCATTGATGAAGCAGGAAGAAATTCACCGCTTTTCAAACGCAGTACATCCCCCAATTTCACCCAGCGCCACCCTTCCGGCAATTCCTGATCCGGCTGCGGAAAGACCTGACGCAAGCAGGCAGAAGGCAATGCCTTTATAGCAGAAAGACGCTCTTCTGCGGCTTTGCGTGCTTTTTCAACTGCTGCCATTTGCTCTTGAAGAATTGAGGCTATCCGTTTTTGTTCAGAGATAGGAGGAAGAGGAATTTCAAAATTTGCCAAATAATCAGCCGGTAATCGTTGTTGTCCTACAGCACCCGTAAAATATTCAGTTGCTTCAATCAAAAAAAAATGTTGGCGAAAAAAGAAATGCAACCATTCAGGAATAATATCTGAACCCGCTCTGATTACATGAAATTCTGTTGTACCAAAGCCTATGCCATCAATCAATCCTCTTGCAATGATATGTTTTCCATTCTGCATACATGGTGTAATTTTGGCAAAAAGCACGTCTTCATCAGCAAAATATGTATAACCTTTCTTAATTTCACCAAAAGGACGAGTCAACCTTTTGGCTATTGTCCCTGTGATATTATCTACAGACTCCATTGGAATAAAAGAAGTGAGAGAGTCATCTGATCTTATCAGATTTGGCTTACGAGGATTTATTGTAGCAACATCCTTGATTTGAACCCACCGCCACCCTTCCGGCAATCCCTTTTTTTCCTCTATCATGCTGAAAATATCCTTTCTTTTGTTTCACGAATCAGATCAGCAGGCTTGCCAGCCATCTTTAAAGCCGCAAGCCCTCCTGCTGAGATAATCTCAGGAGTCTGAAAAATCTTTGGATTTTCCAAACCCTCAGTTCCCGCACGCTCAAACTGATTTGCAATAACCCTGATTATAGCCCCGGTTGCTTCAGGCAAGGCATTAATCCATTTTTCATGTTTGTAAATAAACGCAAGAGAACGGTCTTTTCTTGTGCACGGACTCACACCCCAGCCCAGTTCAGCAAGAACATCATAAAGATCATAATCCTCTTTGTCATCGGCTATCTGAACAACCTTTGGCGAATATCCTGACCCTGCCAAAGAATTGATAATCTCCTGACGTGAACCCGGATCAACCCATTTTTTCCGAAAATCATTTAAAGAACCGACCTCTTCAAGAAGTTTTTTCGCCAATCTTGATTTATACTCCTCAACCTTTACCGGCATTGCTTTGCCGTCAATATCCGCAACAATATAACGACCTTCATCGCTTATATAAATTTCAAATCCTTCAACTATGATAGTGGGTTCCGGAGGCAGTTCAGTCCCCGTATCCTCTCCTGTTTCCTTTTCCTTTGGTCTGCTGATAAATTCCTCGCCAAAAAGCCGGGTTGCATTTGTATAATCATAAACCCGGAACATCAGCTTATCTGTTTCATGATGAATGCGCGTGCCTCTGCCGATCATCTGATAAAAACTGATAGGCGAATTTACATATTTGAAAAAAACAATATTCCGAATACAGGGAACATCAACGCCTGTTGTAAGAAGATCAACGGTTGTTGCAATAAAATGACTTCTTGTCGAAGCACGGAAATCAGGCAGTTGATCATTTCCGCTGCTTGCCGCTGTACATTTGAACGCATAATAGCTTAACTGCTCTTTTTTATTCTTTCCGCACCATTCAGCATACAGGTTTCCCATTGTAAAAGCAACATCATCAGCATGACGATCCCGCTTGCAGAAAATAACGGTTTTCTGTTCAGGTACGCCGGTATCAGTCAAATACTTGAACAAATCCTGACACATTGCAAGAACCCGATCCGGCAGCAGAATTTTATCTTCATATTCTCTTTTTCCGTAAATTTCTTTAAGGCGCTCACGCACAACAGTTTCACCTGTAACCGCATCAACAGGATTCCGGGCAGCGACTTCATCAACTGTAATTCCTGTATCATCAATATTAACCCGCGATTTCTGGATTTCACATGCGGCTAAATAACCGTCTTCAATTGCCTGCGCCATATTGTATTCATAAACAGGCTCTCCGAAATATTGAATATTATTTGCTGTTATCTGAGCATCTTCTTTTGATTCAGGCGTATTCTCTGTTTTGAATTCCCTTGGCGTTGCTGTCAGTCCGACATGAACAGCTTTGCTGTTGCGCGTCAGAACCAGAGACCATTTACCCCATGCAGAGCGGTGACATTCATCAATAACAATATGTGTAAAAAAATCTTTGGGATAATGCTCTGTCAGAAAACTGGCGTCTCCGTTTTCATTATCTATCCCAAGAGTCTGATATGTTGCAACATGGATGCGGGCATTTTTTGCATTGTTTTTACCATCGGATGTCCTGAATACTTCAGCCGCGTCTGAACCGAATATATTTTGAAATGCTTTAAGCCCCTGATTTCTGAGTTCTTCACGGTCGCATACAAACAACGCCCGTCTCAGTTGTCCCGCGTCTGCAATCCGCTTGAGCAGATTCACGGCTATAAATGTTTTCCCTGCTCCGGTTGCAAGGGAAAGCAATGCCCGTTTTGGCTGAGATTTTACATCGGCTATTGCAATCTTTTCAAGAACCGCTCTGATTGCCGCATCCTGATAATAACGCCGCGAGCTTTCTCCGCCTTTATACGGTTGCAGCATGGGACTTGCTACCGGAGATTCAAGGTTGAATCCCATATTTTTTTCATACCGTTCACGCAGTTCAGAAGGAGTAGGAAATCTGCTCATTGGTTTCGGCTTTGCTGTAATTCCTGTAAATCTGTCAAATTCAACAAACATGAACCCGTTTGAAGAAAAGACAAACGGAACATTAAGCCGTTTGCAGCTCATATAAGATTTAGCCTGAGTAAGACCATGACCCGGGGGAAGTGATGATTTTTTTGCTTCAATAAGAGCAATTGCCACAGGCTGTGTATTTGGACGGAATTTAATCCTGAGCGTGTAATCAATTCGCCCTTTTGAAAGCTGTCTTGGTTTTCCCGCGACAATATCAATAGCTCCTACGGTCTCTTCACGACAAATCAAATCTTCACTCCATCCCCGTTTATGGATTGCAGGGTCTATCAGTTTTGCTCTTGTATCAGCTTCGCTGAGATTTTTTATCTGTTTCCGGTTCATAATCTTCTATTTTCTTCTGCACAATTTACCACAAAGACACAAAGAACACAAAGGTTTCACAAAGTTTTAAATAGACCTGCGGGGTTTTTAAAACCCCGCAGGTCTTCGCTCAAAGAACACAAAGGTTTCACAAAGTCTTAAATAGACCTGCGGGGTTTTAAAAACCCCGCA
>CAWEAR010000044.1:0-7918 GCA_963806835.1 uncultured delta proteobacterium
TGGCAACCGGAAAACGGTTTCGGATGGCAGATTTTTGCTCTTCTTGGGTTTATGATCGGTAACGGGCTTATGGTTACATGGATCTCGCCAAGCTATTTTGGTGGACTTTGGCAGACTATTTTTGTTATAGTGATATTATACTTACCCTTGCCGGTGAAATCAGAACTAATAACATCTTTTATGAAGAAAACTTTAAAAAACATAGTCATAAACAGTATGCTCTTTCTGACCAGTGTATTAATATGCTGCATAGGTATAGAAATCGGACTTAGGCTTTCAGGATATGGTGCTGCTGGGGCACGAGTAACGGGAAACATAGTTCACTATCTTTCCAATGAGTTTGAACATAATGTACTCTTAAACAGCCTTGGACTGAGAGATTCCGAAATCACTGAAAACCCGATGAATTTCGTATCTTAGCCATAGGCGACTCCTTTACTTATGGATGGTGTTGATGGGGAAGCGACATTTGTTCGTCAGACAGAAAAATTATTACGCCAAGTTGCTTTTAATACCTTTAGTTCAATAAAATTTCGGAGTATTAATTGTGGCGGTGTCGGAGGAGGTCCTATTCAACAGTCTGAATGGTTACGTGAGATAGGTTTATCTTTTAATCCTGATATGATAGTACAATCCTTTTTTATTGGAAATGATGTTTATGATGATCTTACATGGCAAGGAATCAAAATATCGGATAATAACATTATAAAAGAACCAGATAATATTTCAAAAAAAATCTATAAAATCCCTGCTTTGAAAAAAATTGTATTTTTTGACTGGTTGTGGTTCCCGATTGGTGAGTATTCCATTTTTTGATAAAATGCTGTTTTATTGCGGACTTCGATATACAGATCGGGGATTATTTTTAAAGATTTTTCCAGAACTGGAAAAAGATGCTCTTTAAAAATACCCTAAATGCAGTATTAGATACAAAACAAATGCTTGAAAAAAAACATATTCCATTTTTGGTTATGATTATTCCTACGTCAGATCAGGTACGATATGGGGATAATCGTTGTAAAGAGGAAGATTATCGTCAGCCGAATAAGATACTGGCTCAATTTTTTAAAAACCATGATATTAATTTTATTGATCTGCTTCCGTTAATGGAAAAAGATTCCGAAAAAAACTCTATGTATTATGTCCGTGATTTACATTGGACAGTAAAAGGACACGGCTTTGCTGCCAATATACTGTCGAATAAGATAACTTTTTTTTTGTTAAACCAGAAAAAATAAGCAGCAGCTCAAATAATATTTCAAAATTATGAATATCCAAGCCGTTCAAGCCGAACAAAAAAAGATTATTATTCATGTTACAGAGGGGATAGAACTGTCACTTGGCGGTACAACCCAATTTATAATGAGCCTGTGTGATGCTTTGTATGATAAGGGTTTTCAGGCGGAAATATGGGCACCGAAGCGTAGTAATGCTGATATATCTCTGAAAAATAAGATTGTGATACGCCAGTTTGAAATCAATATTCCAAAATTTATATATCACTGTAAAGGATTTTACGAAGCTCTTGAAGAGCTGAATCCAAAGCCCGCTCTGATTCATCAGCATGGATTATGGCTTGATCTTTACCGTGAATCAGCCAAATTTGCCAGAAAATATAAAATTCCGCATATTATCAGCCTTCACGGAATGCTTGAACCATGGGCTTTAAACCGGAGCCGCTGGAAAAAAAGACTTGCATGGCTCGCTTTTCAGAAGCGTGATATTCGATTGGCAAGCTGTCTGCATGTAGCGACACAGCGGGAGGCTGAAAATATAAGAAATCTGGGTATAAAAACACCTGTTGCGGTTATTCCGAATGGTATTCAGGTCACAGGTTGTAGGACACAGGATGCGGATTTTTATCCTGAACTGAGAAATAAAAGAATAATTCTGTTTCTCGGAAGGATTCATCCGGTTAAAGGCTTGGATTTCTTTGCAAAAGTATGGGCAAAGATAGCAAATGATTTTCCCAATTGGCAATGGGTCATTGCAGGACCTGATGAAGATAATTATCAGTCTGAACTTCAAACCTTATTTGAACAATTGAGGATTTCCAACCGTATAACATTTGTCGGGCCCGTGGCTGGCGATAAAAAATCTGCTTTACTCAGAGCCTCTGATTTGCTGATACTTCCGTCATATTTGGAAAGCTTTGGGATTGTGGTTTTAGAAGCATTAAATAAAGGGATTCCGGTTATGGCGTCAACAAACTGCCCCTGGTCAGATTTGGAAACATATAATTGCGGCTGGTGGCTGAATCAGGATACAGCAACATGGGAGTCTGCTTTGCGGAAAATCATGACTATGAATTCTGAAACGCTGAAAGAGTTCGGAATCAGAGGCAAAGTTCTCGTCAGAGAAAAATATTCTCAGGATAATCTTGTTAATTCAATGGCAGAGCTTTATAATCAATGCCAACTAAGCCAATTAAGAATTAAAAATTAGGAATCTGGAATTATCAGCTTTTATACATTGAATTTTGGGCGGTGGGTCAAATCCGTTGAAAAAAATTGTAGGGGCAAATAATTATTTGCCCCTACTTAGCTTTTTTTCACTATTTAATTATTTTATATACTTATCAATAATCTTCTGATATGTGCCGTTATCAAAAATTGCTTTTATACCCTCATTGAGCTTTGCAATCTGTTCCGGGGTGAAGCTCTTTTTACTGCACATAATATATGTTACGGACTCTTCTTCGCCGTACAGCCTCATCAGTACAGTCGCCTGATCTGAGACGCTTTTGCTTTTGAGCAATGACAAAGCAGCAAGTTCCGAAGCCAGAAACCCGTCTATACGGTTTTTCAGTAACTTCTCAACATTCTGTTCATCACTCGTTACTTCTTCCAGACGTTCTTTGAACTGTTCATTCTGTAATAACGCATCAAATTCTTCCGAATAGCTCCAGCCCCTGTTTATACCCAATTTAAAATTTGTTCCGATAATATCTTTTAGAGATTTAAAGGAATATTTACTCTTTTCACCGGTTCTGACAAACATTGAATTATAATCAAATGTATATGGTATAGTAAAATAAGCATATTCTTCGCGATCAGCATTTTTTGATGTCCCCATGGCAATATCAATCTTCCCTTTTTCCAGCAGAAGCAGATGCCGTTTCCATGGTATCTCTTCAACAAATTTTACTTTATATCCGGCATGTTCAAATATTGCATTTGCAAGCTCAACATCAATCCCCGCTATATTCCCCTTATCATCCTTGTACTGATGAGGATGCCATGTTTCCCATCCTGCTGTAAAGACTTTCTCCTGAGCCAAAGCAGAAAGAGAGAAAAACCAGATAAAGATTGCTGTTATACAACAGATTCTTTTCACTACATAAAATTTCATAAATTACACTCCATTTTCTGTTTTACGATATTATACTGAATAAAAAATTTAAAAAGACCTGCGGGGTTTTTTAAATCCCGCAGGTCTTCTTCTATTTAATCAAAAAGACTTTCCAATCCTGCATCATATCTTGCAACTTCAAGAGCATCATAAGTATTTATAACGCCGTTTCCGTCTATATCAGCGACAATTTCAAAATCAGCAGGCAAAAGCTCAAGACGGTCATTCCACAGACCCGCGTCATATTCAGCGATAGTAAGAGCATCGAAAATATCAACCTCTCCGTTGCCGTCAGCATCTCCTTTCAGATGTTCCAACGCAGTGAAAAGAGCGATAACTGTCTGTTCGCTGTTCATGATTACAGAGGTCTTGACTGAAGAGGCGTCTGCAACATTGCCTGTCCAATGTTCAAAACCGTAACCGGAACCTGCAATTGCTTCGATATTTACAACTGTTCCTTCAGCATAACTGTAAACGCCGGATGCAGGAATAGTAATTCCTCCATCCTCTGGTTCAGCCTTTATAGTCAGATTATAATTTGCGATTCCCTGGACAAAGTGAGCGGTAACTGTCTTTGCGCTGTTCATAGTTACTGTTGTAGTAGCTGATGCTGTATCCGCAACATCTCCTGTCCAATGGTCAAATTTATAACCCGGATTTGCTTTTGCTTCAACCGTTACTCTCTCTTCTTCAGGATAGTTGTAAATTCCTTCTGCCGGTGTAATAACGCCGCTTCCTGCGGGATCCGCTTTTATGGTCAGTTCATAAGCAGATGCAACTAAAGGAACGCCGGCTTCATTCAGATATTCATCAAGGTCTGAAATGCCGTCTCCGTCAAAGTCCCCGGTTCCGTCTCTTTCCAGAGTATTAAAATTATTTGTTTCCCATTCATCCGGCATTTTGTCGTTATCAGTATCTGCTGCGGAATAAATGGTAATTGTGGCAAGCTGAGAATCTGTCAAAGTTCCGTCAGATGCGGTAAACGTGATTTTATATTCTCCTGCGTCTCCTGTTTTTGTGGCCCAGTCAAAATACCATTCCCCGTTTCCTTTGTCTGTAAATGTTGCGCCCTGGGGAAGCGGTTCTCCTGAAATTGCCGGAACTGTTCCGTTGGGATCGCTTGCTATTACAAGAAAACCGAAATGCAGACCTTCAGGAAAAGATCGATCGGGAATAAACATCAGAACAGGCGGTTGGGGTGTAGCCAAAATATCTTCATAGATAAGCGTATATTCGCAATTTCCGTTTTCAACATAATCAAAAAGATGCAGCAGGCTTTCTCTGTAAGGAGCCTGACCCACAAGCCGGATGGTTCTGTGGGTTGTCCATGCGTTATCATCCATTCGGATTTCTCGCCCGTCAGAACTGAGTACTTTTTTTAATACAAATTTCTCCAGTCCCGGATCATTCACACGGATATAAACCCAGCCATTCGGCGGATTTGCCGTCAGGGTTACTTGAAGATTGGCATTGCTTACCTCTCCGGTTACAACAGGGTCGGATGCCACATTTACTGGTGCGGTTGATCCATCGCTCTTGTAAAGGGTCTCCGGCATAAAATTATCATCTTCAATGTCATTGACCAGAAAATCAGGCTTGTTATCATCTTCAGGGAATTCTGTGCGGACTACATGAAGGAGTTCATGAATATTTACGCTGTCAATCAGAGAGGTTCTCGGATCCCCGAAATCATCCACATGCTCAAATTTTGCATCATATTCAATAAACTTGCCTTGCAGGCTTGCGGTCATCATCCACTGGGCAACGGCGGTTCTGAGCCGGTTCAATCTTTCCAAGGTCAACGGTCAGCGAAGGGCTTATTTCTTCGGTGTTGACCTGAGTGCTGATAATTTTGAAATCAATCAGCAGTCCTTTTTCATTCTCTACAATTTCAGGCTGAGAAGAGGTAATCTTTACCCTGTGAGCTGTTCCTTTGCCCTGATTTTGAAGAATTAACCCGAGAGCAAAAGGCTCTGCGGGTTCTATAATATCATTGGTAAATGGATCATCGCTGTAAACAACTCTTTCAAGGAAATAATTCAGCACCAGTTTCGGATCAGGTTTTACTGTAATGGTTGCCGGGAAAAGAGGCATGTTTACTTGAGTTCCTGATTCTGAATAACTGAGTGTTCCGCCGACATAGTATTGAAGCGGAACATCCGGCGCGGCGTCTCTTGTGGGAACAATTGTCCAGACTGCTTTGCATGTTGTTCCCGGTTCCAATATTCCGTTGCCGTCAACATCAGAGATTCCGGTCAGTTCAGGGGGGTTCATTCCGAACAGATTATTGGACAGAATCTGTTCGGAATTTTTAATCTCAATAGTTATTTTCAGATTTTCAAGCGTAACATTTTCAGGGGAATTGTCAATTTCCAATGTTGCCCGAAAAGCAGTGCGTGTAATAGCAACATCCTGACTGATTCGGATTCTTACCCGTGCGCATACGCCCTCTTCTTCCCATTCAGATTCAGGGGGAAGCTGTGCAAAAACCGGCGTAATCATAGCCGCCAGCATGCCCATAGCCGCAAGGAAAAGAAAAAATTTCTTAAAACTTGATGTAATTTGGATTTTCTTCATAGTATCAACTCCTTATATTTTTATGGTTAATTACAGAATTTCTCCAGCCTGTAAAGCCAGCTTTTCAACAAGTTTTGTATGATAGTGTATTCCGTTCTTTTGCATGGCAGTAACACAGTCCGCAAAAGAGTCTATCTTGCCTTTCTGCTTTGCTTTAAGCAGAATACCAAGTGTTCCGGTTACAGAAAGTCCCATATATTCAGCGATATTACGTCCGATTTTTTCATCAATAATCACATAATCAGCCTTCATTCGGAGAGCAGTAAGAATTGTATATTTTTCTCCTTTATCAAGAGCTGAGACTGTATGATTGTTCTTACAGTCTGCTGAACTGACAATCTTTATCCATGACAGTCCGGCTAAATCAGGCACAAAGATTCTTCCGCCTGCTTCGCATTCTTCAGCAACCGCGTCAACAACATGAACAGTTCCAAAAAGAACAGGAAGCAAATCAAGCCTGTTTATACCGGCAAGAGCAATTATCGGTGTGGTATTAGAGAAAATAATCATAAGAGCGACGTTTCTCTCCTGAAATCATCTGCTGAATCTTCAAGCAGTTCCGCACCGGCTTCCATCGCCTTGAGCAAAAAAGTTGTTCTTGGAATGCCAAGCCATTTTGCCGCCATTCCTGATGAAATTCTGCCTTCTTTGAACAAAGAGACTGCTGTTTCTGTTTTTATCAGTTCGGCAAATGTTTCGGCATTCATCTGCAATGTAAGTAAAAGCTCACTCGGACATTCAACCTGAACCGTATGCTGCATTTTTTGTTCCTTCCATGATAAACAGGATTGTCATGATTTGATTCCCGTTTATCATGGTTATAAGTACTCTGTTTTCACAGAATATGCAAGAATCGCGGATTAAACGGATTTATCAGATTGCACGGATTTAAAAATAAAATCCGCGTAATCCGTTTAATCTGGTAAATTCGCGATTCAAACTTTTATTTACAAGGGTCTTTTAACTCTATGTAACCTCCTGGTCCGCTGATACCGCCCGACCATCCGCAATCCCAACAATAACCACCATCACCGCCGCTGCCACTTGCCGGAGAAAATTTGAGACCGCACAGGCATTTTATAAGGTCAATTACATTTCCGGGACCTGGAGGAGGAATTAACATACAAATACAGGGACTAAAACCTCCCAAAGAACATCCAAGTGACAGACATGCCAGTGGATTCAGTGTAGCGCATTCAAATCCTGAGATCATCGTAAGTAAAATTTCAATTGGCTTTAAACTAAAGCTCACACAGTTTGTACGCTCAGTATCGCAGATATAGGATGAACATAGCATAAATGTCAGACATTCATCTTCACCTGAATCACCATTTCGAGCATCAGAGCGTTCCTGAGTATTTTTTGCACTTACAGTTACTGGAATCACAATGGATGTCATTGCCGGAAGAGTTCCTATATTCTCCATAAGCGGTTGAAAGTTAAATTTTTTACTATCAGGGAAATATAGCGTGACCTTGTTAGCAGCGATCATTCCATGGTTGGTAATAGTCAAATTGACTGTTGCTGTCTCCCCTTCATAGAAAGGAACTACCTGTAAATTAGGTTCAACCGTAACCACCGGCGCAGGCACATGCGTCTCAAAGACCGCTTCAAGCGTTACTGTGTAATGGTCTTCAATCTGAACAGGCTCAACAGACCATCGGTATGTCACCAACTGCCTTGCCAGAAACGCCTCAACATCCTTTACCATTCCCGGAATAATCTCAATAGTGTTTCGATATGTCCCGTGTTTTTCAGCACTTACTTCAAGGTCATAACGTCCTTCGTTGATATTCTCTGCTGAAAAGACGCCTTTTTCATCTGTAACACCTTCTGCAACTATTTTATCTGAAAATGAATCTTTAACACTTACTTTTGCCCCGGCAACATTCGGATGATCTTCAGCAAAATAAGTAAATTCATCTGTTGCAGTAATTTTCAGACTTCCCCTTGAGCAATACGCTGAACTCTAGTAGATGCAACATAGACA
>CAWEAR010000045.1:0-86452 GCA_963806835.1 uncultured delta proteobacterium
CGGAGGGCATGTCAAACTGCTCTAATCCGATAATATCTGAATTAAAAATATATCGGTCAATCACTCCCTTTTTTCCCATTCTTTCAACAGGAATCAGGTCGCTGACTCCCATGTAATCAAAAAATCTGTGCAGAATCTGTCCTTTATCCAACGCACCTAAATAATGGATTCCGACCTCGCACTCTATACCGTTTCGGATATAGCTCCGCATCAGCCCGCCGGGAAGGGGATTCTTCTCTGCAATGGTAACATTAAAGCCTATCCGGGCAAGGATGATTCCGGTTGTCAGCCCGCCAATACCGGAGCCGATTATTACAACATTTTCTCTGTTAAATTCTTTATTTTTCAAAGCTGTATTTCTGTTAATATTCTGATTATAAATTAAAAAACAAACTTCACATTATAAGTAACCGATCAGTTATCAGTCCGTAGGTCGGGTTACGCTGCGATAACCCGACCTACGAACTACAGTATAGGGCAACCACAGGGGGTTGCCCCTACAATTTTATCATTCAGGTTGCCCCTACAATTTTATCATTCAGGTTGCCCCTACAATTTTATCATTCAGCGTGGGAACGGAAAACTAATTACCCGCCCCAAAATCACTCTTAAATGCTTTTGCCAATTCTTTGCCCCAGTTGCCCTGAGCCTCCATTCTTCCGAAGAAAAATCTCAGAACAGGCGGCTCTTCTATAAATTTCAGCCCTTTTACCAGATTCTTATGTTCAAAAAGCCAACTGATTCTGTCAACAGCATATTCTATCTGAGACATGGTAAATACACGGCGAGGAACAGCCAGACGCGCTAATTCAAGATCAGATGCAACTTCATTGCCGTTTTTATCCCGCTCCATAGAGACTGTACCGCGCTCCATGCTTCTTACACCTGAAATAAGATAAATCGCGGAAGTCATAGCTCCGGCAGGATATTGGAAAGAATTAAGATGTGATAAAAACTTGCCTGCATCAATATGACATCCGAGCCCGCCCGGAGGCGTAACAATAGGAACTTTGTTATCCATGAGCCGTTTGGCAAAATACTGGATAAATTCAACAGAGCTTCCTGCCACATTATCATCAAGCATTTCACGGATACCGACTGCCATAGCCTCAATCTCTTTGGTTGACATACCGCCGTAAGTTGAGAATCCTTCATATACAGGGAGCCATGGGAGAAGTTTGTCATAATATTCTTTTTTGTTTGTGGCAATCATACCGCCCCGGACGCAGCAGCTTTTTCTGCCTGATAAATACATAATATCAGACAGACTCATCATCTCCTGAATAATATCTTTTATGGAGCTTTTCTTATAAGCCTCTTCACGCTGTTTGATCATATAAGCATTTTCAGATATTAAACTGGCATCCAGAAGAATCATGATATTATGTTTGGAGGCGATCTTCCTGACATCTTTCATATTCTGCAAGGAGAAAGGCTGTCCGCCAATCAGATTTGTGGTAGCCTCCATTCGGATAAAGGATATTTTATCTGCACCGTATTTTTTGATAACATCTTCAAATTTCTGTAAATCAATATTACCTTTGAACGGATTGCTGCTTTCTGTAATCAGAGCATCATCCCCTAATATCTCCAGAACTTTTCCGCCAAGAATTTCAAAATGAACTTTGGTCGTGGTGAAATGATAATTCATGGGGACAGCATCCCCCTGTTTTACAAATACTTTGGATAAAAGATGCTCTGCCGCACGTCCCTGATGGGTAGGCATACAATATTTAAATCCAAAGACCTCTTCAACAGCCTTTTGCAGCTTAAAGAAACTTTCAGAACCTGCATACGCATCATCAGATACCATCATAGCAGCCAACTGGTTATCACTCATGGCATTTGTACCGCTGTCTGTGAGCATGTCCATAAATATATCTTTGGTACGAAGAAGAAAGGTGTTATATCCTGCCTCTTCAATAGCTCTGAGTCTCTCTTCAACTGGTACAAGATAACTCTGCTGAACAATTCTGACTTTGTGCATCTCCATCGGGATTTGGCGACCATCTCTCAATTTTACCAACATTCTTTTTATTATCTCCTTTATTTATATGTATAAGAAACTGAGTTTTTTAAAAAAACCTGGTTTCTTCAATTTAATTCTCATAATCTGATTTGACTTATTACCGTATGTTTCTTTTAATGGCAAGATTTTTATTTTTTATATTGCAAATCTTAAACAGCGATTCAAATCCTTGATTCAAATCCTTTCTTAAACCCAATTCCTGTAGATTAGCAATCCCTGCGGATGCTATGAAGGCAGGATATTCCTACCGATAAAATACCATGAATACCCAATTGATTTGTTTATATGTTTATGAGAGAAGAGAACATAAGGCTTCATTAAAAAGACTTCCTGAGTAGATGAAAAAGTAAATTCAATACCGGCAAGAAGCTAAGTTTTTTTAAAAATTTAGTTTCTTAAAATCTTTAACGGTAAATAAAGAGGAGGGTTATTTCATGAGACTTACCAGACACGCAGAGACCAGAAAACAGCAGAGAGGTTTTTCAAGTTTATCTTTGGATATTATTCAGGAATACGGACGCTGTGAAAAAGCACCGGGCGGCGCTGTAAAATTCTTCTTCGGAGAAAAAGAATATCAGAACGCTGTAGGTGATCTCAGAAATACTGTTCAATTTACAGCAAAAAATCATGAGAGAAATATTATCTTAAAGACTATTCAGGTTATGGAGAGAGCAAAAGGCGGAAAAGTTATTATAAAAGATGGTTATGTGATAACCGCATATAAATAAAGAAAATTAGGAATTGGGAATTAGGAATCAGGAATCTTCTGAATATCAAAGCAGATTATAGTAAGCTGATTTTATAACTCTTAATTCGTGTAAATAAATTATGAGTGATATTTTTCATTGACACCCCGCTCCTTTCTTAATAAATATATATCTCTGACATTTAATCTTAAAAAGAAATGAAGATATGGGATATATTATCTGTATAGCAAGTCTAAAGGGAGGGGTGGGAAAGACCACCACTGCGGTTAATCTCTCCGCATCATTTGCAATATCAGGAAAAAAAACCCTGCTTATTGACTGCGATCCGCAGGGAAGCGCAACAACCGGCATGGGGCTTAGAAAGAGAAAGTTCACTTATACACTCTATGATGCAATGGGAGGGAATATATCTGTTGAAAAAGTGATTCTTAATACAGATATAAAACTCCTTCATGCTATTCCGGTGTGCGGTGAATTTTTCCGTGCTGAACTGGAACTGATGTCAAGACCTGAAAAAGAAAAGGTTCTGCATCAACTGCTTTCCCCCCTCAAAAAAAACTACGATTATCTTATCATTGATACCCCCCCTTCTCTGGGTCTTCTTTCCATTAATGCCATGACAGCAGCCGATATGCTGCTGATCCCTTTGCAATGCGAGTTTTTGGCTTATGAATCATTTATCCAACTGCTCCGTTTTGCCAAGATTGTACGAAAAAAACTGAATCCGGGTCTTAAACTGGCAGGAATCCTTCTGACCATGTATGAAATGGGGGAGAAAGTTTCACAGGAGATTGTACAAAATGTTCAGAATCATTTAAAAGCGTATGTATTTGAAACGGTAATTCCCAGAAGCAGCCAAATCAGGGAATTATCAGGCATTGGAAAACCGCTTCTGCTTGCAGACCCTCAGTCTGTCGGCGCAAAAAGTTATCTGAAATTGGCGGAAGAGATATTGGAGCAGGAGAAAAAAGATAAAGATTAGGAGCGGATCAACTGATTTTTAATTCCTAATTCTAAATTAAGGAGGGGTGCATGACAAGAGTTGTAAATTTGGAAGCCATTGAAATTGCAAGAAATGAACTGATTGAAAAGATAAAAGGAGCGCTGAATCTGAAGGAGATCAAAAAAATTCTTGAAGATCAGCATAATCTGATTATCAGTGATGATTTGAAAGTGGATAAAGGTGAGATGGTTATTCATGATAATAAGATTGCTTTCAGAATGGAATTTGAAGTGCTGCTTTCGCTCTTTGTGTTAGTTGATAATGAAGGAAATTTTATTCCTCCTGAAGAAACACAGGATGAGAGTATTGAGGGTATGGGAACTCAGGCTGAGGATATTGTCCGGGAAATGGAAATATAAACAATTCTGTAGGTCGGGTTAGCGATAGCGTAACCCGACAACCAGATTTTGTAGGTCGGGTTAGCGATAGCGTAACCCGACGAAACAAATTTTTTATAATTTCAGCAGATCGAAAAGGTTATAAAGTTCGTAGTACCGCCTTTAGGCGGTTTTTGTGAAATCAGACGGTTATCTTAGCGCGCGGACCGCCTGAAGGCGGAACTACAGACTTATAAAAATAAGGAGATTAAAATCTGATGGCTAAACTTGATTTGGAAAAACAGAAAGAAGATATTTTGAAAAAATTGCAGGAGGCAGGGGACAAGGGACTGAATAAAACCGGGTTAAACATTACATCAAAAGCCCCTGGATCACGCATGGAAGCATTTAAAGCACTTGAAAAAGAGAAAAAGGTGGCAAATATAGGGAGTGCCAAAAAAGTTCAGTATGTTTTACAGGAATTTTACAGACCTTTGGAAATGGCTTATGAAAAAATTGAAACATATCTGTTGGCAAATCAGAAACCGGATAAAATGAAATTGGTCAGCAGGTCAAAACTTGCCGATGAAGTTCCAGCCGGAATTATCCGCGGCAATGTAGATAAAGCCATTGATTTGCTTCTGAAAGAGAATAAATTATTAAAGCTGAAACATGGCAATGGAACTTATCTTTTACATGCAAATCCTGTTTTAGAACTTCTCTCATTTGTTCAGATTTCTCCTGAAAAAATAGCGGAAAAACCGATGGCTGAACTGACTACAGAGCATGTTCTTGAAGCATACATGAGAGTCAAACAGCGATCCGGGTTTTCAAATGTTGAGATTTATGAGCTTCAGCAGGAGCTTGGAGCGCCAATGGAGCAGTTAAAAGAATTTTTATTGCAGGAGAGTAAACAGGGGAGAGTTATACTGGGACTTGGAGACTGGTCTTTATCTTCCGAAGAGACCAAATCCGGGGCTGTTTATATGCGCGGCAAGCCTCATCTGTTAGTTCGTTTTAAAGAATAAAATAGAAATATAAAGTCTTGTAGAAAATATGGAAAAACGATTTCTGACAAATCCTTTTGAAGATGATATTGTCTCAGAACCTCGCAGTGTCAAAGATGCAATTGACGGACTGAATGACAAACCTTTACAATCTATTCTCAGGCAGTTTGAAATCCTGAAATTCAGGCAGTTGCCCGGAAAAGAGAAACTTTCCCATGCCCAACTGGTTGTATCGCTTCACGCGGGATATGGAAAATCTCATCTTATCGGTCGCCTGTTTCATAAATTAAACCGACAGGCAACGCTTATTTATCTGCGTCCTTTTGAATACGCCTCTGCATGCTGGAAGTCTATTCTGCTCAAAATGGTACAGGAATTGGATTTTCCTGATAATATTGAATCAGAAGCCGGTAACGGAAAAGAGAACACACAGCTTGAGGCATTTGTCAACGGAATTTTTACCCATCTTGCTGCAAATAGTATAGAAAGAGGTATTATTCCATGCAGAAATATGGAATATACTGTGGAATGGCTTTGCAACGGTATAAACAAAAAGAATAACAGAATATGGCGAAACTGGATTCTTAAAAATTTTCAGAAGGATACAGTAACAAACGATTTTATCGGGCAGCTTAGAAAGAACGGAGTTAAATTATCAAGTGCATCTTCTGTCAGTTGGCTGAGAGTCTTTTTTACATATTCTTATTCATATAAACAGGAACTTAAAGAAGCATGTCTGAACTGGCTGAAAGGTGAAAGCATTGATGAAGATGATGCCCGAAAGATCGGCATCAGAAAAAAAGATGATATACCGAATCCTGAAATGTCAGGAAGGGAAAGCAATGAGCTTTGCAAATACCGGCTTCAGGATTTTTGCCAATTAGCCGGATTTTTCCGCCCGTTTGTTTTCTGTTTTGATCAGACTGAAAATTACGGAAAAGATAAAACCCTTGCAAAAGAACTCGGATCAGTAATACAGGTTCTGGCAGATGAAACTTACAATCAGATAACAGTGATTACAACCAATCAGATTCCCTGGACAAAAAATATAGCGCCCTGTTGGGAAGATGCTTATCTGAACCGTTTAAGCTCTCCGCTGGAGCTTGAAGGGATAAACAGAACTCAGGCTGAAGAGCTTATAGAGCAGAGATTCAGAAAATGTAAGATTGAAGATAAAAAATCTTATTTTATTGCTGACAGAATCTGGCTGGATCAGTTGTTTAAGGATGTCAATGAATTATGTATCCGGGATTTTATCAAGGAATGTGATAAGCATTGGCTGAAAATTATGAAAGAATCTGAGAAAGTCAATGATATTTCAGAATATTATAAACAGTATAAAGAAAAAATCAGAACTCAGCCCAAACGCAGGCTGTTTGATCCGAATATTCTTTACTGGCTTGTCTATGAAGCTGCCAACGGAATTCCTGAGCTTACAGTTGAAAAATATAAAAGTCCGAAAGAATATTTTACTCTGCTCTGGAAAATAAAAGAAGAAAAAATTTTTTTCGGGTTTGAAAGCGGATCAGCCTGGCAGCAATGGCAGATGATTACACGGGAAGCAAAACTCCATTATGATGCTGATCCTCATACCAAAATTGTTCTGTTCAGAACTCCTGAATTACCGCCAATACCCGGAGCAAAGTGGAAAAAAATAGCTCCTGCTATTGAAGAAGCAAAGAAAATATATCTGCGTATCTTTAACTTAACAGAAGATGAAATTATAAATCTTTACGCAGCGTATGATCTGTATGCTGATACAGCAGAAGGGAATATTAATTTTGAGAGTCATAAGGTTCTCAGCTTTATCAGGGAGATGCTTCATCCTTTTTGGGAACAGATACAGAAGCCGATTTCAAATATGACTCCTTTATCTGAGCCACTGTCAGAAATTCCAAATGAGTTGATTGCAAAAATCCTTAATATTGTTCAGCAGGATAAATTTATGAGTGTAGATGATCTGAAGAAAAAGCTGTCAGAACCTGTTACTGATGAACTGATAAATAAAGCCTGTGTTCATATTCCGGAGATAAAAATCTATGATGGCCCGAACAATATGAAGGTTCTTCAATGGCAATCAAAACAATCAGCGTAACCCAGCTTAAATATGCCTCGCTTGATTCTGAATGGCGTGAAAAATGGCTCAGAGGAGAGAATCCGCCTGCTTATCTTTTTTCACCTTATGCGGCAACGCCGGTTTACGGAACAATTTTTCATAAAATTGCAGAAGATTATGTCGGATGGCTCACATCTGAAAAAGATAAAGATATTGCAGCGTTATTAGCAGATGAAGAAGCCCTGTGGCATGAAATGTATGAAAGATTTGCAGAAAAGCGGTTAAGCGGACTTCTGAATTCTGAAAAGATTGAATCTGCTTATCATCTGGGACAGGCTCTGAAAACATTTTGCCGCCATGTTGCTGAATTAAGAAAAAGAACTATGAATTTTCAATCATGGCCGGATATTTTTCTGACAAAAGAATTTCCGGTAAAAGATATTCAGTTTAAAATTAATGAAAGCAGTATTTTTGTTTCGGGACAGATTGATGCTGTGAGAACTCATCCTGAATACGGAATTGAAATCGTGGATTATAAGCTCTCTCACGGTACAAATATGAAGCATGATTTATTGCAGATTGCCATCTACGCCAGACTTCTGGCAATTGCAAAACCGGGACTCAGTTTTCACGGTGTTCTTGAATATTATGAACCGGAACTTCATGAAGTCTTCTGTTACTTCGGCAGAGCTTGACGCTATTTTTCAGGAGATTGTCGAGCCGGTTATTTATGAATTAACAGGAGAATCAAAAAGCTAAGTTTCTTGAAGAAACTTAGCTTTTTTTTCCAATAAAAACTATGTTTTGTTGACATTTCATCTTCTGTCGTTCTGAACCGCTGATAATCATGATACAGGTGATACCGCTGATAAAGGCAGATTCATCACGGTCATCAGCGGAATTGATTATATCGGCGGTTCACAGGATGAAATTTCAACAGAACCTAAATTGGTCATATATTCAGTAGATCGAAAATTCAAAAAAGTTTGCAGTGCCGCATTTATGCAGTTTGTGTAAAATCAAATATTTATCGCAGCACGCCGGACCGCCTGAAGGCGGAACTACAAACTTTTTCGATCTGCTGATATTCGTTTCTTATCATCAGTACGCTACTCTGTTCCCACGCACAGCGTGGGAACAAGATAAGTAACCATTCATAAATTTTTAAATGTCAGACCTGCGGGGTTTCAGAAACCCCGCAGGTCTTTATATACGAAAACTTCTGACTGGTTACTTATGAGTTAATAAAACTCGTAACAGAGCCCCTTCCAGCTTGAAGGATTCTCCAGACGCCCGTCAATATTAACCTTGAAAAATTCAGCAACAGGTTTGAATATCTCAGGATTTTTTGTCTGAACATTCCGGGAGGCGGAGAGAACTTTTTCCAGAGCATTTTTTGTCAATTTCCCCATAGGCTGCCGGCATCCGCCTGACGGCATACCGGGAATTGACATCAGCGCCTTGATTCCCAAAGGATTTCTCCCCCTTAACGTTACATCGCTGTAAGGAGTCTTTTCTGTGCTTTTCACTGTTACCAGATCAAAGAGCGGCTCAGAGCCGCCCCCATTATTTTCTGAGCTTCTGAAATCTTCCCCTGAGCCAGCAGCCGAACCATTTTTATTACAGCAGGCGGAGAACAGAAAGAAAAAGAATTTACTACGCTTCGTTCTTAGCCACATAACTACTGATTTACAACCTGACACAGGCTTTCCACCATTTTTTCATATTCAATAGGTTTTGTAAGAATTCCGTTTGCCCCGGCAGCGAGCATAATGTCTGTATCTTCCGGTGAATCATCGGCTGTAAATGCCAAAATCGGCAATTGATTCATATCATGAGCTTTGCGAATCAGGCGAATCGCCTCAATACCGTCCATGACAGGCATCATTTTATCCATGATAACAAGATCAAATGCTTTTTCAGAGAGCTTATTCACTCCGTCCAGTCCGTTTTCAGCTTCTGTTACATCTATCTGTAATTTCTGCATGGTATTTCTGACAATAAAGCGGTTCAACGGATTATCATCCACCACCAGAAGCCGAAGTCCTGCAAGTTCACAGACAGAATTTTCTGATGAATAACCTGAGCTTGCCTCCTGAAGGATTCTTTGCAATGCCTGTGAGGAAACAGGCTTTGATGCAATAAAACTGAAATAAGACGGAGAGCCTGAATCACTTATCTTTTCTATATGAGATGTACACGCGATCAGACGGAGAGAATTCAATTGTTTTTCTTCTCTGATCTTTGCCGCCAAATCAATACCGTTCAGTTCAGGCATATCAATATCAAGCCATGCCAATGTAAAAGGTCTCTTCTCCTGATATGCTTTTATCAGCAGATCAAAAGCCCGTGTGCTGTCCTGACAAAGCGTAAAACGTACATTCTGTTTTTTTAATGTATATGAAATAATTTCAAGGGCATTTGCATTATCATCCACAACCAGAATATTACATCTTTTTAAATATAATTTTTCATCTCCGGCATCATTTTTGCTGATTTCATCGGCAATTTTAAAAGGAAGAGAAAAATAAAAAATTGTCCCTTTTCCCATCTGACTGCTTACCTGTAAAACTCCGCCCATTAATGAGACAAGCTCATGAGCAATTGCCAGCCCTAAGCCGGTTCCGCCGAAACGGGAGGAAATACTGCTCTCTGCCTGAACAAAAGGAATAAAGATATTCGCCAGTTTATCCTGAGCAATTCCTATTCCTGTATCTTCAACAGAAAAAGTCAATCGGATTTCGTTATTGGCTGTCGGCTCTTGGCTTGTTCTCTCCTGCCCCATGCTTCCTGCCTCCTGTATTCTGAATGTAATATTCCCCTCTGTAGTAAATTTGGCGGCATTTCCGATAAGATTTACCAGAATCTGCTGAAGGCGATGCGGATCCCCCATAATTCTTTCAGAAATATTCTCATCTATATTTAATATCAGCCGGACATTCTTATTCAGTTTCGGCTGAATCATTACTTCAATATCTTCGCTAAGGGTTCTGACAGAAAATGGAATCGCTTCAATCTCCATTTTATGCTTTTCAAGTTTAGCCATATCAAGTATGTTGTTAATCAGAGCAAGAAGTGAATCACAGTTTCTTCTGATAATATGAACATATTTTTTCTCTTTATCATTCAGATTTCCTTCAAGAAGAATATCTGCAAAGCCGATAACAGCTCCGATTGGAGTACGAATATCATGCGCCATGACATGAAGGTAATGATCTTTTAAATCTGCAAGTTGTTTAAACCTATCAATTTCAGATAAAAGCTGGGATCTCGCCTCTTTAAGAGAATCTACCATAGAATTAAATGCCTGAGAGAAATCACCCATAAAATCAACTCTCTGATTAAAATTTCCTTTGGCAATCTGCTGCGCCTGCCATGTCAGATGGCTCAGGCTGGACTGAAGCTGCTTAAAAGGGGATGCCAGAAAATTCCGCTTCGGCAGTTGAATATCAAGTCTTCCTTCAGAAAGTGGTATGATAAAATCTCTGATCTCTCTGAAATTCTGAGTCAGATCATTCACCTTTTCTGAGAGCTGCCTGATTTCGTCATAATGATCATCTTTGCATTCAATTAATTCAGGTACTTTTCCTTTCAGAAGATAATGAACTGCCTCTGTTATCCGATCAATGCGATAAATTTCCTCTTTATTCATTTTTTATCCAATTTTTTCTTGAGTTTACTTTCAATTTCCGCAAAAAGCTGTTTCTGTTTTTCGGTTTTTTCAGCCTGAAAAGATTCTATCTTCTGTTTTAATTCCTTTTTTGTGTTCTGAAATTTTTCAATCTCTTCTTTCAGGCTCTTCTCTTTTTCATCTCTTGGAATCTCTTCTATTTTAAGATGATTTTTTATAAAAATTCTGGTTCCGAATCCGCCCTCAGTTACTTCAATGATACCAGTATCTTCTAATTTTTTTAATAACAGATGCCCATGCTCCGTTGAAAAAGAAAGGATTTCACAAACCGAATTTACTGAAGGGGGAATCTTGTTCTGATGTTCAAGCACCCTTATTGCTGCCACAACTATATGCGCTGTAGAATAAAAATCTTTATTTTTCATAAAATCTGGTGCAGGAAACCGCTGTCCCTTCAGGGTAGCGGAGGAATGCACCCCTCCTTTCAGTTTGTTGTAAAAGAACAGTTTTGCATGGGGAAGAATCTCCGTGCAAAACTGTTTTTGCTCAAATTAATGAGCATCAGCCTTACGGCTGTAATGTTTGCCCCGACAAAGTTATAACGGCTTTTTACGCCCGGCACACCGGTTTCAGACCTTTACACCTGTTTAATGCCGGACAGCAGAGCAGCGGACTGGCACGCATCCGCCGGTATTATGACCAAAATAACATAGTTCTCAAAGAACTTAGTCTGGTCAACAAGGCTTATAGGCTTCAGCAGCTTACAAGCCACTACCCTTCAGGGTAGTGGTCGTTGACGATATTTCTAAACCTTTCTTTCTCCTGCTTTTCACCCGTCACCCATTACCTTCTTGACATAATTCTCTAAGAAGAGTAATTAAAACTTTTTATTTTGTCAATCAATAACGTTTCTTTTAAGGAGAGCAGTAATGACTGAAATCGTAAATGTAAAAGCAAGGGAGATTCTGGATTCAAGGGGAAATCCGACAGTTGAAGCAGATGTTATCGTTGCCTGCGGTGCTGTAGGACGCGCGGCGGTTCCGTCAGGGGCATCAACAGGAACAAGAGAGGCTTTGGAACTCAGAGATAAAAAAGCCACACGATTTGGCGGAAAAGGAGTTGCTAATGCTGTGAATAATGTAATGACCGAAATCGGACCGGCAATTATCGGTATGGATGCAGCGGATCAGAGAGCTTTGGACAGATTTATGATTGAAATGGACGGCACACCTAATAAATCAAAATTCGGAGCAAATGCGATTCTCGGCGTTCTCTATGGCGGCGGCAAGAGCCACAGCTTTGGCTTACGGATTTCCTCTTTACAGATATTTGGGCGGAATCAATGCCAGATACCTTCCCATTCCAATGATGAATGTGATTAACGGCGGCGCTCATGCTTCTAATAATCTGAATATTCAGGAATTTATGATTGTACCATTTGGGGCGGAGACTGTTTCGCAGGCAATTCAGATGGGAGCAGAGACTTTTCAGAGATTAAAAAAAATTTTAAAAGAGAACGGACATAATACGGCTGTCGGTGATGAAGGCGGATTTGCTCCTAATCTTGAATCTAATGAAGAGGCTATAAAATTCATCATAAACGCGATTGAAGAAGCAGGATACCAGCCGGGAAAAGAGATCGGGCTTGCTTTGGATGCCGCAGCCAGCGAGTTTTACAAAGACGGAAAATATATTCTGAAATCAGAAGATAAAAGCCTGACATCCGAAGAGATGATCGCTTATTATGAAACTCTGGTAAATAAATATCCTATTCTTTCAATAGAAGACGGTCTTGCAGAGCAGGACTGGGATGGATGGGAAGAGATGACAGAAAGAATCGGAGATTCTGTTCAGATTGTCGGGGATGATATTTTTGTTACCAACCCGGAGATATTTAAAAAAGGGATTGAAAGAGGTATTGCAAATTCAATTCTGATTAAGCTGAATCAGATCGGAACTGTAACAGAAACCCTTGATACTATTGATATGGCAAAGCAGGAAGGTTATACTACAGTTATATCTCACAGATCAGGTGAAACAGAAGATACATTTATCGCAGACCTTGTTGTGGGTATAAACGGCGGGCAGATAAAGACAGGCTCCATGTCCCGGACTGACAGAATTGCAAAGTATAATCAGTTGATTCGGATTGAAGAAGAACTTGGAATGAGCGCCATATATTCAAAAAATATATTTGCAGCGGAATAAGTTTTAGATTTTAGGTTATTAGCGGCTTACTTAAAACTTAACCACTTAAAACCTGAAACTGAAGAAGGATATTCAGATGGCTTTTAATACAAAATTTATCTTTGTTACCGGAGGCGTTCTTTCATCTTTGGGAAAAGGACTTGCTTCTGCATCTATCGGCGCACTTCTTGAAAGTCGGGGACTCAGAGTAACAATTCAGAAACTTGATCCGTATATCAATGTTGATCCCGGAACCATGAATCCGTTTCAGCATGGTGAGGTTTTTGTTACAGATGACGGCGCAGAAACTGATCTTGATCTGGGGCATTATGAGCGGTTTACAAGCGCGATCATGAATCGGAAAAATAATTTTACCAGCGGGAAAATCTATCATTCTGTTATTACTAAAGAACGGAGGGGTGATTATTTAGGAGGAACTGTTCAGGTTATTCCGCATATAACAGATGAGATAAAGTCGAGTATCCTTCTTGCCGCAGACGGCGTGGATGTTCTGATTGTAGAAATCGGCGGAACAATCGGCGATATTGAAAGCCTTCCTTTTCTGGAAGCAATCCGCCAGTTTAAAGCAGATGTCGGGAAAGATAATGTGCTTTATATTCATCTTACTCTGGTTCCGTATATGGGAACATCCGGGGAGCTTAAAACCAAGCCGACTCAGCACAGCGTCAAGGAACTGCGGAGCATCGGGATTCAGCCGGATATTCTTCTTTGCCGGACAGATCGGTATCTTATCCAAAGAGATCAAATCCAAAATCGCCCTGTTCTGCAATGTTGGCGTAGATGCTGTTATCACGGCAAAAGATGTTGAATGTATTTATGAAGTTCCTCTGATATTCCATAAAGAGGGTCTTGATGATAAGATTATGGAACTGCTTCATATCTGGACAAGAGCGCCCCGTCTTGAAGCATGGGAACAACTGGTTGAAAAATTTAAGACTCCGAAATATTCTGTTACTATTGCAATTGTCGGCAAATATACCAATCTGACCGAATCATATAAAAGCCTGAATGAAGCTCTGTATCATGGCGGAATTACCAACGACTGCCGGGTGAATCTTAAATTTGTGGATTCGGAAACAGTGAATGAAGATAATTGCGGTCAGATATTTGCAGATGTAAACGGCATTCTTGTGCCGGGCGGGTTCGGATCACGCGGAATTGACGGAAAAATTTGTGCGGCAAAATACGCAAGAGAGAATAAGATTCCGTTTTTCGGTATCTGTCTTGGAATGCACATTGCGGTGATTGAATTTGCCCGTAATGTTCTTGGAATAAAAGATGCTCACAGTTCCGAGATTGATCTGAATACTCCTGATCCGGTTATTTATCTGATGACTGAATGGTATGATGAAAAAACCGGAACAGTTCAGAAACGGGATTCCCATTCAGAAAAAGGCGGCACAATGCGGCTTGGAGCTTATCCATGCTGTATCAAAAATTCAGATACATTGGCGTTTAAGGCATATCAGTCCGAAAATATTTCAGAGCGCCACAGACATCGCTATGAATTCAACAATCTGTATAAAACAAGGTTTGAGGAGAAGGGATTGGTTGTAAGCGGTCTTTCTCCTAACGGTGAATTAGTTGAAATTGTGGAGATTAAAGATCATCCATGGTTTTTGGGATGTCAGTTTCACCCGGAATTCAAATCACGCCCTATGAATCCGCATCCGTTGTTCAGAGAATTTATCAGGGCGGCTTTGGAATGTTTAAAAAAACAATAAAAATAAGAAACTTGGTTTCTTTAAGAAACTAAGTTTCTTATAAATAAAAAAAGGAACTGGTGTTTATAATGTCAAGAAAATCTTGTACAAAATCAATTATTACTATCATAATTACAATATACGGATTAATAATATCCGGTTGCGGCTGTACTAATCCTATGACTCCTGCCGGATATGAAGGTTATTTATTTAAAAAACCGTATATTTTCGGCAAAAAGGAATTTTACGGCACTCAGATCGGACAGACATCAGCAGGATTAAGCTGGCGGATGTTTGTCATAAACATTGATATGAGACCTTTAACAAAGGATGAAGCATTTGAATTACTGAGTAAAGATCAGTTGAATTTACATTTCAAGGCACATTTAATCGTATCATTAAAATCAGGGGGCATAAAAGATATTGTAGAGAAATACGGCTCTGAACAGTGGTATGAAAGAAATCTTCAGCAGATATTCCGTTCCGAGATATATAACGAGGTGACTAAATATAATGCTTTTGACAGTGTTGAAAGGCGTGAGGATATTGGGCGGATAGTTTTTGAAAAACTGGCAAAAATATGTCTGAATACCCCTTTTATTATAAAAACAATTGTCATCGGGAATATTTCACCCCCGGAAGCAGTGGCAAAAGCTGTGGAAGAAAAATTAAAAGCGGATCAGGAACTGATAAGAAAAGAAAAAATGATTGAAATTACAAAAAAAGAAGCTGAAATACGGATAGAAGAAGCAAAAGGGATTGCCGAAGCTCAAAGGATAATTAATGTTACTTTAACTCAGAATTATTTGCAGCATGAAGCAATTAAGAGCCAGGAAAGATTAGCAGGTTCTCCTAATACTACTTTTATCTACATTCCGGTTGGTCAAAGCGGAATACCTATTGTCAATACAATCAATAATAAATAAACATGAATGAGTTTGACATAAGAATTTAATAAATTAAATCAGTCTGTTTTTATCCCATCCTTTTGTAAAGGCAGGGCTGTTAAGTTTTCCTGACCCATACGCATCAGGCTAAGGAGATAAGCCTGCTGTCTGAGCGGAGCCTGCTGTCTGAGCGGAGCCTGCTGTCTGAGCGGAGCCTGCTGTCTGAGCGGAGCCTGCTGTCTGAGCGGAGCCTGCTGTCTGAGCGGAGCCTGCTGTCTGAGCGGAGCTGCTGTTGAGCGGAGCCTGCTGTCTGAGCGGAGCGAGACAGCCGGAATACGGAAGGCTGATTTACTGGGGTTCCAGAATCATAAAAATCTTCAGCTTGATGTGTATGGGGTTAGATTTACCGTATGATTTGATCCGCTACCACTTAAAATGATATACTGAATCCTAATGAAAGGAAGAAATTGCTTGTATCATATCCATCATCCGCATATTTTTCATCATTAGCCTCTTTCTTTTTATATTCATACCCGATTCCGGTTGTGAAATTTTTTATAATCTCCCAGTCAAGATTTGTTCTGAAAGCATAAACATCAAAAGATTTTCCGTTTGAATAATCCATATATCCCTTGTCAAATCCGGCTTCGCAGGAGATTCGGTTCCCGAGATCCTGTGTAAGTGATATTCCCGTCAATGTATCCACATAGGATGACGCATCCTCTTCTGCTGATCCTTTGTAAGACCTTTGCAGCTTGTAAGAGAGATTTGTGTTTTTCATTTTATAATTTATACTTGTTGAAGCAACCCATGAGCTGTCATCCTGATACGGCTGACCCGATTTATCAATACTGTTATCGTATTTAATCATGCCGTAGCCGAAACTTGCACTTCCGTCCAACTTTCCTATAGGATTAAGTTTAACGCCGACTGAATAATTATCTGTTGTATAATCCTGAGATGTTTCACCGCTCCACCCCATAATCCCGTCATTCTGCTTGTCATATTCAGCAAGAAGTTTATCATGCTGAATAAAAAAAGATGTCTTGGCAGTCAGATGATAGGAAAGAGATATGCTGTACCGGTGATCAAACCGATTCTGCCATTTATCTTCATCATCATCAAACCGCTGAATACGGTTCTGATATGTTAATCCAAGAGAATATTTATCTCCGAATCCGTAAGATGCTGTAAAACCGAGTGAATTATTCCATCGTCCTGTCTTTTCACCTTTTCCGTATTCATTATCTTCAGTTCCCAAGAGATTGGATGTGCGGGAATAATCATCGTCAATCTTTACAGTAATACCGGATGCCGGAAATTCAAGATCACAGGAGAGAAACGCCTGATGATCATTTGAGTTATTTTCATTAAAATCATTGTAAGCGACAAAACCGATGCTGTATCCTGTTGAGATAAGGTTATGAGAAGCAAATTTTTTCTCAAGCCGAATACCCGGCGTTAATGTATGAATAAAATCATTCTCTTTGTTTTTATCATCAGCATAGATATTTGTGCTGTATGATCCGTTATAGTCAATCCCCGGAAGGATTTGAAAATCTCCCATCTGAATTTTAAGTTTTTTTGCAGAAACAGGGGTGATAAAAAAAATAAAAACAATTGCCATACAGATACTTGTAATATAATATTTTCTTTGATTCATTTATGTTGTCTCCTTTTTAAATCAGCTTGACCATAACCGCCTAAAGGCGGAACTACAAACTTTTACGCTTTTTTATTTAACCGCAAAGGACACAAAGGTTTCACAAGGTTCACAAATCGTGGTGTTCTTTGTGGTTAAAAAAGCTGCACATGACGTTAATTCCTAATTCGCATTCTTTTTCTCTGTTAGCCATTGCAGAATCAGCGGCTTTAATTTTACATCATCAGCCGGAACAATACCGGCGATAATATCAGCGTCAGGATAATACTGCCTGATTTGTTCAACTGCTCCTTTCCATTTGTCCGGTTCAGCTTCAAGTGCCTTTTGATAAAACATCTGGAATTTTCTGATCCCGTCTTCACGGAAAAATTGAGATCCTTTTTTTTCATGTGAGAAACATCTTTTGCTTCAGGAAGGAATGTTGAACGCCATACCCAGTATTCTGCGGCTTTGCTGAACATATATGTTTCATTCGGGTTGAATTTAATACTAATATCAAAAGATTTATCTGCAAGGGGAAGCCAATGATCTTTCAATTTATCTTCTGTATCATAATGACGTTTTAAAGCATAACTCTCTCCAAGGTTGTTCCACTGGTATCCATTAGCCGGATTAAGCCTAAGTCCGTTTTCCAGATTCATGATCGCCTGTTCATTGAATTCTTTAAGCGTCTCCTCGTTTCTGGAATATTTCCGTCTGAGATAATATTTTGCCAGCTTAAAATAATATTCCGCATTCAGCGGATTCAGGGAAATAGCCTTCTGAATCTCTGTTTTATCAGGATTCCAGTTCAGTTTCAATGTTGAATTCCACTCGGTGGCACACTTTATTTCAGCCGTAAAATGACGACAGGCTCCGATTATAAGCAACATAAAAAAAGAGAAAACCAGCCCCGCCATTATCAGTCGTTTCATGGGGGTTAAAGGGATTTCCCTGACTTCATAAGAAAAAGATTCTCCGTATCCGTGTGTCTTATAATGTACGCAGCATAACCTAGTCCTGCAATTGCAGCCAGAGTGAAAGGATTAGCCGGAATGTGCATACTGAAATCAAAAAAACTGTGAATTCCGGCAGAGATAAGTAATACGATAATCCCTGATCCGATTCCCAAAGTATAATAATCATTTCTTTTAAACCATATACGGATGATATAAATAAGGTATCCGAAAAATGCAATAAGCATCAGCCCCAAGCCTGCCAATCCGACTTCAGCAGATGCCTCAACCCAGTCATTATGGGAATAACCGCTGGTGCTTGTCCCTTCAAATCCCTCGGGCGTATCTTTAGGGACATATCGGGAATAAATATGGGCAAAATTTCCCCATCCGACTCCGAGAAGCGGATAATCCTTAATCATGGGAAATATAGTACCAGTAGTGTAGAGTCTCATATAAAGTCCCCGGGTATCTTTGAACTTTTCAATGAGCGGCTGAATTCCTCTGTGACCGGCATAAATCAGGATTATCATAAATAATCCTGAGATTATCAGTCCGTATCTGCGGTAATTCTTTTTAAATAAGAAAAGCAGGGACATTACTGACATTGCAATCCCCATAGAGAGAATTCCGCCTCTGGAGTCTGAAAATAAAAGTCCTGTTCCTATAAGTACCGAACAGAAAAAGAAAAAAATCATCTTGGGAGCTGATGATTCAGGGGAGAATAGCCTGACAATACTCTGGGCAAAAGAATGAAAATTGTTTGAAACTCTTTTTTTTGCTTTTCTCTGTGCAATCATAAAGCCGAAGTTGAGAGAGAAGAGCATCTCCATGTAAAAGGCAAAATGATTTGATCCGATAAAAGTTCCGCTTGCTGAATGGAAATCTGACGCTTCTTTGACGCCGCGCAGCTTTTTTCCCACCACCAGACCACAGGTCTTGTTGCAAAGCACTGAAATGTTATTGCATAGATGACCTGAAAAAGTCCGAAGAAATATAAGGAAACAGATAAGAGTGTCAATCTGTTTTTTTGACTTTACAGTATTCAGCACCAGAAAAAAGATTCCTATGTAAGTAAGCAGTTTAAGCCCTTCACGGATTGCAGGATGAATGTAATATGCAAGTGTCATCCATTGAAAATATTTTTCTGAAAATTCATTGCCTGTTTTTCCAAGTACTTCAAGAAATTGTATTTTATCGGCAAATATCCGGGGAGAGATAAAAGCAACTAATGAAGATGGTAGAGGAATCATTTGCAGGCAAATGAGGATGATGAATCCGATGAGAATACCGTTGATAGGGGTCTTTACCCAATGCAGTCCCATGTAACCTGAAAAGAGAATCCGGTTTATAAGATGAAGAAAAAGAAGGGAAAAAACGCCGATCTCAACAAGTGTATAAGCCCATAAATGAACAGAACCGAATGCAAGGGGAGCAAATATCAGAAGCCCGATAATTCCCCATAAAATAAATCTTTCCGGAATAGAAGGTTGTGGAGTGTAATCGTTCAAATTATTCTTTATTAAAGACTTCCGAAGTCTTATCCATTTGGATCAGCTTTAATGTCCCCATTACTGTCCGTCTGAGATGCTCTACCCGTCTTAATGTGTAATGACTGATTGAATCCTGACGGAGATCTTTTATCAGCCAAAAAGTTCCCAGTGTTTTACTTCCGTTATTGAGCAAAGGGAGTTCCAGTTTCATCAGGCAGTCATTGCAGACATCTTTATTTCTGTCAAATCCGTTTCTTGTCCAGACAAATTCAGTATAATGGGCAAAATCTTCTATGCAGACTTTTCCGGTTTCTGAATCCTCTCTTTTGAAATTTCCGTCCAGATGCATCTCTGACATATCAAATTTCAGTCTTTCCAAAGCTTTGCAGATATTATTCCAAAGCTCATCTGTATTTTTGGACTGCTCAATCTCCATTTGCAGATTAAGAAAACTTCTTCTGTCACGGGTTATACCTGCTTCATCAGTCACATCTTTGAGCCATCCGTAAATTTTATCCATTGCAAGATACTCAAGATAACCGAGCTTTCTGATTCCAAAGATAACTGCCATGCCTATCAGAATAAGAACTATTGCTACCCGTTCATTTCTGATATAAACACATACAACAGATAAAATTCCCATAAAAACGGTTATACCATACAGAGTTATAACAGCATTTTTGTGAGTAAGACCGAGCTTTAAGAGTTTGTGGTGAAAATGATCTTTATCAGGCTGAAAAATTTTCTTTCCCAATGCGAACCGCCGGACAGGTGCCCATAATGCATCCATTAAAGGAAGCCCCAGTGCAATAATCGGAATCATAATAGAAACTGCCGCCTGACTTTTTATAGTTCCCAGCATACTTAATGTTGCAAGCATGTATCCGAGAAAATAGCTGCCGCTGTCTCCCATAAATATAGAGGCAGGATTAAAATTATATCTTAAAAATCCGAGAATTGATCCGGCTAAAGCTGCCAACAGTAAAGCAATAATAAGTTTTTCACCTATGATACAGAGGATAATCAGCACCAGACACACAAAAAAGCTGATTCCCGCTGCCAGTCCGTCAAGCCCGTCAATCAGATTGATAGCATTTATTACCAGAATAATCCAGAATACAGTTACAGGAAGAGAAAACCATCCAAGATACCAGTCCAGCATACCCGGAAAGCCAATATGTGTAATTCGGATATCTCCCATAAAGACTATCAGAGCTGCGAACTATGTGAAAAACAAGTTTTAAAAGCGGCGGAAGGCTGTCAATATCATCCCATAAACCTACTCCGAAAGTTACTATGCCCCCCAGAAAAAGATAAATCAGTCTTGAATCCGGGATGATAAGATCAGAAAAACTGGCACTGATATAGATCATGGGGATAAAAGATAGATAAAAAGAGAGAGAGATTGCCACTCCTCCGATTCTGGGTATAGGTGTGGTATGAATCTTTCTGCCGCCTGAAGGAATATCTGTCAGATTGTATTTTTTGGCTATCTGAATGATTTTAGGCGTCAGGAATATTGATATTCCCATTGATAAAAGAAAAATAGCGATAATGTCTGTCATATTATTCAGTTTTAAATTTCAGATCACCTTACGCAACCTAACCCCCCTGCCCCCCTTCCCTGAAGGGAAGGGGGGAAAAGAAAGAAGAACTCCCCTTCCCTTCAGGGAAGGGGTCGGGGGTTAGGTTATGCGTAAGGTGAGTTTCAGGTTTTAGGTTTTAAGATGTAAAAAACTTTTTATTCTTAAAACTTAACACTTTTTTTCAAGATAAGAAATAATTTTCGGAACAACCGTTCCCCGGCTGTACTCCTGTTCAAACAAATCTCTTGCATTTTTTCCAAGAGATTGACGTAAAGTAATATTTTGATATAGCGATAATATGCTGTCTCTGAGTTGTCTTGATGAGTCAGACCTACGGGGTTTCCAAAACCCCGTAGGTCTCCCGGTAACGGATACTTCTGAAATGACTTCCCCGCATTTTCCGTTTAAAACAGCCTGTGCCACGCTGTTTTGAGAATCGCCGACAAAGATGATTGGTCTTCCTACAGCTAATATTCCTGCCAGTTTGCTCGGTACAATCAAGCCCTGAACTCGTGAATCAAGTGAAATCAGATGAATATCCCCGGCTGAAAGGGATTCTCTCAGCTTTTCACGCGGCTGATAAGGAAGCATCCGGCAATTGGGCAGTTTATGTTTTTCACAGAATAATTCAATCTCTTTCCGTTTTGCCCCGTCTCCGATAAATAAAAAACGAATTCTTTTTTCATGAACAAGTAATCTTGCCGCATCCAAAATGGTTTCAAAAGAATGTCCTTTTCCCATGTTGCCGGAATACATGATAATCATATCATCATCGGAAAAACCGAGTGATTTGCGGAATGTATTCTCTTTACATGAGAGAGGATAAAGCCTCTTTTCATCAGCCCAGGGTGGTGTAATCTGTATGCGACTTTCGGGGATTCCCTTTTTTTTAAGATGTTCAGCCATACATTCACCAAGAGCCAAAAGAATATCACAGTTCATTAAAGCACGCTGCGATCTTCGATGAAGCCATTTCCCGAATATGAAATTCAAAGGAATTGCTCCAAGAGCTATTGCCAGATCAGGATATAGATCATCCACATGATGAACAATCCTTCCCTTTTAATTTTACAATCTGCTCCAGAATAAGCGGCGGATCAGTCATAACAAACCACGCATCCGGCGGATCGCTGAAATTACATTTCAGCACTCTGTATAAAGAGCGGCGATAAGTCATAATATCTGAAAGCCTTCCCAGAAATCTGCTTCTGCCGAAAGTAGTTGAGAATACCCGATGAATATGAACCCCCTGCCATATTTCAGATTTGGGAAGATTTGCTTTTGCATTATTATAAAGCTGCCGGGATGTATATACATGCACCTCATGCAATTTTTTTGCCAAATCCTCTGCCAAATCCGTGAGCAGAAGGGCAGTGGCAGATTCATCAGGATAAAAATATCGGTTTATAAGGTAGAATCTCATTTTATCAATCGTTCTTTTAAGGGATTTGCAGGATTCCCCTGATAAATCCGCCATGCTTTAAGGTCATTTGTTGCTACAGACCCCATACTTAATACAGCTCCTTCTTCAATCTTTACACCGGGGCAAACAACAGATTTTGCTCCTAACCATGTATGATCCAGAATTACTATAGGTTTTATAATAAGATCAAATTTATTACTGCTCCAGTCATGGCTTCCGGTACATAAATAAACGCCTTGAGAAAGACAGCAATGGTTGCCGATAAATACCTGAGCTAAATTATCAATCCATACAGATTCGCCAATCCAAGTGTAATCCCCTATCTCCAATCGCCAGGGAAATTTCACACGAATAGCCGGTTTGATATTTACTCCTTTCCCTATTTTTGCCCCGAATAATTTTAATAAGAATTTCCTGTGTGCTGATCCCGGAATCCATGAACTGACAAAAAAGGATTGGATAATAATCCAGAGTATCTCAACCCAAAGAGGTTTCCCTCTGCTGAAATTTTTATTGTTGTATTGATCCAGTCTCACAAATGTTTATCCATAGTTTGTAGTTCCGCCTTCAGGCGGTCCGGCGTGTTACGATAAATATTTGATTTTACACAAACCGCATAAATGCGGTACTACAAACTTTTCTGAATTTTCGATCTACTGAATTTATATAACGGGTGGACACGCTGTGCTTTGTCCACCCTGACGATCTTTTCTATAAATTTAATGTACGCTTCAAGGCATTATTTATTGAACTCATAGGTAAATATCCTATTATTCGGTCAACAGCGCATTCCGAGATTGTGGCAAGGTTGTCGGTCATTACAACTGAATTTGTAAGAAGCCCTGATCGGAGTCCTTCAGGGGTATCCAGTTTAAAAAGAATCCGGCTCGGATGATTGGCGCGATGAATATTGCTGCTGATCATGGCGACAATAACCTGATGTAATCCTGTTCCGAGGTTATCCGCCTGAACAATCAAAACAGGGCGAGTTTTAGCTGTGCGTAAATCCGAATTCGGAAAAAGAACCAGTATGACATCACCCCGTTTATATTCCTGATTTGAATTTGTCATAATTGTCGTAAATACTCATTTCAGGGCTGTCCCAGTCCTCAGAGAACATCATTAATGCTGAACGCAATTCTCCCGCTTTTGCCTGATTGATTCCCCTTGTCTGCAAATCTACCGTACCCGACTCGGATTCACCTGCGCCGCGGAATTTAAGCATCTCTTTTTTATCGGGAACGGATTTTTTCTTTTTATCTGAGAGAGGCAAAATAATCACTTCAACTTTTTTATTGTTAAACATATCCAACCCGTTCAGAATAATCATGTTATTTTTCACGCTTGATATTATTTTTATAGCATCCATAAAGAAACTCCTTAATGATAATGGCTGATCTGAAACAAGAGCGGATTAAACAGGAGATATCCGCAATTAAACTAACCGACTGCAAATTTTGTAAACTTCCGTTTATACGGGGAATGAAAACCTATGACAATATCCTCTTCCAGTATCCCTGCTTTTACAAGTTCTTCTGCTATCTCAATTTCTGTACCGTTATGCTGTATCCATACTTTGCTGTTTTTTATGTCTATATGTAAAACACAGCCGTATATCCGCCTGTTATTATGCCAGCCTACATTGACCAGTTGATAATGATCCCCATCTGTATCAAAAATCAATTCAGCCTCCAAATCATTGGGAAGCGGTCTTTCTTCCGCATATTGTCTGATTACATCTTTGATGATATTATTATAGTCTTTTATATCTGCCATCTTGTAATCACCTCATATTCAGGATCATAGACTATAAGCCTGATCCGATATTCCCGAACAGCAGTCGAACAAACTGTATTGTAAAAAAGGTTTCATAAGTATCTTTTGGAACAGCCAGATATAAAGGGCGATCCGGTTCCTGATCTTGCAAGGCAATCCGATAATTCATAAACTGTCCCACTGCTGTATGAAATTCCGAAATAGCTGATGTCGCAATAAAACTCTTAATTTCCACAGCTATTTTTTCTCCGTCTTTTTCAGCGCCGATTATTTTTTCAGCACCCAAATCAATATAAAATTCTATCCCAAGACTTCGGATAAACAAAGGATCATAAGTGATTACCCATCCTTCTTTTTCAAGAGCTTTTCTGACAGCATTATGAAAAATATCTTTTGCACTCATTTTAACTTATCTCAATATGTTGAATTCTAATGTTATTCAAAATGCTGCGCCAATTCATCATAGACAATATTCATGTTCATTAAACATGGACCGCCCCCCATTACAACAGATAACAGAGCCGCCTCCAGAATCTCTTCTTTTGACGCTCCTTCATCAACAGCGTTTCTGATATGAACCGCTATACACAATTCACATTGTGAAGCAACAGCCAATGAAACTAAAATCAGAGACTTATGTTTTTTATCAATTGCGCCGTCCTGTTTGGCAATTTGACCGAAATTGACAAAAGCGCTCACTTCTTTTGGTAAATCCTTTTTCAAATTTTTAAAAAGCCGTTCTATTTCCTGATGTCTTTCCATAGAGATTTCCTGTTTTAAAAATTACTCAATAATGTAATTACCAATGCAATAAGAGATATAAAAATAGCAAGATATGAAATTCTGTTACTCTTTTTTAAAGGATACTGTAACTGATTTTCAGGAAGATGATTATCTTGTGAATAAACATCCGCCTGTTTTGACGCTGATCCGATATATTTTACTGCAACTGCAACCGCATGATCTTCTGTATGAGATATGGAAATCACAAAATCTTTAAAATAAGGTTTTCCTTTTTCATCATTAAGAATTTCAATCTGATTAAACGGTATATTCTGATATGAATTATCCGCTTTTATAACAGCCTCTTTTGCCGCGAATCTACCAGTAAAATGAATCAGAGGATTTTTCTGAAGAATACAGTAAGATATTTCATTTAAAGTATAATTCTGAGTATAAAATGTATCTTCTCTGAAATCATCAGTATATGGCATATTCTTCACATCTTCTATATCTATACCCAATAAAAAAGAATTATTATATCCGGTTAAATTTTTTTCGTCAACTGTCATCTCAGGATCATTTATTTCTTTTGAAAAATTCTCTTCATTAATATTTAAAAGATTTAATAATTCCCCAAATGTTTTGATACGACTCGGATTAGAAACATTAAATCCTTCTTTTGCCAATGCAGCAAACATTCTCCGCCATATAACAGACATCCGTACGGCTCGCTGGTCAATAACTGTCTGATCTGTTATTTCTGACGGTTCAACTTTAAGAAATATTGAAATAATCTGTTTCAGCTTCTCTTTTTTCAATTCTTTTCTCTTTTATCTGTTTATCTACAGGGATTTAGTATAAGAACAGGATAAGAATCAGTTTTTTATAATCCTCTTCTTATATAAAATCCCTGTAGATGTTACAGGGATAATATCTACAAGGATTTGGTATAAGAAAGGGATAAGAATCCGTTTCTTATAATCCTCTTCTTATAGCAAATCCCTGTAGATGTTACAGGGATAATATCTACAGGGATTTGGTATAAGAAAGGGATAAGAATCCGTTTCTTATAATCCTCTTCTTATACCGAATCCCTGTAGATGTTACAGGGATAATATCTGCAAGGATTTGGTATAAGAAAGGGATAAGAATCCGTTTCTTATAATCCTCTTCTTATAGCAAATCCCTGTAGATGTTACAGGGATAATATCTACAGGGATTTGGTATAAGAAAGGGATAAGAATCCGTTTCTTATAATCCTCTTCTTATACCGAATCCCTGTAGATGTTACAGGGATAATATCTGCAAGAATTTGGTATAAGAAAGGGATAAGAATCCGTTTCTTATAATCCTCTTCTTATACCGAATCCCTGTAGATGTTACAGGGATAATATCTGCAAGGATTTGGTATAAGAAAGGGATAAGAATCCGTTTCTTATAATCCTCTTCTTATACCGAATCCCTGTAGATGTTACAGGGATAATATCTACAAGGATTTGGTATAAGAAAGGGATAAGAATCCGTTTCTTATAATCCTCTTCTTATACCGAATCCCTGTAGATGTTACAGGGATAATATCTGCAAGGATTTGGTATAAGAAAGGGATAAGAATCAGTTTCTTATAATCCTCTTCTTATACCGAATCCCTGCAGATATAGCTGTGTAGGGCGGACTAAGCGCAGCGTGTCCGCCATTGTATATACCGCCGAAAAGGTGGACACGCTGCGCTTAGTCCACCCTACAAATCACATCCCTTTGAAACATACATGACAGATATAAACTTCTTCCATTTTGTGATTGATTATTCTGATAAAGCCAGGTCCTTCCATCTCTTTATCTTCATCTATGGTTTTTAAGCACTGATAACACTTTATCTGATTATATTTTTCTGCCGGATTAAGAAGACCTACGGGGTTTTGAAAACCCCGTAGGTCTTTAGGGTTTTTTCTATAGCTTTCAATCCGTTCTTTGAGTTCATGAAGAAACTGAGATGCTCTTTTTCCTTCCGTTACTCTGTGGTCAAATGTCAGAGTAAATACACATCTTTGCAGTTGTTTATCTATTCCTGAAATTCCTAATATGGCGGATTGCGATTTATTTATAAGCGGAGTAAAAAAACTTATATTTTCAGATGATAAATCAGTTATTGTGAAAGTTGTACCTGATATATCGTCCGGTGTAAGATGTTTATCCAGATATTTATTGATTATATCAAATATTTCAATCTCCAATCTTCTCAAGTCCTTTTTATCTGTATTGGAGATTTTCAGTACTTTCAATCCGTCATCAATATCCACTGCCAGACCGATGTGAATATCCTTATAATAAGCAACAGAATTATCTGTAAAATATGCGTTCAATTCTCTGTATTTTTTTAAAAGTCTGGAGACTTCATAAACAACAACCGGAAGGAGTGAATCTTTAAAAATTTCAAGATTTTCATTAAGCAAATCAAAGATATGGCTTACATCAGCAAAAATATTGACAACGCTGTTTAATCCGGCTTTTTGAATATCGGATAAATATATAATTTCAGACTGTTTTGACTTTGGCAGAGGAATAATTTCTACATTCTGCAAATTATTTTTTTTATTATTAACAGGCGGTTTATCTTCCCGCTCTGATATTTTCTCATCTTTTTTTATACCTGTGATTTCTTTAACATCATCAAGGCTGACAAAATCTCTGCCGATAAAAAGGCTTTTATCTATCTTATTTTTATTCAGATAATTGAGAGCCGCGTTTGAAAAAAGAGGTTCAATCTTTTCATCATAATTATCTGAATCAGTATTTGAATGCTTTTCCGCGTTTTCTTTACATGAGAAAATATCATATATCTTTCCGATAAGTTTTCCGATCTCTATTTCATCATTCTCCTTACAGAAATATTCAATAAAACCGGAATATTCAGCTTCTATTGAAATAATTGTCTTTGATGTTTCAAGGTCTATGACAACATCTCCCTCGTTTACATTATCGCCGGTACTAAAATATATTTTTGCAACAGTAACATGCTCATCATTTACAGTCTCTTTAGGAACAAATATCTCCTGTAAAACTTTTGGGACGGCTTTTGGCTGTGAGTTGTTGGCTGAATCGTTCATGAAAGTACCTCTTTTATGCTTTGAAAAATAGAAAGAGAAGTCGGCAAAACCTGATCTTCAAGCGATCTGACTGAGGGAATAGGAACAGGCAATGCCGCAATACGCTTTGCAATCAGATTTCCTTTTAAGGATTCAGTAACAGAAGCAATGATTTCACTCCCGATTCCGGCAAAAGCACTCCCTTCTTCTGCAACAAATAATTTCCGGGTTTTTCTGACTGATTCAAGAATTACCTCATAATCAATGGGATGAAGCCTGGTTAATACAATCACTTCGGTTTTTAGATCAAGCTCTGTAAAAAGCGATTCCACGCTCTCCAAAACGATCTCCGCCATTGCTCCGTAGGTTACAAAGGTTGCTGTGGGCTTGGATATAGCCGGTCTGATTCTTACAATCGGATAATCGCTTGTGGTTTGTTCAAATATGTAATTTTTCAGACTTTTCTTTTTTATCTTTTTTCCGTAGTCTGTTTTATTTTCTATAACAATAACAGGATTTTTCTCTTTCTGATAAATCGTATTATATATTTTCCGCGGATCTGTCAAAGTATTCAACGCAACAGTAGTAACATTGTCAATTCCCACCAGAAATTTGTCAAGGGTTTGGGAATGTGTGGGACCGTATCCCCTTCTTCCGCCCATAGGGGTTCTGATAACCACAGGGCATTTTACCTGCTTATTATACATATAATAAAATTTGGAAGCATGGTTGACAATCTGATCAAAACTGAGCGTTATAAAATCGCCGAACATGATTTCAAGAAAAGGATGCATTCCACCAAGAGTAAGCCCGTTGGCAATTCCTGTAATTGCCGCTTCGCTGATCGGCGTTGAATATACCTGTTTCGGATATTTTTCAGAAAGATTTTTTGATACTTTAAATGCGCCGCCGTAAGGGTCAAAAATATCTTCTCCTATAAAAAGAACCGATTTATCATCTGCCATTATCTGCGTGAAAAACTGATTGATTAAATCAACTTGCCTGGATGTTAATCTCTTCAACTGTTTCCCATTGAGGAGAAAGTGAAGATTGAACTTCTGAATGAAAATAATCATCAATATTTAATTCGGGTTTATTTTCAAGCTCCTGTAAAATTGCCCGGATTTGTTCATTGATTTCATTTAATAATTCCTGATATTGCTCCGGATTCTCTCTTTCAAAAATATTTAGGGGATCCAAATTCTTATATTTGGCAATCTCTTCTTTATCACGGTTGTCATCCCCTTTTGAATGTGGATTCAGACGGTAAGTTTCAACCAGATGAAACACGGGTTTTACATTATTTCTTACATAATCTATTGATATTTTGGCATCTTCTATCAGTTTATCAACTTCCCAAGTATTGCTTTTAAAGGTTTTTATATCAAACGCTTGCGCGCGTTTTAAAATATCACCGGCTAAATTGATATTTTGGGGTGTTGACTGTGCATAAAAATTGTTTTCGCAGAGAATCAGCAAAGGGATATTCCATTTTGAAATGATATTCATGGTTTCATAAACAACACCCTCTCCGAGCGTCCCGTTTCCGATAAAAACAATCCCTATGTTATTCTTCTTTTTTATTTTATTTGCAAGGGCAAAACCCGCAGCAACCGGAACAATTCCCCCCTGAATTCCATTGGAAAAAAAATTTCCTTTGCACAAATGCTGACTGCTTCCTATTCCTCCGCAAGTTCCCGACGGCTTTTCCCATCAGTTCCGCGATAAGTCCGTAAGCATCATTGGTATAAGCAAGATAATGACCGTGACAGCGGTGATTGGAAAATATAAAATCCTCTTTTTCCAATTGTCCCGCAAAAGCAACGGCTGAAAATTCCTGTCCAACGCATGTATGAACTGTTCCGTTCAGTTTTCCCTGAGAAAATAGTTGAAGAAAGGTCTCTTCTACACGGCGGATCAGAAGTGCCTGTTTTATAAGAGATATATTGCTCATATTTTATTTTTCCTTAGCATTTTTAACAGGTTATCAGCACCAACTACAGAAAACAGAATCACAATCCACATTACCGGAACCATATAGCGGGCAACTGACCATACAAATGTTGCCATACCCCAGAAATATATTAATACCAGCAGAAGTGCAAATACATTTCCTGAAAACCTGTTTTTCCAGAACAAAAATATAATACCGATTAAAGCAAATATAAAAAACGTCAGATTTATAACTGAAACAACAGAGAGTCCCACGCCGGAAGCTGTTGCTGACCAGCAATTTATCAGCTTTTGAATCCAAAATAAGAGATATTCAACAGGCTGAGATAAAAACACATCCTGATGAAATTTAAAAACAGATTTAAATCCGTGTAATATCTGAAGTAAAATAGGCTCTTGCCAATTCTGATACAGGATTTCCCGATACAGAAGTCAATCCGTGTATATGACTGGGCAGAAAGGAAGTCGTTACCAGTACCCGCTGACCTGTATGAATACTCGCAATAATACACCACGGAGATAAAGTCAGCATATAAATTCCTATGCCCCATATCCATAAGATTATCAGATTTTTGCTGAACGGATTTCCAATATACATACCCAAAAACAGCATTGCCGGAACTAATAATCCTACGCCTCTTGTAAGCGTTGCGAGTCCTAACAGTATCATTCCGGTAATCATTTCTGTAAAATTCAAGGTCTCATTTGCACGGAATACAAAAAAAATACCGTAAATCATCAGCATTGTGAATAACGGTTCAGAATAAGCATCACGGCATAACCAGATCAGCAAAGGATAACCCGCATAGATTAGAGCGGCTGATAATGCTAAATTGACTGAAACAAAAAGTTTTAAGCCGATAAGAAATACTCCTGCCGCTGCCAGACTGGAAAATATAATGTTGATAATCTGAACAACCTGTTTGACTGAAATGCCAAAAGACTTTCTTACAGCGATAAATGGTGATAATACCAATGGATAAAAAGGAGGCTGATGAACGCAAAAACTGCCGTCTCTCTGCAAAGGTTTCCCGACCTTCCATAAACTTTTTGCTGCCGGTAAGTAATAATTTATTCCGTCCATACAGGTTGTTGAAGATTGATAAGATGTCTTTTCAGCTATTTTTATTCCGATAAACTGTCCGATAAAGGAAAGAATAAAAATCAGAACCGTGATGGTTATATTTTTTCTCATAATTTTCTATAGTTCTGCAAATTCAATGTATGACAGGCAAAAAGATTTTATAATATACGGTTAAACTTTCTTCGTCAACTTTCAGTTTTAATATGACCCGGATTAAAAAAATTAAAATTTTTTTTGCCGGTGAGGCAGATGCTTAGGTATATAAGAGAGAGATTGCTTTTAATTCCTTAATTTATAAATTTTATCCATCCTTGTCATACGGAAAAGCTCTGTTAATCCTTTTTCAGCATTCACAATTTCCAGTTCTGTTTTTCCGTTTTTTCTGGAAAGCATTTTTGAGAAGATAATCATCACACTTAATGCAACAGAATCAATATCTTTTACATAAGTAAAATCAAAACAGTATTGCCGGTATCCTTTATCAATCAGTTCAACAAGAACAGCACGGAAATCCTCTGAGATACTTGCGGTTATATCACCGGATGGCGTAATAATCTGCCGATCCTTGCTGTCTTTTTCAATATGAAAAGTTGTGGTCTGGGGTATGCTGATATATGCTGTTATGCGATTCCCCTTTTCGTTAAATTCCAGACGATCTGTAAAAGCATTGATCGTAGCATAGCCTCTTTTACGAATTTGCAGAGGATTATCAGGTATTTTCATGTTCAGTATTTTCGGATCAAATCCATCCCCCTCGTCTTCAACAATGATTCTGAACTGCCAATTCCCCAAATATTCAATATTGCATAATATCAGACGTTCAGCATCTTTCATGTTGCCGTGTTCAACAGCATTGAGCAGAAGTTCCCGCAGTACCAGTCTGAATTCAGATGTTCCTGAGATATTCAGATGATTCATATATTCCCCGCATGTCTGAATAACGCGGTTTATCAGATACATTTCAGAGGAAAAACTGAAGATAATTGTATTATCATTTTCACTGATTCTAAACATAAATCTCTGTTACTCCGGCAGAATAAGACTTGTTTTAAAAACCCTAAGTACAGGTTTTCATAAATACGCCGCTCTTCATAAAAAGGCGGACACGCTGCGCTTAGTCCGCTCTACAGTTTAATAACGGCGTATTTATGAAAACCTGTACTTAGGGTTTATTTAACTAGGGAATTTCTATCCCGAAAAACAGTATATCATCATTAAATTTATAAGATTCAAAGTATGTAATCTCTTTCCAGATATTCTCAATCATATCTTTAATCGGCAATATCCTGTATTTATTTATCAGATTCTCAAGCCCTCCGCTTCCGAGCTTTTCTTTTCTCATTTTTTCAACATTAAAGCGATACACGTTGGTCAGCCCGTCTGTATAAAGAAAGAGCCTCTCCCCGGAGCTTATTGAAAAAGAGCGGCTTTCAAAAGCAACCTTCTCATATATTCCAAGTATATCCCCTTTTGGCTTGATAGAACCGGGGACAGGCATCTCTTTTGAAAGACTTATAATCGGCGGATGCCCTGCTGATAAGACTTCCCCCTCCATGCTCTCCAGATTCAGACGGAGAAATATGGCAGTTACCATCCTCTCATTTTTTCCGTTTTCAAGGAGCTGCTGATTCAGAAGCTGAAAAAAAAATTCGCCGTTATTACCTTTCCGGCAGTTTTCATCAAAGAATGCTTTTATCATAACCGTATGATAAGATGCACCCATATCATGACCTGCTACATCAGCAAGCAGAAGATCACATCCTGTCGGTGTATTCCTTATATCAATAAAATCACCGCCAAGCTCTGAAATCGGCTGATGCCGGTATGCAACAGATACTTTACATTCATCCTCCCGGATATGCACCAGATTCTGATAAGCGGTAATTGCCAGTTCAATCTGCTCCCGCATATTTTCAAAACAATGAAGATAAGACTCAGCTTTCATAGTCAGTTCAGCCTGCTGCTGAATAAGCCATTCAGTCTCTTTCTCTTTTATTCTCATGGCTTTCTCCTGTTTTTCAAAGATCAGGGGTAAACGGGCAATCAGTTTCTGAGCATTAAACGGTTTTTCAATATAATCTGAACATCCTTTGCGCATTAAATCAAGAATCATCTCCTTATTTCCATAACCTGTGATAACAAGGATCGGAATGCTGATTTCATTCTTTTCAAGTTCGTCAATCAGTTCTATACCGGACATATCAGGCATAGAAATATCAGTCAGCAAAAGGTCAACAGCTTTATAACTCTTTTTTAATTCAATAATTTTTTTTAAAGCCTCCCGCCCGTCCTTTGCTGTTGTTACGTTGTATCCGGCTTTTTTAAGAAAAAGAGACAGACTCAGCCTTGTATTCTCCTCATCTTCTGCGATAAGTATATGTTTGGTATCCATTTGTCCCTCCTTAGAAGTCAGGAATCAGAAATAAGAAGTCAGGAGTCAGAAATATAGATTTTCAGATATCTTACTCCTTACTTCTTACTCCTGCATACTTTGTCGGATCATTTACATCTGCCTCTCTGAACCCTTTTTTTCTCAGAATACAACTGTCGCACTCTCCGCAGGCAAGTCCATCAGGTGAAGGATCATAGCAGCTATGAGTTATGGAATAATCAACCCCAAGCTCAATCCCTTTTCTGATAATCTGCGCCTTTGTCATATTGATAAGAGGAGTATGAATCTTTATTTCTGTTCTTCCTTCAACTCCTGCTTTTGTAGCAAGATTTGCCATATATTCAAATGCTTTAATGTATTCAGGTCTGCAATCCGGGTAGCCTGAATAATCAAGGGCATTCACACCGATAAAAATATCAGATGATTCAAGCATTTCAGCCCATGCAAGAGCATAAGAGAGAAAAATCGTATTTCGTGCAGGAACATAGGTAACAGGAATATCCTCTGCCATATCCTTCGCGGTTCTTCCTTTTGGGACAGCAATATTATCTGTGAGAGCCGATCCTCCTATTTTATCCAAATCTGCATGAATGACAAGATGTTTTACAGCATCAAATATTTCTGCCGCTCTTTTTGCGGCATTTAATTCAAAAGCATGGCGTTGTCCATAGAAAAAACTTAAACTGTAAATTTCAAATCCCTGATCTTTTACTATTGCCATGACAGTAGTTGAGTCGAGTCCGCCGCTGGAGAGAATAACCGCTTTTTTCTTTGCAGTCGTCATAATATTCTCCTGTTTTTTCTATAAATCTCTGACAGATATGATCGGATAAGAGTCCGCCTGAATGCGAAAAGTTCGTGGTTCCGCCTTCAAGCGGTCTTTTTAAATCGGACTTTTATCACAGAGCAACAGTCCGCCTGAATGCGGAACTACAAACTTTTCCGTCTGCTGAGTTTGGGTTATATTATTTGAAAAGAGAGAGATTTGCAAATAAAAATCATAGGAGATAAAATTAATGATAAGAAAAGTCTTGAAGTTAAAAAAGCTAAGTTCTTAAAAAAGATTAGCTTTTAAAAAATTCCTGTAATATTTGCCTGATGATTTAAATCAGACTGAGAAAATACTGATGAAACCGGATGTCATTGGTAAGCTCAGGATGAAAAGCTGTTGCAAGCCATTTATTCTGAAGAGCCGCGACTGCTCTGCCGTCTGTTAATCTGGTGATTATCTTTACATTTTCTTTTGCTTCAAGCAATTCAGGCGCTCTTATAAAAATGCCCGGAAACAGAATAATATCTCCGTTATTCAGAACATTTATATTTAAATCAGCTTCAAAGCTGTTTATCTGACTGCCGAAAGCATTCCTTTTAATAACAATATCCATTATACCAAGCAACGGCTGATCTCTGCCGACATCTTTTGCCATAAAGACCATTCCGGCGCATGTTCCCCAAACTGCTCTATCTTTTGCAAATTTCCGCAAGGGATCCATTAATTCATATTTTATTGCCAGCTTGGCAATTGTGGTGCTTTCACCGCCGGGGATGATTAATCCATTCAGATTTTCCAAATCTTTTGGCAGACGCACTTTGATCCCTTCTGCTCCTGCTTTATGCAGCATCTGAATATGCTCGGAAAATGAGCCTTGCAATGCTAATACACCGATCTTCATAGATCATCCTATAATGTTCGTAGTACCGCCTTTAGGCGGTCCGTGTGAAATCAGACCGTAATGTTCGTAGTACCGCCTTTAGGCGGTCCGTGTGAAATCAGACCGTAATGTTCGTAGTACCGCCTTTAGGCGGTTCGTGTGAAATCAGACCGTAATGTTCGTAGTACCGCCTTTAGGCGGTTCGTGTGAAATCAGACTTTTATTATAGAACGACAAACCGCCTAAAGGCGGTACTACAAACTTTTACAAATTTTTGATCTGCTGAAATTGAATTACGGCTTCCGATTACCAGCCGCGTACCGCCAATTTCTCTTTTTCCGAAAGACTGCTGACACTGATACCAACCATAGGTTCTCCAAGATTTTCACTCACTTTTGCCAGAATCTCAGGATTATCATAATGAGTAGTGGCTTCAACAATAGCCTTTGCTCGCAGTTCCGGATTTCCGCTTTTAAAGATACCTGAACCGACAAATATGCCGTCAACGCCGATCTGCATCATCAGGGCAGCATCAGCAGGCGTTGCAATCCCTCCGGCAGCAAAATTGACAACAGGCATTCTTCCCAGTTTTTTAGTCTCTTTAACAAGATCATACGGAGCGCCGATATTTTTGGCATAAGTCATCAGCTCTTCTTCAGGCATCTGTTGCAGAAGGCGTATTTCACCCAGTACAGTCCGTGCATGGCGCACAGCCTCAACCACATCTCCGGTTCCTGCTTCTCCCTTTGTCCGAATCATTGCAGCGCCTTCGCCTATCCGGCGCAGCGCCTCGCCCAGATTACGGCACCCGCAGACAAAAGGGACTTTGAACGCATGTTTGTTCACATGATACATTTCATCAGCCGGAGTCAGTACTTCACTTTCATCAATATAATCAACGCCGATTGCCTGTAAAATCTGCGACTCGACAAAATGACCGATGCGGCATTTTGCCATAACAGGAATACTTACAGATTCAATAATTTTCCGGATCAGACCCGGATCAGACATTCTGGCAACTCCTCCTTGAACCCGAATATCTGCGGGAACTCTTTCCAATGCCATCACGGCTACTGCCCCTGCTGCTTCGGCAATGATTGCCTGCTCAGGCGTTACTACATCCATAATAACTCCGCCCTTGAGCATCTGAGCCATGCCGCGTTTGACAGCGGGTCCGCCTGTTTCACCTATCTCCGTCTTTCCATTAAAACTCATTACATTTAATCCTCCAGATTTATTATTTAAAAGGCGGTACTACTGCATCGTTTCATTTAAAATTGTGGATAAAATTCCGGCTCCGTAGTTGATTGCCGGGGTTCATTTCATTCACCCCAACCTGCTGCTGAAATCAGATTCACAATTTTAGATGACTACAACAAAACTTGTCAGAAACCAAATTCCTGCAAGAAACTAAGTACACACCGGCATAATTACCTCTTTTATGAGTTCCAGTTCTCTCCTGGCTGGTTCAGCTACTTCAGTATTTTCTGATTTCGCCATAGCCTGAAGCGATTTTTTACAGTTAAGACACCGCGCACCGTTCAATATAAGCATCCCGGAAAATATCCCGTTTCTTACAGACAGGACACTGATATCTGATTTTCTTTTTTCCTTTTCTTCTAATAATCTTTTTTTTGGATACTACATGATCAAGTTGAATTTTAGTGAAAAAACTGAGTTTTTTGAAGAAACTCAGTTTTATACACCGTTTATCATGAATTTCAAAAATAATATTATACACCTATCTTAACCCAAGTTGCCACCTGTTGAAAAAATAGCCATCCCCGGCTCGGTGGAAGATTGACAAATCCGAACCGCTGCCGGATTTGTCAATCCGGCAGGAGCATTATGTGGCAACTTGAGTTATCTTATTTACTTTTTATAAAATAAATATCATTTTAAAAATGATTGTCAAGGAAAAAACTTAAGATTAAGATACGTGATAAAATCCGTCTGAAGAATTACAGCATCTGGACTGAACAATCACAGTGTGCCAATACTGTTTTTTTACAGAGAAGTACCTTGAATTGAATTAGGCGGGTTTTACGATTCTGCCGCTGCTTTATATCAGAAAGATGCGTCAGCAGGGATTCAATCAGGTCTATTCGATTTTTCATACTTCTTCAATTTTTCCAGAAGATTCCGGGTAAGAGCTTTTTTCTGTTCCAGAATTTTTCTGTTATTATCAAGCTCTTCAAACAGAGTTTCAAGCACCTGCCGGGTATCTTTTTCCACCAATCTCATCAATACTATAGTTGACGAACCAGAATCATAAGTTTCAAGGATAAGAATCAGTTTTGGCATAAGCAATCTGGGATGGATGCGATTTTCAGGAGGGGTGAGCCTGATCTTCCGAACCAGCTCTTCCAATATAATATCAAACGATTCCTGCTCTATGAGCTTAAATACGGTCTGCCCCTGAAGAATCTGATCTGAAATCGCATGAAGAATCAGCTTCTCTTTTCCGCTTTTTACAGACTGGGAATCAAAAACTGTTGCAATAGTCATCTCATCAGCAGAAAGAGATTCTGTTGCCGGTAATGTACCTGTCATTTCTGCCAATTCTTCAAATAACAGGTCAGTCCGCTCCAGTTGCTTTTCAGCCCTTGCAATCAGCATCTGCCGGATTTGAATCTGCTGATTATCCTCTGCTTTTTTTTCTTCAAGGGAGAACCAGTGATTGACAAAATATGCTGAAACTCCTATAAATGCTGATAAAAAGATTGCCATAAATAAGATCAGCCATGGTTGTATCTCTTTCAACTTTGCTGTATTTAATGAATAATTGAATAAAGTCCCCCGCGTCATGGGATTCTGACGGATAACAGAGGTACCCGATTTTTTTTCCCTTTGCCTCTCTCCTGTCCCGGAACGGGGAACATCAGGAGTTTCCCTGCGAAAATAACGGATGGTCGGATCGCCGTATAAAAGATAGCTTGTCCAGCAAATATCAGGTCCGTATTCTTTTGTTAAATTACATCTTGCTCCTTTTATGGATTCTCCTACACTCTTACCTGAACGGAGAAGCCCGTAAAATTCATGGGCAAAAAGACTCCCCGGTTCATCCATGATCTCCCATGATGTTCCTACATAATGTTTGACTCCCGCGTAGAAAAGCATTGGTCAGTCCGAAGGAAATATCTTCAGCATCTTCTTTCCATTTCCATTCCTCAGTCCTTGCAGATTGACAGGCGTTGGAAAAAATAAGAGAAGGCATAGGGGATCCGCCTGCCATCCTGTCAATATCAGCGACTGTAAAATTCCCTTCAGAGAGTCTCCATCCGCCAATTGACGGATTCTGCGGATCATAATCTACATGACCTGCAAAATGAACAAAATCATATTCTTTGATTTTCTCTTTTATATCATCCGGCATGATTTCCGTATCAAGAGACGGGGTTATAACCTGAATCTGCTGATTCAGCCGTGCCATATCCTGAAAAATCTGCAATCCCTCTGCATCTGCTGTGGCAAGGTCTCCTCTCGGATTTGCCAATATCCACATTTTCAAAGGTCTTTCCAGACTCCGGTTACTGTTTTTCACAATATCCTGACGGGTTTTTACAACTCTTCCCATGCTGAATTGCAGAGAGAGAAACTCCTGATCAATGCAGAGAAGTTCCCATGGAATATGAACCAGATGATCATCAAGCCGTAAAATCAGATATTCAGCCTCACTCTTTCCAAGCTCCTTTTTTATATTCTTTGTCAGCAGTTCATCCCCAAGCATCTTTCCAACTGCTTTGAGTTTTTCATAAGCCTTTATATCCCCGCCGTTTCTGCTGGCATTATTCAGGGTCTTTATCATTTCACGGCAGCGCATATTAATTGCTTCCATAGGAACAGCAACTTTTTCATACCGCCAAATAACATCATCAGGGTAATAAAGACCGATTTTCAGGCGATCATTCTCTTTTGCGGCTTCCATGTATATTACTTTATTTTTCATATATGCCTTTATCATCTATCTGAAAAAGAAAAACACCCTTTTCCTGTGCCTGCTGTTCAAGAACCAGAGCATAAGTTCCGAAATTCAGTTTATCAAAAAATTCATAACCTTCATTCAGAAATCTCGCCAAAGGCCGCCCGCCTTCTTTTGTCAGCGTAAGACTTACGCTTTTTGCATCTTTTCTCCCTTTGAATACTTTTATCCACACACAGACTTTATCAGCTTTTGATTTTTGGATATACATCTCTGTTTTTAATTCTCCCATTCTCTTTTTCACAAAAGCGGAAGATACAGTATTAAATTCAGCACCCGAACGCACCGGAGAGGCATTATACTGCAACATCCATACAGGGGGAGTCAAATCATCTGTAACCCATTTAATGATATTCTTTATTTTCTCTTTCACTTTTCCTAAAACAGATCGGACAATATCAGCGGGTCCCGGCTCATATTCAATAAAATCAATATCATTAAGCAGTCTTTTTGCCATAACAAATTCTTCCATGCAATCATCACAGGCTAAGAGATGTTTTTTCATTTCATGCTTTTCATTTTCTGACAGATAACCGTCAATATATCGGGCAAGCATTGCAACATCTGTACAATCTGATTTCATAACATTCTCCTTTTTTGAAAAAGATTATTTAATCCGTAACATAATCTGAAAAATCTTTCAATATTTCTCTGGTGTTTGAAATTTTTTTCATGATGTCGCTCTCTTTTCTGTCAACTACCATAGCAATATCCTGAAATGATAATCCATAGCAGTAAAGCTTAAAGATAATCCGCTCCAGTTGGGGAATAATCTGAAGAGCAACGTCCATTGACAGTCTTTCCAATTCTTTATCGGGATATTGTTTTCTCATATTTTTTTTCCTTTCTGTTATATAATATACACAAAAGAGAGCTTATTTCTAACCATATAATAAATGGGGAATGGGGAATTGGAAATTAGGAATCTGGAATTGATGCTATATGCAGCTTTTTTTAACCACAAAGGATACAAAGTTTTTCACAGAGGACACAAAGTTTTCTCAGTGTTCTTTGTGTTTAAAAGTTGCTCATGGCGTCTATATATGCTGTTTTTAAAAGAGGATCCCTGCATATCCTACAAAGCTGTTTCCGGGTTTTAAAAACCCTTATGGTTTTTTAGGATTTGTTTATCTGTTCTTTCAGAAATTTTATAAACGCATGACACAACGGAGATCCGCTTCGGTATTTATCCCATGTAAGATAAAAATTCCGTTTTAATTTTAATCCTTGAATAGAAAGAATTTTTAAAATACCGGATTTAAGCTCTTCTGATACAGCAACAGAAGAAAGAACAGATACACCGATATTGCTTTTTATCCCCTGAATAACCGCGCCGGTGCTTCCCATCTCTGCTATGACTTTAAGATTTTCAATGTTATATCCTGCGGGAATAAGATTCTCCTGAATTGATTTTAATGTCCCGGAGCCTGATTCACGGATGATAAACGGTTCGCCAAAAAGCATCTGAAGCGTAATATGTTTCTTTTCTGCCCATTTATGTTCTGCTGAAACAACAAGAGCCATTTCATCCTCTATCAGCTTCTCCTGAGCAACCCGTTTATCATCTGATTTAGCTCCGACAATCCCAAGCTCAAGATTGCCGGAAAGGATTTCACTGATAATCTTTTCTGTATCTCCGATAATAAGAGAGATTGTAACATCAGGATATTTTTTTATAAAGCCGCCGACAATACGGGGAAGAATATATCCTCCGGGGATTGTGCTTCCGCCGATAACAAGTTTTCCCTGTATTTTTCCGTGAAATTCAGCCAGAGCAATCTCTGTTTCATCCCGCAGCGAGATCATTTTGCGTGCATAGGTATAAAGCAACTCCCCTGCTTTGGTGGGGGTTACCTCTTTGGCAAGGCGGTCAATCAGTCGGCATCCAAAGTGATCTTCCAGATCCTTTATGTGGCTGCTGACTGTGGGCTGAGAAAGATGAACGCTGCTTCCTGCTTTAGAGAAGCTTTTCAGTTCAACGACTTTACAGAAGATATTAAGTTGCCAGATGTCCATATTTTCCTATAAAAAGAGATCGTAGGTTGGGGTTTGCTTTGCTCAATCCAACCTACGGTACTGTGAAATCCGGTAAAATCAGCGACTCAGAACTTGTAACTCAATGTTATGAGTGCTGAAATGCCTTCTCTCGGATAATCATAAGGAATAAGTTTCTGAGCGCCTGACAAATCCGGGTCTTCGTATTCTTCATCAAAGAGATTGTGAACCGTTCCCTGTATTTCAAAATTTTTGTAAAAATTTTTGGCAATGAGAGAGACATCAACAGTGGTATATGAAGGCATATCCCCCCTGTCATCACCGGAAACTCTGGGACGTTTGCCTGTCCACAGTATGTCGGTATGTCCGTTCAGGTATTTTGTGAACCCGTAATTCAGACTCAGCCCCGCCCTCTGAGACGGCACATTCGGCAATTCTTCACCGGTATCCGCATCTTCCGGGTTCTGCCACGTATAACTGAGTTTCCAGTAATTGACGGGAGAATATTTACCTTCCAGAACGACTTCAACACCGTCAATGTTGGCACTTCCTTTGTTTGCATATCGTGCAGGGGAAACAGAAGTATCCAATGCTATCAGATCATCTATATTGTTATAAAAATAGTTTGCATTCATCGCATACAAACCACCGAATCTATACCCTAAGCTGACTTCGTAGGTTTTTATTGTTTCAGGGTCAAGATTGGGATTACCCAAAGCAGCAGGGTTTCCGTCATTGTATAATTCAAGGAAATTGGGAGCCCGGAACGCCTGTCCGTAAAGCAGTTTCATATCTGCATCTTTCAGAAAATTCCATACCAAGCCGAATCTGGGATTTGCGGTGCCTCCGAAATCATCATAATTATCATATCTCACTCCTGCGGTGAACCCCAGATTCTCCCTTATTGCCCATTCATCCTGAAGATAGGCTGCCCATACTTTTCTGGTAACATCTTTGCTGAAATTTGCCCATGAGGTTACATCCTGTGATGAGCCGAGCGGTTCCATAGTAAACGGATTATAATTTGCAACATAGTTCACATCATATTGTCTGATATGATCAAAGCTGAATCCTGCTATCAGATGATTGTCTTTGAACATATCCAGATCAAACTGAAGCTCTGTTCCGAGCGTCCTGTCTTTAAGATAGGGACATCCGGTTGCACCGTCAGGAAATCCCGGAACTCCTTCGGGAAGAAGTTCAAGTTTCGCTTTCTGTTCAAAATAATCAAGATATGCCCGAAAGGATGCGGAAAACTTATCCGTAAAAGATTTGGTATAACTCAGATCGCTCCAGAAATTTTTATGCTTAAACATTATTTCATCTGTAATCGCATTGGCGTAACCGATATACACCCCTTTGTCTTTTTGAATAAAATTTCCTCTTAAAATAAGATCACCGTAGGCGATTTTAAGAAAAGCATCTGTTCTTTGAAGGTGCATGTCAGCTTCTCCTGGTGCTGCTGAAAACGGCGCGGGTGAAAGAGAGTCTGCTTCTATGGTTATATCCGCGCCGTCTGTATCAATATAATCAGCACTTCCGAATATCTTAAAATCATCAAAAGATTTGCCGCCAAGAAAGCTGACTTTTTTTGTATCAAAATTCCCTCCGCTGACGCCTGCTTCAATGCCGTTCACATCATCCGCATCTTTTGTAATAATGTTAATCACTGCTACAAAAGCGTTTGCACCGTAAAGCGCAGAACCGGGTCCTCTGATAATTTCGATCTGTCTGGTTTTCTCAACAGAAAGATCGTCAAAAATATGAGAAAATGCACTTCCGTGATATGCGTCATTTAAACGGTGTCCGTCCATCATAACCAGTATTTTTTCGGATGTCGTTGTGCTGATTCCTCTGACTTCAAACATATTTTTACCCCAGGCATTTATTGCCACTCCGAACCCCGGCACCATTTTCAGCACATCCATGAGGTTTCTTGCACCCATGTTTTTTATTTCATCCGCCGTGATGACTGTGGCAATAGCCGGTGCTTTCCGTGTGGAGATTTTCCGTTTTGTGGCAGTTACCATGAACGTTTCCAGATTCCGCAGCTCATACAGCGAGAGTTCATCAACTGCGTCTGCTTTTTCATCCGCTGCACTTACAGCGCATGGAGATACGAGTAGCATACATACATACATACATACATACATACATACATACATACATACATACATACATACATACATACATACATACATACATACATACCCCTGTATTTTTTACCGAAAACCGTCTGTACATAATACCATCCTTTCATTCCTGTTATTTCTGATTTATTTGAGCAAATTTCTCCTTTAACTTTTCATTCACCGCCGGAGGAACCACATCACTGACATCGCCGCCGAATTTTGCCGCCTCTTTGATAATAGATGAACTGGTGAATATCCATCTGAATCCGGTCATGAGAAAGACAGTCTGAATATCACGGTTCAGCTTGCGGTTCATTAACGCCATCTGAAATTCATATTCAAAATCAGATACAGCACGCAGTCCGCGCAGAACCGCTGTAGCATTACGTTTAACTGCATAGTCAACCATAAGCCCGTTATAAGAATCTATTTCAATATGATTTTCATACTTTTTCAGGCTTTCCTCAAGCATCTCTGTACGCTCCTGAACTGTAAAGAGAGAGTTCTTTGCAGGATTGCATAAAATTGTAACAATAATATTGTCAAAGAGTTCCAGCCCTCTTTCAAGTATATCCAGATGCCCGTTTGTAATAGGATCAAATGATCCGGGGTAAATAGCAATTCGCTGCATATAGAATTTATTTTTTTCCTTTCAAAAATTTTTGATACTCATCATAGCATCTTGTAGCGTGAGATTATATTTTATGAATTTACCATATAATATCAATCTGATATTCTTTAAAAACACTGTCACAGGCAATCAAAGGGAGACTTTCATAAATTGACTGGGCAATTATAAGCCTGTCAAAGGGATCCCGATGATAAAAAGGGAGTTTCACCATTTCAGAAAGATGAACTATTTCGACATTAAGAATTTGAATTTCATTCTCTTCCAACTTTTCAGGGATGAACTTGTCAAACTGCCTGAACATCTCAAGTTTTCCAATACTCACTTTAATTGCCATCTCCCACAGACTTGCCGCACTTAGAACAAGCTCATTGTCAAAGTTTTCAATAAGTTTCCTGGCTTTTCCGCTCAGTCTGCTGCTTCCGGAAATAAACCAGAGGAAGCTGCTCGTGTCAAGCATAACTCTCATCACATATAATCCTTAAAATCTTCAAGCGGCGCATCAAAGTCATCTGAAATTTTTATCAACCCCTTTGCACTGCCGAAACAGCGTTTTCTTTTCTGCCCGCTGATAGCGACAAGTTTCACAACAGGCTGTCCGCTTCTGGTAATTATAACCTCATTTCCGCTGATACTCTGTGCAATGAGTTCCGGCAAACAGTCTCCTGCTTTTAATATATCAATATTCAGCATTTTATTACTCTTTTTTTTAAGGTTTTTCAATATCTAAATCACTGCATATTTTTTGTACCATAATTTCTTTGATTTCACTGGACGGAGAACAGTAATCTTTTCATATTACCAATGAAATTTCTTCAAAATCATTTTTTATTTCGCTTCTTGCCCGCTGCCGACGAAGATCAATAATATCCTTAGCCGCTTCTTTCAGGCTTATCAGTAATTCATCTTTTGTTCTTTCCTGAGCATTTGCACCCGGTATTTCCTCAATCCAACCGAGCCACCAATCTTTAGATTGCCGTATATTTGAAACTCATAAAAATAAGTAACCGTTCATATATTTTTGACTATTATAAACCCTGAGGGTTTCAGAAACCCTTAGGGTTTTCCTTCCATGAATGATTTAGGAGAACAATATTCCAAAAAAGAGACAAGCGTATTTCCGTATTTGCGATGATCTGTTATTTTAAATCCGCTGATATTTTCAGGAATCGGCTCGAAATCTGAATGCTCAAGAACAATGCACGCACCGTTTTCAAGAGATTGGCTCAGGTGAAGATTATGCAAAGCAGGAATTATCAGATTTTTATTATAGGGGGGATCCATAAAGACAAGATTAAAAAGAGGGGAAGATGATTTAAGACAGTTCAAGTTATTAACAATATTCCATAAAAGAATTTTGGAACGATCTTCAATCCTGCATGTCAGGATATTCTTTTTTATAACTGAAATAGCATTTTTAGAATTATCAATAAATACTGACGATTCAGCCCCGCGGCTCAATGCTTCAATTCCAAAAGCGCCGGTTCCGGCAAAAAGATCCAATACCACAGCATCAAGGACTTGAGAGAAGAGAATATTAAAAATAGATTCCCTCACCATGTCTGACGTTGGGCGGATTGCAATGCCGCTAATTGCATGAAGTTTTCTTCCTCTCAGAGTGCCGCTTATGATTCTCAAATAATATCCCCCTTTACAAGAAATAACCTAACCCCCTGCCCCCTTCCCTAAAGGGAAGGGGGATTCTTTTTTCCCCCTTTTGTATGGAAAAGAAAAGATATTGTCTCCCCCTTCCTTTTAGGGAAGGGGCAGGGGGGTTAGGTTTTAGGATTTCTTTACAGTAAGAGCACCGACAGGGCATATATCTACGCACGCAATTTTATCTTTGCAGGGAAGCCCCTCTGTCATCTCTCTTTCACTGTAAAAACTGATTATCGTATTAATCCCGCGTTTTGAAAAAGTCAGATACGGTTTCCCGTGCTTCTCCTGACAAACCTGAATGCACTTGCCGCACAATACACAATGATTAGGATAATATCTCAGGAAAGGATGATCTTCATCTGCTTCCATCTTTTTAAGATGCTGTTCAAATTCTTTCTGCCTCAGCCCCAGCTTGAGGAATTTGGCGATCTTCTGCAACTCACATTTTCTGTTGGCAAAACATTCTTTGCAATTGACATGATGCACAGATAAAAGCAATTCAAACGCCCTTTTCTGCAATCGCCGGACAGCGGGTGTATCTGTCTGAACCTTCATACCTTCTTTGACTTTGACGGTACAGGATGTAACCGGCTTGTTATTCCCTTCAATTTCAACAAAGCACATCCTGCATGATACTGAAGGATGCTTTGATCCTTTGAGATAGCAAAGGTTCGGGATATAAATTCCATTGTCAAGAGAGACTTGAAGAAGAATTTCCCCTTCCTCAAATTCAATCTCTTTATTATCTATAATAAATTTAATCATTTTAATTCCTAATTCTCAATTCCTGATTATCTTTAATAACTATATTCAACAGTAACCAGAAATGTTCTCCCTGAATGTGGGAAATCTTCCTGTAGAAATGACGGAGACGGTGAATATTGCTCTTTATCAAACAGATTATACAGAGAACCCGCCAAAGAAACTCCCGGCATAAGATTGGAAAGACGCGCTGAAAAATCAACCAATGTTACAGCGGAAATATCAGATCTCGTATCACTCTCTTCACGTTCAATTTTTCCGATATATTTGACATGGATATTTGTATTAATATATTTTGACCAGCGGTTATTCTGAATATATCCGATGCCGTACTGAGGCACCCAATAGACATCTTTATCCAGATATTTATCTTCAGATTTATTAAAAAATCCGTTGATAGTAAAAGAATGATTTTCATTGAACAGATTTCCGCGAAGCTCCGCTTCAACCCCGTCAACCACTGTTTTTCCCATATTTTTCATAGTCTTCGGAATATTATCCACATCAGTCAGAATAATATCACGGATTTCATTATGATAATAATTGATTCTTCCGAAAAGATACTTATTAAAAAATGTATTCACCTCTGTTTCAAAGGTCTGAATTTTTTCAGGTTCAAGATTAGGATTTCCGAGTTGATCATCACTTGTTGAATAAAGTTCCCAGAATGTCGGGGAGCGGAATGCCTGCCCGTAAAGTATTTTTATATTTGTTTTATCTCCTAATTTTTTTGTAAGAGCGCATCGCGGATTCCATGAATCGCCATAAGCCGTGTGATTATCATATCGCAGACCCGCAACAATTTGCAGCGTATCAGTTATAAAAAGATTATCCTGAAGATAAAAAGCATAATTTTTTTCATTTCCTGTGCTTATCCATTCAGACTCGGAAGTCATCTGCGAAGGATCCTGAGAATTATCCACGCCGCTTGAACTGGAAAGCTCAATATAATCATATACAAATCCTGAAAGCAGGCGATGTCTGTCAGAAAAACGGATTTGAAGATTCCATTCTGTTCCGACACGGAAATCATCAGCTTTTCCTTCAGCAATATAACCATAGGGATTTGATTCACTTTCTGAAATTATTTCCCAGAAGCAGTCATATTTAAACATATCCCAATATGCTTTCCCGGAAAGCTCATATTTTTCATCAAAAAAAGAGGTGTTAAATCTCCCCTCAGCCGCCATTGTTGTGTAATCTCTTTCTGTTTCGTCATTTAACTGATATGCAAGTCCTACAAAGGGTCCGAGAGTCTCCTGATTGTATAATCCTGAAAAGCCGAACATTCCCTTCTGAAGATTGACATAAAGATGCGGAATCTTTTTCTCAAAATCAGTCTTGCCATGAAGCCCGTTAATATCTGTAAAATCAAGCTGAGGACCGTCAGAATAAAGATAAGAGCCTGTAGCTGAAAGCTGAAAATCACCCTCTTTTATCTTTGCAGTTGTCACGCCTGCAATGGTTTTATCAGAACCGATTTTAGCGATGCTCCTTGATTCTGAACCTTCACTATTTCTTATGGTAATCACATTGATAACTGCATGAAACGCATTTGTTCCGTACATTACGGAACCGGGACCTCTGATAATTTCAATCCTTTCAACAGATTCAACAGGAATGGAGCCTATAATATAGCTGAGGCTGCCAAAGATTCTGTTATTTACCGCATGTCCGTCTATCATCAGAAGGATATTATGATGGGCAGAATGTGTTCCGCGAAAATTGAAAGAGCGTCTCTCCCAATTCTCTGATATGAGAATTAAATCCCGGAATGGTATTGATTAAATCAACCAGATTTCCCGGATTCAGATTCTTTATCTCTTCTTTTGTAATCAGGCTGATAACAGACGGGGCATCAAAAAGAGATTCTTTACTCTTTGATGCAATCTGAACAGTTTCAGCCTGTAACCATTCAAATTCCATATCTATCTGCTCTTCTACATCAGATGAAAAAGCAGGATTGGTATAAAAAATAATAAATGTAATCAGAACAACCACGATGTAACGCATGAAAAATTCCTTACAAAGATTTAATTATTAAAGAGTTCCAAAGTATTCTAAACTTCGGAACTCTTTTACTGTTTATCAATTATAAATCAAAAATGCAAGAATTTTTCATTTCAGATCCGCTCTGTTTGCTTTTGCTTCAAATTTATTCTCGCCAGTATGCCGAATAAACAGATGCCCGCAATATCAGATAAAGCATCTGTAATATCCGCATTTCTGGAGCTTACAAAGACCTGCGAAAGCTCTTCAAGCAACACGGGAAGTGTAATCAGCAGGCTGCCGGTGAGTATCCTGAATTTCTTTATTTTTATCTCTCTGCAATACAGGGCGCTGTTTATAAAATAGGAGAGTAATCCGATAAGGATCAGATGGCATATTTTATCGCCAAACGGGATTAATTTGACGGATTTAAAGACCCATGGGGCTGCTCCCATATCTGCCAGCATAATAATCAGTATGAGAAATGCAAGATATGCCAAGGTGTAATAAAGATAACGTATATTGATTTTTTTCATATTTTATAAAAAACCTGCTGAAGACCTGCGGGGTTTTGGAAACCCCGCAGGTCTTATTATTTTGTTCAACCAGATTTTCCATCTTAAAAATTTTTCCTTCAGATATTCACCTTCTTTTCCATTGACTTGAACTTGAACATAATCAGAATTATTAACAGTTCTTTGTTTATCAGCCTGTAATTGAATCGCCAGCATTGCGGCACCGGTCAGCGTTGTCTCCTGCTCGATCAGCTTCAGAACAGGAAATCCGGTACATGCGGCAAGTCCATGACTGATAAAGTATTCAGCAGAGATACCCCCGGAAAGGATGATTCGGGGTAAGCACAGGGGCTTACCCCTACATAAAACCGCTTCAAAAGCGGGATTGTGAATAAGAATATCCTGAAGAATCTGATTTATTCTGAAAATAATCCCTTCCATAACAATCCGTTTGAGATTTTCAGGAGTCAGATTTCCAGCTCCTGATGAAAGGGAAAAAGGTATATCCGCCCTCCATAATGGAGAGCCTGCGCCGGCAGTATCAGGGAGACAGAAAGATTCAGGGGCGTGGTCTGTTTCAGTTAATACAACCGGGTCAGGAATCTGCTGCGCCATTGCATCTGCTATGCCGTTAATTGTCCCTTCCAGAGCATATATTTTCTGCTGATTCGGATCATTCAACACTGGACCGCATAAATATCCGGAAATATGCTTCATCTCAGATCCAATCGGATAAATCACAAATCCGCCTGTACCCAGATTAACCAGAACCGCATGAGGATATGTTTTCATTATGCTCACCAGTCCAGCCGCCTGATCCGCTACAGAAACGGTTAATACGCCTCCGGTATTCAGCGGAATCCGCCTGCCGAAAGTGGGAACAATATCGGGCAGAATCAGAGACGGAATATCAAAGAAATTCAAAAGCAATTTCGACCATTCTCCTTTTCGCGGATTCGCCATCAGAGTACGCGCTGCCATAGATAGATCAGTCTGATGATATTTTCCGCTGGTAAGACGCCACAGAAGAAAAGTATCAAGTGTTCCGAAAAGGAGCTTTCCGATATTTGCCGCTTTTTTCAAATCAGGATGCTGAGAAAAAAGATACGCCAGTTTGGGTCCCGCATAGTGAGGGGAGAGTAAAAGACCTGTGTAAGATTCAAGATCAAAAAATTTATTCTGATGCTCAGTACACCAGTTATTTGCCCGGCGATCCTGCCATGAAATCAGAGGGGTAACAGGTTTACCGCTCTCTTTTTTCCATAAAAGAAAAGAAGAACGCTGAGAAGCTATTCCTATGGGAATATCTTTGGGAAGACCTTTGAGCGATTTCTGCAAAACTTGAATCGCTGTATCTGTATAGGCAATAGCATCTCCTTCCCGAATAAGTTCTTTACCCGTCAGAGACGGAGCGTCAATTCCGATTATCTGAATCAAATTTCCCTTTTCCGTCAGATGAGCGGCTTTTATCCGGGTGCTTCCCATGTCTAATGTAACAGCAATTGTCATTTTGAATGATTCTTTCTTCTTTATTATTCCGAAGCTACATCCGGTTTTAATATGCGGTAATATTTTTTTACCCTTTTAACGTAGTCCTGAGTCTCTCTGATAGGAGGGATTCCGTTATACTGCTCAACTCTCTGGGGACCGGCATTATAGCCTGCAAGAGCAAGTGAAAGCTCCCAGTTGAAGCGATCCAGCAGGCTTCTGAAATAACGTGTTCCTCCCATTATATTCTCCCCCGGATTAAACGGATCATCAATTTGAAGCAGAGAAAAATTATCAGGCATAATCTGCATCAGCCCCCTTGCTCCTGCTCTTGAAACAGCTTTCGGGTTAAAATTCGATTCAGCCTTAATGATCGCCTTTACCAATGAAAATGGAACACCGTATTTTCCAGCAGCCTCATTGATCAGATTATCATAACGATCTGTCCAATATAATGATGAAGAGGATGAGGAATCTGAATAGGATGATGAGGATGATGTTCTGTCTCTCAGATAAAGCTGATATTTAGGGGATGTAGGTACATTTGTGAAGTGCATTACCCCTTCTTTGTCAACATACACATATATATCTGCATAAACAGGTATTCCGGTTATCAGGGTAATAAATAATATAAGAAATGCTTTGCTGTATATGTATCTGAGCAGTTTTCCAATATCCGGGGTGATGGGAGTGCAAGATATTTCTGCACTCCTTCTCCTTGTTCCCACGCTGAATCGCGGGAACAACTCTGAAATACTTCTCCCGTTCCCACACTGAAGAGTGGGAACGGATTTAAACATGATATTATCTTTTATATGGCATACCATAAGGGTTTGCTATATGCTCCTTATATTTCTTCAAAATAAACTTCTTTGAAAAATCGGCATGAGATAAATAAGAAAGAGAAGTATTTAAAAAAGAGAGACTCAGATTTTTAAATACCTCATCCTTTTTTTTTTCATCAATAAAATTGCGTTCCTCTTTTTTTTCAAAGATTATTACACTTCCAAGACTCTTTTTTATCTCATCTGCGGTTACATTTAATGGGCAGTTTTTTTCTGATAAAAAATTATCCGTGAAGATTTCTATTCTTGCGATAAATGAGACCAGCCATAGGTCAGCCGCTATTTTTCTTGAAGTATCGAAGAGTTTGAGTACCAAGCCGTTTTCAAGCTCCATGATTTTTACCAATTTCTCTTCCACAAAAAGACTCCTCCGTTATTTTTATTTTTTTTAATTCCTGATTTTTAATTCTTAGTTCACATTATATATACTATATTCATACGATTTGTCAAAACTGTTCAGATATTTAATTTAACTTTATTATTTATCTTTTATCATTATTCCTTACAGTGATTTGTTATCAGCAGATCGGAAATTTATAAAAGTTTTAGTACCGCCTTTAGGTGATCCGTGTGAAATCAGACGGTTACCGCAGCACGCCGGACCGCCTAAAGGCGGTACTACAAACTTTTAAACGGGATATGGGATTTATCTTATATCTAAAATTCCAAGATATATTCCATCAAATATGATATAGGATTTATCTCTGTATTTTTACGGAATATATCCCGTAAAATCAGATATAGGATTTATCCTATATCTGAAATTCCAAGATATATTTCATCAAACGGGATATAGGATTTATCCCTGTATTTTTACGGGATATATTTCACTAAATATGATATAGGACATTTCTCGATAAAAGCTGTTTATAACTGATATTTAATAATATTATCAAATTTTTAAACCCAAATAAATCGCTTAAAATCACCTTTTTTTCAGGATATATCTTGTCAAAAATGATATAGGATATTTCCTGAAATTTTAGATATAGGATATTTCCCGCTAAAACAGGCGGATTGTTCATAACTTTTGAAATTTTTAAATTTTTTTATCTGTAAAATCAGTATGTTAAAAAAACGGCCGGGATAATTTTTTCATTTAAAATCATGATGTTAAATGAGTTATGAACAATGCATTGTTCATAAAATGTTCATAACTTCTGAGTTATGAACATTTTGTTTTCGGATGTTCATAACTCAAAAGTTATGAACAATGCATTGTTCATAACTTTTGCGATTTTATCTTTAAAAATAAGTTAATTAAAAAGTTATGAACAATTTGACAGAGCTTATTATTATTAAGAAATATATATAAGGGACCACTTTTAATAATAAAGGGGCAAAAAAATCAGAATTACAGAAAGGGATATAAAGAGAAATATTTTATTTATCCTTACAGGACAAAATAGATTTTACGTTCATGGGCTTTTTTTAAATACAGGGGGAATCAGAAGTGAATTTTCAACCGCCTTCATTAATGCCTTGCTTGTAGCAGTGGCTCCGCTGATAGCATCTACATTCGGATTTTGAGCCTTTATAATCCTATCAGTCACATCTTCTGCCATCTTTGCATATCTTGTATCCTTATTCTTTAAAATGTCAATTTCAACAATTTTATGATTCTTTACAGTTGTCTGCACCTCATAAGTAAATCTCCTGCCAATACCGTAATTAAATTTTCCTTTATATATTCCATCTCTTATCCATTCAATGTTTATATCTCTGATTGGCATCTGTCGGATATGCTGATATGGCATACATGATAAGATAGAAAATACAGATAATAATGAAAATAAGAGCCATACAGTTTTAAGCGTCTTTATTTTTATCATATTATTAATCCTTTAAATCCTAAACAGATAAGAAGCCAAGTTTTTTTAAAAAACTTAGCTTCTTGCCGACAATGAAATCACCCGACAAAAGGTCTTCTGAGGATAGTATCTTTCTGCCATCTTTTATCATCACGTCTTGGATAACCGATATTATAATGAAGCCCCCGGCTCTCTTTTCTGTGTGCGGCACATTTGATAATAAGTTCTGCAACCATAGCAATATTTCTCAGTTCAATCAGATCTGATTCAACTTTGAAGTTCCAGTAATATTCTCTGATTTCACTCTGAATATTATCAATACGGTGTCTTGCTCTTTCCAAGTCGCTTGTCTGATCGGACAATCCCCACATAATTCCACATAAGACGCCTGATTTCATCCCAGTTATGTGAAACCATAATCAATTCATCGCTGTCTGTTGTTCCGGCTTCATCCCATAACGGCGGATTCAGAATCGGTTTAAAATCTGAGATGCTGATCTCTTTGATAGCCTCTTCAACTGCTTTATGCGCATAGACCATTGCTTCAAGAAGAGAATTGCTTGCAAGTCTGTTTGCGCCGTGAAGTCCGGTGCAGGCGGTCTCTCCGATGGCATACAGTCTTTGAATATCAGTTCTTCCTGCCATATCTGTTACAACACCGCCGCACATATAATGCGCAGCCGGAACAACCGGAATCGGTTCTCTGGTCATATCAATACCAAAATCAAGGCATTTTGCGTAAAGATTCGGAAAGCGTTTTTTTACAGATTCTGAATCTTTATGCGATATATCAAGAAAAACTGAATCATCTCCGCTTTTTTTCAGTTCAGTGTCAATCGCGCGTGCAACCACATCCCGACATGCCAAATCTTTTCGCGGATCATATTTTTCCATAAACGGAGAACCTTTTGAATTTATAAGAATCCCTCCTTCTCCCCGTACAGCTTCGGATATAAGAAAATTCTTTGCATCCGGGTGATACAGGCAGGTCGGATGAAACTGAACAAATTCAAGATTTGCAACAGTCGCCCCCGCCCTGTATCCCATAGCAATTCCGTCTCCGGTAGCAACATCAGGATTGCTTGTATAAAGATAGACCTTGCCTGCTCCGCCGGTAGCAAGAACGGTTATCCGTGAGCAGAATGTTTTTACCTCTTTTCTCTTTGAATCAAGAACATAGGCACCGCAGCAGTAATCTTCATGTGTAGTTGTTATCAGTCCTCTTTTTATACGAGTTGAACAGGTTATAAGATCAATAGCTATATGATTTTCAAACAGCTTAATCCGCTTATGATTTTTGGCATGATTCACCAGAACCCTTTCAACTTCTTCTGCCGGTCATATCCTGGGCATGTACAATACGGTTTTTTGAATGTCCTCCTTCGCGTCCGAGATCAAGATCAACATAATCTCCCGATTCTTCATGCTGTTCATTCTCATTTTCTTTCAGATTGAAATTTACTCCCAGTTCCATGAGGCTGCGAATTCTTGCGGGTCCGTCTTTGACAACCATCTCCACTACATCTTTATTGCAAAGCCCGTCCCCTGAATCAAGGGTATCCTGAATATGAAGATCAAAAGAATCAAGACGGTCAAAGACAGATGCAATTCCGCCCTGAGCAAGAGCGGTATTGCTGTCCATAATTTCTTTTTTGGTAACTAAAGCAACACTGCCGGATTCAGCGGCTTTAAGAGCAAATGAAAGACCTGCTATACCGCTGCCGATTACCAGAAAATCTGTTTTTATTTCCATAAGAGATTATTCCTTTTTAAGAAGCTGATGATCGTGAATTAAATAACTTTTCCCATTCAGCGGTAAAGACTTTCTAAGTTTTTGAAACTTAGGAAGTCTTTAATCAGCGTTTTATAAAATAACATGAATTTAAGAAGTTGAAATTTTTGCATTGAAAAGATGAACCGCAAAGAAGTGGGAAAAGAGAACCGGAAAGTTTATAAAAACTGATTTTCTATAAAATCAGCCAATTCTTTAATATCTTCCAAACTGAATCGCGGTACATTCAGATCAATATCTGTATCTGTTACCAGAGCAATAAGATTCTGATCATTTCGGCAAAGAGGCTCTTTATGTGCTGTCGCACGGAAGATTTCTATTTTAGGTTTATCTTCCTGTTTATATCCTTCAGTAATTACAATATCCATATCCTGAAAGTATTTTTCAAGAGAATCTAATGTATCAAAATTGCCATCCTTTAACATGGCAATTCTCTCTGCTGCGGTGATAATAACGGTATCTGCTCCTGCTTCTTTATGTCGCCAACTGTCTTTTCCTTTGTGATCCATTTCAAATCCGTGAGAAGCATGTTTGATCACACCGATTTTATATCCTTTTTTTTTGAGTTCAGGGATCAGCTTTTCAATCAATGTTGTTTTACCTGATCCTGATTTGCCTACAACAGAAATTATAGGAATCATAAAAATCACCTTATAAGAAACTTAGTACATGACCATAGTGAAAAAAACTAAGTCAGTAGGGCGGACTAAGCGGAGCGTGTCCGCCTTTTTATTAAGGGCGTCGTAATTACTTTCTCATATCTGTAAGTATCTGTAAAATATAAATAACATCCTGCATATCAAGTTTGCCGTCCTGATTTGCATCACCGGGGATTGTCTCCCCGCTTCCGTCGGCGCTGATATTTCTGTCCCCGGTTATTTCAATATTCACACCGTCAAATGAGGCTTTGCCGATGGATGTATAATCACCTGAAATATCCGCTGAAATCTTTACCTGATATGTCAGAGTCCTTTTCTGATTATCATAAAAAGGACCGAATTTGACCTTGCGGTTCACAGCGTCAAATAAACCTGAATCACTGACAGAAGAGACTCCCCACCCGTCAGGAATCTGATCTTCAACCGCATAATTTACAACATCCGATGCCGGAGTTATATCAATAGAAACTGTAAATGTTTCACCCGGATTGCAGTTTGCAGGCATCGTACTTATTGCGGAAGAATCCGAAACACTTCTCTTTGACCTTGCCGTACTCTTCACCCAGCAGATTGGACACGCTCCGAAAGAGAGGTCATATATGTATTTTTCTCCGCCTTTCCAGATTGCACCTGCACGGGTAACATAATCAATCGGAATCGGATTTGGTGTCACACTCCATGTATCACCTTTTTTCCATGATGCTCCATAGGATGTAAGTTCTTCAATAGATATATAAAAATTGGACGGGGATATGTCCGCAGGATGATAACCTGAACAAATACTGATAACCGAATCGCCGAGAACTGAAATACTCATGCCGTCAGCAGAAGCAGTGCCGGTAAAGGTTTTATCACCTGTTACAGTGGCAGGAGGAGTTATATTATAGGTCAGAGTCCGACCGGCATTGTCAAGAAACGGTCCGAATTTGACTTTTTTACTGACTGAATCAAAAGTCCCGCTGTTACTGATGTCGGAAACTGCCCATCCGTCAGGCGGTGTATCTTCAACCGCATAACTTTCTGAAGAAAATGAAGGGGTAACAGTTAAAGATACCGTCAGCTTTGTTCCGGCTGTGTAGCAGGATGAGCCGAATTTTCTTGAGACTGTTATATATCCGCCGCTCACACAACGTACATAATAATTATCTGTTTTATTATTGTAATATACACTCCCATTGTTGAAAAAGAGAGACCACGCATTCCCGGCAGAACCCGCATTTGTTGTAGAAGACCAGTACGGTTCTGACTGGGTATCAGGAAAATAATGCTCTGATATAACAGGATTATATTTATTATAATCCGCCAAAGACTGAAGTTCATTGATATTAGGCAACCTCCAATCACTGCTGTCTGCAAGGCTGAGGTTTTCACAATATTCAAGAGCATCCTTCCAGTTCATATAGCCGCCGGTTTTTTGCTGCCATATCAGATTTGTTGATGCGTTTGTAACGGTTCCGTTATTATTTATAATCAGATTATCTGATAACCAGCCCTCTTCGCCTCTTACGCAGCGTGCATAATAAGGATATGTCTTATAATAATTATAAACATTGCCGTCAAGAAAATGCACATATCTTACATAACTTATTGTTTCATAGGGAGCTTCTGTAGATGACCAGTAAATATCCGAAGCTGTAACCTGAAAAAAGTCTTTGTTAATTGAAGGATTGTAATTATCTCTCTTTACAATAAATGACAGTTCTTTAATGTTCGGAAGTCTCCAGTCGGAATATCCGCCGAATTTTTCTTTATTCAGTTGATCGGCAAGCAGAGTCTGAGCCTCTTCCCATGTGTATGTAGTTTCTTTATCATGGATTGATCCGTCATCGGTTTTATTTTCCCATATCAAGCCGGTTACATTATCCCTTACCATAGCCCATTGAAGAGCAGAATCAGACAGGTCTTTTCCCTGTGAATCTAATTTTGTATAAGACTGAGTGTTTATTGTATAATTGGCATCCTGTCCGTAAAATGATTCGCCTTTTTCCGGGCATGGATATATTTCATTCCCCTGATCATCATAGCATTTGCTCTGTCCCGTGTCAGGCACTCTTTCCGCAAATGAGATACTTATTGTCAAAATGATAAAGATACCTGCCAATACTGCATAAAATTTTTTTATTCCTTTCATCAGATCCTCCATTTTGTTTTGGCAAATTATTTTTTTGAAAAAGATTATCTCAAAAACAGTTATAAAGAAAGAACTTTTTTTTTCTAAGATTTTATCCTTGATATGTTTTCATCTTTATAGCATATAGTAATTTCAGATTTTGCAGAATATTATTGGCAAACGGGGCGGATATTGATGCTAAAAATGGAAAGTTCGCGCTCACCGCCTAAAGGCGGTACTACAAACTTCATGCTCACCGCCTAAAGGCGGTACTACAAACTTTATGCTCACCGCCTAAAGGCGGTACTACAAACTTCATGCTCACCGCCTAAAGGCGGTACTACAAACTTCATGCTCACCGCCTAAAGGCGGTACTACAAACTTACGGGACGCAAATCGTGGGAACAAGACTTAAACATTCTTAATTATTTATATTTTTTGCTATCCTTCTTAACGTCTCTCCGGCTTTGTCAAAATCATAATGTTTTATATGATTGCTCAAAATTTCCAGATCATCTCTGAAAGTATCAGATGTTTTATTAAGCATATCAGATAATTTTTTTAAATACAGTTCTGATCCTATAGGATCAAAGCTATCAAGGCTTTTATCAAACTGTTCAAACAACTCATAGATATTTAACTGATTTTCACTATCGGCGGTATCAGATTCAACGGAACTTTTATTCTGTATAAGAATTCCGGTATTAGCCATAAAATTACTCAGAGCATTTTCAACGGAAAACAGCAGATTCTGAATCTGTTCAGGGTCTTTTCTTTCACAGGCATCATCCAATGCAGCTGCAGCATTTGTCAAGTCAGTTGCAGAGACATTCCCTGAAGCTCCCTTTAAACTGTGAACTCTTAATCTGGCTTCTTTAAATGCTTTTTTTTGAATAAGCTCTTTGAACTCTTGGACAAAATTTTTATAAATATCGGAAAATTCCCTTAAAATATCAATATACAGATTCCATGCTCCGCCCATACGCTCCAATCCCTCTGCAATATTCAAACCGGGAATGTCCGGCATTTTTACATCCTTATTTTCCTCTTTCCCGGCAGAGACAGATTGGCTATCTGTTAAGAAGCCGGTTTTTTTCAGAAAATTTAACTTATTATCAGCGTTTTCCCCCTGAATTCTCTCTTTTTTTCTCCGCATAATTTCCCTTTCTGCTTTTTAATATTTCTTCTGAGTGCAGAGAACAGTTCTTTACGGTTTATAGGCTTGGATATATAATCATTCATTCCGGCTTCAAGACATTTTTTACGGTCTCCGGACATGGCATGGGCAGTCATTGCAATAATAGGTAAAGAAGGATTAGAGGAATAAAGGGGTAAAAAGGTATCTGTCTGACCATCTTCCAATCCTCTGCCCCTGTAATCCTCTATCTCTCTAATCCTTCTTGTCGCTTCAATTCCGTCCATGATCGGCATCTGAATATCCATTAAAACCGCATCATAATTCTTTTTTCTGACAGATTGAACAGCTTCAAGCCCGTTGACTGCACAATCCACATAAATGCCTGACATCTGGAGAATTTCAGTAACAACACGCTGATTAATCGGGTGATCCTCAACTACCAGAATATGAATATCTGAAAATTCTTCGGGAAAAGCAAGGTCTGTATAGCTTTTCTCAGGGGCAAATCTTTTGTATCCGAATATTTCCAGAATAGTGTTAAAAAGCTGAGACTGCTTAATCGGCTTGATTAAATAACTCTCCACACCGACTTCTTTGGCGCGGCGAATATCATTTTCCCTTATATAGCCGCTGATAATGATAATAGGCGGTGCCTTTATACGGGTCTCTTTTTTGATTTTTTCAGATACTGTAATCCCGTCCATATCAGGTAATTTAAAGTCCATGATAATCAGATCAAAATGTTCCATCCTGACAGATCTGTGATATGCCGAAAGTGCCTCTTCTGCTGACTTTGCTATCTCTGTCCGAAAACCGAAGGATTCAACAAGCTCTTTCATGATCTCCAGAACACTTAAATTATCTTCAACAATCAGTACTTTAAAATTTTTCAGTTCATTCGGAACAACAGATTCTGAAAGAACATCATTGGCGATAGTCTTAAATCTTGCTGTAAAGAAAAAAACACTCCCTTCCCCCGGTTTGCTGTCCACCCATATTTCGCCGTCCATCATATTTACAATACGCTTGCAGATAGCCAGCCCCAGACCTGTCCCTCCGTATTTCCGGGTAATTGAGCCGTCTGCCTGTATAAATGCTTCAAAAAGTTTATCCTGAATTTCTTTATCAATTCCGATTCCTGTATCCCGGACACAGAAAAGAAGCTCTATGCAGTCGGTCGGCTCATGGCTGTTTGCCTGATTACTGTTCACTGAACACTGAATACAGATTTCTCCCTGATCTGTAAACTTGAATGCATTGGATGTAAGGTTTACCAGAATCTGACGCAGACGGAAAGGGTCTCCGATAACCTTGCCGGGGACATCAGGATCAATATCCAGAATCAGTTCACTGTTTTTCTCGGCAATTTTTTCAAAAAACATATCACAGACTTCGCCGATCACTTCACGCGGGGAAAAGGGAATATTTTCAAAATCCAGCTTCCCTGCTTCGATTTTTGAAAAATCAAGAATATCATTTATAAGCCCCAGAAGAGCGCGCTGGAAGTGCGGATAATATTCAGATACTCTTTCTGCTTGCGATCAAGATCCGTTGACATAATAAGATCGCATGTTCCTATAATGCCGTTCATGGGAGTGCGGATTTCATGGCTCATATTGGCAAGAAATTCACTTTTGGCAATATTGGCAACTTCAGCATCACGTGCCAACTGTTTAGCCTGCTTTATCGCATCTTCCAACTGAATTGTCCGTTCAACCACACGATGCTCTAATTCCTCGTTAAGATTACGGAGAGACGCATCCGCATCCTTGCGCTGAATCAGCCGCCACATCCCCTGTATCATCAGAGTCAGTTGGCGGACATCTGATTCATCATATAATTCAGGCTTATTACTGACTCCTGCTGTAATAACAATCCGCTCTCCTTCAAAAACAGGGATACTCATGTGACGGAAAACCGGAATATAATCATCATGAAGCTCTTTTTTCAGTTTATCATCCGGGTAATCATTTGTAATAACCGGCTTATGCTCTTTTATAACCGACTCTGTCCACTCTTCAATGAGCAGAGAATAATTCCCGATTTGCTTTGTCATCTTTTCCGACCATGTGTGGATAGTGAGAACTGTTCCATCGGAATTCATAAAAGCAATATAGCCGATTTCACTCTTTGTCAGTTCAACTGCTTTTTTAAGGGCAAAAATTTTTATAGATTCTACAGACTCCTGAGTCATCTGATTCAGTTCAAGCAAAGCCTCAAGCCTTGATTCATCCAGACGGAGCGCATCTTCAGCTTTTTTTCTTTCAGTAATATCAGCGGCAACCATAATCATACAGTCTTCATCTAAAAAGCGTAAAAATCTGGCAGATATAAGCACATCAAGAAGAGAGCCGTCTTTTCTCCTGACCCGTGCCTCAATCCCCCTGGCATCTTTTTTCTTCATTATCTGCTCAATAATGTGTCCCATATCTTCTGAATCAAAAAAAAGATTCAGTTCAAAAGCTGTTTTATGTAATGCCTCTTCCCCGGAATATCCGAATATGCTGTAAAAGGCTTCATTAACCTGAATTAAATGACCATCCTGCAATCTGGTGACAGTAATTGAATCCGGTGCCGCTTCAAGGGTCTGCCGGTACCGCTCTTCACTGGCATGAACCTCTTCTCTCAGTTGTTCGGTTTTTATCTTTATCTGACTGTAAAGCCTTGCATTTTCTATGGCAATTGCGGCATGATCTGAAAGAATGGTAAAGAAAAACTGATCGGTTTCATTAAATTCAAACAACTGATGCCCTGAGTCAACATAGAGTATTCCCACAATCTTATCTCCGAAAATCAGGGGCGCACACATGACAGACTGGAGGTCAAGCTCCAGAATACTGTTTGAAAGATGATTCTCTTCTGCTTCATCTCCTATTACAAAGATATTTTTACGCTTTTCAATAGCCTGCTGAATTGTTGAATGGGAAAAAAGAGCCTCGTCTTTCTGTTTCATGGGGATATTATGAACCACGCCTGTTTCCGGCAGAATTTTTCCCTTTTCATCTGTCAGAGCAATAAATCCGCGCTCCGCTTTTACAAGTCTGACAACTTCTTCAAGAATAATATTAAGTATATGATCAAGATTTTCTAAAGAGATAATCCTGCCGGTAACTTCTTTTATGCGTAAAAAATCTTTTTTATTGATAGCATTCCACATACGGCTTCTGTTTTGTTCCGACACTGAATCACGGGTTTCATCTGTATCTGTTTCAGATAAATAGATAAGCGTAACCTCTTTGGATAAACCGATCTTATCGCCTGATTCAAGTCTCTTTTTTTTCACCTGCTCACCATTGACAAAAAGATGATTGGCAGAATTTTGGTCACGAATATAACAGGTGTCATCTTCTGAAAGAATAACTGCATGAACCCTTGATACTTTGGGGTTGTCAAAAATAATATCATTGGCTGTTCCTCTGCCAAGTGAATATCTGTTTTTTTTAAGAGGAATCAGTCTTAAAATTTTATTATCTATGATTTGAATGAGTCGTTTCATTGGTTTACGTTTCTGGCAGCGGGTTACGCTCAATGCCATTAAGTTAAGGTATAAACCAGCCTGACCCCCATTCGGCTGATCGTTCGGCTGAGCTCACGCCGAAGTCTCATGCCGAAGCCTGCCCCCTTCCCAAAGGGAAGGGGGGAATAAAGCGGAATGAGGTCTCCCCTTCCCTTCGGGAAGGGGTCGGGGGTCAGGTCAGGTCTTAACTTAATGGCATTGCGGGTTACGCTGCGCTAACCCGACCTACATAACTACATAGCTATACTTTATCCCGGATAATTTTCTTAAAAGCAGGCACCAGACCCACAAAAAGCTCTACCAATTCAGGATCAAAATGTCCCCCTTTTTCAGATATTATATTTTTAACCGCTTCTTCCATACCCCATGGTTTTTTATAAGGACGTTCTGAAATAAGTGCATCAAATACGTCACATATAGCGACAATTCTGCCGGATAAAGGAATCTCCTTTCCTTTCAGTCCCAGAGGGTAGCCTGTGCCGTCCCATTTTTCATGATGAGTCATTGCAATAACCTCTGCGGCTTTAAGAAGCTTTCTGCTGCTGCCTGATAAAATATCTGCACCGATATTTGTATGGGTCTCCATGATGTCCCGTTCATCCTGACTTAAAGGACCTGCTTTCAGCAGGATAATATCTGAAATCCCGATCTTTCCTATATCGTGCATTGTGCTGGCAAGCGCAATAACATTATATTCTTCAGGAGAAAGCCCTGCTGCCTCGCCAAGAAGACGGCAATATTCACTGACCCGCCTGATATGGTTTCCTGTTTTTTTATCCCGGTATTCAGCAGCCATAGTAAGCCGGTTAAGGATTTCAATCTGTGTCTCTTCAAGCTCCCGTGTCCGTTCCCTGACTTTTTCTTCAAGGATAATATTCTGGTTTTTCAATGCTTCCTGAGCAATCTTGAGAGAGAGATGCGTCTTGACCCTTGCTTTGACCTCTGTGGCATCAAAGGGTTTGGTAATATAATCAACAGCTCCGATTTCAAAGCCTCTTGTTTTATGATCAGGGCTGTCCATAGCAGTGATAAATATAATCGGAATCTGGCTTGTCGCCTCATCTGCTTTAAGTTTTTCACAGACTTCATAACCGTCTATTCCGGGCATAAGAATATCCAGAAGAATCAGATCAGGCTTATGAGTCCGGGCGTATTCAATTGCTTTTAATCCGTTCAGAGCAACTCCGAGTTTATAGTCATTTCTCAGTGCCTGAATAAGAACATCTATATTGGTTTTTGTATCATCAACAAGCAATACTTTGCAATGGCTGAGACTGTTCATAATTTTAGTGTTTTTTTCTCAGGAAGTTTGTAGTACCGCCTTCAGGCGGTGAGCGTGAATATCCGCCTAAAGGCGGAACTACGAACCGGAAGTTTGTAGTACCGCCTTCAGGCGGTGAGCGTGAATATCCGCCTGAAGGCGGAACTACGAACCGGAAGTTTGTAGTACCGCCTTCAGGCGGTGAGCGTGAATATCCGCCTGAAGGCGGAACTACGAACCGGAAGTTTGTAGTACCGCCTTCAGGCGGTGAGCGTGAATATCCGCCTAAAGGCGGAACTACGAACCGGAAGTTTGTAGTACCGCCTTCAGGCGGTGAGCGTGAATATCCGCCTAAAGGCGGAACTACGAACCCGCGTGAATATCCGCCTAAAGGCGGAACTACGAACCGGACAACTGTTTAAGAGTTTGCCGTGCTGCATCATATTCATAATTGCCAATGTGATCTTCAAGCTCATCAATCACCGGATGGTTAAGATACAGTTTCAGTTTTTCCAAATGCTTTTGTATCTCCACAGGATCAGCCGCATCAAGAGCATCGGCAATCTCTCTGATTAAAAGAGAAATATTTCCGATCTCCTCATCAGATGCATTCTGTATGGACAAATGATTATTTGTCCCTTCTTCATTCCTGTTATCAGAGAGAGACGCAAAATTCTCTGTTTCCGTCTTTAATCTGCTGAGAGATTGCAGGACTTCATTAAGACTCTGTTCCAGATTTATAATATGGAATTTCAATTCAGCCCCGGCAGCAGATGGGGATTTTATTCCCGGTTTTTGTTTCTTTACTGCTGATTCAAGGATATAAGCCGCTTTTCTGAGATTTTCAGCACCGATATTTCCCGCGCTCCCTTTCAGTCCATGTGCTATACACCGGATTGTTTCACAGTCATTATTCAGTAGAGCTTCCCGTATCTTTTCCACAGTATCCTTATTTCTTTCTGAAAAGCCAAGAAGAATCTTTTTAAAAACTAACCTGTCAGTGCCTAAGCGTTTTAATGAGTCCTGAATCTGAATACCCGGAAGTGTTACAGGAAGCTCTTCATCCTTATATGACAGGATTTCTGAAGTATTCAGAATTTCGGGAGTCTGATTCCGCTCTTTTCCCGATGGTTTTATAAATTTACTCAAAGTATGAAAGAGCTTCTCCTGACTGACAGGTTTTGAAACATAGCCGTTCATTCCCGCTTCAATACATTTTTCTTCATCACCCTTCATGGCATGGGCAGTCATGGCAATAATAGGAATCTGAAAATCAGGAATCTGGGAATCAGGAATTAGGAATGAGGAATCAATAACTCCTGACTCCCAATTCCTGATTTTTCTTGTTGCTTCATATCCGTCCATCTCAGGCATCTGAATATCCATAAGAACCATGTCAAAATGATTATTCATCACTGCCTCAACAGCGGCTTTTCCGTTTGAAGCAATAACAGGAATTGCACCTGCTGATTCTAAAATAGCAATCATAATCTCCTGATTGGTCGGATTATCTTCAGCCAGCAGAATCCGCGTCCCTTTGAGATAATCCCTGAACAAAGCAATCGGCAATGATATTTCATCTTCATTAATAATCTCTTTGCCGAATATCGAGGCTATAGAATTAAAAAGAACCGCATGAGAGATCGGCTTGGTCAGAAATCTGGTAACACCAGCTTTCTGCGCCTCCTCTTTCTCTTTCTCTTTTCCGAAAGCAGTCATCATAATAATCGGAATATCAGAATTTAAGGATCCGCGTATCTTACGTGATAATTCAATTCCGTTTGTGCCGGGCATCAGCCAATCCATAAGTACCAGATCAAAATGATCTTTTTTCAGCATAAAAAGAGCATCTTCACCCGATTCAGCACTCTTTGTCTTTAAACCGAGTGATTCAGTCATATTCTTTATAATATTTCTGCTTTCACTGCAATCATCAACAATCAGAACATATAAATTCAGAATATCATCAGGAAGGAGAAGCCTTTTTTCTGTTTCACCCGGCTGACGTTTAAAACTGAGTGAAAAAGAGAAAGTACTCCCTCTGCCGGATTCACTTTCTGCCCTGATATTTCCCCCCATAATCTCTGTCAGCAGTTTGCAGATTGCCAGCCCAAGACCTGTTCCCCCGTATTTTCTGGTAGTGGATGCATCCGCCTGTGTAAATGCTTCAAACAGAGTATCAATTCTGTCACCGGGTATTCCGATGCCCGTATCTTTTACAAAAAAAGAGAGCTTTGCCTGATCCGGAGATACAGATATTTTTTTCACCCCTGCGGTAATAAACCCTTTTTCTGTGAATTTCAGGGCATTTGATACCAGATTGGTCAGAATCTGCTGCAATCTGAGAGAATCCCCTGTAAGATATTTGGGTATATCAGGAGATATATCCAAAAGCAGATCAATATCTTTTTCCGAGGCTTTGTTGCCGAAGAGATCCATTACACGGGTCAGTATATGCTCAAGATTAAAAGGGCGGTTCTCCAGATCAAGTTTTCCGGCTTCAATCTTGGAAAAATCAAGAATATCGCTGATTATTCCAAGCAGAGTATGAGCAGACGAATTGATAATCTGAAGGTAACGGTTTACCCGTGAAGATGATTCTTCTGCCAGTGCAAGGTCTGATGCGGCAATAATCCCGTTAAGAGGAGTACGGATTTCATGGCTCATATTTGCCAGAAATTCGCTCTTTGCACGGGTGGCAGCATCTGCTGTCTCTTTTGCCGCCAATAATGCTTCATTAGCATGTCTGAGTTCTGCTGTACGCTCCTCAACGCGCCTCTCCAATTCATCATGAGCTTTTTTCAGGGCATCTTCAGCCCGTTTCCGTTTGGTAATATTGATTACCATACCTTCGATAAAATCAAGCGCGCCTTTTGAGTCAAATACCGCCCGGACGTGGAGTTCAACCCATATCTTTTTACCGTCTTTGCAGTAAAACCGGGATTCAAATCCTGTAATGGTTTTATGGGTCTTCAGGTGTTCCAGCATCTGCAGCCGATCTTCAGGATTCACATATAACTGCTGTCCGATATGGGTAAATCTCTGAAGCATCTCCTGCGGAGAATCATATCCGAGCATGTGAGCCATAGAAGGATTGATATTTATAAAACCTCCGTCAAGTGTACTTTGGAATATCCCCTCAACAGCGTTTTCAAAAAGACTTTTATAACTTGCCTCTGCTTTCTCCTGTGCTTTACAGGCGTGTCTGCGTTCTGCACGGATTTCAGCGTCACGGAGTTCACGGCTGATGGCAGGGATCAGTCTTGACCAGTTACCTTTTTCAATAAAGTCTTTTGCTCCTGCTTTCAGAACTTCAACAGCAGTCTCTTCTGCAAGAAAACCGGAAATCACAATAAAGGGTATATCAAATTCATTCCCATGTTCAGCATGGGAAAAGGATATTTTTTTAAGAAGTTCCAGCGCAGCTCTGCCGTCAAAACAGGGCATATTGAAATCACAGAGAATAATATCCCACTCTTCTTTTTCCAGTGCCTTCAGCATAGCTTCAGAGGTCTCTATCTGTCTCCATACAGGATCATACCCCCCTTTTTGCAACTGGCGAAGAAGCAGAATAACATCCTCTTCAGAATCTTCTATGATCAGAACTTTTAACGGTATTTTCATTTGGCTGTCAGGTGTCAGTTTGCAGAGACGGATCGCCGTAAAAAGCTGCAAACATAATTGCCTGCCCTATAATCTTGATTATCAGCATTTCAGACAACCGGAGATGGCGGATTACTCTTTGATAATCCATCCCGCAAACTGGATTCCTGCTTACGCATGAATGAAGGTGTTGTGCGTAAGGTGAGTTATAAATTCTTTTTTTTATCTGAAATCAATGCAGGGAAATAGGAAGAAAATCGGCGATATACCTGCATGATTCTGTTTAATAACCTAAATATAATGCTTTTTCTCTCTGTAAGCCGCATCGCAAAATAGATAACAGATATACTGAAAAGCATAAAGCATATCACGCCTATCCATTTCCATTGGCTGACAACTACACCGATTTGTGCGATTCCTATGGGAATAATCAGCAGGGCAATAAGCCAGTCAGTCCATTTCTGATTTTTTTCATGACGGTTTTTTACAATAAGGTCAAGAACTTTAACATGGCTGTCAAATGCTTCAAGCGTTAAACGTGCATAATTCAGATCATACTCTGTCTGCTGACAGATATGTTTTGCATTTTTGAGAAAAGGGGTAAAAATTGCGTCATTCTGAATTTTGTATTTTTCAAGATATTTTTCAAGATTATGGATATTTATCTCCAAAGTCTGTCTTAATTTGGCAAGAAGGGTGATATTTCTCTGAAGATAAGATTCATCTTTTTTCATTTTCAGAAAATTTTCAACATCTTCAGGATTTTCTATCTGAAAAAAATCATTTATCCGGTTTTTGCTTTCATCAATATCCGCCTTGATTTTTCTCAGTTCTTCATGTTCAAATTCTATTTTCCTGAGAGCAGAGAACATTACCGGAAAATCGCGACCAAGAAAATTCGTAGGATTTGCTGTTTCATCTTGAGCAACCATAAGATAATGATGCTCTTTTTTTTATAAATTTTTCCAAGCAGAGGAATCTCCGCATATCTACTCTTTTCAGTCAGAAAATTGTCCGAATATGTAAAAAGAGCAGAGGCAACACCAAAACAGGATGGCAAATCAGTAAGATGTTTATTTAATTCATCTGATTTTTCTTTCCGGAACTCAGAAGCAGACGTATCTCTTGAATCGTATGCCATTCTATTTCAAAAATATCAAGGTCATGAAATCTGAAAACGCAGATTGAAAGCCCCTCTTTTTCAGCCAGTCAGGAGAACGGTCAGATCAGGGTCTTGCAAGTTAAGAGTATCTTTTGGGGATTGCAGATCATACTCTTTTTTCAGTTTTTCAAAAAAAGATGATACATGGGGATTTTCTTTTTTCTCTGCAATGAGTTCCGGTGAAACTCTGAAAAATATATAGGCGTAAAAACGGGTTGGATTCATTTATTTCCTTGTAATTAGGTGAGCTGAAATTTAAGCCGACCTTTTGTATCTTTTGCGTTTAAAAAACTGCACATAGCGTTAATTTATTCAAAATACATGGGTCAATTTAATTCTGATGGATAAAATACAGCGGAAACCTGCGGGGTTTTTGAAACCCCGCAGGTCTACTTATCCGTCAGATTTGAACTGATAGAGTACTACATTATGTTTCCGGGTTACACAATTGCGGGGGGTGATACGGTGAAGGATATTATCTATTCTGCAATCAGCATCAATGGCTTCGCTCATAATCTGTATAATCATCTAATGGTATATAACCTGAATATTTTAACAAACTTTTCCCTGTAACCCCTTTTTTTTTGAGATTGTTTTAATTCTATTATGAATTTCAATACTTTTTCCTGCATATTATATGGAAGGGTTGCCATCTGCCCTGTTGCTTCTTCTATTAATCTGCTGTTCATTATAAGCTCCTTATTTAAAATATGATTTCACTCGTTCCAACGAAGTTTAATTTCAATATATCGAAAACTTTCCGGGGGAAACGGCGGCTAAACCCTAAGGGTCTTTAAGACCCTTAGGGTTTTAACCGGAAGCGTATCTACTGTTTCATGTACTTAGCTTCTTAATATACAATTCCAGTAGATTGAAAAAGTTTGTAGTACCGCATTTATGCGGTGCGGCGTGCTGCGATAACCGTCGAACCTATCCCAGTATTCAAAAATCCACAAGACAGAGTATCGTGAAAAATTTTTATATCTGTATTTTGTAGTCTGAAATAATACTGGGATAGGTTCTCTGATTTAACACAAACCGCATAAATGCGGTACTACAAACTTTTAAAAATTTTCGATCTGCTGAATTTGTATATAGCTTTTATTTCTCTTTTTTTCAGGTTTGGAAGGCTGCTTTTTCAATACCTCAGTTTACAGCCTCAATGAGTTCATTTGTAAATGTTTTAATATTGGCGGGGGTCAGTTTTTCCTTGTCGTTAGAGCCTATTCGCTCTGATTTTGTAAGATCGGAAAGTTTACTTCCGTAGAATATAAAAAAATCATCGCTGATTTGCCCTGAACTGATATAAGATTCAAGATACTGAATCAGTTGTTTTTGCGATGCCTCATCCAGATTCTCAGCTATGGTTTTACGATGTTCATGTAAAATCGGCAGTAATGTTTCAAAATTCATTTTTATCTCCTTTTAGGTGGGTTATCACCCACCCTACTATTCCCATTTACCGTTGCATACAAACGCGCCCAGTAATATGGATGTGCAAAAGGTTTATAATTATCGGGTTTATCTTTATATTTTCCTGATTCAATAAGAAAACGCTTCCGTCTTTCTTCAAGAGAATCTCTGATATTACGTTCTTTTTGCGATGAAATTTGCCTTTTTGTATCTTCGCCCAGTGCTGCTGATAAGCTGTTCAACCTCTTTTTTGCTTATATCACGGACATACTGCTGTGCTGATTGAAGTGCTTTTGCTTTGCCCATCTTTTTATTCAGAACATTATCATAAAACTTCTGCATAAGCAAGGAAGTCGAAAAGTCGTCAACTGCCCATAATGAAGAGATTACAGAATTTGCGCCTGCATGTAAAAATCCTGCTGAAAGACCGATATACTCACCTCCGGGTTCTATCTGGCTTATTCCGGTTTCACAGGCTGAAAGAATGACAAGCTCTGCTTTCGGCAATTTAAGTTCTTCCAGAATTTCTCTCAGCGTCAGTTTTTCTTTATATGCAAGAAACAGCTCAGATTCAAAAGGCTCTTCCAGATTGAATTTGCCGTGACAGGCAAAGTGGAGAATATTCCCGTCCTTTGCATGGTTCAGCACAGCATTTGCGATGGCGTATTCATACCATAAGACAGAACGTTTTTTGAAATAGCTGAAAAGACTCTTCACCTCGTTATCTGCAAAATACAGGGAACAGGTCGGGATTGACAACTGCAAATAAATGATCTGATGAATGTTTAGGGCATTTTAAAATATAAGCAAGTGCGGAAAAAGAAGGGCTGTATGAGATTTCATATTTGTCAAAAAGTCTTTTGCCGGATTTCAGGGGTATCAGATGCAAAGGCAGGAGATGCAGTTCAATATGAGGAATAAAAACAATATGCTCTGCTTTGCTCTCTTCTGCAATAGAATCAAGCGATTTTCCGTTTTCATCTGCGGCGTACCAGAGTTTTTCGCCAAGCAGATTAAGAGTATTTTCAAAAGTCTGAAACCATTTTTCCTTTGCAATTTTATTTTTTTTGTATTTGTTATAAGGTATTATCCAATTTTCAAGACCAATATCAACAAATAGTTCAACAATATTAAGTTCTTTTAAAACAAGACAGGTATTGTTGCGTCTGCTGTCCAAAACAAAAATATAAGCAGACTGATCTGTTGTAAAGAATTCTATAAAAAGAGTCTTTTCAGGAATTAAGGCATTTATTTCAGATAAAGAGAGGGGCTTTATCTCTTTTTTGGAATAAAGCATTTCAACAAAAGTTCTGCTTTTGCCCCGTTCAGCGTATTGTATTGCATCTTCAAGTTTGTCAAGAGCAATACATAAGGAGACCATTTTATGATAAAGTTTTGCCCATTTCCCTGATAATGCAATGCGGAATTCAACAGAACAAAATGCACGGATACGGGTTTCTAAAACATCAATTGCTTTGGCGTAAGTGTAATAAGTATTTTGTTTGTCATTCAAATCTTCATAAGCCAATGCCAAATTATACAAAATATTCACACAGTCATAAGGGAAATCCTTTTCAGTAAAAATCCGCAGAGCGTTCTGATAACATTCAATGGCGTTTATTAAGGTTCTCTCCTCTGTCTCCGGTCGGTAAATTCCGATACACATTGCCGAGATTGTTCTGCGTTTCTGCATAATTCTGCGGGAAATCCTTTTCAGTTCTTATCCGCAGCGCGTTCTGAAAACACGAAAATAGCGTTTTTCAGGTTCTCTCCTCTGTCTCCGGTCTGTAAATCAAAATACGCAACACCGAGATTGTTTTGCGTTGTGGCATATTCCTGCGGGAAATCCTTTTCAGTTCTTATCCGCAGAGCGTTCTGATAACATGCAATGGCGTTATTCAGGTTCTCTCCCCGGTCTCCGGTCGGTAAATCAGCATACGCAGCGTCCGAGATAGCATCCTGCGTTGAGGCATATTCCTGCGGGAAATCCTTTTCAGTTCTTATGCGCAGAGCGTTCTGAAAACATGCAATGGCGTTATTCAGGTTCTCTCCCCGGTCTCCGGTCGGTAATTTCCAATACGCACCGCCGAGATTGTGCTGCGTATTTGCATAATCCTGCGGGAAATCCTTTTCATTATAAATCCGCAGAGCGTTCTGATAACATGCAATGGCGTTATTCAGGTTCTCTCCCCGGTCTCCGGTCGGTAATTCAGCATACGCAGAGCCAGATAGCATCCTGCGTTGAGGCATATTCCTGCGGGAAATCCTTTTCAGTTCTTATCCGCAGCGCGTTCTGAAAACACGAAATAGCGTTTTTCAGGTTCTCTCCCCGGTCTCCGGTCTGTAAATCAAAATACGCACCACCGAGATTGTTCTGTATGATTGCATATTCATAAGGGAAATCCTTTTCAATTCTTATCCGCAGTGCGTTGTGAAAACATGCAATGGCGTTATTCAGGTTCTCTCCTCTGTCTCCGGTCGGTAAATTCCGATACGCAGTGCCGAGATTGTTCTGCGTCTGAGCATAATCCTGCGGGAAATCCTTTTCAGTAAAAATCCGCAGCAGCGTTCTGAAAACATGCAATGGCGTTATTCAGGTTCTCTCCATGGTCTCCGGTCGGCAATTCAGCGTATGCAGCGCCGAGATTGTTCTGCGTGTCTGCATATTTTTGCTCATTTCCAATTGCCAAAGCCTTTTTAGAAGCAAGTTTATAAGCCTCAATTGCCTCTTTTAATTTGGGATAAGGGCGGAGTACATACGCTATGTATCCCAATGTAAAAGCACAGTAATAAATCAATTGGTCATTTCCTGTCTGTTTTGCCCGTTCTAAATTGGCAACAGCACGGGGGTAAGCGGCGTTTGGGTCGGTTTTTAGCAGTTCGTTTATGGCATTATCTTCTGCTTTTATTTCGGCTTCTTTGCCTGAAAAGCCTGATTGAATATTTTGGGTGGTCATTTTGGGGGGTTCTCCTTTTTTATGTGTATCTACACGGATTATATCTACAAGGATTATGGTTAAGAAAGGGATTTTCGCAATAGCCTTATCCTTTTCTTAACCATAATCCGTGTAGATGTCTGAACCTTGATTCACCTGATTTATATGATTTTCATGATTATTGTCAAGAATAATCCGGTTTTCTTGAACATCTGCAATATTGGTGTGAACATCTACAGGGATTGCATATAAGAAAGGATAATACGGCGGCAATCCCTTCTTACACACAATCCTTGTAGATTATAAACATCTACAGGGATTGCGTTTAAGAAAGGATAATACGGCGGCAATTCCTTCTTAAACACAATCCTTGTAGATTAGTATAAACATCTACAGGGATTGCGTTTAAGAAAGGATAATACGGCGGCAATCCCTTCTTAAACACAATCCTTGTAGATTAGTATAAACATCTACAGGGATTGTGTTTAAGAAAGGATAATACGGCGGCAATCCCTTCTTAAACACAATCCTTGTAGATTAGTATAAACATCTACAGGGATTGTGTTTAAGAAAGGATAATACGGCAGCAATTCCTTCTTAAACACAATCCTTGTAGATTAGTATAAACATCTACAGGGATTGCGTATAAGAAAGGATAATACGGCGGCAATCCCTTCTTATAAACAATCCCTGTAGATTATGAACATCTACAGGGATTGTGTTTAAGAAAGGATAATACGGCAGCAATTCCTTCTTATAAACAATCCCTGTAGATTATGAACATCTACAGGGATTGCGTTTAAGAAAGGATAATACGGCGGCAATCCCTTCTTATAAACAATCCCTGTAGATTATGAACATCTACAGGGATTGCGTATAAGAAAGGATAATACGGCGGCAATCCCTTCTTATAAACAATCCCTGTAGATGTTCATAATCTACAGGGATTGCGTTTAAGAAAGGATAATACGGCGGCAATCCCTTCTTATAAACAATCCCTGTAGATTATGAACATCTACAGGGATTGCGTTTAAGAAAGGATAATACGGCGGCAATCCCTTCTTATAAACAATCCCTGTAGATTATGAACATCTACAGGGATTGCGTTTAAGAAAGGATAATACGGCGGCAATCCCTTCTTATAAACAATCCCTGTAGATTATGAACATCTACAGGGATTGCGTTTAAGAAAGGATAATACGGCGGCAATCCTTTCTTATAAATAATCCCTGTAGTTCGCTCACATTGTCTGAACCTTGATTCACCTGATTTAAAGGATTTCATGATGTTTGTCAAATTTGAATCACGGATTAAAAGGATTAAACTGATTTCACAGATTGTTTTTAACAGACAATTTTTAGCTCCGTTAGGAGCGATACATTTGTAGTAATCAGAAATATTTTCACCCATAAAGCTCCGTTAGGAGCGGCATATTTCGGATGAAAAATATATCGCTCCTACGGAGCTTAATATGGGATGAATGACTGACATTGCTACAAATATATCGTCCCTACGGGACTTAAAAAAATCCGTGCAATCCGGTAAATCTGTTTAATCCGCGATTCAGAATCGCGGATTTACACGCTTATTTTTCATCAGGATAAAAATTCTTATCCAATGCCTGTTCCAAAGAATATGGAGAGGCTTTCGGAAAATCCGATTCAGGAATGCCTGTTTCAGCAGAAGCATATTCCACAGCCTTTTTATAGACTTTCGGAATCCTGTCATCAAACTGATATTTCAGGCTCGGACTGGTTTCCAGCAATTCTTCTATCTGGTCTCTCTGCTCAACAATTGTTCTTTTCCAACTGCCTGAACGGTATTCCGGCTGAAACTGCCATTTAAGCAGATGTGCAAACAATATTTTGAGTCTGCCGATTAATTCACGGTGCTGGCTTTTACTCATACCGTCAAGCTCCTCTGCAATATTTTCAGTATCAATATCAGATATTTTACCCTGCCGCAGCAGTTCAACATTATGACAGAGCCACAGATAAAAATCATGTTCATATTCACTTGTAAGATTGTTCATTATCTCCTCTTTGTTTATAATAAAATATTATTGTCAAGAATTGTTTATCTAAATGGATGCTGTATCTGCATGGATTGTATATAAGAAAGGATAATACGGCAATCCTTTTCTTATACACAATCCTTGTAGATTGCCATTAGTAGCAGCATCAGAAATATTTCCACCCATAAAGCTCCGTCAGAAGCGATATATTTCAGATGAAAAATATATCGCTCCTACGGATCTTAATATGAGATGGATGACTGACATTGCTACAAATATATCGTCCCTACGGGACTTAGAAAAATCCGTGAAATCCGCTAAATCTGTTAAATCCGTGATTCAGATATCGCGGATTTAACAGAAGACCCTTAGAATTTTTAAATCTTAACTGCAATCCCTGTAGTTTACTTACAGTTGTTCCCGTCTTTTTCTGAAAATAATGATAAAACTCTTGCTTTCTATATTGATAAAGCTATAGAATTTAAGAGTCAGGAATCAGGAGTCAGGAATCAGACTCCTGACTTCTGACTCCTAAATTCTTACTTCTTACTTCTTACGTGAGTTATAATTGATGATGAAAAATATTTCAAATACAAAATTAATATCAAACCGTTTTATCTGAGGAGTAAATTATGACAGAAATGACTCAAATCAAAAAAATTGCTGTTGCCTGTCAGGGGAATGGCAGCCACACTGCTTTTGCAGCAGGTGCTTTAAAACGAATTTTGCGGGAAAAAGAAAAAGAATTTGAAATTACAGCATTAAGCGGCACTTCCGGAGGAGCAGTGTGTGCGGTACTGACATGGTACGGGCTTCTTACCGAGGGGCGAGAAAAGGCAATTGCCTCTCTGGAAGGATTTTGGCAGGATAATTCAGTCAGCGATTCTTTACAGGAGAAATGGCTGAATGAATTTTTTGTCTGTTCAGTGCGTATGCGTGATTATGTCTCTCTTCCCGAACTGATGCCAAATGTATGGTCTGATTTTTTTCAGGACAGGCTCAGAAAGATGGTTGAAAAATATGTCAATTTTGAAAAAATACCATGGCTTTTAAGCAGATCGGGCATAACCCTGCTTGTGGGAGCAGTCAATATGATGACCAGTGAATTTAAGGTATTCAGAAATAATGAGATTACCCCGGAGGCGATTCTTGCTTCTGCGGCAGTTCCTACTATGTTCAAACCTGTCAGGATAGGGAGAGATTTATACTGGGACGGGCTTATGTCTGAAAATCCCCCAATACGGGGATTGGCAAAGGAGAAGCCGGATGAAATATGGGTGGTTCAGGTAAATCCGCAGGTGATAGATGAACCGCCTGCCACTATGGAGGCAATCAGGGATCGGCGGAATGAACTGACAGCAAATCTCTCTTTGTCCCAGGAAGTCTATTTTATCGAAAAGATAAACAGCATGATTCAGAAAAAGATTCTGACAGATGATACTTATAAATATATAAAAGTCAGACGGATTCAGATGCGCCGTCAGTTGAATTATGCGACCAAACTGGATCGCACCCCCGGCTTTATCAAAGAGATGATGATGTATGGAGAAGAAGAGGCGGATAAGTTTTTTATGAGAAATTAAATAGAAATTCCTCAGACTACGGGGGTTTTAAAAATTCCTCAGACCTACGGGGTTTTAAAAACCCCGTAGGTCTTCAAATAAAAAGGAGAAACGCCATGAGAGAAGCTGTTATTGTAAGTGCGGTAAGAACTCCTTTAGGCAGTTTTAACGGATCATTGGGAAATATATCAGCAACAAAGCTCGGTGCAATTGTTATTGAAGAGTCAATCAGACGGGCAGGAATTAAAAAGCATTTTGTCAATGAAATCATCATGGGACAGGTACTCTCCTGCGGATGCGGTCAGAATCCTGCAAGACAGGCGGCAATAATGGCAAATATGCACTGGGAAGCAGAATGTATGACCATAAACAAGGTCTGCGGATCCGGGTTAAAATCAGTGATGCTTGCGGCTCAGGCTATTCAACTGGGTGATGCTGATGTTGCAGTTGCAGGCGGCATGGAGAGCATGAGTATGACTCCGTATTATCTTGAAAAAGCACGCTTCGGATACAGAATGGGGCATAATCAGTTGATTGATCACATGATTCATGATGGATTATGGGATATTGTCAATGATTTTCACATGGGTATGTCAAATGAACTCTGCTCTGAAAGATACAATATTACCCGTGAAGCTCAGGACAGATACGCGGCTGAATCGTATCGCAGAACAATGAATTCGATTAATACAGGGCGGTTTAAAGATGAAATTATCCCTGTTGAAATTCCTGATAAAAAAGGGGAATCTTTTTTCTTCACAGAAGATGAATCTCCAAGAGAGACAAGCTATGAAACTTTTTCCAAAATGAAGCCTGTTTTTAAAGAGGATGGAGTCGGAACAGTTGGCAATTCTTCAATTATCAGTGACGGAGCAGCGGCTGTTGTTGTTATGGCAAAAGAAAAAGCTGAGGAGCTTGGCTGTAGAATCATGGCGTCCATAGGAGCGCAGGTATCTTATGGAATGGATATGAAATATGTGCTGGTTTCTCCTATCTGGACAATTCCGAAATGCCTGAAAAAAGAGGGTATTGCAAAAGAGGATGTTGATCTTTATGAAATTAATGAAGCGTTCAGCGGTTCTACTGTGGCTGTATTAAATGAGCTTGAGCTTGATCCTGAAAAAGTGAATGTAAACGGCGGGGCAGTTGCTCTTGGACATCCTGTAGGAGCAAGCGGCTGTAGAATATTGGTTACTCTTTTATATGAAATGATAAAGCAGGATAAAAAAATCGGAATGGCTTCTCTCTGTCTTGGCGGAGGGGAAGGCGTGGCAATGATTGTAAGAAGAACCTGACCATCATATAGTACCCAGTTAATTTAATTCTGAATGATAAAATGTAACGGAGACCTGCGGGGTTTTTAAAACCCCGCAGGTCTTTATATAGGAGTGCAAAAATTAAATTTTTGCACTCCTTGTGTTCCCACGCAAAGCGTGGGAACAAGACAAATTATAATCATATAATCAACGTGTTATTTAAAAAGACCTGCGGGGTTTTAGAAACCCCGCAGGTCTTTTTTTTGTTCATTTATTCCAACATAACTACATGGATTGTTTATAAGTAATCCCTACAGTTATAAGAAAAATAACCTGATTGTTCTTTATACTCTTGACAAAAAAAGCTACTTATTATAATAACAAAAAATTCAGTTATATAAGAAAGTGCTATAAAGATGTTATGAAAAAATAAAAGGAGAATGTATGAAAAAGATGATCTGCATAAAGAAGTATCTGCTTTTTTTACTGTTCCTGTTTATATTATTGCCTGTTAAAAACGGATTTACAGAAGATGTCAATTTAGAAAAAGCAACAACTGTTGTAACAAACTGGCTGAATGAATATGTCCGAAGTTTCGGGTCATGGGCAGGTTCAAAGAATCCTGAGATTGTTTCTTCAGATATTATCACAAGTGAAGGAGATGCAACAGGATATAATTTTAATGTATCTCCTGCCGGACACATAATTATTCAGTCAAGAGATGAACTTTTTCCTGTCAAGCTGTATTCTGAAAAAGGCAGGCTGGATTTTTCATCAAGTGCCGATGAAAAAGATGAAGTAAAAAAATGGCTGATAAAAGAACTTTCAGGGCAGGTTCAGTTTTTAAAAAAGTCTGAAAGAAGTATTTCTTCACAAAAATTTCCTAAAAAAGAATTATGGGATTATCTTTCTGTTGAAGTAAGTAAATTTTCCTCTGAAAAAAGGACAAAACAAAGTGATGTGAGTATTGGTCCCTTATTGACGACAATGTGGAGTCAAGGTGATCCTTATAACAGAAAATGCCCGTATGACAGTGTGAATAACTGCCGGACAGTAGTAGGATGTGTTGCCACTGCAACGGCTCAGATTTTAAAATACTGGGCATATCCCCCTGATAAATATGACTGGGATAATATGCCTGATAGTCTTTCTTATTACAGTTCTCAAGCGAAAATTGATGCGGTAAGTCAACTTTGTGCAGATATCGGGGCTTCTGTCGGAATGGACTACGGGTGTGAAAGTTCAGGTGCTTATCTAAATGGTGCCGCTGTCAGCTTACAAAATTTTCTGTCAGATAAGTTCCACTCTTTAAATGCAACATATCAGACACGGAAATACACATGCGGTGAAAGATGTATTGCGACTATACCTCTGTGTTGGCTGGTTAGCTGGATTACAAAATGCACAGATATATGTGTTGCAACAGAGCCTGTCTATTGTTACTATTCCTCAGCCGAGTGGTTAGACAAATTTTTCAAGCCCGAAATAATTGCCGAACGTCCGGTTCTTTTCGGTATAGAGAGTATTGATACAGGTCATGCTGTTGTTGCAGACGGATATAAGACATCCGCAGGCGGAACTTATATTCATATTAACTTTGGATGGGGCGGTTCTGATTATGAGAGTTGGTACACCCCGGATGATATTCCCGATTTTTCAGTTACAGAAGGACAGGACGTTGTAATCGGAATAACACCTTATTGTGATTTCAACATATCATCTTCAGGTCAGAACTTTTCTACAACAGCAACCGGGAGCGGAACAATTTCAATAACAGCTACTGCAAGTGATAAATGCCGATGGTCTGCATCTACCAGTGATTCATGGATAACCTTTACTTCTGAAAACACAGGATTGGGCGATGGAACTCTTTCCTATTCAGTTGCTTATAATTCTACCGGCGTTCAGAGAACAGGCACCATAATTATTTCAGGAAAAAACTTTACGATAACTCAGGGTGCAATACCTGTAGCCTCTGTTTTGGCAGCAGTAAACATGATACTTTTTGAAGATGAGCCTACACCTGTTATACCTATCGGGGCTGTTTTGGCGGCAGTAAATGCCATACTTTTTGATGATGACCTTATCGGTGATATTAACGGTGATAATTCTGTAAATTTGGGAGACGCTGTTGAGGCTTTGAAAATGATTGTCAGCAGTTCATCAAATCTTCAGATTAACATAAAGGCAGATGTAAACCGAGATAACAGAATAGGTTTGGAAGATGCTATCTATGTTTTGCAGATTATTTCAGGGTTAAGAATCAGTCAATAATAATTTTTTTAAATAAAATAAAAAAGGAGGTGGGAGTAAAATTGAATTGGTTTTATGTTTTGCAGGTTGTTTTAAAAATCATATAAATAAAGGAGGAACGAGGAACAATGAGTAAAAAAATGATTTTTAGCGCACTATTGGTAATGAGCTTATTTATCAGCTTTGCTGATGCTGACGAAATTATAAATAGTGCTACCATAAAGGAAATTATCTTGCCAACGGGAATTGGAAATAGTGAAACAGCGATAGTCAGCTTCAATATAATAAGCGCTCCTTCAGACAGCTCATTCACTGCTAATTGCGTAACTGGTTTTGGTCGAGTCAAATTTCCGAAATCTGACAAACAAATATTGTCCCTTTTAATGTTTGCATCTGCTTTGAATAAGAAAGTAGGTTTTTTTTATAATCCAAATGGCACTACACTTGGAGATATACCTGATCATGGATCAGGGACATGCGAACTGAAAAATATTTGGATACTTCCGGATCATTAAAAAAGAGTCGCAGACAAACAAAAAATTGGTTAAGCAAACAAAGTCAGTGGACGGGCGGATAAGCAAGTCCCCCGCCGCTGGCTTTGTTGTTGAATCGTAAAATACAAAGGATAAAAACGATGCGAATCCATGTTATTATTTCACAAAGTGAAGATGGCTGGTTTGCAGCACGCTGCCCATCGTTGAAAAGCAGAACAAAAGATGAAGCTCTTAAAAATATCCGTGAAGCACGTAGCACGTAGGTTGGGGTGAGGCACGAACCCCGACACCCCATCGGAAACCCCAACAAAAAAGGTGTTCCGTAATTTTGAATAATTTCCCCTCGTTCCCACGCTTCGCATGGGAACGCAAGCATATAAGGTGAGTGAAGCTGATAGCGTAACTCAATCTACATGGTTTTGTCTCAGAACCCAAAGCGTATCTACTGTTTCTTGTACTAAGCTAACCCGACCTGCTAACCATGTAAGTAACTAATTAGAAGTTTTCGTATATAAAGACCTGCGGGGTTTCAAAAACCCCGCAGGTCTTACCATTGTATGAACCACTGATAATCATGATTTACCTGATTGCACTGATAAGATATGATTCATCATGGTCATCATAAGAATCAGGATTATCAGCGGTTCAAAGGTGAATCCCAAAAAAAGACCTTGAAGGTTTGCCAAAAAACTTCAAGGTTAAAAAATTCCTTTCTTATCCCAAATCCTTGCAGTTCACATCCTGAACCCATCCTGACTGGTAAATCCGCTATAATGGTCTGCAATAAAAGGACCTTATTTTGATTGACAATCCTTACTCATTCAGTTATATTTTGTTTATTTTGAAATCGCATAAGTAAAGTAATAACACGATAATTTTGATTTTTTCATAAAAGTTTACCGGGAAAGAATACATGATGTCTATAGTTACTTCAAAATATCAGATTACCATACCTCCGGAAATCCGAAAAAAACTCGGAATAGTTCCCGGAACCAATGCGGAGATTATACTGGAAGGAGATAAATATGTGCTGGTTGTTAATCCTATTAATGAAATAAAAAAGAGATGGCAGGGAAAATTCAGAAACTCCGTAAGCAGTGATGATTATATGAATGAAATCAGGGGAAAAGCAGAGTGAAAGTTTGTGTGGATACCACAGTTCTGATTGATGTGTTAAAAGATGAATTCAGAGATTATCAGGAAAAGTTGTACACGGCGATGGCAAAAAAAGAGACTCTTGTGACACCGACAGTTGTATTTGCAGAACTTATGCCTCAGTTTAAGGGGAACACAAAATTTTTGCATTTGTTTCTCAAAGATCACAGAATCATGCTGAAGCCTTTGGATACCGGGTCTGTTATCAAATCAGGAGAGCGTTGGATGAAATACCTGCGGAGAAAAACAACGGAAAAATGTCCTGAGTGCGGTTATACATTAAAATTTAAGGAGCATTTTCTGTCTGATTTTTATATCGGAGGATTTGCTCTGACAAAGTGCGATATGATTCTTACCAGAGACAGAGGCATATATCTCAAGTATTTCCCGGAACTTCAAGGATATGAAAATTGTCTGAAAAAATAAAATTATAAAATCAAAAATCTTGAAGGTTTCCGAAACCTTCAAACCCGTAGGTTGGGGTGAACGGAGTGAACCCCGACACTTTGGCTCACAGGTTGCAATGCCATTAAGTTAAGGAAACGGAGGAGTGGCAAACTTTCAGTTTGGCATTCCCCGCCGCAGGGGCAAATAATTATTTGCCCCTGCGGATCAGCCATTCTCCGCTTAACTTAATGGTATTGACGCTTCGCGTGGGAACGCAGCATTGACGATTTGTAAATTAAACCCTAAGGGTCTTTAAGACCCTTAGGGTTTTAACCTACACGAAGCGTCCTGAACTTGTGTTCCCACGCAAAGCGTGGGAACAAGTCAGTTAGGTTTGTAATTTAATCACAGCAATTTTCTGTTGAAATATATTTTCAAAAGTGATAAGAGATTTCCAATATTAAGCCACGAAGGCTTTTTTCTGACCATGAAGGGCGGAGAAGTCTTGTGGCTTTTTTATTTTTTTAAGGAGAATTTACAGATGATTAAGAATAATATCCTGTTTTTTATTTTCTTTTTTTCATTATACATCCAGTACGGATATGCAGAAACACAACCGTCTGAATTGCAGAAAAAAATAGAGAAAACCATAGAATCAGGACAGGCATCTCAGGCAGAAGCAGATTCATGGACAAGGGAAAGAGAATCTTATCTGAATGAAATCCGGGAATTAAAAAACCGGAAACGCTGGCTTACCCATCAGAAAGGGAAACATGAAACTTATCTCAAAAAGCAGCGTGAGATTATTTCAAGATTCTGAGAAGAGAAAAAAGATACTGAAAAGATAAAAATATCTCTGGAGCTTCTTTGGATGAATGGCTCATGCGGCTGGAGGAGTTTGTTAAAAAAGACCTTCCTTTTTTGCCTGAAGAGCGGGAGAGAAGACTCAAATTTTTGAAAGATTCTCTGAATGATTATCATCTTGGGCTTGATGAAAAGACAAGACGTTTGCTTGAATCTCTTCAGGCAGAAGCCGGATATGGCGAAGACGTGGAGAAGAGTGAGGGGAGTATTCAGTTGAAAGCAGGTGCGGCAAGGTGAATATTTTCCGGTTAGGACGTGTGGCTCTTTTTTATCTTTCTTTGGACGGAAAAGAGAGCGGCTGGTTTAATCCCAAAACAGGAGCATGGGAAGCTCTGCCTGATAAATATAACCGTGTGATCTCAGCCGCTATGGAGATTGCTGAAAAAAAACGGACTCCCGAGCTTTTGGAGCTTCCCATAGGAAAAATCAGATAATGACAAAAATATTTTCTATACTGATATTCTCAGTAATTATATCTGTATATCAGAACAGTTACGCCGCTACATGGCTACAGGTGGTAAGATAGAATCAGGATATAAAAGAAACTCGGGATGATATTGAAGAGACACGTAATATTATTCAAGGCGAACAGGCTCGGTTAAAAAAAGAGCTTTCCGCACTCAGAAGAAGAGGTCTCTCAGGATGAAAAATCTCTTCAGGCGTCAAAAGATGAGTTTGAATCGCTTATTCAGGCTGAAGAGAAGCTCAGAAGAAGAGGTCGGAGGAGCAGAGGAGAGTATCAAGGCTCTGGAGGAGATACTGAAAACCGCTGCCAAAGATGTTATTGAACTTGTTAATACCAGTCTGATAACTTATGAAAATCCTTTAAAAAAAGAATTGCTTGCTCCTTTTCTGAAGCCTGACAGATTTCCGAATATGGATGATATTGAATATCTGGTAAAAATTCTTTTTGAAGAGATTGAAAAGAGCGGAGAAATCCGAAAATGGAACGGAGCTTTTATAAATTCTCAGGGGACAGAATCTACCAGGACTATTCTGAGAATCGGAAAATTCACAGCATGTTATCAGCAGGGGGATGAAACCGGGTATCTTAAAGCAGTAAAAGATCTGTCAAAGCCGGTTGCTATTCCGGGAAATCTGCCACGAAGCATTACAAAGTCTGTTAAAAAATATTTTGCAGGAGAAAATGATGCTTTTCCTCTGGATATCTCAGGCGGGGTGATTATGGAACAGGTCAGCCGGAATCAGGATATTTGGGAGTGGATGTAGGGGCGGGCTTCTGATGTATCCGCTTTTTATGATTGCCGTGGCATCAGTTCTTCTTACTTTAGAGAGGCTTTATTCTCTGGGGCGTATTTCTGCTAAAACAGATAATCTCATGGATCGCCTGCACAATATGATCTCTAAAGGGGATTTAAAAGCGGGCAAAGAGCTTTGTGAAAAAAATAAGAAAATCCCAACCTGTCCAACGTACTGAAAGCACGGTTACAACATGCCTGTAATACTAAAGAGGTTCTGGAGAACGCAATAGAAGAGGCGATTTTAAGAGAGCTTCCGCGTCTGGATCGGTTTCTTACCACGCTTGCTATGCTGGCGGCAATTGCTCCGCTGCTTGGGCTTTTGGAGACGGCAGCGGTATGATTCACACATTTGAAGGGATTACTATCTTCGGAGAGTAACAAGCGATCCCCGTATGATGTCCGGCGGAATTTCAGAAGCATTGATAACAACGGAAGTCGGATTGTCTATAGCAATTCCGATCATGATTGTTCATCATTTTTTTGACCGCCGTGTAGAGAAGATTATCGCTGATATGGAAGGAAAGGAACATCATTGATAACCTGTGTTATCAAATGTGAATCAGAAATGTCAATTAGGAATTGAGAATCAGGAATTTCTGCCTCGTAATAAGAAGCTAAGTTTTTTGAAAAAACTTAGCTTCTTATCTGATAGGATTTAATCATCGTCAAAATTCTTTTTCAATGGGCGGGAATGCGTTCTTCATCAAAGACTGTTCCCCATAGAGTTAAGATTCCTTCAAGAATCTGCCGGAGTCAGCAACTGTTTTTCTGCATGAGTAAATTTTCGGCAACTTTTACAACTGAAAGTCTTATTGGCATAGGCAGCCCTGTCCAGACACGTATCATAATGTTGGCAAAGATAATTTCTTACGGGTGAATTTATATCGGTCTCCAGAAATTTATCCGGCATACTGAAGAAGTAACCCAGAATGTCCTGTCTATTTTAGTTGCGTGCAATGTTCCTTTGTTTATATGATTTTTAAGAATTTTTACGCTTATATCCAATTCATTGCTCAGTTCATTTAATGTATATCGGTTCATGACATTTGCCCTCCTCTTTTTTTATATCTTTTATTCAGTTCCCCTCACCCTGTTGATTTATTAATGACATAAAAAAAATAATAAATCAATAGTTTGAAAAGTGTATTCACCGTGAGAAATATAATGTATTTACATGGTAGGAATATACTACCTGTCAGGGATGTAAATATTGTATTTAAAACCTTGAAAAATACATAACAATAATGCTAAAATAATTATTTTAATGATCCGGAAATCTGAAATTTATTATGGGAGGGAATGAAGAGAATGAAGAATATTGAAGCATTGTTGAATAACCCGGAAATTCAGAGCGTAATCAGCAATATCAATCAGGAATTGACGGAGAGGCAAAAATATTCTCCGCCGATATGTGATGTTTTTTCAAGTTTATATACATACTTAGAAACAGATGACAGATACAGATTTAATATTGACAGGGAGGCTCAAAAAAAATTACCTGATATTATTAATAATAAAGTACAGAAGATTGTCAGCACAAATTGCCTGATGAATTTTTAAAAGCGAAATCAGCAGAAAACGGAGATATCAAATGTCTTTTCAGGGGACCTGCTACCCGGGGGCATGATGTATGCAGGGCTTTTTGATGCAGCAAAAAGAGCAAAATGCTGAGAACAGAATTTACGGTTTTATTCTTGGACCTGACAAATATTGAAAATGAGGCAATTGAACTAAACCCGGGACCATATAGACAAATACCGGAGAATATGGGCGGTTTCAGTATGATAAAAACCGGCAGAACCAAGATAGACGACGGAAAAGATGAATTTCTCCAGAGAAACCTGTAAATCTCTTGGTTTAAATGCTCTTGTTGTTGTCGGCGGTGATGACTCAAATACCAATGCCGCGTTTCTGGCTCAGGAATTTTATAATGACGGCATTCAGGTGATCGGCGTTCCCAAAACCATTGACGGCGATATTCAGGTAAAGGACCTGACGGAAATGTCTTTGCGCCGTATCATTCGGATTTCATAGCTGCGGCACGATCTTTTGCCAATTATGTAAGTAATTTATGCAGCAAACGCCTCATCTGATGTCAAATACTGGCATATCTGCAAAGTCATGGGAAGGGTGGCAAGTCATCTGGCGTTGGAGGTAGCGTTGCAGACTCATGCCAATATGACCTTTGTAGGAGAAGATTTGGCGGATATGTGGATGACGAGCGGCTTGAAAAAGCTCAAAATGAAGGAACTACGGATTATACTGCTTACGGCATGACCCTGCACCATCTTTCCCGTGTGATCTGTGACACGGGATTATCCGCAGGCGGCTGTTGGAAAAAATTACGGCGTGATTGTCATTCCTGAAGGAATACTTGAATTTATCAATGAGATACAGCTTTTTATTCTCAAGCTGAATACAATTATCGCGGATTACAATGGTCCGCGTGATGTTGGATTTCATGAAGCATTCCCGACTCTTGAAGAAAAACTTGAAT
>CAWEAR010000046.1:0-15458 GCA_963806835.1 uncultured delta proteobacterium
TCTCAGGAAGTTTGTAGTACCGCCTTCAGGCGGTGAGCGTGAATATCCGCCTAAAGGCGGAACTACGAACCGGAAGTTTGTAGTACCGCCTTCAGGCGGTGAGCGTGAATATCCGCTGAAGGCGGAACTACGAACCGGAAGTTTGTAGTACCGCCTTCAGGCGGTGAGGGCGAATATTCGCCTGAAGGCGGAACTACGAACCGGAAGTTTGTAGTACCGCCTTCAGGCGGTGAGCGTGAATATCCGCTTAAAGGCGGAACTACGAACCGGAGGTTTGTAGTACCGCCTTCAGGCGGTGAGCGTGAATTTCGCCTAAAGGCGGAACTACGAACCCGCGTGAATATCCGCCTAAAGGCGGAACTACGAACCGGACAACTGTTTAAGAGTTTGCCGTGCTGCATCATATTCATAATTGCCAATGTGATCTTCAAGCTCATCAATCACCGGATGGTTAAGATACAGTTTCAGTTTTTCCAAATGCTTTTGTATCTCCACAGGATCAGCGGCATCAAGAGCATCGGCAATCTCTCTGAATTAAGAGAAATATTTCCGATCTCCTCATCAGATGCATTCTGTATGGACAAATGATTATTTGTCCCTTCTTCATTCCTGTTATTAGAGAGAGACGCAAAATTCTCTGTTTCCGTCTTTAATCTGCTGAGAGTTTGCAGGCTTCATTAAGACTCTGTTCCAGATTTATTATATGGAATTTCAATTCAGCCCCGGCAGCAGATGGGGATTTTATTCCCGGTTTTTGTTTCTTTACTGCTGATTCAAGGATATAAGCCGCTTTTCTGAGATTTTCAGCACCGATATTTCCCGCGCTCCCTTTCAGTCCATGTGCTATACACCGGATTGTTTCACAGTCATTATTCAGTAGAGCTTCCCGTATCTTTTCCACAGTATCCTTATTTCTTTCTGAAAAGCCAAGAAGAATCTTTTTAAAAACTAACCTGTCAGTGCCTAAGCGTTTTAATGAGTCCTGAATCTGAATACCCGGAAGTGTTACAGGAAGCTCTTCATCCTTATATGACAGGATTTCTGAAGTATTCAGAATTTCGGGAGTCTGATTCCGCTCTTTTCCCGATGGTTTTATAAATTTACTCAAAGTATGAAAGAGCTTCTCCTGACTGACAGGTTTTGAAACATAGCCGTTCATTCCCGCTTCAATACATTTTTCTTCATCACCCTTCATGGCATGGGCAGTCATGGCAATAATAGGAATCTGAAAATCAGGAATCTGGGAATCAGGAATTAGGAATGAGGAATCAATAACTCCTGACTCCCAATTCCTGATTTTTCTTGTTGCTTCATATCCGCTCCATCTCAGGCATCTGAATATCCATAAGAACCATGTCAAAATGATTATTCATCACTGCCTCAACAGCGGCTTTTCCGTTTGAAGCAATAACAGGAATTGCACCTGCTGATTCTAAAATAGCAATCATAATCTCCTGATTGGTCGGATTATCTTCAGCCAGCAGAATCCGCGTCCCTTTGAGATAATCCCTGAACAAAGCAATCGGCAATGATATTTCATCTTCATTAATAATCTCTTTGCCGAATATCGAGGCTATAGAATTAAAAAGAACCGCATGAGAGATCGGCTTGGTCAGAAATCTGGTAACACCAGCTTTCTGCGCTTCTCTTCTCTTTTTCTCTTTTCCGAAAGCAGTCATCATAATAATCGGAATATCAGAATTTAAGGGATTTTTACCGCGTATCTTACGTGATAATTCAATTCCGTTTGTGCCGGGCATCACCCAATCCATAAGTACCAGATCAAAATGATCTTTTTTCAGCATAAAAAGAGCATCTTCACCCGATTCAGCACTCTTTGTCTTTAAACCGAGTGATTCAGTCATATTCTTTATAATATTTCTGCTTTCACTGCAATCATCAACAATCAGAACATATAAATTCAGAATATCATCAGGAAGGAGAAGCCTTTTTTCTGTTTCACCCGGCTGACGTTTAAAACTGAGTGAAAAAGAGGAAAGTTATGCCTCTGCCGGATTCACTTTCTGCCCTGATATTTCCCCCCATAATCTCTGTCAGCAGTTTGCAGATTGCCAGCCCAAGACCTGTTCCCCCGTATTTTCTGGTAGTGGATGCATCCGCCTGTGTAAATGCTTCAAACAGAGTATCAATTCTGTCACCGGGTATTCCGATGCCCGTATCTTTTACAAAAAAAGAGAGCTTTGCCTGATCCGGAGATACAGATATTTTTTTCACCCCTGCGGTAATAAACCCTTTTTCTGTGAATTTCAGGGGGATTGATACCAGATGGGTCAGATCTGCTGCAATCTGAGAGAATCCCCTGTAAGATATTTTGGGTATATCAGGAGATATATCCAAAAGCAGATCAATATCTTTCGAGGCTATGTTGCGAAGCAATACCATTACACGGGTTAGGTATACTGCTCAAGATTAAAAGGGCGGTTCTCCAGATCAAGTTTTCCGGCTTCAATCTTGGAAAAATCAAGAATATCGCTGATTATTCCAAGCAGGAGTCTGAGCAGACGAATTGATAATCTGAAGGTAACGGTTTACCCGTGAAGATGATTCTTCTGCCAGTGCAAGGTCTGATGCGGCAATAATCCCGTTAAGAGGAGTACGGATTTCATGGCTCATATTTGCCAGAAATTCGCTCTTTGCACGGGTGGCAGCATCTGCTGTCTTTTTGCCGCCAATAATGCTTCATTAGCATGTCTGAGTTCTGCTGTGACGCTCCTCAACGCACTCTCCAATTCATCATGAGCTTTTTTCGGGCATCTTCAGCCCGTTTCCGTTTGGTAATATTGATTACCATACCTTCGATAAAATCAAGCACGCTTTTGAGTCAAATACCACCAGGACATGAATCAACCCATATCTTTTTACCGTCTTTGCAGTAAAACCGGGATTCAAATCCTGTAATGGTTTTATGGGTCTTCAGGTGTTCCAGCATCTGCAGCCGATCTTCAGGATTCACATATAACTGCTGTCCGATATGGGTAAATCTCTGAAGCATCTCCTGCGGAGAATCATATCCGAGCATGTGAGCCATAGAAGGATTGATATTTATAAAACCTCCGTCAAGTGTACTTTGGAATATCCCCTCAACAGCGTTTTCAAAAAGACTTTTATAACTTGCCTCTGCTTTCTCCTGTGCTTTACAGGGCACGTCTGCGTTCTCGCAGGATTTCAGCGTCACGGAGTTCACGGCTGATGGCAGGGATCAGTCTTGACCAGTTACCTTTTTCAATAAAGTCTTTTGCTCCTGCTTTCAGAACTTCAACAGCAGTCTCTTCTGCAAGAAAACCGGAAATCACAATAAAGGGTATATCAAATTCATTCCCATGTTCAGCATGGGAAAAGGATATTTTTTTAAGAAGTTCCAGCGCAGCTCTGCCGTCAAAACAGGGCATATTGAAATCACAGAGAATAATATCCCACTCTTCTTTTTCCAGTGCCTTCAGCATAGCTTCAGAGGTCTCTATCTGTCTCCATACAGGATCATACCCCCCTTTTTGCAACTGGCGAAGAAGCAGAATAACATCCTCTTCAGAATCTTCTATGATCAGAACTTTTAACGGTATTTTCATTTGGCTGTCAGGTGTCAGTTTGCAGAGACGGATCGCCGTAAAAAGCTGCAAACATAATTGCCTGCCCTATAATCTTGATTATCAGCATTTCGAGAACAACCGGAGATGGCGGATTACTCTTTGATAATCCATCCCGCAAACTGGATTCCTGCTTACGCATGAATGAAGGTGTTGTGCGTAAGGTGAGTTATAAATTCTTTTTTTTATCTGAAATCAATGCAGGGAAATAGGAAAAAATCGGCGATATACCTGCATGATTCTGTTTAATAACCTAAATATAATGCTTTTTCTCTCTGTAAGCCGCATCGCAAAATAGATAACAGATATACTGAAAAGCATAAAGCATATCACGCCTATCCATTTCCATTGGCTGACAACTACACCGATTTGTGCGATTCCTATGGGAATAATCAGCAGGGCAATAAGCCAGTCAGTCCATTTCTGATTTTTTTCATGACGGTTTTTTACAATAAGGTCAAGAACTTTAACATGGCTGTCAAATGCTTCAAGCGTTAAACGTGCATAATTCAGATCATACTCTGTCTGCTGACAGATATGTTTTGCATTTTTGAGAAAAGGGGTAAAAATTGCGTCATTCTGAATTTTGTATTTTTCAAGATATTTTTCAAGATTATGGATATTTATCTCCAAAGTCTGTCTTAATTTGGCAAGAAGGGTGATATTTCTCTGAAGATAAGATTCATCTTTTTTCATTTTCAGAAAATTTTCAACATCTTCAGGATTTTCTATCTGAAAAAAATCATTTATCCGGTTTTTGCTTTCATCAATATCCGCCTTGATTTTTCTCAGTTCTTCATGTTCAAATTCTATTTTCCTGACAGCAGAGAACATTACCGGAAAATCGCGACCAAGAAAATTCGTAGGATTTGCTGTTTCATCTTGAGCAACCATAAGATAATGATGCTCTTTTATCTGATAAATTTTTCCAAGCAGAGGAATCTCCGCATATACTTTTTCTGTCAGAATATTGTCCGAATAAGTAAAAAGAGCAGAGGCTATACCAAAACAGAATGGAATATCAGAAAGATGTCTGTTTAATTCATCCAATTTCTCTTTCCAAAACTCAAAAACAGAAATATCTTTTGAACTATGCCATTCTATTTCAAATATATCAAGGTCATGAAATCTGAAAACGCAGACTTCAAGCCCCTTTTTTTCAGCCAGACGGAGCATAGTCAGATCAGGGTCGCCTAAACCAAAAGGCTCTACGGGTTGCAAAGCATAATCTTCTTTCCATTTCTCAAAAAAAGATGTTACATGAGGATTTTCTTTTTTCTCTGCAATGAGTTCCGGCGGAACCCTGAAAAATATATAAGTATAAAAACGGGTTGGATTCATTTCTCTCCCTTTTTCCGATATATTGGAGTTTATTTGTATTCCTGGTTCATTTCATCAATAATCCGATCTGCTTTCTCCTGATTCCACACACCGAGATATTTCTGGCGTTTTTTGCCTCCGATCTTTTTAGCAAGATTGAATATCGGTTCTCCTTTTTTATTTTTTCCTCTTGTGTTAAGGTTCCAGCCTCTGTAGGTTGCGGGAATTTCAGAACCGGAATCAGATTTTGTATCTTTGTCTGATACTTCAGATATTCCTGAATTATCAGCAGATTCTGTATTTTTGTGTAACTTTGCAGGGATTCGGAATTTTTAAGGTGGATTTCAGGAAGTTCTATTCCCATGCGCTCTGACAAATCTATGCCGAAAGAATTTTTTATGGATTCAAAAGCCTTGGAAATTGCATGATTACTGTCAAATCCCATTTCCATAAGCAGATGTTTCCGTTTTCTGAATATTCTTTCCAAAGCTGCATCATCTTCGGATATTCTGCTCAATGTCTGTCCCTTTCTGAAATAATCTGATATATTATAATATGGTTGTTCGGATTCTGAACGGAGTTTAAATGCCATTTCCTCAAAAGCATCGGCAAATCTGAGTTTCCAATGAAAAGCCCGTTCACCGTCAAATCCCATTGCCAGAATTGAAAATGATTTCCAATCCATTTCATAAATTGGTTGTTCACGGTTACACTGATCAATGTAATAGGTTAGCCGAAATTTCGTTACCACCTCCTTTATCCATTTCAATAATGCTCCGTATTGAGTCGAACATGTTTATGTTTCCGTTCAAAATGTTGGGCAACAATTACAGATGTAGTAATCGCTTCCCCATCCTTAGCCGATACAAGCTGAAAATTCTGAATGCCGCTCATTATCCGTCTCCTTTTTTTGTAAATTTATTCAAAATACATGGCTGCATTATGTTTCCGGGTTACACAATTTTTTTTCCGCTCGTTTCCACGCTTTGCGTTCCGTGATGAAAAGATGCGGAGCGTCAGTGTGATTATATCAGGAGGCTCAACAGTTAAGAGTTCTGTTACAAATTGAGACATTTTTTTATCCTCCTTAATCTGTATATTAAGAAGCTAAGTTTCTTAATATACAGTTTGCATATAGCGTTTATTTCTCTTTTTTTTCAGGTTTGGAATACTGCTTTTTCAATGCCTCAGTTTTTACAGCCTCAATCAGTTCATTTGTAAATGTTTTAATATTGGCGGGAGTCAGTTTTTCCTTGTCTTTGGAGCCTATACGCTTTGATTCTGCAAAATCGGGAAATTTACTTCCGCAGAGTATAAAAAAATCATCGCTGATTTGCCCTGAACTGATATAAGATTCAAGATACTGAATCAGTTGTTTTCGCGATGCCTCATCCAGATTTTCAGCTATGGTTTTACGATGTTCATGTAAAATCGGCAGTAATGTTTCAAAATTCATTTTTATTTCCTTTCAGGTGGGTTATCACCCACCCTACTATTCCCATTTACCGTTGCATACAAACGCGCCCCAGTAATATGGATGTGCAAAAGGTTTATAATTATCGGGTTTATCTTTATATTTTCCTGATTCAATAAGAAAACGCTTCCGTCTTTCTTCAAGAGAATCTCTGATATTACGTTCTTTTTGCGATGAAATTTGCCTTTTTGTATCTTCAGCCAGTCTGCTGATAAGCTGTTCAACCTCTTTTTTGCTTATATCACGGACATACTGCTGTGCTGACTGAAGTGCTTTTGCTTTGCCCATTTTTTTATTCAGAACATTATCATAAAACTTCTGCATAAGCAAGGAAGTCGAAAAGTCGTCAACTGCCCATAATGAAGAGATTACAGAATTTGCGCCTGCATGTAAAAATCCTGCTGAAAGACCGATATACTCGCCTCCGGGTTCTATCTGGCTTATTCCGGTTTCACAGGCTGAAAGAATGACAAGCTCTGCTTTCGGCAATCGGAGTTCTTCCAGAATTTCTCTCAGCGTCAATTTTTCTTCTTCTGCGAGAGACAATTCAGAGTCAAAAGGCTTTTCCAGATTAAAGTTGCCGTGACAGGCAAAATGGAGAATATTCCCGTCCTTTGCATGGTTCAGCACAGCATTTGCGATGGCGTATTCATACCATAAGACAGAACGTCCTTTAAAATATTTGAAAAGACTCTTCACCTCGTTATCTGCAAAATACAGAGAACGGTCGGGATTGACAACTGCAAATAAGTGATCTGATGAATGTTTAGGGCGTTTTAAAATAGAAGTAATTGTCTGAAAACATGGGATATAGGAAATTTCATATTTTTCAAAAAGCCTTTCACCTGATTTAAGCGTTATAAGATGCAAAGGCAGCACATTCAGTTCAATATGAGGAATAAAGACAATACGCTCTGATTTTGTTTGTTCTGCAAGAGAATCAAGCGATTTTCCGTTTTCATCTTGAGCATACCAGAACTTTTCAGCAAGCATATTAAGAGTATTTTCAAAGACTTTAAACCATTTTTCTTTTGTGATCTTATTTTTCTTATAATCATTATAAGATTTTATCCAGTTTTGAAGACCAATATCAACAGACAGTTTAACAATATTGCTGTTTTTACCGTCCAAAACAAAAATATAAACAGACTTATCTGCTGTAACAAACTCTATAAAAAGAGTTTTTTGAGGAATTAAGGCGTTTATTTCAGATATGGAGAGAGGCTCAATCTGTCTTTCAGAATAAAGAATTTCAGTAAAAGTTCTGCTTTTCCAGCGGGCTGAATATTGCACCGCCTGTTCAATTTTATTAAGAGAAATACATAAATCAATCAGACGGCTATAAAGTTTTGACCATTTTTTTGATAATGCAATGCGGAATTCAACAGAACAAAACGGACGGATACGGGTTTCCAAAACGTCAATTGCTTTGGCGTAAGTGTTATAAGCATTTTGTTTGTCATTCAAATCTTCATAAGCCAATGCCAAATTATACAAAGTATTCACACACTCATAAGGGAAATCCTTTTCAGTATAAATCCGCAGAGCGTTTTTATAACAGGAGATAGCGTTATTCAGGTTCTCTCCTCTGTCTCCTGCTGGTAAATCAGAATATGCAATTCCAAGATTGTTCTGCGTCATTGCATATTCATAAGGGAAATCCTTTTCAGTATAAATCCGCAGAGCATTTTTAAAACAGGAGATAGCGTTATTCAGGTTCTCTCTCATGTCTCCGGTCGTTAAATAACAATATGCATTGCCGAGTCCGTTCTGCGTCATAGCATATTTCTGCGGGAAATCCTTTTCAGTTCTTATCCGCAGAGCGTTCTGATAACATGCAATGGCGTTTTTCAGGTTCTCTCCTCTGTTTTCTGTCGGTAATTTAGCATACTTAGCATACGCATTGCCGAGATTGCTCTGTGTAGATGCATATTCCCGCGGGAAATCCTTTTCAGTTGTTATCCGCAGAGCGATTTTATAACAGGAGATAGCCTTATTCAGGTTCTCTCCACGGTCTCCGGTCTGTAAATCAGAATAAGCATTGCCAAGGTTGTTTTGCGTATATGCATACTCATTGGGGAAATCCTTTTCAGTTCTTATCCGCAAAGCGTTCTGATAACATGCAATCGCGTTATTCAGGTTCTCTCCTCTGTCTCCAGTTGGTAAATTATGATACACAAGTCCGAGATTATTCTGCGTCATGGCATAGTTCCATGGAAAATCCTTTTCAGTATGAATCCGCAGAGCATTCTGATAACATGCAATCGTGTTATTCAGGTTCTCTCCACGGTCTCCGGTCTGTAAATTAGAATAAGCATTGCCGAGATTATTCTTCGCGGTTGCATAATCCTGAGGAAAATCTTTTTCAGTCCAAATCCGCAGCTGCGTTTTTATAACAGTAGATAGTGTTCTTCAAGTTCTCACCGCTGTCTCCTATCGGTAAATCAGAATACGCAAGTCCGAGATTGTTCTGTATCATTGCATATCTTTCAGGAAACTTTTCTTCTGAATAAATCTGTAAAGCGTTTTTATAATATTCAATTGACTTGATGAGATTTTCACCTTTATCTCCTGTCGGCAGATCAGAATAAGCAGTGCCCAGACAGATTTGTATGTGAGCATATCCCTCCGGGAAATCCTTTTCAGTTCTTATCGCAGAGCGTTCTGAAAACATGAAATTGCGTTATTCAGATTCTCTCCCCTGTATCCGGTCCTTAAATTATAATACGCAGCGCCGAGATTGTGCTGCATGTCTGCATATTTTTGCTCATTTCCAATTGCCAAAGCCTTTTTAGAAGCAAGTTTATAAGCCTCAATTGCCTCTTTTAATTTGGGATAAGGGCGGAGTACATAAGCTGTGTATCCCAATGTAAAAGCACAGTAATAAATCAGTTGGTCATTTCCCGTCTGTTTTGCCCGTTCTAAATTGGCAACAGCACGGGTGTAGGCGGCGTTTGGGTCGGTTTTTCGCAGTTCATTTATAGCATCATTTTCTGTTTTAATTTCAGCTTCTTTGCCTGAAAAGCCTGATTGAATATTTTGGGTGGTCATTTTGGGGGGGTCTCCTTTTTTATGTGTATCTACACGGATTATATCTACACGGATTATGGTTAAGAAAGGGATTTTCGCAATAGCCTTATCCTTTTCTTAACCATAATCCGTGTAGATATCTGAACCTTGATTTACCTGATTTAAAGGATTTCATGATGTTTGTCAAATTTGAATCACGGATTAGAAGGATTAGACGGATTTCACAGATTGTTTTTTTAGCTCCGTTAGGAGCGAAATATTTGTAGTAATCAGAAATATTTTCACCCATAAAGCTCCGTAGGAGCGATATGTTTCAGATGAAAAATATATCGCTCCTACGGAGCTTAGTACTCCTCTTTTTAAATACACTGACGTATTATTGAAAATTTTATCATGATATGGCATTTCAGTGGTTGAGGAGACCGTTACAATGCCACGAAAAAATACGTTAGTGTATTTATGAATCAGAGTACTTAGTATGGGATGGATGACTGACATTGCTACAAATATATCGTCCCTACGGAGCTTAATATGGGATGGATGACTGACATTGCTACAAATATATCGTCCCTACGGGACTGAAAAAATTCCGTGCAATCCGGTAAATCTGTTTAGTCAGCGATTCAGAATCGCGGATTTACCGGATTTAACAGATTACGCGGATTTTTTTTAACTGAATCAATCCGTGCAATCCGGTAAATCTGTTAAATCCGCGATTCAGAATCACGGATTTACCCGCTTATTTTTCATCAGGATAAAAATCCTTATCCAATGCCTGTTCCAAAGAATATGGAGAGGCTTTCGGAAAATCCGATTCAGGAATGCCTGTTTCAGCAGAAGCATATTCCACAGCCTTTTTATAAACTTTCGGAATCCTGTCATCAAACTGATATTTCAGGCTCGGACTGGTCTCCAGCAATTCTTCTATCTGGTCTCTCTGCTCAACAATTGTTCTTTTCCAACTGCCTGAACGGTATTCCGGCTGAAACTGCCATTTAAGCAGATGTTCAAGCAATATTTTGAGTCTGCTGATTAATTCACGGTGCTGGCTTTTACTCATACCGTCAAGCTCTTCTGCAATATTTTCAGTATCAATATCAGATATTTTACCCTGCCGCAGCAGTTCGACATTATGACAGAGCCACAGATAAAAATCATGTTCATATTCACTCGCAAGATTGTTCATTATCTCCTCTTTGTTTATAATAAAATATTATTGTCAAGAATTGTTTATCTAAATGGATGCTGTATCTGCATGGATTGTATATAAGAAAGGATAATACGGCAATCCTTTTCTTACACACAATCCTTGTAGATTGGCAGTAGCAAGAGCATCAGAAATATTTACACATAAAGAAAAATATATTGCTCCTACGGAGCTTAATATGGGATGGATGACTGACATTGCTACAAATATATCGTCCCTACGGGACTTAAAATAAATCCGTGCAATCCGGTAAATCTGTTAAATCCGCGATTCAGATATCGCGGATTTACCTGTTTTAACAGAATACCCCTGGAATTTTTTATATCTTAACCGCAATCCCTGTGGTTTACTTGCAACTGTTCCCGTCTTTTTCTGAAAATAATGATAAAACTCTTGCTTTCTATATTGATAAAGCTATAGTCTTATATGAATTGATAATTGGGATTTGAGAATTAGGAATTTTCTGATTCCTGACTTCTGACTCCTTACTCCTAAAATATAAAAATTAATACCAAACCATTTTTATCTGAGGTGTAAATTATGACAAACATAACTCAAATCAAAAAAATTGCTGTTGCCTGTCAGGGGAACGGCAGCCACACTGCTTTTGCAGCAGGCGTTTTAAAACGGATTTTGCAGGAAAAAGAAAAAGAATTTGAAATCATAGCATTAAGTGGCACTTCCGGGGGAGCGGTGTGTGCAGTACTGACATGGTATGGGCTTCTTACCGAAGGGAGAGAGAAGGCAATTGCCTCTTTGGAAGGATTTTGGCAGGATAATTCTGTCAGCGATTCATTACAGGAGAAATGGCTGAATGAATTTTTTGTCTGTTCAGTGCGTATGCGCGATTATGTCTCTCTTCCTGAACTGATGCCGAATGTATGGTCTGATTTTTTTCAGGACAGGCTCAGAAAGATGGTTGAAAAATATGTCAATTTTGAAAAAATTTCATGGCTACTGAACAGATCGAGTATAACTTTGCTGGTAGGAGCGGTAAATATGATGACCAGTGAATTTAAGGTATTCAGAAATAATGAGATTACCCCGGAGGCGATTCTTGCTTCCGCAGCAGTTCCTACTCTGTTCAAACCTGTCAGGATAGGAAGAAATTTATACTGGGACGGGCTTATATCTGAAAATCCGCCTATACGGGGATTGGCAAAAGAAAAGCCTGATGAAATATGGGTGATTCAGGTAAGCCCCAGTGTCATAGATGAACCGCCTTCCACTATGGAGGCAATCAGAGAGCGGCGAAATGAACTGACTGCCAATCTGTCTTTGGAGCAGGAGGTCTATTTTATTGAAAAGATAAACAGCATGCTTCAGAAAAAGATTCTGACTGATGATTCTTATAAATATATAAAAGTCAGAAAAATTCAGATGCGCCGTCAGTTGAATTATGCGACTAAACTGGATCGCAGCCCCGGCTTTATCAAAGAGATGATGGCTTACGGAGAGGAAGAGGCGGATAAATTTTTTATGAGAAGTTAAATAAAAATTCCTCAGACCTACGGGGTTTTAAAAACCCCGTAGGTCTTCAAAAAAGGAGAAACGCCATGAAAGAAGCTGTTATTGTAAGTGCGGTAAGAACTCCTTTAGGCAGTTTTAACGGATCATTGGGGAATATATCAGCAACAAAGCTCGGTGCAATTGTTATTGAAGAGGCAATCAGACGGGCGGGAATTGAAAAGCATTTTGTCAATGAAATCATCATGGGACAGGTATTATCCTGCGGATGCGGTCAGAATCCTGCAAGGCAGGCAGCAATAATGGCAAATATGCCCTGGGAAGCAGAATGTATGACCATAAACAAGGTCTGCGGATCCGGGTTAAAGGCTGTAATGCTTGCGGCTCAGGCTATTCAGTTGGGTGATGCTGATGTTGCAGTTGCAGGCGGCATGGAGAGCATGAGCATGACTCCGTATTATCTTGAAAAAGCACGCTTCGGATACAGAATGGGGAATAATCAGTTGATTGATCACATGATTCATGACGGATTATGGGATATTGTCAATGATTTTCACATGGGAATGTCAAATGAACTCTGCTCTGAAAAATATAATATTACCCGTGAAGCTCAGGACAGGTATGCGGCTGAATCTTACCGCCGAGCAATGAATTCGATTTATACAGGGAGATTCAAAGATGAAATCATTCCGGTTGAAGTTTCTCATAAAAAAGGGGAATCTTTTTTCTTCACAGAAGATGAATCTCCAAGAGAGACAAGCTATGAAACTCTTTCCAAAATGAAGCCTGCTTTTAAAGATGGCGGAGTCGGTACAGCAGGCAATTCTTCAATTATCAGTGACGGAGCAGCGGCTGTTGTTGTTATGGCAAAAGAAAAAGCTGAGGAGCTTGGCTGTAAAATCATGGCGTCCATAGGAGCGCAGGCGTCTTATGGAATGGATATGAAATATGTGCTGGTTTCACCTATATGGACAATTCCGAAATGCCTGAAAAAAGAGGATATATCCAAAGAAGATGTTGATCTTTATGAGATTAACGAGGCGTTCAGCGGTTCTACTGTGGCTGTATTAAATGGGCTTGATCTTGATCCTGAAAAAGTGAATGTAAACGGCGGGGCAGTTGCACTTGGTCATCCTGTCGGAGCAAGCGGCTGCCGGATATTGGTTACACTTTTATATGAAATGATAAGGCAGGATAAAAAAACCGGAATGGCATCGCTTTGTCTTGGCGGAGGAGAAGGTGTTGCAATGATTGTCAGAAGAACCTAACCATCATATAGTACCCGGTTAATTTAATTCTGAATGATAAAATGTAACGGAAACCTGCGGGGTTTTTAAAACCCCGCAGGTCTTTATATAGGAGTGCAAAAATTAAATTTTTGCACTCCTTGTGTTCCCACACAAAGCGTGGGAACAAGACAAGAATGAATGCAGGCATTCTGTTTTTTCCATCAGATAGTTAGACATCTTTCCTTCCTGTAATATTAAAATTGCATTTTAGCATTTTTATTATATTATAAGCAACTGTCAAATTGATGACAAAAACGATCTGCAACATTTTACAGACTTCAATTTCAGAGATATTTTTTATAAATATTAAGATTATGTTTTTTTTATAAAAAAACTAAAAAAGAGTCAAGTGAAAAATCATTCTTTTATTTTACAAAATCTTAATGGTTTCCAAAAATTTTTATGTTTTTTAGTGTCTTTTTTTTATTTATTCCAGCACAACTACAGGGATTGTTTATAAGTAATCTCTGTAGTTATAAGGAAAATGACCTGATTGTTCTTTATACTCTTGACAAAAAAAGATGTTTATTATAATAACAAAAAATACAGTTATATTAGAGAGTGTGGGAAAGGCGTTATGAAAAAAATGAAATGTGATATTCGGAAAGAAAAGTATATATATGTATATACTTTTAAAGCATCTTATACAAGATAAATGATATTACGCAAATTTTCCGAATATGACAGCAGGCGGAGGCGGAAGTATATACATCTATATACTTTCACGGTATCTTATATAATATGCTTTCATCTTGTATAAGATACTTTCATCTTATACAAGATACGTGATATTCGGAAAAATATCACGTATAATCAATGGTTAGGCGGTTCTGCATACATCAGAACACACGCCTAACCCGGCGCTAAGGACGGCTGTCGCCGCCGCTTAGCTTGTTGTTACCCAGGCTGAAGACGCAAATGATGCAGAAGACGCAAAGAAAAAAGCCTGAGCTAACCCGGCGCTCAAGCGGACGGCTGACGCCGCCGCTTAGCTTGTCGTTAGCCCAGGCTGAAGACGCAAATGATGCAGAAGACGCAAAGAAAAAAGCCTGAGCTAACCCGGCGCTCAAGCGGACGGCTGACGCCGCCGCTTAGCTTGTCGTTATGCGGCTCTGCTGCAGCAGAAGACGCCGCCTAACCCGGCGCTCAAGCGGACGGCTTACGCCGCCGCTTAGCTTGCCGTTAGCTCAGGCAGAAGACGCAAATGATGCAAAGAACGCAAAGAAAAAAAACCTGAGCTAACCCGGCGCTCAAGCGGACGGCTATCGCCGCCGCTTAACTTGCCGTTAGCCCAGGCAGAAGACGCAAAGGATGCAGAGAACGCAGAGAAAAAAAGCCTGAGCTAACCCGGCGCTCAAGCGGACGGCTGACGCCGCCGCTTAGCTTGTCGTTAGCCCAGGCTGAAGACGCAAATGATGCAGAAGACGCAAAGAAAAAAGCCTGAGCTAACCCGGCGCTCAAGCGGACGGCTGACGCCGCCGCTTAGCTTGTCGTTAGCCCAGGCGAGAAGACGCAAAGGATGCAGAGAACGCAGAGAAAAAAAGCCTGAGCTAACCCGGCGCTCAAGCGGACGGCTTACGCCGCCGCTTAGCTTGTCGTTAGGCGGTTCTGCATACATCAGAACACAGCGCCTAACCCGGCGCTCAAGCGGACGGCTTACGCCGCCGCTTAGCTTGTTGTTAGGCAGTTCTGCTGCAGCAGAACAGATCGCCTAACCCGGCGCTCAAGCGGACGGCTATCGCCGCCGCTTAGCTTTGCGTTAGGCGGTTCTGTTACATCAGAACAGAGCGCCTAACCCGGCGCTCAAGTGGACGGGCTATCGCCCGCCACTTAGCTTGGTCGTTAGGCGGTTCTGCATACATCAGAACACAGCGCCTAACCGCGGCTCAAGCGGACGGCTGACGCCGCCGCTTAGCTTGTCGTTAGGCGGTTCTGTTACATCAGAACACAGCGCCTAACCCGGCGCTCAAGTGGACGGGCTATCGCCCGCCACTTAGCTTGTCGTTAGCCCAGGCAGAACACAGAGAAAAACGCAGGAACACATCCCGCAGGACGCATCCCGCAGG
>CAWEAR010000047.1:0-68979 GCA_963806835.1 uncultured delta proteobacterium
CCGGTCTGATTGAACGGCGCGTTGAATCCGAAGATGTGATAAACCTGATTCCTATCGGCGAAGGAGAAGTAAATCTTACTGAAATTGTACTGAAAGCAGATTCTCCGGTTATCGGTAAGAGGCTGAAGGATACGAATTTGCCCGTGGATATCCTTGTTACGTGCATTCTCAGAAACCGTAAAGCAATTATACCAAGAGGAGAGACTGTTCTTCTTGAGCAGGATCATCTTGTTGTGATGACGCTTCCGCAAAGTTACGGAGATGCGATCCGGCGGCTGACAGGAGAACTATAAAGATATGTTGAGCAAACAGTATAAAGCAATATACTCATATACAGGATTTATTCTTTTTATTCTTGGTCTGCTTATGCTGACGCCGCTTCTGGCACTGTGTGCATATTCGCATGAAATAATTTACTGTCAGGGGTTTATTCTTCCGTCAGCAGTGTTAATGATAACAGGAATATGCTTTTGGAAAGGCTTCAGACCCGAGATATACCCTGCATTGAACTTTCGGGAGGGGGGAATTATTGTGGTGTCAAGCTGGATACTTGCCTGTCTGGTTTCAGCATATCCGTTTATGAATATTACGGGATTAAACTTCACACAGGCTGTTTTTGAATCTGTCAGCGGACTGACCACAACCGGACTCTCTGTTGTTGATGTTACAACCGTGCCGAAGATTATTCTGCTGTGGCGGAGCATTATTCAACTTGCAGGCGGAGCAGGTCTTGCAATTATTATGCTTGCCGCCATTGCAGGACCTTCGGGTACAGGCATATCCGTGGAAGGGAGAAGCGATCAGCTTGTGCCTGATGTGCGGAAGTCTGCAAAACTGGTTCTTCTGATTTATACAGGATATGCAGTAACCGGCACAATTGCTTATGTTCTGGTCGGAATGAAATTCGTTTGATGCCATTAATCACGCTTTTGCAGCCATTTCCACAGGAGGATTTTCCACCAGAGTCGAAAATATCGGATACTGGGATCTACCCGCTATTGAAGCTGTTTCTATCTGTCTGATGATACTGGGAAATCTGAATTTTATAACAGCATATCTGTTCCTTACCGGCAAATTCAAGCCCGTATTCCGAAACTGTGAAATCCGGCTTTTCCCGTGTTGTCAGTTGTCTCTGTTGTATTGTTATATTTCTTTGTATGTAAAGATCACTATGCTATACAGGGTAAGGCGATTTGTGTTGCTCTTTTTGAAGTAATTACAGCATTGACTACAACCGGCTTTTCCACGGTAGGTTATTCAGAATGGAACGCAATGGGATGGCACATTATGATAACTTTGATGCTGATCGGTGGAGCACCTGTTCCACAGCAGGAGCAATCAAGCAGTACAGAGTTTATCTGCTTTTTAAATCTGTAGTATGGGAAATCGAAAAAGCATCATTGCCCAATACAGCAGTTGCCAGCCATACTGTATGGATAGGGGAACGGAAAGAATATATTGACAGTGAAAGAATACAGCAGACAGCGGTTTTCTTTTTTATCTTTCTGTTTTTGTATTAATGAACCGGAATTCTGAAGGACATGGATACGGATTAAAAGAATCTCTGTTTGAGTTTGCTTCATCTTTAGGTACAGTGGGAATCTCCATCGGTATCACAAATGCCAACGCTCTGAGTGGCGTCTACGGACCGAGACTCTCGGCATGTTTCTGGGACGGCTTGAATTTTTTGTTATTTTTATCAGTTTTGCAAAAATTTTAAAAGATTTTTCCGACAAATATTGCAGATTGGAAAAAAACTTCAGGTAAGCATAATTAAAGACTTAGGAAGTCTTTTATATTCAGTAGATTGAAAATTTGTAAAAGTTTGTAGTACCGCCTTTAGGCGGTTCATGTGAAATCAGACAGTTATCGCATCACGCCGGACCGCCTGAAGGCGGTACTACAAACTTCTATTCGCTATATTATTTTCATGTATTCGCATGAGGTTGAACAATGAATGTTCAGTTTTTGTCAAAATTAAAGCAACTGTTTCTCTTTTTTCCTGAAAATGAACTGAAATATATAGCAGAGACCGCATTTGAAGAGAATTATCCCGCAGATACAGTTCTTTCTGTTCAGGAGAAATCAGAACTGGAGAATATTCTGATCTAAAAGAGGGGACCATAGAGCTTTTTTATGACAAAGAAGGAAAAAGAATACTGAGCGGCGCTATAAAACCGGGGCAGGTCTGCAATGTTATGGGAATCCTTATGAATGCAGGGATTGCCGTGGCCTTGCACAGCAATCACAGGCGAAGATTCATCACTTCTTGTTATTCCGAAAAAGACTTTTCTGGATATTTGCAGCCGGTTTAAAAAGTTTCATGATTTTTTTGTGAAAATTTACAGCAGAAGGTGCATGCGTGATGAAACTTATTCCTCTGTTATGCTGGCAGGGCAGGCATTTCAATTTCTGTCGGATATTGCCCCATTCTCTTTTCTCCCTGATGAAGAAGTAAAAAAAATCGCCTCACAGATTTTTATTGCCCATTATCCGAAAGATAAAATCCTCTTTGTTCAGGGACAGTCAAAGGTTGAGTATGTTTATATTATACAGAAAAGGGCAGTCGAACTCTATTATGAAGAGAACAGTCAGAAAAGACTTTACGGTGTATTAAGCGAAGGTGATATTTACGGCGGAATCTCCAGACTTCTTCATAACAGTATTTCTATTCGTACTCTCAGGCTGATTGAAAAATCTTTTTTTTATATTTTGCCGAAAAAAATCTTCTTGGATATTTGTGAACGCTATGAGATATTTACCGAATTTTTCACAGATACATTCGGCAAACGGATGCTTGACAGGTCTTATGCTGCAATTGTTGCAAATTTTATGCACCCCAAAGAGGATGCCCTGCAATTCTTTAATCAGACTGTTGCTCATATTTACAATAAAGATATGATCTCTTCCGTGAAAAAAATATGTGTATTCAGGAAGCCGCCTTTGTTATGAGTATGCACAATATGCGGCTCTATATTTGTCAAAGAGAGGAAGTCTTTTGTTGGTATTGTGACCGACCATGATTTAAGGGAGAAAGTAATTGCCAAGGGATATGATATTCAAAAACCTGTTGCAGATATTATGTCTTCCCCTTAATCAGCTGTCCGCCCAGGCTCTTGTCTTTGAAGCTCATTATGCGGATGATTCAGAAAAATATCAAAGCATCTTGCAGTAACAGACACCAATGAAAAGGTTATCGGCGTAATCAGCAATCACGATCTGCTCACTGCTCAGGGGACAGAGTCACCCTTTTTCTTGTTCGGGAAATTCCGTATGCAGAGAGCATAAAGATATTATAGCTAAACACGATCAGTTGCCGATTAATGACAAAATCTATGATACAACAGCGGCGCGAAATCAAAATATATAACCCGGTTTGTCACAACATGTTTTCAGATGCCGTCTGAAAGAGACTGATCAGTTTGCCATAAATGAACTCGGAGTTCCGCCGGTCAAGATTTGTATTCATGATAATGGGAAGCGAGGGGAGAAAAGAGCAGACCTTAAAAACCGATCAGGATAATGCGATAATTTTTGATGATGTTCCGGAAGATAAAGAAGATGGAGTCAGGGAATATTTTTTAAACTTCGGAGAGAAGATCTGTACGTGGCTGGACAGGGCAGGCTACGAGTTTTGTAAAGGCGATATCATGGCTAAAAACCCCAGGTGGTGCCAGCCTTTATCTATCTGGAAAGAAATACTTAGTTCCTGGATACACATGCCGCGAGGCGGAGGATTTGCTTAAATCAAGCATCTTTTTCGATTTCAGATGCGCTTACGGTGATTCGAATCTGACCGTACAATTAAGGAAATATCTTTTAAAATCACTTGGAGGATGGGCAGGCTTTTTCCGGCATCTTGCGGAAAACGCCTTTACTTCAAACCTCCAATAGGTTTTTTTCGTAATTTTGTTGTTGAATCAAAGGGCGAGCATCGGCAATGCTCTTGATATTAAAAGCGCCATGACGCCAGTTGTAGATTTCGCAAGAATCTATGCGTTAAAAAACGGGATCGAAGACACAAACACGCAGGAGAGGCTTATCAGCTCTATTTGAAAAAATTTTAACTGGCAGGATTATAATGAAATTGATCAGGCATACAGCTTCATGATGCAGCTAAGGTTCGTCAGGCAGATAACATCGATAATTGATGAAAAATCGAAACCGGATAATTATATCAATCCTAAAAAGCTTTCCAGAATGGAACAGACCATGTTAAAAGAGATCTTCAAAAAAATCGAAAAAATTCAGGCAAAGCTGAGTTTTGAATTTATCGGTGTTGTGTAAAAAGTCTGTAGTCTGTAGTAGTCTGTAGGGCGGACTCAAACCAGCGTGTCCGCCTTTCCGGTGTTTATAACGGCGGACACGCTTAAGTCCGCCCTACACGAGAGTGTTCATAATGGCGGACACGCTGCTCAAGTTCATAACGGCGGACACGCTTAGTCCGCCCTACACGAGAGTGTTTATAACGGCGGACACGCTTAGTCCGCCCTACACGAGAGTTTATAACGGCGGACACGCTGCGCTCTTAGCTCGCCCTACACGAGAGACAGAAATATCCTGTGCCAATCTCAAAAATTTTTATAGATCATAATATTGCTGATTCTCCCCGGGTTGTTTTTATCCGCTCCAAACTGAATATACCTGCGATTATTGTTCATGATGCACATGAAGTGTTTGAAGCTGTTTCAAAGGCAGATGATCCGATTCAGGCGGGGAAGGAGATTCTTTTTCTGACCCGAAATAAAGGGAGATTTATCAGAAAATGCCCCGGAACCCGCAATTACAACTGCTGCGGTTATCAGATTCTGCATATCGGAACATTCTGTATAATGGATTGTTCTTATTGTATTTTACAGTCCTATTTTCATCCACCCGTACTTCAGTATTTTGTCAATCAGGATGAGATGCTGACAGAATTGGATAATCTGTTTGCTGAAAAAACGATCTGTAGAATCGGAACAGGCGAATTTACAGACAGTATGATATGGGAACGGTGGACAAATCTTTCTCATATCCTTGTACCGAAATTTTCAGCACAGTCTCATGCAGTATTGGAATTAAAGACAAAAACTACAGCAATTGAAGGGTTAAAAGATTTAAACCATAATTGTAAAACAATTTTGGCATGGTCATTAAATACAGAAAAGATTATTCATTCAGAAGAGCGGAATACTTCATCACTCTCTGCAAGACTTGCTGCTGCCGCCAAATGTGAATCATGGTGCTATCCGCTGGCATTTCATTTTCTTATCTGACTCTGGTCATTTATGAAGGATGTGAAGCAGATTATAAGCAGGTAGTTGGAGCAGATATTTTCCCATGTATCAGCAGAGAATATTGTATGGATAAGTCTTGGAACATTCCGTTTTATGCCGGATTTAAAAGCGATTATTCAAAGCCGTTTTCCTGATTCAAAGATTATTTACGGGGAATTTATTTCAGGTCTTGACGGGAAGATGCGTCATTTTAAGCCGCTCAGGATTGATTTATGCAGAAAGATGGTTTTGCGGATAAGAGAGATTGCACCGGACGTTCTTGTCTATTTCTGTATGGAAGATGATAAGGTATGGAAAGAATCTTTCGGGTTTATTCCGTCTGATTACGGCGGGCTGTCCAAAATGCTTGATGAAAGTGCGGTAAAGCATTGCGGGCTGACGGTACTGAACAACCCAGATCAAATATGGTGGATCCGCTATCGCTTAATGACCCTACAAAACTTGATAATCGAGTTATAGGGATGTGAATTTCATAATGAAGGAGAAGATAACGTGGACGAACTTGAATCCGGATATACTCCTGACATACCGAGTTTTGGAAACTCAAAATTTTTTTCACTGAAAACTTTTTTCCATTCATATACGTCATATATCAGCAGATTGGAGAAACAGGTGTAATCTGTTTTTTTAATCAAAAAATTAACTATCTTATATTATAATACTATAATACGATTTTCTGCAAAAAAAATTTATATGATAAAGACAACCAGACTTATTTTAATGATATTTCTTATTTTGTCAATCTGCTCAACCGGCAATGCGGCTGAAGACCCCGGAAGCGTCCATTATGATCTGGGAATTTTTGCTTATGAAGAGAAGGATTATAGAATGCTGAAGCAAATTTCAGAAAGGCGATTCAAATGAACCCGGATCATCCGCTTTATAACCATTATATGGGAAAAACCTTTATGGAAATGGAGCGTTATCAGGATGCCGGAAAATATCTTCTGAAAGCATTTGAAATAAATCCTGATCTCTCTGGTTTGAAATATGATATGGCAATACTGAATTATAAAAGAGCAGATTATTCCAAAGCCGCCGATCTTTTTATAAAAATAAGTCAGCAGAACCCGTCAGATGCTGTTTCCCGTTATTATGCAGGTATGAGTCTCTTCAAACAGGAGCAATATAAAGATGCTGTGAATTATTTTACTGCTGCTTCGGAAAAACATCCTTCTTTAAAAACAAATTCTTATTATTATGCAGGTATCTGTTATCTGAAAACAGGGGAGAATGAAACCGCTGCTGAAAAATTCACTTATGTAAAGGAGCATGCTGAATCAGAGATTCTCAGAGAATATGCTTTAAAATGGCTTCAGGCTATGGAACAGCAGAAAAAATCAATGAAACCATATCATATATATCTGAAAATAAGTTATCAGTATGATAATAATGTGAAACTCGAACCTCCGAATCAGCAGAATATCGAATATGATGATTATGAAGATAAGGATGATTATTTTACAAAAGGATATGTTTCATGCACTTACAATTTTGTTCATCAGAAAGATTATCAGATCGGAGCCGGATACAGTCATTATCAGACCCTGTATAATCATCTGCATGAATATAATCTGACAGGAAGTATCTTTAATCTTTATGCAAATTACCGCTTTAATCCGGTTACACTCGGAATCGGCTATGTCCCGTCCTACTACTGGCTTGATTCAGACAGATTTCTGATGCGGCACCAAATCAGAACAGATATCAGATGGAATATTGATAAAAATGTTACAGGCAGGCTTTCCCATATTTATTCAGGAGATAATTATTTTGAAGATAATGAGAGCGATGGGCATTCCAATGAAATTCTTTCAGATATTTATTACCGTATCGGAGATAAAGGATATTTATTATGGGAGCTTGGTTATGAAAAGAATTCCGCATCCGGTGATGATAAAGATTACAGTCTGATAAATACAAAGCTGGGGATAATGATTAATCTTCTGTGGGATATAAATTTTGCAGTTACAGGAGAATACAGCAGTAAAAAATATGATAATCCTGATTCTGATGCTTATATTAAACGCCGGGATAATAAATATAACGGCAATATATCGCTTTCCCGAATGATTTTTTATGAATGGCTTGATATTTCAGCGGAGTTTGATTATACAAAAAATGATTCCAATATGGATGACTATGAATATGAGAGAAGAGCAACAGCTTTTTCTGTTAATTTAATCTTTTAATGAACCTAACCCATGCCCCTTCCCTGAAGGCAGGGCTGTTAAGTTCTGTGCAAACCTAACCCCCGGACCCTTCCCTGAAGGGAAGGGGAGATTTTATCCGCGTTTCCCCCCTTCCCTTCAGGGAAGGGGGCAGGGGGTTAGGTTCATAAAACCAAAAATGCAAAAGGAGAAAAAAATGAAAAGAGGCAAGATTCTGTTTATTCTGTTATTTTTTTGGCTTATCGGAATTGGAAATGTTTTTTCCGTGTCTCTGCTTCCTGATGGACTGATAATCGAGGAGAGCTTTAAACCGGGTTCAGGCGTATCTGTGGGGAAAATTCAGTTGGTTCAGGGGGATGTCATCATTATTCATGAAGCAGATGAATTACGCGGATACCGTGCCAAAGATGAGCTTCCTATATTCAAAGGGGATACAATCATCACTCCTGAAAAAGGGCGTGTACTGCTCAACCTTGAAGACGGGAGCATACTTACGCTGGGAATTCGAAACCCGGTTGGGCAATAACCCGGAGTATATATGATCCCGCAGGCAAAAACCGCTCTTCATTTATCAGTATGGCAACGGGAAAAGCCCGTTTCTGGGTGAAAAAGCTGGCTGATTTTTCTCAGTCTGAATTCAGGATAAAGACGCAAACTGCCATTGTCGGCGTAAGAGGCTCTGATTTTATTGTAAATGCTTCTGAAGATATTACCGAAGTAACAACCCTTGATAAAACAGTTCTTGAAATCGTAAGTCTGATCGCTCTTGAAAAAAAGACCTTGCTGAAAGATTTTGAGCGGACAACGGTGAAGCGGGGTTTTATTCCTTCGGATGTTATCAGCGTAACACCTGAAGAGACAGAACAGATGATAAAGGAGATGCCAATCACACCGGAGCGGTTTAAATCAGTATCGGGACCGCATGATCCGGGAATGGAGAGAAGATACCAGAAAAAAGTACCCGTAGGAGAACCTCATGCGGGACCCGATTTTGAAGAATCTTTTCTGATCCCCGGAACACCTGAAAATAAACTGCCCGGAGAAAAATCTGAACCGCATCAGGGTGAAAATCCCTTTACAGAAGCAGAACCGGCAAAAGATGATAAGTTGCCGTTAATAAACGACGGACAAATATCTCTACAGCAACCGTTACCGCAGGCGGAAAACGGGGCGATATTACCTGAAACGCCGCCTCTGAATGAGCCGTTATCCCAAATAAAAGAAGAGATTCCATTGCCGGATAAACAGTCTCAGACCGCTCTGGAAGGAATAAATAAAACTGTCACGTTGCCTGAAGGTACATTTGTGAAGCCTGAAGATATGGGTTATCAAACGGAACCGGAAAGTTCTCAAATTGACTTTGATATTATTGATAAAAAAAAAGTATTGCCTGAAGAAGATTCTGATAAGTACAAGCCAAAGCAGAATAAAGAAGATCAGCAGAGATCGGGTTACTCTAAACAGCCATAACTGTGAATGCTAAGAATCAAGGATAATAGGAGTTACGCATTTGGAGTTTTTGCATCGGAAAAATGAACCGCAAAGGGCGAGTTTTAAAACATATCTTTGCGCCCTTTGCGATCTTTGCGGTTAAATAAAAAAGTGAATTTCAACTGCATAACTCATAGATAAAATAAATGATGAATTTAATGCAAATGGAAGAGAAGATCAGCTTTATATCCGAAGGTCATGAAATAGAGGGATTGTTTTATAAGAACATCGGCAATAAAGGGGTTGCGGTTACACATCCGCATCCGCTTTACGGCGGGGATATGTATAACAGCGTAGTTGAGGCGATTGTCAGGGTTTATCAGAAAAAGGGATATTCAACACTCAGATTTAATTTCAGAGGAGTCGGAAGAAGCCGGGGTCCTTATGATAATGGCATAGGAGAGCAAAAAGATATTCAAGCCGCGATTCTCTCTCTTTCTGAAAAGGGAATAAAAGAGCTTTCTCTTGCAGGATATTCCTTTGGTACATGGGTAAATTCCCGGATAAACTGTAAAGAAGTTTCCGTAAAGAAAATGGTCATGATATCCCCTCCGGCAGCGTTTATGGATTTTCAGCCATTTTTACCTATTCCGTCTCTTGATCTGGTCATTACCGGCAGCATGGATCAGCTTGCTCCGGCTAATATGATAAAAAAGATACTTCCTCTGTGGAATCCTGATGCCCGCTTTGAAGTGGCAGACGGAGCAGATCATTTTTATTCAGGAAGACTTGGAATAATGGAATCTCTTTTATATTCATATATTAATGCATAGCCGACAATTTTATACGGGAGGCAACTTGTATTATCACTTATTTATAAAACCGCACTGTCAATTCCCAATTGACATTCAGCAGATCGGAAATTTGTAAAAGTTTGCAGTACCGCCTTCAGGCGGTCAGTGTGAAATCAGACGGTTATAGCAGCACGCCGAACCGCCTGAAGGCGGTACTACAAACTTTTTCGATCTACTGACATTGATATTCCGTTTTATTCTTGAAAAATCTGTCAAGTATTGTTATATTATCAGAAAAGTCAGGATATGTGAACTGAAAATTTTTATTAAGGAGGTGTATTTATGATGGATTATATCCGCGAAAGAACTCAATCACAGGTAATGGTCAATTCTTTTATCCAGAGTGTTTATAACTGGATGACAGTAGGGCTTGGAATTACGGCAGTAGTTGCATTCTTTGTTGCAAACAGCGAATTTATGCTGAAGATGATTTTCGGAAATCCGTTTATACTTTGGGGGCTGATAATCGGTGAATTTGCATTGGTCTTTGTTCTTGCCTCAAGAATAGGGAAAATGGAGGCTTCAACAGCAACAGCATTATTTGTTCTTTATTCAGCATTAAACGGGGCAACCTTATCAAGTATATTTCTGGTATATACATCATCAGCCATTACTTCAGCCTTTCTGGTCTGCTCTTTGACATTCGGAGCTTGCAGCATTTACGGAATGACTACAAAGCGGGATCTCACTTCAATGGGCAGTTTTATGTTTATGGGGCTTATCGGAATTATTATAGCCTCAATTGTGAATTTTTTTCTGCGAAGCTCTGCAATGAGTATGATCATCAGCTATCTTGGTGTTTTCATCTTCATAGGCTTGACTGCATATGATACACAGAAACTGAAAGAGATGGCAATGACACAGCCTTCAGGAATTGATGCAGGGATAATCAGAAAAGGGGCTATACAGGGTGCGCTGACATTGTACCTTGATTTTATTAACCTGTTTCTCTTTATTCTCCGAATCTTCGGTGGAAGCAGAGAATAAATTAAAACCAAATCATAAAGGTACTGCAAACAATATAAAGACCTACGGAGTTCTGAAAACCCCGTAGGTCTTTTTTTTACATATTCCTTTATGAATTGCAAACTTACAGGATTATAAAAATATGTAGCTCTTACATGATAATTATGATATAAAATTTTTTATTCACCGCAAATTTTTTTTAAGGAGTAAAATAATGAGTGAAATAAGAATGACAGGAGAGCTTCGGACCGATTATGATTGTGAAGTTACAGGACTTCCCGCAGAAAGATGGGGAGAAGCTGTATTTAAAATCGGTGATGAAGAACTGGTTTTTGAAGTAAGTACAGAGGATAAAATCATTGTCGCAATAATGGCAGGAGAGGATGCTGCATGGAAAGGCACTCTTGAAGGTTTGAAAAAAATTCTCAAAGGGGAGATCAAGGCAAGGTAATAATATAAAACAGCTTACTGAAACAAAAGGGGATGATGGAAGTGACTAAATATACAAAATATATTATATGGCTGTTCTTTTTTTTTATAGCTCAGATACCTCCGAATATCAGCGGTGCTGTTGATATAATGGTCAGTATTCAACAGGATAGACTTAATATAGATGCAAAGGCTGTGCCTCTCGGTGAGATTCTGGAAGAGATATACCGCAAAGCAGGAGTGAATATCATCGGGCTGGAAAACAGAAAAGATGAACCAATTACCTTTGCTTCCGGCGGAGAGACCGAAGAGGTTCTTAGACGTCTGCTCAGACACCTGAAAGAGAATAATTATGCTTTTGAATTTTCTGATGTCAAATTATTAAAAATTTCAGTTGTATCAGATTCAGGCAACCGGAAAATTGCTTCCGCCCCTGTTCGGAAAAATGAAGAGAATGAGGAGCAGAAAGAACTGGTAGATGCAATCAAGGTGCAGGGGATTGTTGAAGGAACTCAGGCGGCAACAATGGGGTTCATGGACGGCGACTATATTGTTGAATATGACGGAATGAGGATCAGCCACTCACAGCAGCTTGTCAATGAAGTGAAAAAAAGAATCGGAAAAAGATAATGTTGAAATGACCGTCATGCGGGACCGGACTCCTATGCGGTTTACATTAAAAGGGGGGCTTATCGGGGTTAATATTACAACAGTCAGAGTACCAAAAGAAGAGGTTGGAGAGTAAATATTTTTTTGACTGAGATGAGTTCCGAAATTTCGGAGCTCGTCTCAGTCAGGTTATTTCATCTTCAATTTCATTAAAAGTGATAAAAAAATGTATTTTTTTAAGAAATTATTTTCAAAAAAAGAAAAAAACCTGAGGATGTTGTGGAGTTTGCCAGATCAATTGAACGGTGTATTGACCGAACATCGCTTGAAATATTCAGAATGTATAAACCGATTTTATTAGCAGAACCGAACATTTATATAGTGCCTGCAATATGGGGAGCCACAAAAGGCGGCGAACTTACAGAAACACAAAAAGAGATTCATGAAAAAATTGCTCCGGTTATTCAGGAGATTCTTGTTTTGCTGCATCAGGAAGACCTGAATATTTCACAGCAGTTTGCAGTCGGGTATATATTAAGAGGATTTTTTATTTCAAAGATTATTTATATGATTGAGTTTTATAAAAATTTATCAAATGAAAATCATACAGCGCCTGCAAATGAGACTGTCAATCTGCAGGATATAGAACCATGGGGACATGCTTAGATATTGTTGTCAATATGTTAAGATGATTTATTAAAAGGATAGACGGGTCATTCTTGTAACAAAACAGAAAAAAAGCCTTGACAAATACAACCCGATTCAGTTAAATATATTTTTTATATTTGAGGAAGATCATGAACAGAAATCAGATTCAAAATTTCATACTGAATAACTGGCGGTGGCAAAAATATCCTTATGGGTATGCTGCCGGAATCATCATGATACTGATATTCCTGAATTATTAAGAAAATATCTTATTCCTTAACTGAGAAAGTCCGGGAAAAAGATAAAAGATAATGACCGTGAGCAAACCCATTATGCTCACGGTCTTTTTTTTGCAGATAAAAGAGCCGTGGAGATTTTCACGGCTTTTTTTGTTTATTTATACTCAGCAGAAAAATTTGTAGTACCGCCTTTAGGCGGTTATTCACGCCCACCGCCTAAAGGCGGTACTACAAACCTTTTAGATTACTTATACCATAAAAAATGAAAGATTTATCCTATGTAAAAAGAGAAAGAGAATACAAAAGAAATTACAGAATTATAGTACCGCCTTTAGCGAAAATCTACAGAAAAGTTTGTAGTACCGCCTTTAGGCGGTTATTCACGCCCACCGCCTAAAGGCGGTACTACAAACCTTTTAGATTACTTATACCATAAAAAATGAAAGATTTATCCTATGTAAAAAGAGAAAGAGAATACAAAAGAAAACAGAATACAGATAAAAATCTACAGAAAAGTTTGTAGTACCGCCTTTAGGCGGTTATTCACGCCCACCGCCTAAAGGCGGTACTACAAACCTTTTAGATTACTTATACCATAAAAAATGAAAGATTTATTCTATGCAAAAAGAGAAAGAGAATACAAAAGAAAACAGAATACAGATAAAAATCTACAGAAAAGTTTGTAGTACCGCCTTTAGGCGGTTATTCACGCCCACCGCCTAAAGGCGGTACTACAAACCTTTTAGATTACTTATACCATGAAAAATGAAAGATTTATCCTATGCAAAAGAGAAGAGTACAAAAGAAAACAGAATACAGATAAAAATCTACAGAAAAGTTTGTAGTACCGCCTTTAGGCGGTTATTCACACCCACCGCCTAAAGGCGGTACTACAAACCTTTTAGATTACTTATACCATGAAAAATGAAAGATTTATCCTATGCAAAAAGAGAAAGAGAATACAAATGAAAACAGAATACAGATAAAAGTCTGCGGACTCACCAATGTTGAGCAGGCATTAAAATGTGCTGAACTCGGCGCAAATGCAATCGGATGCGTTTTTTATCCCAGAAGCCCCAGAAACCTGAGCGAAGAACGGGCGAGGGAAATTTGTATAGCATTGCCGTCCCACATCAGGACAGTTGGCGTATTTGTGAATGAAACCTTTGAAACAATTATGCAAAGAGTTGATCACTGTCATTTAAGTGCGGTTCAATTACACGGTACAGAACCACCTGAACTGATCAGCCTCCTCCGTAAAGAATCCCTGACGGTCATCAAAGGGCTGTATATTGAAAAATCACCTTCTCTGGAAGATGCTCCAAAATTTGACGCATCAGCATTTTTGATAGAATGCGGAAAAGGAAAACTTCCCGGAGGGAATGCAATGGCATGGAACTGGGGAGATGCAAAGGAATTCGGAAAGAAATATCCGTTTATCCTTGCCGGAGGGCTTACGCCGGAGAATGTTTATCAGGCGATTATCGCCAGTGAACCTGATGCCGTTGATGTAAGTTCCGGCGTTGAAGCAAGTCCGGGGCAAAAAGATATAGCAAAGGTAGAGGCATTTATCAATGAGGTTTCAAAATGTAGGAAAAAAATGTTAGGTTTTAGGTTTTAAGCAAGATATATTGAGGAGTCGGGGAATTTTTCTCTCACCCTTATTTGAACTGTGATTTCCGTATGATTTATGTGATTACTGTGATTAAATCATGTCTATCAGAGTAATCATACGGAAATCACAGTTCAGACAATGAAACATGAAAAAATTCCCTGATTCCTCAGATACTTAACTCTGAAAACTTAAAACCTGAAACTAATATAAGGAGAAATAGAATGAATCATCTTGAAATGAAAAACTATCCTGATTCAAAGGGGCATTTTGGTCCCTACGGCGGGCGTTATGTTGCTGAAACTCTGATGCCCGCTCTGTTGAATTTAGAAGCAGCTTATTATAAAATCTCTGCGGATCCCAAATTTCAGGCGGAATTGCATGATCTGCTCTATAATTACACAGGTCGCCCCACTCCGCTTTTTCATGCAAAACGACTGAGCGGGCATTGCAACGGTGCTGCTATCTATCTGAAACGGGAGGATTTAGCGCATACCGGAGCGCATAAAATCAATAATACTCTGGGGCAAACTCTGCTGGCAAAATGGATGGGAAAAAAGAAAGTAATAGCAGAGACCGGCGCAGGTCAGCACGGAGTTGCCACAGCTACCACTGCTGCTTTGTTCGGTATGGAATGTCGTGTCTTCATGGGAACTGAGGATATAAAACGTCAGTCACCTAATGTTCAGCGGATGAAGCTGCTTGGGGCTGAAGTGATTCCTGTTGCCTCCGGCACAGGCACGCTTAAAGATGCCATGAATGAAGCAATGCGATATTGGGTCGGTGCGGTTGAAGATACATTTTATGTTATCGGCTCTGTTGCTGGACCGCATCCTTATCCGGCAATGGTTCGTGATTTTCAGAAAATAATCGGGGAAGAAACTCGGAAACAGGCTCTTGAGCAGATCGGAAGGCTCCCTGATATGCTAATTGCCTGCGTTGGCGGCGGAAGTAATGCAATGGGGCTTTTTTATCCGTTTATTAACGATAATGTGAAGATGACAGGTGTTGAGGCAGCCGGAAAAGGGATTCATACCGGCAAACATGCTGCCACTCTTGGCGAAGGCTCTGTCGGAGTTCTGCATGGTTCAAAATCCTATGTTCTTCAGGATGAAAACGGACAGATCAAAGAGGCTCATTCTGTTTCAGCGGGGCTTGATTATCCGGGTGTTGGTCCTGAACACTCTTTGTTAAAGGATTTGAAGCGGGTGAAGTATGTTTCAATTGAAGATAAACAGGCTTTGCACGCATTTCAGACACTGACCTCTCTTGAGGGTATTATCCCTGCTCTTGAAAGCTCTCATGCAGTTGCTCAGGCAATGATTGAAGCGTCCATGATGTCAAAAGAGACTGTTATTCTTGTAAATCTTTCAGGAAGAGGTGATAAGGATTTGGGGATTGTTTCTTCCAATATTTAAAGCCCTTAAAAGAAACTAAGTTTTTTCAAAAAACTTGGTTTCTTATATCTTAAAAGGAGTATAACGGTTATGAATCGTATAGATAAAAAATTTTATGAATTAAAACAGAAAAAAGAGAAGGCTCTGGTCGGATTTGTTACCGCAGGTGATCCGACAATTGCAGAATCTTTGAATATTATCAATGCTATGTGTCAGGCAGGGGTTGATATATTAGAACTCGGTATTCCGTTTTCCGACCCCACAGCAGACTGGACCTGTGATTCAGCGATCATCTTCAAGAGCATTGGCAATCGGCGTAAGTCTCAGAAAAGTTATTGATATGACCCGCAAGATTCGGGAAGCGACTCAGGTTCCGATTATTCTTTTCAGTTATTATAATCCGATTCATGCTTACGGAAATAAAGCATTTTATAAAGATGCGGTATCAGCAGGCGCGGACGGGGTTCTGGTGGTTGATCTTCCGCCGGAGGAATCAGATGAAATGACCGACTGCCGCGGAGAATATGATTTTGCTCTGATTCGTCTGATTGCGCCGACAACCCCTTTGGAAAGAATGAAAACTGTTGCAGAATCTGCATCCGGTTTTCTGTATCTGGTTTCAATGACCGGCGTAACAGGAAGCGGGGGGCTGAATACAGGCAAAATCAGAAAAGATGCAGAGCATCTCCGTTCTGTAACTTCTCTTCCGATTTGTGTAGGATTCGGCGTCTCCACGGCTGAGGATGTGGCGGCAATTGCGTCATTCGCAGACGGTGTAGTGATCGGAAGTGCGTTTGAGAGGCTTATTGAGGAGAATATCGGAAAATCTGATCTTGCTTCACTGCTTGCAGAAAAAGTACGCGAATTCAAATCAGGTACACGCTGAAGCAGTTAAAACGGTCTATGAGTCTTACAAATGAGACTTCCGAAGTTTTCTGAATTTCGGAAGTCTTTAACAGGTTAAAAAATATCATGATAAATATTATTCTTAAAAACGGAAAAGAAAAATCTCTGTTGAGACGGCATCCATGGATTTTTACAGGCGCTATTGCAAAAACCGGAGGAAATCCAAGTCGCGGCGAGACCGTCAGGATTCTTTCATCAGATGGAACTCCTCTTGGATTCGGCGCATATTCCCCTGATTCACAGATAGCCGTCCGTATCTGGACATTTGATCCGAATGAAAATATATCTTCGGAGTTTATCAAATCAAGAATTGAGCAGGCTGTTCAGATGCGGGATTTTTTAAAAATTTCAGAATCTTCTTCTGCTTACCGCCTGATAAACGCCGAATCAGACAATTTGCCGGGGCTGATTGTTGATCGCTATAATGATTTTCTTGTCTGTCAGTTTCTTTCTACCGGTGCAGAATACTGGAAAGATGAGATTGTCCGTCAGTTGGAAAAGCTTATTCCATGTACAGGCATTTATGACCGTTCTGATGCAGATGTCAGAAACAAAGAGGGTTTATCGCCGTCAACAGGAGTTCTTTACGGTAAAAATCCGCCGGAGCTGATAGAGATTCGTGAAGGGACTTGCCGCTTTGCTGTGGATATTCATCGCGGGCATAAAACAGGATTTTATCTTGATCAGCGCGTAAACCGTGCTGTTGCCGCTGAATATGCCAAAGGAAAATCTGTGCTGAACTGTTTTGCATACACCGGCGGATTCGGAATATGGGCGATAAAAGGGGGAGCAGAGAGCGTAACAAATATTGAATCTTCATCCTCAGCATTGGAACTGATAAAGCATAATATGGAACTTAACAATATTGACGCGGGACAGACAGAGAATGTTGAAGGGAATGTTTTTCAGGTGTTACGTCAGTATCGTGAATCATGCCGTCAGTTTGATCTGATTATTCTTGATCCGCCTAAATTTGCTGAATCAAAAAGTCAGTTGGAACGGGCGTGTCGCGGTTATAAGGATATTAACCTTCTGGCATTCAGACTCCTCAAAGAAGGAGGGGTTCTCTTTACATTTTCATGCTCAGGGCTTGTATCTTCAGATTTATTTCAGAAAATTGTAGCTGATGCAGCACTTGATGCCGGGCGTGACGCACAAATTATTCAGCGTCTTACTCAGCCGTCTGATCATCCTACTGCCCTGAATTTTCCGGAAGGGAGCTATCTGAAAGGCTTAATCTGTAGGATGAGCAGGTAGCAGTCCTCAGAAAAGTTTGTAGTACCGCCTTTAGGCGGTTCATGTAAAATCGGACTGTTTTTCAGGAATTTTTGAGAAAGGCTACTTTTCTGATAAACAGTTTTCCTATGATGTTTAAAATTCTTTCTTGACAATCGTTCCCATTTTATTTTATAAGAAGAGTTTAACTGCATGATATGAAATCATGTGATTTTAAGATTCTGATTTGACTAAAAGGTTGTGCGGGAAAATCCTGCACTTCTCAGTAATAACAAAAAGATAAGCCAGGAAGGCTTTAGCAGAGATAATAAACTAAGTTTTTTCAAGAAACTTAGTTTATTATCAGCTATTGCTTTTCTGGCTTTTTTATTTTTCAATGAAAGGAGGGGATGCTCTGAGTGAAAAGTTTGTAGTACCGCCTTCAGGCGGTTTGGCGTGCTGCGATAACTATCTGATTTTACATAAACCGCCTGAAGGCGGTACTACAAACTTTTTGTCATTTAATCACAAAAAAGGAAAAAATATCATGTTTAAAAAGGAAAATTGTCTTTCTTTTCTGGCAGTGGCTTTGATTATCTTTCTGATTCCCTCCATATCTTTTTCTTCTGAATTTATGGGAAAATATGGAGTCTGCTACTCGCTGGGAGTACGTTCTGCTTATGTTGCAGCAGCACTGACCGGCAACGAACCTGGAATCGGTCTTCCGGTTGTTCTCACCAATGCAGGAAGAAATTCGATAATCAGAAACCTCTTGCGTTGCTTCAGGTCTTATACCTGTTGTTGCTGAAGCAATACAATGTTTGATAACTGAAAACCTTTAAAAGAATGAAAGGAGATTTAACAATGGAAGGAACACATGAACACAAACATTTGCATGAGCATGATCATGAGCATAAACATGAGCATGAACATGAGCATGACGGCGTAAAACACGCCCATGAGCATGAGCATGCACATGAACATGAGCATACTCATGAACACAAGCATGAGCATTCTCATGACAAATCAGATAAGCTCCATGATCATGAGCATACCGGGGAACACGGGGATCATGATCATGAGCATCCGGGGCATGAAAAAGAGGTTCACAAGCATAAGCATTAGAGTTCAAAAACAGGTAGGTCGGGTTAGCGCAGCGTAACCCGACATAATTTATGTCAGAAAGACTTCCGGAGCCTTCGGCGTGAGCGCTCAGTCTAACCGTTTCCAAGACTTCGGAAGTCTTGACTTAAAAGGATGGATAAAAACAGAGCTTGAGAAAAAAGATATGTATAATAGACGGTCAGGGCGGCGGAATCGGATCCGCGATTATAAAGCAGTTAAGAGAAATCTTAGGAGAATCGGCTGATCTTATAGGACTGGGAACAAACGCCATTGCTGCGTCCCAGATGATGCGATGCGGTGTAAACCGTGTCGGATCCGGAGAGAATGTTATAGTCCGTACTGTAGCTGATGCAAATATCATTGTTGCTCCGATCAGCATAACATGGGCAAATGCAATGATGGGAGAGGTTACACCCCTTATGGCAGAAGCAGTAATGTCAAGCCCTGCTTTAAAGATACTGCTGCCTTTGAATCAGGAGAATGTGTTTATTATCGGTCTATGTAAAGAACCTTTACCTCATCTTATAAAAGTCCTTGCAGAAGATGAACTCAGGGAGATTTTAAAAAATGTGTGAAGCAAACGCATATATAGTCAAAGACGGAAAGGAAGAGCTTCTGATGGAGTCTGTTGATATTATTGAGCCGGAGGAAGATGGCTTTTATAAACTGGTCAGTATATTCGGGGATCAGAAAAATATCAGAGCCAGAATCACGAGCATGAATCTTGTAAATCATAAGATTCTGTTTGAAAGGTTAAAATCGTAAATCTTTCAATATACAGGAGAAAAATGAGAATAACAGAAAGATCAAAATCTTTAAAATTCAGCGGCATAACAGGAGCGGTAATTTTTGCTGTGTTTCTTATCCCATTCACATTACCGGCTGAAGAAAAGCCTGAAGATGTTTATCTTGATCAGATCACGGTAATTGCTCCGCAGCCGGGTGTTGAAATCAACACAGATAAGACCGTGATCAAGGCTGATGAATTTAAAAAGCCGGGTGAAGTCCGTACTCTTACAGATGTGCTGACTGAAATCGGCGGAGTTGATGTTCAGCGCATCTCTCCTTTAATATCAAGTCCGGGCGATGAAGTCTCTATACGGGGACTGAATGGCGGAATGGAATATACAGCAAGCGTCTCTGTCAGCAACCTGACAGGCACAAGCTATGAGGAGCAGTCCGGCTATGAAATGCCCAAGCATGTATGGGGAATTCAGATCGGAGCAGAATTTTAATCATATGTAAAGGCGGACACGCTTAGGCGGACACTGCTAGTCCGCCCTACAAACTACAAACTTAGTCCATCCTACCGGCGGACACGCTATCGCTTTGTCCGCCCTACAGGGTTTTCAAAATCCCGCAGGTCTAAATTAATTTGGTGAGGTACTGCAGAGGAAAAGATTTAAGCTGTTACTTCAGTCCCGATACCTTTGTCGGTAAAGAGTTCCAGTAATAAGGCGTGGCGTTTTTTGCCGTTGATGATATGGACTTTTTTCACCCCGTCTTTAAGGGCATCGGAGGCGCATTCAACCTTTGGAATCATTCCGCCGGAGATCACTTTCTCCTCAATCATCTGCTTTATATTTTTTGCCTGAATAGAGGATATTAAAGCTCCGCTGCTGTCTAAAACCCCGTCAACATCGGTTATCAGAATAAGACGTTCTGCGGACAGGGACATGGCAACCCAGCTTGCCACCAGATCCGCATTGATGTTATATGTTTCGCCTGCATCTCCGACACCGATCGGGGCAATCACAGGAATAAAACCGTTCCGGGTCAAGGTATTGATGATACCGGGATTCACATGCCGGACTTCTCCCACCAGACCCGGATCAATAATTTCAGGGGGTTTGTTTTCATCCTCCTGATAAACAATATGAAGTTTTTTCGCAAGAAGCAGTTGCCCGTCCTTGCCGCTTAATCCGACTGCTTTTCCGCCCTGCTGATTAATCTGCGCCACAATCGCTTTGTTAATCTTGCCGCCGAGAACCATCTCAACAACGTCCATAGTCGGCTCATCTGTAAGGCGCATCCCTCTTACAAACTGGGGAGAGATTCCCATCTGCTTTAAAACGGAATTAATCTGGGAACCGCCCCGTGAACAACCACCGGATTCAGCCCGATAAATTTCAGTAAAGTAACATCACGGGCAAAATCCTCTTTGAGCTGCTCATCCACCATGGCATGTCCGCCGTATTTGATAACTATGGTCGTGCCAAAAAACCGGCGGATATACGGCAATGCCTCTATCAATATATCTGCTACGTTTGCGTTCATAGAATTTCTCACAAAAAAATCATAAGGGTTTTCGGAAATTCTTATGGTTTTCCTAACATACCTGTTATGATTTAATATTCTGAAGTATAATGAAGAGGTATTCCGATGCGCCGGTTCATTTCAAAGAAATCCCACTGACTTATTCCACTTATTTCACAGGCTTTTCCTAAAGAGATACGTTTATGCTCATAAAGAAACATTGCAGTTATCCGCTTTATATCCTCATTTATATTATCAGGATTCAGACCAGCCTGCGAAGCAAGTGTTACCGGCAGTTCAAATTTTACCGTAAGAGTATTCATAAATATTACTCCTCTGAAAACAAAAAACCCTAAGGGTTTTCCTCTTAAAGAATATACCTGCTAAGATCCTGGTTTTCCTTTATATCTTTTAACTTATCGTCAACATACTTTGCATCAATAACAATCTCCTGATCTGCCATATCCGGGGCATCAAAAAGAATATCTTCAAGGAGCCGTTCCATAATCGTATGAAGCCGTCTTGCGCCGATATTTTCCGTCATATTGTTGACATCCTCTGCAATCGTTGCAATCTGCTCAACAGCATCATCTTTAAAGATTACATTTATACCTTCGGTCTTTAAAAGCTCTTTATACTGAAGAAGCAGAGCATTTTTCGGCTCACTCAGGATTTTTATGAACTCTTTTTTATTCAGAGAATTGAGTTCAACCCGAATCGGAAAACGCCCCTGAAGTTCAGGAATCAGATCTGAAGGCTTGACAGTATGAAACGCTCCTGAAGCAATGAAAAGAATATGATCTGATTTAACCGGACCATATTTTGTAGTTACAGTTGAGCCTTCCACAATCGGAAGGAAGATCTCTCTGAACCCCTTCTCTTGAAACATCAGGACCATGCCCGGAATCTTTTCCTACAATCTTGTCAATCTCATCAAGAAAGATGATTCCTGACTGCTCAACCTTTTCAATTGCCAGACTGATCACCTTATCCATATCTACAAGATTTTGAGCCTCCTCCTGAGTCAGGATTCCCATAGCTTCGGATACTTTTACCTTGCGCCGCTTTGTGTTTTTTGGCATCAGATTGCTGAACATATCCTTGAAATTAATGCCCATCTCTTCCATGCCGACATTGGAAAAAATCTCCACCATCGGCATGGATCGTTCAGCAACTTCAAGATCAACAAAACGGTCGTCCAGTTTCCCTTCCTGAAGCATTCTTCTGAGCTTTTCTCTTGTAGCTGAGGATTTATCTGCATTCTCCCCGACTATTTCCAGAGTAACCGGCATTTCCCGTTCCCATATACCGGCAGGAGACGGAGAGGGTGCCTGCCTCTCCTGCTGTGATTTCGGAAGCAGAAGATCAAGCATTCTCTCTTCAGCAATATTCCAGGCTTTATCCTGAACAGCCTCCTGCTCTCTGCTTTTCAGCATATTCACAGTCATTTCAACAAGATCTCTTACCATAGATTCAACATCTCTTCCGACATACCCGACTTCAGTATATTTGGAGGCTTCAACCTTGTTAAAAGGTGAATCTGTCAATTTGGAAAGCCGTCTTGCAATTTCGGTTTTTCCGACCCCTGTGGGACCGATAAGGATAATATTCTTTGGAGCGATTTCATCGCGAAGCTCTTCAGGCACCTGCTGTCTGCGCCACCGGTTTCTTAATGCAATGGCAACAGAGCGTTTAGCATTATGCTGACCGATGATATATTTATCAAGTTCTTTAACTATTTCTGATGGTTTAAGATTGCTCATAATCTATTCAATTAAAAATTAGGAATGTAGAATTAGGAATTAAAAATAAATACTGCTTAATTAATTCCTAATTCTCAATTCCTAATTCTTCTATGGTTATAATATTGTTAGTATAGATACATATAGAAGCAGCGATCTTCATTGCCGCCTCCACAATATCTTTTGCATTCATATCAGAGTGCTGAATCAGTGCTTTTGCGGCTGCCTGAGCCGCAACCCCTCCGGATCCGATGGCAATAATCCCTTCATCAGGTTCAATAACATCACCGTTTCCTGAAATAAGGAATATCCGGGTTCCATCAGCGGCTATCATAAGAGCTTCAAGACGCCTCAGATACTTATCTGTCCGCCACTCTCTTGCAAGCTCAACAGCGGCTCTGGTCAGATTTCCGTTATAACGCTCTAACTTCCCTTCCAGAAGCTCGGAAAGGTGTAAAGCATCCGCAGTGGCACCGGCAAATCCGACAATGATTTTATCATTATAAATCCTTCGGACTTTTTTCGCCTGATGCTTGACAACACTCTCATTCAATGTAACCTGACCGTCTCCGGCTACTACCAGTTTTCCTTTATGCCTTATGGCAAGTATTGTTGTTCCGTGAAAGTTCATTTTGTTTTTTTTATGTTAGGCATTAAAACCCTAAGGGTTTGAAAAACTGTTAGGGTTTATGCCATTAAAATTGAATTAATGCTTCAATCTCCCTCCAGTTGCTTACTTCTATAAAGGGATGATCTTTTCTGTTCCATGGTTGTCTGAAAAGAACGGGGGTTATTCCTGATTCATTAATCTGAAAACAGGTTTCAAGCCGGTCTTCGACAAAATAGGAGATACCACGGTTTGAAAGAATATCTGCTTTTGCTTCAAAAGAGCCGGTTGCAATCACTTCTATTGCAGATGAATCAGCACCGGGCAGGATATTCTGTATCCAATCATAGATAGGTCCTACATAATCACGGGCGGTAACAAAAAGAACAGGAGTGTGATGTCTGACCAGTTTTCTTAAAACATCAGGAGCGCCGTCAATCGGCTCCAACTGTGTTGTATGATTTTTATCCAACAGCTTTTTAATAATTGCATCTATCAGATTTGAATCAATGTCAATACATTCCTCCAACATATAACAGGTAATATCCTCATATCTGATTCCATTGATATTAAATTCATTCCGGGCAATATCAATGAATAATGTCATGGTATCAGCAACAACACCGTCTATATCAAATGCTATGGAACCGGGCTTAATCATTTTAGGATTCTCATTGTGTATTAAAAAACTAAGTTTTTTTAAAACTTAGTTTTTTAATACAGTTAAACTGCTCTTCGTGTTTTTTTCTTCAGTCTGATGATACGTTTTCTGTAAATTGCCGTCATCTTTGTATCATCTGACGCTACAGCTTTATCTTTTTTTGCTCTTACGGCTCTGAGCTTTTCCTTTACCTGTCGTACAGAAACATCTGTTTTTTTGCATGGAGCTTCTTTAATGCCTTTTGATTTTTTTACAGCACTAATCAGCTCTATCTTATTCATTCCATGAATACCTGTAATTTCAGGTACTTCTTTTGCCAAGTCTTTTAATTCCTTAGCTGTCATCTTTTCCAAAGGTTTTGCTTTAGCTTCTTTTTTTCCAGCCATATATAATAAAACTCCTTTCTTTTTTTATAAAAACCCTCAGGTTTTTTTCATTTCCTTCATCAGCATTTTCATATCATCCCAAACTTCCCGTTTTTTATCAGGATAACGGAGAAGATATTTGGGATGAAATGTAGGTAAAAGTTTTGCTCCCATATAATTGTAAAAATGTCCGCGCAGCTCCGAAATAGGGGTAGTTGTTTCAAGAAGCGTCTGAGCCGCCAAATTTCCCATCACACAGATAAAATCAGGATTTATAACAGCTATCTGTCTTTTTAAAAACGGCAAACATATTCTTATTTCATCAGATACAGAATATCTGCCTGCCGGAGGACGGCATTTTACAATATTACAAATATAAATCTGTTCAGGGGTAAAATCAATAGCCCGGACTATTTTTATAAAAAGCTCGCCTACATCCCCCTTGAAGAATTCCCCGCTCTGATCCTCTTCATAAGCGGGAGACTCACCCACAAATACAAGCCTTGCCTTCGGATCCCCCGCCAAAAATAAGATGCTTACGATCATCGGCAATTTTACAGAGTCGGCAATTTTCTATCTCTTTCTGTATAATCTCAATAGTATCCGGCTTCTGATTTCTGATTTCTGATTTCTGATTTCTGATTTCTGACTTCTGATTTCTGATTTCTGATTTCTGACTTCTGATTTCTGATTTCTGACTTCTGACTTCTGATTTCTGATTTCTGACTTCCGGCTTCTGACTCCTGACTCCTGACTCCTGACTCCTGCTCCATGCCCCCTGCCCCTTGACCTTCCAATGATTTATTTTTTCAATGGATTCTTTTGAACATTCAAATCCTTTACATCCTGTTTCATTTAAAAACTGAAGATAGTTTCTCACATCTTCAATAACAGATATAACATCCTGAAATAAAACGCCGTTGCTATTTAAATTTTGATAAGTATTTCCCATCTGTTATTATAACAGGCGATTTTTAAGTTGCGCCTCATGCTATGCTTTGCGATCCGTCAGAAGAATCAGACGTGAATTTACGCTATTAGTGCAACTTTTTTTAAACCACAAAGGCTCTGTGTTCTTTGTGGTTTAAAGTTGCACATTACGTTGAATCTGTTATTTCTTATAGCCCCGTAGGTTGAGGTGAGCGAAGCTAACCCCTATGGTTTTTTACAATACTTCTTTAACCCGCCCGACCTCGCCACTCTCCAGACGGACTTTGATTCCATGGGGATGATTCGCAGAGTTAGTTAAAATATCCGAAACTATACCTTCAGTCAGCTTTCCTGTTTTCTGGTCTTTCTTGAGAACAATTAAAACCCGTAAGCCTTTTTTTATATTTGTACGATTTGTTCCGTTCACTATTTTTATTCCTTTTCAAGTTTACTACAGAGGAAACGGAATTCCCGTAAGCCCTGTAGTTTCATCTAATCCCATCATGATATTCATATTCTGGACAGCCTGCCCTGCTGCGCCCTGACAAGATTATCAATCGCAGAGATCATAATCAGACGATTATTCCGATCTTCTATTTTAAATCCGATGTCGCAGTAATTTGTTCCCCGCACATGCAGCGTGTCAGGCACATTTCCGTCAGGAGATAAACGGATAAAGCGGCGTCCTTTATAAAAAGAAGCAAGGCAATCCCGAATATCATCAGAACTGACTTTCCGCGTAAGAGATGCGTAAGTGGTAGTCAGCATTCCGCGGGACATGGGAATAAGATGCGGAACAAATGTAATCTGAACCGATTTTCCAGATTCACGGCTCAGTACTTCTTCCATTTCAGGAGTATGACGGTGAGATGCAACTTTGTATGCTTTAAATGATTCAGATACTTCACAAAAATGAACCGTAAGTGAAGGAGATCGCCCTGCGCCGCTTACTCCTGATTTGGAATCAGCGATAATCGTATTTGTATCAACCAGATTCTCTTTTAAAAGAGGGATCAGGGGTAAAAGCATACTTGTCGGATAACATCCGGGATTTCCGATTATCCGGGCGTTTTTTATCTTGTCTGAATAAACTTCACAAAGCCCGTAAACAGCCTCTTTAAGAAGCTCTTTTGCAGTATGAGGCTGATAAAAAGATTCATACCGTGATACATCACTGAATCTGAAATCAGCAGAAAGATCAATGACTTTTTTTCCTCTTTTAATCAGTTCAGGAGCAATCGACATGGGGAGCTTGTGAGGAAGAGCAGTAAAGATAATATCTGCTTTTTCACTGATCCGATCAGCAGAAAGCTCTTCACAAACCAGACTGACTAAGCCAGTCATTGACGGATAAACTTTGTCAAAAGGAACTCCCGCGTATTGTCTGGAAGTGAGAATCGTAATCTTTGTATCAGGATGACCTGAGAGTATCCGAACAAGCTCCGCCCCTGCATATCCGGTTGCACCGATTATTGCAGCATTTATCATTTTCAAATCCTTGTATAAATAATAATTACAGAGACGCAAAATATCGCGTCTTCTGAACTTGAATAATTTATAACCGCAAAGGTCGCAGAGATTTCCGCAAAGTACGCAAAGAAAAACCGAATTCGGCATATAACGTTGCGACCTTTGCGTATTACTTTGCGTTCTTCGCGGTAAATAATCAGGGTGAAGTAGAGATGTAAATTATTGCGTCTCTACTTCAGATAAAAATCCGCTATTACACCGGCAACGCCTATCAGAGAAAAAGAGAAAAGTATAAATATCAGAGAAATATCTGATGACCGATTTGAAGACTCACCCGATGCTGATGTATCAATAAAGCAACTTCCTCCGGCATCCGCGCCTGATGAACTGACGCTGAGATTTTCCATGGGTCGCGGTGGTGAATCTTCAGAATCAGCAAATGCCGGAGTAATAATATTGACTTTTGACTTTTGACTTCCGGCTACTATCTTCTGACTTCCGGCTTCTGATTTTACCAACAGGCTCTCTTCAGCAGGGAACCTGAGAACTACGTTTGTATCATTTGCCTTTATCCAGTATCCGCCATTCGGTGTCATCATACGGAGATTAAGGTCTGCTTCATACTCTTCGTTATCATATAATCCGTCAGTATCATAATAAAAATATGTTCCGTCACGCCATTCCCATAATCTCTTCTGTATCAGATGATTATCAGATGAAGATATTGCTATAGGCTCGCTCTTTATTGTACCGTCATCATTATACTGAAATACCTGTACTTTATTCCAGTTGTATGATTTATTGTTGGGAGATGCGATCATATTCCATCCGGGTTCAAGTTTCACATCAATCTCATGATTGACACTTACCGGAACTCCTGTAACAGTTATATTAAGACCGTTTCTGGCAAGGAACCAGTAAGATTTTCCGGGTTCTATCATCATCTCTTTGCTGCATTCAACATATTTCCTGCTGACAGGATCATAAGTTCCGATTCTGAAATTATCACGGTTGTATGCTCCGCCCATTGCCTCACGGAAAAGGCTTAAAGATGAAGGCGTATTTGGGAAATGAACAAAGGATACCATTCGGTAATCTTTTATTTCTATTCCCGGATTAATCACGACAGTGCTGCTTGTTTCAGTAATTCCCACTTTGAATACATACTCATCAGACCATTGGGAGAAAATATTGCTTCCAGAATCTTTATATTGGACTCTCCATGCGTATTTCAGATTCTGAGTCAAGATTTGATAATTCAAGTGTTGTGAGTTGTTTTTCATCAGCATCCGTTATCACATCATCAAAAATAGAATTTTCATAGCTCTTGTCAAATCTTCGTACCTGCCAGCGGGTTGCAATATGCGTGTCCCCTTCAGGATCAGAAAAGAGACTTGCCTGAAGCGTTACAGTTCCTTCATTAACAACTGCTTCATAAGCCGGACTGACAGGAATCGGTTTATCCGGCGGAGAATTATCTGTCTCATGTATAAAAACTGCTGTGATCTCTTTATCTTCATCCATTATTATGAAAAGAGGATTATCATACAGGAGTACAAGGTTCCCCTGTACATTCATTTCCCAGTAAACAAACTGATAATCGGATTCAGCTTTTGCTGTCAGCTTTGCAACGGTTCCCACTATGTAAGATTCATTACAGTCACCGTGGCAGTTGATACCTTCAGCAGTTACCTTGCCGTTCCCCTCTGCTGATACATTCAGCGTATATCGGACTTCAGTAAAGACCGCTGTTATGCTTTTGTCCGAATTCATGACAAATGTAACAGAAATATCCGTGCCGGTTATATCCCCTTCCCAGTGATCAAACTGATAACCTGATTCCGCTTCCGCTGTCAATGTTACCAATGTTCCGGCTATGTAAGATTCATTACAGTCACCGGGGCAGTTTATTCTGTCGGCAGTTACATTGCCTTTACCTTCAACTGATACATTAAGCGTATATTCAACCACCGGTATTTTAATAAAAACCGCAGTAATCTTTTTGTCTGAGTTCATGGCAACCGTAACGGAAATATCCGTGCCGGTTATATCCCCTTCCCAATGATCAAACTGATAACCTGATTCCGCTTCCGCTGTCAATGTTACCAATGTTCCGGCTATGTAAGATTCATTACAGTCACCGGGGCAGTTTATTCTGTCGGCAGTTACATTGCCTTTACCTTCAACTGATATATTCAGCGTATATTCAGGCGGAGGCGGTATTTCTTTGAAAACCGCAGTAATCTTTTTGTCAGAATTCATGACAACCTTAATCGGAAATATCAGAGCCGGTTATATCACCTTCCCAATGATCAAACTGATAACCGGATTTCGCTTTTGCGGTCAGTGTTACCTCAGTTCCGGCAGTATAAGATTTTTTCACAGTCACCGGGGCAATTGATACCTGTCGGCAGTTACTTTGCCGTTCCCTTCAACTGATACATTCAGCGTATATTCAGCAGGCGGTATTTCACTGAAAACCGCAGTAATCTTTTTGTCAGAATTCATGACAACCGTGACAGGATTGTCAGAGCCGGTTAAAGCACCCTCCCAGCGATCAAACCTATAGCCGGATTCTGCTTCTGCCGTAAGTGTTACCTCGGTTCCGGTTATGTATGATTCATTACAGTTCCCGGGGCAGTCGATATTGTCTGCTGTTACTTTTCCCTTACCCTGTACTGATACATTAAGAGTATATTCAACAGGGGGTATTTCAATAAAAACAGCGGTAATATTTTTATCTGAATCCATAACAACAGAAAGAGAATTATCATAATTGAAAACATTCCCTTCCCAGTATGCAAACTGATAACCGTCATTTGGTATTGCAATAAGCGTTATTGCCGTCTCCTGAGTATAAATTTCAGTGCAGTCTGAAGGGCAGTTTATTCCAATCCCTGATAATAAGCCGCTCCCGCTGGGATAAACTGAAACATTCAGAACATATTCATCCGGCGGAATTATTGTAAAGACCGCTTTGACGGTTTTATCCGAATTCATGGTAACAGAGGCTGAAAGATCAGAACCTGTCAAATCACCTTCCCAATGATCAAAGAGATAGCCGGAATTTGCTTTTGCTGTAAGTATTACCTCGGTTCCTGATATATAATATCCTTCACACAGATCAGGGCAGTCAATTCCCTCAGCAGTTACTTTGCCGTTTCCTTCAACTGATATATTAAGCGTATATTCAGGCGGAGGCGGTATTTCTTTGAAAACAGCGGTAATATTTTTGTCAGAATCAATGACAACTTTAACAGGATTGTCAGAGCCGGTTAAATCACCATCCCAATGATCAAACTGATAACCGGATTCCGCTTCTGCTGTCAGTGTTACCGAAGTTCCGGTTATGTAAAATTCTCTGCAATCGCCGGGGCAGTTGATACCTTCAGCAGTTACATTGCCATTACCTTCGACTGATATATTGAGGATATATTCATTTTTAATTTTAAAGACTGCGGTAATCTCCATATCTGAATTCATGGTAAAAGAGAACGGATTACTATATTCTTTGAGAATCCCGTCTTTGTCTGTCCATTCCCAGTGATCAAAGCTATATCCGTCCATTGGTAAGGCTGTAAGTTGGACAACCGTACCTTCTATATAAGCCTGAGTGCAATCATCAGGGCATTTGATTCCGCAGATTTCATTCTCCGTATCACAATCTGTTATGCTCCCTTTTCCTTCAGGGGATACAGAAACATCCATAGTATAATAACTCATTGGAATTTCACTGAAAACAGCGGTTATACTTTTTCCCGAATCCATTAATACTTTAACAGGATTATCAGAGCCGGTTATATCACCCTCCCAATGGTCAAACTTGTAACCGCTTTCCGGAGTGGCGGTAAGAGTTGTATATGTTCCCTCTGTATAATATTGAGTACACTCTTCACTGCAATTGAGAAGATAGCCGTCTGTTACAGTGCCTTTGTCCTCGGGTGATACAGAAATATTCAACGGATATTCAGCCGGAACAGCTTTTATCAGAACCAGTTGAATATCCTTGTCTGAATCCATTTCAAGGGTGAGCGGATTATCATATTTTCTGAATGTTTCATAAGATTCATACCATCCCCAGTAACCAAACTGATAACCGTCTCCGGGTTTGGCAAGGAGTGTTACCGTTGTTCCGTCAGTATAAATCTCCGTACAGTCGCCGGGGCAGTCTATACCGGATCCTGATACAGCGGCGCTGCCTTCCGGATCAATTGAAATATTCAGAACATATTCATTCTGCGGAATTGCTTTGAAAACCGCTTTGACGGTTTTATCCGAATTCATGGTAACAGAGGCTAACAGATCGGAACCGCTTAAATCCCCTTCCCATCCGACAAACCGGAAGCTGTCTTTTGGTTCGGCGGCAAGCATTACCGCTGTTCCTTCAGCATAAATCTCTGAACAGTCATCAGGGCAGTTTATACCGGATGCCGATACTGTGCCGCTTCCTTCAGGATAAACTGAAACATTCAAATGGTGCTGAGGTATAGAAGCTGGTTCAAATACCGCTGTTACGTTTTTATCTTTATCTATCAGAACATCTGTGCTGCTGACAGAACTGTTTATATCACCTTCCCAACGGACAAACTGATAGCTGTCTTTTGGCGCGGCGGCAAGCATTACCGCTGTTCCTTCAGCATAAATCTCTGAACAGTCATCAGGGCAGTTTATACCGGATGCCGATACTGTGCCGCTTCCTTCAGGATAAACTGAAACATTCAAATGGTGCTGAGGTATAGAAGCTGGTTCAAATACCGCTGTTACGTTTTTATCTTTATCTATCAGAACATCTGTGCTGCTGACAGAACTGTTTATATCACCTTCCCAACGGACAAACTGATAGCCGTTTTCCGGCGAGGCAAGAAGCGTTACGGCTGTTTCGTAAGCATATTTTTCTGAACAGTCATCAGGACAGCTTATGCCTGATGCCGATACTGTGCCGCTTCCCTCGGGATAAACCGTAACATTCAGATTATACTGAACTACAGGAATCAGTTCAAATACAGCTTTGACGGTCTTATCCGAATTCATGGTAACAGAGGCAGACAGATCAGAACCGCTTAAATCTTCCTCCCATCCGACAAACTGATAACCGTCTTTCGGATCCGCAATAAGTGTTAAAGCTGTACCTTCATTATAAATCTCCGAACAGTCATCAGGACAGCTTATGCCTGATGCCGATACTGTGCCGCTTCCCTCGGGATAAACCGTAACATTCAGATTATACTGAACTACAGGAATCAGTTCAAATACAGCTTTGACGGTCTTATCCGAATTCATGGTAACAGAGGCAGACAGATCAGAACCGCTTAAATCTCCCTCCCATCCGACAAACTGATAACCGTCTTTCGGATCCGCAATAAGTGTTAAAGCTGTACCTTCATTATAAATCTCCGAACAGTCATCAGGACAGTTTATGCCTGACGCTGATACCGTGCCGCTTCCTTGAGGATAAACCTCAATATTCAAATGGTATTTAGGTATAGAAGTTGGTTCAAAAACCGCTGTTACGTTCTTATCTTTATCCATGAGAATGGTTGTACTGCTGATTAAACCGCTTAAATCACCTTCCCATCCGGCAAAATAATAACCGGATATTGGAATCGCAGTCAGTGTAACCCAAGTTCCCAAATTATAAGTTCCATGACAGAAATTAGTATGACAGATCAAACCATTAGCAGCAACCGTACCCCCTGGATAAACAGATACATTCAACGTATAACTGACTTCATACTCTCTGAATACAGCCGTAACAGCTTTATCAGCATATACGGTAATAATCAGCGGATTCTCATATACCTTCATAATATCCGTCTCTGTCCATTCCCAATGGTCAAATAGATACCCCTGCTTTGGCAAAGCAGTCAGAGTAACATTTGTGCCGACAGAATAAGATTCAGAGCAGGCACCGGGGCAACTGATTACGCATTCTGTTCCTGAGATACACCCTGTTACTGTTCCGCCTTCTGACGGAGAGAGAGAAACAGAAAGAGTTGCTGATGAATACCAGATAGTTGTAATACAGTTATTCGCTTCATTCTGCTCATCTGCTTCATTCTTTATATCTGCACAAATCTTGATTTCATCTGATTCTCCGCTTAATGTAATCCCGGTTGTAAAAGAATAGGTTGCCCCTGGTTCAAGCAGGGGAACAGTCTCCTGTTTTACTTCAACTCCGTCTATGAAGAGAGATGCAGCAGTGACCGGCGCTGCAATATTTCCCTGATTTTTGACAGTATAAAAGATTGTATAAACCCCGGTATTCTTATCTGTCCATGAAAGAGATTTTTCAGAAATAATCAGATCAGGTTTTTCCTTTTGGATTACCTTATTCTGAAGCGTCATCAACGTCCATTCAGAAGAGAAAATCCGCTCTCCGTCCTGATCAAAACACCCGGCAAGCCACCACCCTTCTGAAGTCTGCTGAGAAAGCAGAGAATCTGCAAACTCCTCAAACCAGTCTTCACTTGCATCAAGCGTATCAATACCAAATGAAGTCAGCCCTTTCATCAGAAAATATGTAGTATAAGAACATGCAGGACAAACCAGCCATGAGGTATTATCAGCATCCGACCAGTGCTTATTCAGATAAGCAATTGCATTTTTTACTCTCTGTGTATCTTTTGTATCTCCGGCAAATGCCATCTGACAAAGCAGAGTTCCGGTTTCAAAAAGACCTACTTTATCAGAATCATCAGAAAGATTTGTATAATGCGATCCCCCGTCATATTCATCCCCGTCAACATCATCCTGAATTGAATCTATCCAGAAATTCAGTTCTGTTTTGACAAATTCAGGAATCAGAATATTGAATTTTTCATGAGCAAAGGATAAAGCGACAGTTGCCCATCCTGAATTAAACTGATCGCTGCTATATGAATAATTATTCATGGGAATAGAACTCCAGCCGCCTCTGGAAAGGATTTCCGAATTTTCTGAAACTTCGGAAGCCTGTTTATCAGTCTGCGCCCATGCAATGAAATCAACGGCATCCTGCAATAATTCTTTAAAGCTCCTGTTATAAGCCGGGCTGTTCAGATTACTGATAATATGCTCCGGTGTATTACTCGCGGCAATTGCCATCATTGCGGTGCTTGTATTGAAGATTTCTGAGAACCCAAGTTCTTCAGAACGGCTTAGTCTCTTCCATGAATCCTGAAAATATATACCTATTCCGTCCCCATCTAAGTCAGGATTTCCCGCAGATTGAATCCCGATCTCTCTTTCAACAGCATGAGCAAAGAGATAATCAAATCCTTTTTCAGCCTGCCCATGATAAAGGTACTCAGCATCAAAAACAGATGAATATCCTTTATTCAAGGCATGTTGTCCTAAATTAAAAAGAGCAAGAGCGGTTTTTGCAATAACAGATTCTGTTCCCCATGACCCGTCAGAATTCTGTGATTTTGCAAGCCATGCTATTCCATCATCTACAGCTCCTTCAATTACTGCTCTGGGTGATATAAGGTCAAGAATAAAATTGATATTGGCTGTATTGCCTGATGCCTTTACTTTAACAGGTTCAGCTTTATCTTTATCATAACTGTTATTATAATATTCAGGAATATAAGAATATAAAGAATTACAGGGATCAGAAACCGTTCTGATCAGATATTCACCGTCATTAAGCCATTTAATCGAATAAAAACCTTTATTATCAGTATAAGTTTTTCCGATAAGCTCCCCTGTTTCATAATCCTCAGCATAAATCTCCATATAAGAAACAGGAGTTATATTATCATTCAGATAAACATAACCTGAAATACTTCCGTGTGTTTGCAGAATAAGATTTATATCTTTAACTGTCTGACCTGCTGTAAGCGTTATCGGAACAGCGTCATTACATATTTCCGTTCCGCTGCTGTTATTCCACCATAGTTTGATGCAAGGCTGAGACTCATTACATGCAAAATTGGCGGAAATATAATAAGTTCCCGCAGGCAGATTTGTTATTGAATAATCTCCGTTTTCATCAGTTATACCGTGAGAATACCAGCTCTCTCCGCACAGATCAGTTGCATCTACGGAAACGCCTGCCATCGGCGTATTGTCTGATGCAAGAACTTTTCCGCTTATTTGACAAGGCTTGTGAACAAAGACAAAGACCGCTGTTATCTCTTTATTTGCATCAACAGTAATTATCGCGGGATTGACAGATCCGGTAAGTCCTCCTGTCCAATGGTCAAACAGATAACCGGCTTCAGGCGTTGCCGTGATTGTCAGAGATTCTCCTGAAGCATAATTTTCAAAGCAGTCGCCCGGACAGTTTATCGCACATTCCTGAGTTCCGGCTTTGCATACAGTTACTTTGCCGCCCTTATAAGGAGATACAGAAATATTCAAAGTATATGGAAGTTCAATTATCTGAAATGCCTCTGACGGATCATAATTGCTGTGAATATCAGTTGCTTTTACTTCCTGAACCTTTAAACGGACTCTGTAATTTCCCGGATTCCATAAAGAGGCATTTACAACCGCTGTAAATTCCTTTCCGGTCGGAGAGAACGTCATAATTTCAACTGCGGTATGTGCAGGATCATCATTGACAAAGAGCGGTATCAGCGGTTCATAAATATTATAATCAGGTGCTGTACTGTAGCCGCAGTAATTTTCATTCGGATCAATATACCATGTAACGCTGTCTCCTTCCGCGTCAGTTCCGGTAAACAGGACGTCAATATATCCGCTTCCGTCAGTCCGCGGTGTAACAGATTTAATCTGAATGACCGGAGGAGTATCAGCGGAAGCTGTTTTTTCTGTTTTAACAGCTATTTCATCAGAATATTCACTGTAAACTGTATTCCAATAATGACTGCTGACAGTTCTGATTTTAAAGAAATATTTTGTATCCGGTGTCAGACCTGTAACTGTCATGCTTTGCGCAGTCTTATCCGGTGTAATTCCAAACCGGATATAATCTGCATCAGAGCCGGATACTAAAGAATACCAGATTTCATACCCTGAGCCTTCATAGCCGTCTGTATAAGCAATCGGCAGCCACGTAAGAGTAACTGAAGTATCTTTTATTTTGTCTGCTTTCAGGTTTAAAGGATCAACTGTCTGAGTGCTTTCCCAATCTCCTTCACTCTGTCTGGTGTTGAGGAACTGACGTAAAGTATCATCTTCTGTATAAAGTGCGTTCCAGCGGAGGTCGCTCCCTCCCTCTTTTAAATTAGTCAACTTTGTCAGTTCTGTAGGAACGGGACCGATCAGCAGATTACTGTCCAAGCCGAATATCTCCAGATTTGCAAGATTTCCAAGCTCTTTTGGAATCGCTCCGCTCAGATGGTTGTTATGCAGAAAAAGCTCCCGGAGACTTGTCAGATTGCCTAATTCACCGGGAATAACATCTTTCAACTGATTATAAGAGAGATAAAGAGTCTCCAGATTTGAAAGATTTCCAAGCTCCGCAGGAATACTTCCGGTCAGTTGATTGTTGTTCAGATTAAGATATTCCAGATAGGTCAGAGAACCCAAAGACGCCGGAATAGTCCCGACAAGATTATTTCCGCTTAAATCAATCCCTTTTACATGACCGTCTTCAAAAACTACGCCGTACCAGTCCTGCTCTGTTCCCGGTTCACCAAGCCAGTTATCTTTGTTTGTCCAATTCTCTCCGCCTGTGCTGTTGAACAGATCAATCAGGATTTGCCTTTCTTCGGATGAAATATATGCTCCGGTTGTAAATATCCAGCGGTATGAATATTGCAGAGGCATATTTCCCTCTGCATCTTTTATTGCTGAACCAATGACCGCTGTGTAAGTTGTATCAGGATTCAAATCTGACGCGGGAGTAAATACAGCGGTTGTATTATGATATGTTATTGTTCCGGTAACAGTTTTAAGATCATATCCCGTTCCTGAAAAGAGAAAGAAAGTATCCTGACTGATACTTGAAGCATCCATCTCTTTTTTGAATTTGGCGGAAACAGGAGTATTTAATAATACGCCGGTCTCCTGATTTTCAGGATCGGTGGTTATAAACGGGACAGATTCTGTAGTGAAGCTCCATACATAATCCTTTTTCAGCGGATAATTTCCATCCAGATCCCTGATTCCTGTAGTAATGGTTGCAATATAGGCTGTTCCGGGGTGTAAGATATATGGGGGAGTAAATACTGCTGTTGTCCCCTCATATGTTACTGTACCCGGTATAGTCATGTAATCATAAGCAGCACCTGCTGTTACAAAAAACGTATCTGTATTTACAGACCCTGAGTCAATCGGAATTGAAAATAGAGCAGTAACAGATATGTTGATTGGTACATCTGTAGCGTTGTTTTCAGGATTGGGCTTGATAATCTGTTGTGCTGTTTCTATGCTTACAGACAACGGATTTATATCCGGCTTGAACTGTCCTGTTCTGCTTCCGAAGCTGTTTGCTGTTGCGTCAAAATTAAAATCACCCTCGGCGATCCCTTTTAATCTGATATTTAAAAGCGGTACGATAGCCTCTCCGCTTACGCCGTTTAAATCAAATCCGTTGATAATAATTGTTCCGGGTGTATCAGTATTGACAATCCCCAAAGCAAATTCAGCAGAGGCTTTTTCAGCAGAGAGAACTTCAATCAGAGAAGGATTATACGTCAGAGTCAGATTATAAAGATGAAATGCCCTGTCTGCCGGTATCATTGCATCCAGACGGATAGTCTTCTCTTCATCGATGGATAAAGCAAGCTGATCTGTCCGCACGCCTTCTGTTTCACTCCAATAGACTTCTCCGCCGGATTCGGTGAATTCAGCAGCCATAGGACCTGATCCGGGAATCATACTTGGTCTGCCTGCATCAAATCTGATGATTTCAAGCCGATCTGTATCATCAATAATGCTGTTACCATTGACATCAAGCATTGCAAAGAACGGATAATCTGCTGTGTCAATTGCTCCGTTAATGTATGCTGTGATCAGAAGCGCATCATAAAGATTGACATAGCCGTCATTGTTGCCGTCTCCTGATAATTTTCCGACAGTAATTATCTTTTCAGCAATATCTTTACAACTTGTAGTTGTATCAGCGGCTGTAAGCGTCACCGTATAGATACCGGAAGTATTATATTGATGACTGCCTGTCAGACCGGTGCCGATGGCGGATTTGTCACCGTAATCCCATACCAGATTCCCTATTGAACCTTTGGCATCAAAATTTACTGTCAACGGTGCTGGTCCGTACATGGGGGTTGCGGTAAATTGTGCAAGTGTATCACAGGCGGTTGTCATAAATGTCATCTGATTTCCGAATCCTGTTCCTACGCTGTTTTTTGCATAAGCTCTGATGTAATACGTTGTTTCAGAGGTTAATCCGGTTACTGAAACAGAAAACTCGGTTGATGTTGAATCTGATGACTGACAGGTTGAATTTGCCGTATCTATAGGCGAGGTTTTGCTCCAGCAGACTCCCCGATCAATAATCGGCGATCCCCCGTCTGATATGATTCTGCCTGTGGTCTCCAAAGTTACCGGATTCACTGAAACGGTCTTTACTGTCATAACTGTCGGCAAATTTGCTGTCTGCTGATATTCAAAAGCTCCTATGTCAGTTGTTCCGACCCTTGACAAGCCGCGCTGATCAGCAGCAGGCGCTCCGTTATCTGTTCCCGCATTAATGGCAATACTGCCGGGCAGTAAGGCGCAATGTCTGCGTGGAGCCTCCGTTATCTGCCAAAGCTCCGATATTAAGGGCAGACTGTTCGCCTGTAATATCTCCTGTTGCATTAAAAACATATCCTTCTGAATATTCTACCAGATTATAACCTTCAGAAACAATATCAGCGTTATTGTGAGGAGCATTTAAGCAGTCATCAGGTGTTATGCTTCCCGCAGTGTTTTTCAGATTATCCGCGATAATTGTATTTCTGAAATAAATTGAACCGCCGCTTCCGAAAATTCCGCCGCCAAAGCCGTTTCCATCGCCGTCATTATCAGCAATATTACTGACAACTGTGCTGTTGGTTATATTTAATATGCTTGATTCAGTGTAAATTCCTCCGCCAAAATCTGCTTTGTTGGCGCTGAATGTACAGTTGATAATATCCGCACTTCCGTCAGTATTTTTAATTCCTCCGCCAAAGCCGTAAGAAGAAGCTGTATTATTGTCAAATGTGCATCCTGTCATTTTTATATGACTGCTGTTATTGTACATTCCAGCGCCGTAAAGCGATGTATTGAATCGGAATATACATCCTTCTATTAAGCTGCCCCCGGAGATATTGAAAATTCCTCCGCCGCCATTAATGGCGGTATTATATTCAAAAATACACTTTGTTATTAAGGGGCTGCCGCTTTCATTATACATGCCTCCGCCGTCAGGATACAAAACATTGTCAGCATTTCCCCCGGCAATTTTAAAACCTTCCAAAACAGCGCTGCTATCTGTCATGTATGAATAAACAACATGATAACAGTTGTCGGATATATCCCCTGCAACTCCGATATCCCCGCTTAAAATGGTGATATTGTTTTTCAAATCCCGTTGACCCGGATCAGTTTCTGTTCCGCTAAAACCTCCGAGAAGTCTTACATTGTTTTTAATGCTGAATGTCGCGGTTCGAGGATCATCAGCATCTAAAAGAGATGAAGGATTATAGGTTCCGACAGCTACCCATATCTGATCGCCGGTTTTTGCTTTTTCCAGAGCAGTCTGCAAATCAGGATAAGCATCTGCCCATGATGTTCCGCTACCTATGCCTGTAACATTCTGTTTTACATAAATAACAGCAGGAGATGCTTTTTCTGTTTTAAATTCCACCTGACTGCCGTAGCCGGTTCCGCTGCTGTTTGTTGCATAGGCTCTTGCATAATATGTGGTATCAGAAGCAAGTCCTGTTATGCTGCCGGTAAAAATGCCGATGCCTGTTCCTGCCATTGTGTAGCCATGAGCTGTATTCAAATCAGGATTTGATTCTGTACTCCAGCAGATGCCCCTTGTTATTACTGATGATCCGCCGTCTGCGCTGATATATCCGGTTACAGATGCTGTGGTTTCTGTGATGGATGTCGGTTTCGGATATGTTACAACAGTGGGGATTCCGCTGATACTGGCAGAGACCGAAGATATTGCTTCACTGAGCAGGTCATTCTGCTGTTCACCGTGTGAGGTGTAGATGTCTGTACTTTAAAGTAGTGTGTACCATACAATAAAGGGGATATATCAAGCTATGCTGAGTTTTATCTGCTGTGGTCTTTGCCGCAAGGGAAATATGCTGACAGATATGTGAATAGCTATATCTGATAATAGCCGCCGTCTTCAACATATTGAATAGGAGTCCAGTTGAGTTTGATGTATCTGATGCAGTATAACTGATGCGGTTACATTTTCAGGAGGAACAGTCTGAGTCGCTGACCAGTCAGGGTCTTTAACAGAAAGAATACTTAGAAGAGCGGCATCTGTAGCGGTTAATTTATTGTAGCCCAAATCTAAGCCGTAAAGAGCGGTAAGATTGGATAATGAAAAAGGAATTTCACCGCCAAGCTGATTATTCTGCAAATAGAGCCATTGCAGATTTACAAGAGAGGCTAAATAAGGAATAGAGCCGCTTAACAGGTTGGATGCCAATCCGAGATTTCGCAGATTGACAAGATTACTCAGAACCGGAATAGGTCCGCCTAAATGGTTGTAGGAGAGAATAAGCTCCTTCAAATTGACAAGTGAGCTCAAATCAGGAATCGGTCCGATTAACTGGTTGTCGGATAAATCAATATATTCCAAATTTATCAACGTGCTCAGATTCGGAAAGGAACCGATTAACTGGTTGTAACTCAGATAGAGAGTCTGCAATTTGATAAGAGAATTCAGTTCCGGGATATTGCCGCTTAACTGGTTGCCGGAAAAATTGAGAAACTCCAAATTGACAAGATTACCTAAATCAGGGATAGAGCCGCTTAACTGGTTGCTGAACATCTGGATAAACTTCAGATTGGAAAGAGTGCTGAGATCAGGAATTGTTCCGCTTAACTGATTGGATGATAATTCAAGTGTTTGCAAACTGGAAAAAGCGTTGAGATTAGGAATTGTTCCGGTAAGATTTTTGTTTAATCTGTCTATTGCAGTAACATGATCGCCGCTGATTGTAATTCCTGCCCATGTACTTGGCGAGTTATTCTGATTCCAGTTGTTTGTTGAACTGTCGCTCCAGTTGGTGCCGTCTGTATTATTATAAAGCATGAGCAGAGTTTCACACTCTGACTGAGGAATTTCAGTTACCTTTGTAGCAGTCTGTCTGCGCCTGCACAATATTGGAAAAATAAGATAATACTCCGATAACAAAGAAAATAATTGTAAATAATCTTTTACTTTTCATAATATTCCCCCTCTGCTGATTTACAGCCATGATGATTTATAGGTAAAATGCAAGACTCTGAAAATTTATACGGACTTCTGAATATTTTAAAACTTTGGAAAGTTTATCTGTTTTTTAATCTGTTGTCAAATAGAAAACCGCTCTTCAAAATCTGATCAAAGTTGATCATCATCTGATTCCTGTTTCATCAAGGCTGCCCGGACTGACTGCTCAGGTCTTACATCCTCTCCGCAGGCTTTACATTCCGGCAAGCTGCCGGTAGATTATGTTTCAGCAGACTCAACAGCCTGTTTACACCGCAAGAGTTTTGAGATTCAGAGCGGCGTTAAAATCACGGTCAACTGTCAGACCGCATACGGGACATCTGTAAATCCGGTCTGATAATGTTATTTCGGAATTGACATATCGTCAAATAAAAATGAGCAGAAATTCTGTCCTGCCGATATTTTTTCTATATCCGTCTTTCTCCGTCAAACCTGTTAATACAAAAACCCTAAGGATTCTTGAAGACCCTTAGGGTTTTTACTAAGTTTTTTAAAGAAACTTAGCTTCTTATATTTTTGTCATAATATTGCTATTCTTCTGTTTGTACATTGGTATCGGAAACTTCTTTACAAACCGGACCTGTAATTTTACCGATAGCAACATCCGGTCCTTTGGCGGCAACCTGAACTGTATCAGGAACAACATTGCCGATACATTTTTGCTAACTTACATTGCTGTTTATTAACAAATGCACACTGAATTTTCATTCAGTGAGGAGGTATCTCTCAAAGCACGGAGAAAGATTCCCCGTGCGCCGTTTATGTCTCTGTCAAGAACCGTTCCGCATGTGCATTTCATAACCTTTTTTGAACCGATATTATGAATCTTTCCGCAGGCGGAGCATGTTTTTGACGTATATGCCTCGCAGACTCTTACAACCCGTGTTCCGTATTCGGCGGCTTTATGTTTCAGAAACTCCGCAAACCGGTAATGCGCCCATGTCAGCATCGCCCTTGCGGTCTTTGAATGCAGTTTTGTCACCATCCGGGATGATTCAAAGGACGGCAGAAAAATCACATCAAATGTTCTGCAGAGAAAATAAGCGGTTTTATGATGGATTTCGTTTATCAGATTCTTTATTTTCTCCCTGATTCTGACAGCCGCTTTCATCAGCCGCCGCTTCCGCCCGCATTCCGCCCTGCTTATCCGTGAATATAAGCTGTCAAGATATCTGCAGAGTCTGTGAATCCTTCCGAAATCACCCGCCCCGATTTTTCCCGCCGTGACAGGGGAATAAAACGTCTGGAAAGTTCTGACGCCCGGATCAAGAGCAACCGCACTGTATCTTTGGTTTTCAGATACAGTAACCGTTTTCTCAACCGGGACGCACAGCCAGAACTTTCCGTTCTCACATTTTAACCGGCAGTCATGAAGAATTTCAGGCAGATTTTCTGTTATTTTCATCTTCCTGCCAATAAGTGTCGTATAGAAAGATGATTCTTTCACGGCGGTTTTCGGAATAAAAACCGAATCCTTCTTCTCTCTTTTACTCCTGAATTTCACATCCTGAAACTGTCCGGTTTTCCTGCATTTCATCTCCGCATTTTTCACGGCATCACACGCATCACGGACCGCAACCGACTTTATCTGATACGGCACCGGTTTTGCCCATTCAGGCAGACCCGCGATAATCCCTGTTTTTATCCTCAACCAGTCAGGCGATGTTTCAGGCTGTTTCAGATATTCAACTGTCTGATTGAAAACAAAGCGTGCCGTGCCGAGCCACTGTCTTAAAAGACTTTTCTGCTTTTCATCAGGGTAAATCCTTATCTTTTCCGTTTTTAAACCACCTGAACAGGAACAGTCCGAAAACAGGGAAAGACAGGCAGCCGTTATTCCCCGGTTTTCCGGCTCACTCATAACCGCCGAAAACCATGAGTTTTTCAGTGTCATATCTGAAAATCCGCCGGAAAGAGAGAAATGCGGAATCCACAGAATTTCAGATATATCACTGATATACGGATCCCAGAAAGGATGAATACCGTTACTCTCCTCCGTCTTCTGAAAAACAGCAGCCGGAGATTCCTGTCTTACAGAAAATTCATCAAATGAAAGCTGTTTCAATAAAATCAACTCCTTATCATAAAAACATTCAAAAAAATCTCTCTGTCAGCGTCTGTCAGCAAAAGTTGATAACTGTCAATAAATCATTAACAGTTCATGAACCCTCAATGGTGATTGTAAATTCACCTGTCTGAAAATCTGTTCCGGTTTCCCATTTAATACCGAAGAAATTGGCATTAGGATCATTTACAGTTTCATATTTGGCTGATGCGTCAATTACTTTAACGCATGTCGGCAATTCCAGAACCCAGTTGCTTAAATCCTGTGCATTTTCCAATTCTTCAATTACATAATGCCATACAGATGTATTATCATCATTAGGAAACTCCTATAAAAGATACCTGATAACCGTTTGACAAAACAATATCAACTTTTTCATTGTTATCTGCTGTATCGTCATCAGCCGTATCATCATCTGCTGTGTCATCAGTTACATCTCCGTTGTCATCAGCAGCGTCATCATCTGCCGCATCATCATCTGCTGCGTCATCAGTTGCATCAACGGAAACTTTAAATACCGGATTCAATATCCATTTTCCATTGGCAATATGAATAGACTTTGACGCATCAATATCAAGTGTGATATTGGCAGTTTTACAACCCGCTATAACAAAATTTTCGTTTATCTTGATACCGGTCTGCTCTCCGCCTGGTACTTCCAATTTATGCTTAACACCTTCAGTATCAATTACATAATTTGCATAAGGAACCTCTTCATTATCAGATTTTTCTCCGAGTATCAGACGTATCTGGGTATATTTGCCTGAAGGCAGTTCATTTAGCCCAAGCAGTCCCGCATCATCATTAAGTTCAAACAGATTGTAGGTTTTATTCGGAGTTCCGACAATCTGCCAGCCGGAATCACTTCCTGCAACAGTATGAACTGCAACTTCTTTTACAGTGATATAAATTCCTTTATATTCACTTAATACGGCTTCTGAAAAGCCCAGCTTCATTGAGACAGTTCCCTTGCCTGGATTTTCACAAACAGGTTCATTACAGATCATATCCCCGTCTTTGCAATCCTGATCAATACCGTCTCCGCAGATTTCTTCTGCTTCAGGATTAATCTCAGCTTTTGTATCATCGCAATCACCCTGATTTTCAGTAAATCCGTCTTTGTCATCATCAACATCTTTGGAATCGGGTTCAACACAGATCAGATCGCCGTCTTTGCAGTCCTGATCAATGCCGTCACCGCAGACTTCTTCTGCTTCAGGATTAATCTCAGCTTTTGTATCATCGCAATCGCCCTGATTTTCAGTAAAACCGTCTTTGTCATCATCAACATCTTTGGAATCGGGTTCAACACAGATCAGATCGCCGTCTTTGCAGTCCTGATCAATTCCGTCTCCGCAGATTTCTTCTGCATCAGGATTAATCTCAGCATTTTTGTCATCACAATCTCCGTTTTCTGCTGTATAACCATCACCGTCATTGTCATCTGAAATAACTTTGCAAACCGGTCCGGCAATCTCTCCTGTAACAACATCCGGTCCTTTGGCGGCTACTTTGACAATACCTTTTTCTACATCACCCTGAATTGTAATGATAAACTCACCTTTTTCAAAATCTTCGGCAGTTTCCCATTTAATTCCGTTCAGTCCCGCGTTGGGATCGGGTTTAACAACCTCAAATGCAGGTGTTGCATCTTTTACAGTAGCACAGTCAGGAAGTTCCAGAACCCAGTTGCTCAAATCCTGAGCCGCTTCTGTCTCTTCTACTGAGTAACGCCATACAGAACCGTTATCATTGGATTCCACACCGAGGAAGGTGATATTATATCCGTTTGAAAGCTCAACCTTTTCATTAATACAGATCAGATCGCTGCCGTCACAATTCTGATCAATTCCATCTCCGCAGATTTCTTCCGCATCAGGATTAATCTCAGCGTTGGCATCATCACAGTCGCCCTGATTTTCAGTATAATTATCGCTGTCATCGTCAACATCTTTAGGATCAACACAGATCAGATCGCCGTCTTTGCAGTCCTGATCAATGCCGTCTCCGCATACATCCTCCGCTCCCGGATAAACTGAAGCGTCATTGTCATTACAATCCCCTTCTTCAACCGAATAACCATCATCATCTTTATCATCCGGTATTACTGTACAGACTGGTCCGTTAATTTCACTGAATACCACATCTGTACCTGCTTTTGCCGCCAGTTTGACAATCCCTTTTTCCCAATAACCATTAACTGTTACCGTAAATTCACCTGATTTAAATTCTCCGGCTGTTTCCCATTTGATTCCGTTCAATCCCGCATTTGGGTCAGGATTAACAAGTTCAAATTCAGGGACAGCACTTTTAACAGTAACACAGTCAGGCAGTTCCAGTACCCAGTTGCTCAGGTCTTTGGATCCTTCTGTCTCCTCAACAGAATAACGCCATGTTGATGTGTTATCTTCATTGTAAGTTACATCAATAAAAGTAACTGTAATGCTTGATAAATCAGTTTCATCTGTACAGATAAGATCACTGCCGTCACAATCCTGATCAACACCGTCTCCGCATATTTCAACAGCCCCCGGATAAATATCAGGATTTGTATCATCTGAATCACCCTGTGACTCTGTGTAACCGTCTCCGTCATCATCTTTTTCTTCATTAATATCTACACAGATAACAATCAATACATTGAATTTTGCCACTCTGAGAGCATCAAAAACATCAAGTTTTCCGTCTCCGTTTGCATCACATGCTGCAAATCCGGGAAGCTGCCATTTGAATTTCAGCCCCACATTAAACTCGGCAATTGCAAGTGAATCAAAGATGTCAACTTTTCCGCTGCCGTCAACATCACCGGCTATATGTTTGCTTTTGACTTTGATATTTTTTGCCTTGACAGCCTCACACCCTTTGCCGTCCTTTACAGTTAAAGTAACAATGTAAGTTCCTGCATATTCATAGGTATGCGTTGATGTTGTCCCTGTACCGGTTGTTGTTCCGTCTCCGTAATTCCATTCATACTGAACATCTTTGTACTGAGTCGCATTACATTGGATTGTAAGCGGATCTCCCGCCATCTCCGTAGTCTTAAATTTTGCTTTACATGCTGCCCATGCAGGCGTCACAAGCAATGCTACAGCTACAATCATTGCTATAACTATACATCCCAATTTTCCGTAATCTCTTTTTCTACTCATAATACCTCCTTATTAAAGTTAAAAAAATTGTAAAAAATGAAAGCCATTTTCATGTAATGCAAAAATAATGCCATCTGTTTTATAATTTCATATATAGTATTATATCAAAGCAGATTTTAGATAAAATTATTTGGAATATCTGATGATTACCTTTTTTTATATCAATCATTCCTGTAAAACTTGAAGTTTTTAAATTTAAAAATATTTAAAGGTGCTGTTAAAAAGTATAATCCTTTATCCCTCTAATCCCCCAATCGTGCTGCGGATAACACGGAATATCGCTCCGGTCCGCATAACGATCAGCACTTCGGACCCAGCTTCAAAAATATCTTCATCCTTATCCGGCTCAACCATCACGTAATGAGTTGTTCCATGCTGATCTTTAAGTTTAGCCTGAGCAGGACTCCCTTTTTTTGCTGTTCCCATAGTGATAACTGCTGTACGACCTATAAAACTGCTTTCTGACACAGCGTCTGTTTCATCTTTGGGGATAATATGGGAGAGCAGCCTGCTGCCGGTTCGGATAAAAAAGAGGGACGGAAAGAATGTAAGCGCAGATGCTGCAAGTCCGGGAAGCAAGGTACCGAGGATTTTCTGAGCAGCAGACTGAATAAGCAGCCCTATCATTCCGAAGCCGAATAAAAATATAATAATCAGTATAAGAAGCGGAACCCCGCCGACATTGATCCAGCCCCATAGCCTTGAAATCGCGCCTACAGAACTGATCTCCCCAGGGTTAGTACCATCCGCATCAATGTCTGCGTCAACATCAACACTTATATCCGCATCCAAATCAACGTCCGCATCAATATCAGGCAATACAGAATCAAGCATATTGGATGCTCCGAAACCTGCAAGTGTTGTAACAATCTCCAAAAGACCTATGCCGAGCATTATTCCCAGAGAAACGGTAAACGGGAGATTTGCCGGGTTTAAAAAAAAGTCAGACATAATACACCTTCCTGTTATAAAACCGATGATAAGAAACTAAGTTTTTTGAAAAAACTTAGTTTCTGATTTCAGTAATAAATTAAATTTTTTCAAGAAGATTAATTTCCGTTTTCTTTGCCGCCAGACGCTCCTGAATCCGATTTTTACGTGAAAGATTTTCCAATTCCATCAACTGAGCAGATGTCTTTAAATCTGCTGGCATACCGGGTATCTGAGTCTGTTTTTCCAGCACCCGGTCAAAAGCGGATTCGGCACGGGTGACACGGGAATGAATTTCAAGATTTGATGTATCTCCGTCATTTGGCGGATCTGCTGAAACAGAGGATTCAGTCCGTGTCAGCCTGAATTGACGCAAATCATCTTTCATTTCACGTTTTTTTGCCTGAAGAGCGCTGATAAAGCCTTCTAATTCTTTTTCCTTTTTTGTCAGTTGACTGATTGTTGATTCCAGAACCGGAATCTGCGCCTCAATGTCAAGCTGCCGGGATATAGCGGCTTCTGCAAGATCATCACGCTTTTCTCTGATTGCCAGTTCAATTTTGGCTGACAGGTCTTTGTGCTGTTCATTGGCGTCTGAGAGCCGTTTAGACGCCATATACTTATTTGCAGCATTTTTACCCAGTTCAGCCCGGACATCTATTATAACGTCGTCAATCTCCAGAATAGCCTTTTCCATAACCGCATCAGTCGCGGTATTTTCAAAAGCACTTATAAGTTGATGAATACTGCCGCTGATAATCCTGGCAACACGGGAAGCAATACTCTCTTTCATTTTATCCTCCTTCTGTTTTTAAATGAGTTATAAAACTCACATTATGCAAAAAATTTGTAATCCCCCTTTACAAAAGGGGGATATAAAAGAGTGCGTGGTGGTTACTATTTATAACTCCGCTGTGTAAGATGAACATTCTCAAAGATCAGCGGTTCTTTATGAAGCAGAGGTTCTTTATTGTCCCCTGTATATTCCCATGCTGAAACATGACAAAAATTTTCATCATCCCGTTTTGCTTCATTTTCTTCAGTCTGAAATGCCTCGTTAAAATGACCTCCGCAGGATTCCTGACGTGCCAGAGCATCAACAAGCATTACCTCACCGAATTCAAGAAAATCCGCCACTCTTCCCGCTCTTTCAAGACTTTGATTAAACTCTTCATTATACCCGGGGACAAGTACATTTTCCCAAAATTCTGCACGAAGCTCCTGAACCAGCTTTCTTGCCTTTGTCAAACCGTCATTATTTCTTGCCATGCCGCAGTATTCCCACATGATATGCCCTAATGCTTTGTGAAAATCATCGACAGTACGTTTTCCTTTTATAGAAAGGAGTTTTTTAACCTGATCCTGAACTCTCTTTTCTGCATCTTTAAATTCAGGATGATCTGCGGTAACTTCTGAAAATTTTGTTCCGGCAAGATAACCGCCTATGGTATAAGGAATAACAAAATATCCGTCAGCCAAACCCTGCATCAGCGCGCTGGCACCGAGGCGGTTTGCTCCGTGATCTGAAAAATTCGCCTCACCCAGCACAAACAGACCGGGAATTGTACTCATCAGATTATAATCCACCCATAAACCGCCCATTGTATAATGAATCGCAGGATAGATCATCATGGGTGTTTCATAAGGATTTTCGCCTGTTATTTTTTCATACATCTGAAACAGGTTGCCGTATTTTTTTTCAATAACTGCTTTTCCGTCTCTTTTGATTGCATCTTTGAAATCAAGATAGACTGCATATCCGGTATCTCCTACGCCCTTGCCCATATCGCACTGCTCTTTGGCGTTCCGTGAAGCAACATCACGGGGAACAAGGTTTCCGAAGCTCGGATATTTCTGCTCCAGATAATAATCCCGTTCTGATTCAGGAATATCATTTGGTTTCCGTTTATCTCCGGGGGTTTTCGGAACCCATACCCTGCCGTCATTTCTCAGACTTTCACTCATCAGAGTCAGTTTGGATTGATAAGAACCATGTACAGGAATACAGGTCGGATGAATCTGTGTAAAGCAGGGATTTGCAAAGAATGCTCCTTTTTTATATGCCCTGTAGCTTGCAGTTACATTGGATCCCATTGCATTTGTTGAAAGAAAATAAAGATTTCCGTAACCGCCGGTACACAAAACAACCGCATGAGCCGCATGTTTTTCAATCTCTCCGGTAACAAGATTTCTGGCAACAATTCCTCTTGCCTGCCCGTTCACCAGAACAGGCTCAAGCATCTCCCGGCGAGGAAACATGGTTACTTTTCCACCGGCAATCTGCCGGGATAATGAACTGTATGCACCGAGAAGCAATTGCTGACCTGTCTGCCCTCTGGCGTAAAATGTTCTGGAAACCTGAGCGCCGCCAAATGAACGGTTTGCAAGCAATCCGCCGTATTCACGTGCAAACGGAACGCCCTGAGCAACACATTGGTCAATAATGTGATTGCTGATTTGTGCAAGGCGATAGACATTTGCTTCTCTTGCTCTGAAATCCCCGCCTTTTACGGTGTCATAAAAAAGACGCCATATACTGTCCCCGTCATTCTGATAATTTTTTGCCGCGTTTATACCTCCCTGCGCCGCAATACTGTGCGCCCGGCGCGGGCTGTCCTGAATGCAGAAATTTTTGACATTATAGCCAAGTTCAGCAAGGGTTGCGGCTGCGGAACCTCCGGCAAGTCCTGTGCCGACAACAATAATCGTATATTTTCTTTTGTTTGCAGGATTAACGAGTTTTAAATCAAAACGGTATTTATCCCATTTTTCTGCAAGGGGACCTGATGGGACTTTTGAATCAAGTTGCATAGTAATCTCCTGAATTTTAAGTTTTAAGTTAGGCATTTTATCATCATTCTCATTCCAAATTTATAAGATTGCACTGAGGAAGTATTTGAAAAATATATTAAACTTAATAATAAATACTACGGGGGTCAAATTCCAAATTTCTAACGTACCACCTCGAAAGCAATTCCTTCACAGCGGTTTTTAGCTTCCAGAAGCCTTTTTTTCATAGTTTTGCTTTTAAGAAGATAATCTGTCTCTCTTAAAGATTCTATTTCATGCCACATTTCAATAGGAATAATCACCCCTGCAGGAATACCGTTTTCATCTGTAATATATTGAATATCTGTATTGATCATCATTTATATCCCTTCAAATACAAACCATCCGTAGCGGTGTTTTGTAGAACGCACTTTCAGTTCAAGTTTTTCAGATATATTTCCCATGTCCGATTTTTTTATCTGCATTCAATAACTTCCTCCAGATACCTAAGCCATGCCAAAGGCAAAACACCCAAATTTTTTTTATTTTCTCTTAAATCTTCATAAAGCTGCACAACTTCTTCACATAACTGATTTATTGCCTCAGATTCTGTCTCTGCGTAAGAAAATGCCTCAATATCGTCAAAACTTGCGATAACCGTATCTTTCTCAAACTCCAGCATGATATAAACAGATCTTTTCAGACGGTATTCTGCATGTTTTAAAGAATTAAGCGGAATTATTCTGCATCTTTTCTCAGAAGAGTAAATATTTTTTTGTCAAATCCCTATACTGTTTCTCTGTTAAAAGCGATTGTGCCATAAGTAATCTCCTGTCCTGTCTTTAAAATCCTAATGGTCTTGAACTGACCATTAGGGTTTAATTTACTTAATACACGGAAATATTCCGGCTGTTTTCAGTGATGACACAGTTCTGAACCACTATCTATTATGTCCAGAATATTACAATATTATATCTACAAATATGGAAGATTATTTTATAGGATTGGTATAACTTGACTATAAAGACATCCGAAGTTTTCAAAACTTCGGATGTCTTGCTCACGGCAAACTTGCCTCCAATTGAATCAATGCTGAATGAAACGCCCGAATCCTTTCTGATGTATCTCTGATTTTTCCGATTACATGGGCAAGAAGAATTCCCCTGTTACGGAACAGCAGCGTCCGCCATTCCTGTTCTGATTCAGGGCTGAAACAGAGCCTCACCCGGCAATCGCGCATAAAATCATCGGCAATCCGCCGTGGAAGATACCGCTCATTATTCAGCACCGCATGAATCCCCATCATGGCATTTCCTGCTATCTTCTTTAAAACCTGATGATCCTGCTCTCTTGAATCAGTTACCGGAGGATGTTTATTTGTATCAAATTTCGCCAGCCGCTCTATATCCCCGTTATTGGCAGTAATCATATCAGTCAGCCTTGTCCATGCCTGTTCTTTCTCATTCCACAGGGTAGGATCGCAAAAATCAACAGCGCCTCTTAATTCGTATCTTAGGACATATTTCAGATTTCTCGGCAATTCAATGGTCTCTCTTAATACCTCTGCAACAGGATTTTCTGTTGTAACTTCAAGTCCGAAGCCCGCAGTTGTTGGTTCAAGTCTCAGACTTGAACCAACAACTGCAGTAAAAGGACGGGAAAAAAAATTTTCCAGCAGGCTCTGTATATTCTCAGCGCTGTTCTTTTCGGTAAACAAAGGCTCCAACCCGGCTTTTTTCAGGATTTCAAACAACTCATCCTGCATAATAGGACCAAATTCACGTACTTCATTTGACAGGCGGTTAATCAGTCTGGAGAAATATGTGCTGATACTCCTCATTCCGTTTGGAATCGGATTCTCTCCCCGATGACGGATAACATATTCCTCCAACTCTTCAGGAGACGGAATTTTTCCCTGAATCTGTTTTGCCTCTTCAGCAAAAATAGTATTTAAAGCGATTTCGGATTCAAGGATTCGCGGATTCTCCATAATAGAGCGGGCTGATAAATCCAATGCCTCAACCAGATCACTCCAGAATCCTGTATCTTTGCCGTCATGATACCAGTGGAACCATTTATGAAACTCTTCATTCTCAAGCTCCTGCTGACTGGCATCCGAGGGCTGGCTCTTTGCCAGAGCATCATGAAGAAGCCGGATCCTCGCCTGAATATTCTTTAACCGGGATTTGAATTTCTGAATCACCTGCTCATCCTGATTAGGCAGATGAGTCATTAAATGTGCATTTACCTTTCCCATTAAAGCAACAGCATTGCTCTCTTTGATTGCCTCATAAGGTCCCGCAAAGATATGGGGCGGAACTCCTGCATCAGTCAGATATTTTCTGTGAATACTGATATTTTCACCTTCAGGATCAACCCGCCGGTCGCAGTTTAACACAAATAAAAGACGGTTTAACAGATCAACTTCATCAGGCTGACGTGATACAGAATCCCAGAAATTATGGAAACTCTCATTCGGCGAGGGATTTGCCCCCGGTCTGCTTGCAACCACAAGCAGATCAGTTTCAGAAGCAATGGTGGATAAGGTTAAATCCCTTGCTCTCCGGTTAGGATCATCTACACCCGGTGTATCAATCCAACGCAAATGAGGAGAACCGCCGTTAAACGGTGTATAAATCCTGCATACCTTGACTGCGGCAACCCTTGCCAAATGAGCGCCCCGAAGATTATCTTCCTGATTGGCGACGGGCGGTTGGCTGTTAGCTGTTGTCGGTGAGCTAAGTCGAACCGTCGGCTGTTGGTTATCCGGTGATTCCTGACGGATAATATGTTTCGGAATCTGCGGAACATGCTGAACAACTCCCCGTTTATGCGGCTGATCCCCGGCTGTAGGCTTATGCGATACCCATTCTTTAAGCTCCTGTAACGGTCTTCGGTATAACGGAGCCTTCCCCAGATTTTTACGGCATTCATGAAAATATTTCTGAAGCTGATGAAGATCATGCAGAAGTTTGAACGCGGTTGTCCTCCGGGGAGTGCATTCAAAGGGGGGAGTTTCATCCCTGCAAATTCTGAAGCAGAGACCGGCAGCGGCATTTGATTCTTAAAATTATCAGGCAATTCAGCAATCACAGTTTCAATAACCGGCTTTAAAACCCGATCTGTAAATTCATGCTCTGTATAAAATTCAATATCAAAATCAGATCTGCCTGTATCATAATGAATTTCACAGCAGACCGCTGTGCATCGCTCATCAAACGCCGGAAGATATTCAATCCCTGTCAATGATTTCAGGAATGTGGTTTTGCCCGCTTTTTCCAACCCGGCAATAGAGACGGTTATCATCCCCTGCTGAAAACGGTTGTACCGTATGTCAACCCGTTCTTTAAGATGATTCAGCTCATTTAACAGGGCATTTATCTCCTCTCTTGATTTCTCTATATTCCGGGTATCAAGCTCATTCAGTTGACAGAGTGCCGATAAAATATTTTCGATTTTTGTATGAAAATCTAGGCATATATCGCTGATCTTTTTAAGAAGCGGCGCCTTTTCCTGACGATTTGCAACAATCTCCTGACTCAGTTTTGGTATTTTATTGTTTGTCATTTTTCCAATTTTATCCATTTCGTTAGGGGCGAATAATTATTCGCCCCTACTTGAACTCTTCCTTATGAATCCCGTATTTTTTCATCAGCTTATTTAACTGACGCGGAGTTATCCCCGCATCTTCGGCAGATTTATTGATTTTTCCCTTATTCCGGCATAGCAGTTCTTTTAAGTAACATCTTTCAATATTCTCTATTCCTTTTCGTCTTGCACTCTGCCAAAGATGTAAAAATATCTACAGATAAAGATGTGTCTGATATTTTCGGTTCAAAAAGTTCAGCAGGAAAACTTTCAGGTGTAAGTACAGAAGATTTTTCCAGAATATAAGCACGCTCTGTAAGATTTTCCAATTCTCTGATATTACCGGGGAACGGATATGTTTTAAATGCATCCATTACACGGGAATCCAAATCATGAATTGCTTTTGAGTAAAATTTATTCAGGCGATTTAAAAATATCTCAATAAAAAAAGGAATATCTTCAGCCCTATCTCTCAGCGGAGGGATTTCAATCGGAAAGACATTCAGACGGTAATACAAGATCGCTTCTGAATTTTCCCTCATCGCACATCTTTTTTACATCTGAATTGGTAGCGGCGATAACTCTTACGTTTATTTCAATTGTTTCTTCTCCTCCGACCCGCTGAAATGTTCCATCCTGCAATATCTGCAAAAATTTAATCTGCGCTGACGGCGTAATTGTTCCTATTTCATCTAAAAAGATTGTCCCGCCGTTGGCAATTTCAAATTTTCCCAGTTTTCTTCGTACCGCGCCGGTAAACGCTCCTTTTTCATGACCAAACAATTCACTCTCCAAAAGAGTATCAGGAATCGCGCCGCAGTGGACGCTTATAAACTGCTCATCTTTACGGTTGCTGTGGCGGTGAATCAGTCTTGCCAATACCCCTTTTCCTGTTCCGGTTTCACCGGCAAGAAGAACCGTACTCCGGGTCGAAGCAACCGACTGGACTTTATCAAAGACTCTCTTCATAACAGGGCTGTTGGTCTGAACAATATCTAAAGAATCGCTCTGCCAGAACCTGTCTCTCAGATAATCCAACTCTGACTTCATCAGAATTGCTTCATAAATACTATCTGTTACATATTTGACCTCGTCTGAATTAATAGGATAGGTAAGATAATTGCTTGCCCCTGCTTTTACAGCCATTACCGCATCTCTGATCCTCTCCGGGGTTGCCATAACAATAATTTCAATTGAGGGGTATAAATGCCAGAACGGCTGAAGGGCGGCCCTGTAACCGTTATCCTGTGTTTTCTGACTCAGCATCTCCAGATCAATAAAGATAAAATCGTATCTTTTTTTCTGAAGCACCTTTAAGGCAATATCTTTGTCTGATACCACTTCAATTCTATAGTCAGTTGCCATGCTTGCCCTGATTACATCACAGGCAGGCTGGTTTTTAGAACTAATCAGAACAGATTTCAAACTATAACCTCCGAATAAGGAATAAACCGGATTTTAACCATTAATTCCTGATTCTCAATTCCTGATTCCTAATTGATATTTATAATCATGCACTAAAACTTCACAGGATTCAATATAAAAGAATAGAACTTTTAGTTCCAATATAAAAAATATCGGTATTTTCAGTTCCTGTTTTATATTTTAATTTTATATCAAAAGATTAAATTCTTAAAGAGGGGTATTATGAGATAATAAATTATATTTCTTCAGTATATATCGGAACTGAAAATTCCGATTATTTTTTTCTGTAAATGATAATATTTTTTTATATCAGAATATTATATTGATGGCACACTTATTGCTATCATTAAAACACAACAGGAATAAAAAAATTGAATTTTTGCACTCCTGAAGTTTTAAAGTTCGTAGTACCGCCTTTAGGCGGTGCTGTGATAAAAATATTTCCAATATCAGACCGCCTGAAGGCGTAACTACAAACTTTTTCGATTCGCTGATATTGGGTAATTTAAAAACCGGGTTTTTTAATAAAATTCTTTGCCTGAAAACAATATGTGCAGTGAACAACAACAACTTACTACAATAAAAGGGATACTGCTTCCTGTTGACTGGGATGAAGAGGGAAATGCCCTTGCTGTTGCAGTGATGGGGATGGATGAGCAGGAACATCTGGTTGAGCAGAATGAAAAAGGTAAAGAATTAATATATCTTATCCGTCAGGAGGTAGAGGTCAGCGGCGTGATTCAGGATGTAACCGGAGGGAGAAAAATTATTATTGTGAAGCGATATAAACTGAATAAAAAATAATGTGATTTTGGAATTGACAATGGATGATAATGTGATAAATTTAAATCAGAATGATTTATTAAATAATAATCGGATTTAACAGCAGATTTAAAAAAAATCCGTAACTTTGACGATCAGCAGGAGCTTTTTTTCCTGTTAACGGATTTAACAGCTTGTTCCATTATTTGTAATATTAATCAAAAAAAAGAATAATTAAGGAGAAAAAATGCAGCAAGAATTGTGTTTACAGTCCCCTGTCGGGACATTGATCGAAGATAACGAAGAAGAACCTCCGGGTATAACACTTCCCTTTGGGGAAGGACTTCGTATCTCTCCTAATCTTGTGTTTTTCAGGCGCAAAAACACAACAATAACAACAACTGTTAAAACGGACAGCACAAAAAAAGGGAGAACCCTTTCAAAAACACGTGCTTTCCGAAAAAATTTTTTTCCAGATGTCTCTGATAAAGAATGGAACGACTGGGGATGGCAGATCAGCCATCGAATCCGTAAGCCTGAACAACTGAGCCGTATCCTTGCACTTTCTTCAGATGAGCAGAGCGCTCTTGAACAGCCGACCAGATTGCCGTTGGGGATCACCCCCTATTATATGAGTCTTTTCTGGAATGAAACGGAAAGTCCTCTGCGCCGAACCGTTATTCCTACAATTCATGAATTTGTTAAAATGCCTGACGAAGCAGATGATCCGCTTGGTGAAGAATCTCAGAGTCCTGTGCCCGGGCTTGTTCACCGCTATCCTGACAGGGTTCTTCTGCTGGTGCTTGATTTTTGTTCAACATACTGCCGGTATTGTACGCGATCCCGTGTGGTGGGACATGGAGCGATTCTTCCGAGTGAGTCCCGTCTGGAAAAAGCGATTGACTATATCCGCAAAACTCCGACTGTGCGTGATGTGCTGATTTCGGGAGGCGACCCCCTGACATTGAATGACAGGCGGCTTGACTGGTTGCTGACACGCCTCCGTGAGATTCCGCATGTTGAGATTATCCGTATCGGAACAAAGATTCCTGCGGTGCTGCCTCAGCGTGTAACACCGCAACTGACCAGGATGCTGCGCAAACATCATCCGTTGCTCATGAGTCTTCATTTTACGCATCCTGATGAATGTACGCCCGAAGCATACCGTGCATGTGAAAGGCTTGCAAACGCGGGTATTCCTCTGGGATCTCAGACCGTACTTCTCAAAGGGATTAATGATAATGTGGAGACCATGAAGAATCTGGTGCATAATCTTCTTAAAATGCGGGTAAGACCTTATTATCTTTATCAGTGCGATCCTATTTCCGGCTCTGCCCATTTCCGTACCCCTGTAGAAAAAGGGTTGGAGATTATAAAGGGGCTGAGAGGATTCACAAGCGGATATGCTGTTCCCACTTACGTGATTGACGCCCCTGGGGGCGGTGGAAAGATTCCGCTTATGCCGAATTATGTAGAAGGTCAGGACGGAAATGATCTGGCTCTGCGTAATTATGAAGATAAACTGTTTCATTATCCTAATCCGCAGATCGCTGATTGCAGTTGCTGCTGATAAATAAAGAAGCTGAGTTTTTTAAACTTAGCTTCTTAAACCCTAAGGGTCTTAAAGACCCTTAGGGTTTTAACCGGCGGCGTATTTGTGAAAACCTTTAATTAGCTTTCTATTTTAGTTTTTCAATATCGTGTCATAAGTGTCATTATTAAAGAAATCCTTGACACTTATGACATTTTTATTTTAAGAACCTTTCAAACAAGGAGTAAGCACCAACAAACAATGTATGAATGATGAAAAATGCCTGTGTGTAAGATGTGCAAAAATGGGAAAAACCTGTTGTCAAAGAAGTGATATTTATGTAACATCCAATGATGTCATCAGAATCATGGAATATACGGATAAAAACAATTTTTATGAATATCGGAAGCCTGCTGATCATTCCTATTTGGAGCAGGATGATGATCCCCTGTGGAGTGAATGCGTCTTTAAACCTGACGGATCCCGCAGAGTTTTAAAACTTGATCCCTTTGGAAACTGCTGTTTTCTTGGGCAGAGCGGCTGTACCTTGCCGCTGGAAGTTCGCCCTCTGATCTGTCGTCTTCACCCTCATTCTTACAATGAAAATTGTATTTTTTCAGAATTGGCTGAAGGATGTCCTGTTTTTTTACTTACTAAGGGAGAGACATTGGAACAGACAGTTTCAGGTTTTTGTACGGAAGATGCATATAAATGGCATAATATGCTGTATGCGGAAATCCGTCTGGAAAAAGATAGGCATGAATATCTGACTGAACTGAAACATGCGGTATAAATCATTTGTAATTTAGAAAAAATATAAGAAACTTAGTTTCTTTAAGAAACTAAGTTTCTTACACTACTTTATAAAAAGGAAAAACATGAAAATCGGACTTACTTATGATCTGAAAGATGATTATCTGAAAGAGGGTTACGGAGCAGAAGAAGTTGCTGAATTTGACAAGATTGAAACAATTGAAGAGATTGAAAATGCTTTGCATGAAAACAGATTTGAAACAGAGAGAATCGGAAATCTTAAAGCCCTTGTTCAAAAATTGGCAGATAAGCAGCGCTGGGAGATGGTATTTAATATTGCCGAAGGTATGTTCGGAATAGGACGTGAAGCTCAGGTTCCCGCTCTTTTGGATGCTTATGAAATCCCATATACATTTTCCGATCCGCTGGTTCTGGGGCTGTCCCTGCACAAAGGGATGACCAAGATGGTTCTCAGAGACAACGGAATAAAAACACCTGATTTTTATATTGTAAAAAGAGAAAAAGATATAGAAAATATTAATCTTCCTTTTCCGCTTTTTGCAAAACCTCTTGCAGAAGGAACAGGAAAAGGGATTGATCAGTTATCTAAAATCAGTAACTTTGATGAATTAAAAAAACGGTGTATAAAACTTCTTGAAAAATTCAGGCAGCCGGTTCTTGTTGAAACTTTCTTCCGGGAAGAGAATTTACCGCGGGAATACTTGGAACCGGAGAATACGCCAGAGTTGTAGGCGTAATGGAAGTTCTTTATAATGATGAAACAAAGACAGATACTTATTCATATAATACAAAAACCAATTATGAAGATTTGGTCACATATAAATTAATCACCGGAGAGATAGCAGAAGCATGTAAAGATATGTGTCTGAAAGTCTGGCATTTGTTAGGATGCAAAGATGCAGGAAGGGTGGATATTCGTTTAGATGCTGATGGAATTCCGAGTTTTATTGAAATCAATCCCCTTGCGGGTCTGAATAATCCTCATTCTGATCTTCCGATTATATGCAGGCTTGCAGGAATCAGCTTTAGTGAGTTAATCAAAGAGATTATGGATTCTGCATTAAAAAGATATAATTTTATATAAACAAACCCTAAATAGTTACCAAATGAATAGTATCTCATAGTATTTATTTGGTTTGGAAGCCGGTACCATATCATCCGGCGGAATTCCGCGGAAAAATCACAGGTGAGCCGGAGCCTTTTCCGCATACCGCAATGCGGACAGCCTGCATTTCCCGTATCTGCGGGTTCCCATCCGGCGCGACAACCGGAGCCTTCTGAGAACACAGTTCCTCAGAAAAAATTACGGACACGGTCCGTAACAAGTTTCATAAGCTGAATATACCGAAAAAAAACTGTCTGTCAAGATAATTTTTTCCGCAGAAAAAAATACTATAATACTCTATAAAATATAGTGTATAAATATAATACGCTTCGTGTACTTAGTGCCTTAGTGCCTTTGTGGTAAAAACACAAAGGCACTAAGGCGCAAATATTTTATAGGAATATGAAGGAGAAAAAAATAATGTACCGAAAATCTGTTGTATCTGCTTTAATTATGACAATTCTGATGACCGCAGGATGCGCCGCTGTCCGTGAATTTGTCCGGGAGCCGAGTATCAAATTTGAAGGAGTGTCATTCAGGGATATGTCATTATTTGAAGCAACTCCGGTATTTAAACTGAATATCACAAATCCGAACCCCATCGGAATCACAGTCGGAAAAATTGCTTATGATCTTAAAATAAACGGCAAACCGTTTATCAAAAATACCCTTGACAAAGGGCTTGCAGTAAACGCCGGAGGATCAGCAATCGCAGAAGTACCGGTAACTTTCAATTATTTAGACATACTTGAATCATTTACCGCATTAAATAAGTCTGATACCATTCCTTATGATCTGTCCGGTTCCGTCAATATCGGGATTCTTAATCTTCCGTATCATACCAAAGGAGACCTGCCGGTTCCCAAGCTGCCGAAAATATCTTTGAAAAATGTTGATATTTCAAATCTTTCTCTTACCGGTGCATCTATGGTATTCTCCCTTGAACTGGAAAACAGAAACTCTTTTGCCGTACAGATGAACGGGCTTGATTACGGTATAAAACTTGGCGGAAAAGAATTTGCCACTGGTAATGCCCGTTCAGTTTCCGCTATTGACAAAAACGGCACGTCTTCTTTGGAGATTCCCCTGAATGTCAGTTTTCTGAGCATGGGGCGGTCTCTGTATAACGTCCTGACAGGCACTTCAGCAGGATATGAATTATCAGGGAATATGAAATTTAATGTGCCGAAAGTCGGGGAGAAGAGTTTTCCCTTTCAGAGCATCGGACAGGTTCCTTTCAAACGGTAAAATCCTAAGTTTCATTCCTCGTTCTGTAACGAGGAAAAAATTGGTCCTGTAAGGACGATATATTTGTAGCAAAAGAATGACGGTATATTTCTCTCTTTAATCCGTGCAATCCGGTTAATCCGTTAAATCCGTGATTCAAACCCGCCTGATACACAGCTTGAATCGCTGATAATCCTGATAAAAATGATGCCTCTGATATATCTTCATGGTCATCAGGCATATCATGATTATCAGCGATTCAGAATTAGTAAATTACTCCTTTTTTTGAGTTCCCAGTCAAAGCGTTGGAACGAGAAATGCAATAGTTTCTAAAATTAAATAACTATGTCAATATTCATGCTATCCCCGGAAATAATATTCCCCCCTCCGCGACTTGCCCAGCAGGACGGACTGCTCGCTGTAGGCGGGGATTTAAGTCAGGAGCGTCTTCTGCTTGCTTACCGCATGGGGATATTCCCCTGGTATTCAGAAGATGAGCCGATTATGTGGTGGTCTCCGAATCCCCGTCTGGTCTTATATCCTGATGAGATTCAGGTTTCTAAGAGTCTGAAAAAGATTATAAAAAAGAATATATTTCAGATAACACTTGACACAGCATTTGAGCAGGTGATCCGATCATGCGCTCAGGTTCGGACTCAGAGGGGATCTGAAACATGGATTGTTGATGACATGATTGATGCGTATTGCAGGCTTCATTATGCCGGGTTTGCCCATTCTGCTGAAGCGTGGTTTAACGGAGAATTGGCAGGGGGATTATACGGCGTATCTTTAGGCGGATGCTTCTTCGGGGAGTCTATGTTTACCCGCGTCAGCAATGCTTCAAAAGCCGCGTTTGTCAGGCTCGTTGAATATCTCAGGGATTTATCCTTTGATTTGATAGACTGTCAGGTAAAAACCGGGCATCTGCTTCGTTTCGGCGCAAAAGAGATACCGAGAAAAGCGTTTCTGAGTCAATTGGAAAAATCTTTGAAAAAACCGGCAAAACAGGGAAATTGGCGGTTTGATTCTGTTATAAATCCCTAACGGTTTTGAAGATATTCAGAAGCCAAGTTTCGTTCGACGGTTCGACTGAGCTCACCGAAGTCTGAGCGCTCACGCCGAAGTCTTAAAGAAACTTAGCTTCTTTTTATCTGTCTTTTTTCCGCCGGAAATTAAAATAAGCGGCAATCCCCATTAATCCAAGTATATAACCGATGCCGCCGAAGATGTCGGTAAAAGTCGGTTTACGATCCTGAGATTCAGTAAGAATCTTCATAACCGGCTTCAGCTTTTTATCCAATGCTTTCTCCATAGCCGCCTGAATCTTATCAGCATCAGGAGTATAAGATTCTTTTGCCGGCGCCGTTGTATTTACCTGCGGTTCATCAGAATGAGCGGGTAGTTTATCTTCATTTATACTGCCTTCAGAGGATTTAACTTTCAGAGAAAGATCATCCGGCTTTGTTTCTTCACCGGCAACATCTCCGATATCTTCTGCCGGGATTGTCCATTCCCCCTGATGCCCCATTCCTGCTATAAGGGTAACAGTCAAAGCTGTCTTTTTCGGAATTTTAAATGAAAATTCGCCCTCATCATTGGTTTTTCCTTTAAGAAGCTGATTTCCTTCCGAGTCTGAAACAACAACTTCGCCTTCTTTCACCTTTCTTCCCCCGGCGAATTTACTCTCAACAAAGACAGTATCCCCATTCACCCATGCAAAGACCGTAACTTTATGGGCATTTGCAGGGCTGACACTGATAAACAGAAATATCATCAGAAAAAGAGACACAATAAATTTATATTTTAATTTCATTATATTACTCCATATATGAGATAAACCCTAAGGGTTTCAAAAACTCTTAGGGTTTATTTTGGTTTCGTTTTATCCTTTTATAACCAGCATCCCCGGTTGAACTTTTTTCAGAAACCCGACACAAAAAGCTGTAACAATCCCTTCAATGATCATCACGGGAAAATTTGCGATCACAATCAGCTTAAAAACATCCAGAAAATTCTCTTCAGTAAAGATAAGAGCAACCCCTACAAGCGCCGCGCTGAAAAATACAGCAGAAAAACCGCAGCAGAATGCTCCTGTCATTGAAACTGTATGATTTTTATGAATCATCGCACCAAACAGATAATAACAAAGTACTGCCGGTGCCGCCATGATAACCGTATTAACCCCAAGTGTGGTTATCCCGCCGAATTGAAAGAGCATTGCCTGAAGAACAAGCGCAACCAGTATAACCGGAAATGATGCCCATCCAAGCAGAAGTCCTATTATTCCGTTAAGAACCAGATGAGTGCTTGAGGGACCGATAGGCACATGAACCAGTGATGCCACAAAAAATGAGGCTGAAAGAATACCAGCCTGAGCAATCCGGTCATAATCCAGTTTTTTCAATCCTATAGCAGTACCAGCCGCAGCGAGTGCCATGCCTGTGGTCAGAACCGCTCCTGATAAAACACCTTCAGAAATGTGCATAAAAAGCTCCACGTCAAATAAGCAATTAAAACCCTAAGTACACGAAACAGTAAATACGCTTTTTTTTTTGTGTCTTTGTGCCTTAGTGTCTTGGTGTTAAGAAAACACAAAGACACTAAGGCACAAAGGCACAAAGCGTATTTATCTTTTCATGTACTTAGCTTCTTGAATTCTGACTTATCTCTTATCTACTTTTTCATCTTCCAATCCTGAAATTCAACCCAGATAACAGCGCCGATTTCAACATCTTTATCTTCGCCGTCATGTTTGATTTTGAAGTCCGCAGTGCTTAATGCAGCAAATCCCCACCATCCTGATTTGGGAGCAGCATAAGTAAAGACGCCGTTCTGATCTGCTTTAATGGTCTGTGTTACCATGTAATCTGTCGGAGCTTTTGACTTTTCCGTCTTTATTATAATATTCAATTTCCACATCAGCATAAGGAACAGGTTTGCCGTCCAATTTGACAATCCCCTGAAAAACATTTCCTGCATACAGCCCGTAAGGCTTTGAAAGAGGAACAATCTCTGTTTTTATTCCTACTTCCTTATCCCATCCTTCATCATCTCCGAAAGCCGTAACAACGGTCTTTGTGTAATGAACAATAAAGCAGTCCTCTGCCGGTTCCCAGTAAGGTTTGGGTTCCATATAAAACATATAAACACCGGGTCTTTTTATTGTATAATCTGTTTCCCATGCTGTATGCTTTATAATTTGAGTCTTTTTCAGTGTATTAAGCAAATCCTCTTTTTCACCGTTGAAAAAAACACCGAATGCCTGAGGTTTTTCCAGTTCCATCCCTATCAGCTCAAAAGGATGGGAAAAAGAGAGCTTCAGATTGACTTTTTTATCTTCCCCCTGCATTACCATAGAATCTGAGGGGATAACCATTCCATAATGTGCCAATACCGGATTTGCCGCCAGCAGAGACAGCATAATCAGCAGACTGAAAATACAATTTTTCTTCAAAAGAACCTCCGTTTGTCTGTAAGGAGATATTGCACTCCTTAAAATTAAAAAACCACGCTTTGTTCCATATCTTCGTGATACAGATTATGTTCGTGGTTCAACTTGTTATGATTTATAAAAAATATATATTACACGCAAACTTCATGCCTGCATTTTGTATTTTCAAATATACGAAAAAATAATGTAAGTCAAGAATAAAAAAAATATAATAAAATGCCAATTAAGGATACCGATTAATTTTATAAAATAAGATCATTATAATCATGCTTAATCTTCAGCAGATTTATAAGGTACTGTTAATTCTTAATTCCTGATTCCCGATTTTTAATTGGCATTAATAGAGTTTTTCCCTCTTGATTTTTTTTTTACATTTTGTTAGTAAGATTATTCACTATTTTTGAAAACCGATGATGAAGGTAAAAAATTCTTGATAATTACCAAAGGAAGTGGTATTACCACTTTTGCTTATGGATATTCAGGAATTTCCAAGCATGGGAAAAGCGGTATGATGAAAAGGTGTCAAGGACACAGAAAAAATGTGTCCCAATATTAATTCTTTTTTATATTTTTAAGGAGGTTAGAAGGAATGAACAAAAAAGATGGAAAGTTTAAAAAGATGTCCGTCGCCGTATTTGCGATCCTGATGTTTTCCATGTTCGCAGGATTTGTGAATGTGTCATCGGCATCGGTAATAGAAACAGTTCCGGCAAACGGAGCTGCCAAAGTTGCGGTAAATACAGTAATAACCGTGACATTCCCGCAGGAAATGGATTCTGCAACGATTAATAATACTACATTCTTCGTTCAGACAGGAACCGCATACGGTTATACCAATGTAGCAGGAACCGTAACTTACAATGCTCAGACAGCTACCTTTACTCCGGCTGCTTTATCTTACGGAGTAACTTACAAGGTAACAATTACCAAAGATGTTAAAACCGCAGCAAATGAAAGTCTTATGGAAGCTGATCATACATTTTCATTTACTACGGAAACTTCTTCTTCAAACGTTGTAATGCCTGTTGTATCCAATGTTCCGGCTGCAAATGCAACAAATGTGGATGTGAACACAGAGATAAGTATCACTTTTTCTGAAGAGATGAATTCCGCAAACATTACTGGCAATACATTTTATGTCAGAACAGGCTCAGGATATGATGCTGCCAATGTTGACGGAACTGTAACTTATTCAGATAAAGTTGCAAAATTTACCCCGGCATCTGCATTGAGCAAGAAAACCGCTTATACTGTTACTCTTGTCAAATATGTCAAGACTGCTGCCGGAAGCCAGATGTCATCAGATCATATCTTTTCATTTGTAACTGCGGAGGGTGACACACCCCCTCCTCAGGACAACGCCCCGGAAGTAAGTTCGGTAAGTCCGGCAAGCGGAGCCACTAATGTTTCAGTAAATAAAGCTATAACAGCTACCTTTACCGAAGATATGAACCCTGCAACTCTTACAGAGTGCTTTTACTGTTAGGACAGGTTCAGGATACGGCTATACAACTGTACCCGGTACAGTTACTTATGATGCAGAATACAAAAACCGCTACATTTACTTCGGCGGCATCTCTGGGTTACGGACAGGTTTATATTGCTACAATTACAACCGCCGCAACAAGCGCTGCCGGAATAGCAATGGAAGCAGATAAAACATGGCAGTTCACAACTGCTCAGTCGGCTACAGAGGGTCCTTCAGTCATCTCTTCCAACCCTGCTGACGGAGATACAGATGTTCAGGTGGATATGCCTCTTACGGTTGTATTCTCCGAACCTATGGACGCCGACAGTATCAATGGAACTACTTTTGTCGTTACAACAGGTACAGGATACGGTGCTGTTACAGTTGACGGCTCTGTAACCTCTTCAGATAATACTGCTGTATTTACACCGGCAGAAAGCCTTGCTTATGAAACTCTTTATAATCTTACTGTTGCAAAGAGTGTCAGAAATCTTGCAGGAGAAACTCTTGCGGCTGATTATGAAGCCTCATTTAAAACTGCAAAAGAAGGCGCAGTACCTGTACCGCCCACTGTTCTCTCTGTTGAACCTGCTGACGGTGCCGCGAATGTACTGATTGATACACCTGTAAAACTTACCTTCTCCAAAGCTATGGATTGCGACTCTGTTAAAAGTGCATTAAGTGTCAGTGTCGCTACAGTTGCAAAAGATGACGGTGATGTAGTAGATGACGGTGATGTAGTAGATGACGGTGATATTGTAATTCTTCCGCTTATAGAAGGTGAAGTAACCTGCAACGGCGCTGTTGCGACTTTCACTCCGGCAACTGCTTTGGCTTATAAAACTGTTTATACAGTTGCTGTTACCACAGATGCAAAAGACCTTGCAGGAAATGCTCTCGAAGCCGCTTACACATCTATGTTTACAACCATAGAAGAGGGTGTTGTACCGGCTTATCCTTCTGTAAAGGATGTTGTTTCAGATGAAGAAAGTATAGAGATTGTTTTCTCAGAGGATATGGATTGCAGCACAATCAATGCAGATACCCTGAAAATTAAAGTTCAGGTTCCGGGAATCGGATTCGGAACTGTTTCAGGCGACCTTCTCTGTGTAGGTTCATCAGTAATTTTTGAGCCTTATTCTGCATTACGATCAAATCTGAATTATGACATTACACTTACTGCGGATGTTAAAGATGCTGAAGGTAATACTCTTCAGTCTGAATATACAGAAGCTCTGATTTTTGACGAAGTAATGTCAGGAGTCTTTCTGGATAGTGCGGTTCAGGGAATCTATTATGTTTCCGGCAATCAGAACGGCTATACAGATGAAAACGGTACATTCAAGTATGAAAACGGAAAGAGTGTAAAATTCTCAATCGGTGAAATTCTTCTTGGAGAGGTTGAAGGCAAAGAAGTTGTTACGCCTATGGATCTGGTTGAGGGGCAGCAGATGTTACAGATGCTGTAGTTACCAACATGATCAGATTCCTGCAAACCCTTGATGAAGATGAGAATCCGAATAACGGTATTAAGATAACCGATTCTGTTAATGCAAATGCAGCAGGCAAGAGTGTTGATTTTACATCATCAACTTTTGGAAATACAATTCAGGATATTATCAATGATCTTGATGATGATGATACAACTCTGGTTGATGCTGTAACTGCTCAGAACCCATTTCAGATTTACCCTGCTGACCATTCCGGGATTCTTATATTGCAAATGCAGTTCAGAATATTATGAATGAAACTGCTGCTGCAAATGAAATTCCGGGTATTGTAATGATGTTTATGAACGGGGACGGACGCAACTGGACTGGTACAACCGGTGTATCTGATTTGGCAAACAAAACAGCAATGACTGCTGATATGAAGTTTAAAATCGGCAGCATTACCAAGACATTTGTAGGCATGGCAATCTTGCAGTTGGTTGAAGCGGGAAAATTCGGGCTTGATGATACGATAAATAACCTTCTTCCGGAAGATGTTGTTACCGAGCTTGAAAAGAAATATGACACAACCGTTATAAAAGTCCGTCATCTGCTGACACATTTCAGCGGCATCTCCCACGTTACATCAAATTATGAAGGATGGTTTAAGCCTTTTTATACAAATCCTCTTCAGACAATGACGCCTGAAGAGCTTGTCAGCCTTACAGTTGCTATTGATATGTATGTGATTACCGATGAAACCATAGCAGCACTTACAAGTGGAGGCGTTGACGAGGCTGTTCTTACAGGATTGAATGATCTGAAAGGTATAGAAGGAACCGAGCATGATTTCAGATCTGCTTTCTCTGAAATGAATCTTACTGAGGATGTGATTCAGTTGATTCTCGCCAATTCAGAAGCTCCTGTTCATCAGCCTGAAGAATCATGGAATTATTCAAACACAAACTACATTCTTCTGTCAATGATTCTTGAGAAAGCAACAGGTACGTCATGGTCCGATGAAATACTGAACCGCTTTATCCTGCCTCTGAATCTTGCGGATACATATATTCCTGCAACAGGTGAAGTGGGCATTTCCGGCAAATATACCAATGGATACATAGATTTGTACACAGAAAGCCACGGGCTTGCCGGTGAAGAAGGCGCTGCTTTGGCAGATTATACAGCAGTAAATGATCCGAGCTTTTTTGGAGCAGCCGGAAATATGATTGCTACGGTTGAAGACCTTGCCAAATGGATAGGTGCTGTAGGAAGAGGAGAGCTTTTCGGTGATGATATGCAGAATACACTCTCCACTTCATTTATCAACATAGGTCCTTTAGAGATGGGTTTATCTATTCTGAAGAATCCGACCTATAATGTTATCGGACATGGCGGACAGAATCCGGGGTACGATTGCGGCATAGAGTATCAGGTAGATAATGATTCTGCAATGGCTCTCTGCGCCAACAGAACTATCAAAAATGCCGGGAAATCTTTGAATACTACGCTTGTACCTGTACTTGATCTTCTGTTTGGAAAAGAAGAAGAAAAAGAGAGTCGGAAAGCAGTACAGACCGGTGACAATGTTCTGAAAACATTTTCAGGATATTATCCGTGGTAAAATCGTGTTATAAAAACTCTAAGGGACTTCAGAAACCATTAGGGTTTTAATCAAATTAAAGTGGTGGGCAGCAATGCTCACCATTTTTTTATCAGGAGTTTAAAACCCTTATGGTTTTAAAACCAGCCGGAAGCCATCCGCATGCAAAAAAAAACATCATTCGCTACCGTAAAATAAGAAGATTCTTTGCAAAAATTTTTCTGCACATACTCTGGTGGGATATTATTCTTAACCGTCCTGTTTTACGCTGGTTTCGGAAACCGGCTCTTCCCCGGTGAGGGTGCCGCCAGGCAATATCGCTCTTTGGCTGTGGATATGGGAGGCGTGCTGATTAAGCTGGGACAGTTTTTAGCATCCGGGTTGATATTCTGCCCGCTGAAGTAACGGGGAATTCACCCCGATTACAGGATGAAGTTCCCCCTGAAAAA
>CAWEAR010000048.1:0-103349 GCA_963806835.1 uncultured delta proteobacterium
AACTGTTGCCATAGGCTGCACCGGGGGACAGCATCGTTCTGTTGTTATTGCACGCGAAGTATTTGAACATATCAGCAAATCGGAAAAACGGGTTGAAATTACCCACCGTGATATTGGACAGGATTTAAAATAATACTCTTTAAGAGGTATATCTTATGATAGGTATAGTGATTGTTACACATAGTCAGCTGGGAGAAGCGATTATTGAAGCGGCTGAATTTATTCTCGGTTCCAGACCTGAAGCGGTTATATCCGTTTCTATAAATATAAAAGAGAATGTAGATAAATTACGTGAAAAAGTCTCAAACGGAATAAAAGAGGTAAAAAGCAGAGAAGGGGTTCTGATTCTTACAGATATGTTCGGCGGAACTCCTTCCAATCTGAGTTATTCATTTCTTGAAGAAGGGAAAGCGGAAGTCATATCAGGCGTGAATCTTCCTATTCTGATCAAGGCGATTAATTCCCGGAATGATATGGAGCTTTCCAAATTAACCGGGCATCTGGAGGAATACGGTAAACGGAGTATCTGTACAGCAAGCAAGGTTTTAAAAGGAAATAAAAAAAAGTGAATTATACCGGCAAAGGGCATAATCCGGAATTTTTCAGAAGCTAAGTTTTTTGAAAAACTTAGCTTCTTCATTCCTGACGGAATACCTCTGATCCACCGGTAATACCATATTATTATAAGCAAAATTGTTTTTATTGTTATAATTTATCTCCGGAATAGGATGTCACTATTCAGTCCCGTTAATATCCAGTCTTCAAGCGTTGATCTGAGTTCATTCTCACATTCTTTCAATGTTTTTCCAAAAGCTGTCACTCCTTTACACAAAGGAATCCGCCCTGAAGATGTTCCGTTTACGGATCAGACAGCTCGGAATTAACAGGTATCTTTCCAAGCCGGTTGATGAAGCGATTCTTATTTCAGAAATGATGAAATTTTTGCCGTATCATCAGGAATATACTGTGGAGACGCAAGCTATTGCATCTCTACATGATGCATCGGATTCTGTTAAAATCACAAATGGTTCTAATTTATCCTCTGAGATCATTCCTGAAATTATCAGTTGCTTATCCGGCGAACTTATGCAAGAATGGATATTGAAATAATAAAGAGATTGGGATGAGAAGATGGATTGTAAATGCCAATTAGGAATTAAGAATTTGTACCGAAATCAGAGGGGTAACAGATAAATTATATGGTAATCAGATTGATAATACTATGCCTGTTTATGGTTTATCCTATAAAACAGGTTTTTGCCGGTAATGACAACATGCAGCGCCCTTCACCAAAAGATTTTGCTTACGGTTTTCTGTTAAAATCCGAGGGGGAAGGGGCTATTTATAAAATCATTCTGTCCGAGGATATTTACCGCTCAGTTACTCAGGCAGATTTGGGGGATATCCGGGTCTTTAATAATGCCGGTGAAATTGTTCCTCATGCAATACGTCAGCCGGAGTCTCTTTCTTCAAACAGACCTGAACCTGTGTTATTGCCATTTTTCCCCATATATGAAGCCAAAGGGAATAAAACAGAATCTCTGTCCCTTTATTTTACCACAAATAAAGAAGGGGTTATCCTTCAGGCAAATACAGTTCCGGCAGATAAAGAGGGCGGAGTAGTCAATGCTTATCTCCTTGATATAAGTGCTTTAAAGCGTGAAATTGAGCAATTACAGCTGGAATGGACCCAAAGCGGAGGGAGCTTTGTTACTTCAGTGGGGGTTGAATCAAGCGATGATCTTACTCATTGGAATTTTCTTGTAGGAAAAGCAACATTGGCGGAACTGAATTACAGCGGACATAATCTGGGACAGCATACGATTCCCATGCCAAATCAGAAAGCAAAATATTTGCGTATTTCATGGAGTGCCGGAAGAGAGGGGACTCTTTTGACAGGCATTAAAGCAATATTTCCTCCTTTGACACCTGAACAGCCTCATCTGCGGACCAGGATTACCGCTGAATCTGTTTCTGATACGCCTGTTATATATGAATTTGACACAAACGCCCTCTTTCCTGTAGAGAGTATCAATCTTATTCTGCCTCAGCGCAACAGTCTGATTAATGGAGTTCTGAAGTCCCGTGCTGATAAAAATGGTGAATGGCAGTTGCGTTACCGGGGAATATTTTATAATTTACAGATAGATGAAAACACGCTTACCAATAATGAAATCCGGTTATCACAAATAACAGCAGACAGATATTGGAGACTTGAGATTACCCCTGACAGCGGCGATCCGGGAAATATCACGCCGATACTTGAACTGATATGGATTCCGCATGATTTTCTGTTTCTGGCACGTGGAAATCCGCCGTTTCAGATAGCTTACGGAAGTACGCGGATAAAATCCCCTCCGGGTCGTCCCATTGATATTCTGCTTAATGCCATCAATCAGGATCAGAAAGGGATATTTATAAAAAACGCTCAATTGGGAGAAAAAATCGGACTTGGAGGGAAAGATATGCTGAGGCATTTGAAACCGGCTTTTCCCTTTAAGCAGTTTCTGCTCTGGTCTGTATTGATAGGCGGAGTTTTTCTTTTAGGATGGATGGCATGGCGGCTTTATAAGCAGATGGGAGAGAGCCGTTAGGGTGAATGTAGGGGCGAATAATTATTCGCCCCTACATAATATTTGAAGCAAGGAGGAAAAGTATATGCTTGTAACAGCAACCAAAGTATGTCCATATTGTTCTGTTAAGATTAAAGCAGATGATACAAAATGTTTTTCATGCAAGAGCAAGGTAGGACCTCCGAATCAGTACGGAATAGCTAAAAAGCCGGTAAACTGGATAGGGAATATCATGGCTGTCTTATCTGGCGGAGGATTTATCTATTACCTTTATTGGCTGTTTTTTCTGAAGAAATAGCTATCAGTTTTAAACCATTAGGGTTTTTTGAGAAGGAGTCTTGTTTAAATGTCTTCATTAACTGAAGAAGATAAACGCGACTTGCTGAAACTGGCGAGTTCCGTGATTCTTTCCAAATTGACAAAAGATTCAGCACAGATAGAAAAACCGGAAAAAATTTCTCCGGCAATGAGAGAGAAACGGGGCTGTTTTGTTACCCTGCATAAAAAAGGAGCTTTAAGAGGGTGTATAGGAACAATAGAGCCTGTTAAATCTCTGATTTCATGTGTGGAAGATAATGCCGTCAGTTCAGCTTTTAATGATCCCCGGTTTCCGCCGTTAAGCAAAGGTCAACGACCACTACCCTGAAGGGTAGTGGCTTATAAGCTGCTGAAGCCTATAAGCCTTGTTGACCAGACTGAGTTTTTTAAGAACTACGTTATTTTGGTCATAACACCGGCGGATGCGTGCCAGTCCGCCGCTCTGTTGTCCGGCATTAAACAGATGTAAAGGTCTGAAGTCAGTGTGCCGGATGTAAAAAGCCATTTTAACATTGTCGAGGCAAACATTACGGGAGAAATCCCGATTCTCTTAAAGGAGATTTTTTCATGCAGAAAATTTTTGTGCTGGATACAGACAAAACACCGTTGACACCTTGCAGACCGAAACGTGCAAGAATGTTGTTAAAACAGGGAAAAGCTGCTGTATTCCGCATGTTCCCGTTTACTGTTATTTTAAAATACGAAATTCAGGATGCGTCTCCGGGAGAGCTCAGAATTAAGATTGATCCCGGAAGTAAAAAAACAGGAATAGCTGTTGTTTCAGATTCAACAGGTGAAGTTGTTTTTGCAGCAGAGATAGAACATCGGGGTCAAACCGTCAAAGAGAGCCTGGAAAGTCGCAGAGCAATTAGAAGAAGCAGAAGAAACAGAAATACAAGATACAGAAAAGCAAGATTTCTGAACAGAACAAGAAAAAAAGGCTGGCTGCCGCCTTCACTGGAAAGCAGAATATCCAACATAGAGACATGGGTAAAAAGGCTGATGCGTTTATCTCCGGTTAAATCAATATCTCAGGAGCTTGTCAAATTTGACACACAATTAATGGAGAACCCGGAAATATCCGGTGTTGCATATCAGCAGGGAACATTAACAGGTTATGAGGTAAGAGAATATCTGCTTGAAAAATGGGATCGGAAATGTGCTTATTGCGGTAACAAAGATATTCCTTTGGAAATAGAACATATTCAGCCGAAAAGCAGAGGCGGTTCAGACAGAATCAGCAACCTGACTTTGGCTTGCCGTTCCTGTAATGAGAAAAAAGGCAATAAGCCTGTTGAAGAGTTTCTTAAATGCAAGTCTGATGTTTTGAAGCGGATTTCAGCACAGACTAAAGCGTCATTGAAAGATGCAGCAGCAGTTAATGCAACCCGCCGGGCATTATTCAACAGATTGAAAACTGTCGGATTATCAGTTGAAACAGGCAGCGGCGGATTGACTAAATTCAATCGGACCCAAAGGTGCTTATCTAAAGAACATTGGATTGACGCAGCATGTGTAGGACAAAGCACGCCTGAAGTTTTAAAAACTGATGGAGTAAAACCGTTAGAGATTAAAGCTGCCGGTCATGGACAAAGACAGATGTGCCGGGTCGATAAGTATGGTTTTCCCAGAACATCGGCAAAATCTCAAAAAACAGTTAAAGGGTTTCAGACAGGCGATATTGTTAAAGCTGTAGTAACAAAAGGTAAGAAGACAGGCATATATATCGGACGGATTGCTGTGCGAATGTCAGGTTACTTCAACATCACTACACATAATGGTGTGGTGCAAGGAATAAGTTACAAGAGTTGTCTGAAACTGCATGGATGCGATGGTTATAACTATCACTACACATAATGGTGTGGTGCAAGGAATAAGTTACAAGAGTTGTCTGAAACTGCATGGATGTGATGGTTATAACTACCTAATAAGCTAAGAAGGAGGAGGTGCATTCCTCCGCTACCCTAAAGGGATAGCGGTTTCCTGCACCAAATTTTATGAAAAAAGGAGAAATCCTTGAGGTTGAAATCTCAGATATAGCATTCGGCGGAAAAGGGATAACAAGGGTCAATGATTTTGCTCTTTTCGTTGATCAGACAGTGCCGCAGGATAAGGTCAGGATTCAGATAACCGGAAAAAAGAAAAATTATGCTGAGGCGCGTGTTATTGAATTATTAACCCCTTCTCCATTCAGAATATCTACGCCCTGTAAATACAGCGGGTATTGCGGAGGGTGCAGATGGCAGTTTTTATCTTATGAAAAACAGATTGAATATAAACGGCAGCATGTTAAAGAATCCCTTGAACATATTGCTTTAATAAAAAATGTTCCTGTATATCCGACAATCCCTTCTGATCTGATTTTCGGATACCGGAACAAGATGGAATTCTCCTGCTCAGATAAAAGATGGCTTTTGCCTGAAGATATGGGAAAAGAAGGAACGGAGAATGATTTTGCTCTTGGGCTTCATGTACCGGGGACATTTCACAAAGTTCTTGATATAGAAGCCTGTCTGCTTCATCCTGAACCCGGAAATCAGATTCTTAATGATGTCAGAGAGTTCATAAAAAAATCCAATATGCCGGTTTATGGACTTCGCACTCATGAAGGATTCTGGCGTTTTCTTATGCTCAGACATTCTGTTGCTTATAATCAATGGATGATCAACATCATCACAGCTTCAGAAAATCAAAAGATTCTTCAGCCCCTTGCTGATATGCTTATGGAGAAATACCCGCAGCAGATTGTTTCTGTTGTTAATAACATCACAGCAAGCAAAGCGGGAATTGCCATAGGTGAATATGAGATTCCCCTTGCCGGTAAATCAGCTTTAAGAGATCGGATCGGTAATTTTGATTTTGAAATATCAGCAAATTCCTTTTTTCAGACCAATACACGGGGAGCGGAGCGTTTATATCAGATTGTCAGGAGATACGCTGAATTGACAGGCAAAGAGACTGTTATAGACCTTTACAGCGGAACAGGGACTATTGCGATTTTTCTTTCTGATGCGGCAAAAGAGGTTATTGCTATGGAGATTGTTGAAAGTGCGATTGCAGATGCCATAAAAAACTGTCAGATCAATAATATTTCCAATTGCCGGTTTATTCAGGGGGATATAAAAGATTCTCTTTCAAAGACTTCTGAAGTTTTTAAAACTTCGGAAGTCCTGATTATTGATCCCCCACGTGTCGGAATGCACAAGGACGTAGTAAAGCAGGTATTGCAAATCGCTCCGCAGCGGATTGTTTATGTATCATGCAATCCGGCTACTCTGGCACGGGATATTGGCATGTTAAAATCACATTATCAGGTGATTGAAGTACAGCCCGTTGATATGTTTCCTCATACTTATCATATTGAATCTGTAGCAAAACTTGTAAGAAAATAAACTGACTTCAATTCTTATCAGGATTCAGCCAGCCATATTATTACAGATTCTGTCCGGTTTTGAGATACACGTCTGCAAGATTTAAAAGATTCTCCCTGTTTTACGGCTGTTGCAAATATATCATTGGCAATAAGGATACGTAAAGGGGTGAAGCATAATGCACGATAAATTTTTGCTGCAAAAGGTTTACGGAGCCATTTATAAAATATTCCGCGTTTATCTGTCAGGGAATTAGGAGAATGCCATGCTGCCTGATGAGTAATCAGATCATCAAGCCATATTCTGCTGTTGAATCCGTTATTCTGTAATAGCCTGTGAAGATGAATAATATCCATTTCATTAATGTGAATGGATTCCTCTTTTTTACTCGCGGATTCTCAGGCAGCCAAGGCATAAATATACGGAGTAATCTCCGATAAGTTATCTCATAAAGCCACTTGTTCGGAAGGGTGTGAATAATGATTGCGCCGTTGGGTTTCAGAAGATTCCTGCATACGTTGAATAACTGATTCAACTCCCAGTCATAAAGATGTTCTGCCAAATCAAGCAGGAATATCCGATCAAAAGGTTCTTCATCTTTAATATTTTTGACATCATCGCAGATAAACCGCATATATTTCTGTTCATCAGGGGTATGAGCGGCTTTTGCTCTGTTTGCAAGGGATACAGCCTCTTTTGAATAATCTGCGCCGACTGCATAAACTCTGTGTCTGCCGCAATGCAGTATCACTTCACCTCTTCCGCAGCCGACATCTAATACTCGCATTCCGGGACGGAGATTTGCAAGTTTCAGAGAATATCGGATACACGGGCGTAAATTGCGTCCGCCTGTGCGGATAAATTCTTCAGGCGTATCCCATCCCCATGTCTCTTTTATCCAATTATCATCATATTCACAGCTTGAAACGCTCTGACGTTTTTGTTCAGTCATTATTTTATACCTGATTAGAAGATTTTCCGGTTTTTCCCCATGAGAAAACGGTTAATATAATTATAGCAAATAAATACTGTAATACTCTTAAAAGCAGGTAAGCACTCAGAACAGCCGATTGTTCAACACCTACTTTAGAAAAGAGATGAGTTGCTGTCAGTTCTACGGTTCCGATGCCTGCTATGGAGACAGGGATGTATCCGACAAGGGTTGACAATATTGGAATCACGCCGATTTCAGGAAATTTTACATATTCGTTGAAACAAAGAAAAGCTGTAAAGTAACATAAACTTAGCACCAGCCATTTCACAATGGTAAGCAGTATATTTAACAGCAATATACGCCACTTTGTTTTAAATATATGTAATTCCGTTAAGATTTCATTTAATTTTTCTCTGAACTTTATTACAAAAGGAATATGGGAAGGAAAAAACTTAATAAAAATAACACCAAAAAATATTGAAAGAAAAGTTAATGCAAGCAACGGAAACCAGATTCCTTTTAACTCAGGGATAAGAATATAAGAACCATACCATGCAATAAAGAAAAATATTCCCACTGTGATCAGTTTGTCCAGCATGTATGAAATCCCGGTACGTCTAAACGGAATATCATATTTTTTCAGAAAGATAATCAGAGAGGCATCTCCCGCCTGCCCAGGCGTGATTAATCCTATAGTCCAGCTATATAAATATATTCTTAAAAATTTGCCGAATGAAATCGGATGAACGGTTTTCAGAATCAGCCAAATATTAAAAGCCCCAAGCATTAACAGGATGATCAGACAACATCCCACTGTAATCACCAATGCTGATCTGATATTTGTAAGCATTTGGATTATAGGCTTGATTCCGATAGAAATTAAAAGGAATGCCATTAATATCAGTGCAACAGATATACGAAAGAGAATTACCCATTTTTTATCTTTCATAAGGAATTTTTTGCAGAAGGTACAGGCTTTATGAATTTTGCAGGATTGCCCGCGTAAAAGCTGTTTGACGGAATATCTGATCGCACTAAAGAAGATGCACCGACGACACTGTTTTTACCGATAGTTACTCCTTTACAGATTACTACATTTGTACTGATCCAGACATTTTCATCTATCTTTACAGGCGCAATCGGGACATCGTGAACCGGAAGAAAACGCCGATCCGCAGAAAGACGATGTGCCGATGAATCAATAATATAAGCATCTGCAATATTACACAGATCAGCTATAAAAATATGTTTAAAACATTGGATGGTTGTACCGCTGAATCCGACATTATTTCTGATTTCAATATGAGCATCCGGTAAAGCCGTCATGAATGCAACCGGTTTGAACAGCTTTGACTGAATAAAACAATTATCTCCGATTGTTACTCTTCCACACCCCATAATACAGAATTTGCCGTACACCCGAAACCATTTTCCGATACGGACATTTTTACGCAACAGAAAAAATTTGAGCTTATGCCAATAACCGTTTATTAATGCAGATATTCCCGGTATAATCAGATGAGGTTCAGCATTTGCACGGTTAAAGAATTTTTTTAGATTAAACGGTTGTTTTTCCATAAGGTTAAGAATCTCTTACAGAATATATCCCGCTGCTTTAACGGATGTCAAAGAAACATCTAATTGCGGTTCAAGCCAAGATGATGAATCAGTTCCTTGAATTGCAGCAAAAAACGCATCCAATTCCTCTTTATATCCTTTCTGATGAAACAGCCATGTGCGATAAGTATTTGGAAAATTTAAGTTGTTCACCAGCTTAACATATCTGAAATCTTCCCACACAGCAGATTTAGCCTCTGCATGAACTTCGCAGCGCTCACGGCTATATCCTTTTGCTCCGTTTGACAGATATAAAATATTTGCCATAGAGCCGTCTTCAAATCTCAGTATAATCTCCGCATTATCTTCCGGGATAATCCTTGAATTGCTTTTTCCGACACATCGGGCATTTACTTCAGTAATCGGCGAATCATGTCAGCCAGCGGCAAAAATCAATGTAATGACAAGCTTCCCCAGAATAACACCGCCGCCGTCAATCGGATCATGAAGCCAATGTTCCGGGGGACGATATCCGACATTTCCCCTGAAACTGATTACCATCGGCTGACAGCGGTTTGCAAAGAACTGCTTCAGCCTCTGCGCCAACGGAGAAAACCGGCGGTTAAATCCTATCATTAAGATTTTGCCGGATTTCTGCTGCGCCTGAATTACCAAGTTCAGACTCTCTTCTGTAAGAGCAAGCGGCTTTTCAACAAATACATGCTTGCCTGCTGATAATGCACGTTCCGCAAAGGATGCGTGTGTGCCGTGTCTTGTGAGAATAAAAACGCAATCTATGTCAGGAGAATCTGTTATTACTCTTGCATCAGATGCAAACATCGGAATCTGGTATTTTTTTGCAAGAGCTGACGCCTTCAGCCCGTTTGCAGATGCAATCGCTGAAATTATAATATCTTTCTGTTTTGCCAAAAGCGGAACCATGACATTTGTTGCAAAACTGCCTGCTCCGATAATTCCGATACGCAGTTTAGAGGGCGCTATATAAGTTTCCGGCTGTTTAGTCGGATAATAACCGCATGAGATCACGCCATCAGCCTCTTTAGAGAAACTAAGTTTCTTTAAGAAACTTAGTTTCTCATCATTCCCCTCTCCATATTCAAGAATAACGCCGATTGCCTGAGTTTCAGGCTTTGTTATCTGCTCAAAAGCATCCGGTGCTTTTTCAACAGGAAATGTATAACTGATAAGCGGGGAGAGATTAATCTTATCTTTACTCAGAAGCTCAAGAAAAGATTCCATATTCCTGTTTTCAGTCCAGCGCACATATCCGATTGGATAATCATACCCTTTTATTTCATAAGACGGATCCCCGGTTCCGGGTCCGTAAGCATAAGATGTGCATAATTCCAGTTCTTTGAAAAGATATGTTTCACGCGGGGCATCCATGATTGTCCGACCGACAATAACAACCCGTCCTTTATAACGGGCAATTTCACCGGCAAGAGCAACAGGATCATTGCTTGCCACAGCCGCAGTTATGATAACTGCATCTGCTCCGTATCCTTTGGTAAAGCCGAGAACTCTGTCAATGATATTAGAATTATTACGGACTGCCGCAGAACAGATATTATTCTCTTCAACCCATGCAACACGCTGAGGATTAACATCAATTCCGAAGACATTGCATCCGCTGGCTTTTAAAATCTCCGCAGCAAGCAATCCGACTAAGCCGAGTCCGATAACAGCAACATTTTCACCAATGCGGATATTGGCAATCCGCACGCTCTGCATGGCAATTGCGCCGACTGTTGTAAATGCCGCTTGCTGAAATGATACATTATCCGGTATCATTACACAAAGATTGCGGGGGATGACAACATAATCAGCATGATTTGCCATTCCTGCTCCGCCGCAGGCGACCCGCATACCTTCAGAAATATCTGCAATGTCATCAGATACAGATTCAACCACGCCTGCACATGAATATCCTAACGGAATCGGAATATCAAGGGTTCTGTTTACAGCGTTGACTGTCCCTAAAACCCCTTCGGTTTTCAATGCCTGAAGTACTTTTTTCACCTGTTCAGGACGGGCGCGAGCTTTTCCGATAAGACTCATTTTACCGAGTTTGACTGTACCGCCCTCTGTTCCGGTGCTGATTAGGGATGCTCTGTTTCTGACCGATAAGCATCCGCGCCTGAGTATCGGCTGCGGAACATTCTCGACATAAACAACGCCTGTTTTAAAATTTTGTACTACTTGTTTCATAAGTAATTATTCTAGGAGTTACACGGTTGAAATCCTCGTTGTTTAATTTAACGCAAAGTCCGCAAAGGGAACCGCAAAGATACAGTTAAAACTTTGCGATCTTTGCGGTTTATTTTTACGATGCGGAAACTCTCAACTGCGTAATTCCTATATTCTTTAAGAAATTTAGCTTATTTTACATTAAAGATTTTCAGACTCGTCCTTACTCAGTCCTGCCTGTTTTAAAATAGATGATAATGTTCCGATTGTGATTTCAGGATGTTTTGGAACAATAACAACTCGTGTTCCTTCTGCGGTGGTTTTTATAAACTTTTTCTCCTTTACGTTACATATGGAACATTTACCACCTTATTTCTGAAGATAAACAACCAGATGCCAGCCTATCACCTTGCTTAACAACAGATAAACAGGCTTGGGGATAATATCATAGATTTTTCCCCAGCCAGCGCCGAAAAGATATTCGACTTTTATATTGCATGAACTGAAATCAGAACACATTTGCCGGACTTCACGCTTACTAAAGCGGTATGTTACAGGTGAATCAATCCCTTGTTTAACATTTTCAAAGCCTTTTCCGGTTATCCAATGCGCAAAATTGTTTAACGACCATTTGTGATACAACATAATCACTGCACGACCTTTTGGAATAAGAACCCGATAGATTTCCTGAATCGCCTTTTTTGTATCAGGAGTGTGGTGAAGAACGCCGTATGAATATACACAGTCAAATGTATTTACCGGAAAAGGGAGTTTTTCAGCGTTCCCTTCCATGAATTTACCTTGTGCATTATAGAGATGAAACAATTTTTCTGCTAATCTCAGATGAGCTGGCGTCAGATCAATTCCTGTAACTTTAAAACCTTCTCTGGCAAACACAAGCGTATCAGTCCCCATTCCGCAGCCTATCTCCAAAAAATTTGGTGAATCGCACGTTTTCAAATACTTAATCATAGATGGAAAATAATAAATGAATTTACGCCGAGCTTTAAGAATAATATCAAAATATTCTTTACTTCCCCGAATAACATCAGGATAATTACGCAGATAGATTTCATTATTCAACTGAAATGCCCAGAATTCAGCAATATCCTGAAAAATTTGTGATTTGGATCCATGATTCATGGAGTCACCTTATTCCCCTGATTATTTATCAACTATCAGTTTTAACGCCTGTTTTTTTATATGCTCTTCATCAACTTTATGAGCAAGCTCACTTTCATCAAAACGCCCTTCAAATGCTTCAAGCGATGCGCGTCGCAATGCTCTTTTATATCTTTCATTTATAATTTCAGCCAATTCTTCTCTGCTGATATAATATCCGCCTGCTCTTTCTTCGCCTATTAACATCTTCAATATTATCAAGGGAATTTCTGATTGAAACTTCCCACGAACGTGCGGAATGCTGTTCAGCATGTTGTTTAATTATATGGATGAGCAAAATTTCTATAAGACTTCCGATTTTATTGATTTTATCATCTTCGATCATCTCCTCCATCTCCTCAATCAGATTCAAAGCCTGAATATAATTTCCCTGTTCAATATGTCTTCTTAATTCAAAGAGTTCTTCCATATAACATTACTCATCTGTCTTATAGCTTTCTTCAAAGAGTTCTTCCCATGACAATTCATAATATTCATTTTTTCAGCATTTTATTCATATTCTACTTTTTTAGGAAATTCAGGTACTAAAACAGAGTATGAAAGTTCTCCAGCCGGATTATAAAATTTCATATTTCCATTTTCATCACAAATCCAGACTTCTTCTGCACCCGCGTCAAAATATAATTTTGATTTATAAAGCATCTGCTTTTTTGTATTTCCCGGAGACATGACTTCAACACAGATTTCAGGAGCAACAGGACTTGAGATATTCTCTTTGATTTGCTTGAAAAGTCCTTGAGATAACCAGACTACATCAGGGGCTTTAACATTCTCTTCAGTTTCAACAGGAAATTCCTGAAGAGTTTTTCCGGTTTTCATTAAAGATTTAAGCAAATCTGTAATGCAATCCTGAAAAAGAACATGACGGATACTTGCAGGACTCATAATAATCTGTCCCCATTTGTTGAGTTCGATTTTATAAGGCAAATCCTTTAAAGCAGAATCTGCACAAACTTGTTCCCAGTTCATATTCAGCCCTTTTCTGCAACAACAAATACGCCTGCACCAAGAGTTTTGGGTCTTGCTCCGGATCCGAGCAGGGAGATGAAATTTAAAAAAGGAAATGCCAAAGCATAAAGCATTTTATTCTGCTTTCTGGCGCGGGTAATCATGTAACTGATATTATTTGCCAGAGTTTCCCAGAAACCGTAAGTAAATCCGCTATCATGAACTGAAAAACCGGCTTGTATGACTTTCTCCTGAATATCTTTCGGATTATAACCTGTTCTGACATGGGTTTCCACATCAAAATTCAGGCTTTTTTTCCATACAGGATAACGGCGGTACAATGATGGCACATGCAATACCAGAAGTCCGCAGGGGGCAATAATGGCATACAGCTTTTTTAAAGCCGCCATATCATCTTCAATATGTTCGAGGATGTCAACACATATTACGAGATCAAATCGGTTTTCCTCGGATAACCTTTCCAGAGAAGTCTGACAGAATTGAACATTTTCAGCATTGATCTTTTTTGCAATATGGTTACATGCAGAAATCGCATCTTCAAGCAGATCAATCCCCGTGATTTCTGCTTTTGGAAAAAGACGCGCCAGTTCAAAAGAAAAGACTCCGGGACCTGAACCCGCGTCCAGAATATGCTGATAATCTCTATTTTTCGGAATCAGAGAAAAGATATTTCTGCCCCGAATTCTAAGCCCGATAATCGGCATTCCGAATAAAGCAATATATATTTTTTCAAATATCGAATATTCCGGATGATAGATTTGTTCACGTCCTAACATAAAAAATCTCCCAACGCCCTTGCCATCCACGCATTGCACCAGCGAATCAGGGAATAATTCCATTTTATAAAAAATCCCTGACGGTATGCAAAATCTTTTGTTTTTTCACGGTAAAGATGCTGAATTGCCCAGTCTGCTGTTTTTTCAGCATCCTGCATATATATTGAATCATGCCTTGCCGCTTTTGAATATGATATGATTCCCTGAGCAGAGCCGTGTATATCAAACGGATATTTTTTGTTATTCATCCATCTTGGTGCGCCGTCAGATTCAAAGAGATATTTCTGATAATACGCCAATCCTTTCCAGTAAACATCCATGTATCTGTCATCTCCGGTTTCTTCATAATATTCAAGCAATCCGTCAAGAATTCCGCCGGTATGATAATTGTCATGGGTAATATGAGATTTTTCAGTAGGATAAGTATAATACCACGCGTTATATTCAGTTCTCCGATTTACAGTATAATTCAACTGACGTTGGGCAATATCTTTTAATTTTTCATTATTTGTATCTTTCCAGATTTTTATAAGAAATGCTCCGGTAAGAACCTGATTATTTAAGACTATAGCATCCACTTTTCTTAAAACATAAGCAATGGCGCGTTCATTTTCAGAATCATACAGAACGGGCAAATCATTTACAATAAATTTCGCAACAGAGCAGGCGGCTTTCAGATATTTTTCATTTCCGGTAATCCGGTAAGCATGAATCAATGCCTCTCCTACAAAGACGGAAACCACTGCATTCGGCTCAAATTCATCCTGTAGAAAAATGGTATTCTGCCAGATAAAATTATATCCCCAGCAGAGATTTTTTTGAGAAAGACTCGGATTTTCCAACAACCATTGAATAAGAGCCTCCCCTTTTTCCAGATACGGCTGATGGTTTGTTATCTGATAAAGAAAAAAATAGGCTCTTGCAAATAAAGCAATCCCTTTTGGATTTCTTGATTTTCTGACCCTGAGCATTGGTCGGATATTAAACGGCAGTTCTTTTACAATTTGCGTATAAGTAAACCTCAGCCATTTGTTATTAAAAGATAATTTTTTTAACACCGGACTGTTCAGGGCGTCAAATTTGCTGTAGCCGCTGTAATCATGGGCTTCAGCAGCGTTTAATACATCTATAAGTATTTTTTGTTTATTCATCTGTATTTCTGATTCAAACAGTTACACTTTGTGAAAGAAGTGATCCTATAATCTGTTTTGTTCGTTTTGATTGAAATATCTTTTTCAGAATTTCAAGAAATTCTTTTTCTGATCCTGCTGAAATTGTATTCTTATCAGGGTAAATCTCATTTTTTATATCCTCGTCTGTTGTGAATTTTACAGGATATAAATTAACATCATGCTGAATTGTAAAGAGTTTATACCTGTAGTTGCCAAGCGCCGGAGCTACAATATAGAATCCATATCTGAACTTTGTCAATTCATCATTCCATACTGCTGAATTTAATGGCAATTCATTGTTTATATCTATCCCTTGTACGCGACCTGAACCGGAGCCTGAGCCGGAACCCAATTCATCACTTATATCTATACTTTGCACTTTAGCTTCAACTATATTCTGAGTTTTTTTACCTAAAAAAGATGCTTGTTCTCTCAAAACAGCAACCGGAACCTTTATTTTAATGATTGTTAAATCCTCGGGCCATAAATCATCCATTTCTTTAAATCTCCTTTATAAGTCTAAGTTTGAATAATATCGGAAGATGATCAGATGCTACACAATCATCCGGTATCCCATGCGATGTCATAAATGAAATATTACCATCAGAATCAATTATTTTTAATTCTTCATTTCTGAAACAGCTTAATAAATCAGGACGAATTAAAACCTGATCAAACATATTCCAAAAGAAATTTTTATGTTGAGAACTGTTATAATAATAAGTTCCGGGTGGTCCCGGTGAACCGTCTCCAAAGATACTCCACATAGGATTATAGAAAAACGGATATTCTCTGTTTTGAACAATTCTTGATTTTCTTTCCGCTATACGGCGCGTCATAACAGCATTGAATCCGTTTGCACTTACAACTCCGTCTTCAAAAGGATTCATATTAAAATCTCCTACAAAGACCGTTCTTGAATGTCCGATTTGCTGTTCTATATCTCTGATTTCTTTTGACATCTCCATACACTCAGATGCCTGACTTGAATCACTCCAGTTCATTTTAGAAGGAAAATGGCTGACTGCTAATAAAATATCCTTCATATTCGGTAACTTCAGATGCCGTATGGTAATCCTATCACTATCATATACAGATGTTATAAAATCACTTGAAAATTTGGTAAATATCTTTATCTTAGAACATAGTCCCGGTGCGTAGTAAAATTCGCAACTCTTCTTATTATTTAAAATATTCAGCATCATGTCCGGCTCGATGGAAAACTCGGCGAACATGAATACATCTATTTCATGCTGCAAAGATAAATTTTTAATATTATGTATTAAATACTTCTTTTTAAGATTCCAGAACAGAAACGTAATCATAGCTTAATCAGGCAATAAAAATATTTTTCCATGTATTTAACTGATTGATTTTCCACCTGTCAAACCCTTTTTCCGGCAGATTCACATCTTTTTTAAAAATCTCAGGAAATGATTCGGTTAAATCAGTATAACTCTCTTTTGTCAGTCTTTTCCAGTTTTCTGTGAGCATCCATTCCGCTCCCGGAGTTCCAAAGCCTATTTTATCTTTACGGTTCAGGATTTCAGGAATTGTATATTTTCCCAACGCCGTTTTTTGCAGATATTTTGTCTCCCCGCCATGTATTTTCAATTCTTCAGAAATACCTAAAATATATTCAACTAAGCGGTAATCAAGATAAGGGACGCGTGCCTCAAGAGAAAACGCCATTGAGTTTCTGTCTTCCATTCTGAGCAGATGCTCCAATTTATACTGAAAATGCCGGACAAGAGAGAGATTTAATCCGTCAACATTGAAGAACTCGTTGAATATTCGGCTATTATCTATGTAGGCGTAAAAGAAATCCTTATGCAGATACGGCAGAGTTTTTAAAAGAGACTTCTTTTTTAATGAATCCGGCAGAATCTGAAACATAAGAGTCTGATAAGCTGATATATCCTGTTTTTGGATAATATTTTTTAACAGTTCTGAAGCAAATTGAAAATATTTTTTCTGTTTAAGTAATCCGTATAAATTAAACCCATGAAAATACTGATAACCTGCAAAATTTTCATCTCCGCCCTGTCCGTCCAGCAGAACCGTAACACCATTCTCTTTGGCAAGTTTCATTACTTCATACTGAGAAAAGAAAGAATAATTTGTAGTTGGTTCGTCATTGGCATAGACAAATTCTTTCAGCTTGTCATAAGAAATTTGAGATGTGGGAAAAGTACGCAGATTTTTAAACGGATATTTCTGATTCAGTTTGTCAATATATTGAGTTTCATCAATCGGATGTCCCGGAAAAGATGCTGTAAAGGTGGAATAATTCTTATCCATGTCATAATGGGCAAACAATGCACCTACCATGATTGACGAATCCAAACCGCCGCTTAAACAGGAGCCTACCGGAACATCACTCCGCATTCTCAGTTGAACCGCAGAGATAAATAATTCTTCTATATGGTTAAATATCTCTTTTGTATTATCATCAGACCTGCGGGGTTTTAAAAACCCCGCAGGTCTTTTTAAATAATCTTCAGGATTCCACCATTGCGTAATTTTCAAACCGTCTCTGTCAAAGATTGCATAGCATCCTTTTGGGATTCTTCTGATTTCATTAAAAAATGTTTCATCATAAATATCTGTTCTGTTAAATGCAAGATAATCAAAGAGGCTTTGATAATTTATTGAAAGATGCAATTTTGGAACTGCCCTGAATGTTTTGATTTCAGAAGCAAAATATAATGTATCATCTTGAATTGCATAATATAACGGCTTTATCCCAACCCGATCCCGTGCAAGAAACAGGCGATGCTCTTTTGAATCATAAAGAGCAAAAGCAAACATGCCGTTAAATTTGGATAAACAGGCTGCTCCATAATGCTGATATGCTTTTAGCAGGACTTCAGTATCTGTCTTGGTCTTAAATTGCCATCCCGCGTCTTTTAATTCATCCCGAAGTTCAATATAATTATAGATTTCACCGTTAAATATCAGTTGGTATCTTCCGTCATCCGAAGCAAAAGGCTGATGCCCGTCTTTGGACAAATCTATGATAGCAAGACGCCGATGTCCCAGAACACAGCATGTATCAGCAAATATACCTTCATCATCAGGTCCCCGATGCTTCTGAAGGAGATTCATCTGCTTTACACAGTCAATATCAGATTGAATAATCCCTTTTAAAGAAAAAATTCCCGCTATTCCGCACATATAGAATACTTTTTAAAATTTCCGTTTTTAGCATCCTGAATACTGTCAGGATAATTCTCAACCAGATCAACAAGCCAGTCTGTAACTTCTATTTTATCTTTCAGCATGTCCCAACGCTTTTTTTGCCATTCATCTTTTAAAGATGATGACGCCCATAATCTCAATGTTTTAACTATCTCATCCCACTGATTCAAGCGGTAATGCTTAATCAACCCGTATTTTTTATCCTCTTCCGTTGTATAGCCTCTGCCTGTATTGGAAATGAATATCGCAGGGATTCCAAGACACGCTGATTCAGAAGCCATTGTAGCGGATTCTCCGACAATCAGTCTGCATTTTTTCATAAAATCATGGATTTCAGCCGGATGAAATTTACATGCAAATTCTGCGATTTCATCCGGCAGAGGAGATTCGGAAGAGATATAAACATTCCCGAATTTTTTAAGAATATTAACTATCTCTATTTTTTGAGACTTTGATAAACCGGTTTCTCCTATGTCATGACCTGCTCCCCATCCGACAAATCTGACTAAAAATTTATTTTCATAAGTTATTTCTTCAGGAAAATATTTTGGCGACATATATGCAAGTTCATGGTAGCCCGGATAATGAATCTGATTTGACCATGCTCCGCCGGTATCATGGTCAAAGCAGGTCGGAGAAAGCAGATGCCTGCTCAGTTTAAAAGAGAACATATTTCCCCATTTGTCATTTTCCGTATCTGAAATCGCAAAAGTAGGAATATTGTAAAATCTTCCCACAGGAGCATTAAAAATACCGCTGATTTGCAGCATTATATCAATCGAATATTCTCTTATAATCTTTGACAATTTGATCTGCTGTTCTGCCAGTTCTTTTATCAGACCCGCAAGCCCTTTTCCTTTGCTTGTTAAAATAACATGCTGAATATGATACGCTTTCAGCAGATCAACGGTAAATTCTTTGTTTCTTGCGCCTGCAATGATATGATGTCCTCTCTGAGAGAGAATTGTCATTGCATGTTTGAAAAAATGAACATGCGCGGGATGGCTGATATTAAAAAATATATTCATTTCAGGAATTTTTTTCCTTTCCGAATCATTATATATTTAAGAAACTAACGAAATGTGCGGCTTTTTCTTAAACGCAAAGGGCGAAAAGGTTCCGCAATGTCCGCAGAGAGTTTTTTTGCGACCTTTGCGCCTTACTTTGCGTTCTTTGCGTTAAAAAGTTGCACATAGCGTGAAACTTAGTTTCTTTTTCATAATCTGTTTAATCCGTGATTACGGCTTCAGATGTTTATTATATTCCATATCAAACCACATGGCAAATACTGTGAACATACTTGCGCTCATAAAAGAGAAAAACGCGGCAAGGGCATTGATTGAGGGGATATGTCCTATGAATATCCAGTGATAAAAGACTCTTGCAAAGAGTAAAACCGTTGTTATACCGAAGAATCCCCCAAGCAGATAAAAAAAGATTAAGGGATGAAAATCCCGGATAATATATTTTTCTTTCATTCGCCAGAGGAACATATTAATCAGTATCCAACTGATAGTAAATATAACTTTTTTTATTTTTATGCCGGATTTTTCGCCGATATTGTAAACCGGCTCAGTCGGAACATCTGTTACTCTGAAATTAAATACATTCAGGCGCACCAGCAGATCATTCGGCTGCCCGTAGCGTTTATACATCTTGTCCCAGTCAATGGCGTGAAGAGCTTTTTTGTTAATCACAGTATAACCGGACTGAGAATCTGCAATATGCCAGTAACCTGAGGCAATTTTGGTCAAAAGAGAGAGAAACGCATTGCCGAAATATCTGACTTTAGGAATTTTTTTGTAAGCCTCTCCGGTAATCAGCCGGTTTCCTTTGGAATAATCAGCCTTATCCTCAACAACAGGATCAAGCAGGGCAGGCAAATCACTGGGATCCATCTGCCCGTCCCCTGCCATTACCACAGCCGCATCTATTTCATTATCCTTTGCCCATTTATAACCGCTGGCAATAGAACCCCCGACCCCCTGATTGATTTTATGCTCTATCAGGATAATCTTTTTGTTATTCTGCTGATATGCTTTGATAATCTCAACTGTCCGGTCTTTGCTGAGATCATCAATAATAACAATATAATCAATAAAATCGGGCATGGTTTCAATTACCCTGCTGATTTGGGTCTCTTCATTGTGTGCGGGTACTACAGCGCAGATGGATTTGTTTTTATACATTATGCTTTTTCCCTGGTTTCATGCTTATGGGTATGTTCCGATTTTTAAACTGTACAGGGATTTGTTATAAGAAAAGGATTATAATAAACTGATTTTTATCCTTTTATTATAAAAAATCCCTGTAACGAAAGAAAATAAAGACACACCTTATCAGCGAAATCAGTTTCATCATGATTATCAGCGGTTCGGGTTGCTCAAATTCTTGTACATACCCATACCTACCGCCTGAAGGCGGAACTACAAACTTTTTCGTTCAATCTGTTATGTTCTTTTGTCAGAATCTCTTTGTACATGTTTCTGAAAATAAAGCCTGAAATAATTGACAGTACGGGGATGATAATTTGTCCGTTCTCTTGATGTCTGACGGTAAAAAATTTCAGCAACTTTCTGTATGCCTATCAGGTCAAAAAGTTTTTTTACGCTCTTTTCATTTCCGTAATTCAGAATAGCCTCAACCAGAAAACTGATCTCAATATTCTCTTTTTCTTCAGGCTTTATCCACCAGAACAATTGGCTATTCTCTTTTATAAATTCTTTTATTTCAGGAGAGTTTGTCATATTCTCGTTCGTAGTTCCGCCTTCAGGCGGAGACTGTCATAGATTAAAAATCCTTATCAGATGCGTCACCGCATGAATGCGGAACTACAAACTTATTTCACTACATCCCCCAAACTGTTATCCCGATTTCCTGATACATTCCGGATCTCTGAAAAATTTTCTCTTCCCATGTTTTTTTATCATCTCTGTCAAAGATTACCAGATGCCCGTCCCGGGTTCCGCATTTGTCCATATATTCATAAGTCTGGCGGAGTCCGTCTTTTATAACTGTTTCCAAAGCCTCATTACGCCGGACTTTCAGTTCAATGACAACTTTCTGAATCCCTGTTTTGTGCTTCCATACAACAAGAAGATCAGTCCGCCCTCTGCCAAGTCCGTATTCTCTTTCAACACGCCCGCCGGAATTGACAACCCGCTGCAAAAACGCCTGCATGAGCAGTTGGGGACCCGCCTCTTTGTACTGAAATCGCTCTTCCCAGCTTTGTGAATGTTCTCTGAAAAACTTCTGAAAAGCTGAAATAAGAGGATTCATATCCAGCAATCCGTCTTTACGCACATACCATGCCGCATCATGGGTGATTGTTACCTGTGTGCCGTAAGTTAAAGCCCTTGGAATGACCTCCTGATAAATCCGGTTGGCGATACGTGCATTTCCTTCGATCTTTATCAGTCCGAGATCACGGACATAGCTCAAATCATCTTCAGGCATATCTTTGGGATTTCCGGTTCCTGTAAGAATCGGTGCGATAATCCGGCGGACTCTCTCTTCAGAAAGTTTGTCCGCAAGTTGGTCAATATGCGTATCTCTTCGGATAATCAGGTTCTCTTTTGCCTGAATCATCATTTCAACAGTAACAGGCTTTTGCCGGTCTCTGTTCTTTTTTATTTCAAAGCAGGCTTCATATCCCAGAGCATTTACCAGCCATGGCTGTCCTTCGGTATATTCCCATACAAAATCCTCTATCCCCTCTTTAAATATCTGACCTGTCTCTTCTGTATGCTGCCTGTATAATGCGGCAATCTCATCTTGTGAAAAATCGCCAATTCTAAGAGATTTTGCTTTGATATTGAATGCACTTCCGCCTGTAATAATTGCTTTATCCTTATCTGAATGGATCCGGTAATCCCGGACATCACGGACTCCGCATAAAATAATGCTTTGAGGAAACTGTCGCTCTCTTTTTGTATAACCTGTCCGTAATTGACGGAGAACCGATATAAGTGTGTCGCCTACAAGAGAATCAATTTCATCTATCAGAATTATCAGCGGAACAGAACTTTTTTCAGCCCATAAAGTAAGCGCTCCGTTTAAAGCGCCTGTTCCTCCCCACCTGTTTAAGGTGGTATCCAATATTTCTTCAAGAAACGGATCCTTTAAAAAAAATCTGGCGTTAGATGCCATTTCTCCTATAATAGTCCGTATTCCTTCATTTACATTCTCTCTGGCTGCCTGTGCCATCTCTACATTTACATACAGACATCTGTATTTTCCTTCGTGGTTAAGATAATCCGCCAAAGCAAGCAGGCAGGATGTTTTGCCGGTCTGCCGGGGCGCGTGAAGCACAAAATATTTTTTCTGGTCAATCAGCATGAGAATCTCTTCCATATCCCATCGTTTTAAAGGGGGAATGCAGTAATGATCCTCAGATCTGACCGGTCCGGCTGTGTTAAAGAATCGCATAGTATTTTTCTGTATTTTGTAGGGCGGACAAATCGCAGCGTATCCACCTTTTCGGGTATATAAAGCAGCGGACGCTATGTGTTTTATATGCTCTACTATTATGAGTTGTTATTGAAAATAATCGGGAAAGAACATTTTTATCAAGACTGGAGTAGTCGTTCAATATTGATTGATTTTTTTAATCATTAAAACAATAAGTTATTTAAAAATAAGGCGGTTATTCTGAAGATGTATTTTTTAACCATTTGTATTTATTTAATATGTAAAATATCATTTATTAAAAATAACATTTTATAATTTAAAATAGTTAATTTTTAATCATTTTATATAAGAACAATAGTAAATAATGGGAATTTCTATTAGCGGTTTTTTAAATTACTTTACAGATTCTTCATTTTTAGCTTCAAGTAAACTTACTTTTTGCGCCGGATTTTTCAATCCGGCGGGAACATTTTCGATTTTCTGAATATTTTTTAACGAATATATTTCTTCCAAAAAACAGAAGGGACAGCCCGGTAATAAGTCTTCAATCGTGAAAAGAATAACTCATAAGGATGTTTGATGATCTCTTTTAAATAGGGGAGGCTGATATAGAATCTCCTGTAAGCCCTTTTTGACATTTCCTCCATCTGTTCGGAAGATATATCAGGATAATTCGGAAATCCGTGTTTAAGCCATCCTTTTTCTTTTAATTCATCATAAAACGGGGTGCCGGGGAAAGGTATCATTAACTGAAATTGTACTGTATGCGGTCTGATCTTACATGCCCATTCTATGTTCTCCTTTATAGATTCTCTGGTTTCACCGGGAAAACCGATAGCAAAATCGCCATGTATTCTCAGCCCCGCCCGTCTTGCATCAGCAGCAAAGATTGTCATTCTATCTCTGGTTATCCCCTTTTTTATCCCTTTCAGTATTTCCTTGTCGGGTGATTCAAACCCCACATGAAGATTCAGACAATTTGCCTTTTTCATCAGCTTTAAGACATCATAAGACATATTGCCCCGTGCATAACATGACCAGGGAAGGGTGATACCGGCTTTTAATTTTGCCTCACAAAATTCATACGCCCTTTCTTCTGTAAAAGTATCATCTTGAAACATAACAGAGCGGATTTCAGGCATCTCTTTTGAGATGAACTTTAACTCTTCAATAACATTCTCAATGCTGCGACAGTTATAAACAGGTCCTTTGATATAGGAGTGTACCCACAGACAGTAAGTGCATCTCCCCCATTTGCATCCCCTTCCTGTCAGAATATCCATAAACGGGTATGGTTCAGAGACAGTTTTGTATTTGTAAATATCCAGATGTTTTTTGAAAAAACGTGATACAAAAGGGATCTGATCCAGTTCCGAAGTACTCAGGTAAGGTCTTTCGCTGTTCTGTATAATCTCATCCCCTTGTTTATAAATTAAATTCGGGATTTCTGAATATTTTTTACCTTCAATAATCTCCTGTAACGGCAGTTCAAATTCTCCTGTAACAAGGAGTTTTACATTTTTCGATTTTTTCAGGGTCTCTTTCGGAAATATAGAGGCATAAGCACCTGCAAAGATTGTTTTGCACCCGATCTCTTTGGTCAGCTTATCAGCGATTTCAATATCATTATCTTCACTCAGTCTGCCTGTATAAACAACAAGCCAGTCGGGTTTGTAATCAATGACCATCCTGATAGTTGTTTTATGATCAAAATGATAAGTCGGCGCATCAATCATTTTAACATCATGACCGCATTTTTCAAGCCATGCCCCGCAGTAGCCAAGCAGAATCGGATACCACTGGGTTCCTGAAAGCGAAACAAAATCGCATCGGGCGTTCCGCATATAATATGGAACATAAGGTGGTGATAACAATAATATTTTCATAAAAAATTTCCTATATATAAAGACCTGCGGGGTTTTTGAAACCCCGCAGGTCTGGTTACTCTATTTGACAGCAATAATTCTGGTGAGCGGAGCATATCCTCTCTGATAACTCTTTTTTCCGAATATCTTATCAGTCAGTGAAGATAATCCGTACCAGTGATATTCAAACCTGACATCTTTAAATCCGATCTGTTTTAGCAGATGTTCAATTTTTTCGGAAGGAATGCCCTCTTCATGAAATTCTGAGCAGTGATATATCTCTTCTGATAATTGATGAAAATTTGATAAATAATGTCGGCTTGCGTCATTTATACTGCGGTAAATTTTTAATAAAGGTTTAAACCGCTTAAAAAAAGATTCATCCATATCATGATCGGAATAAAAAATGCCGCCTTCTTTTAATACCCTGTAAATCTCTGATACCATTTTTTCATAAGCATAACAATGATGTAAAACCGCAAAACTTGCAACAGAATTTAGGCTTTCATTTTGAAACGGTATAAAATCAGAATCAGCAGTCAGTTTATGAAGCGTGTCATCTTCAATTACCCTTACAATATGGAAAGAAATATCTACGGCAAATCTTGTTTTAAAATATTTTGCTGCGATTCTGGATACAAACCCGCTTCCGCATCCTAAATCAAGAATGGCATCCGCTTCTGTATTTTCAGAAATAGATTTTAATTGTTCAGAAACATAGCAGATCAGTTTATCAGATCTTCTGCCGTCAATCGCTTCGTAAGAAGAACCGACAATATCATAAAAATCTCTGTTTGCTTTTTTGACTTGAAATTCTAAGTAATCCATGATGATTCTAAAGTAGGGGCGTTTAATTAAACGCCCCTACATATAATTCTGACTCCGGGGTTTTATAAAAGACCTTTTTCCTTATAGTAATTAAATGCCTTTTCTACCGCTTCTTCAAAACTTTGTAAAGGTTTCCATCCCAATTCTTTTTTAGCTTTTTCAGAACTGAAATATTTATATCCGAAAGTCTCTTTTAATATCTGGGAAGTGACCAGATTGACCTTATCTTTTGAAAATTTGGAAAAAAATTCTATACCTTTTACCGCAAATAATGAGGGATAATAAAAAAAATTGGGTAACGTATATTCCGGTGATTTAACGCCAAGCGTATGAGCAATTCTTTGGACAAGAGTTTTATATTCCATGTTTTCTGAACAAAAAATATAACGTTCTCCGGCTCTTCCCTTTTCAGCCAAAAGGATTAAGCCTTCAACAAGATCGTCTGCTGAAACAAAGCTGGTTTCACCCGGAGGAATGAGTTTAATTTTTCCCTGATAAACAGATTTGATAACTGAGCCTGAATTTAATTTTTTATCTCCATGTCCATAGACAGTTGCAATATTTGCAATGGAAATATCCAATCCCTTCTGCACATAATTCTGAACCTCTTTTTCCGCCATTCTTTTTGTAAAAGCATATATATTATCTTCTTTTATTTCAGGATATTCAGTTTCATCAAGGATCTTATTTTTATCTGCTGAAAATCCTAAAACAGCACACGCGCTCAGATGAACCGTTTTTTTAACCCCTGCCTGATAAGCGGCTTCCAAAAGATTTCTTGTTCCTTCCACATTTATCTGATAAGCCTTTTGAAAGTCTTTTTTTTGAAACGATATATAAGCCGCGCAGTGGAATATCAGATCACATTCTTTTAGAACCTGACTATAGGTTTCAGGATAGCGTATATCCCCTTCAACAATCTTTAACCGCTTATCATAAGACTGAGCAGGATTTCTGAGCAGAGCATATACCTGATGATTCTCTGAAAGGAGTCTTTCTGTCAGATTGCCGCCGATAAAGCCTGATGAACCTGTAATGAATATTTTCTTTTCCATAATTTTTTTATACCTTAACGGTGCCTGAAAAGCAAGGTATGTTCCTGATGGTTATGAAGAATAATCGCATAATTTTGAGTAATGTATCTGTATGCTTCAGGATGATCTCCTGTTATAAAACGGGTGTAACTTTGAGTAACACGGCAATCATTAATCAGAATATAATCAGGATGATACCGTTCTATCTTAGGGTTTAAAATATCCAGTATGTTAGAAGCACCGAGACTGACCCGTTCTGTCATGAGGTTTATTAATTGCGGATAATCAGAAACAATTATACTTGATATATCTGTATGATTTTTTACTGCTTCTACAGATGCTGTATATTTATTATTCTCATAATGTCTGACAATGTTAATGACTATTTCAGCCTGAAATATTATGAGTGATATTAAAGCAGAAATAATTACTAAGATAAAGATAAATGCTGATTTTTTCTGAGTATGCACTGTATTTTTTTTACATAGCTTTGTGCATATTCGATCAAAAGTCAGAAAAAAAGCTGAAAGAATCAGAGGACTCAATACAAGTGCCTGTCGTATATAGATTACAGGGGTTAATAAAGAAAAACCCAGTACAAAAAGGCATATAAAGATTCCGACTTCCCATATAGGTCCAATTATAATAGCCGACATAATTATTGCTGTTATAATTGGAATATGGATTCCCCATTTATTAAAATCAAAATAAATTGAAGGAAAAACAGTCAGTTTTAATACAGTTTCGGTAAGAAGCCATTTTGCAGATGCAAAAGGATGGGAAATAATTTCAGCGTTGATATTAGAATTTAATAAATGAGCAGAGCTTGGATTATCTGATAAATTTTCCCTTGCCAAAGCATAATTAAATTCTGTCCACGGAAAATAGGCAGATTCAAAATTTTTTGCTTCTGAATTATAATGCAATGTTTTGTACCATGCATTTCCGCTTTGTGATTCAGTACCGTATTCAATAAACAAAAGAGGGATATTTATTAATGCCAATCCCGCAAGAATGATTACTGCCGGTATAAATCGTTTTGAAAGAGTTTTCTTTAATCCTGACATGAAGATATGAGGTAAAAAATAAATCAGAAAAATAACAAAGATTAATATAATTCCTTCAGGTCTGCTGATTGTGGTCAGCCCGGCTGATAATGCCATAATAAAAATGAAAAAATTATCATTCCATTCTTTCATCTGAATAAGAAGAAAAAATGTAAAAAATGGAAAGAGTTCAAAAACTGTTGTTGTACCAAATGCAAATAAGATAAAATGATTGGGAATAAGGCAGATGGAGAATGCAATTATCTGAAGAAGCTGATCATTTTGTAAAAATGATGCTGTAGTATCTTGGTTAAGTTTATAATGATAAAAAAAAGTATAAAAACTCAGGGGAAGTAAGGATGCCAATATTGATGCGATAATATTTATAATATAGTTATTTTGTCCGGTTAGATAAAAAAAGAAAGCGGCGGCATAAGGAACAAGAGGACGGCGCGCTGATGCAGGCGGAGATGAAATTACATCCTGAATAGAAAGTCTGGGACCTGACCAGAAATCAAATATAAAATAATCAGTTACAAACCCTCTTCCTGAAGAAATATTTTTTGCCAACACATAATATTCAGGAATATCCCCCATAACATGAGAAATCTTACCGGGATAAGATTGCAGAGGAATGCTGTAAATCCATACTGAACATATAAGAATAATACCGGAAAATAAAAGAAGAGAGGAGCTTTTAGGTTGATTATTATTTTTGCTGTGATAATAATTTCTTACCGCTAAAAAAAAGGATAGTACAAAGAATATGAGAATAACGGTTACAGCAATTATTCTTTTGGCAGAAACAGGCAGAGGGATTTCACTCAGTAAAAATGACAGAAAAAATATTATCCATAGTGAAATAACGGCATAAGACGTAATTTGAAAAGGTAAAATCCGTTTTGATACAGATTCACGGAAAAAAATTTCAGAGACAACAAAACCGGGCAGAATGATAACACTTCCTACTATAATTATATTCAATATATAGGACATAAATGACAACTATTATCCTGAAATAATTTTTTGTGTAAACATTTTTGCAGCCGCTAAAATATCAGAGGGTTGCATATTTTTCAAAAGACCGGCAACTCTCCGGGGATTTGTGTAGAGCCTGAAAAAAATTTTTTTCAGAATACTTTTGAGCTGTTTTTTTTTCAAATATTCTGTTTCAATGAGTATTTTGGGATTTTTTATATCAAAATAATAATTATTCCATGACTTGGCTTCTTCTGTTAAATATCCATTCTCTTCACAGATTTTTCTTACAACCGTTCCCGGAAATGGAATAATATTGACTACTGCAACACTGTCTAATTTAAGACTTTCAAAAAAATCATAGGATTCCCAAATATCATCCTCTGTTTCTCCCGGATAACCGATAATCATATTGGCGCCTACTAAAAATCCGTGAGATTTTACCATTGATACAGCGGAGCGGACTTTTTCCAAATCAAGACCTTTTTTCATAAGTTGCAATACCTTCGGAGAACCACTTTCCAAGCCGAAAGAAAGAGCATAACATCCCGCATGTCGCAGTTTTTCCAGCAAAATATTATCAAGCGTATCTATTCGGACACCATTGGCAAATTTTATGCTGACAGGGAATTTCCGTTCAATAATCCCGTCAATAATTGTCATAGCGTATTGCTTAGAGGATGTGAAATTATCATCTTCCAAATAAATCTCATCTAAACTGTAAGTTTTTATCAGATACTCTATCTCATTCAAGACTAACTCAGGATTTTTCCGCCGAATCCTTCTGCCCATGTGTCGGCAGCAAAAAGTACACATCTGAGGACAGCCGCGGGTTGCCATATATGGTAATACTCTCTTGCCTTTGCGGAATACACCGTGCCGAATTCGGGATGAAATACGGTCAAAATCCAAAAGGTTATAAGCAGGCAGCGGAAGATGATCTATTTCTTCGGAAGACAGCCATTCAGCTTCAAAAGTAAAATGCGGAATCCCATCTTTTTTGAAATATAAATTGGGGATTTTTTCTAACTGATAAGGTAATCCTTTTTCATTAACCCATTTGACAAGCATACGCATTGAATTTTCACCTTCACTGATAACAACAAAATCAATATCCGCCCAGGAAATTACTTCTCTACACATGCTTGTCGGGTGCGGACCTCCAAAGACTGTTATAACAGAAGGAAGTTCTTTTTTCAGTTCCGAAGCTAATTGTTTGCCATTTAAAACAGCGGAAGTTACAGCAGTAATACCGACTATATCAGGATGATAATCCTTAATTTGCGTAATAATATCTTCATCCATATTCTGGTCAAAAATTAGGATATTATGCCCTTCTTTTTCCAGAACAGAGGCTATAATAAGCAGCCCTAACGGCGGAACAAAATTGCCATCAGGAGTTAATGGATTGACTAAAGCGATTTTAAGCATATTTAAGCACTTATTAAAGTTATTTTTTTCATTAAGCGAGTTTTCTTATCTGATTATCCGGCAGATAAAAATCCCCTATATATCTCTTCATAAAATCTTTATCCTCAGCAGCAAGACATAAATGATGATAATGATCAAGATACGGATTATTCAATGCTCTCTCTCTGATTGTTTCCATGTTTTCTTCAAAAAGATTGCCTAAAGAGAAATGCAGAAACGGACACCCTAACACATCACCGTAAGGTGTAATATACAGAATCTCCTTTACTGCCCCGCATCCCCAGCGGATAAAATTCGCTTCAAAATCTGTCCGCAGCAGAGGATATTTTTTTATCAGATGATTATACAGATAATCCCTGTCTTCATCTGTCAGAATAATATCTTCATTATTTGCCCATTGTCCCAGAGGCGCTGCAAGAGCCAAGAATATAATCACATTCAATTTGTGCGCCAGTTCAATCAGATCAATAAGCCCCTGACTTCTGATATTCTGATGAGAAGCAACCGCTCCTAATGTAACATTAAGTCCGTTTTTAAGGGCGAGCCTGATGGTATTCATAGTTTTATCAAACGTCCCTTTGACCCCGCGAAATTTGTCATGCTCCTCAGGCACTGCGCTGTCTAAACTTATTGTCAGAATATCCACGCCGATCTTCTTTAACGCCAAAATCTTCTCTTCATTCAGAAGCGTTCCGGTTGTGGTAACAGAAATAAGATTTCTTTCAGGATAAGTATTTTTTATAAATTCTGTGAGTTCAGGATAAAGAGTCGGCTCTCCGCCTTGAAAAGAGAAATTTACCGCGCCCAAGTCCATAGCCTGCTTTACAATTCTTTTGTATTCAACCGGCGTAATCTTTCTTCTTCCTGCTTTTCTCAACGCTGTTGCAAAGCAATGTTCACATTTGAGATTACAGGAATATCCGATAGCAAGGTCAATATAGCGTAAAGGTCTTTTCCGTAAAAAAATAATACCGAGAAAAGTGAAAACCAGTCTTAAAATAAGCAACGGTTTTTTTATCCTGAACGCGTATCTGAAATTTAAGATATATTTTTTTAACATGATTTTTGCTCTTCTTTCAACAATTTTTTCAGATTTAAATGACTATTTGCAAAAAAAGATATACCAAGCAGGGTAATAAGGAGATACTGAGTTCCATGTATAAAAATTGCAAAACTGTCGCCAAATCCTTTTGATGCACCGAATCCGACAAGCACCACCGAACATATCAGGTGAAATGAGCCAAAATATCCGGGTACAGCAGGAATCATAAGAACAAGACTGACAGCGCCGTTTAAAAAAATACTCTCCATATATCCTATATGTTCATAAATATCTGTCTGAACAGATAAAAACATGCTTAATGTTGCCATGATAACAGCAGCCGAGAGCATCCATATAAAAAAAGACAAGACGCATACCCAAAATATCTTTTCAGGGTTTTTAAGGAGACTTAAACCTGCTTTAAATTCTTCGGTTTTAAGCAGCAAAGATTTTAATTTTGCCGGAATAATTCTTTCAACCCGGGATGATGTTCCGTATTTCATAAATATCAGCAATATCATAAGAACACCTGAGTATAAAATAAATGCTGCTATTGCGGCTTTCTGCAATCCTGCCATTACTTCTAAAGATTGAACAAAATTAACCTGATAAGAAGAAAATACAAAAAGGAGCAATAAAACATAACCATCCAGAAGCCTTTCCAAAATAAGCGAAGACAAAACGCCTGAAATATTTATCTTCTCTGTCCGGTTAAGAGATGCAATCCTTACAATTTCACCGATTCTTGCGGGCAGAAGATTGTTTGCCATTAAACCTATTGAAATATTTGATAATGAAGAATATAAACTGATATTTTTTAATTGGGATATGATTATCTTCCATCTTACAGCCTTTGCCAATAAATGAGCTGCTGTAGCAAACAGCACCCATATAAAATTATAATAAACAAGATTGGACAGTATGTCTGCTACGCTTTTAAATTCAAAATTTTTCAGAAAAAGATATAAAAAAATTCCGCTGAATAAAAGTCCGGCAATAAACTGAATCAGGATATGGAGCTTTTTTGTCAATCCTTATTTTGCACTCCTATCTTTTGATAGCTGCTTGTCTGCTTATAAAACGGATAGCTCAGTCCCACGACTATAAGAATCAAATTACCTATAACAAAAGGCATTGTGTCATACCGTTTATGAGAACAAGTCACATGAAGATATTTGAATCGGCATTCCTTCATCATAAAAGAAGTTATAAAAAGTGAACCCAGAATTAAAGTAACACCGAATAAAGCCACCTGAAATAATCCCCATCCGCTCAAAGCCAGTGATATAGTTGAAAGTAAAAAATAAGGCAGCATCCAGGGAATAATAGCCAGTTGCAGAAGTTTTGTCAAATAAATAACTTTCCACCATCCTGACATATAGGGCAGACGGTAAAAGAATCTGAACAGTTCAATAAGATAAGCATTCCCTTTTCTGAATTTATGCTGAAAAAAATCGGAAGCATTACCCGGAGTTCTAATCTCAGTACCTGTTATGGATTCAACATATTTTGTAATATATCCTTCTGTATTTGCTTTAAATGCTATATATATATCATCTGCAACACAATCATCAGGGAATCGGTCAATTAAGGATGCTCTGTAAGCATAACAAGGCGCGACAACAATAGATGATGTATAAACACTGCTTTCAATGATTCTTAACAAATTATGATCCTGCCAATAGTTTTCTTCAATCGGAATTGAATTCTGCGGAGATATATTTGCGCCGACCACTGCAACCCTGTTATTTATATTAAATTCAGCGACAATTTTCATCAGCGAATCAGGCGAGAGCATGGCATCCATATTCTGTGCTGACAATAATTTCAACATCTTTGTTTAACCTTGAAAGTCCGTAATTAAGTTGGTTGATTTTTCCTCTGCGATCAGATTCTGTCAACTTATAATTCGGCATATCATCAATACAATTAAGAATTTCGTTTTTTGTATTATCTTTTGAAAGCCCGTCTATAAAACAGACTTCAAGTTTATCCTGATCATAATTCAATGCTTTCAGATTCTCTATCTTCTGCTTTACAAACCCTTCTTCATTGTAACAGGGAATAAGAACCGCTATTTTCGGCATCTCTTTAGGGAGAGATTCATCCCTCTTTTTTTCAGGGTTCAGCGTAAGAAATATAAGCAGTAAAATAAGATATCCGCAATAGCTCCATATGATGACAAAAAGCATGAAAAAATATATTGATGTGGTTGTAAACATTAATTTTTCTCCATATTATCGGTATTAAAAAAACCACTGTGGTGTTGCATTATAAAGAAAATATGGAAAATCTCCTAATATAAAATATATTGAAATAAAAAGAAAAATTATAATTTGAAACAGTTTTTTAAAAGGAATGATAAGAAAATAAGCAACTATTCCATAAAAAGGAACGAGTACCGGGAAAAGATATTTTCCCTGTAGATATACCCCTACAGCATGAGTCCGAAGGTAGTGAGGGTAATTTACAAACTGCATAAGAATGATTCCGTAAAAAATAGACAGAAAAACAGCATCAGTAATAAGACTATCAGCTTCTAAAGGATTCCAATATCGGACAAAAAAAATAAAAGATAAAATAAAGATAAGTTGATAAATACTGAAAATATAAGAGCTTTTAGGCATAAAAATATGCCCTGCAATACTTACCGAGCGATGAAGCATAAGATTTAGCCATGTCCACATATATTGAACTCTGTCCAGATGAATAACAGGGTTTACTTTATTTTCTCCGGCTAAATTAAGCAAGTATAAAGTATCAGCACGGTCGCCGGGATGCTCAATCTGTTTTGCTTTCTCAACAGCTTCATCAAATGTTATTTTATCTTCCTGATAAAGAGAAAGAATGGTCTCCTGTGCATAAAGTCTGAATTTCATAGCTTTTTCTTCTGTAATTACCTGACTTGCGGTTGGAACAATCTTTCCGAAACGAACAAGATTTTCAAGATAAAGCATCATATTTAAAATCAGAAGAATAAGAAAAAAGGCAAGTAAAATTTTATCCTTAAAATTTAAAGAAATGTTTTTTAATATAGGCAACATATTTTTAAAATTTTTTCGCTGACGAAATATTAAAACTCCAAAATATGCTAAAATAAGTGGTATAAAAGCCCATTTTGTCAAAGCTCCTGAAAGAACAGAAATTCCGAAAAGAAAAAAACGGATGAAAGTCGGATATTGAAAAAACAGATGCAGATAATAAAGTGCTGTTACAGCAAATAAATTTAGTAAGTTATCATAACTTACCGCAGCGCTTATAAAGCTGAACATTGGTGTATTTGTAATTAAAATTAAAAATAATAAATTAAATAAACTTTCAGATGAAATCAGTTTTATCCATTTATAGCTAAAGACTATAGCGGCAAAAGAGATAATACAGTTAAAAATACGTAAAAATATCAAATCGGAAACCATAAAAAAATTCAGGTTCAATAATTTCCCCATAATAAAATAATAAAGATAGGGCATGTGAGTAACTAATCCCAAAGAATAGGTTTCTTCAGATTCTTCAGGTATAAAAAGAACTTTGGAAAAGATTTGACACATTTTAAAGCGGGAAACTTCATCAGGAGGAATATAATGAGATATATTGAGGGCAAAATAAAGCAGCCGGAAAAGAAAATAAGCAAAAACTATATAAGTAAGAAAAAGTATGCACTTCTCTTCAAAAGTTTTATCTGATTCCATTTAAAACCTCTGTAAACAATTCTGATTTTATAACCTCCATCTTTGCCAGCCGAAATATCATTGCCGTAAAAAGACATCCGAAACCGTATTTAAGGCTTCTGACAAAGTTAATTGATGACGCCTCTGGAAAATATTTTGTGGGACAGCTCACTTCAGCAATAGTATATCCTAACCAGAAAATTTGTGCAAGCATCTGATTATCAAATATGAAATCATCAGAATTCGCCTGCATGGGTATTTTTTCCAATAGCTCCCGTGAAAAAGCTCTGTAGCCTGTATGATATTCGGAAAGTTTTGTGCCCAGAAGAATATTTTCTGCAAATGTGAGAAAGCGGTTAGAGATATATTTCCAGATCGGCATCCCGCCTTTTAAAGCATATCCCCCAAGAATTCTTGAGCCTAAGACACAATGATAAAGCCCATTTCCAATCATCGAAGCCATTGCAGGAATCAGCATAGGTGTATATTGATAATCAGGGTGAACCATGATGATAATATCCCCGCCCTGTTCAAGAGCAATCCTGTAGCATGATTTCTGATTCCCGCCATAACCGAGATTCTTTTCATGAACATGAACAATTGTATTTGGCAGAGTTTTTGCAATAGGGACGGTTTCATCTTTGCTTCTGTCATCTACCACAATTACCAGATCAACAATCTCCTGCGCCATGACTTCATTGTATGTTTGTTTCAGGGTCTGCGCGGCATTATAAGCAGGCATTACAACAATGACTTTTTTATTTTTAAACATCTCAGACCTTTTTATCTTTACTTCAAAGTTTGCAGTACCGCATTCAGGCAGTCTATCATAAAATTCAGTGGCGGGGCGATAGCCCCGTCCACTGCAATGACTGGTTATGCCGTCTTTTTTTGTTTGACTTCAATATGATTCCTCTGTATCGTTTTCTTTCTCTTAACCGGAAGACTTTTTTTCTTTTTTTGCCTCTCCATATAATACGCCACTAATTTTTTCGGATCATGATCGTATTCTTCCGAAATTATATTCCGTATCTCTCTTATTCTCTCAATGACCGGATCATTATTCATTTTTGTATTTCTCCCATAAGTTCCAAAGGGGTTAACAAAGTGGGAATGTAAAGCCCCAGCATTGTGTTAATCCGTCTTATATGACCGAATTTATTGGCATTGGCAAGGTTTGTACAGTTCCATGTCAGCAGAAAGTCGCATTTATGGTATGAAGCTAAAGCAAGATGGACTGCGTCTCCGAGCGGATTTTTCGGCATCAGTTGATGCTGAATATAACTTTGTACAATTTCAGATATTTCTTCACCTATAGGTAATAGCGGTAATTTGTGAATCATTGCCAATGTCTTGTCTTTGTTCGGATAATCTCCTCTGCTGAGTTCGTCAATTACAGCCTCACTTGTTGCAATTTTATAATATTTTCTGTGGCTATTCCACCATTTCCTTGTCCAGTTCCTTCGGGCAACCATTTCAGGTTCCTCACGAATTTCATAGTAAAAACTCGGTATGCTTGTCTCAATATAAACTTTTGTTTTTAATTCAGTTTTCTTCACGTTTCAACCTATAGGACACGGTTAATTATTCCTCAACAATTCTATTCTCTCTCAAAAAGGCATAAATAATTATAAGTTCACCCGCAGATCAGCTTGTCCCTCCTGTCCGTTGAAACGCCTGGTTAGATTTTCTTGAGGTATATATTCGATTTCATGTAATGTTTTCAATTCTTCAAGAAGAGCATCCCGTAATTTAAGTTCTCCGATCCAACAGATATAATCTTCATCTCCTCCGGGAGAATTTCTCTGTTTATTTCAAGAATGTTATATTTATTATAAAAAGATTCTATCAAATTCCGTATTTTCTCTTCGGGATAAAGAGCTTTTCTAATAAGATTTACACAGACTTCATTTATCACCTGTGTGCTTATTGTAATATTTGACCCTTTTATAAGTGATTTGGCAATGAGTGATTTGTCGGGAGTTTCTATAAAGGCATACAGCCAGATATTTGAATCTATGAAGCAACCCTTATCATTTCTTTCAACTTCGCTCATATATTTCTTCTCTTTTACAGGGCTGAAATCAATGATTTTCAGAGGTGATTCCAAAAGTTCTTCGATTATATCGGATTGTGTATCTGCTATGTATTCTGTCAACAGAATAACTTTCACGTTATTTTTTAATTTTTCTCTGAATTTTTCCGGAATTTCAATCATTCCGTTTTTTATTTTTGTTTTAAATTCAAAAGCATACATTTTATCACCTTATTTTTTTATAAAGGCAGTGCTGCAAACTCAATTTACAGATAATATCTTTGTATAACAAATAACAGAGTATATATCAAGGAACAAATGACAAAAAAAGAGGTAAATTCAGTCATTGTTTTATAGGAAACTATATCAGAGAGTCTGCTGTTATACAATAGAGGAATAAAAAAAAGGGGTGCCACAGGTATAAAATATCTTCCCTGAGCCATTCCAATATCTGAATCTGTTTCCAATGTCCAGATAAAATATTGACTTGTTATAATGAGTATAACGCAGCTTGACCCAATAATACAAAAAAAAATTCTCTCTGTCCATGAAAACAGAATCTCTTTTTTACTCTCCGTCAATGCTACAACTATCATGGTTATTCCATAGATTACAATAAAATATACAGGAAGCTCTGTATCTAACCATCCCAGTACTCCGATAAAGCTGTATATGTAGAATGAAAGATAAATACTCAGATTACGCAGAACCATCTCCATATAGCCGATCGGATGTGATATAATAAACAATTTTGCCATTCCAAACGGGATACCGCCGTAAAGATGTGTAACAATCCGTTTTTCCGCCATAGCACCCCATAAAAAAAAGCAGGATAACGTGATAACTGTAATGGCTAATCCAAGTAAAAGATATTTAGATATATTTCCGAATTTTCTTACCGGAATAATAAAATACAGAAATACAACCGGAAAATATGCGGCTTTACAGGAAGCAAGCAGAGCAGAGGCAATCAGAAGAAAGATAACATCTTTTTTTTCTATAATAAGAATACCCGGATCATAAGCAAGCTGTAATATTTTTGAAATCAGCAGAAAAGATATGCTGATTGTTGCCGCATCAGGGGAGAGAGAAGCAAACAGATGAATAGATACCGGCGTCAATGCAATAAGAAACATAAGATTTTTAAATATCGGAATGATTCTTATGGAATATGAGATAAGAAAGACTGAAAAAAGAAGATTAGAGAGTCTTCCAAGATAAAGCAGCATGACAGGCGGGGCATCAAATATTTTCCCGAAAAAGATTCCTGTAACCTGCGGAATATAAGGGAGAGGGCTGTATATTGCTGTGTTGGAAAAAGCTGTATATTTTTTTATATCCCTTTCCAGAGGAATATGAAATGCCTCAAGAATATCATTTATCTTTTGTTTATTTTCAGGATGAAATGCCACATTATTACCGGCAATTTTATTTGCTGTAATTGAAAGACTTACAGGAATTTCACCGCCGCCTGATTTATCCCGTCTTTCTGATAAGAGTTCTCCCTGAGAAATCTGATAGCTTCTTAACAAATGATTTCCCTCATCAGGAACCTGAAAAGGGGGAATCGCAATCATGAACAGAACGCCGAAAATAAGACTGATTACAGCAAAATGAATATCTTTTCTTTCCCAATAATTTAATAACACTGTCATTTTTTAACAATCTTTTCGGACTTTGCCTCTTTTTCAAATTCTTTAAGTTTATAAGCAAATTTCTGCCATTTTTGCCAGTCCGGTTTATAATACGGATAGCGTCTTGTTATCCAACCTTCTTTTCCGTAGAGATTTATCTTATATGCTCCATTTTTGTAATCTGTTACACGGACAAAAGGTATATCATCTTCAAATATATAAAAAATCTGCCCGTAATTATATCCGCTGTTTTCAAACATAGGCTGCTCAAAAGCCTGTATTGCGTCCATTCGGATACCGCAGCCTGATAACAGAATAATAAATAAAAAAGTTGAATAAAATCTTTTCAATATTAAAATTAATAGGTTAAGTTAATTTTTATTATTTCATACCGTTCCCATGCTCCAGTATGGGAACGGTATGATTATTAATAATATTCAGACAAAATTCAAGATTTGCTTCCGCATCCTTATACCCCGGCTTAATTCGCAATACCTCAGAAAAATGCCTGCCGGCATCCTTGAAATTCCCCTGTTTCATCAGAGTAATCCCAAGGTTCATATTCGCCTCGGCATAGTCGGGTTTTATTTGCAATGCCTTTAAATAATGGAGAACAGCCTCTTTGGAGCTTCCCATATTATCAAGAGCATTTCCAATACTTACATGCACTTGAGCAGACTCAGGATTGATTCTCAGCGCTTCAGAAAAATGCCTGACAGCTTCATTCAATTTGCCAAGATTATATAAAGTAAGACCTATATTTATATGAGCTTCAGCAGAATCAGGTTTTATTCTCAATACATCAGAAAAATGTTGAATCGCTTCATCATATTTCCCAAGAGTATCTAAGGCAATTCCCATATTCAGATGGGCTCCGGCATGTTCAGGATTGATTCTTAATGCTTCAGAAAAATGATAAACAGCATCCTTTAATCTCCCCTGCTGTGCAAGAAGAGTTCCAAGATTATTATGAGCCATCCATGCCCCCGGATTCTTTGCAATTGTATCCAGCCAGAGAGTCTCTGAATCTTTATAGATATGCCCCTGATTCCATGTCTGAATACCCAGCATAATAAGGAGTATCATGCAGAAAGCAGTCCTGATGATTTTCTGATATAAGCAGTCATTATACTTCTGAAAAATTTTTGCGGCAACAGAGAGAATCAGAACAATCAGCCCGATACTTGCCAAATACTGAAAATGATCCGCAACAAAAGAATAGCGATGTGGATATACATTAAAAAATCCCAATGCCGGCGTCAATGTTCCTGTAAAGAAAAGGAGCGCTGCCAAAGGTGCTTTACCGATTTTATCCCGCAGTATCCATAATACAAAAAAAAGAGCAAGAGCAAGCAATGGAAAGAGATATTGCCACCAGATACCGGAGTTGATCTCCCATCGCGGATAGATAAAGGTCAGTTTATAAGGAAAGAGTAATTTTCCTGCATAAAACCAAAGTGAGCGTCCGGCAACAAGAATTTTCTCTGAAAATGAAAGGGACCACTCTTCGCCAAGTGCATAAACATGATGTTTCTCCATCCATGCTGTCATCAGACCGAAACCGGCTCCCATCAGAAAAAACGGCATAAAAATAAAAACATCTCTTTTCCAATTAATATATCCTCTTTTCCACCACAGTATTAAAAAAAATACTGCCGGAAGACTACAGGTAACAGTCTTGCTGAATAATGCAGAAAGATACAGTATCAGAGCCGGTCCGAAAAATTTCCGGTCATATTCCTGATTGTCCGGCAAACCGGAATTTTCGCGGGTATTATCATGAGATGCAATAATACCGATTTTGGCAAACCGCAGAAAAGTTATCACAGAACATAGGTAAAAGAATCCTGAAAGGGTATTTTTCCGCTCAGTAATCCATGCTGCTGATTCTACATGCACAGGATGGAGAGCAAAAACAGCCGCTGCCATCCACGCCGCGGGAATCTCCAATTTGCGTAATATTATCCATAACAGGATTGCATTGAGTATATGCAATATGATATTAACAACATGGTAGCCAAAAGGATTTAACTGCCAGAGATGATATTCTATCCAGAAGCCGGTATGAACCATCGGATAATACTGAGGTTCAGATTTTATATTAAACCAGATTTGCCTAAGCCCCTCTATAGTTCTGATATGCCTGTTGTTGATAATATAGGCATCGTCATCCCATATGTATCCGCCCTTCATAGCAGGGATATAAGCAGCAAGAGTCATTAAAATAATAAGAGCGATTTTTATCCCGGATATTTTTGAATCAGAAAAATTGGAAATATTCAGCATATTCATCTTATAAGTCCATTTTACTTTTTTCTCTTTAAAATCAATACTTTTTCAAGATTACTCCGTGCGTCGGTATCATTCGGATTTATCTGTAAAACTTTTTGAAAACAGGAGATCGCTTTATCTCTCTCTCCTTTTTGAAAGAATGCTACTCCCAGATTATTATATGCAAGAGTATTAAACTGATCTAATCGCAATGCTTCAGAATAATGCCGGATCGCTTCATCTGTTTGTCCTATATTTGCCAAAGCCGCTCCCATATTGTTATGTGTCAGGGAATCTCCGGGATTTAAATACAATGCTCTGGAATAATGCCAAATCGCTTTGGAAAAATTCCCCTGTTTTGCCAATGCAACCCCTATATTATTGTGAGCCTCCGCATAATCAGGATTTAAACGCAATGCTTCAGAATAATGCTGAACCGCATCCTCTGTTCTCCCCTGATCTGCAAGAGCATTCCCCATATTGTTATGTGTTTTGGCATATCCGGGACTGATTTTTAATGCCTGTGCATAATGTTTTACAGCTTCATCCAACATCCCTTTTTCTTCCAGAACTGTACCGAGATTATTATGAACAACATAATTATTATCTGTTACATCAAGGGCATGCTGAAAGAGTGTGATACTGTTGCTCCAATATCCTGCCTGTATCCATGTCATTGGCATAATGATAAAAAAAAGTGCTGCGGTAATAAGAATAAGCCCTCTTTTTTTATATCGCCATTCAGATAAAAGTTCAGGAATCCCCCATGCAATTATGATAAAGAGTCCGATAAGCGGCACATAGGTATATCGGTCTGCCATAGCCTGTCCCCCGACCTGTATCAGCCCGATAACAGGCACAAGTGTTCCGATATACCACAGCCATCCTGTTATAAAATAAGGGTGCTGTTTCATGGTTCGGACTGCCATAATTGTTACAATTCCAAGAAAAAGAGATGCTCCTGCTGTCTGCCATGCTGGTAATCTGTTTGGATATGGATAAAAAAAAGCCAGATTATAAGGGAGAAACATCTTTATAATATAGCTTATATAAGAAATCAAGGCATTGGCGATTCTTATATTCAGCGGATATGTCTCCAGTGAACGGACAGCGCCGCTGCTCTGCTGAACCCAAAAAGTAACAAGACTGAATCCCGCGACAAGAATAAAGAGAGGGATTTTTTCACAAATCATAAATTTCAGGTTACGGTTTGCAGATTGCGAATTTCGGATATAGAGCCAGTAATCAGTTAAAAGCAGTACAAACGGCAATGTTACCAGCATCGGTTTTGCCATCAGTCCAGGTATAATGAAAAGAGTAACCGGAAGATATGTATTAATTGACGGAGATTCAGAATATCGGATGTAACTTTGCATTGTCAGGAACCAGAAAAATGTGCTGACAATATCTTTGCGCTGGGCTATCTGTGCCGCTGACTCCACATGAAGCGGATGAAGGGCAAATAATGCCGCGACAAAATGCGCTCTGCCATAAATCGCCGGTCATTCTGTCTGAATAGCGGAAAAGAGCAGTAAGGTATTTATAATATGAAAAAACAGACTTGTGAGATGATGTCCTCCGGGATTCATTCCGTAAAACTGAACATCAGCCATATGGGAAAGCAAAGTCAGAGGATGCCAGTTTGCGGCTGTTATCTCTGTAAATGCCTGAATTACATTTTTTAATGACAGCCCGGATTTTACCGGCTTATTTTCAGTAACATACAATTCATCATCATAGCCGACAAATTCATGATTTCTTACCTGCCAGTAAACAGATAGAGTTGCAATAACAAGAAAGAAAGAGAGCCATATTTTACGGCGAATATTTAAGAATATTTTTTTATGAGGATTTTCATGAATCATTTTTTCCGTTCCCTGAAAAAATAACGGTAAAGAGATGAAATAACATGATAAAACTGCTGCGGACTGTTCGGATGCGTCAGTAATTTCCAGAGATTCAGCAATATTCTTTCAGGACGAAGATAAAACTTTTTCAAAAATTCCCTGTGCTTTTTTAGCAGAAGCTCCTGAGTCATTCCATAAGGCACAAATACAGGATTCCAGTAATTGAACTTGGACCAGCTTGATTCATCAAGCGTACCATATTCATGAGCATGTTGATACTGATAACTTCCGGGCATAGGGGTATTGACAGTAACAACAATATGATCCAGCTTCAGACTCTTGGCAAAAGCAATTGTTTTATCAATAGTTTCAAGAGATTCTTTAGGATGCCCCACAATAAAAAATCCTTTTGTCTTTATGCCTATTCTGTTGCAGAGAGCGACAACCCGCTCCACATCAGATAATCTGATCTTTTTGCGAATCTCTTTCAGAATCTCTTCATCACCGGATTCAATACCGAAAGCAATATACCAGCAGCCGTTATCCCGCATATATTCAAGCAGATTTTCATCTACGGTATCTACACGGGACATGCAGGTCCAGGGAAAATGCAGCCCTTTTTTACGGGTGAGATCAAAAATTTCATAAATCCTTTCCGATTTTACAGTAAAAGTATCATCAACAAAAGCAATCTCATTGATTCCGAATTTTTTTATCAGTAATTCAATTTCATCTGCAATATTTTCAGGGCTTCTCATTCTCAGCTTTCTTCCAAAGGTTGTTCTTTCACAAAACGTGCAGTTGTTCGGACATCCTCTTGACGTAATTATATTTGCTACAGGTCTCTGTTTGTAATTGAACGGCGGAGGTGAATAAACGCTGAGATCAGGAATCAGATCATAGGCGGGAAACGGCAGTGTATCAAGCTCTTTTATATATGCCCTTTGAGGATTTACTCTGATTTCATTATTATAACGGAATACAATTCCTTTGATATTCTCAGGACTTGTTTTATCTTCCAATGACTGAAGGAGTTCAAGAAGCGTCTCCTCTCCTTCATAGGGTACGGCGTAATCAAACGCATCAAACTGAAGGGGCTGAGAAGGCTGACTTGAAACATGAGGACCTCCGATAATAACCGGAGTTTCCTGCAAAGATTTTTTCACAGTGACTGCAAGCTCAAGAGACCTGTGAAATGCAACTGTTGTAGCAGATATTCCTAAAACATTGAATTTTCCATCCTGAAAATAAGTCAGAATATCTTCGGAAGTTAAATTCTGTGCTTCGGCATCTATGGCATCCACTTCATATCCGTGCTTTCGCACATATCCTGCCAGATAAAAAATCCCCAGAGGAATCTGTTTTCCGCCAAAAATTCCAAGATTGCTTCCGTACCGTTCATGTTTGGTAATCGGAGGATAAACAAGGAGCAGTTTTATTTTTTTCATTTAAATATTCTCCTTTCTTAATTCATTCAAGCTGTTGTTCCGTCTTAAAAAAGACATAATCCCTCTGAACAACAAAGTTGAAGAAAAAGATTATAATTTCAGATATTATTTTGGCGCTTACAATATCCGCCCCTGTCATGGAATGAATAAATATAAGCAGGCTGTAGCTGAGTATTCCTGATACAATCACCAGTAAAATATATTTGGGCATTGTATGTATCTCTTTTTCTCCTGACTGAAAAACAAGTTTTTTATTGGCAAAATAATTAAAAAAAGCTCCTGAAATTCTGCCCATTACCTGACTTCCGGCAATATTCTGAAAGGATAAAAAGAAAAGAGCAAAAACCAGATTATCAATAACTGCCGCAATAACCGAAGATAGGCTGAAACGCAGCAATACAAAATAGATTCGCATGGAGTCAAAAAGAGGATCAAAATGGGAAGATCGGTTATTATTGATATAAATTGTTGAAATTCCTGATTGAATTATTTTAAGATTCATATATTTACAGGTAAGAAGCATATCTAATTCAAATTCATATCCGTTAGATGAAAGCCTCAGCAAATGAGGAACCATTTTCATGGGTATTCCGCGTAGTCCGGTCTGTGTATCAGATATATTCTGACCTGTTATAAGCCGTAATGCGTGTCTGGTAACTATGTTTCCGAATCTGCTTCTTAAAGGAACTGTTCCGTCAAAAGCTCTGACTCCCATAACAAGATGTTCAGGATGCTCTCTCAGGGTTTGAGATACAAGCAGAATGTCCTCAGTGCTGTGCTGTCCGTCTGCATCTGCTGTAACAATCCCGATACTCTCTGAAAAGATACATGCAGCCGCATTCATTCCTGTCTTCAATGCCGCGCCTTTTCCAAGATTGACAATATGGCGGAAAAGATACGCCCCTTTTATTTCTGATACAGCTTTAAAGATATTGTCATATTCAGATCCGCTTCCGTCATTAACTACAATTACCGCCTGAATAAGCTCACTTTCAAGCAGATTCCGCACTATTTGCGCAAGAACCTGTTCCGGTTTATAAGCAGGAATAAGAACAACCGGCTTTACTGTTTGGGAGTTATTTTCCATAAGATTTCATCAATTCAAAATTTTTTTGATTTATCATTGGTTATTTTTTAATATCTTCTTCAGATTATTTTTTGCATCTGTATAATCAGGGTTTATCTGTAATGCTTTCTGAAAATGAGCAACCGCTTCTTTTATTTTTCCCTTTTGAAATAAAGCAACTCCGATGTTGTTTAGAGTCAGCACATCATCAGGAGCTAAACGAAGTGATTCATAATAATATCGGATAGCTTCATCTGTTTTTCCCTGATTTGTCAATGCAAGCCCCATGTTATAATAAGCATCCGCATAATTCGGATTTAGACGTATCGCCTCAGATAAATGCTGAATACCTTCAGTAATTTTTCCATTATTTATCAGAATAAATCCCAGATTATTGTGTGCTTCCGCATAAAAGGGATTTAAACGTATTGCCTCATATAAATGCCGGATTCCGTCAGTGATTCTCCCCTGATCAATCAAAGCAAGCCCCATGTTATTATGCGCTTCTTCATAATTATAGTTTAACTGCAAAGCCTTGGCATATTGATCTATTGCTTCATTCAATTTACCCTCTTTTTTCAGAGCGGCTCCGAGATTATTGTGAGCTCTTGAATTTTGCGGCTGTTTACATACAGTATCTTCCCATATAGAGATTTCACTCTGATAATCAAGATTACGGAAAAATGTCAACATTCCAAGAAGTAATGGAATAAAAATGAAAATATACCAGACTGTACCCTGTAAAGAATATTTATTCCTTGATTCAGCATTTATGAAATGTTTAAAAAAATATTCCCCGGCTTCGTATCCGCACATAACAAATAATACAGCCAAACCTGCAAGCGGTAAATACATACGATGCTCAAAAATAACATCTTTTATAGGGATTATGCTTGATGTCGGTGCAAGTGCGGCAAAAAACCAGAATGCAGGAAACCCCGAAGGACGGCGCTGCAATATCATCCGTAAAGAATATGTTATCATTAATAATAATCCCAGAGCATAAGGGAATGCATCCTTTGGTTTTGAAATATCCCATACATAATCCAGAGTCAAATTATACGGTAAAACAGCAAGTCTGAGATAGTGAAAAATTACTTTTGTCTGGATTAGCATATATTTAAACCAGGTAAAAGGCAAGTCTGTCCGGTTATATTTTGTGCTGGAGAGTATTATCAAAAATACCAGCATTACAAGGCATAAAGCCAATCCAATATATAACCATCTTGAATATCTGAGAGCATCTTTCACACTGTTATTAATAAAGATAAGATCATAAACAGATACCAGAAACGGCGCAATAACTGCTCCTTCTTTTGCGCCACTCCGATTATACAGGAAATAACAGCGGCAAAATGCCAGTAACAGGGCGCAGAAGATTGCCAGCCACGAATTGCACAATACAGGGTAAGCAGTACAAACATTCCCATAAGAGATTCGCAGCGCTGAATAATATATGTTACCGCCTGAGTCTGCAGTGGGTGCAGCATCCAGATGAGCGTGCAGATCAGTGCCAATCTGCCTGAAACAGAAGCATATTTTTTATACAGTTTTTCCGATAAAAGCGTCCTGCGGATTATTCCGAACAATATCAGGGATGCACATATATGAATAAGCAGATTGAGGAGATGATAACTCCATACCTTTGTACCGCTGACGGCGTAATTAATCGCCAATGTGATATTTATTACAGGACGACCCGCTATATTTTTCGGAGGATGAATTATCTCTTTTAATGACTTTATATTTCGGATAGAAAGATTATCCGGAATGTTAGGAATGTCATCAAAAATAAAAGGTACGCCGAAGCTGCCGGAATAGGCAAGCAGAGCAGATATTACAATAATAAGGATGTACAGCCGGATGTCCTGCTGCATCTTTGATTTTATCATGTTTATTATCTCCTGTTTGTCAGTATCTTATTCAGATTGTTTTTTGCATCTGTATAATCAGGATTTATCTGTAATGCCTTCTGAAAATGATATTCCGCCTCCTGTAAATTACCTTTACCTGCAAGAACAACTCCGAGATTATTATGCAGATCAGGATCATTTGGATTGATGCGTAATCCGTTCTGAAAACAGATTACTGCTTCATCTGATTTACCTGATTTCAACAGAGCATTTCCAAGATAAAAATATGCAGGAGAATTATCCGGTTTAATGCGGAGAGATTCCTGAAAATGATATACTGATTCCTGCAGCCTGCCTGCGCAAGCATCGCCTCCCCCAGATTTATATGTGCTTCAGCATTGCCGGGACTTATACGAAGCCCTTCCTGAATATGATATATTGCATCTTGTTCTCTGTCTGTGTCAAGCAGAAGATTTCCAAGATTAAAATGTGCATTTGCATAAAACGGATTTATGCGTAAAGCCTCCTGAAAATGGTATATTGCTTCTTTTTTCTCCCCAAAATTGCCATAGCAGCACCAATGCCGGAATGTGCCGGTGCATAAGCCGGTTTTATCTTTAACGCTTCCCGGTAAGATAATATAGCCTCTTCTGTTTTTCCTGCTCTGAACAGAGAAGAACCCAGGTTTGTCCTGGCGCTGAAATTATCAGGGTTAAGATAAATCGCTTTTTGAAAATGTAACATCCCTTTATGAATATCGCCCGTGTCAAGATGAGCTTTTCCAAGATTATCATGCGCCCTTGAATTCATAGGCTGTTTACTCACAGTATCTTCCCATATGGAGATTTCAGTCCGGTAATCAAGGTTTCGCAGAAATGTTAATACGCCGAGAAGTAAAGGAATAAAAATGAGAATCTTCCAGCCGGTTAACCGTACAGAATGTGCATTCACTGATTCGGAATTTATGAAACGTTTTAAGATCTGCTCTCCGGCTTTATATCCGCATATAACAAATAATACAGCCAAACCTGCAAGCGGTAAATACATGCGATGCTCAAAAATAACATCTTTTATCGGTATTATGCTTGATGTCGGTGCAAGTGCGGCAAAGAACCAGAACGCAGGGAAACCTATGGGACGGCGCTGCAATATCATCTGTAAAGAATACATTATCATTAACAATATTCCCGAAGCATAAGGGAGCGTCTCTTTCGGTTCCGGAATATTCCATGCGTAATCCAGGCTTAAATTATACGGTAAAAAAGCAAGCCTGAGATAATGAAATATCACTTCTGTCTGGGTCAGCATATATTCAAACCATGTAAACGGCAGACTTTTACGGTCAGATGTAGCTGCGCCGGAAAGAATTATCATAAATACCAGCATTATAAGGCATAAAGCCAGTCCGGCGTATAAATGTTTTGAATATCTCAAGGCGTCTTTAATGCCTTTATGAACAAAGATAAGATCATAAACATATACCAGAAACGGAGCAATTACCGATCCTTCTTTTGCTCCGACTCCGATCATACATGAGATAACAGCGGCAAAATGCCAGTAACGGGGCGCAGATGATTGCCATCCCCGGATTGCGCAGTAAAGTGTAAGCAGTACAGACATTCCCATAAGAGATTCGCATCTCTGGATAATATAAGTTACCGCCTGAGTCTGAAGGGGGTGCAGCATCCAGACGAGCGTGCATATCAGCGCCAGTCTGCCTGAAACAGAGGCATATCTCTCCGATAAAAGTGTCCGGCGGATTATTCCGAACAATGTCAGCGATGCGCATATATGAATCAGCAGGTTGAGAAGATGATAGCTCCATACCTTTGTACCGCTGACGGCGTAATTAACCGCCAATGTGATATTTATTACAGGACGACCCGCTATATTTTTCGGGGGATGAATTATCTCTTTTAATGACTTTATATTTCGGATAGAAAGATTATCCTGGATGTTAGGAATGTCATCAAAAATAAAAGGTACGCTGAAGCTGTCAGAATAGGCAAGCAGAGCAGATATTATAATGATAAGCAGATATAGCCATATCTCCTTCATATTTCTGTCAGTTTTAAGGATTGTCGGTTGTTGCAGAGAATTCATAAATTCTACTTTTGAATTGCCGATACTGTTTTGAGATTCTGTTTTGCATCTGCATCATTAGGATTTGTCTCCAATGCTTTCTGAAAATGGGCAATTGCCTCTTTGATTCTTCCTTTTTGAAATAAAGCAACTCCAAGATTATTATGTATTTTAGCATTATCCGGCTCTAATTGCAATGCTTTTAAGTAATGAATAATCCCTTCATCTGTTCTGCCCTGCTCTATCAGGGCAAGTCCGAGATTTGTCTGCACCAGTATATTATTTTCAGTTACTTCAAGAGCATGTGAAAAAAGGGTTATACTGTTTTTCCAGTATTGGACTTGCATCCATGCGGTTACAGAAAGGATTAAAATATAAGCTGTTACAACAGTATTAAAAATCGTTTTTCTTATGCGCCATCTTTCTATAAGTTCAGGTATGCCCCATGCAATCATCATAAAGAGACCGATAAGAGGAATATAAGTATAACGATCTGCCATAGCCTGTGAGCCGGCTTTTACAAATCCGATAACAGGTACAAGAGTTCCGATATACCAGAACCATCCTGTAAAAAGATAAGGATAATCTTTTATTCTTTTTATCACAAAAAAAGATACAGCGAGAAGCAGTAAAGAAGCTCCGGCTATCTGCCACCACGAAAATATACAGGGCGGATAAAAGATTGCCAAGTCATGAGGAATGATCATCTTTTCAATATATCCGACATAGGAGATCATCGCATTTGTAATCCTGTATGTGAGCGGCTGTTCATATAATGATCTTACCGCCCCTCCGCTTTGTTGGGCAAGTAATGTTATAACAGAGGATATTGCGGCAAAAATAAGCAGAGGGATTTTTTCTGAAAGAAGTGAAAAATGGGAAGTGAGAAGTGAGAAGTGAGAAATGGAACTTTTCTTTATTATTATCTTCTTATCATCTGTAAATCTCAGCCGTCTTAGGGGATAATAGTCCAATAAGAGTAAAACAAACGGCAGTGTTACCAGCATCGGTTTTGCCATAAGTCCGATAATAAAGAAAAAAAGAACCGGAAGATAGGTTATGATTCCCGGTTTTCCGGTATATCGGACATAACTTAACATGGTAAGCATCCAAAAGAATGTACTTAATACATCTTTACGCTCTGACAGCCATGCCACTGATTCCACATGCAGCGGATGAAGTGCAAATAATGCCGCAACAAAACTGCTTTGCCATAATTTCCCGGTCATTTGCTTAAAGAGGAAAAACAATAACAAAGTATTTGCAATATGAAAGATGAGATTGGTTAAGTGGTGCTTACCGGAATCCATTCCATATAATTGAATATCAAGCATATGGGATAACCATGTCAGCGGATGCCAGTTGCTTGCATGATTTGTGGTAAAAGCCCATTTTATACTTTCTAAAGTCAATACTTTTTGAACATATGAATTTTTATATATATAATCATCATCATCATAATTGACAAAATCAAAGTTTACTACCTGTGAATAAATCGCAATTGTTGCAAATACAAGAAGCAGAGAGACAAAAATTTCATTACATTTTTTTTGGAAAATCATTTTATGTTTTCTTTCCGAATCTGCATCATCTGTTGGAGATTGTTTTGCGCCTCGGTATAGTCCGGTTTTATTTTTAATGCTACCTGAAAACTGTTAATTGCATCATCAATTCTTCCCTTGTGAAACATTGCAATCCCAAGGCTGTTCAGTACCTGAACAAATCCCTGCGTCAATATGCAATGCTTTAACATAATGCTTGTACTGCTTCATCAAATCTGCCTTGAGAGAGTAGAACATCCCCAAGCCCGTAATGTGCGAGTTTATTATCAGTTGTTACAGAAAGAGCATGCTCAAAAAGTACGGTGCTATCTTTCCAATACCGGGTTTGCAGCCATGTAACAGCCATGAAGACTGAAAGTAATCCTGCGGATAATACAGCGAGCCAAATTTTTATTCTAATGGAAGTTATCGGAGTTTTCAGGAGCTTTAAGGAATGATTGTAAATTTTATTAATAAACTCAGATACTCCCCATGCAATAATGATAAACAGACCGATCAGCGGGATATAAGTATAACGGTCAGCCATAGACTGAATTCCTACCTGCACCAATCCTATAACCGGAACAAGTGTTCCCATATACCAGAGCCATCCGACAATCAGATAAGGATGTTTTCTCATATTTCGTATCACTATAAAAGATATGGATATAATTAATAAAAAAGCTCCTGCTGTTTTCCATAAAGGTATAGTATCTGGAAATGGATATAAAATTGCCAATCTGTACGGCATAAACATTTTTCCGATATAACTTATGTAAGAAATAAAAGCATTTGAAGCTCTGAGATGAAAAGAACAGGCATCTAAAGAACTTACTGCGCCCCAATTTTTTTGAACAAAAAAGGTTATAATACTTGATGCTCCTGCAAAAATAAAGAAGGGAATTTTTTCAATAAGAAGTGAGAAGTGAGAAGTGAGAAGTGAGAAGTGAGAAATATAAGAATCTGTTTTTATAGTCTGATGATGGTATTCCGTTTTCTTTATGTTGTTAAGAATCCAGTAATCTAATAATAAAAGAACAAAAGGGAGAGTTACAAGCATCGGTTTTGCCATAAGACCGAGTATAAAAAAAAGAAGCGTCAGCAAATATCCGGCAAGAGTATGGTACTTTAAGTATCTGATATAACTCAGTATGGTCAGCATCCAGAAAAATGTGCTTAAAACATCTTTCCGCTCTGAGACCCATGCAACAGACTCTACATGAAGCGGATGAAGTGCAAATAGTGCGGCAACAAAGCTGCTTTGCCATAATACTCCGGTCATCTGTTTTAGAACAAAGAATAACAGTAAGGTATTTGCTATATGAAACAGCAGATTAGTCAGATGGTGGCTGCCCGGATTCATTCCGTATAATTCAACATCCAAGATATGGGACAGCCATGTTACCGGGTGCCAGTTGCTTGCATGACCTGTTGTTAATGCCCATATCAGACTTTCTGAAGATAATCCTGATCTTACAAAACTATTGTTAGTAACATAAAAGGTATCATCATAGCTGACAAATTCATATTTTCGTATTTGCCAATAAACAGCAAGGGTACTGAGGAGAAGGAATAAACAGACTAATATTTCACGGCGAATGAAAAAAACGAAGTTTTCTTTTAAAGGATAGGATTCTGATCGGTTTTTATCATCATTTTGTTTGTACATAATTCAAAATTTTCTCAGGTATGTTTAAGAAGCTAAGTTTTTTCAAAAAACTTGGCTTCTTTTGCACATCACGTAAAATTATATTTTCAATTGGAATAATCCATATTCTTCATTTGAAAAAAGCAGGATAAGATATTTGTTAAAAAATATTCTGAGATTTTCTATTCTCTTATTGTCAAAATTATCGCCAATCCATTTATTCAGAAGATCATATCTTACCATAAGATGAGTAATACCGTTTCTGATCATAGCATCTGCTCATCTCTTTCGGAGAATCGGCTTCTTCTATTATTTTTTTGAACATATCTATATCAAACCGCATATCCCTTTCACTGTAATAACTTCGCTCCCCCGTAAATATGCAGAAGATTTTGGCATTATGCGGCAGATTCTTATTTGCAAATTGAATCACAGGATAATCTTTATGATATTTTTCAATATATTCATCCCGGCTGATTTTCCCTGTTATATAACTTATCGGATCAACATATTTAAACTGACTGTAAATATAAGCAATATTCATGAAGAGCATAGCAGAGATAAGAACAAGCCCTCCCCATGCACATATTTTTCCTGAAACAGTAACATATCTCTCACGGCAAAACAGATATATTTCATGCAGCCCGAATACAGAGAGGATAACAAGCGGCGGGATAATCGGAGAAATATATCTTATCCGCATATCCGACTGAAAAAAAGCAATAAAGAAAAACAGTAAAGAATATATAAGCAGAATTTTTTTTTCAGTCAATACAAACGAGCCTTTTTTCTGACGATAAAAAGCAAAAAACGGCAGAAAAAAGAGTAAAGGATTCAGTTTTCCGTCAAAATACTTTGGATTTCCGTCCTCTCCCTGAAAGAATATTCTTACAGGTATGAGTAATATCTGTTGCCATGATTCATGAAAATTGATGCTCCGTATCAGAAAATGCCCTGAAGAACCTGCAGAACGAGGGGTTTCAGGGTTGAACAAATGGTTATAAAGGGGAAAAAGAGGATTGTGAGTCCAGATATAGTTTCTTATCATCCATGGAGAAAAAATTGCCAGAGCAATCAGCATGAAAAGGATTCCGTATCCTATAGCCTTAATTTCACTTTTAAATAAAGTCCGCTTCTCTGTCTGAAAATACATTGATCTTGAATAGATAAACGGCACAAAAAGAGTTAAAATAAATAATACAATCAGTCCGTTATATTTTGTACCGATTGCAAGCCCGCACCAGAGAGCAGATATAATCAGGGAGCTTAATTTAAAATTATTTTCAATCCATTTTATAAGATAAATTAAAGATGCTGTTGAAAAAAAGATAAGCCCCAGATCAACATAAACCGTTATTGAAAGTTTGAGAATAACCGGAATGGATAGAAAAAGAAATACGCCGAAAAGCCCATAAATACTGTTCACGCGTTTTTTTAAATAGCCGAATATAAGCAATGCAGTTAAGAGTCCAAAAGAAAAATGAATAAATTTCGGAATAATATCATTTCCAAAATAAAGGGGGAGCATATAAAGCAGGTCAAGATTCATGGGATAATATGAGAATACTCTGTCAGGCATTTCATAGATATTCCCATGTTTTAAATAGAGCTTAGGAATAGCAAGGTGATGATTTAATTCATCCCTGTTTACAGGAGGAACATAAGAAAGGATGATAACGGAAAGAATCAGGGCAAGTATAAGTCTGATAAGAATAACTTTGAGGATAGAGTTGATTTTAAAATCCGATGCCTGATTATTCAATTTTTGATTTCCAATTATTACTGCTACATAGTCAAGTTTGAAAAGATGAGTTTGTAGTACCGCCTTGGGTGTGAAGAACCGCCTGAATGTGGTACTACGGACAAAGTTGAAAATTATTCACGAACCGCTTTTACAAAATAAGCCCAGCTTAACTTCCTTATTCCCGGAATCTGAGAAATAAAATTATCTATATTTATCAATATCTTGACAAAATGTTTGGAAAAAGGGATCATTTTTCCTATATCCAGAATATCAGGAATACAGAACGGATAGGCAAAAAAACCGAAATAATCAAATTCTTGTATCTTCAGATAGCGTGAAACATATTCAAGATATTTATCTTCGGAAAAAGATTTGTGATCATCTGAAAAATGACTGTTTTTATTCGGAATCAGCATATTGAATACACGAAAAATGCTTGGATTGGGATCAGCCAGCAAAGCAATTCCTCCTGGTTTTAAGACTCTGGCAATCTCTGAGACCGCTGTTTCAAACTGCGGAAGATGATGAAGCACACCTTTTGCCATTACCACATCAAAACTTGCTGAATTAAAAGGCAGATTCTGAGCATCCCCTTTAAGCAGCGTCATCCCTTTCTTTTTAGCCAACTTCAACATGCCGGAACTTATATCCATGCCGATAAGATTCCGATTATATGCAAGTTCAGAGAGAGCATCCATTGTCCAGCCGGTTCCGCATCCTAAATCAAGCCATAAGCCATGCTCCGGGGCATGGTCAAACATCATCTTGCTCCACCAGAGATGATAGGCGCGGGAATAGGGTTTTTTATAACGGATATTTTCATAATCATCTGAAACAATATCCTGTATTTCAATTTCTGCTTTATTCGTCATACATAAACCGCTCACGGCGCATGGCGCTCACCTGATCCACCAGCAATCCAAAGAAAAAGATAATCAGTGCGGTAAGGAGAAGCAACAGCGCGCCGTTAACGATCTTCAGCCTCTCTGTTATAATAATATATATTTCATAGGTAATTCCGACAAAAGCAAGAAACGCTGAGACCGGAAAAAATATCCGCATGGGGCTGAATAAAATAATAAGTCTCAGAATAAGCATAATAATCAGAGAACCATCCCGAATCTGCTTTACACTGCTGGATCCGATCCGCTTTTTCACACTGATGGGAAAATACCCGACTGTAAATCCCATATTAAACGCGGCTATGGTGGAGGTGGATGTAAATGAAAATCCTTCCGGCATCAGGTGAAGCACTTTTGTTATGAATGATCGGCGATATATTCGTAAGCCCGAATTCAAATCAGGAATCTTTTTTCCGGTAAGGATATTGGCAAATTTGCTTAATATCCATTTTCCCGGAATTCTGAGGATGTCAACGCTGCTCTTTGCATCTCTTGCACCGACCACCATATCATAATTAAATGCCTCTTTCCAGAGCATTTCCAAATCTTCAATCCGGTGTTGTCCGTCAGAATCGAAAATAGCAATATAATCTGTTTGGGAAGCTCTGATACCTGTCTTTAACGACGCTCCGTATCCGCAGTTGTAAGGATGGGTAATTATTTTGAGTTTTTCTTTATAATATTCAAGTACTTTAGCAGTATTGTCAGTTGAACCGTCATTTATAACAATGATTTTTCCGCTATGCTTTTCAGAAAATGGAATCAATTCATCAAGGGTTTCTGCAATCGCATCTTCTTCATTAAAAACAGGGATAATAATTGTCAGCATAGATTCCATTGTATTCATAACAACAAATGGTTATAACCAGTCCACTGCATAGCTGTTTTGTTTATCCGTTAACTCACTCATGAACATACTAAAAAAACGGTGGGTTACGCTATCACTTCACCCACTGGAAAAATAGTTCAGCAGGCTGCCTCTGCAATCCCGTAATAAAAAACATCTGTTATGACAGATTTTACAGGTTTTGCTTTTCCGTAAATCATACATCGGATTTTTTCTATTGTTGAAATATCAAAAACAGCTTCACCGCAACGTACACAGACATTTGCAGGAACATATTCAACAATTACAGGCTTGTTATCAATCAGAAATATCTGAGTTAAAAGATTTTCACGGGCTTCTTTTGAGCCGCATACATGGCATTGAAACATATTTCACCTCCGTTTTGAAAAATCAATCCATTCTGATTCATCAGGTTCATAAATTGTAATTATTCTGACTTTATCGGACTCCATCAGCGATACCTGAATATGCAAGGGTCTTGCTCCGGTTGTAAAACCCAATAATAGACAACTCGGAAAATATTTGTCATCAGGATATTTTTCGATAACAACAGATTTTTCTCCTGCTTCCTGAATTTCTTTTTTGCTGATATTCCGTTCCAAAATACGAATTGAGGCATGTTGTGTCAATTCAATCTGACCTGATGAAAATTGTCGGCAAATTTTTTCTGTTGATTTCATAAACCCTGCCGATTGATAAACATACTAAAACAGTGAGTTACGCTACCACTTGACCCATCTTGCAGACTACAGTAAATGTCGGGTTACGCTACGCTAACCCGACCTACAGGCTTTAATGCAGCTCCGTAGCCGCAGTTATATGGATGAGTAATTATTTTGAGTTTTTCTTTATAATATTCAAGTAATTTAGCTGTATCGTCTGTTGAACCGTCATTCACAACAATGATTTTCCCGCTATGGTTTTCAGAAAATGGAATCAATCCGTCAAGGGTTTCTGCAATCGCATCTTCTTCATTAAAAACAGGGATAATAACTGTCAATTCGGATTTGATGGTATCCATAAGAATCTAATTCTTAATTCACGCCATGTGCAATTTTAACCACAAAGGACACAAAGAATGCACAAAGAACACGGAGAAAATTTTGTCTCCTTTGTGAAAAATTTTGTGTTCTTAGTTAGTAGGAGTTACGCAGTTGAAATTCATTTTTTATTTAACCGCAAAGATCGCAAAGTTTCCACAAAGTTACGCAAAGATATATTTTAAAACTTTGCGCTCTCTGCGGTTCATTTTTACGATGCAGAAACTCCAACTGCGTAACTCCTATTGGTATTAAGTTATTTTTCTGTACTCACCTAAAAGAGTAAAAAAACCGCTCATATATCTTTTCAGCAACTGTGGATACTTAATAGCCCTTAACAGACTTTCAAACAGAATCTTAGGCTGAAAAAAGAAATCTGTCATTGCTTTTTTCTGAAAATAAATCATCTCATCTGAAGTTCTTCCCTGAGGGACGTAAATAAGCTGTTTCCCAGTCCAGCCCGCCCATGTGGAATAGCCGTCCCAGTCATCTGCACGGAAATATCCTGATTCAAGAGCAAGATCATATAACGGCGTCCCCGGAAACGGAACTGTAATCGTAAATTGTGCAAAATTCGGTCTTAATTCTTTTGCAAAATCAATAGTTTTTTGTGATTCTTCCTTAGTCTCAGTCGGTAATCCGAGCATGAAAAACGCAGATGTATGTAATCCAACATCATGAGACCATTTAAAAACATCTCTGACTCTCTCTTTGGTAATCTGCTTTTTCATCAAATCCAATATACGCTGTGAACCGGATTCAACCCCGTAATGAATTCCCCAGCAACCCGCGTCTTTTATCTGTTTCAGTAATTTTTTATCAACCATGTCAACCCGTGTTTCACAACTCCACTGAATCTGTTTATTTAATTTTCTCCGAATCATCTCTTCGCAAATTTTTTGCACATGATTCCGATTAAGCGTAAAACATGAATCATAAATAATTAATTCTCTTGCTTTATATTTTTTTACCAGAATCTCAATCTCTTCCATTACACGATCAACAGATTTGAAGCGAACCTGCCTGCCGATAGTCTGAGAACAGAAAATACATTTCATCGGGCATCCTCTTGAAGTCAGAATACAGTGAGAAGGAAGCCTTCTGAAACGGCTTGTAGTAGGGCGGTAAGTATCCATAGGGAGTAAATGCCATGCAGGCAGAGGGAGAGCATCCAAGTTTTTTATAACAGGGCGTTTTTCGGTGATTATTATCTCTTTCCCGTCTCTTAAAGCAATACCCCGAATAGTTTTCAGATCTTTTTTTGCTTTAAAGTTCTGGACTAATTCAAGAAATGTATCTTCTCCTTCTCCAAGAACAAGCACATCTGCCCATGGAAAATTTTTAAGAGTCTGCTCCGGTAAGATTGTCGGGTGCGCGCCCCCGAAAACAATAAAAGAATCCGGCATGGCGTCTTTTATTTTCCGGGAAAGCTCTTTTACAACAGTGTACATGGGAGTCATAAAGGAGATGCCAATGATTGACGCTCTGCTTTTTCGTATATTTTCAACTGTCTGATCAACAGTGTGGTTCAAAGCCATTGAATCATATATGTCAACTGAAATTCCGTTTTTTTCAAGTAAAGCTGCCATGTATGCAAGACCAAACGGGATTGTATTCGGTCCATGTTTGCTTAATTTTCCATAGCGAATATCAGAAACAAGAGGCGGATGAACAAGAAGCACTTCTGCTGTTTTTATTTTCATAGAGTTTTATTCACTTTTTTCAACGGATTTTGCGATTTCTTCAGCCTTTTCTCTCAGTTTTTCAGCAATTAACGGAGCTATCAGTTCACGGGTTACAGGCAGTGAAATCCTGTCATTGGAAATCTTTATCAAATTATTTTCTATCTCTCTGATATTAAAAACAGAGATCAGTCTTTCAACAAGCAATTCCGCATTTGATATATCCCCCATTTTCAGACGGTTTTCTATTAAACAGAAATTTATCAGGAAATTATCAGGAAAAATCAGCCTTGCCCGTTTTAAATAAAAATCAGCCTGCTTGTATTCTCCTAAAAAACTGAAGCATACTCCCATGCCTGTCAGAGCTTTCCATGAATCAGGCTCTGACTTAAAAAAATCTCTGAAGAAAACCATCGCTTCTTCCGGCTTTTGCTGCCTTAATAAGATTACACCTTTTATACTTAAATAATTTGTATCATTATATTTTGAAAGAAGCAGACTGATATTCTCTAAAGCCTCTTCCATGTTCCCAATGCTTACAAGTGATAATACCAGACTATATCGGGCATCTCTATCTTCAGAATTAATATTCAGAGCATCTTTGAAGAGTCTGACAGCTCTGATATATTCGCCTCTCTCTAAAAAGATATTCCCCATATTTTTTAATGACAGTAAACCGGAATCATTTAGTTTAGAATATCTTACCAACAACGATCTCTCATATAATTCTATTGCTTTATCAAAATTTTTTATCTTTCCGTAATATACCGCTAAGTTGTGGTAAGGGCGGCTGCTGTTCGGAGCTTTTTCAGCAGCATCTTCCCATAAAGTTTTGTCTGTAGCCCATGCCATATTTCTGATATATGTACCCATGCCAAACCCTATGAAAAGAAAGGTGATAAATACCGTCAGTATCCAGTAAACAGGTTTCTCTTTTTTGAAATAATAATCCATCAGCCATTTCAGACCAGTTGAAACAGGAAAAAAAAGAAATAATGAAGGGAGATAATTTCTATGCTCAAATATAGGTTCAAGGGGTATTGCAGTTGATTCTATAAGATGATTCAGAAAGAAAAAAAGGATGCTGAAAGCAGCCACGGGACTTCTCCTTATTAAAAAAAGTCCGGTAACTATAAGAGTGAAAATCATAATAAAAGAAGGGATTGTTGTCAATGGCTCAAATAACGAAGTTGAAATAATAACATCATGCTGAACAGAGAGACGGTTCGGCACAGGATAGAATATCTGGGTAAGATAAAAAATGAGTATTCCCGGCTGTGTCATCAGCCGTTCTATTACAGGAGGACGATTATTATATGAATTAAATATAAAATCAACAGGATTTCCCTCCATAAAAAGAATAAAAAACAGAGTGCCGAGAAAAACAGATAACAAAGCGGTTATAATTGTTGTCCATAAAAATATCTTTCTTGTTTTCTGAATGCTTATATCCTGAAAAAATATTATCTCAACAAGGAGAAGGGCTACAGGCAGAGTTATTGTATTCTCTTTGGAACCGACAGCAGATAAAAAACTGAGCAGACACCCTCCGAAAAAGATAATCTGTTTTAAATAAGAGGATGTTATTCTCCCCTTTATATAAAAATAAAGAGCAAGTATATAAAACATAGCAGCCATAGTAGCCATCCGCTGGACAATATAGGTTACTGCCTGAGTCTGAATCGGATTTATACCCCATAATACAGCGGCTAAAAGAGAGATAAAATATCTGTCATACTCCTGATACCTGTTTTTAAGATTAGGAGATACTGATAAATTCAGTATGGTGAGAAAAAGAATCCATGAAGTAAGCAGATGTATGATTATATTGACAATATGATAGCCGACAACATTCTCTTTGCCTAAATACCAATTAATTGCAAATGTCAGACAGGGAATCGGACGGTATATTCTTCCGTCTCTGTAAAAGCCATATTCATCAGGAGCGTAAAAAGTCTGAATAATGGAGTCGGGTTGTAAATCCTCTATATGCAGATTGGGATTTTGCAGGATGTTATTGTTATCATCAAAATGCCATGAAGCATGAAAGGTATTGCTGTATATAAGAAAGATCAGCATCAGAAGAAGTAAAAAAGTAATGCAGTATCTGTCTGAAGGAAATAAGGAATGTTCTGTTGGTCTCATGATTGCAAATGCAAAAAACTATTTTGCTCCTCTCTTTAAATATTCAGTTTTCTTATCAGAACAGAATATCCACCAGATTATAAAACAGATTATTCCTGTAAAAACAATATAAACCAGATTAAATAAAACAGCAAAACTTAATGCCTTATCCGCGGACAGCCCAATATGTTGAAAAAGAAAAATTAAAACTGCCTCGCGTGTTCCCAATCCTGCTACAGAAATGGGAATATAGGCAATCAGCGTAGCAACCGATATAATCTGAATTATTGAAAAATATGAAATACTTAGGTTCAAAGAGTCTGCTATGAGATAATTTTGATAAAAATATATAAGATAGCTTAATAATGTAATAAAAAAAGTATAAAATAATTCAGGATTTATCAATACAGAGAATCCTTTTGTAAAGAGATCAAGAGCCACTTCCCATTTTCCGGATGTTCTCTTTGAAAACTGCCTGCAAAGCCAGTTTACAGTATTTTCCAATCTGAGTATTATAAAGAACGGTAAAGAACAGCCTGCAATTACTGTTATTGTAATGATTGAATAAAGAACAGTATAACTGTTTTTGAATATATCAAAGTACCATATACCTGTCAATGAGAATAAGAGCAGCACATATAAGTCAGATACACGGTCAATAATCACACCCGGCATAGCATAGCTGAAAGATGAAAATCCGTATTCTTTTAAAAAAAGAGCTTTTGATATTTCACCAAGCCGTCCGGGTGTAATCAATCCTATATAATTACTGCTGAAATAGAAAATTACAGATTTTATAAAAGGGCATGATATGTCTGAGCGAACAAGCAATCTGTGCCAACGGTAGGCTCGCAGAGTAATCTGGGGAATGACAAGTAATGCAGCGTAAAATAATGGCAAAAAATGGAGTTGTTTTAAATGATTACAGGTAGTATAAATATCTGTTTTAAATAATATAACAATAAGAATGGCAATGCCGGTAATTTTTATAAAACAATGCCGCATGTTTATAAGTATAAAGTAATATAGTTTAATTAAACTTCTTTTTTAAATCTTTGAATTTTAGTCTTTTCTGCGTAAAAAGCAAACTGCTTGACGATTAATAATTAACATCTGTTTTTATATCTGAATTATATACGCCAATTAGAATTAGGAATTGACATTGCATTTATTAATTCATTATTGATTTCCCTTAAAAGGCGGGGTTATTCTTCCGTCTGCATCAACTGTAAAGGTTGTATCAGATTGTGAGTGTTTTACCAAAAGAAGCAGTGCTGTCTGTACTCCTGATGCGGTGATAGAAATTCCCGCAGAGCTTTTATAGCCGCCATAAAACAGCTTATCATATGTCATATCGGCAGATGGAAACTCATTATAATATGACTGAGCTGCTGTATATGCGTTTTTAGCATCGTTGCTTGATGTGGCATAATATCCTCTTTGTTTGTAGGCGATAAAATTTGGAATGGCAATAGCCGCCAGAATGCCTATAACAGCGATAACCACCATGAGTTCAATCAGAGTAAAACCGCTTTCATAAATAATGCTTCTTATTTTTCGTATCATTTGCCCCCCTATCTTTTATCATTAAAAAAGATATACTGAAATTCAGGTTTTACAAAAAAAAAGCGGAAAGGGATTATTAAAATCCTCTCCGCTTTTCTATCTAAAAGATATTAATCATTTTTTTTAGTTGCCACTATAAGTGATTCCACCATTAGCATCTACGGTATAAATTCTGTCAACAGCAGAGTGTTTTGTTGTTATTGTTAAAGCAGATTGAACACCACTTACAGTTGAAGTAACATTTGCGGTGCTCTTAAATCCACCATGTTGCAGCTGAGTAACAGTGGTAATGGCAGCAAGTGGAAATTCGGTATAATATGCCTGAGCTGCTGTATAAGAGTTTTTTGCATCCGAGTTTGCTGCGGAGTAGTAACCTCTTTTTCTGTAAGCGATAAAGTTAGGAATTGCTATCGCAGCCAGAATACCGATAATGGCGATAACGATCATAAGTTCGATCAATGTGAAGCCTTTTTCGTTGCTTCCTCTAAGTTTTTGAATCATTTTGAAACCTCCTATAAATAAATTAAAAAATGTTTGTTTATAAAAAAAATTATCCAATTCATCAACAACTAAATGAGAGATATTTTATTATTTAATTGCCACCTCCTCAAATTCGATCATCTTTTTTATAAGCGTTACAGATATAGTAAGCAAAAGACGTGCCATATTGGCAAAAATTTGGGAAAAAATTTTAATGATTTGTATTTATACAAATAAAAGGTTAAACTGGTGGATAAAAAATTTCATAGACCGGAATAAAAACAAGGATAAAGTGACAAAAATTGTCACGCATGTGACAATTTTTGTCACTTTAATTGGGTTAAAGAGAAAACGGACTTACATAAATGTAAAAAATAAACCTAACCCCCCTGCCCCCTTCCCTTTAGGGAAGGGGGAAAGGAAAAAGATTTAATATAAAAAGCCAAGTTTTTTTAAAAAACTTGGCTTCTTCAGCAGCTTAATCTGCTTCATTCCTCCATCTCCAGCTTATTAAGGCGATAACGGAGAGATCGAAGATTAATACCAAGTAATTTGGCTGCTTTTTTCCTTTCCTTTTTGCTTAATTCAAGTGCCTTGGTAATATATGCTTTTTCAATCTGATCCAGAATCGCATCCAATGAAACTCCGTTTTTAACTGCATCCAAATCTATCAGAGCATCATTCTTCTCTTCTTTCCATGCGCGCTTATGAACAGAAAGAGTAAGACTGTCCGGCAAAAGAATATTTGTATTAGTGAGTGCAACACTTCTTTCTATAAGGTTTTCAAGCTCACGGATATTTCCTGGAAAATCATATTTATTCAATAAATCAATTGCATAAGATGATATTTTTGTTATCTCTTTTCCCATTTTACGGGAATATTTATCCAGAAAATGCTGTGCAAGTATCCGCAAATCCTCTTTTCTCTCTCTGAGCGGGGGAACCTTTATCTCTATGACATTCAGACGGTAGAAAAGGTCTTCCCGGAACCTTCCGGCAATAACCTCTTTTTCAAGATTTCTGTTGGTGGCAGAAAGGATTCTGACATCAACAGAAATATCCTCATTACTCCCTACAGGTCTGACGACCTTCTCCTGAACTGCTCTGAGCATCTTTACCTGTATATGGAGATCGACCTCTCCTATTTCATCAAGAAAAAGGGTCCCGCAGTCAGCAACCTCAAAAAGCCCTTTTTTATCCTGAGAAGCGCCTGTAAATGCTCCTTTTTTATGTCCGAAAAGCTCACTCTCTATCAATGTTTCGGGAATCCCTCCGCAATTCACAGCCATAAAGGGTTTATCCCTGCGTTCACTCTGTTCATGAATGGCGCGGGCAATCAGTTCTTTTCCGGTTCCGCTTTCACCTGTTATCAGAACATTGGTAACTGCCTGAGAAACCTGCCGGATCATTTCATAAATGTGAAGCATCCTGGGACTGTTTCCCACAATCAGATTAAAATGAAGATTCTCTTTCAGTTCATTGTCAAGAATCTTCTTTTCATGGGCAATAGTCCTCACTTCCAGAGCTTTTGCTATTGCATGTTTAAGCTCTTCATTGTCAAAGGGCTTGGGAAGATAGTCATAAGCACCCTCATTCATTGCCTCAACAGCGGTCTCTGCTGTGGCATAAGCAGAAATCATTACAACCACAGCATTCGGATTCTCTTTTTTAGCCGCTTTTAATACTTCCAGCCCGGTTATATCTCCAAGTTTTATATCGCAGAGCAGAAGGTCAAAATGAGTTTTTCCAATCATTGAAATAGCCGTGAGACCGTTCTCTGCACATGATACCTGATACCCTTCTCTCTTCAGTATGAATTCAAGAAGCTCTCTCATGCTGAAATCATCATCTACAACAAGGATATGAGAAGTTTTTTCTGACATAAAAAAATATCCGGGGTTATTTCAGCAACTGCCCGAGTCTGTTCCATCTTACGCCGAAATTATCATTATCCCATGACCAGTAAATAATAAATGCCTTGCCTTTTACCGCCTGTAAATCCACAAAACCCCAGAACCTGCTGTCATAACTGTGATCCCTGTTATCCCCCATAACAAAAAGTGAATTAAGAGGAACTTTCACTGGTCCGAAAATATCTCTCGGCTGATTCCTCATATTGGGGTCTGTATGAACAGCATAAGGCTCTTCTCCCAAAGGTTTATCATTCACATAGACTTTTTTATCTCTGATTTCAACAGTATCCCCTCCGACTGCTATAACTCTTTTGATAAAATCTTTTTTAGGATCTTCGGGAAATTTAAAAACAATAATGTCCCCTTGTTTCGGATCTTTAACCGGAATAATCGTTTTCTGGGTAAATGGAATCTTGACGCCGAAGATAAATTTGTTCACCAGAATATGATCTCCGATCTGAAGCGTCTCTTTCATAGAGCCTGACGGAATTTTAAATGCCTGAACAAAGAATGTACGGATGAACATGGCAAGTACAATAGCGACAAGGATTGCTTCGATATTCTCCCTGAGTGCGCCTTTTCTGTTTTTATCCTTTTCCAAAATATCTGAGTTCAAAATTTTCCTTTCTGATAAAAAATTTTACTCATTCTCAAACATATTCTGTGAATGAGTAAAAGAGTGTTATTCCGTTCCCAAACTCACGTTGGAAACGGGTGTAAATTTAACCGGACATGAATAATAACTTCAAAAAAACATCATATTTCTATAATTTAAGATGATTTTTGTCAAGAGCTTAAATAAACGCCAATTAGGAATTAAGAATTAACAGTGCTTTTATGGTATAAATACTTCCTAAGTTTACGTGATGTGTAACTTTTTTATCTTTTTTACCACAAAGGACACAAAGGTTTCACAATGGGTTTTTGTGATCTTTGTGCCTTCTTAGTGATCTTTGCAGTTAATAAAGTTGTAAATGGCGTGAAGTTTCAGAAACTTCGGAAGTTTGATTCATCTGTCAATTCCTAATTCCTAATTTTAAATTGGCATTTGTGAATGAATCTTTATAATCTCAAGCATCAGTTCTGATGTCCGAACCATATCATCAAGACTGACCGATTCCCTTACTGTGTGCATATCGCGCATTCCTGTTCCTAACACGCAGGTAATAATCCCTTTTTCAAAAAAGATATTTGCATCTGCCCCTCCGCCGGTCATTTTGGTTATCATTTTTCTTCCGAGATTTGAAGCGGCTTTCTGAGCCATCTGAACCACCGGATGATCATCAGGAATATGAGTGCATGAAAAATCATTCTCCATAAGAATCTCAAGCCGGGGGAGTCCATCATCAGAAACCGGCTTGTAATTATCAACAGCCTCTTTAAATGATGAAATTATAATATCTGTAACTCTCTGCAATTTCTCTTTATCATGACTTCGGGCTTCACCTTTTACTGTAACAAGATTCGGAACTATATTTGTGGCAAGTCCGCCCTCAATAATTCCGATATTACAGGTTGTTTCATGATCTATCCGACCAAGTTCAAGTTTGGCTATTGCCTTGCTCGCAATTGAGATGGCATTTATCCCCTTTTCAGGCGCAGCACCTGCATGAGCATCTTTGCCATGAATCTTAAATTCAATACGGTTTGCTCCGGGGCACGCGTAACAATCCCTTCTGTATCTGTGGCATCAAGTGTATAGCCGTATTTTGCTGTAATTAAATTAAAATCAAGATGTTTTGCTCCGAGAAGTCCGATTTCTTCACAGACGGTCAGAAGAAGCTCAATCGGACCGTATTTCAGATGATTCTCCTGAATAACCCTTATTGTTTCCAGAATAACAGCAATTGCGCTTTTATCATCAGCGCCTAATATTGTTGTGCCGTCACTGGTAAATATGCTGTTATTCAGGATGGCTTTAACCCCTTTTCCCGGTTCAACCGTATCTATATGGGCATTCAGCAGAAGCGGAGGAGCATCTGTATTTCCTTTGAATTTTGCTAATATATTTCCTGTATTGCTTCCTGTTTTTTCACCGGCATTATCAATGAATATCTCCGCTCCCAGCGATTCAAGAATCTTCTTCAGTTCACCGGCGATATTCGCCTCATCCTTTGATACACTGTCAATCTCAGCAAGAAATCTGAATGTTTCTGCCAATCTCTCTCTGTTTATCATTTTTTTGTCCTTATTTATCTTCTTTTTTTGTAATTTTAAGCATATCCCTGTATAAGAACCAATTCCACCCGGAAATCCCTGAATATCTGAAACTTTGCTCCAAAATATAAGTTGTTCCGGCATTGGTGTCAAATTTATTACGAGGTCTAAAGGAAAGATCCTGGCTGTGCATAATAATCCATTCCGGTTTATCTTCAAGCCATGAAGACTGCTCTGAATATATGATCTCTTTTCCGGGGGGTAAATAAGCGGCATAAAATTCTAAGAGCAGCTTATTTCTGAAATCATGGTCACTTCCCACAGTAATATCTGTTCCTGTTGAATTTTCTGCCATATACATTACTGCATTATAATAATCCCCTCTTCCTGAAGTTACCAATTCTCCGATTTTCTGAATCTGTAAAATAAAGAAAAGGATTAATAGAAAAGCATATACTGCTTTTCCTATTTTAAACTTATGGTAAAAAAAAGCAAGTACATGAGCTGCAAGCATATAAAAAAACGGGAAACAGATAATAAAATACCTGAAATAAAGATATTTAGGAGGTCTGAAAACAAGAATAATCCCAGGAACCGGAAGCAGAACAGAGAGAAAGAAAACCGCACTCTCCGATTTTTCTTTATACAGTATAACCATTCCGAAAATCAATATTATACAGGCAACAATCATTCCGAAAAAATCTGGAAGCCCTGATTCATAAATCCCTGTAGCCATATTAAGGGTTTCATATATAACATCCTGTATTTTATAAATCGGTCCCCCTCCCAGAACTATGTATCTTATATGGAGATAATAAAGGAGCATGATGAATATAATCGGAACAGCGTAACATTTTATCATCTCCCTGCAAACCGCAAGATAAGATTTTTCAGATTTTATTTCATGAATAAATGACCATAATATCAAGGATACAAAGGTATAAAGAAAAGTCAGATGGGACAGGAAGCCGAGCATTGCTGAAAACCGGAAAAGGATTATTTTCCATAACTTTTTTTCCTGCTGATAATCCTGAATAATAAAAAAAGATGCTAATGAAAAAAAGATTGCAGGAGCATATCCCCTGGCTTCGGAAAAATAGAGGATAAGGGGATATGAAAATCCCGCTAACCATAATAAAGCAGCAGCTTCAGCTATACTGTATCTGAAAGAGGCATATCCTAAAAGGAATATTGATGCTATCCCTGTCAGTATTGACAAACCGCGATACAATATCCAGTTTTTCTGATTTCCGATAATATAAAGATAAAGCGTATTTAAAAGATGATTATTATCATGGTGAATTTTTATAATATCTTCTGCTGAAGCGATATTCAATGCAAAGTTTAATGACCAGATTTCATCCAACCACAAGTCCCCTGTTGCGGAGGCTGTTATCAGTCCTGAGGAGATAATCACAGAGCCTATTAATATTATAATTTGCAATTTCTTTACAGAATAGCTGCAAATAATCTTCTGATAAGATTTAATCGGATCATATACTGATTCTTTTAGCATTTATAACTATTGACAAGTTAATAAAAACCCGTTAAAAGCATTTACGTTCTTTGTGATCGGGTTGTTAAAAATGGAAGTGCACAGCTCACTGGTGGGGCTCCCGGACTTCAAATCCGGTGTGGGGCGCTGAAACCGTCCCGGGTGGGTTCGATTCCCATGCACTTCCGCCACTTATAAATACCTTCCTGTAAAACTCAGCTGCTGCCGTCTTTGAATATTTATAAAATAAATATAAAAAGCAAATCTTTCAATTCTTTATTCATAAGTCTCTGATGAATTCTTTCTTGTATAATAACCATCTCTCCTGTTATAATCAATAACAAATTTGATCGATATTTTTTTCATATATGATTGAAAATATAATACCTGATTTGCCTTATGTCATAGTTATCTGCGGACCCACTGGAATTGGAAAGACCTCTTTGGCGATTGATCTTGCAAGAGATTTTCACGGTGAAATCATCAGCGCAGATTCCATGCAGATATATCGCTATATGGATATTGGCACAGCCAAGCCGACACAGGAAGAACTGTCACTTATTCCTCATCATATAATTGATATTGTCGCTCCTGATGAGAATTTTGATGCGGCTCTTTATTCACAGTTGGCACGTGAAAAGATTAACAATCTTCATGAAAATGGAATTGTTCCGTTTGTTGTGGGAGGAACAGGATTTTATATTAAAGCACTGGTACATGGTATATTTCAGACCTCGCCGACAGATTCTGTTATCCGCAGCCGTCTGAAAAAAGAGGCTGATGAAAAAGGTAATGATTTTCTTTACAGGAGATTATGTCAATATGATCCTTCCGCGGCTGAAAAAATACACCCGAATGACACATACAGAATCATCAGAGCAGTTGAAATCTTTGAAATTACCGGAAAGCCTATATCTGAATATCAGCAGGAGCATGGGTTTGAAGAAAATCCGTTTCATGTATTAAAGATAGCTCTGCATACAGAGAGAGAAAGGCTTTATGATCGTATCAATAACCGGGTGGATGCTATGATAGCCGAAGGATTTGCTGATGAAGTCAGAAATCTGCTGAATATGGGTTATAAACCTGAACTTAAAGCAATGCAGTCAATCGGCTACAGACATATTACTGATTTTCTTAACGGAAAATATTCATGGGAAGAGACTGTAAGAATATTGAAGCGTGATACAAGAAGATATGCAAAACGGCAAATTACGTGGTTTAAAGCTGATCCGGAAATGATATGGATGGATCCGGAAAAATATAATGATATACGGCAATTGATAAAAAATTTTCTTAACAGATAAAATTTTCAAATCCGCTGATACTTGAATATTTTCCAAAAAAATTTTATACTGATTCTTCTTAATTCTTGTTCCCACGCAAAGCATGGGATAAGGAATTTATAAAAAATGAAGAACAGGACTATGAAACGAAATAGAAAACAATTATTTATATCTAATCAAATGGTGTTGACCGGATTAGGACTTGCCGCAATTTATTGGATTATTGACTCTTTTATGCGGATGTTTTTTTTAAAAGATTTTAATTTTTTCAGATTGCTGATCGGAACCAATCTGGATGAAAACTGGGCGCGTATTGTTGTTTTATGTCTTTTTATTATTTTCGGCTCTCATGCACAATATACCATAAACAGCCGCAAAGATGCTGAAAAAAAGATGAAAATAAGCGAAGAGCGATACCGGACACTGGTGGAAAATTTATCTATCGGTATTTTCCGTATCACACCGGGAATCAACGGAAAATTTTCGATGGCAAATCCTGCTTTTCTAAAAATGATTGGATATAACTCTGAGGAAGAGCTTGAAAAGATAAATATCCTTAATATCTTTGCGCGAAATGATGATGGAAAAATATTTTCAGAAAAGATTATGTCAAGAGGAAGTATATCATGGACTGAAGTGGAATTAAAAAAAAAGAACGGTTCTCTCTGCTGGGGGCTGATTACTGCAAAATTGATAAAAAAAAGCGATGAAAAAGATTTTATCACTTATTTTGACTGTCTTGTTGAAGATATAACCGAACACAAAGAATTGATAAAAAAGATGAAAAAGACTGAAGCGACCCAGGAGCAGTTTCAGAAGCTGCTTTCTCCTAATCTTGCAAACATGGTTGTCTCAGGGCGTTCTGAGGGTTGAAAAAGGGGGAGAAAAGCGGATAGCAACAGTGATGTTTGCTGATATTCGCGGATTCACATCAATGAGTGAAAAGACAAGCGCAACCGAAGTGCTTCAGATGCTGAATGAATATTTTGAGGTGATTGTTGAAATTGTCTTCCGCTATGAAGGTACTGTTGACAAATTTATCGGAGATGAGATCATGGTTATATGGGGCTGCCGGTAAGTCATGATGATGATCCGATACTTGCTGTCCGTGCTGCGCTTGATATTCAAGCTGTGCTTGTTGAATTTAACAAAATCCGTCCGCCGGAGGAGCAGATTAAAGTCGGGATCGGGATTAATACAGGGACGCTTGTGGCAGGATATATCGGTTCCAGCCGGACAATGAGCTATTCTGTTATCGGTGATACAGTGAATACCGCCTCCCGGCTCTGTTCAGCGGCTAAAGCTGGACAGATCATCATCTCCAAAGAGACTCACAGTTATTTGCAGGAGTGTTTTGATGTTGTTGAACTGAAGCCAATCAATGCAAAAGGAAAATCCAAACCGCTTCAGGTCTTTGAGGTAATCAGCGATAAACATTCTGTTTCACAATGTTTCTTAAAAACTCCGAAAATATTAAGTATCAAGTAAACCATAATGGTTTTTAAAACCCTTAGAGTTTAAGATATAGTAGTAGGGTGGACTAAGTACAGCGTGTCCACCCTACACGCTGGCGGACACGCTTACGCTTAGTACACGAAACAGTAAATACGCATCGGGTTGCACTTAGTGTCTTTGTGTCCTGGTGTCAGGAAAACACAAAGACACTAAGACACTAAGACACAAAAAAAAGCGTATTTACTGTTTCATGTACTTAGTCCGCCCTACATTCCTTAGAATTAACGCGATGTGCAACTTTTTCCAAACGCAAAGTACGCAAAGGTTTCCGCAAATTCCGCAAAGAAATCTTTGCGTACTTTGCGCCTTCTTTGCGCCCTTTGCGGTTAAAAGTCGCACATGGCGTGAATTAATAAAAGATATATATTATGATCTGCAAAGAAGACAGTTTTGACTTACATATAAAATGGGATTTCCCGGATGCAAAAAAATATGCGTTTACTTTTATCATCCTATTTATTTCCCTGATTATTATCTACGGAAACAGCTTTTATTGTGAATTTCATTTTGATGATTTTCCGAATATCGTTAATAATCCGAATCTTCATCTGAAATCGCTCTCATGGGAAGATATAAAAAAGAGTTTTTACGGGGCAAATGATGTCGGAACAAGGATTATCCGTCCGCTCTCTTATTTTACGCTTGGGCTGAATTATTATTTTGGCGAAACCAATGTTGCCGGATACCATATTGTTAATTTTATTATCCATTACATTGCTTCGATCTTTCTCTTTTTATTTATCTACAATACGCTGAAACTGCCTTTGCTGAAAAGCAGATATGAAACAACTGCTTATTCTATTGCGCTGTTATCTGTATTTTTATGGGCAACGCATCCTGTTCATGTAACTTCTGTTACCTATATTGTCCAAAGAATGGCGAGCATGGCAGGGATGTTTTATATTATGGCGATCTATTTTTATATGAAGGGAAGGAGTCAGGAGTCAGGAGTCAGGAGTCAGAAGTCAATAAAATATTTCGTACTTTGTGGAATTGCCGCATTTTTCTCATTTGCCAGTAAAGAGAATGCCGCTATGCTTCCGGTGAGTCTCTTTTTATTTGATCTGCTTCTTATTCAGGGAGTAACACGGGAGAATCTGAAATATCATTTTAAAATTCTTATCATTCCTGTATTGTTTCTTATAGGGCTTGGATTATTTTATATCCAGACTGATATTGTATCAATTATAGATGCTTATGATAACCGTCCTTTTACGCCATTGGAAAGATTGCTCACTCAGCCGAGAATCATTCTCTTTTATCTCTCTCTGCTATTTTATCCGATTGATTCCCGTCTGACATTTTTATATGATATTGATATTTCAAAATCATTATTTACGCCAATGACAACGCTTCCGGCTATTCTGATTATCTTTACTCTTATCGGCGTTGCTTTATGGATGTGTCGGAAAAGAGCATTGATTGCCTTCTGTATTATCTTCTTTTTTGTCAATCATCTGATTGAAAGTTCAATTCTTCCGCTGGAACTGATTTATGAGCATAGGAATTATCTGCCATCTATGCTTCTTTTTATTCTGCCGTCTATCTTAATGCTCATGATTATTGATTATTTTTCATATACAAAGCCTATCCAGATTCTATTTATCTTTGTATTTACGTTTCTGATTTCTGCTCAGGCGCATACTGTTTACAGCAGGAATTATATTTTTAAAGATGAAGTAACCATTTGGAAAGATAATATAAAAAAATCGCCTAATTTGAGCAGACCATATAACAATCTTGGAACCGAGTATTGGAAAATAGGACTTTATGACAAGGCTTATGAGGAGATGCAAAAAGCACTTGAATTAAAAAATGTTTCAAATATAAAAATCACAGCGACTTATCATGAAAATATAGGAATGTACTATCTTAAAAAAAAAGATTATGATAAAGCAAAACAGCATCTTATGAAAAGCAGTGAAATTTGTAACGGGTCTCCGGATCCTCGGACACTTTACGGGCTTGCTATGGTATATTATAAAGAGGGTGATTCTGTCGAATCACAAAAATATATAGAAAAAGCAATATTAAATAAACCAGACGAAATAGCTTACCATCTGATTTTGAGTCTGATTTTACTGAAATCCGGTGATATTGATCAGGCTGTAAATGGTGCCAACTATATGCTAAGAGTGAACCCTGATTACGCTTTACCACTTATGATACTTGCAGAATCTATGAAAATAAAGGAGCGGTATGAGACGGCAATTCTGTATTGGGAGAGATTTTTAAAAAAATATCCAAAATATATAAGAGGATATTTGGCTCTGATTGAATTATTTTCCATAACAGGAAAAGAAGAAAGAATCAATACTCTTGTTGGTCAGGTGATATACCTAAAAGGCGATAAAAGCTATCTTGAAATCATGCACGAAGGAGATGATGATATAATCATTTATGAACCTAAATCAGATATTTTACTACCTATTATCAGAAAAAACCTTGCTGAACAGAGCAATGAAATAAAAATCTCAAATAAATAAAAATGAGAAAGGCGGTTCTAAAAAGCCGCCTTTACTTTGGTTTATAGACCCGGCTTCTTCCAGTAATAACTAGCAGTCTTTCCTTGTCCTTTTGCTGTAATCCGAATTCCAGAATCCGCACTAGCTACGAAAGTAAAAGTAAAATCCCCTCCAATTTGACTTAATGCAGCTTTAGCAAGCGTTGTCATAGCGGGTTCTGCATCATTCTTCAATGACAATCTTGCATATTGCATGGCAACAGATGACTGACCTGCGGAAAGCGCACCTTCAACAGCTCTTTGTTTTGCTTCTTCAGTCAAACTCATAAACTTAGGCACAGCCACTGCCGCCAGAATACCCAATATCACCAGCACCGCTATAATTTCAATCAGGGTAAAACCCTTTTGATTCTCTAATATATTAACTTTTCTCATTTTTCCGTCTCCTTTTTTACCGGATCAAATCTGAAATAAAACAATTATATGTTATGCACAAACCGTGCCAAACATATCAAATTCATTAAAAACACAAAGGTCTTTTTAATCTGCACAAAAGCGGTATATTCTAAATTGCCAACGCTCCTTTGGAGCTTTTAAAAATAAAACCTGATTATCAAATTTATAAAGCTCTTTTCTTAATTTCTTTTTCTCAATTTGTCAAGCCTTGAAAAAAGTGACAAAAATTGTAGGAAAATCACCAAAAAATGTCGGTTATTGGTCTTGACTTGTTCCCACGCTTTGCGTGGGAATGCAGGAGAGGACGCTTTGCGTCCTTTATGTTCATACACATATATTGAATGGACGCAGAGCGTCCGTGCTGCGTTCCCACGCAAAGCGTGGGAACGAGATAAAACGAGATGAACCCCAACAAATATAAACTGTTGGGGTTCACTCTGTTCACCCCGACTTACTTGCTGTTGGGGTTCACTCTGTTCACCCCAACCTACCCCTTAAATTCTTTTGGATCAATATTATATTTTTTAATCCTGTGAGCTAATTGTCTTGGATTGATTCCAAGAAATTCAGCCGCCCGTACCTGAAACCCGCCTGATTTGTGAAGAGCCTCAATAATCAGATTCCTCTCAATCACTGCCAGCTTTTCATCCAAAGATAAAGATTCTTTTAACGGTTCAATTACCTGCTCTGTCAGTTCTTTTCTAATATCTGAAGGGAGATGATGCGGATCGATTACGCCATCTTCACACATTACAGTAGCACGCTCCAGAGTATTTTTAAGCTCCCGCACATTCCCGCGCCATGAATATGCCATAAGCAACTGCAATGTAACTGATGAAATTCTTGCCAATTTAGGAGCATTTGCAAGAAAATGATCTGTCAATACAGGAATATCCTCTTTTCTCTCTCTTAACGGAGGAAGCCGGATTGAAAATACATTAAGCCGGTGATAAAGGTCTTCCCTGAATTTTCCTTCTTTTACCATTTTAAACAGTTCTTTATTGGTTGCAGCAATAAAACGGACATCAACCTTGATAGGAGAATTCCCCCCAACCCTTTCAAATTCACTCTCCTGAAGTACCCGAAGGATTTTTGCCTGAGTATTTAACGGCATATCCCCTATTTCATCTAAAAAAAATGTACCTTGATCAGCAATCTCAAATTTTCCCGGTTTTCTTGCTATTGCGCCTGTAAATGCCCCTTTTTCATGCCCGAAAAGCTCGCTTTCCCATAAGCCGTCAGGTACTGCCGTGCAGTTCAATGTAATAAACGGCTTATCTTTGCGCAGACTCTTTCTGTAAATACCTGTGGCAACAAGCTCTTTTCCGGTTCCGCTCTCTCCGAGAATCAGAACTGTTGCATCTGTAGGAGCAACCTTCATGATCTGCGTCAGCACACTCCGCATTGCTCTGCTTTCGGCAATAATATCAGGGAAATGCTGACGGGCATCTATCATGGTCAGAACATGGGCTACCTGCTCAAACACCTGAGAAAATTCTTCAAGTTTATCAACTGATCCTTTCAATACTCTATTTTCATCCCCTGCTTCATTACCGGAAAGAATCGTCAGCTTTTTTGCCTCTTTCATAAATTTTTCAACAGGTTTTAAAATAACAACAAGAATCAGCAGGCTGCATATATAAGTAATAACGCCGATTCCGACACTGACCCATAAAACAGGCTCTTCGGCAGCTAAACCGCGTTTTATAAAATATTCAGTTACACGGAAGGTTACAATAGATGAAAGGATGCTCAAACCCGCAAAAATTATCGGAATGATAATATAAAGGCTGATGTAGTAACGGTTCTGTTTCATATAAAAACAGACCTGCGGGGTTTTGGAAACCCCGCAGGTCTTAAAAGAAGCTAAGTTTCTTAAAGAAACTTAGCTTCTTAAATATACAATTCCTAATTCTTAATTCCCAATTCCTAATTACTTCACGGTTTTTGTCAAATCCCACATAGGCAAAAATATTGCTAATGCAAAAAAACCGACCACAGCAGCCAGACCGATTGTCAGCAAAGGACCCACAAGCTCTGAAACCCTTTTCATTGCATATTCCACCTCTACATCATAATGCTCTGTTATCTCCTGAAGCATCTCATCAAGATTCCCTGATTCTTCTCCGATAGCAACCATATTCACCACCATAGGGGTAAAATATTTTGCGGATTTTAACGGAGCAGAGATACCGCTACCTTTTTCAATCCTGCTCCTTATACGGTCAAATTCACGGGAAATAGCGGCGTTTCCGATTGTTCCGGCAAGAATAGTTATGGAATCAAGAATAGCAATACCGCTTGACTGAAGTATGGCAAATATACTTGCAAATCTGGACATGGCAGCTTTTACAAAAAGAACACCGAGTATAGGAATTTTCATAAATATAAAATCTCTGAGGTATTTACCCTGCTCTGTTTTAAGAAAGATGAACAATGCTATTCCGGCTGCGATTATGCTGACAATAATAATATGCCAGAAATTTGACAGAAACTGATACATCAGAATACATATCTGAGTCGGCAGAGGAAGCTGGACTCCTGCTTTCTGAAATACCCTCACATAAGTAGGAATAACAAATGTCAGCATTACAATAAAGGCGAATCCAAGAAAAAATGTAACAAACAACGGATACCTGAGAGCGGCTTTAATATCTGATTTGATTTTATATTCATGTTCCATTATATAGGTCAGGCGATCCAGAACTTTGGGAAGCTCGCCGCTGATTTCTCCTGCCTGTATAACACTGCAATACAAGGGAGAAAATATATTCGGATGTTTTCTGAATGCCTGATAAATGCCTAATCCGCCATTAATATCTTTGGCAATCAAAGTGATGATTTTTTTCAGTTTCAGATTTTCAGTCTGGTTCTCAAGAACATGCAAAATTGTCATCATAGGGATTCCTGCACGTATAAGAGTTCTGAACTGTTTTGTAAAAAGAATCAATTCCCATGGTCTGACAAATGAAAGCCTCTCCTCAATGCTCATTTGTGAAACAGCTTCAGATGAAGCGCCTCTGCTCTCTTTTACTTTTGAAGGTATATACCCTTTTGAAGCGATTATATTATTTGCTGATTCAAGCGATTCAGCATCTATCACACCGGAAACATTATTTCCCAGTTCATTAATTGCCTTGTAAGAAAATTTAGGCATTGTTCTTTTTCCCGTTGATTATGCTTTAGTGTCTTTGTGTCTTTGTGTCTTTGTGTTTTATTACCACTAAGACACTAAGGCACAAAGACACTAAATAGAATTTACGCCATAATTGCAGAAGCCGCCTCATCTACAGTGGTAATTCCCCTGATAATTTTCTGTGCCACATCCTCTTTCAGTGTTGTGAAATTATCTGTCTGCTTTGCAGCCCGGTTAATCTCCTGAGCAGATTTATTTTTTATGATCATATCCTGAATCATTTCATCTATGACCAGCACCTCGAAAATACCGATTCTCCCTTTGTAGCCTGTATTTATACAGTTAAAACATCCTTTTGACTGAAAAAAACCCGCATTATGGCTATTGTTCTCTACTCCCCAGTATTTTAAAATCTCGGGACGAGGCTCATAAGATTCTTTACAATAAGGGCAAACCTTTCGGATCAGACGTTGGGCAATAGAGAGGAGCATCACTGATGAGATCAGAAAAGATTCTATATTCATATCAATAAGCCTGGTGATAGCTCCTGCTGCATCATTGGTATGGATTGTACTCAGCACCTTATGACCTGTCAGAGCAGCCTGAACAGCAACAGCAGCGGTTTCAGCATCCCGTATCTCACCGACCATAATTACATCAGGGTCCTGCCGCAGAATAGAGCGGATGCCGCTGGCAAACGTCATGCCCGCTTTCCGGTTTAACTGAGTCTGACGTATCTTGTCAATCCTATACTCCACAGGGTCTTCAAGAGTGATGATATTTATATCAGGCTGATTAAGCTCCTTTAAAATAGAATATAATGTTGTTGTTTTGCCGCTTCCCGTGGGTCCCGTGCTTAAAATCATTCCATAAGGTTTATTTACCGTAGATTCAACTTTCTCTATCTCTTTATCCGACATTCCAAGCTCTTTGAGTTCATAAATCCCCGCGCTGGTATCAAGAATTCTGAGTACCATATTTTCACCGTAAATTGTCGGAATAATAGAAGCTCTGATATTGATCTCTTTATTATTCATTTTTGCCGTGAATCTTCCATCCTGCGGGGTTCTTGATACAGAAATATCCATATTGGATAATATTTTCAGTCTGGAGACTATCGGAAGAATCATAAATTTCGGAGGAGAAGGGACTTCACGGAGCTTGCCGTCAACACGCAGCCGAATCTGTACAGAATCTTTTTCAGGACTGATATGCACATCACTTGCTCCTTCACGGACAGCCTGTGAAAGAATTTCATTCACCAGACGGATAACCGGGGCTTCTTCCGCCATATTCTGAAGAGAAGTGACTTCCACATCCTCGGTTGCAAGAATATTTTCAGTTTCATCAGGATTGCTGATATATTGCATTCCTTCAATATCGCCCAGAACACTGCCGATGCCGGATTTTGTACCGTAAATAGTTGTTATCAGAAAATTAAGCTCCTGTTCTGTGCATAGAACAGTATCAACTTCAGTTCCGGTAAATGTTTCAATAGCATCCAATCCTTTTATATTTGAAGGGTCTGTCATTGCTATTATCAGCAGAGAATTTTTTTTCTGAATAGGAACAGCCTGATATTTATTGACTATCTCAATAGGAAGAATATCTGAAAGATTTGTTTCAAGCGGATAGTTGTCAGGATGGTATCTTTCTATTTTTAACTGACTGGAAACAATATCTGCCATCATTGTTTCACTGACAGTTCCTTCCCTGATGATGTACTGCCCCAACTTCATCTTTGCCCGCTTCTGACCTAACAGAGCCAGCTCAAGACGATCTTCGGTCATAAGACCTTTTTCTATAAGCATCTCTCCTAATCTTTTTTTCTTCAAATTCTCCTCATGCAAATAAAACCTAATCCCCCTGCCCCCCTTCCCTGAAGGGAAGGGGGAATATGTAGGGGCAAATAATTATTCGCCCCTCACTAATTTTCAATTCCTAATTCCCGATTCTTCTCTTCCAGAATATATGGTGTAATAAAAATAAGAACATCCTCCATATTGCTGTTACCCCCCTCTCCTTTGAAGAGATAACCGAGAAAAGGAATATCTTTTAAACAAGGAACCCCTGACTCAGACCGGCTTGATGATTCCTTGCTCAGTCCGCCGATAACCGTTGTCTCTCCGTCAAATAAAACCACAGTGGTCTCTGCTTTTTTTGTGATAATCGGGGGATTATCCTGAACAGTTGTATCTACTTCTTTTTTTTGTGTTATAATTTTCATCTTCAAAGTATTTTTATCAATAACATGAGGAGTTACTTCCAATTTAAGGGTTGCTTCCTTAAATTCTGTATTAACTTCGTTATCTTCAACAGTCTGATACGGAATCTCTTTGCCGCTCTCAATAACTGCACGCTGGTTATCAAGGGTTGTAATCGAAGGATTTGAAAGAATATTCAGCTTGCCTTCTTTCTGAAGTGCCGATAATTGTAATGAAAGAATGTAACTGCCTATTTTCTGAGCAGTATAAGCGGCATTCATACCTGTTTCCACTGCTGAAACAGCCGGAAAATTAACAATATTTCCATAGGCGGGATCAAGACTCTCTGTGCCTGTACCGCTGCTGTTTGTTCCGGGTGTAATCCAGTAATTATTATTTCCGTTCTCTTTATGATACAATCCTCCCCATTGAATTCCAAGCTCCCGCGCTGTATCTCTGTTAGTCTCAATAATATGAGCCTCAATAAGAACCTGGGGAGAAGGTCTGTCCAATGTTTCAATCAAAGAGAGCATTATATCAGTATCATTCTGACTTGCCTGAATAATCAGTGATCTGGTATGTTCATCCACCGCTATAGAACCTTGTTTTTTATCCTTATCCTCTGTCAGAAACTGCTCAAGATTTTTTTTCAGATTTTCAGGCTCCGCAAATTTGACAGGAACAACTTTAGTCATAAGAGGTGCAAGAATATCAATCTCTCTTTTCTTGGATGCTCTTTTCTGTTCAGCCTCTAATTGTTTCAGTTCATTTTCCCTTTTCTTTTCATTTATCTGCTGATTTGCCTCCAGCAGCTTAACTTCATTATGAATATCATCCAATGTAATAATACGGATAATATTTCCCTGCCAGTCATAGGTGAGTCCGTAAGTTTTTAAAATACAGCGGAAAACCTCATCCCATGGGCTGTCTTTGATATTCAGGCTTGTCTTTCCTTTTACATTTTCACTGATGATCATATTCTGATCCGCTGCTCTTGCCAAAGTTCTGAGCAGAAGAGCAATCTCAACATTGTGCATTTTCATGGATATTTTTTGATCAGGAAGCATTTTTTCAGCAGCAACCGGAATATTTCTGTCATTTTCATGAATGGAAGGCTCTTTTTTTTCTGTTATCTTTTCTTCAGATACTTTTTTATCCGGTTCCGCGCAGTAATTCCTATCTCTGACTCTCCGGGCGGAAACGTCTCTTTTTCTTTCAAAGGATCAACAGTCTCTCTGCCGGGAGCAGGTGAATATCCTTTTGATTTTTCAGCTATTTCTTTCCATTCCTCAAGAAATGTATCTTTTTCAGCATTTTTTTTCCCGGCACACCCGGTTAATATTAAAACAAACAAAATAAAGAAGAGAATTCTGCTGGTTATAATTCTGAAAAGGCTCTGTTTATCCATTTGATATTCTGAATGAAATCCTGACAGACCCGCGGGATTTTAAAAATCCGGCAGGTCTTAATTGACTCTACTGCTCCTCAGTCAGCGGAATAGTGATTTCCTCTCCTCCTTTTATTTTTATTATGATTTGAAGCGGAGAAATATCACTTATAACACATCCGTTATGAGTAGGCAATTCTTCACCTGCTTCATATTCCATTCCATTGATAATAGCAAATATTTTATTCCCTATCTCCATATATCCTGAATATGAGAGACGCTTTAATGTCTCAATTACAATTTTGTTCTGTTGAATAACTGATTCAGACTCTATCGGTAAATCAGAAAAAGGGTCTTTGCTCCAGGGAACTGATGCGGCTCTGACAATATATATATCTTTTTGAAGAACAATCTTTTCAAGTTCATTCTTTATATTATCGGCAGATGATGATAATATTTTTGCTTTTTCATCCGTTTTAACCGGCGGTTTTTTAGAAGAAGGTGAAGATAAAAGCTCATATCCTCCATAGACAACCGCTAATATTGCAAAAAAGACAATTATTTTTTCCCGTTTTGCCATTTCAGATTATAAAAAAAGTCCGGATTTTATTGAACTGCTATCCATATTTTCATAAAAATATCTTTTGAATCCTTTACAGTCCGGATCCGTATCTGTTCAATATGTTCCAAGTATGGTATCTGATTTAACTGTATCAGAAAATTATAAAAATAAAGAAAATCCCCCTTTATCTTCATAGTAATCAGCATGTAGCCGGAATTATCTACAGAAGCATTTTTATCTGATTCAACTGCCTCAACCTGAAAATGATTTTTAAGGATAATTTCCCTGAATAAAGAGACTGCTTTTTCTGTTTCATTCAACGGGAGTTTCTCTTTAAGCCCTGATGCTTCATTAAACTGCACTTCATCCTGAATCTCCTTTATATCCCGTTTGACCTGGCGTATTTTCTGAAAATAAGGGATCAACAGCATCTGCTTTTCCATATATTTTTTCTTATTTTCAATCTCAATATCAATACTCTTGAGTTTATAGTGATACGGAATAATCAGAAATACAACAATAAATGCCAGGATTCCTATGCCCCCTGATAAATATATCAGACTCTTTGTTTTTAATTTTGCAATTGACTGCATCATTTTAAGGGTGTTATATCAATCTCCATATTCAAGTTAAAATGTAAGACATCCTTACCATGAAAGATTTCAGCAGATTTGTTTTTTATAACGGGCTGGGCAAATATCTGTGATTCTTTCAAAACATTTATATAATTATTCAAAGTATTTTCAGATGAAGCATTTAATATTATCCCCTCAATATTTATCATTTTTACAGATTTGCTGTTTTTGATTCCGCCGAGATCAAGCGTAACATCAAGCAGACGAATATCAGAAGGTGTCCGTTCTGATATTTCCCTGATAACTGCCGCGGTCAGATATTTTTTCCCCATTACCTTCAGCTTTTCTGCTTCGGGTTTTATCTTTTCAATCTCCTGTGTGATAATCTCTTCAGTGATAAGCGGATATTTAGCTGATTCATCTTCAATACTCTGAATTACTTCATTTTTCTTTTTTAAAACAGATTCCTGCCAATAAAAAATTCCGGCACTCACGGTGACTAAAACAGCAAATATTATAACAATCAGTTGATTGATTTTTAACATCTTTTTTAATCTTTCTTTATCTCTGTATGTAAAAATCAGATTGGGGGTCATTATATTATCAGATATAGCCGATCCGACTGCCGGAGCAAACGATCCTTTTTCTGATATAGATTCATGGGATGAAACCTTATCTGTTTCATGCTCCCGGGAATGAAAAGGATCTATGATTTCCACAGGAATTTCAAGATGTTTATAAATATAATCAAGCAGTTGATAACATATATGGGTCTGACATGAAAAATAAATTTTATCAACATTTGTTTTAAAATTCAGTGCATAATGTTCAAGAGTTCTTTCTATCTGTACTGATAATCTTTTGACAACAGGTTTGATTAAATTAAATATCCCCTCATTTTCAATATTCAGAACATCATATTCGGCATTCTCTATTCCGCATTCATTAACAGCGTCAAGCATACTGTCAATGCCGGTTCTTATAGTGCGCGACAATGCAAGTTGTCCATTTGGAAAAAAAATATCAATATATGAGTATTTTTTCCCCATATAAAGATTACAGACAGAAATGCCTTCGTTTTTTATCCATTGGCTTTTAAACAGATTCTGAAATGCAAGAGGATAAACTATAATGCCGGTCAGGGGAAAACCGATTCCGGAAAAACGGTTTCTGAGTTCTTCCACATGCTTTCCGGGTATAGTAAATGCCATGATCTCTATTTTTTTTACACCGTCTTCTGAAATATTTCCTATGATTTCAAAATCAAAAATGCTCTCTTTTTCATTAAAAGAATCTCCTTCTTTTTTATATGTCCAATAGACTGCATTGGCAATCTGTCCGACTGGTACTTTGGGAATTTTTATGTAATGTGCCTGAAAATCGGATGCAGAAAGAATGCACCATATTTCAATTTTTTCGGAATTATGACAAAAATCTGTTAATGATGATTTTAAAAAATGATCTGAGGGAAAAAGGGGGCTATATTATCTTTTGATTCAGGTTTATCAGCTTCAAAAGGGATTTTTAAATAGTCAATCATCTCCTTATGCTGCTCTGATGTTCTCCTGATTTTTACTAATCTCAGGTTTTTTGAGCCTATATCTATGCCGACAGTTATTTTTTTACGAATGGAAAAGGGATTTCTGAAATTACCGGAGCCTCCGTGAAAAAGAGTCTGAGGGGATTGAACTGATTTAGCCTGAATAATATTAAAAAGCCCTTTAATATAAAAATATTTATGCAAAACTAGTTCTCACATCTTTATCTTTTTTAGTTTGTAGTACCGCCTTTAGGCGGTGCTTTTTAAAATGGGGATTTTTCAAATTCTCAATTCTCAATTCCCAATTCCTAATTCCTAATTTTTAATCGGCTTTGTAACAGCAGGCAAAGATATTTTCATTACGGTATATTCATTAAACTCACTATTTACGCTGATTTCACCTTTCATATCTTTGATAATTCCGTAGCTGATAGATAACCCCAGCCCTGTTCCCTGTTCCGGTGATTTTGTAGTAAAAAACGGATCAAAGATATTATTCTTATCTTCTTCGGAAATACCTGTTCCATTATCTTCAATCTCTATACAGATATGATCTGAAACCCGGAAAGTTTTTATCTTTATATATTTTTTATAAGATGAGTTTCTTACAGTATTATATTGCTGATCTACCGCATCCCTTGCATTTGAGAGTATATTTAAGATTACCTGCTCCAATTTATACTTATTCCCCACAACCAAACCGACAGTATTATCCAAATTGAGTGTAATTTCTATATTATGATGTTTATACTGTGTTTCCAGCATTAATAATGTATTCTTACAGACCTCATTCACATCTATGTTTTCAAACAGAACCGATGTCTGATCTCTTGAAAATGTTCTGATATGATTGATAATATGATTGATTCTGTTAATATCTTCCTGAAAATAATTTATCTTTTTTGTTAAATACTCATCTGTTATCTTATCAGATGACAATTTGAATAATATATTGTCCAATCCCATTGAAATACCTGTCAAAGGCTGATTGATTTCATGGGCAATACCGGCTGCCATTTTGCCAAGGGATTCCAGTTTGGATTTCTGAATAAGCAGTTGCTGCTGTTTCAGACGTTTTTCCAGCTCATCCTGAACCCGTTTTTCCAGATTTTTATTTGCCGTTTCAAGAGCTTTTTTTGCGGTGCGTAATTCCTTTTCAATCTGTTTGCGTTCTTCAACTTCCTGTTGTAAAAGAATATTTTTTTCCTGAAGACTTTTTTGAAGCGTCTGAATATGCAGGTGCGCCGAAATTCTTGCCAAGACCTCTTTATTATGAAACGGCTTTGTGATGTAGTCAACGCCTCCTGCATCAAAACCTTTTATTTTACTGGCTGTATCTGTGAGAGCGCTGATAAATATAATCGGTATTTCTTTTGCATCTTTACGGCTTTTTAATCTCCGGCATACTTCAAAACCGTCCATCATGGGCATCATTATATCCAGCAGAATTAAATCAGGTTTTTCTCTGGTAATAAAATCTAACGCGCTGACCCCGTCCTTTGCCATTGCAATTCTGTAATTTTCTGCTGATATAATATTTGCCAGTATCTGCAAATTGCTTATATTGTCATCAACAATCAATATAGATTGCTGTATATGCTCTTTATCCTCCATATTTTCTGCAAAAAACCGCTGTGATTAATTTTTGCACTCCACCCCTGATCTACTGTAATTTCAGTAAATCAAAAAAGTTTGTAGTACCGCCTTCAGGCGGTCCGGCGTGTTGCAATAAACATCTGATTTCACAGTAACCGCCTAAAGGCGGTACTACGAACTCTTCAGCATTTTCTATCTGCCCAATTTGCTCAGGGATAGGAGAGATTCTTTTGGATTCGCTGCTCTGACCAGACTCTCTCCGATCAGAAAATTCCATATTCCCGCGTCATGTAATTTTTTTATATCTTCAGATGTCTTAATTCCGCTCTCTGCAACAGCTATCTGATAAGATTCAAGAAGAGATACCATCCTGATTGCATTTTCAATATCGGTTTCAAAAGACTTCAGGTTCCGGTTATTAATCCCGACCAGCTTTGCTTCTGCACGGGCAGCAGCCTCAATCTCTTTTTCTGAATGGACTTCAACAAGAACATCTAAATCAAGTTCTTTGGCAAGACTCAGATAATCCTGCAACTGCTCCTGAGAAAGAATTCTGACTATAAGAAGAACTGCATCTGCTCCGAGAACCGCTGATTCATAAATCTGATAAGATGATATTAAAAAATCTTTCCGCAGCACCGGCAGATTTACGGATTCACGGGCGGTTTTCAAATCCTCAAAACTCCCCTTAAAATATTGCAGCTCTGTTAAAACAGAGAGAGCGGCTGCCCCTCCTTTTTCATATTCCGAAGCATATACTGCGGGATTTAAATCAGGGCATATCAATCCTTTGGACGGAGAAGCACGTTTGATTTCAGCAATGATATTCACACCTGATTGTCCGGGCTTTTCCAGTCTTTTGAAAAATCCGCCGGTTCCGGAGTAGTTGTTCTGCTTTCTCTTTCAGCTCTTTTTCAGATATACAGCGTTGCGCCGCTGCAACCTCTTCTTTTTTCTGTTCAATAATTTTTGACAGAAAATCAGTCTGCATAATTTTTTTTCCTTTTGGAAATAAAAAATTTCACGCAAAGACGCAAAAAATCCCTGTAAATTTTTCCTCTGCGTCTCTGCACGAGATGATTCATTTATAATTCAGAATTTAATTAAAAAAGATAAAATGCAAGAGCCTGAGTTGAGGAATCTGTAGCATCCGGGGAACAAAATTCAACACCTACATAGCAGTCAACAATACTCCTGATAACCGATTCTTTTTTAAACGGAGTTTTATTGGAGTCATTCAGTTGAAATTCAACTGTAATCTTATCCCCTATCTTTAACTCCTGCTTTATTTTCATCTCAAATCTCAGCCCTGTACGTGAAAGGTCTTTAACCATCATCGGCGATCTGATCTGTCTGGGACCGAAAAGATATGATCCTGAAAGTTCAGCCTCTTTTCTGTAAAATCTTCTTCTTTCAAGAAGAACAGTATATGTATACCCGCATGAGCATCTGCATTTTACACGGACTGCTTTATTGATCTCTTTGTATTTGGAGACATCCGCATTTTTCATTTTCTGACATTCAGGACAGACAAAAGTAGCTATGTTTTCACTGTTCATAAAAACTTTTCTTTCTGTCATTTCAGGTTCCTCCGCTGATAATCATCTTTTTTTGTGTAAAGCGGCAACTTTTGTTGTAATGCCGCCTCTTGCTGTAAAATCGCCTGTTATCTCAATCCATTCAGGATCAAGTACAGAGACCAGATTATTTAAAATATGGTTGACTAAATGTTCGTAAAATATGCCGACATTCCTGTATTGCAGCAGATAAAACTTCAGAGATTTTAATTCAACAATCTTTTCCTCGGGTCTGTATTTTATTGTAATACAGCCGAAATCAGGTAATCCGGTCATGGGGCATACTGATGTAAATTCCGGCTGCTGTATGGTTATATCAATATTCCTTTCTCCTGCATACTGATATGCAATGGTTTCAAGAATATCGGTATTCACTTTATCAATGGATTCAATATTATAATAAACTTTTTTTTCAGACATTTTTATTCATTCATCAGACCTGCGGGGTTTTTAAAACCCCGCAGGTCTTTTGTTTACCCTCTTTTTTCAATCTCTCTTTTTTCAATCTGAACGTAGTCTCTCTCAGTTGGTCCGATATATATCTGACGGGGACGGCTTAGTCTCCAGTTGCTGTCTTCTTTGCTCTCTTTCCAGTGGGCAATCCATCCGGGAAGTCTGCCGATTGCAAACATAACAGGAAACATTTTTGTGGGTATTCCAATGGCGCTGAGAACAATACCGCTGTAAAAATCCACATTCGGATAAAGATTATGGCTGATAAAATAATCATCCTTCAATGCAAATTCCTCAAGCTCCATTGCAACATCAAACAGGGGATCAGTGAGGTGTAACTTTTCAAGAATCCTGTCGCATATCTTTTTCATGATCTTTGCTCGCGGATCATAAGTTTTATAAACTCTGTGTCCGAATCCCGGAAGCCTGAAAGCATCATCTTTATCTTTTGCTCTTTTTATAAGATGATCAATGCTCACCTCTTTATTGGCAACTCTGGAAAGAAGTTCAATAACCGCCTGATTAGCTCCGCCGTGCAAGGCCCCACAGCGCGGAAACACCTGCGGAAATACATGCGTAAAGATTGGTTTTTGTTGAACCGACACTTCTGACAGTCGAAGTTGAAGCGTTCTGTTCATGATCCGCATGAAGAATCAGAAAAACACTGAGTGCATTCACAACATCATCATCAATTTTATACGGTTTTACCGGAGAGTCAAACATCATATTCAGAAAATTCGCACAATAGGGTAAATCAGGGCGCGGGTCTATTATTTTATATCCTTTTGATATTCTGTAGGACATAGCCGCCAGTGTACGAATCTTTGAAAGAAGCCGTGTAACCATTGTGTTGATCTCTCTGTCAGTAGATTCAAGATACGGATAAAATTCTTTAAGTGCATTGACCATTGAAGAGAGAATCCCCATAGGATGAGAATCTCTTGGAAAATTCTGGAAAAAAGTTCTCATATCTTCATGCACAAGAGAATGATCATTCAGCATCACTGAAAAACGGTTGATATCTTTATAAGTAGGCAGTTCACCGTTAATAAGAAGATAAGAAACTTCTCTGAAACTTGAATACTCCGCTAACTGTTCAATCGGATATCCCCGGTAACGTAATATTCCTTTTTCACCGTCCATAAAGGTAACAGCGCTCTTGCAGCTTCCTGTATTTGCAAATCCGGGATCAAATGTTATACATCCGGTTTTCTGACGAAGCGTCCTGAAATCAATCCCTCTTTCTTTTTCTGTACCTTCAATAATCGGAAATTCATATTCTTTATCTCCGATGATAAGTTTTGCATATTCAACAGGTTTTTCTGTTTCTATTTTAAAACTGCTCTTTGCCATTCATTGTCCTTTCTGACTAAACTATAAAGTTTAAAAAATTGAAAAAATCTTTAATTAAGTTCTCCGAACCTAACCCCATACGCATCAAGCTAAGGAAATAACAGTCTGATTTTATTATCCGGGGACAAATGGCAGCCGGAGGGTTGATTTACCGGAGCTGAGGGGTTCGGCTACGCTCACCCCCGTTCACCCCTCATTGTGAGTGCAGCACCATGCGGGGTGAGCGAGGGGTGAGCGAGGGGTGAGCGTAGCCGAACCCCGCCGGTTCCGGGAATCATAAAAATCCTTAGCTTGATGCGTATGAACCTAACCCCTGCCCCTTCCCCCTTCCCTGAAGGGAAGGGGGAGAGAAGGAATGAGGGTCCCCCCTTCCCTTCAGGGCAGGGGGTCAGGTTAATTTAAAATTGAGTAACTCTCTGATAAGATTACAAGCCTGATTTGTACCGCCTTTTCTGTTTCCGATATATCTGAAAGCCGCTTCACATACACTTTCACACGGCACCGGATATTTCATCTGTTCTGTCAGAATATCGGCAACCTCTTTCCAGTTTGATGCGACACGGATAAGTCCTTCTTCTTTTATTCTCTCTCCTACCCATTCAAAGGTTTCCCAATGAGGTCCGATAACAGGTATGATCCCGCATGACAGAGCCTCCAGAAAATTCTGTCCGCCCAGAGGAGCAAGGCTTCCGCCGACAAACGCGGCTTTTGCCGAAGAGTATGCAGAATGCAGTTCACCGAACTTATCCCACAGAATAACGGCAGATGAATTGCCGGTTTTCTCTGTTATTTCAGATCGTAATTGAAAAGAAATTCCTATTTTGTTCAGCCGTTTTTTCCAATTTCTGATCCGGTGTATATGTCTTGGAAAGAGTCCGATTATTATATCAGGGATTTTTTGATAAATATCAAGAAGAATTTTTTCAATATCTGATTCTTCTTTCTCTCCGATGGAACCGAGTACCAGAAACAGTTTATCAGCCGGAAGAATCTTTTCAAGAGGATTTATCTGATGAAAACCATTCCCCATAAACCTGTCAAATTTCATATTCGGCATAATTTCAGCATCTTTTATGCCGAATAATGCTGAAAAACGTTCAGCATCTTTTTCGGAAATGGCAAGCACTTTATCCGGTCTGAACGGATACCAGAAAGAAGAAGAGATAATTTTATATTGTTTCAGACTCTTAGATGTCATTCTGCCGTTGATAATCAGTATCTTGGAATGATTTTTCTTTAATGCAGATAAAAGCCCGGGCCATATTTCTGATTCCAGAAGAACCATAATTTTAGGAGAAATCTGCCTGACAGCTTTTTCCATAAGCTCCGGTTTATCAAAGGGAAAATACGCGGCATAAATTTCTGTTTTCTTATTATCGGGTGTAATATCTTTGATTGAGCGAATCAAAATCTCCATTCCCTGTCTTGTATTGGATGTTACCAGAATTTTGATCGGAAATACATGATTTAATTCTCTAAGAAGCAATTCAGCAAGATATGCTTCACCGGCAGAAGCCGCCTGAATCCATATATCTGCCTGTGGCATAGTATTTCTGAGTATCCTCTGGTCAAATCCTTCAGCAAGACGGGGATTCAGACGGAGCAGGGGAATGGCAATATCCCATCCAATGCTGTAAAGCCGAAATAGAGCTTTATTTATCCTTTTTTCTGACATATTTAACAAAGTTGGTAGTTCCGCCTTCAGGCGGTCTTTTTCTCTTCAGTGTCGTGAGTTATTGACTGTTTCCACAAAAATACCAAGTATTTTATTTACCCGGCTTATCAGATATTCATCGAAATCCACAAATATTTTTCCGCCTTCATATTTCAGGAATTTCCAGTTGCTTCCGGTTGTTACCGCTCCAAGTATATAGTACACCTCTGAGGAATTCCTTTTATTGAATATTCCGGCCGCAATCATTTCTGCGATGCACTGAGCATATCCGGTTCTGATATTTTCATTTTTTGCTTCAACAATACATGCTACGGGAAATTCGAGAAAAACCTGATTCGGAGAACTGCTCATAATGAAATCACAATATCCGTTTAAGCCGAGTGCGTCATCAACATTGAAATCTATTCCTGAAAACAGGCTGATCTTTCTGTTCAATATTCTTCTGACTTCCACAAGAACCGGACAGATAATCATTTCAGAACGGGCTTTTTCCGTATTGATATTTAATGCTAACGGTATGTTATCCTGTAATATTTCTGTCAATATATGACCGGCTTCAATCTCCTCTGTTTCGGAAAAAAGAGAGCCGCCGGATATAATCGGAATCTTAAATTTATCTTTTATATTTTCTATGGTTTTGAAATCACTGTAAGACATTTTTGATCTCCTGCTTTGTTTATTACAGCATAACAGGTTATTTAAGCGGATTATTTACGCAACCGCTTGATGCAGGGTTAGGCTTTTATTTAAAAAGTTGAGAATGTGTGCCTGTCCTTTCAAATATAATTTCATCATCCGCAATTTTGTAAATCAGCAGCCAGTCAGGTTCAATATGACATTCACGTCTGCCTTTATAATTTCCTGTGAGTTTATGGTCTTTATTTTTTTATTCAGTTTTTCTCTCCCGATAAGTTTTGATATTATGATTTTTGCTTTTTCCTCATCCCTGCCCTGTCTGAGCATTTTTTTCAAATCTTTTTCAAACTGTTTTGTATATAAAGGTGTCAGCATCAGATTCCCAGTTTTCTGAACATATCTTCGGCATTTTCACATTTTATCAGATTTTTTCCTGAATCTGTGTCTGTAAATGTTTTTACAGTAGTCTTGTTAGGAATTTTTATATTAAAAGGTATCTTTTTTTTCTGACTTACATACTGATAAAACAGTTTTACAGCATCGGTTGCAGACAGCCCCGATTCTCTGAAAATATTTTCCGCTTCTTTTTTGAGAGCAGACTCGATTCTAATTGTTATTTTTGATGTTTCAGACATATAATCTCCTTATTGTAATGAATATTTTTACTGAATGTAAATTCTTCAGAACTTTGATTTTAAGATAATCCTCAAAGATCGCAAAGATATATTTTAAACTTTGCTTTTTTTTCGTGAGCTTTGTGTTAATTCCTAATTCTCATTCCTAATTCACGTGATGTGCAACTTTTTCAAGGTCATTCAAAACAAAGACTTATAATTTATTTTTGCAAAGACTCAAAGACTCTAAGTATCCGATGTTCTTAGTGTCTTTGTGTCTTTGCGGTAAAAGTTGCACATGGCGTTAATTCGTATTTAATGCAGCACCCTGTTAGGAACATGATTTGTCTGATCTTCTCTTTTTTCACCGAATATAAAATCAAGCTCCCAATCCGCCTTGTTTATCACATTCTTTAAAAGTTCGCAAAAAACATGAAGGAATCTGTTATCAACCTGAAATTCTATCCCTTTTCCGTTAGAGCCGAATAAACAGAGAATATTCCCCTGTTGTCCCTGCTTGACCTTTATCCCTGTCAAAAGAACAAATTCCTTTCCAATAGGAAAGGTTTCACTCTTTTCAGAATATTCTTTATGAAAATTCGCATCAGAGATAATACTTTCATGTTCAAACTCTGCCAAATCCCTTGCCATATAAGCCTTTTCCGGTTCTCTGATTTTATATTCATGCTCAAGCATCTGAATTAAAACAGACCAGAGCAGCTTGACAAATCTTCTGGTAAAATAGAATCTGAATTCTTCTTTATGAATTGTATTCAGCCTGAATAAGATTCTGTCCTCTTCAGGATTAAACTGCATATTAAACTGACTGATATTCATATAAATCCCTCCGCTGCAAGCACCCGCCATCCTTTTCTGATAATCCGTTCCATTATGCTGAAACTCTCTGTCTCTTTTATTTTCACAGAGCAGCGTGTGCCATGCCGGATATGCTCAGTTATCAAGGGAATATCAAAAATTATAGGATAATATGCATCTCTCGGCACCGCGCTTCCGGATGGCTTCATAAAAGAGAGAATCGGTCCGCCGGTATAGTCAAAAAGAGACGGGTTCGGAAAAATATTTACAGGAAAATCAAATTTTTCTCTGAATTTTCCGATTATGGTGTTTGTCTCCAAATCCTGAAAAACAACTTTTCCTTCGGAAATATATTTCCCTTTTATTTCACGATAGATATTTTCCGGCGCGTAAGCTCTGATTTCAAAGGATTTCTCATCCCCCACTGTGAGCAGATATTTTTTTTTGGAAACATAAGAGCCTTTATTCAAGCTCTCATCCACATCCAATATTTTACCTGAAACCGGAGAACGGATTTCAAGTTGAGAAAGGGACTGGCGTATCTTCTCCTGCTCTGCACTCAGACGCTGATGTTCCGCCATCAGCCATTTTCTGTATCCCCCCTGAGTTCCGCCGCTGCCGAGTCTGTCAGCAGATACAACTGTCTGTGCAAGATCATATCCGATTTTTTCCAATTCCTGTTCTGATTTATCATCCTGAAGACGCATCAGAATATCACCTTTCTGAACCAATCTTCCGATTTCAGAAATTTCTGTTACGATTCTCCCTTTACCCGGAGCTTCAATTTGCGACACATTCCTGAAAAGAAAGAGTGCCGGGAGTTTTCCAAAACCGGGGATTGGCAGAAACAGAACTGCAATAAGGCAGCAGGCTGAAATTATGCTTACAAAGACTCTTTTTTTTGATCCCCAGTATTTACGGTTTTTAAGCAGATATAATGTTTCACCGGTAAGCGGAAGAATCACCATGAATACTACCTGCATAAAGATAAGAAAAACTCCGAGAGCTTTAAATACTTTATGGTAAATTGCAAAGGAAATGCTGAAGAAGATAGAAATCCGGTACAGCATGGTAAAAAAACCGAATGCGGCCATGCTTCGGTACCGTGGATGCTCCTCCGGCATTGGTCCCTGCCAATCCACAAAAAGCCTGTGCCGGAAATATCTGAATATTGCCGCTGCTCTCATCCGCAGATTGCTGATTTGAAGATAATCCATAAGCAGATAATAGCCGTCATAACGCATCAGCGGATTCAGGTTGACCATAATCGTTGAAACAGCAGATGCCCCTGACATATAAAACATCAGGCTGCGTACAATTCCGTCAGGAAGAACAGACCAGAAAAAAAGAGAGACCGCGGCAATACATATTTCTGTAAGAATACCGGCTGCTCCGATAATCAGACGCCCTTTTTTGGAAGGTAGTTTCCATACTTCAGTGGTGTCTGTATATAAAATAGGAATAAAGACCATGAAAGCAATCCCCATTCGCCGGACAAAAATACCGTGATGCTTTGACGCCAAGGCATGAGCAAATTCATGGAAAACCTTTATCACTGAGAGACAGAGAAAAAAAGCCACCGCGCCTCTTGGGAGTAAAGAGATGATTGACTGTATGCAGATACAGCTCAATCTGCTGGGACATAAAGATCAGCCCCGCAACACCAAGCACCGCATATAAAAAGAGAAACGGCTTTGACCAGAGCGGACTTAGCCAGGGGTAAATAAGATTCAGAAGCCCTTCAGGTCGGATAAGCGGAACTTTGAAGAACATATAGCCGATCATTATTTTTTTGAATAAAGAGGGCTTTTTCTGCTCCCGGATTCCTGCGGTCTGCTGGGCGAGTTCTGCCGGAAGAACAGCAAGTTTTTCTCTCTGAAGCATTTGGATAAACTGAAGTATATCCTCTACACTTGGTCTGAGAGATGTTGTTTGCAGAAGTTTTTCAACAGCAGATGATATATCTTTTTCTGATGCCAGACAAAGGAAAAACTGAGCCTCTGCCTCTCCTAATTCAAAATGGAGTCCGCGGACAGGATCATCTAAAATATAAGTTGTTTTCCCATCTGCTGCGGGTATTCCTTTGCGAAGTATAATATCAGGTCTTAGCCCCTGCCATGGGATTCGGAGTCCTTCTTTTATAGCTTCGGCAATCTTCTCTGTTTTGGATTTTATGATATTAAGATCGTTTGGTTTTATCATTTTTTTAGTGTCTTAGTGTCTTTGTGTCTTTGTGTCTTTGTGTTTTATTTACCACCAAGACACTAAGACACAAAGGATTTATTTTCCCGCTTCAAGCTGCACAAGCCTTGTTATCTGGGACAGGGACATAAGATGTGCATAAATCAGGGGTAATATCCCACGCTTGCGGAGTTCTATAAAAGATTCATCAGACATTTCATTAAACTTCTTTTCATTCACTCCAAAGCATCCTTCAATATTTCTTGCTATTGCCTGTATTATCTTTGAGTTGTATATTCAGCATGGATAATAAGCCATGATTTTCAAGCTCTTTGGTAAACTGATCTGTAACTTTGCTGAAATCATGAAGTTCTCCCAGATATTTTTTAGCGTTTTCAATCAACTGGGTCGGTTTCCCTTTTTCATCAAACAGGGGTTCTCCTTCCTTTTCAGAAAGAAATTCACTCTCTTCATCAATACAAAGTCTTAAATCCTCTTTCCCTTCAACTCTTCCGAGCATAAAAGGGTAACGTCTTATGATTGCAGGGATATAATTGGCATTCCATTTTCCTGTATCATCAACAAAAAGATTTTCACCTGCTTTTAATCCGAGAAGAGCAAAAGGTCTGAGATTCTCCCCTTCTTTTATAAAGAGAATCGGATAAATGGGTGCTGCCGTAGTAAATTCATTTATCATCAGGGATGCAATATATGATTTTTTTGCAAATCTGAATGAATTCACGGGTAAAATCTTTTTATTGGCATGAATTTGGCTATTCAGTAAAGCGATCTTATTAAACATTTTTTTCCTTTAAGTAACCGTTCACAAGTTTTGTTATATAAAGACCTGCGGGGTTTCAGAAACCCCGCAGGTCTGACATTGGAAAATTTATGAACGGTTACTTATGTTGTTTGGTTATTTATCGGCAAAGTTTGTAGTACCGCATTTATGCGGTTTCATCCGCTTACCGCCTAAAGGCGGTACTACAAACTCCTACAGTTTCTCCTCCAGTTTTCTCAGCATCTCTTTCAGTTCTTCAGTCTTTTTTCCGATGAGATTTGCTTTGGGGCTTTGTCTCTGTTTTAAAATCTTCCGGATTATCTGAATCTTGCCGATTATCTCTCCTTTTTCAATACCTCTGTCCATTCCTTCGGCGATTCCTTTTTGGATTCCTTCGGCTATCCCTTTCTGAAGTCCTCTTTCAATTCCGATTTGGATAAGCTCCTGTCCGGCAACAGTCTCTTCAAGCGGAGTCAAATGTATCATCTTTTTTATCTCCTTTAATGTCAGTTTCGGAAAGCACTGCAAAATGACATATTCAAGCAGTTCTGTCAGTCTTTCTGTTTTATATTCAGGAAGATTCAGAGTGTCAATCTCTTTCTTCCACCGGCTGACGGCTCCGGGAAGTTCTTCTTTGGCTGAAATTCCGAAAGGCTTCAGCACTGTCAGAACACCCGCCCTGTCCCCGAGGCTCTTCAGGCAGTCCGTAAGATTTGCCCGGATCATCCTATGCGGAGAGAGACAGGATAACGGGCAGTCTCCCGGATCATATTTCTCATCTAAAAAAAGAAGAACAGCGGCAAACGGAATATCTGTCTCCTCCTGTTCATACCATGTGCAGATTTCACGGAACAGTCTCCAGTAAATTTTTTTATCGGTGTATCCCTGAATTTCAAGGAAAACAAAGGGACCGTCCCCGTCCATGCGTCTGAGAAAGCCGTCAAAACGCTTCTCCGCTCTTTTTGCGGTTATGCTTTCAAATGTATAATCGCCTTCAATATCCAGCTGAACAAGCTCGAAAAGGCTCCGCGGATCAATCCTGAACAATTCATAAAATAAACTGTCTGTTTTCATTTTTAATTTTACTTCAGATTATAAGATTTGTAAATCTCAAGTCCGGGAATATTCTTCTTTGCATACGCCTCTACAGAAGGATGCGCGGAATGGGTAATAATAACCGGATATACCTTTCCCTTTACATGCCCGGAGACCCTGAGTATAAGTTTCTGAAATCTGTCTGTATCTTTTTTTCCGATCTGTGATTTGCTTTCACCGACAATATAAACTTTTTCGCCTTCTTTCAAGCCTTCTCCGTAGATGTTGATCTCATCATCTTTTCCATCTGCATACACGATAAACCGCCTGTCCATGACTTGAATCTCAATCCCTTTCTCTTTTTTCAGTATGCCAGGAAGGAATTTTATTGCTTCATTTTCAAGAAAATATCCGAAAGAATTTGAAAGCCCTCCAAGTTCTTTAGCCATCAGATCCTGCTTTTTTATCACCTGCCTTAACGTCTCCTCGGTTCTTTTCTGAGCTTCTGTAAGCTCTTTCTGAGCTTCTGTAAGCTCTTCGATGCGTTGCTCGGTTCTTTTCTGAGCCTCTGCAAGCTCAAGGATTTTATCAGCCAGCACGGAAACAATATTTTCCAGCCGCTTAAAGTCGGTTTTTGTAACTGTATCCATCAGTTCGCCCCTGAGTTTGTCCAGAATCTTCATCATGGGGAACTGTACATCTTTGGGAAATTCCTGAATTTCTTCATTATAAGAGATCATAGCTTTTCTCCTTTCATTGCGATCTTTGCGTGAAATAAAGCATTCCTTATTTCACGCAGAGAACGCAAAAAAATCACAGTTTTTCCTCCGGCTTTCTCAGCATCTCTTTCAGTTCTTTAATCTCTTTTTCAACAAGTTTTGCTTTGGAACTTTGTCTCATTTTTAAAATCTTCCGGATTATCTGAATTTTGCCGATTATTTCTCCTTTTTCAATTCCCTCTGCTATCCCTTTTTCAATTCCGATCTGGATAAGCTCCTGTCCTGCAACGGTTTCTTCAAGCGGAGTCAAATGTATCATCTTTTTTATCTCCTTTAATGTCAATTTCGGAAAGCACTGCAAAATAACATATTCAAGCAGTTCCGTAAGTCTCTCTGTTTTATATTCAGGAAGTTTCAGAGAGTCAATCTCTTTTTTCCACAGGCTGACTGCTCCGGGGCAGTTCTTTTTTATCAGGAATTCCAAAGTGATGCCATGATAATAGCACGGCAATTTATTGCCGTGTAAAATTTTTACTGATGGCAGGGAACTGTACGAACTTCAATATTTACATTAAGACTCTGACGTAATATACCTATAATACGGGTCAGGTTGTTCATTGTCGGATTTCCGCAGGCAGACAGCATGCGGTGCAGACTCTTGCTCGGTCTGTCAGTTTCAAGAGCAAGTTTTTCAAACCCCACTGTTGCATTTACAAGCTCTCTCAGTATAAGCCTTGCGGTAACCGGATCCCCATTGAGAAAAAGAGAAACAGCTTCATCAAGCAGAGCCGCCGCATATTCCGGTTCCCGCCGAAGCCTGCTGTCAACAGTTTCTTTGTAATCTCTTGTAAGTTCAGACATATTTATCTCCTTTTGTATCCGGCAGCCTCTTTTTTACGTTTTCTGTACTCTCTGTAAAGTTCTTTTGCCTGATTTATGTCATTCTGCTGTGTTTTCTTTGTTCCGCCGCCGAACAGAATAATAAGAGAGTTGCCTTCCCGCGCCAGATAAATCCTGTAACCCGGTCCCCAGTCAATTTTATACTCCCCGATTCCGGAAAACCATCTGATGTTTGAGATATTTCCTGACTCCAGCCGCGCTTTGGCTACGGTTATTTTTGCAGCAGCAGCCGGGTTCAGGCTGTCAAACCATTTCTGATAAGGACTGGAACCGTCTTCTCTGATATATTCCTTAACTTTCAAAAGCATAGCTTTTTTATCGTTCCCACGCTTTGCGTGGGAACGCAGCCCGTAGGTTGGGGTGAATGAAATGAACCCCAACGGAAAAGGTTCGTAGTACCGCATTTATGCGGTAATGCGTGAAGACCGTCTAAAGACGGTACTACGTACTGCGGTTTATGCTCCACCGCATAAATGCGGTACTACGAACTTCTATAGTTTCTCCTCCAGTTTTCTCAGCATCTCTTTTAATTCCCCGGTATCTTTTTCAACAAGGGCTGCTCTGGAGCTTTGTCTGCGTTTTAAAAAACGCTGAATTGCCTGAATCTTACCGATCATCTCACCTTTTTCAAGTCCTTTTTCGAGTCCTTTTTCAAGTCCTTTTTCAAGTCCTTCAGCAATTCCGATTTGGATAAGCTCCTGTCCTGCAACGGTTTCTTCAAGCGGAGTCAAATGTATCATCTTTTTTATCTCCTTTAATGTCAGTTTCGGAAAGCACTGCAAAATGACGTATTCAAGCAGTTCTGTCAGTCTTTCTGTTTTATATTCAGGAAGATTCAGAGTGTCAATCTCTTTTTTCCACCGGCTGACGGCTCCGGGCAGATCTGTTTTGACGGAAATCCCGAACGGCTTCAGCACTGTAAGAACTCCGGGTTTGTCACCGAGTATATTCAGACAGTCCGTAAGATTTGCCCGGATCATCCGATGCGGATGAAGGCATGACAGGGGACAGTCTCCGGGATCATATTTCTCATCTAAAAAAAGAAGAACTGCCGCAAACGGAGCCTTTGTTTCAGACTGTTCATACCATGTGCAGATTTCACGGAAGAGCCGCCAGTAGATTTTTGTATCATTATATCCCTGAATTTCAAGAAAAACGCATATTCCTTCACCGTCTGTCCGTCTGAGAAAGCCGTCAAAACGCTTCTCCTCTTTTTTTACAGTTATGCTTTCAAAGGTATAATCGCCCTCAATATCCAATTGAACAAGCTCGAACAGGCTCCAGGAATATATCCTGAACAATTCGTAAAATAGACTGTCTGTTTTCATTTTAAATTTTTCCGGCTACAAATATACCGCTCCTACGGAGCTTAAATAATCTGCAAATATAACGGGCTACAAAGATAACGCTCCTACGGAGCTACTCACAGCCCGTAGGTTGGGGTGAATGAAATGAACCCCAACGAAAGGTTCGTAGTACCGCATTTATGTGGTAGTTCGCTGAAGACCGTCTAACGACGGTACTACGGTACTGCGGTTTATGCTCCACCGCATAAATGCGGTCTACGAACTGCGGTTTATGCTCCACCGCATAAATGCGGTACTACGAACTCCAAGAAAAAACCCTAAGGGTTTTAAAAACCCTTAGGGTTTATTCATTCTTCTATATCAAGATTAAACAATCGAGTTGGCGTCAAGCAGAGAAAGAGCTTCGAGAAGTTCATTATCCGCAGAGATAGCCGGATAATCAGATTAACTTCATCTGCTTTTGCCATCATCATGATTTCATTGATTGCAACTCCGCTGTCGTCCATCTGAATCAGGTCAGCACCTTTTTCCTCAAGCATATTCAGGGCATCAAAGATTTCAGTATCAAGACTTGCTGTAACAACTTTCAAATCAAATGTATCTTTGATTGTTGTTCCGTTTGAATAAGTTGCTGTTACTTCAATCTCATAAGTATCTCCTCCCATGCTTGTTTCCGTTGCAAGACCTGTGTGATAAGGCACATACCAGAATGTCCGGGATGATTCGTTAAAACTCAGCCAGTTCGGTAATTCAGGACTTGCTGATGTTATTGTATATGTCGCAGGATTTTCAGCCCCGGCAAATTCTGCAAACTGATAAACAAACCTGCTTCCTGAATATACGACAAGCTCAGGATCTTAATTGTACAGGTGCGCCACTGGGTTTGATTTCTCCAACTACACTGATAGCAACTGTGTCAGTATCAGTAAGATGCAGACCACCGAAATTTCCGTTATCGCGTGTATCAATCGTGAGTGTATCTGCTCCCTTAGTTGCTCCGCTGTAGGTATATTCAAGAGATGCAAGCTCGGCATTTACTTCAGCCTGTGTTCCCTGAATTGTTACACTTTTTCCAATGTTACCTGTAACACCAGCATACATTTCTTCAACTTCAAGCGTTCCGTTGGTTACTGAAAGCACAACAGATATTTCACCCTCGGGATTATAAGTTTGCTGGTACCGCCTGAAAGATCCGGATCATTAACTTTTATATTGCTCAGTTTCAGGGTTGTTGTTGAAGCAAGTTCCACAACCTGAGTATCTGGCGGAACATCATTTACCGGCGCATCATTTATAGGCGTTACATTGATGGTTATTGTCTTTGTATCGCTGTATGTGGTTACTCCGTTATATAAACCGTAAACTCTGTACTGGAAAGTGGCATAGCCTGTACCGTTTTCATTGGAATCAGGTTTGAATCTCAGTGTATTCAGGTCTATCTGACTCAGATCAAGTTCATTATTTTCAGTCTGAGTAATAGTTATATATTTCCCTGGATTTGCCGGATCTTCATATTGCAGTTTGCCGTTTTCAGTAAGGGGCAATATAATGATCCCCTGAACATTTTCCGTTAAACCTAAGAGTGACCCAGTTGACTGATCTGAGTTAAACTGATGTGTTGTATCCTCAAAAATGGTTACATTAGCATCTGCTGCATTCGAGCAACCTCCGGCTCATACAAAGATGTTACATGAATCTTGATAATTCCTGAATCATTCTCAACATTGTCAGAATCAAGTCCGGTAACTGAATTGACTCCGGTATTGCCGTTATCCAGAACCTCAATAACAATCTCAGTCTCACCTGTCTTAATACCCCGAGAATCTTAATGTATCAAGAGATTTATTAACATCTTCCAGTTTACCTTCTATAATCAGAAAACCGGGCTGACCGTTATCTTCAACATCAACATTCAGAATCGTTTTATCAACAGCGATTAAACCTTCAGCGGGATCAGTTTTCAGGATAACCGTGATGTTTCCTTTATCAGCATCAGGATCTTTTATTGAAAGATGAAAAAAGCCCGTGCGCATTATGCTCGAGGCTGAGGCGCGGAGTCCTCTATACCCATGCGGCCAGGACCGGCGCAACATCCATTGCACTGGGGCATCATTTGGATGACATAGTGGAGACTTTTCTGCTAAGATGCTTTTTCACAGGACAGATCGGGGCGATGAGCCCTTCCAGGGTTTCGGATGACGGGAAAAACAGGATCATAAGACCATTAGCTTATTGCCCGGAAGAAGTAATCGCTTCCTACTTTTCATTTCTGGAGGTTGCGCCTGTCAGAAACGAATGCATTCTGAGAAGCGACGGCAAAAGGCGCATGATAAAGGATTATATAAAGAAAATGGAAATGGACATACCCAACCTGAGATATTCCATCTTTGCTTCGCTGTCCAATATTGACATGAAAGGGCTTTGTATCAGGGATTGATTTTATGCGTATCGAGATTGAGCCATATATACCCAAACCAAGGGCGGTTAAACGCGCCGTCGAGGTGCTGAAAAGCGACGGAATAATCGTTTACCCGACAGATACCGTCTACGGAATCGGGTGCAGGCTTTCAAACAAGAAGGGGATCGACAAGATCAACGATGTAAAAAAAGGGCCTGAAAAACCCAGAAGCATAATGCTCGCCGATTTAAAGGATATCAGCATGTATGCCCATGTCGACAACAATGCCTTCAGGCTCATCAGAAAGCTCCTTCCCGGTGCATATACGATCATCCTGCCGTCAACCAAGCTGGTGCCCAAAATCATGCAGTCGAACAGAAAGACAATAGGCATAAGGATACCTGACCACTGGTTCTGCGAGATGCTTATTGCCGAGCTCGGTGAACCCATCGTTACAACCAGTATCCCGATAGGAACCGTCGGGCCGCCATGTCGACCCGATTGAAATTGAAGACAGTCTCGGACACGTGGTTGACCTCATCATCGACAGCGGGATACTGCCGGATGAACCTTCCACCGTTATAAGCCTTGAGAACGGGGAAATAGAAATATTAAGGCAAGGCAGGGGAACAACCGATTATATATTACAGGAAGTGATATGAAAAAAATGCTGATAAATGCAGTCCATCCCGAAGAAATCAGGGTGGCCGTGGTCGAGGACGGAATATTAAGGGAAATCTTCATCGAAAGCTCCATGAAGGAGCAGATCAAGGGCAATATCTACAGAGGGAAAAATATCCCGCATCGAAAAAGGGCTGAATGCCGTTTTCGTTGAAATCGGCCGCGATAAGAACGGCTTTCTCCCCATGCACGATATGAACCTTTCGTTTATCCCTGATTCCGATCCCGGGAAAGACCCTTCCAGCCAGATTAAAAACGGCATGGATATTCCGGTACAGGTGGTGCGCGATGAAAAATCCGCAAAAGGCGCACTCGTCACCATGAATATCTCGCTTGCCGGAAGGTACATGGTGCTGCTTCCCGGCCAGGACTCATCCGGAATCTCCCGCAAGATAGAGGACGACGAGCAGAGAAAACGCCTCAAGGACATCGTCAGTCAGCTCAATCCGCCCAAAGACTCGGGGATTATTGTCAGGACCGCAGGCATGGACCGTTCCAGGACGGATCTCCAGCGCGACCTTAATTATGTCCTCAAGCTCTGGAAAAAAATCGAGGACGATTACGCGAGTGCGACATCACCGGCGCTTATCTATTCCGAGGATGATGTCGTTATAAGATCCATCCGCGATTATTTCAGCATAGACATGAAGGAAGTCCTTATCGACGACGAAGCTACCTTTAAAAAGGCCGTATCCTTCATGAAAAGCGTTATGCCCCGGTACAAGAACATATTGAAGCTTTACCGGGAATCAAGACCCCTGTTCACAAAATACGAGCTTGAAAAACAGCTGACGAGCGTTTACAGCCGCAATGCAAAATTGAAGAGCGGCGGACAAATAGTGATCGACCCGACCGAGGCGCTCGTGTCAATTGATGTAAATTCCGGCCAGGCCAGCAGCGGCAAGGATATGGAGGAAACCGCACTCAATGCCAACCTCGAGGCGGCAGAAGAGATAGCAAGGCAGCTCATTCTGAGAGACCTTGGCGGGCTTGTGGTCATTGACTTCATCGACATGAGATCCAAGGAGAGCATAAAAAAGGTCGAGAAAACGCTCAAGGACTCGCTCAAGGATGACCGGGCGCACTCAAGGCTCGGCCGCATTTCCCAGTTCGGCATCATGGAAATGTCCAGGGAAAGGCTTTCGCCTCCCATACTTGAAAAGAGCCATGTCGTCTGCCCATACTGCGGCGGACACGGTATTATCCGTTCGGCCGAGTCTTCGGCGCTTATGGCAATCAGAGAAATCCACCTCTTCCTTGACCGCAACAAGCAGCCGCGGATAAAGGTGATGCTCCCAAGGGATGTGGCCTTTTCACTGCTTAACAAATACCGCAGCCACCTTACAAAACTGGAGACAGGATTATTCATCAGAGATCGAGGTAACGGACAGCATTAGCCGTAAAACCTGATGAGGTAATTATTGATGTGCCGGGGACTGAATAATGCAAACATAACAATGAAAGGAGAGAACCATGGTAGAAAACCTGAGTTACGAACAGATGGCCGCCATTCTGGACGCACTGCCAATCGAGTTCATCTTCATAGACGAGAACGAGAAGCTCC
>CAWEAR010000049.1:0-95721 GCA_963806835.1 uncultured delta proteobacterium
AGTGAGGACCGTCTCACAAGGCTGAATACTACCTGGCAACCGATAGTGAACCAGTACCGTGAGGGAAAGGTGAAAAGTACCCCTGTGAGGGGAGTGAAAAAGTACCTGAAACCGTCTGCCTGCAAGCAGTGGGAGCACGCATGGGAAGATGCTTCGGCTCTTTCCGGTGTGACTGCGTGCCTTTTGCATAATGAGTCAGCGAGTTGCTCTGTGCTGCAAGGTTAAGCCGTGAGGTGAAGCCGCAGCGAAAGCGAGTCAAACGGGCATCAAGTAGTACGGAGCAGACCCGAAACCAGCGTGAGCTATCCGTGGACAGAGCAAAGCGACAGGTAAAACGGCGTGGAGGCTCGGACCGGTGTAGGTTGAAAACTGCTCGGATGATCTGCAGATCAGGTGAAAGGCAAGAACAAACGCGGAGATAGCTGGTTCTCCCCGAAATATATTTAGGTATAGCCACGCGTGAATGGCTGGCGGGGGTAGGGCACCGGATGGGCTAGGGGTCTTACCGGATTACCAAACCTAACCGAACTCCGAATACCGCAGGCGTCGACAGCGGGAGTCAGACTGCGGGAGCTAAGTTCCGTAGTCGAGAGGGAAAGAGCCCAGACCGTGGGCTAAGGCCCCGGAATATGCGCTAAGTGGGAAAGGATGTGGAAGCGCCCAGACAGCCAGGAGGTTGGCTTAGAAGCAGCCATCCTTTGAAGATAGCGTAACAGCTCACTGGTCGAGTGAATCTGCGCAAAATGTAACGGGGCTCAAGCGTATTACCGAACCGCGGCAGGAGAATCCCAGGATTCTTTTCTGGGTAGGGGAGCATTCCGCACGGGGCAAAGCACAACCGCAAGGATGTGTGAACTGTACGGAAGAGACCATGCTGACATGAGTAACGAAAAAGCGGGTGAAAAACCCGCTCGCCGGAAGCCCGAGGATTCCTAGGGTAAAGTTAATCTGCCCAGGGTCAGTCGATCCCTTAGCCGAGGCTGAAAAGCGTAGGCGAAGGAAAACAGGTCAATATTCCTGTACCACCGGAATGCCGATGTCTCCGCAAGGGGACGGGAGCGAAGGGGGGACGCAGGGGGGCAGGTCATCCGTCTTATGGAACAGACGGTTCAAGCAGGTAGGCCGGAGGGACAGGCAAATCCGTCCTTTCATAAAAGCCGAGACGCTACGAGGAGGGACTATGTCCCGGAAACTGGCCGATCCCGTACTGCCGAGAAAAGCCTCTGGCAAGGCATTTTGGTGATCGTACCGCAAACCGACACAGGTGGGCAGGGAGAGAATCCCGAGGCGCTTGAGAGAACACTGGTTAAGGAACTCGGCAAAATAACACCGTAACTTAGGGAGAAGGTGTGCCTCCGCGGGTGATGCATCATGCATGCGGAGCCGCGGAGGCCGCAGAGAAACGGCGGTAGCGACTGTTTACTAAAAACACAGGACTCTGCCAAGTCGCAAGACGATGTATAGGGTCTGACGCCTGCCCGGTGCCGGAAGGTTAAGGGGAGATGTTATCGCAAGAGAAGCATTGAGCCGAAGCCCCGGTAAACGGCGGCCGTAACTATAACGGTCCTAAGGTAGCGAAATTCCTTGTCGGGTAAGTTCCGACCTGCACGAATGGCGTAACGACTTCCGCGCTGTCTCAACCAGTGACTCAGTGAAATTGCAGTCTCGGTGAAGATACCGAGTACCCGCGAATAGACGGAAAGACCCCGGCACCTTTACTGCAGCTTGACATGGGATTTTGGAACAGTATGTGTAGGATAGGCGGGAGGCTTTGAAACCGGGACGCCAGTTCCGGCGGAGCCGTCGTTGAAATACCACCCTTGCTGTTTTAGGATTCTAATTCAGACCCGTAAACCGGGCTGAAGACAGTGTCTGGCGGGCAGTTTGACTGGGGCGGTCGCCTCCGAAAGAGTAACGGAGGCGTGCGAAGGTTCCCTCAGGCTGATCGGAAACCAGCCGGCGAGTGCAAAGGCATAAGGGAGCCTGACTGCGAGGGAGACATCCCGGGCAGGCACGAAAGTGGGTCTTAGTGATCCGGCGGTTCCTGACGGAAGGGCCGTCGCTCAACGGATAAAAGGTACGCCGGGGATAACAGGCTGATCGCGTCCAAGAGTTCACATCGACGACGCGGTTTGGCACCTCGATGTCGGCTCATCACATCCCGGGACGGAGCAGGTCCCAAGGGTTCGGCTGTTCGCCGATTAAAGTGGTACGTGAGCTGGGTTTAAAACGTCGTGAGACAGTTTGGTCCCTATCTTTCACGGGCGGAGGATATTTGAGAGGATACTGTTCCCAGTACGAGAGGACCGGAACGGACGGACCTACGGTGTACCGGTTGTCGCGCCAGCGGCACCGCCGGGTAGCCGTGTCCGGATCGGATAACCGCTGAAAGCATCTAAGCGGGAAGCCGGCCTCAAGATAGAGATATCCCTTCCGCATGGAAACATACGGACGGAAGGCCTCCCGGAGATTACGGGGAGATAGGCCGGAAGTGGAAGCCCGGCAACGGGTGTGCTTACCGGTACTAATAGGCCGTGAGTCCTGACCACAATAAAACCGGCACATAATTTCAAATGTTTTTATAATGAGGTATCCGGAGAGGATAATGTCGGAGGAAGAGATTTTTTTTCCGGCGGCAACGGCACGGAGGCCATACCCGTTCCCATCCCGAACACGGAAGTCAAGCTCCGGAGCGCCGATGGTACTGTGCGGGAAGCTGCACGGGAGAGCAGGACGCTGCCGGGAAATTCATATATGGGACCCCTGTTCCGCTTCATGCGGAACAGGGGTCTTTTTTTTGTGATCATTCATCAAATCAAAGTTAGCAGTTTTTTCTATCCCCAATCTATAAATAGCCTGTCTTTGTTAGCAGATCGGAAATTTAAAAAAGTTTAGTACTGCCTTTAAGCGGTCCGTATAAAATCGGAATGTTATCATAAAACGGCGGTCTGCCTAAAGAGGGGAACCGCAAATTTTTATTTTTAAATTATTTCGATAAATCAATTATTTTTTTAGAAAAAAATTATCGGAATTTTTATACTCTGTAAAGACTTTTGTTTTACTGATATAATGTAAATACAATGAGATATTATCCTGTAAATCTTGATATAAAAAATCGGAAATGCCTGGTTGTCGGGGGCGGATTTGTCGGGACACGAAAAATAATAACACTTCTGGAATGCGGAGCAGCAGTAACTGTAGTCAGTCCTGTGATTACTGAAAAACTGGCTGAACTTGCCGATAACAGATATATTGAATGGAGAAAACGGCATTATCATACTTCGGATATTGACGGAATGTTTCTTATTATCGGCGCAACAGATGATGAAGAATTAAACCGCCGGATTCACAAAGATGCAGAGCATCTTAATAAACTCTGCAATATTGCAGACCGTCCCGAAGCCTGTAATTTTATCCTCCCGTCAATTATTCACAGGGGAGACCTGATCATTGCCATTTCCACATCAGGGAAAAGTCCTGCATTTGCTAAATATCTGCGGCAGAAACTTGAAAAAGAATTCGGAACCGAATATGCTGATTTTTTAAAGTTAATGGGAGCCATCCGAAAAAAACTCTTATCTGAAGAACATGCACCGGAGGCTCACAAATCCATTTTTGAGCAATTAATAGAAAGCGGACTTCTTGATATGATTAAAAACCGTCAAACAGAAGAGATTAACTGTTTACTCTCTGAATCGCTTGGAAAAGAATATACTTTTGAATCATTATTGATGGTGTAATATATGGAGATTCTGATTTTTTTTGTAATTCTCTTTTATATATTAAGTACAGCAGGATATGTTGCCTTTCTTTTTCTTCAAAAAGAAAATTTATATAAATCAGCCTACTACATCATGACAGCAGGTTTTTTATGTCATTCGGTGCTTATCGGATATGAGTGCGCCGGAGCAGGGTATCTTCCGGTATATAACCTTCATGAAACCCTTTCTTTTGCAGGATGGGCGATTGCCGGTGTTTTTGTTATATTTCAGTATAAATTCAATCTGAAAATTCTTGGGCTTTATGCAGCGCCTTTGGTGACGCTGATCATGATTCTCTCATCCTATATACCTTCAGATCCCATCCAAAGTGAAAAAATTTTTAATAATTTCTGGCTGATCTCCCATGTCATTATTATATTTATCGGAGAGGCATCATTTGCCTTAGCCTGCGGCGTCGGGATTTTGTATCTTATTCAGGAGAATACAATAAAAAACAAAAATCACGGTTTTTTTTTTAAACGTCTCCCTTCTTTGGAATTGCTTGACACCACAGGATACGGGTGTATTATTGTAGGCTTTACCATGCTGACTGTCGGACTGATAACAGGTCTTGTTCATGCAAAGCTTATATGGGGGAGATTCTGGAGCTGGGATCCCAAAGAGGTATGGTCAGCCATAACATGGCTGTTATACGCAGCTCTGCTTCATGAGCGGCTTACTGTGGGATGTCGCGGCAGAAAAGCCGCTATTATCTCCATTATCGGATTTGCTGTAGTTTTATTCACTTTTTTCGGCGTCAATTTTCTTTTAGAAGGGCATCACAGAGATTTTACAAGATGGTAAAACAGTAAACAGTTATCAGTGAGCAGTTGAAAGTCATAAGTCAATTATGATAACTGACAACTGTTCACTGACAACTGTTCACTGACAACTGTTCACTGATATGTTAGATATTGTACTATTAGGATTAAATCATAAAACCGCCCCTATAGAGATAAGAGAATGTATTGCATTCTCAAAAGAAGAGGCGGCGGCGGCTTTAAAGAAGTTTCAGGAGATTCATTCTGTCAAAGAGGCTTTTCTGCTTTCAACATGCAACCGGGTGGAGCTTCTGATAACCACGGATAACAAACCTGAAGCAGTGAATATCGTTAAATCATATATTGCCGAGTTCAAACATATTCCGATTTCGCAGTTTGAAGATGCACTTTATATATATGACGGAAATGAAGCAGTCCGGCATATATTCAGAGTGGCAGCCAGCCTTGACTCAATGATGGTTGGTGAACCCCAGATACTTGGTCAGATAAAAGATGCTTATCATATCGCTACATTACAGAAAACATCCGGCGTGATTCTGAACAGACTGCTTCATAAAACCTTTTCCGTAGCAAAAAGGATTCGAACTGAAACCGGAATCGGAGATCATGCAGTTTCAATCAGTTATGCTGCAATTGAAATGGGGCGTAAAATATTCGGAACTCTTGAAGATAAAAAAGTGCTTCTTATCGGTGCCGGTGAAATGGCAGAGATTGCTGTAGAGCATCTGATTCGGCACAGAGCCGGAGATATTTTTGTGGCAAACAGAACCTTTGAACGCGGGGTTGAATTGGCAAAACGGTTTAACGGCAACCCTGTCCGGTTTGAAGAAATTCCGAATGTTATGCAGATTGTTGATATTATTATCAGTTCAACAGGATCACCGGAACTTGTTATCAAAAAAGATCAGGTCAAAGCATGTATGCGAGGCAGAAAAAACCGTCCGCTTTTTTTATAGATATTGCAGTTCCCCGTGATATTGATCCTGAAATAAATAAAATCAATAATTCTTATGTTTATGATATAGATGATTTAAAAGGGGTGATTGACGAAAATATTGAAGATCGCAACCGTGAGGCGATTAAAGCAGAGCGAATCATTGATGAGGCAGTAATCAGCTATAGAAACTGGTATGAAAGTCTTGATATTGTTCCGACTATTGTTGCGTTAAGAAATAAAATTGAAGCAATTGCCCAGGCTGAAATAAAAAAAACATTTAATCACCTGTCGGATGATAAAACCGAATCGGTTCATCGGATGACAGAAGCGATGATAAATAAAATTCTTCATGAGCCGACCATGTTTTTAAAAAATAACGGGTGCCGTGAAGACAAATCAGTTTATCTGGATATAATAAGAAAACTTTTTAATCTTGACAGTTGATTATCAATATTCTTTTAATAATTTACATTCCTGTATGCCCGAATCCTCCGGTATTCCGTTCCGTTTCATCAAGCTGATCAACGCTCTCTAATTTCACCTGATATACTTTCTGAATGACCATCTGGGCGATCCGGTCTCCACGGTGAACTGTAAAAGATTTTTTACTGAAATTGATCAGAGCAATCATCAGCTCCCCGCGGAAATCGCTGTCTATGGTACCGGGAGAATTGATAATCCCAATGCCGTGTTTAACTGCCAGACCGCTCCGGGGCGAATCTGCGCCTCTGCTCCGTGAGGAATCGCTATGGCAAAACCTGTAGGTATCAATCTGATTTCACCCGGTTCAAGCAGAATCTCTTTTTCAACTGCCGCATAAATATCCATTCCTGAAGAATATGGAGTCATATAACAGGGCAGAGGAATATCAGCATCCTGTTCAGGTCTCAGCCTCATAATATTTATGGTAACAGAATCTTGTTCCATTATAATTCAGGTATATACTCAACAACTGTTATAAGGTGAATTCTTAATTCTTAATTGAAATTATAACAGTGATATTATCCCTGCCTCCTGCTTTAATTGCCATTTGAATCAACTCTTCACAAATATTATTTACAGGCATATCTCTCTTTACAATTCCGTAAATTTCATCATCAGAAAGCATGTCCCATAATCCGTCAGAACATAAAAGAATTTTATCGCCGTTATTTAAAATATAATGATTATATTCAGGATGAATAATTTCAGGAACGCCGATAGCCTGAGTAATCTCATTTTTTATAGGACTGTGCCTGGCCTCTTCCATGGTCATTCCTCCTGATTTTACAAATGTCATTACAAGGCTGTGATCCATTGTAAGAATCTTAATCCCGTCATCATTGGCAATATATGCCCGTGCATCTCCGACATGACATATATGCAGATTTTTCCCGTCTTTCAGGGCAATGACAACAGTACATCCCATATTATAATATTCCTTTTTGTTTTTAGACAGTTCAAGGATATTCCGATGGGCGTGGAGCAGGCTTTTAATCATTTCATTTTTTGTTCTCTCATTATTCCCTGATATTTTAGATAATAACTTAGATGTAAAATAATTATTGACAGATTCCGCAGCATTCCTGCTGGCAACTTCCCCGGCATTGTGTCCGCCCATTCCGTCTGTAACAATGAAAAGATTTTTCTCCGGCAGGACAAGGAGATAATCTTCATTCTCCTTCCGAATTTTTCCAACATCTGTTACTCCGTAAGCTATTTCCGGCGTATTTTTTTTCTTTCCCGAAAATCCGAATAATCTTTTAAAAAAACTCATAACATTCCCTGTTTTTTATGCAAATAACCTTAAGTGTCATGATAAGAAACCATGGTTTTTAAATGGTTTCTCAATAATTGCACTTCTCCTCTGACTCTATGACCATCTTCTACCCTTCCGGAACCTTCAGCAATTGTCCTGCCCTGATCTCCTGGGGATTTTTTATATCATTTAACAGCTTGAATTTTGGTACATCTGTATTATACATCTTTGCAATCTCTGAAAGTGTCTCCCCTTTTCTGACCTTATGCTTTGAGATAGAACGGGGCGAGAGGAAATTTTGTTCCGGCTTATCTGAATCATCACTCAACGAAATGTATTCACCCGGAATATTCAATACCTGTCCTCTTCTGATCTGCTGAGGATTTGTCAGTCCGTTTAAATGAGCAAGTTTATTCACGCTTGTGTTATACATCTTCGCAATGGCTGAAAGAGTCTGACTTTTTCTGATTCTGTGTTTTGCTTCAGATGGTACATAATTATATTTCAGATTATCAGGAATCTCCTTATAACCTGATAATATTACTTCTTTACATTCAGGCAACACATTAAGGTGGTATTCTTTTGGAATAAAGCCTCCTGATTTGAAGACAGATGAATGAATTGCAGGATTAAGCTCTTCAAGTTCCGATGCTGAAATATTGCAGTATTTTTCAAATGTTTCAACTGAGATATAATCCGGCAGTTTCACCTTTGCAACTATTAAAGGATCATTCAGATCAATATCACCGTAATATTCAGAATATTTCTCAAAAATATCCTTTGCAGCCAGAAATTCAACATAAAAATTACGGGATGCAAATCCGAAGCGGTCTCCGTCATACTGTTCAATAATATCAGCGATATTTTCTGACTGAACTGCCCTTACCGTGTTTCTCATCCCCTGCAAACCGTAATTGTATGCAGTAATAGCCAGGGGCCATGATTTCATAACCTTGTAATTATGAGCCAGAAGCCGTGCTGCCGCCTCTGTGGATCTGAAAGGATCTCTCCGTTCATCTACCAGATTATTGATAGTCAGATTATAAATTTTGCCTGTCCCTTTCATAAACTGCCACATACCGGCTGCCCCAAGATATGAGACAGAAAACGGGTTAAATGTGGATTCAATCATTGGAAGATATACAAGCTCTTCAGGCAGTTTATATTTTGCAAAAATTTTTTTCATAGTATCCAAATAACTTCCTGCCCTGATAATACCTGTTTTAAAACTGTCAGCCTGCCCAGTCTGAATATGAACCCGATCTTTGGCGTCTGCTTTTTTAAAACCGGGTGATTCAGGAATATCTTTAAAAAGCGAATAAATACACTTTTCTTTATATGTCATATTTTTTGGAGATTCCCAATTTTCCGATAATTTTTCAAGGATTTTTTCATATTTTTCACGCTTCGCTTTTGCAAATGCCAAGCCATCCTTTCTGGTCGGAAATTTTTCATCTTCTAAGTCAATCACCTCATATATAACATCCAGATACCGTTCATCATGAATAATAACATGATTTATTGTATATTCTGTAAATATTTTTTTCCAGAAATTAACCTGAGTTTCAATCTCTTTTGGAAAAGGGAATAATTCAACTGCATCTTCCGAAGCAGAGGTATCTTTTGCTTCATTTATATTATCATACAGTTTTAACGATGGCATAGGAAACGGACCGATAACCAAAGGCGTGGGTTGAACAGAATGAGCAGGATTGTCAATTCTGACAGGAATAAAAAGAAAAAGAGATAATATCAGTATGCCTGCTGTGAGTTTTCTGTAACTTGTAAAAATTGCAGTATTTTGTAATTGCCTATTCTCCTGATTAGCATCTTCTGAACCTTTCTGTTTCATTTTTTTTATCCTCCTTAAAATTGGGGGTTAAAACCGGACTTCCGAAGTTTTCAGGACTTAGGAAATCTTTTATTGTAAAAAATTCCTTAACATAATAATTCTAAAAATATTTTTCTGTTTTTTCAAGGATTTTTTTAGTATTCCTCCTTTAATTCCTCCGTATCCATACTTCAACGATATGATTCAGAGCAGAGACAGGTTTTATATCAGGCGCCCAGTGATAAAGGGTTTTATTGTTCATTATCTCAATAATCCCGACAAGATTATAATGCTTCTCTTCATAAGGTATAAGCCATTCAAATAAAAGACGGTGAGAATTCTCTCTCATAAGCCATGATGTGCTGATATTGGTAAAAATAAGAATTTTCGGATTTGCAGATTCAATCTCTTTTATCATATCTTTTTGCATTTGCAAAGCAAAATCATGATATTCCATCATAGGATACATATAAATATATCCTGTTGCCGCCCGTCTTCCTGAGTAAAAATATATCTGCGGCTCTGATCCGATAACTGCAATCCGGTCGTTTTCATTTGTATTGGCACGGATAAATCTTGCAATCTCAAGAGATTCAGGAAACGGATTCAGCCCGTAAGTTGAACGGGAAGCCTGAAACGGCGTCATATAAAATAAAAAAATACGCTGCTGCCAGATTGAGACTCCGATGCAGATAATTGCCGTCATAATAACGATTGCCGCGCCTATGCGTGAGTTATTCTCCATGAATCTGTTCACAGCCGAACTTACAGCAACTCCTATGAGCAGCCCCGCTGCCGGAAGGGTGAAAATAAAATAATGGGGACGAAAATAAAATCCGGGACAAATCGCCAGAAATGAAAAAAGCGTAAAGAGTATTATAAAAAGAGAGCGACTTTTTATCTCTATGCTATAAACCCTAAGGGTTTTAAAAGTCCTTAGGGTTTTAGCGGTCAGTCCCATACCGGCAAGAACCCAGAGCAGAGGCGCTGAAATAAAAATATTGGATGCCTGATCTTTAAATAATTCCCACGCGTAATTGAGCGGAACTTGAGAGCTGTATGCCTTTGCATAGTCAACGGTCCAGAACCGGAATTTATCAAAAATTCCTGCTGATGCAAAAATTAGACAGGTAATCGCATAAGGGATTCCCGCGGCTGATGGCAAATATGATTGTTCTTTTGTACTTACGGGATAGCAGGATATAGAGTCCGCCGAGGGCTATGAACGCCGCGCCGTGCTGTTTCATTAAAAAAGCGGTTCCGAGCATCAGCCCGCTTCCGAAGATCAGCCGGTTATTATCTTCATCTGATCCCCATATCAGCAGAAAAAGCCCCCCGACCGCAAAGAATATGACAAAATGCTCTGCATTGGCAAATATACCCTGAACAGACTGCCCCATTGAAAGAATCGCAAAAGATGCCGCGGCTGTTTCTGCTGCCATATCGCCTGCAAGTCGTTTTGTAAGCAGAAAGAGGAATATAACAGTTACAGCATTGATTACAATAAGACCAAGATGGATGCTGCCGTGAGTATGCCCGAATATTGCCAGTAAGAGAGAGTATGCGGCATAAATTCCGGGCAGCTTCATATTGTACAACTGATCATAAGGAAGTATCCCCTGAAGAATCAACTGTCCTGCATAAGCGTATTCACCTTCATCACGCTCTAAAGGAACCTCTATCAATCTGAGACGGATTAAGGCGGTTGATAAGATAATTACCAGCAATATCCACCACATCATGCGATGGGAAATAAATCTGTCAAATGATTCTTTTGTTATCGGATATTTTTGAAGCATATTATTTTTTTATCTAAAAAGAGTTCCGAAGTTTCTGAAACTTAGAAAGTCTTGATTATAAGTAACCGTTCATAAGTTTTGTCGTATAAAAATCTACGGGGTTTCTGAAACCCCGCAGGTCCGGAATTGAAAAACTTATGAACGGTTACTTATCTATCATATTAACCATTACCAAACAAGAGAAAATTATTTAGGAGTTACAGTTGGAATTTCTGTATGGCAAAAAAATTTCGAAGTTTTTGAAACTTCGGTATCGGTATCATGCAGGTTATTACGGGCAAAGTTCTGTGTATTATTACTGATTGATTTATTGGAGCAGGAAATTTACGTATAAATCAGAAATCAGTTAAAAAATGATCCGGTCCCGGCTGCACACCGTAACCGAATTTGTCTCTCATTTAAACAATAAGAAACATCTTCAGATTCTTCTTTGACAATTTCTATGTTTTCTACTAAACTCAGCATAGGTTTTAACAGCAAAATTTTTCATATATGTAAAGATTATTTATTTAATCCCTAATGAGATTTATAAAAATGAAAAACATAATCCAATTTGATTCTGACTGAAATCCTGTATTCTGAACCGGATTGAATCGCTTGCATACAATCCCTTAACGGACATGAAAAATTGGCAGATGATGAGCGGTACAGAATCAGACAGGGGAATTACCGGATTGTCTATTTCATACAGGATAAGGAACTTCCCGTATGATTATTATGATTGAATCACGGTAATCACATAAATCATCTGAAAATCACAGTTCAGACAAGATAACTGTAGGGAGTAAATTTATAACGGGAAGATGGTGTATTCACTGTGCTTAATCCACCCTAAGAAATAATCAGCAGATCGGAAAAGTTCGTAGTACCGCCTTCAGGCGGTCCGGCGTGCTGCGATAACAGTCTGATTTCACACTGACCGCCTAAAGGCGGTACTGCAAACTTTTACAAATTTCCGATCTGCTGATAATCTTTTAATTTATACTGATAAAGGAGGAATGATGAACGGAACAGAAAATCAGGCATTAATACTTGCGGAACCCGCAAAAATAAAACAGGAGCTTGCCCTGACAGATCCGGCAAATCTGACAGCCGGAGGGCTTCAGGACCCTCTGCTTGAAAAGCAGGCAGATGAATTTATCAAAGCAGTCCTTACATTTAATCCTCATGATCCTGCTCAGTTGGATGCAAGGGATCAGCATATTGCCGCAGTTGAAAATCTCGGATCAAAGACACAGCGTGAAGCGGCTTACAAGAGCAATATGCTGAAAGAGCCGATCAAAAAACTGGCTTCCAAAGGGGAAGAAGGCGGAGAAGTGGCAAATTCTCTTGTCAGCCTGAAAAATCAGGTTGAGGAGCTTGATCCCGGCAAATTTGATTTTGAACCCGGCTGGTTCACCAGGACGCTCGGATTGCTTCCCGGTATCGGTTCGCCGCTGAAGAATTATTTTACCCGGTTTGAATCTGCCCAGACCGTCATTGACGCGATTATAAGGGCATTGGATGAAGGAAAAAAGATGCTGCAAAGAGATAATGTTACTCTGTCGCAGGATCAGAAAGCAATGCGTGCAATGACGATCAGACTTGAAAAAGCGATTCAGCTTGGCATGATTATTGATCAGAGACTCTGTTATCTTCTTGAACGGGAAATCACTCAGGAGGATCCTCGCCGCCGGTTTATTGAAGATGAACTGCTTTTTCCCCTTCGCCAGCGTATTCAGGACCTTCAGCAGCAACTGGCGGTGAATCAGCAAGGGGTTTTGGCAGTTGAAATTATCATTCGGAACAATAAGGAGCTTGGCAAAGGGGTTGACAGGGCAATCAATGTTACGGTGAACGTGCTGAATGTTGCTGTTGCTGTTGCTATGGCATTGGCAAACCAGAAGATCGTTCTGGATAAAATTGAAGCGGTTAATCAGACTACAAACCGGCTGATTGCTCAGACCGCAGCTCAGTTAAGAACACAGGGAGTTCAGGTTCACAAACAGGCAAGCAGTTCCCAACTGGATATGGAGAATCTGAAAAAAGCATTTGCTGATATTAACGGCGCATTAGATGATATTTCGGCATTCAGGAAGAATGCATTGCCTCAGATGGCTACGAATATACTGGAAATGGATACTCTTACCCGTACAGCAGAAGATGCAATCCGGCGTATGGAAGAGGGGAATAAAGCAGCGCCGGTGATTAATTTGGATGTAGAGATTTAAAAACTGTAAGAAGTTCTGTACAAACCTGACCCCCCGACCCCTTCAGGGAAGGGAAGCATGGCTTTTAAGTTCTCCCGACCTAACCCCCCTGCCCCCTTCCCTGAAGGGAAGGGGGAAAAGGACAGGGGATGAAGATATTCCCTTCACTGAAGGGGGAAAGAAAGAAGAACTCCCCTTCCCTTCAGGGAAGGGGTCGGGGGTTAGGTTAACCCGAAGCGTATTTAATGTTTGAAGTTTTCAAAACTTCGGAAGTCCGGCATGTCAATCATCTGAAAAACCGATTAAAAATCTCTTCAATTGTCTCTCCGAATTCGTAGCCGGTAAAATCCGAAGCATAAACAAGATTTTCAAAATGGTTATGGAACTCATCTTTCAAACCGTGTTCTGTAATCATCCGGGCGGTATTTTCATAAACATTTTCCATGCTTTCATAAAACGGCTCGTCAATATCCCCGTAGGTTTTTATAAATTCAATCCCATTCTCCACATAATAAAGCATAAGCTCCGCAAGATTTTCTACAGAATCTGATACCTTTTTAAAGTCCCGGATAGCTTTGTTAATCTCAGATAAACGGAGCTTTCCCAATCCCCTGTTCGGAAAAAATTCGTTTCTGATCATCTTCCTGTATTTATCCAATGCCCGCGAATCGCCGTCTGATGAGAGCGTAAACTGATAATAATCTTTTATTTCAGGATATTTATTATACAGCAGAATAATTTCATCTACAAGATTTTCCCGCGGCTTCTTATTCAGATATTCTCTTAATTGCCGTATTCCGATCTGTTTCATAAAACTGTCTGGTAATCACCCCATTGAGTATCCTTTTCTGTCCCGCTTTAAGCAGATTCCGTCTTTAACGCTGTCAGTAATGCAACAACTTTTTAACTGCAAAGGAGACAAAAAATTCTTTGTGAACATTGTAAATACCAACAATTATTCCAATTCTGAATTGTCAGTTGACATCTCTGATGAATCAGGTAAAAGAGGAGGCTGCTCTTCATCCTCTTCTTTCTCAGCCAGCCTTGCTGCGCCTGTAACCCGCTCATTTGACTCCATGCCGATCAGCTTTACCCCCTGTGTATTCCGGGAGATCACTTTTATAGCTCTGACAGGCGTTCTGATAATCTTTCCCGAATCTGCCATAAGCATAAGATCATCATCCTCATCAACAAGAATAATCGCAACCACCTGCCCGTTCCGCAGACTGGTCTTTATGGTAATAACTCCTTTGCCCCCGCTTCTGAACCGGATATTCATCTATTGAAGTCCGTTTTCCGTAGCCGTTTTCTGTTGCGGTAAACAAGGTCTGACCATGACTTAATACTTCCATTGCCACAATACGGTTATTTGCTTCAATCTTCATTCCTTTTACCCCCTGAGCAGCACGTCCCGTAGGGCGGACATCAGATTCATGAAACCGGATAGATTTGCCTGTTGCAGAGCCTAAAAAGACATTCATGGTTCCGTCTGTAATCCTTGCCGCAATCAGTTCATCATCCTGAGTAAGATTGATAGCAATAATTCCGCCGGATCTGGGCGGCTGTATGACATAATATCTGTCTTTTTGATGATTCCTTTTTTTGTCGCCATAATAATATAAGAACCCGGTTCAAACGAGGGAACCGCAAGAACTGTACTCAGTTTTTCACCCTCCTGAAAATTCAGCAGATTCACAATTGCCTTGCCCCTGCTCTGGCGTCCCGCCTGTGGAATATCATAAACCTTGCACCAATATACCCTCCCCATATTTGTGAAAAAAAGAAAAGTATGATGTGTTGAGGCAATAAAAAGAAGCTCGACAAAATCCTCCTCTTTTGTTCCCATTGCGGTCTTACCCTTGCCTCCTCTGCGCTGGCTCTGATAAAGGGTGATCGGATTCCGTTTGATATACCCGCTTTTGGAGATCGTAACCACCATATCCTCTTCAACAATCATATCCTCAATATTAATCTCTTTTGTCTCTTCAATAATTTCAGTCCGCCGGGCATCTCCGAATTCAGCCTGTATCTCTGTCAGTTCCTCTTTGATAATATTCAGAACCATCTGCTCATTGACAAGTATTGCTTTATATCGGGCAATATCTTTTAAAATACCCTGATATTCTTCAATTATTTTTGACTGTTCAAGCCCGGTCAGACGATGAAGACGCATATCTAATATTGCCTGCGCCTGAATCTGAGAGAGAGAAAAATTCTGAATCAGGTTTTCTTTTGCTTCAGAAGATGTTTTTGAGGCTCTGATCAGAGAGACAATATTATCCAGATTCTCAAGAGCAGTCTTCAATCCTTCCAGAATATGCGCCGCTCTTCTGCTTTTTTAAGATCATATCTTGTCCGCCGGATAATAATCTCTTTCCTGTGCTGGATAAAATGCTCAAGAATCTCTTTCAGAGAGAAAAGATTAGGGCGCTGATTGGCAATTGCCAGAAAGATAATCCCGAAGCTGTTCTCCATCTGGGTATGTTTATACAACTGATTCAGGATAATATCAGCCATCTGATCTTTTTTAAGAGCAACCGCAATGCGCATCCCTTCCCGGTCGGATTCATCTCTGACATATCTTATCCCGTCAAGCTGTTTGTTTTTTATCAGATCCGCAATCTTTTCAATCAGCCTTGCCTTGTTCACCTGATATGGAAGCTCTGTAACAATGATAATTTCACCGCCGTTTTTCTTATCTTTCTCAATCTTTGTTCTTGCCCGTATTTTGATAATTCCTCTTCCGGTTTTATATGCTTCGTAAATCCCTTTTTTTCCGTAAATAATCCCAGCGGTGGGAAAATCAGGACCAGGAATATATTTCATAAGCTCCTGCCAAGTTATTTCAGGATTATCTATTACTGCTTTTATTGCCAGAATCACCTCTGAAATATTATGGGGCGGAATATTTGTCGCCATGCCGACTGCAATACCGGATGAACCGTTCATCAGCAGATTCGGAATTTTTGACGGAAGCACGGAAGGCTCGGTTAAAGATTCATCATAGTTAGGAACAAAATCAACGGTTTCTTTATCTATGTCAATCAGCATTTCATGGGCAATCTTTGACATGCGGACTTCTGTGTAACGTTGAGCCGCAGGAGAATCTCCGTCAACTGAACCGAAATTTCCCTGTCCGTCAATCAGCGGATACCGTAAAGAAAAATCCTGGGTCATACGCACCATTGTATCATAAACCGCAGAATCGCCGTGAGGATGGTATTTTCCTAATGTATCGCCGACCACACGCGCTGATTTTTTATACGGTTTGTTCCAGTCGTTTTTCATTTCGCTCATTGAATACAGGACTCTGCGGTGAACAGGTTTAAGACCATCCCGCACGTCCGGCAATGCTCTGCCGATGATAACGCTCATTGCATAATCGAGGTAAGACTGTTTCATCTCACTCTCGATACTGATTTCATTTATTTTTTCTGTTATGATCATAAGTTTCAAGGATTAAAGTTAAAGAATTGGTTTTGAAATTAATTAGTTAAAAATTCCCTCAGCATAGAAAGATTTTCATCTTCATCAAATAATGCTGTAACAGGAATATCAAATCCTCTGACTGCCTGAGATTTTATTATGCCTGAATCTGTTTTAGCATGAAGATGATACTCAGCTTTCTGCTGTTCTGTAATCTCTTCATAAAATTGTTGCCGTTTTTTATGCTCTTTTGAAAGAACCTCCTGAATATACTGAGAATACAAAACTAATTTGGGTGACTGAAAAAGTTATTCAAGGATTGGCTCCATAAATCCATTTTTCCCTGAATTTTCGGTTTAAAAATATTTACTCCTGATCTTCTGAAAAATGCCTTCCTCTTTTAACTGACGCAGAGCCTGTCCGAATTTTTCAGCCAGTTCTTTCCCTTTTTCACCCAGTGCTTTTTTGGAAAAAGCAACATAACTGGGCGTTTCACTTAAAACATATACAGTTTCAACTTCAATTCCTGATTTTTTAGAGATAAATTTCAGATTTCCCTCATCAGTAAAGGCTGCCAGAGGGATGCGGTTATTCGCCAATACTCTAAGCAACTGATTATCATCATCAAAAGATGATTTTTTTATATCCTGATAATTATCAAATTCAGGATTATACACATATCCTCTGACTACCCCGACAGTCTGATTTTTCAGATCATCAATTTTATTCAGCTTTATGCTGCTTCCTTTGAGTACTGCAATAACAAGTTTTTCCATGTTCAGAGGCTCGGGGGGATAATACAGAAATTCAGCCCGCTCTTTGGTGTATTTAGGAGTAAAAATAGCATCTGCCTTTCCTTCTTCCACATATTTTAAAGCTCTTTTCCACGGTACTTCTTCAAATTCAGGCTCAATTCCGAGACGTTTGCAGATTTCGCGGATAATATCCGCATCTGAACCGATTATCTCTTTATTTTCTATAAAGATATAAGGTGCCCATTCTGTTGTAACAAAAATGAGTTTCTCCGCCAAAGCATTAAGCGGCACAATAATAAAAACAGCAATAATCAACATTATAACAAGTTTCTTCTTCATTTCTTCTCCTTTGCTGATTTTTTAAGACTTCCGAATTTTACAAAACTTGGTACACGAAACGGTAATTACGCTTCGGATTCTTTTTGTGTCTTCGTGCCTTTGTGTCTTTGCGGTAAAAAAAAACAAAGACACGAAGCGTAATTACTGTTTCATGTACTTAGGAAGTCTATACGGGACTTTGAAACAATCCGTGCAATCTGAAAAATCCGTGTCATCCGTCATCAAGGCTATTGGAAAGATTGTTCACTTCTGTAAGAATGTTCGGTGTTGTAACAATAAGTTCAGGATAGCCTGTCCACTGTAGACTTTCTCCTTAACAAAGTAACTCTTTCTAAGTGAAGGTGATATTCGGATATTTAATCACGGCTTACAATTCCTGATTCCCCTGTTTTTAATTCATCCCGCTGTAAACGCTCACCAGCCCCGCCATGTGATGTAAGAGTCTCAATGCTCCATGGAATCTCTTTTTTCAGTTCATTCTTCCGCAGTTCACAGAATTGTCTGCAAATAGGACAATCCGGGTCAATACAGGGATCAAGGTGAATCAGCACGCCTGAATTTCCGTTGAAATATTTATTGATAAGAATTTCCAATTCTTTACCTTCATAATGAGCATATTCCAAAGTAACATGGCGGGATAAAATCAGATGAAAATCAATATGAACAAGATTCCCTGATCGCCATGCGCGTAATTGGTGAATATCAATCCATATATCCTTACGGTGTTCGGAAAGCAGGGCGGAAATCTCTTTGAGAAGCCCCGGATCAGATTCATTCATCAGCCCTGCAAAAGACTGGCGCACAAGATATGCTCCTGATACAAGAATATTTAAGCCGACCAGACAGGCAATAGTTCCGTCAAGCCAGTAGCGACCTGTCAGATGTACCAGAAAAAGCCCCGCCAGTACCCCGCCTGATGTATAAACGTCAGTCATAATATGCTTGCCGTCTGCAATAAGAGTAAGGGAATCAGTTTTTTTGCCGACCCGGATAAGCCCCATCCCCAGAAGAAGATTGACAAGAGTGGCAAAAACAAGCAGTAACAAGCCTTCCTGAAGCTGAGGAAGCTGCCGGGGCTGAAAAATATGATCCCATCCGAAATGAAAAATTCCCAATGCGGCAAGAATAATCAGCGCGCCTTCAAATCCTGCTGAAAAATATTCAATTTTTCCATGCCCGTAGGGATGATTTTTATCCGGCGGTTTTGCTGCCACCAGAATACTCACCAACGCAAAAGAGCTTGCCGCAATATTAATAATAGATTCAAGGGCATCTGATAAGATAGCGGAGGACCCGGTAAGCAGATAAGCATAAAATTTTATTGTCATCAGCGCAATGCCGATAAAAAGGGAACAGCTTACTGCCTTGAGGCGTTCTTTGAAGTAGTCTTTATTTAGTTCTTGTTCAGACATAATTTTTTTTCTTTAACAATTGAGGATTAAATAATTCCGAAGTTTCAGAAACTTCTAAGAAGCTAAGTTTCGTTCGACTGAGCGCTCACGCCGAAGTCTTTAAGAAACTTAGCTTCTTCTTACTGAATTCTGTATTATAGTTTATGATAAAACTTATCTCTTTATCTGTCAATCCGTAAAGTTCATAAACAAGCCGGTCTTCTCTTTATTCATCTGTGAAAGAGATTTGCATCAAAAATAAACCATTCGTATATAGCGTTTCCCGTTTGAATACGGAACAAATTTTTGCGGGCTATATTGCATGAACAGATTTATGAAATAAAACTGTATAAGAATCAAAAGGGAAATGCTATATATCCGTTGCAATCAGATGACGGATTTCCAGATTCTTGTTCGTGATCCGTTCACGGAGATAATAAAGAAGAAGCTCCTGAAATGCCTTTGTTTCTGAAACCCTTAGGGTCTTCGGTTTCTTGGCTTCAATGATAACGCCGACCGTGCTTTTTGCATCTTTTCCGTTGTGGATGACAAGATCATTCCGTCCTTTTGTATTTATGAAATGACCCGATTCATAATAAGTTTTCTTCAGAAAATCGGAGATCAGATTTTTATGAAACTCTTCGGATTCTGATTTATTTATCCGGTCAAGCAGCCTGATTAACCGAGTTTTGAAATTCTCAATCTCGGCTCTGACCGGCTTGAGCTTTAAAGACGCCTTGTTCAGTGATTTTTTGGGATTCAGTATATTTATTTTCATTTTTCCGATCATAATTCACGTGATGTGCAGCTTTTTCCAAATCACTTATGCTACTTATCTTTTGCTTAATATCACACTCTTATATGCTTTGTCAATTCACAAATCTGAGAAACAGGTTGCACTTGAACCAGATATGATATATAATCAGACAATTTCAGCAGCATCGAAAATGCTGAGAAGTTTGTAGTACCGCCTTCAGGCGGTTACTGTGAAATCAGATGTTTATTTCAGCTCGCAGCACCGCCTGAAGGCGGTACTACAAACTTTTCCGGAGGCGGCTACTGTGAAATCAGATGTTTATTTCAGCTCGCAGCACCGCCTGAAGGCGGTACTACAAACTTTTCCGGAACGCCTGAATGCTGAGAAGTTTGTAGTACCGCCTTCAGGCGGTTACTGTGAAATCAGATGTTTATTTCAGCACGCAGCACCCGCCTGAAGGCGGTACTACAAATTTTTCCGGAACGCCTGAATGCTGAGAAGTTTGTAGTACCGCCTTCAGGCGGCTACTGTGAAATCAGATGTTTATTTCAGCTCGCAGCACCGCCTGAAGGCGGTACTACAAACTTTTCCGGAACGCCTGAATGCTGAGAAGTTTGTAGTACCGCCTTCAGGCGGCTACTGTGAAATCAGATGTTTATTTCAGCTCGCAGCACCGCCTGAAGGCGGTACTACAAACTTTTCCGGAACGCCTGAATGCTGAGAAGTTTGTAGTACCGCCTTCAGGCGGCTACTGTGAAATCAGATGTTTATTTCAGCACGCCGTACCGCCTTTAGGCGGTACTGGAAACAAGGGATAAAATTTGCAGTAAAATGATGAAAAATGCGAACACAGATAATTCAGAATTAATGACTCAGATTTCCGAAATTCAGAATACCATGTCTGACAAAATATTTTTGCGTTTCAGTAACTTTATCCGAACAGAATTAGGGATAAACATGACTGATGCCAAAAAGGTGATGCTCCAGGCGCGACTCCAGAAACGGATGCGTAAACTTGGGATAACTACATTTTCAGAATATTATGATTATGTATTCAGTCCACAGGGCGTGGAAAAAGAGCTTCCCAACATGATAGATGTGGTAACTACCAATAAAACAGACTTTTTTCGTGAATCGCAGCATTTTGATTATCTGACGCAGAAAGTATTACCGGAACTGATAAGAAGGATATATAATCCCTTAAAAAAAGAGCAGAAAAAAAAATCTCTTTTTTTAAAAGGAGGAGAAGATTCATTTTTCAAAACAGGACAGGAATTTTTCCCTCCTGAGAATGAATCTGAAGAGATATTCAAAAAAAAGATCATGGTGTGGAGCGCGGGATGTTCCAGCGGAGAAGAGGCTTATTCTCTGGCAATGGTCTTATCTGAATTTGCAGATAAAACTCCTGTTTTTAATTTTTCAGTACTTGGCACAGATATATCAACAAAAGTCCTCAGAGAAGCAGATGCAGGAATTTATCCCCATGAAAGAGTAGAGCCTGTTCCTCTGCTGCTGAGAAAAAAATATCTGCTGAAGAGCAAGGACAAAAGCAGGGGGCTGGTGAGGATTGCTCCTGAACTCAGAGGACTGGTAAAATTCCGAAGGATTAATCTGATGTCGTATGACTTTGGTATGCGTGAAATGATGGATATTATTTTCTGCCGCAATGTGCTGATCTATTTTGACAGAAAGACTCAGCAGGGCGTCCTGAACCGGATATGCCGTCATCTGAAGCCGGACGGATACATATTCATGGGACATTCCGAAACATTAAGCGGGCTGGATCTCCCTTTAATGCCGGTAACTTCTACGGTTTATAAGAGGATAGGAGTGTAAAACTGAATATATTTTCTTATTTTGAGCAGAAATTTTATATTCATAATATGCTATGATCCATGATAAGAGTGAATTTCCTCTGATTTATCTGAAGAATTCCGATCTGTTTGTAAACGATATAAAGTCAGGAGAACCAATGACAGTCAAGACCGTGCTGGGATCATGTATATCTGTTACAATGTTTCATCATCGTATTGGAATTGCTGCAATATGTCATGCGGTTCTTCCAGTATGCCCTAAGAGAAATTTTTGTAAAATCATTTGTAAAAATCCTTATAAATATGTAAACTGTGTAATTCCTGACATGACTTCAAAATTCCGAAAATACGGAATAGACCCGGAAGAGATAGAGGTTAAACTGTTCGGAGGGGCAGATATGTTTCCGCTTAAAACAGAGAGGGAAAAATTACATTCAGTCGGCAGGCAGAATATAGAAGCCGCTATAAACTCTGTCAATGCAGAGCATCTGCGGCTGAAATCCGCTGATGTCGGAGGTGATGTCGGCAGAAAAATATTCTTTTATACCAGTACCGGAGAAGTGCGGCTTAAATATTTGAAATAATGTTTTAAGACTTCCGAATCCTGTAGGTTGGGGTGAATGAAATGAACCCCAACCTACCGCTTCCGAAGTCTTAACCGAATATGTAAAAAAATGGAAAAAAAGATAAAAGTCCTTATTGTTGATGATTCGGCTGTGGTTCGTCAGACAATGAAAGAGATTCTCTCTTCAGACCATGAAATTGAAGTAATAGCAACCGCTTCTGATCCGTATATTGCAGCAACAAAGATACGGCGTGAAATTCCTGATGTAATCACATTGGATGTTGAAATGCCCAGAATGGACGGAATCACATTTCTTCACAAAATCATGACTCAGCATCCTATGCCGGTGGTTATATGTTCAGCCCTTACAGAAGAAGGCTCTGAAACAGCTATGAAGGCATTGGAATACGGAGCAGTTGATATTATCCTGAAACCCAGATTAGGGACAAAAAAATTTCTGGAGGAATCAAAAGTCCGTATCTGCGATTCAGTCAAAGCCGCAGCACTTGTGAGAAAAGAACGTCTGATGAAGCCCCGTAAAGTAGAACCTAAACTCACGGCTGATGCGGTTATTCCGAAACCGGTTGCGTCAAAGGCAATGATTCAGACCACTGAAAAAGTTGTTGTTGTCGGAGCATCAACAGGCGGAACCGAGGCATTGCGTATTTTTCTGCAAGGGCTTCCTATGGATGCTCCGGGTATTGTAATTGTCCAGCACATGCCGGAACAGTTTACCGCAGCATTTGCCAAACGGTTGGACGGCATCTGTCAGGTCTCTGTGAAAGAGGCGGAGAATAATGATACAGTTCTCAGAGGAAGGGCATTAATTGCGCCGGGAAATCATCATACCTTGCTCAAACGAAGCGGTGCGCGTTATTATGTTGAGGTCAGAGAAGGACCTCTGGTCTGTCGGCATCGCCCGTCTGTTGATGTTCTGTTTCGTTCAGCCGCCCGTTATGCGGCTAAAAATGCGGTCGGTGTTATTATGACCGGCATGGGTGATGACGGTGCAAACGGAATGCTGGAGATGAAAGAGGCGGGTGCATTCACTATTGCCCAGGATGAAGCAACCTCTGTGGTCTTTGGAATGCCTAATGAAGCGATTAAACGCGGCGCTGTGGATAAAATTTTTCCTCTGGAAAAGATTGCCGGAGCAGTACTGAGAGCGTGTTAATGCCAACTGTGAATTGGGAATCGGGAGACTTAGTTTCTACAAACTTAAGAATCAAGGATTTTGAAAACGAATGATAATAGCCGAGAGCATACAACAACTGACGATAGGCAACTATCAGAGAATCATCAGAAGAAAAAATGTTACCATTCATATCGGTGAATATTATGCGGGCAAAGGTCACCTCATCTGTTTATACTCTGGTGGGATCCTGTGTGGCGGTCTGTCTCTTTGATCCGGTGAATGAAATCGGAGGGATGAATCATATTCTTCTGCCGGGGAGAGCTGATTTAAAATACTTTGACGCGCCTGCCCGTTACGGTATCAATGCAATGGAGCTTTTAATCAACAGGATTATGAGACTGGGAGGAGACCGGCACCGTATTATTGCCAAAGTATTCGGAGGAGCGCATCTTTTTCCTTCTATCTCCGAAGAGAACAGTGTCGGAAGAAAGATAACAGAATTTGTTCTTGAATTTTTGGAAAAAGAATCTATACGGCTTGTCAGCTATGATCTGAATGGTCATTCATCCCGGAAGATTTATTTTTATACTGATACAGGAGATGTATATTTAAAAAGAATACCATCAAGATTTTATTCTGAAATTCTTTCCAGAGAAAAGAGCATGATGAAGAAGATTCAGAGAGAAATCCGCAGACCTGCAAAGATAACATGGTTTGTAAAAAAAGGATTAGAGGGGGGCAGAGGATTAGAGGGGAGCAGAGGATTAGAGGGGGATAGAGGATTAGAGAGGGGTAGAGGATTAGAAGGGGGTAGAGGATTAGAAGGGGGTAGAGGATTAGAGGGAATATAAATGGATGATCTGTCAGATAAGATATTAAAAAAATTATATGAAACCAAAGGGATTGATTTCAGTGATTAGTGGTAATGCCAATTAAATCAGCAAAAAAATTTGTAGTACCGCCTTTAGGCGGTTATTCACAAAAGAGTTCGTAGTACCGCCTTTAGGCGGTTATTCACACGAACCGCAAAAGAGTTTGTAGTACCGCCTTTAGGCGGTTATTCACAAAAGAGTTCGTAGTACCGCCTTTAGGCGGTTATTCACACGAACCGCAAAAGAGTTTGTAGTACCGCCTTTAGGCGGTTATTCACAAAAGAGTTCGTAGTACCGCCTTTAGGCGGTTATTCACACGAACCGCAAAAGAGTTTGTAGTACCGCCTTTAGGCGGTTATTCACAAAAGAGTTCGTAGTACCGCCTTTAGGCGGTTATTCACACAAACCGCCTAAAGGCGGTACTACAAACTTTAGACCTGCGGAGTTTTTAAAACCCTGTAGCTCTTTATTTAAAAGGAGGCAAATATGAATGAAAAGAGACAAGATGTTTATCAGATGCGTATTGCAAATATTGTGGATAAATTCATGAAGGAGAACGAGGCATTCCGGGAGAGATTGGAGAGAGATAAAATAATCGCCTCAATAACAGATTACATGGTACATCTCTATTCCCTTGAACAGTTTTTTGCCATAGAAGAGAGCGACCTCAGAAGCAGAATCGGGCAGAGAATGTCAATAGAAGGCTTGTACGGATTGCTTGATGATCTGACGCCGGAACAGCTCAGAGCATTTGAAGATGCAGTTGAAGGGAGATAACAGTGGGAGATTACATTCTTGATACAAATATCGTCAGCTCGCTTATCAGAAAAAATGAAAAAATTACAAAAAAACTGATAGATATTAACAGTAAAGGAGAAAAAAACTGTATCAGCGTTCTGACGGATTATGAAATCAGACGAGGGCTTTTTGCCACAAATGCAACAGGAAAATTAAAAAATTATGAAATGTTACGAAAACAGTTCGGAATTTTATGGTTTGATGAGTTGAGATTATCTGAGAAAGCAGCAAAAATTCATGCTGATTTAAAAAAGAAGGGACAGCCGATTCCTGATGCCGATATTTTTTTGTTCCCACGCTTTGAGTGGGAACTAAGGCAATCTTTGTGAACCTTGTGAATCCTTTGTGTTCTTTGTGGTTAAAAAAACGGATGCTTACTACAGGACTCGGATAAGAGAAAACCTATGAAATCAAAATACAACCTTCAGCGCACAATGATTCTCTATTTCCTGCTGATCGGATTTGCTTCATTGCTGGTAGGAGTTGAATTTATTGCAGATACACACGGAAGCGGGTTAAAACAGGAGCTTCTTTCCAATTTTGAAAAATACTCAAGTCATGAAATCAGCCCGGATGAATTATTCAATCCCATTGAAAAATTAAGAAACAAAGCAATCCTGATGATCGTCATCATCCTCTTTGTGATGATTATTGTTTTAACCATGTTCATAAAAAATATAACAGAACCTTTGCAGCACATGATTGAAATATCAGAAAAAATATCCAAAGGTGATCTGAGTCAGACCGTTAAAATTCATTCCGGCAATGAACTGTCAGAGCTTGGAAATGTTATCAATGAAATGTCAAGCAATCTTCAGGAGATAACTATTCTCTCAAGAAATATGTGTGAATCAGGAAATAATTTTGTTGAAAAAACAGCTTCTATTCTGGAGCATCAGCCTGTAAATAATGAGGATATTCAGAAAATAGGAAAAGAAATCAGTCATCTGAAAAAAGAGCTTGATATGCTGACAGAAGTGATTGAATATTTTAATTTTTACACTATAGAAAGAGCATCAGAAGCGGAAAATAATGACTTTAATCAATGAACCCTGGATAGCATTTCCTGCCGGTATTATTATCGCCACAGTTGTATCATCTATCGGACTCGGAGGCGGTGTTTTATGGATGCCTTTTTTTCTGATTATATTGAAACTTCGCCCTGATACGGCTGTTCTGACTTCATTACTGATACAGACTGCGGGAATGGCATCAGGAACGGTTGCTTTTTTCTTACAGAAAAAGGTGGATTATAAGCTGGGGCTTTTTCTGCTCTTAATTGCTGTGCCGGGGATTACAGCGGGATCCCATTTTGCAAAACATCTGAAAGCGGCTCATATAGAACTTATTATCGGGGTATTGGTCATGACCACAGCATTTTTATTTGTTTCATCCGGGCAAAAATATAAAGATACAGGAGAAGCAAAAGCGGATCTGAAGATTGTTCCCCGTTATTCATGGATTGTGATTTTTGCGTCAGTTATCAGCGGCATGTTAAGTATCAGCATGAGCGAATGGCTGATTCCGGTTATGAGAAGCAAATTTTCAATCAGGATGAGCCATGCAATTGCAACCTGTATATTTATCGCTTTCGGAACCTGTTTAATTGCTTCATCAGTTCATCTGTCCATAGGGGGAAAACCGGGCTGGGCGATTGTTTTCTGGGCTGCTCCCGGAGTGATTATCGGAGGACAGATCGGTCCGAGAATTACTCAGCGGATCAATGAAAGGGTCTTAAAGGAAGTTTTTGTTTTTTTACTGACACTTATCGGTATTCACCTGATTTATAATGCTTATTAGCTGTCATATCTACAGGGATTGTGTATAGGAAAGGGATTTTTATAAGTAAATCAGAAAATCTTCTTCTTAAACACAATCCCTGTAGAAAAAGCCTGATGTCCCGTAATTCTTTTTCCAATCTGATCGGTTTTGATGATTCTCCGTTTCCCCGTAATCACAAAGGGAATGTCCGTATTGTCGGGACCGTGTATGCAGGATTACGCCTTGACGGGGTTCTGTTCGGCAATATCCGCCGGGACGGGGCAAATGCTGCAAAAAATATTGTAAAACTGATTTCTGAATCAAAATTTGCAGAGCATATACAGATGATTATGCTTCAGGGGATTGCTTTCGGCGGTTTCAATGTGGTGGATATTCATTATTTAAACCGTTCTCTCAGATTGCCTGTTCTGGTTGTATCGCGTCATAAGCCTGATATGAATGCTGTCAGAAAAGTCTTTGCTGACAAATGTTCCGGGAGGGCTTCGTAAATGGAGACTGATTGAAAAAGCAGGCTGCATGGAGCCTGTAGCAAATTTGTTTATTCAACGGGCTGGATTGACTATGGATGAGGCGAGAGATACCATTGAAAAATTTGCTGTTCATAGCAATATTCCTGAACCCCTGAGAACATCGCATCTGATTGCCGGTGCCGCTGCTACCGGAGAGAGCAGGGGAAGACCATGATTTCACTGCTTCCATGAAAACCCGCAGCAGCTTTATAACTGATAGACTACTATAGAATCCATAACTTTTAATCGGTTCTTCAATGAATTTTGTGGAAATGATAAAAACATATAGCTTTTATGAGAATAATATCATAAAATGACTGACTATGACAGAAAAAATTTTGAAAGTGCTGAAAGTTTAAATAACAGGTACTTAAATTTCTTTATAACAACCTTTAATAACCGGAAAGATTATGTATTAACTCACCTTACGCACTCTTTTGTCTCCCCTTTTGTAAAGGGGGATTAAGGGGGATTTTCATGAGCCGAAATCCCCCTGCCCCCCCTTTAAAAAAAAGGGGTTACGAATTTTCTGCGTAAGGTGAGTAAACAGAATTGAAAGGGAATTTTATGCAGTTTATTGATCTTGCCGTGCAGCAGAAGCGGATTCGTTCAAAGATTGAAGCAAATATAGCAAAGGTTCTTGATCACGGAAAATATATCATGGGCCCTGAAATAAGGGAACTGGAAGAGCGGCTTGGAGAATATACCGGCGTCAGGCATGTGATTACATGCTCATCAGGAACCGATGCCCTGCTCATGGCATTAATGGCATACAATGTGGGACCCGGAGATGCAATATTCACAACGCCGTTTACCTTTATCGCCACTGCCGAAGTAATCAGCATTCTCGGAGCCACTCCTGTATTTATTGATATTGATCCGGTAACATTTAATCTTGATCCTGCAAAACTCTTAATCCGTAACTCTGAACTCACTCCAAGAGGCATTATTGCGGTTGATCTGTTCGGACTTCCTGCGGATTATGACGCTATCAATAACTTTGCAAAAAAGCATAATCTTTTTGTAATTGAAGATGCTGCACAGTCCTTTGGAGCGGAATATCACGGCAGAAAAGCAGGCTCACTTGCCGATATTGCCTGCACATCATTTTTTCCGGCAAAACCGTTAGGCTGCTATGGAGACGGCGGAGCAGTTCTGACAAATCAGGATGATCTTGCTGAAAAGATACGATCTGTCCGGGTTCATGGTCAGGGAAAAAATAAATATGACAATGTGCGAATCGGAATTAACGGAAGAATGGATACATTTCAGGCGGCTATTCTGTCAGCAAAATTTGATATTTTTCCTGAAGAAGTTGAACTGCGTCAGGATGTTGCCAAGCGATATAAAGAATTGTCGGCAAATTCTTCTTTAATTACGCCGTCTGTACCAACAGGAATAAAGAGCGTCTGGGCGCAATATTCTCTTTTAGCAAAGAATGAATCCCACAGAGCAGAGCTTCAAAGCAGGCTCAACGCCGCGGGAATACCGACTGCAATATATTATCCCTGTCCGTTACATCTTCAGACCGCTTTTGCTTATATAGGGCATAAAAAAGGGGATTTTCCGGTAAGTGAAGATTGTGCCAGCCGTATCTTCAGTCTTCCGATGCACCCGTATCTGAAGCAGAATGAGCAGGAGAAAACATCTGAAATTCTAATTTCAGAAAAATATCAGTAAATTAAAAAAGTTTGTAGTACCGCCTTCATATTATAACGGTCTGATTTCAGACTAACCGCCTAAAGGCGGTACTGCAAACTTTTTCAGAATTCTTAAAGCAGGAGCAAGATTAATGATTGAAGATGATCTTTATGATGAAGATGATGAAGATACTCAAAAAGACAAATATCTGACCTTCCATCTCGGCAAAGAGATTTACGGCATTGAAATTATTCATGTCATTGAGATTGTCGGTATTCAGAAGATAACTGAAGTTCCTGACATGCCTGATTTTGTAAAAGGAGTAGTGAATCTGCGCGGGCAGATAATTCCGGTTATGGATGTAAGAACCCGTTTTCGTATGGAACCCAGGCAATATGATGAACGGACGTGCCTGATTGTAGTGCAGATAAATGATACTACTATCGGACTTGTGGTAGATACTGTTAATGAGGTCATAGATATTCCTGAAGAGAACCTCTCTTTACCGCCGAGAATCGGCGAGGGGAGGTGCAGCCGATATATAAAAGGGATGGGCAAAACAACAGATGATGTTAAGATTATTTTGGATATAAATAAGCTGTTATTTGGAGAGGATTAGTAAAAGTTTGTAGTACCGCCTTTAGGCGGTTATGCAAGGTAAATTCAGCAGATCGGAAATCTGAAAAAGTTTGTAGTACCGCCTTTAGGCTGTTAGTGTAAAATCAGATGGTTATCGCAGCACGCCGGACTGCCTAAAGGCGGTACTACGAACTTTTTCGATCTGCTGAAATTTTCAGAATATCGCAGCGGGCTTTTACTTTTAAAATATCCTGCCAAAACCGCCTGAAGGCGGTACTACGAATTTTTTTGAACTACTGATATTGTGATGGAATCAACAATGAATACAAATCATGAACAGATAAAACGCTGGCGGCTGATTCTTGGGCATAGTTCACAGGATATGCTGAACAATTATATTTCCGGCGGATGTCAGCTTTCACCAGACCAGCAGATTATGGATGAGGCATTAGCCGCAATATATGATGAAACAGACGCTCAGGGCAGATCAGGAGGTTCCTCGCGCAGTGCAGGGTTGGAAAAATCTATGCCGCGTCTTGCAAAATGGCTCGGAGATATACGGACTTATTTTACTCAGGATGTGGTTGCAGTTATTCAGAATGATGCAATTGAAAAAAAAGGATTGAAACAGCTTCTTTTTGAGCCTGAAATGCTGAAAAATGTTGAACCGAATATTCAATTAGTCGGTACACTGATGGCTCTGAAGGGACAAATCCCGGAGCGTACCAAAGAGACTGCCAGAATAGTTGTGCAGGCAGTGGTGGATAAGATAAAACATCTGCTTGAACAGCAGATTCGTCAGGCGGTAATGGGAGCGTTAAACCGTAAGCAGCATTCCCCTATTCCCAATGTCAGCAGTATTGACTGGAAGCGCACCATCAACCGGAACCTGAAAAATTACAATATGGAATACGGCAAACTGATTCCGGATCATTTTTACTTTTTTTCCAGAACGCAGCAGAGCAATAAATGGACAATTATTGTTGCAATGGATCAGAGCGGTTCAATGGCTGATTCTGTGGTTTACGGCGCGGTCATGGGGTCAATATTCGCCAGTCTTCCTGCTCTGAATACGCGGATTGTTGCATTTGATACCGAGGTGGCTGATCTGACTGAGCAGTGCGGAAATGATCCTGTGGATATGCTCTTCGGAGTTCAGCTCGGGGGCGGTACAGATATTAATAAATCAGTTGCTTATTGTGAGCCGTTTATTGAAGAGCCTGCCAAAACTCTTTTCATTCTGATTACGGATTTGTTTGAAGGTGGAAATGAAGCACAATTGGTGAGGAGATTACAGGAGATGAAAGAATCAGGGGTGCGTGTGATCTGTTTGTTGGCTTTATCAGACAGCGGAATCCCTTCTTTTGACAGCCGCCTTGCCGGAAAGCTCTCAGGAATCGGCATTCCCTGTTTCGGCTGCACTCCGCAGAGGCTTCCTGAACTTGTTGAAGGTGCGATTCGGGGGGATGATCTTCAGTCATTGGCGGAGCGTGTTAAATCATTAAAATCCTAATGGGTTACTTGTTACGAGGCAGAGCCTCATAACAAGTAAAATCTATACCAGGTTGCCTGGGAAAAGTTTTTCAAATCTTCAAGCTCTTGTGGAAGAGTTATTTTTATTTCATTTCCCATATATATGAAATAATTTCATACAACTGATCATTCCGATAAACATCTGATTTTGAAATATTTTCATTCTGATCATAGGTGTGGGTGTAAATGAGAATATAATCGCTTACGCCGTCATTGCCGATGCCGCAGACTGTCTTTACGATGTTTCTGTGTGTCATAACTATGGGTATAAACGTAATCATAACATACGTTCAAGCAGAAGCCCTGACCACACCTTTTCATTTCTTTCCCATTTGCAGGAGAAATGCTTTTTGGTATAAAGAGTTAAAATATATGAAGATTCATCAGTTTTTATGCCGGAAAGAAGAGCATACCCTCCATTATACAAAGTTTCTGTTATCTGAGGATATAATTCTTTCAGGGTCGGATAACGGAGATTTGCCAATATCAGAGAGAAATATTCGCCGGAGTGAAAGGTTTCCGCCATATCATCAGGAGTACAAATCATAATCTTATCTTCAAGATAGTTCAGTCTGACATTCTCTTTAGCCTCTGCAACCGCGCATGGATCAATCTCAGTTCCGATTGCCGCTGCAACAAGCCCGCTCTTAACCGTGGCAATGGCAAGAACGCCTGAGCCGGTTCCGATGTCCAATGCCGTTTTTGCTTCTGCTGATTCAAACCTGAGATTTGAATTGACATGAGAAAGAAGATATTCTATTCCTCTGAGAGCCAGCCTTGTGGTCGGGTGTTCCCCTGTACCAAAAGCATCGCCCTGCCTGATATTGATAACAATATCATCTTTTTCCGGCTGATAAAAAATATCAGGGGGCTTCAGCACGATCCTTTTTGATACGCGGACAGGTTTATTGAAAGATTTTTCCAGAAAAGAGCATCCGAAAAGATTTGTGTAAATCAGTTCATTCTCTTCAACCAGCTCCCGGACTGATGTTCTTATCTCTTTTTTATCTGTTGAATATTTCTGTAAAAATTCATTCTCCAGACTTCTCTGCGTGATCCTGTTGAAAGAATATGAAATAAATTCAATTATATGTTGTTTTAAAGAGTCTGTCATTTTTTTAACCTAACCCCCAGTATATAAAGACCTGCGGGGTTTCAGAAACCCCGCAGGTCTGTTGAAAAATTTATGAATGGTTACTTATGTAGGGGCGAATAATTATTCGCCCCTACATATTGGTTAGGTTTGTTCCCCATTCCTAATTCTTAGTTGGCATATATTCTTTTTCATTCCCGTAATAATCAGACAATTTCAGATAACTCAGATGAATCTCCCCATTTGCCTGATTCGGAAGATGAACAGTTCCTTCATAAGATTGCGATGAGGTATTCCATTTTAAAAATCCGTTATAAATAAAGTTTCTGGCCTGAATTTTAAATTCAGCCGCCGCCTTTAACCCGGATTCATCTTCAGCCGATACAGTAATACGGAGACTCTCTCCTCCTGATGCTCTTTCAGGAGATAATTTAAAATTCAGGAATTTCGGAGGATTCTGATCAAGAATAATATTTTTCTCTGAAAAAGATAAATTCCCGGCTTTGTCCCTCGCCGTCAGATGGATGCGATTCTCTCCGGGAGTAAGTTCAACAGTTGTTTTAAACTGATCTTCATCACATTCTATGATATTGCCGTTGAGCAGAACCGTCCCTCCGTAATTTTTATCAAGAATATCTCCGAATATCTGAATATTGCTGACAGTTGACACAGCAGGCGGATTATTGAGAAACCGGATGTCAGGCGGAATATTATCTGTTTCCGCTTTAAATGAATCACGGGTAATATGGTTATTCAGAGAAGTTGCCAAAAGCGTCAATTCCGCATCTTCTCCTGTATGATTACCGGAAGGATCGGATATATTGAGCTGAAAATATCCGTTGTCATCTGTAAAACAGTCAGATAAAAGTTCTCCTCTTTTCTGAAGATTCTGGAATCCTGAAAAAACAGCAACCGCTGTTTTGGGTTCAGTCTGACCGCTCAGAGTAAAAGCAGAACCGCCTGTAATAAAGTTACCGGGTTCAGACCGAGGTAATTTCGGATCATAATTAATCTTTACATCAGCCATTGGTGCAAAAAGAAACGATCTTTTTACTTTTGCTGTATTTCCTGCTCTGTCAGTTGCCCGCAGTAAAATTTCATTTTTCCCTTTTACAGGCGGATATTGTATTTTAAATACCCCGTCAGGCTGAACTTTAACAGGTGTATTGTCATTAAATAATAAAACCGCATCCTTTTCCGCTTCTCCGACAATTTCAAGCGGTGTATTTATTACGATTTCATCCGTACCCGGAGAGCGGATCATAATATAAGGGGGGTCTGTATCATTGATGATTTTGAAAAACTGTGTCCTGCTGTTTGCACCGGGAAAGCCTGTCTGATTAATTGCTGAAACCTGCCAGTAATATGCTCCGTCCTGTAAATTATCCAGCTCAAGAAACGGGTTTTTCAGATTTTTCTGATTCAGAACAATTCTTTTGAATAACCTGTCAGCAGCGATTTCCAGCCAATATCCGTTGGTATTTTCTATCGGTTCCCATTCAAAACGTATATGCTTTTCAGATGGTCCCATAAGGATTGTTCCCCCGTTTTCAGGAGAGATTAATGCCGGCGGCGGCAGTAATTCTTCAGCAACAACAGCCGGATTTTTTCCGTCAATTTTTGATACCTGATTCTTTCCTAAAATAAGAGTATTATCACCTGATGAGATTTTCAGTTTTCCGTCATAATTTGCAAACTGGGTCTCTGTATCATCTGTTTTTACCCGGAACCGTTTTGAATCAATCGAAGTCGAGATACCCGGCACATCAAGATCAAATTTTTCCTTCTGACGGTTATTATCCAGCATAATATAGGCATCTCCTTTGTACAGGCTGACGCTTGATTCCTCCTCATTCTTCAGGATATTCATCCGAATCTTGCTGATAATCAGTTGGGAATTTTCATTCAGGCGCACCCGTTTGTTATCTTTAAACCGTATTTCAGCAAAAGATTCCGACAGAGTACGAATCTTCTCTCCTTCTACAAGAACAGAGCTTACCGGCAAATCATACCATATGTCATCTGAGGGTTTACGGCTTTGTACTGTACCTTTTTTATCGCTCAGAATCGCTTCACTGGCTACATTGCTTCGGATAAGAGATTCTTCAAGAGATTCTTTTGCCTTTTTCAGAGCAGTATGCGCCAAATTAAAACAGGCATCCCATTCCCCTGATTTTCTTTTTGCCAAAGCATCACTTTGTAACCTGACTGCTTCGGCAATCATATTGGGAACAAATATTTTTGCTCCTGATTTTGATGCTTCATCTATAGTTTGACGGAGCATATTCAACTCATTATTTGCTTTGCCGATAATCTGATCCGGTAATTTTAAGGTCATATCCGGTCTGATATCGCCCGGTGACTGAAGATTGTTTTTCTTGAGAAATTCAAGCCATAAATTCGGATCTCCCAGATATTCGTTTGCCAGATCCCTTATATTCTGACCCTCTTTGACAACAATGATTTTGGTTTCAGTGTTATCAGCAGTATTTTGTCCGAATCCTACTGAAGCTGAATAGAAAAGCGGCAGTATAAAAAAGGAGAATACTGAAAAACAGAAAAGTAAAATTTTTTTGATAAGTTCCATCATCTTTTATATTAAAAATATATCACAGATTACAGGGCGGTGCAAGGTTTTCCTGAAAATATCGGAAAGTGCAAAAATTCTGTTTTTCACAGGTTTGACCTTCTGTCCAATAATTGATCAGTATTGTTTGACTTTTTTGTTATGTGATTATAAAATCAGCAGATGAAAAAAAATTCGGCAGGAACTTAACCGCCCTGTCTTTACAGAAAGGGAAATTAAAAACTCCCGGACGCATATTTTAATTCAGGTTCAGAGGTATTTTTCATGAGAAAAAACAGAAAAGTCAAAGTTAAAGCAGCACCGGGAACCCACGGGTTTTTTTCAAAAATCTTCCGCTGGATGATTTGGATGAGCTTTCTGATAATGATATGCACCGGAGCAATTACTTACGGCGCATATTTTTTTTATCGCCGGATGAGTGAAGATCTCCCCAGAATATCTTCTTTAAAAGATTATCATCCTCCTGTAATCACAACTGTTTATTCAGATGACAACCGGAAAATCGCAGAATTTTATACAGAGCGGAGAATTTTACGCCCTTTCTCTGATATGCCTAAAATGCTGATCAATGCGTTTGTGGCGTCAGAAGATTCACGTTTTTTTACTCATCAGGGGGTTGATATTTTCAGTATTGTCAGAGCATTTTTTAAGAATATGGAAGCAGGAACCATTGTTCAGGGGGGCAGCACAATTACACAGCAGGTCACCAAATCTTTTTTACTCACACCTGAAAAGAGTTATGATCGGAAGATAAAAGAAGCTATTCTGGCATACCGGATTGATAAGGCATTCGGCAAAGAAGAGATTCTTTATCTGTATCTGAATCAGATTTATCTGGGACATGGCGCCTATGGTGTTGAAGCTGCGGCTGAAAATTATTTCGGAAAAAGCGTAAAAGATCTGAATCTGGCAGAATGCTCCATGATGGCAGGGCTTCCCCAGGCTCCCAGCAAATACTCGCCCTTCAATCATCCGGAAAAAGCAAAAGAGCGTCAGGGATATGTTTTAAAACGGATGGTTACAGAAGGTTATATTACAGAGGCTCAGGCAAACGAGGCATTAAAGACTGAACTTGACATAAAACCGAGAAAAAACTGGTATATTGAGCAGGTTCCTTATTATACGGAGTATGTGCGACAGTATATTGAAGAGAAATACGGCAGTGAGGCTTTATACAATGAGGGGCTTCAGATTTATACTGCTGTCAATATTGAAATGCAGAAGACCGCGGGAAAATCTGTTGAAAAAGGATTAAGGGAGCATGGCAAACGTCACGGGTACCGGGGAGCTGTCCGGCATATTGAACCTGAAAAGATAGAAGCATATTCAAAATCTCTTCAGAGAGAACTGGATACAGAGTATGAAACAACAGGCACCGGACTTCATAAAGGAACGGTTGTAAAAGGGGTTATAACTCATGTAAATAAAAATCCCTCTGCTCTGACTGTATCTGTCGGAAAGGAGAAGGGGATTATTGAAAAAAAAGATATGCGGTGGGCTGGAAATGCGAAAAATGCTCTTAATGCCGGAGATGTTATTCTGGTTAAGATAAAAGATAGAATTAAGCCTTCCGCTGATTCAAATATCATGTCCGAACAGGCAGTTACAGAAGATTCAGAGCAGGATGAAGCATCTGATTCGGATGATGATGATGAACTTCCTGAATCATCAGTGCCGGAAGAGATAACAGAGCCGGAAGCAGAAAATGCTGATGATTCTGAACCGGCAAATCTTTCTGATCCTGAAGCGGACGGAATAACATGGAGGCTTGCTCTGGAGCAGTCCCCTGAAGCACAGTCCGCATTATTGTGTATTGAACTTGAGACAGGTCAGGTAAAGGCAATGATAGGCGGAAGGGATTTTAAAGAGAGTCAGTTTAACCGGGCTGTTCAGTCCAAACGGCAGCCTGGGTCAGCATTTAAACCGATTATATATGCAGCAGCCATTGACAAAGGTTATACACCGGCAACAGAGATTATTGATAATGCAGTTGTTATGAGAGGCTCTTCACGTTCCGATTTTTGGAGACCGAGAAATTATGACAGAAGATTTTACGGTCCCACCCTGCTCAGGACAGCGCTTGCCAAATCAAGGAACCTTGCAACCATAAAAATATTAGATGATATCGGGATCGGATATGCTGTCAAATATGCCAAAAAATTAGGGATTACATCTGCTCTGGGGCATAATCCGTCACTGGCGCTGGGGACTTCCGGTGTATCTCTGCTTGAGCTGGTCAATGCTTATTCAGTGTTTGCAAACCTCGGAGAGTATTCAGAACCGGTTTTTATTACCAGAATTCTGAACAGGGACGGAAAGGTGATTGAGGAGTTAAAACCTGAGCCGAAAGAGGTTATTGAAAAAAATACCGCCTATATTATGACCTCTCTTCTGGAGAGTGTGGTTAAGAACGGAACTGCCAAAAAAGTATTGGCGTTAAACAGACCTGCTGTTGCAGGCAAAACCGGAACAACCAATGATCTTAGAGATGCGTGGTTTATCGGATATACACCTGATTATATTACCGGTGTATGGATGGGCTTTGATATAGAGCGTTCTCTGGGAAAAGGTGAAACAGGGGCAAAAGCCGCGATTCCAATCTGGCTTGATTTTATGAAGCGGATTATCGCAGACAAACCTGTCAGACATTTTGAAATACCGTCAGGGATTGTCTTTTCCAGAATTGACGCTGAAACAGGATTATTGGCAGTATCCGGAACAAAAAGAGTTATTTCCGAGTGTTTTAAATCAGGAACTGTTCCTACCCGATATTCAATACGCCCGGATACTATTGCTGACGCAGAGCAGTTTTTCAAATCAGATATGTGAAATTAGGAATTAAGAATTGGGAATTAGGAATTGAGAATTAACAGAGTGTGTTATGAATCTACCCGCCCCTTCATCTAAGGAAAGAGGGAAAAAACTGCTGTAAATTTCCTAATTCTTAATTCCTAATTCTTATAGAAGTTAAGCAGTTGCCTGAAAAATCGCTCATAAACCCTAATGGTCTTTAAGACCCTTAGGGTTTTATCAAGTCAACTACCTAACTCCTATCTTAATTCCTAATTCCTAATTCCTAATTCCCATTCTTATATTCCTACCATTAAAATACATCTTTTACCCCATTGCTTTTTTTGATTATTCTATGGGATTATTATCCAAAAATAAAAACAGGAAAGGGGGTGTTTGAGCAAAATTTCAAAAACAGATTTTTAGAACTGATGTGATTCGGAATTTTCTATAAAATTGATTTTTAAAGGAGTTTTTAATTTATGAAAAAAAGAGCTTTATTCATTATTTTGTATGCAATTTCTTTTATGCTCGGAGGTACATGCTATGCAACTGACTGGGTAAAGATCAGCGGTAAGGTTCTTTACGGAAATACACCTCTGTGTGCAATGATTCTGGCAAACGGTCAGTATATGTTTACTGATGCAGCAGACGGCAAATATGAACTTGAGGTTCCTCTTGATCTGAACGGGAAAATCATCCTTTTCAGCTTTTGTGACGGATTATACCCGTTTAAAAAGGTTTTAACGCCGTCAGAGGCAAAAAATTTTAATGTTCAGATGGTCGCGGCTCCTTCGGACATAAAAAAGATGACCTTAACCGCAACTGTTACCTCCGTTAATTCAGGATGGGTAAAGATAACCGGAAAAGCGACCTACAATAAAAATCCTTTATGTATCATGGTTCTGGCAAATGGTCAGTATATGTTTACAGATTCAGCAGATGGATTATATGAGATTCAGGTTCCTCTTGATGAATTACAAAGAGTTACACTGTTCGGTTTTTGTGACGGTATGGCTCCGCTGAAACGTATTTTGAAATTTCCTGAATATAACAAAGATGCTGACGGTGATGGATATAGTGCTGATAAAGGCGATTGTAATGATGATGATATTAATATCTATCCAGGAGCAAAAGATATTTGCGGAGATGGAATTGATCAGGACTGTGACGGTGCTGATTCAGTTTGTACCAGAGATATAGATGATGATAAAGACGGCTACACTGAAAATCAGGGTGATTGCCATGATAATAATGCATCTATCCATCCAAAAGCAACTGAAATTTGTGGTGATCGGATTGATCAGGATTGTAACGGCACTGATTTAGCATGTCCAGAAGATACAGATAATGATAAAGACGGCTATACTGAAAATCAGGGCGACTGTAATGATAATGATTCAAGAATACATCCTAAAGCATCGGAAATTTGTGGTGACAGAATTGATCAGGACTGCAACGGAAGCGATTTGCTTTGTCCGATTGATCCGAGAAATACAGATGATGATAAAGACGGCTATACTGAAAATCAGGGCGACTGCAATGACAGTAATTCCGGGATTCATCCGAAGGCAAATGAAATTTGCGGGGACGGAACCGATCAGGATTGCAACGGAAGCGATATTGTCTGTCCGGTTGACCCGAAAGATACTGATGATGATAAAGACGGCTATACCGAAAATCAGGGCGACTGCAACGACAATAACGCGGCTGTAAATCCGAAGGCAACTGATATTTGCGGAGACGGAATTGATCAGGACTGCAACGGAAGCGATTCGATCTGTCCGGTTGACCCGAAAGATACTGATGATGATAAAGACGGCTATACCGAAAATCAGGGCGACTGCAACGACAATAACGCGGCTGTAAATCTGAAGGCAACTGATATTTGCGGAGACGGAATTGATCAGGACTGCAACGGAAGCGATTTGCAATGTCCAATATCAGGAGATACGGATGATGACGGGGATGGTTATACTGAAGATAAAGGCGACTGCAATGACAATGATCCTCATATTTATCCGGATGCCGGGGAAATCTGCGGAGACGGGATCGATCAGGACTGTAGCGGAAGCGATTTAAGCTGTGATTTGCCTGATACTGAAGATAAGATAGAAAATTATGCAGATGATTATGAATATAGTATGAATTATAGCAATGTTGCTATGTTCATGGAAAGAGTATCAAAAGACTGCCTCCATAATGGACAGGACTACAATTGTTATTCTCAAACAATACAATGGATGTTTACCAATTACAGCTACAAGAATACCAGCTATTCCGTTGGTCAGGTCACTTATGAAGAGAGAGACGGAAAGAAATTTGCAAAATTCACAGCAAATATCAGTTATACTCAGGTCTTATACAGTATAATAGAGACTCCGAAACAGTTTGTTGAAGCAGTTACTCTTGTTTTTGAAGACAGTAAATGGAAACTTTATGGTAACCATCAGGGATATATTTCACCTGCTGTTTCAGAAATGTTTGTATGTGAAGGATTAGTAGATGAAACAACACCGCAATATATAGCAAGGAATATATTTACCACGCTGGATGATGTGGCTACTGTTATAATAAAGATTGACAATTCAGCTAATGACAGTATTTTCAACATCAAATGTTATAAGCCTGATGGTTCTGTTATGGAAACACAACATTCATCAGGCTTAGATGGTTATCCGGCTTGCGGAAGATCAAATATTCAGTTGTTCCAGTCTTATTATTTTCCAAAATATGATGGTATCACCGGTTTTGAAGATGCCTGGAAAGAAAATATCGGGATATGGAGTATAGAAATATCTATGAACGGATCAATATTGAAGAAAATAACATTTGAATATAAAGCTGAGTAAATCAAATAAGTAAAATCGTCATTCCTCCCTCCGATAATTAAGAGCCATCCAAATTTTTATCTGAGAGGAATGACGATTTTTTATTTTCAATCAAAAGTATTCTTTATTTTTTTATCACAATCTCTCATTTTTCAATTCAATTAATTCCGATGCATTCCACTTTTAACGCTGTACATGGGTTTATAAGAAGAGGATTATAAATCGGATTTTTATTCTTAATTTATATTTGTTAGCTCAAACCTAACACTTATAACTCAACTGTCAGATGCAAAACAACATTTTAAAATATGCGAAAAGCACGGATCAAAAAATAATTTTATAATTATGATTATATTACAAATAGTTATAAAAAATAAGTGTTATGCTATAAAATTGGCATAAAGAATGCATATATTAAAAGTAAAGGGAAACAACACAGATTAACAAAAAAAGGAGAAAGAAAAATGCTAAATATTATGATTAGAGATTTGGAGCTGTGCAACAGACTTGATAAAAAAGCAATGGCATCTATTATGGGCGGTACACCGATTACCACCAGAGTGAGATTGAGCGAAACCCAGACAGGTACACAAGTGGATTTAACAACAGGTTTGATATATAGACTTTATAATGTCAACTATCGAACCGTCACCATGGATGATGTAGTTGAAAAAGAAAGACGACCTTTTATATAACAACCGCCAAGTAGCCAAGTAGGTCGGGTTATCTTCAGTTTAATCCGAATTACCATAAAGGTTGCCGGTTAATAACCAGCCCTACTTGCCACTGAATATCCATAATATATAAGACCTGCAAGACATTCAAAACCTTGCAGGTCTTTTTTTATGACAAAACAGCGTTTATCAACCTCATTCGCATATTCCTACCGTTAAAATACTGTTTTCACCCCATTGATTTATCCTATTATTTTATGTGAAATTCTTACAGTAAAAAAAGCTAAGTTTCTTAAAGAAACTTAGCTTTTCGATAATACAGAATTCCATTTGATCATGTATTAGGTTCTGTTTACATTTCATCCTCTGAACCGCTGATAATCCTGATTATGATGATGACCGTGATGATTCATACCTTTATCAGCGGTATCAGTTTTATCATGATTATCAGTCTGTAGGGCGGGTGAAGCGATAGCGTAACCCGCCAATAAAATGATTGAATGATGATTATCAGTAAATCACAGTTCAGAGAGGTGGGTTACACTATCGCTTCACCCACCCTACTACTTTTCGATAATACAGAATTCCATTTGATCATGTATTATTCCATGTTTTACAATTCAATTTTAAAGGAGTTATTTAATTATGAGAAAAAAAGCATTATTTATCATTGTATCGGCAATAGCTTTTATGCTCGTAGGAACAGGCTATGCTGCTGAATGGGTAAAGATCAGCGGCAAGGTTTTTTACGGAAATACACCTCTGTGTGCAATGATTCTGGCAAACGGAGAGTATATGTTTACTGATGCAGCAGACGGCAAATATGAACTTGAAGTTCCTCTTGATGAAAACGGAAAAATTACTCTCTTCAGCTTTTGTGACGGATTATCCCCGTTTAAGCAGATTTTAACGCCGTCAGAGGCAAAAGAATTTGATATTAAAATGGTTTCTGCTCCTTCAGGCATAGGAAAAATGACCTTAACTGCAACCGTAACATCCATTAACTCAGAATGGGTAAAAATAACAGGAAAAGCAACATATAATCAGGTTCCCTTATGTATTATGGTTCTGGCAAATGGTCAGTATGTTTTTACTAAGCAGGCAGACGGATTATATGAACTGGAAGTTCCTCTTGATGATAATGGAAAAATCACGCTTTTCGGTTTTTGTGACGGACTCGCACCATACAAACAGATTCTGTTGGAAGAAGATGATAATGATTCAGACAATGATGGCTACGGAGTTAATCAGGGAGACTGTAATGACAACAATCAAAGTGTTCATCCCGGAGCTGCTGAAATATGCGGGGACGGGATTGATCAGGATTGCAACGGTTCTGATTTGACCTGTAATGCTCCGAATACTGAAGATACAGTATATAATTATGCACGAGATAATGAAGCGGGCATGAATCAGGGAAATCTGACTCTGTTCACGGGAAGAATATCAGCAAACTGCTTAAATGACGGGCAGGATTACAGTTGTCTTTACCAGTTGTGGAAATGGTATTTCAGTTATTATGATTATATGAACACAACTTACACAATCAATCAGGTTTCTTATGAAAATAAAGACGGAAAGCAACTGGCAACAATTAACAGAACTGTCACCTATACACAATCCACAGGAACAACATCAACGGAAAATAAATCAACCGGAGATATTACGCTTATTCTTGAAGACGGGAAATGGAAATTCTACGGCAACCAGAAAGGATATTCATCTCCTTCTGTTTCAAATATGCTCACCTGTGAAAGTATGAATGATACGACCGGAGAGATGATCGGCGTCAAGAGCCTGTTTACTCAGTCGGATGAATCTGTTACAGTCTTTATCAGCGTTAATAATGCCAGAAACGGCTCGATTTTCAATGTCAAATGTTATAAACCGGATGGCTCTTTGTTCTCTGAAAATTCATATAATGTAAATTGGGGTGATTATCCGAACTGCGCCAGATTCAGTACATACTGGCATCAGTCTTACAGTTTTCCCAATTATGAAGATATTCCGGGTTTTGAAGATGTTTTATGGGAAGATAACATAGGAATCTGGAAAATAGAAGTATCTGAATTTGGAATGAATACCTTGAAACAGGTAACATTTGAGGTGAAATAAAACACTCAGTGGATCGAAAAAGTTTGTAGTACCGCCTTCAGGCGGTTTGGCGTGCTGCGATAACTGTCTGATTTCACACTGACCGCCTAAAGGCGGTACTACAAACTTTTACAAATTTCCGATTGCTGACACTGGTTAGAAAGATATAATATCAATCCTATAAAATAATCTTCCGAATTTGTAGATATAATCATTCAAATTTGGTTTTTTTTGGCACAGTTTATGTATACACAATTTGAAATTTCTCAACCGTCAATGTTTTTAAATCATCAATATAATTGCCGACATTGTTCAGAAATCGGAAAGCCTTGCATGGAATACCTTGTATTTCTTGCAATAATTATTTCTGCTATGCAAATATCTCTTCTTCTTTAAATTCAAGAAGCTCTTCTTCTTCATTGTAATGAAAGATCAGCTTATCTGCCTCCAGATCAATAAAAACCTTGCCGCCGCATTCAAGTCTCCCAAAGAGAATCTCATCAGAAAGAGCGTCTTTGATCTCGGTCTGTATTAAGCGGGATAAAGGTCTTGCACCATAACGGGGATCATGCCCTTTTTTTGCAAGCCAGCTTCGGGCATCAGGAGATAGGGTAAGAGAGACTTTCTTAGGAGACAGTTGCCCCTTTAATTCATTGATGAATTTATCAACAACCTTCTCCATAATCTCCAATGTCAGAGAATTGAAAGTAACAATCGCATCCAGACGGTTCCTGAATTCAGGACTGAAAAAAGATTCAATTGCTTTTTTCCCTTTGCTCTCAGCATCATATATTGAGCCGCCCATGCCGAATCCGATATTCTGGTTGCTCATCTCTCTTGCCCCTGCGTTGGAGGTCATAATCACAATCACATTTCTGAAATCCGCTTTTTTGCCGTTATTATCTGTCAATGTTGCATAATCCAGAACCTGAAGCAGAATATTAAAGAGATCCTGATGAGCTTTTTCAATTTCATCTAACAGCAGTACACTATGAGGGGATTTTCTTATGCCGTCTGTTAAAAGCCCCCCCTGATCAAAACCGATATACCCCGGAGGCGCGCCTATAAGACGTGCAACAGCATGTTTTTCCATATATTCGCTCATATCAAATCGCAGAAACTGAATACCAAGCTGTTTGGCAATCTGTCTTGCAACCTCTGTTTTTCCGACACCTGTGGGACCTGTAAAGAGAAAAGAACCGACAGGTCGCCCGGGTGTGCTGAGTCCTGCACGCGACCGCTTGATTGAAGTAACAAGCGATTTAATGGCGATATCCTGACCAAAGACAAACTCTTTCAGATTATTTTCAAGGGATTCTAATTTGTATTTATCAGAAGTAGATACGCTTACAGGCGGAATCTTTGCTATTTTTGCAACTATTTTTTCAATATCAGAAGGGTGAATATATTTTCTCCTGGGATCTCCGGAAAGGCGTATAAATGCGCCGGTTTCGTCAATAACATCAATTGCTTTATCCGGCAGATACCGATCATTGATGTATTTTGAAGATAATTCACATGCCGCTTTTAATGCTGAATCTGTATAAGTAATTCCGTGATGTTTTTCATAGCATGGCTTTAATCCTTTTAATATTTTTATGCTGTCTGTTACACTCGGTTCAGGAATTTCAATCTTTTCAAAACGCCGGGAAAGAGCGCGGTCTTTTTCAAAATGATTTTTATATTCTTCATAAGTGGTTGAACCGATACAGCGGAGTTCTCCGGTTGCAAGAAGCGGTTTCATAATATTTGAGGCATCCATAGTCCCGCTGCTGGTCGCGCCTGCGCCGACAATTGTATGAATTTCATCAATAAAAAGAATCGCATCTTTTATCTTTTTTAAAGAGGCAAGAACCCCTTTTAACCGCTGTTCAAAATCCCCCCGGAATTTTGTGCCTGCAAGCAAAGCTCCGAGATCAAGGGAAAATATACGGACATCTTTTAACGGATCAGGTATGTTCTTCTGGTGTACTTTTATTGCCAATCCCTCTGCCATTGCGGTTTTTCCTACGCCCGGCTCTCCTACAAATACCGGATTATTTTTACGGCGGCGGCAGAGAACCTGAATTGTCCGTTCCATCTCCTGCTCACGACCTATAAGAGGATCAAGTTTTCCCTGAGATGCTCTTTCAATCAGGTCTATGGTAAATGCCTTCAGGGGATCTGTTTTCTTCTTCTTGTCCTCCTTTTCTGTTTTCCCTTCCTCTTCTTTACCCTCTTTATCAGAGGTCTTGGATATTCCGTGAGAAATATAATTTAAAACGTCAAGTCTGTTAATCCCTTGAAGATAAAGGAAATATGCCGCATGAGATTCTTTTTCCATGAATATGGAGGCTATAATATCCCCGACGTCAACTTCCTGTTTCTCAGCAGATTTCGCCTGATTTACGGCTCTTTGAATGACTCTCTGAAAACCTGTTGTCTGCTGAAAAACATATTCTGTCCCTTCAGGAACTCTCTCCATCCGATCTCTGAAAAAGACTTCAAGGGTATTTTTCAGATGACCGACATTCCCTCCGCAGTTCTTAATAATTTCAACGCCTAATTCATCATGCAGAATCGCAAACAGGACATGCTCCAGACAGACATTACTATGCCGCCTCTTCTTTGCCTCTCTCACCGCAAAGCTCAAGGTTGCAGTTAATTCCTTGCTTATCATAATAAATCTTCCTCCGTCAGTGAACAGTTTTAAGTTTTATCGTAGGTCGGGGTGAACCCCGACAAATACTGTTGGGGTTCACCCCGACCTACATGCTAAAAACTGTTCACTGTCATTCTTCTTCCATAGTACATTTAAGAGGGAATCCTCGTTCAGAAGCCAAAGCATCAACAGTATTGATTTTAGTTTCAGCTACTTCATAAGTATAAACGCCGCAGATACCAATCCCTTCTCTGTGGACGTTCATCATAATCAGAGTCGCCTCCTCCACAGGTTTGCTAAAAACAAATATAAGAATCTCCACAACAAAATCCATTGTTGTATAATCATCATTGTGAAGCAGAACCTTATACATAGAAGGTTCTTTAATCTCTTCTTCAACCTCGGATATTATTTCTTCTTCAATATCAGGAGTGTATTCAATCATAGTCTTATCTTATTACTTTTTTCAGGAAAATGCAAAAAATAAATTTTTATACATTACCAACCGCCTCGTCAATAATTCTGTAAAATTTTATCTCTGCCTTTTTGCTGAATTTTCTTGTATTTAAGAAGCTAAGTTTTTTAAAGAAACTTAGCTTCTTTTAGACAGTTCTTTCTCCGATCAGATCATATTCCAAAACATCTGTTATCATTACATCTGTAAAAGCTCCCAAAGGTAATGGATTTTCAGAACGGATAATTGTTACTCCGTCAACTTCGGGTCCCTGAAAAGCTGTTCTGCCGATAAAAATATTAGGCTCCGGATTTATATCTGTCAAGACCTTCAATCTTGATCCGATATATTTCTGATTGTTCTGCAGCGATAACTCCATCTGACGGGACATAAGCCGGTCATACCGTTTCTCTGCTACGCGGGGAGTAACATGATGGGGAAGTTTATGAGAAGGAAGATCATCAGAATCAGAATATATGAAAACTCCAAGATTATCAAACCGGATGTTTTCAATAAATTTAAAAAGCTCCTGAAATTCTTTATCTGTCTCTCCGGGGAATCCGACTATTACGGTTGTCCTCAGAACAGCTTTGGAATCAAGAAAACGAATTTTGTCAAAGAGTTCATAGAGATATTCACTTGTATAATTTCGTCCCATTTTTTTCAAAATCATGCTGTTGGCATGTTGAACCGGAATATCATAATAAGAGCAGATGTTTTCGCGGGATGCAATTACTTTAATAACATTCTCGTCAATACTTTCAGGATGTCCGTAAAAAACCCTGATCCATATATCCTTTGCTATATTTGAAATCTTTTCAAGCAGAAATGCAAGGCTCACAGGCGGAGTCAGGTCTTTCCCGTAATTGGTGGTATCCTGAGCAACCAGCACTAATTCTTTGACGCCGGATAAGATAAGCTCCTTTGCCTCTGAGAGAATACTTTCAACAGGACGGCTTTTCTGTTTTCCCCGAAGTTTCGGAATAATACAATAAGTACAATGCCTGCTGCACCCTTCGGCAATTTTGAGATAAGCTGTATGCGGAATAGTTAGGCGTCTTGGTTCATTATTTAACGGAAACGTGATTGAATCAGGATCCGGCAGGAGAATATTGGCCGGAGTGCAAAAATTTAATTTTTGAACTCCGGCTGCCGCTTCTTCAATTCTGTCAAACGCACCTGTTCCAAGAAATATATCCACTTCAGGCAATGCTTCTGAAATTTTTTCTCTGTAGCGTTCGGGAAGGCAGCCGACAACAATCAGATTTTCACATGCTCCGCTCTTTTTGAATTCAGAGAGTTCAAGGATGGTATCAATTGATTCATTTGCCGCATCTTCGATAAAGCTGCATGTGTTTATGATAATCACCTCAGCTTCATCAGGCTCATCTGTTATTTGCCAGCCAGCTTTCACCAGTTTACCGAGCATAACTTCACTGTCAACCTGATTTCTGGCGCATCCGAGGCTTACAAAATGAAGGTTTTTATTTTTATCAGTCATTTTATTATGTTCAGCACCTCACTAAATTTGTATTATTTTTTTTTACTGATTTAACAGAAATGGAAGTGAAACAAAATGAAAAAGCCCGGTATCCCCAACCGGGCTTTTTTTTATTGGCAACGGCGGACACGCTGTACTTTGTCCGCTCTACAGACTACAGACTTAACAACGGCGGACACGCTCCGCTTTGTCCCGCCCTACAAACTACTACAAACTGAGTCTTTCAAGGTTTTAATCCCTCTTTTCTGAAAGGCTGGAAACCGTCTGTAAATCCGAACAGCGTAATTTCTCCTTTATCATCAAGAGGGATTTCAAGTTCATATTTTCCCTCTCCTGCACATGAGAATATATGCTGCCCATTTGCCAGAATCATCGAACAGAGAGGCTCTCCGCTGTCCTGTAAAAGTGCCTGTCCGCTGATTTTTACCCAGCCCGGATGTTCAACACCGGCTGTATCAAACTCCCATGTTACATTCATCTGTCTGCTGTCTGCCGGAGCAGGTGTCATGATGATGTCAAAATTTTCCGCTTCTTCAGGATCAAGGCTCTGTCTGAAAGGAGAGCTTCCGTCACAGAAAGCAAACAGGGTAATCCGTCCGCTGTCATCCAGAGGAACGGAAAGCTCATATTCGCCTGCGGGATTGCAGGTAAACATATGCTCACCGTTTGCCAGCACCATTGTACACAAGGGAGTCCCGTCTTCTGTTGTTACTTTTCCGCTTATATCAACCCAGTCCATATCTCCCGTCATATCTTCATCGGCAAGCTCGATTGTTTCATCTATATTACTATCGTTTCCGTGATCAATATCAAGAGATACCGCTCCGTTGCCTGTCCATTCAAGATGGTTAAAGTATGCAACATCATCAGGCTTCATCAGAATATCATCATGATAAAATATCTGCTCTCCATTTTCATCAATGCGCGCCATGACAATTTCATATCTTGTTTCACCTGAATTTTCAGTGGTATTGAATATAAAATCACCCTCTTCTGTATCAAGCAGAATGTCAAATTCAACGCCGAATTCAGTCTCCGCGGCTTTAAGACGGAACTCATAATCTGCTTCCGATGTTTCAACTCCTACAGATACGTCAGGCGATTCATTCGCGTCAGACAGATAGGTTATTTTTGTCCCGTCTGATGAGAAAAGAATTCCGTCAGTCTGACCCGGCTCAATACGGATGTCTTCTATTTCAAGATAATATCCGGGTCCGATCATAGAGAGAGAAACAGCGCATTGCTTTACAACGCGATAACCGTCAACTGTGATTGAAAATTCCATGCCGACAGGCACATAATAGACAGGCTCATTGTATTTATCATAAGAGCCGTATTTGCTGCTTTGCATTTTGACTTCAGGAATATCCTGAACAAGAGCGCCGTTTACATAGCCGTAATTTCTTCCCTGATTATCGGAAATATACAGATCAGCATCTCCGAACAGCCTGATTTCATTATAAAGAGGCTCATCACCTGAGCGTCTTGACTGGGCTGCTCTGAGAAACGGAGCTTCATACGGCTGTTTAAAGCGGGATGACATGGGAACAATCTCCAATGTCTTTGTATTGGCGTCCCCTTCATATTCTTCGGCAGGCACAGCAGGATTGATAGATGCCGTATATTTCCATGTATTCTGATTGGAATCAACAACAATGAATTTGGGTTCTTTTGGATAATTATTATCATATATTATGATATTAAAAATCCCGTTTCCCGCATCTGCAACAGCATAAGGCATGACCGCATGACCCCCGGTCATATCCCGCTTGTAAAAGCCGATGGCATATTTTTCAGAACCGGCTGTTGTGTAGCTTTCAATCAGCTTTGTTACAATTTCAGCAGGCGTACCCTTGATAATAGATGATGAAACAGACTCCAAAGCCTGAGTAGTAAACCAGTAAGCAATCTCTCTCTGAAGAGCTTCATTTTCTTCGATTTTCAGTTCAGTCACGTTAGAGGTTCCGAACTGATCCGCTTTTTTTATCTCCGGATAAGCAAAGAAAACCTCGCTGAGTACTGCCATACCCTCGCAATGCCCTCCGCCCATACCTTTGTTCACAGATTCCATCCACTGCTCCGCAGGCGGAGTAAGGATGCAGTTGCCGTCTGCCTGACTGGCGCAGACTTTATCGCTGAACATGCGTATCATCTCCGCAGGGGTCAGGTTCTTATATGGTTTGTCTTTTCCGTAATTTTCAAAACCGAATCCGTTTACTTCGGGACGGAAACCTGAATCCGCAGTAAAAGATGCGTCAGCAGGGGCTGAAATATCAGAAAAATTTCCGTCTGCTGAATATTCAATCTCAATATCTTTATTAGCGATGTTATTTCCCCACTCACTCAGGGATGGAACTGCAATGGCGTCAAAACTCTTCTGAATAAGCTCTTCGGCAGCGGCATTTTTTGACAGCATGAGAATGCTCATACAAATAATACCTGCTACGGCAAGGAGATAAAACGCTGAAACAATTTTTTTCATTTTTTTACAATCCTTTCTTTATGTTTGAATTACTGCTTCTGAATTAAAAAACTGATATTAAAAAAATATCCCCTCCCTTCCCAATCCCATTAAAAATATTATATATATGTATCATAACACATTTAATGTCAATTATTAACTTTATTTATGGGCAGATTTTAACCGCAAATAAGACAGAAAAAACTTTGTCTCCTCTGTGATTATATCATCATTTTCTATTTTTCCACAATTCTTATATCTTCTTCCGTCAGATTGTAGATTTTATAAACCATCTGATCGATCTCTCTGTCTGTTTCATCAATATCAGCCTTTAATTCGGCGATTTTTGTGAAATACTATTATCTCGTTCCCACGCTTTTTTACGGCTGAGAATCTCTTCCATATCTTCATAAAGGGGCATATCAGGGTTAAGAGTAAAAACAGAAGGTTCTTTATTAACAATTCTTTCGAGTTCTTCTCTTACTACATTTCTGATAAGCGGCTCCAAAGCATTAAGCAGTTCATCAATGCTGAAATTGGGCTGATGCATCATAAAAATTTCCTTTAAGACCTGTGGAGTTTTAAAAACCCTGCAGAATCTTATTTATTTCGTTCCCACGCTTTGCGTGGGAACGCCGACAGGGACGCTTTGCGTCCTGTAATTATAGGAGATTGGACGGGACGCAAAGCGTCCATTCTTGTGTTCCCACGCAAAGCGTGGGAACAAGACCTCAAAACCCTAAGGGTCTTGAACTGACCATTAGGGTTTTGAGGTCAAAAATCACTGAGCCTTACGCTCTTTTCCCAACGTATGAAGACACAAAATTTTGGGCGGAATTTATAATCTCTTCAGAAGCCTTTCATGAATATTGTCAAATCCGCCGTTGGACATGATAAGAAGAACATCCCCTGATTTTGCCTCTTTAAGCAGAAATTCAATAACAGAATCAGTATCTGAAAAATGATACGCATCTTTTCCGCGATGACGCAAATCCTCAACCAATTTTTCAGAAGAGAACCGCTCTTCAACAGGAATCTTATCAAGCCGTGAAGGCTTTCTGATACAGATCATATCTGCTTCATCAAATGACAGCGGATAAACATCCTGAAAGACCTTACGCATACTTGAGTTTGTTCTCGGCTCAAAAACCGCAATCAATCTGCCATTCGGATAAAAGGGTTTAACACCCCGAATAGTCTCTCTTACTGCTGTTGGATGATGGGCAAAATCATCCATAACAGTTATTCCGTTTTTTTCTCCGCGAATCTCCTGACGCCGGCGAATGCCTTCAAAAGTTTCAAGAGCATCATTTATAACAGAGGGCGGAATATTCAGATTATCCGCAACGGCGATAACTGACAAGGTATTTAAAAGATTATGCTCTCCCACTAATTTTGTTCGGAATTTGCCGAATAACTTTTTCTGCTTAACAACTTCAAAATTGATCCAGGGCGGATCAACAGAAAAAGAGCCAATCTGCCAAAATGAATTTGAATTTTTGCCGTAAGTAGCAATCTGGCAAACAGAATCACGGATAACTTCGGAAATATTTTTATCCTCATTAAATGCAACCAGCTTACTTTTATTGGAAATCCTGGATGTAAATGTGTGAAACGCCTGCTTGATATGATCGATATCTCTGAATATATCCGCGTGGTCAAACTCAATATTGGTCAGGATTGCCATATATGGGGAATAATGCAGAAATTTTGGTCCCTTGTCAAAAAAAGCCGTATCATATTCATCACCTTCAAGAACAACATATCCGCCGTTGCCAAAGTGATAATTGCTGTTAAAATTCTTTAAAATTCCGCCAATTAAAAATGAGGGATTAAGACCTGCTTTGTGAAGCATCCATGCCGTCAGCGAAGACGTAGTGGTTTTGCCGTGAGTACCTGTTATAACAATACTTTTTTTGTCAGATGCCATAAAATGATTAATTGCCTGCGGCATGGAGCAGAAAGAAAGCCCCATATCCTTCAAGGCAATTGCTTCAGGGTTTATTCTGGTAACAGCATTTCCGACAACTACGAGATCAGGCTTATACGCAAGATTCTTTTCATGAAATCCTTCGGTGATCTTTATTCCTCTGGATATAAGAAAATCGCTCATCGGCGGATAGACCTGATTATCTGAGCCGGTTACTTCAAAGCCTGTATCTTTGAGCATACACGCAAGCGCGCCATAGCTGTGCCGCAAACGGCAATCAGGTGAATTTTTTCAACATTTTCGGGTATTTTATTTTGGATCAAGTCCATTATATTCCTTTCATTATCAGATTATTTTTAGACCTGCGGGTTTTCCTCTGATTTTATATCGGGTCCACGGGTCTTTTTATTCCGAAAACTTTGCGTCTCTGCGTCTTTGCGTGATATTAAATTTCTCGCAAAGACGCAAAGTCGCAAAAAAACAGAAAATTATAGATCAACTGCGTAAGTCATATCCTTATTTTTTTTATCCGTTCCAAAACCGGGGGGTGAGAATAGTTCAGAAATACATAAAAAGGATGGGGAATCAGATTGGAAAGATTATTTGCAGAGAGCTTTTTCAGGGCATTTATCATTGAATCCTTGTCTTCTGTAGTCTCTGCGGCAAATCTGTCTGCTTCATATTCATTTTTACGGGAAAAGAGATTCATCAGAATCCCAAGAAAAAAATCAACAGGAGTGAATAACATTCCGAAGAATATCAATCCTGCATAAACAGAAGTTTTATCAACATAAAATGCGTTAAAAAGCCCCTGATAAGATATAAAAAATGAAAGCAGATAAAATACAATTCCCATCTGGAGAATCCCCAGAATCATCCCCTTTACGATATGTTTTTTCTTATAATGCCCGATTTCATGCGCTAAAATTGCCACCAACTCTGAAACAGTATGCTGTGCTATCAGAGTATCAAAGAGCGCAATCCGTTTGTTTTTGCCAAATCCTGTAAAAAAAGCATTTGATTTGCCTGATCTTTTTGAGCCGTCCATAATAAAGAGATTTTTCAGAGGAAATTTCACTTTATCCGCATAAGACAAAATTGCGGATCTCAGTTCACCATCTTCAAGCGGTTCAAATTTATTAAAGAGCGGCATAATCCATGTCGGAGCAATAAACTGTATTATCAGCATAAAGAGCGTTACCGCTATCCAGCAATATAACCAGGCATTATATCCCGCGTACTCAAAAAAAGCAAGTATCCCTGCCAGCAAAGGAGCTCCAAGCAGAATTGAAAGGATTATCCCTTTAATTATATCTGTTACAAAGGTTTTCCACGTTGTCTTGTTGAATCCGAACCGCTCTTCTATCACAAAAGTATCATAAATGCTGAACGGAAGGGATAGCAGAAATTTTATTATCATTAAAATTCCCATATAGATCAAACCTGTAATCACTGCTCCGTAATTCCACGAACGAACCCAGTTATCCAGCATGGGAAAACCTTTTCCAAACCAGAAGATAAGAATAACAAGCAGATCAAAGCCGGATGTTATCCAACCGAAGCGTGTATTCACTTTCAGATATTCCTGAGATTTACTGTATCTTTCAGCATCATATACATCCTTAAATTCATCAGGAACTTCGCTTTTCAGCATTTTAAGATTTAATACATCCGCCCATGTATGCAGAATAATATCAGCAATAAGGGCAATCAGAATAATGAGAGCAATTGTATTCATATCAGCCTTACTTGTTTGGGAAAATCAGGTATAAGACCTGATTTATGCAGTTCTTTTTCAGAATTATAAAAACTTATATCACCGTTACTTGTACAAATCCAGACTTCTTCTGCTCCATGTTTAAAATAGAGTCTTTTTTTCTCTTCAATTTCATCCTCTGTGTTGCTGAAAGAGATTACTTCAATACAGATTTCAGGGGCAATCGGACATTCGGTTTCATGGATAATTTTTAAAAACCGCTCATCCGAAGCCCATGCAACATCAGCAACTTTTGTTCCTTTTTTTGTGCGGATTGCACATTCAACCAATGCCCTTCCGCTTTTTACAAAAGAACGCAGCAGAAATGAAAGTTCTGCCTGATATGCAGAATGATAAACCATGACAGGAGACATAAGAATTTTTCCTATTTCATTCAATTCTATTTTAAACGGCAGATTTTGCAGAATCCGGATGTTCACATACTTCTTGCCAGTTCATAGATTTCTCCCTGATGCTGAAATAATCAGAGTATTCATAATTATCTCTCCAGCTCCGAATGTATTGTAAGGAGTCGGCAAATTATAGACTTTATCCGGTTCAAAATTCTGCACAGCAGGGATAATGTCATTAAGTGTAATAATTTGCTGTGTATTGTTCAATGATAATGCTTTTTCCATAGAGAAACTCTCCTATTAATTAAAGTTTGTAGTACCGTCTTCAGGCGGTTCGTGTGAAATCAGATTTTTATTGAAGCACGCCAAACCGCAACCGCCTGAAGGCGGTACTACGAACTGAGTTTCGGAGAATATTCAGGTTCATCATCTCCGTATACTCTTTCAAAATTTTTCAGAGATAACTGAAACCATGCTTCCCGTTCATCATAGATATTCTGAGTGTAATCAACCGATATTTTTATTTTTGAACCGGGCAGTAAATCTATCGGCGTAAAGACTTTCAAATGATTTGAATCTATTACTTCGGCTTCAATAAACTGCATATACCCTCCTGATTAACACGGTCAATTGATTTTTCGGAAATGAGTGCCAAACTTAAAGTTTAGCACTCCTCATGCCCGAAGGCAATGCTGACTGATAAGTTCTCAGCAGTCGCATTGCCTTCTCTACTGCCAGCCAGCCAGCCTTATTTGCTGACCTGCGGGAGAGCAAGCCGGAACCCGAGGCTGCCGCCAGCGGCCCGGCGAGTAGCTGAGGCGGGGCGCAGACCGGCAGTACCCAGCAGAGGCGCCCCAGCCGCCGCCCCGGTAAACCCGGTACGAGCCTGATGATGGTCCATTAGGATCAGTGGAAGGACTGTTGGAATAATACTTATCACTGTACCAGTCCCCGCACCATTCCCAGACATTGCCGTGCATATCATAGATACCCCACGCATTGGGCTTCAACTGACCGACAGGGTGTGTCTTTTTACCTGAATTATCCTCATACCACGCGTACTCTCCAAGACGGCTTTTATCATCTCCGAAAGAGTAAGCTGTTGTTGTTCCGGCACACGCGGCATATTCCCACTCGGCTTCAGTGGGAAGACGGTATGCATCTGTTTTTTCCATCTGGTTCAACTTGCTGATAAAATTCTGAACATCTTCCCATGATACTTTTTCTACAGGATGATTGGGTGAATATTCACCCGCTTTCTCGGTTCTAAAATGGGATGGATTATTGCCCATTACTTTATGCCACTGCTCCTGAGTTACCTCGTATTTTCCCATATAAAAATATCTGGATATTTCAACTTTGTGTTTAGGGGTCTCTTCCGGTAATATGTCTCCCATACAGTGTATGTATTCATTCTTTTCAGTAAAAGGATCATCGTTAGGACAATTAGGTGATTCTGTTCCCATCATGAATGAACCTGCGGGAACAAGCACAAATTCCATGCCGATACTGTTGGTAAAAGTCTGCTGGGCGTAAAGCGTACCGCCTATACACAAAGACACAGAGAAAATAAAAATTGCCAAAACTGTTTTTTTCATAATTAAACTCCTTTTTGCCCTAAATCCTAAGGGTTTTTAAAACCCAGTACACAACAGCATAATTACGCCGCCGGTTTTATCGCCGGAAAACCTTGAAGGTCTTAAAGACCTTCAAGGTTTTTTCCGGTGTGAATTTACGCCGGCTTGTACTTAGGGTTTTTTTCTGATTATTACCTGCACTTGTTTTCATTTACAGGATAAGTTGATCCGCCGAGACCGATGCTTTTGATCTTTACTGTAACACTCTCACCGGCTTTTGCACAGGCTGCCGCAGCTCCGCCTACATAAATCTGAACATCTCTGTCAGCAGTGCCTACGTCAACAGAAGCTGTCCCGTTTTTATCCGTAAAGGAATTTTTGTGATTCCAGTCATTGGATACCGTGCAACCAGCGCATTTTGACCCGTCTTCATAAACCAGCGTAACCGCGATGGTTCCTGCATACACATTAAAAGCCATTGCCGCAAAAACAACCGCCCAAAATACAATCTTCTTCATAAACACCTCCTTTTTTATTTTATAAAAGATTAACAATGAAATAAGCGGGTACTGCGATTTTAAGATTCATAAATTCAAGGTGTGTTTCAAAGCCTTGTCAATATCATTCATAGGTAAAACCCCTATTACACGCTCAACAGCTTTTTCGGAAATTGTAGCAAGGTTGTCAGTCATTATTATAGAATCTGTAAGAAGTCCAGAATATCACACCTTCAGGCGTATCAATTTTGAACATAACGCGGCTCGGATGTCCTGAGCGATGAATATTGCTGCTGATCATGGCAACTATAACCTGATTTAATCCTGTCTGAAGATTATCTGCCTGAATAATCAGTGCAGGACGAAGTTTCGCCGTTCGTAAATCAGAATTTGGAAACAGAACAAGTATAACATCACCCCGTTTATATACCGGCTTTGAAGGAGTCATAATTATCATAGATGTCCATTTCAGGATTATTCCAGTCTTCTGAAAATATCAGTAATTTTGAACGAAGTTCTTCCGCCTCTTTTTTATCTATTCCCCGTTCCTGCAAATCAACAGAATTGCTTTTAAGAAATGTAACAATAACCGGCGTTTCATCTGGAATATCAGCAGGATGATGATATAATTCAATTTTTCCTGTTCTATAAATGCCTTGAACACTTATTAACATAAGATACTCCTTCCGGTAAGAAGTTTATTCAGCATTTTCATATCTTCACGCTCTTTTTTAAGATAGCGAACATTCGGCTCATTTCCCATTCTTCCGTCTCAGGTTCAAGAATGTCCGCCTGATATTTTACTTTGCCCCGAATATCTTTAAAAATCTGATCTGCACTTCTTTTAGGACTAAATCGGGACAATTTTAAAACAGGAATTTTATTTTGATCCGTAATTATGATTGGTTCTCCGGTTTGTTCAACATATTGGAAAAAATCTTTGATATTTTTTTCAATATGCTCTTTTGCAATCTGCATAATCCTCTCCTTATTTCTTCAAGTTGTTCAGAATATCCAACCGTTCTTTTTAGGATAATTCAACCCTCTGAAATTCAGCAATGAATCAGTAATTCTTCTTCTCACGATCCCAGTCTCTCTGTTCATCCCGTTTTTTGATAGATTCTCTTTTATCATATAATTTTTTTCCTTTGGCAAGGGCAAGAGCCATTTTCACTTTTCCGCCGACAAAATAAAGCCTCAGCGGAATAAGAGAATATCCTTTTTCATTCACTTTTCCAAAGAGCTTTTTGATTTCGGCATTATGCAGAAGAAGTTTTCTCGGTCTCAATGGATCATGATTGTCATAATATGCAAAGGGATAAGGGCTGATGTGCATCTGATAGACAAACACCTCGCCATTGACAATCTTTGCATAAGAATCTTTCAGGTTAGCACGACCAAGACGAAGGGACTTGACCTCGGTTCCCGTAAGCACTAACCCGGCTTCATACTGATCTTCTATAGAATAGTCATGTCTGGCTTTTCTGTTTTCTGCTATATTTTTTTTCTGTTTTGGATGTTTCTGTTCCATATATTTTTTCCTTAAAAATTAGTTTTTTCTGTCAGGTGAAATTTTAAAACCTACTACTGTTATATCATCCTGTATCTCATCAGTTCCCTTGTATTCATTGAATGCCTGAAGCATAATCTCTTTCTGTTCGTTAAATGATAAGGCGATATTCTTTTTTATCAGTTCTTTAAATCTCCGTGAACCGAACCGGCGATCATTTTCTCCGCCCAACTGATCCATAATTCCGTCTGTTGTCATGTAAAAAGATATTTCATCTTTAACATAAACATTATGATTAGTGAAACTGAAATTCAGATCCGAACGTTTATATCCGATACTCTGTTTATTCCCTTTTATAACATGCACCTCATTATCATGAAAGTAAAAAAGTGATAATTTTGCTCCGGCAAAAGTAAGAACTGAATATTTTTTTCCTGATTCTGTATCAGGAATCTCTTTTCTTGAAAAAAAACAGATTGATGCATCCAGCCCATCATCAGAAAGAGCATTCTCGGTATCCTGCTGGAGGGTTGTTTTGACAATAAAATTAAGTTGATTCAGAATTTCAGCAGGGTCACGGTACCCCTCATCCCTTATGATCCTTTTTAGTCCTGATGATACAATCATGGTCATAAAAGCTCCGGGGACGCCGTGTCCGGTACAGTCAATAACCGCTATAATAAATCCGTCTTCATAAAAATCTGCAAAATATATATCACCTCCCACAACATCTCTTGGAATCCAGAGAAAAAAACTCTCAGGCAGATAAGTCTGAATACTTTTGGGACTTGGCAGAAGCGAACGCTGTATCATTCTGGCATACCGGATACTCTCCATAATCTTTTCATTTGCCGACTGAGCCGTTTCACGCTCTTTTTCAGCTTTTTTCTTGCTTTCAAGCAGTTCCTTTTCAATCCGTTTTCTTACAGCTAATCTGCTCACGCAGTTGTTCATTTGCAGAGCGGAGTTCATAGCTCTGCTCTTCAAGTTTTTTATATGCCTCGTTTCTCTGCATCATGTGGCGATATGCACGGGAATGATAGCGTATGCGTGCAATCAGTTCAATCTTATCGGGCGGTTTTACAACATAATCATTTGCGCCGAGATGCAAATGCCTCTGCTTTTACTTTGGGATTGTTATCTGCCGAAAGAACAATCAGAGGAGTATGACGGGTCACTTTTTTTGCCCGGAAATACCGCACCATGTGTAAGCCGTCAATCTCAGGCATAACCATATCCTGAAGAATGACTGTCGGAGAAACAGTGTCCGCCATTTTAAGCGCTTCTCTTGCACTCTGAAAATAATGGAAGTTCAATATCTTTTTCTGTTTCCAGCATTTTACCGAGTATCTTTCCTATGGATACCTGATCATCCACGAGTAAAACAATAATACCTGAATTAGCAGAGGGCAAATTCAATTTTGCTGAATCAGATTCATACATATTCATTTATCCGCTCTTTCTGTATTCAAATCTTTTCCTGAAACCAGGAAACTTTGTCTCTTTCTTTATTTCATAAAACATATTAATAAATCAATAGAAAATAATATGCTTTATATTATTAATCCATATGAAATAATATCTTATCACATAATATCCTTATATATGAATAAATATGCAAAAAAAATGTTGCCAAAAATAACGAATACATCTAAAAAGACTAATATATGACCTCGTTAATCCGTTAATATCTGCGCGGTTTCAAAAACCCCGCAGGTCTATTAAAATTTTTTAATAAGATTATAACCCAACTTGCAGCTTTTGCAAACGGAGTTCGGAGATTATAATACAAAGAGGGGGATATGCTTGTATTGCTTTTTTTTATCGGAGATGTCATGTACACAATTAAATGTGATAATGTCAAAGAGATTGCTCCGATGGTAAAACTTAAAAGCGTGCCTCATACACCTGATTTTTTTGCCGGTTATTTCAATTACCGGGGGGCAATTGTTCCGGTTATTGATTTATGCCGCTTAATACAGGGAAGTCCGTGCAGAATGAGGATGAGTACCCGGATTATTCTTGTTGATTATCCGGGAAAAGATAATACATCCAATATCATAGGACTTATGGCGGAGCGGGTTACTGAAACTGTGAAAAAACCGAGAGAATCATTTATATTGCCGAATATCAGATCAAAGAATGCTCCTTATCTTGGTGGAATAGTTATGGAAGAGAATGAAATGATACAATATATAGATCTGGAAATGCTGCCTGACTGTATAAACTTTCTGCCTGAAAAATAAACTGACTGACAGGAAGCCGGGGTATAAGAAGCCAAGTTTTTTATAAAAACTTGGCTTCTTAAAAACTGCTTAACGATTTTATAAAAGACAAATGACAATTCAGGCAATAATCGAATCTTTACTGGAAAAAGAGATAGGACTATCTACAGAGGCAATCGGCGCTGAAACTATTTCCAAGGCAATATACCGCCGGATGAATGCCTGCGGGTTGTATGATGCAAAGGATTATCTGAATCATCTTCTTTCTTCTCAGAAAGAACTGGAAAATCTGATAGAAATGTCAGTGATTCCTGAAACATGGTTTTTCAGGAACAAAGAATCTTTTGCTTTTCTTGCCCGTTATGTAAGAACTCAGTGGCTGACTGAAAACAGAGGCAATGAACTGAGGATACTCAGTATCCCCTGTTCCACAGGTGAAGAACCTTATTCAATTGCCATGACCCTGATAGATACGGGTCTTCTGAGTGAAATCAACGTAAACCGTTTATATATTGAAGCAAGAGATATAAGCAGCAATTCATTGCGTAAAGCACGGCTGGGAATATATGGAAGGGAATCTTTCAGAGGCAAAAATTTATCATTCAGGGATCGCCATTTTGATCTGATAAAAGATGGTTCAAGTCCCAGACCTGAATCAACCCGCGATAGTCAGAATTACAAATGGCAGATGGGGACATCTATAAAAAATATGATCCGTTTTAAAAAAGGGAATCTGACAGATGAGCAGATGCTTTCTCCTGATGAAAAACCGTATCATATTATATTCTGCCGGAATCTTCTCATTTATCTGAGTGAATCAGGAAAAAGACGCGCCTTGAAGAAAATTGAGTCACTGCTCTCAAAAAACGGCGTATTATTTGTCGGGCATGTTGAACGCTCTTTTGTATGCGGTTCTGAACAGAGGGATAAGTTTTCATGGATACGCCGTCCGGGTGTATTTGCATGTCAGAGATCAGACGTTGTTTCAAGTCTCAGACTTGAAACAATTAACCAGCATGGAAAGCATAACAGACCCGGTTCCCTGGTTTTGCGGGGAAACGCGGCTAGAAAAATCCGGAAAAGCCTGCGGTTACAGTCAGCGACAGTGTAATCAGCCGTTTAAAAAACAGATTGCCGGTCACTCATCGCGGTGCAGGTTTTCATGAAAAGAAAAATGGCTTTAATTCTGTACAGGAATCAAGAGCTTCTGAAATAACAACGGATGTTAATATTGAAAATCCTCTTGATTCTGCTCAGAAACTTGCGGATCAGGGTGATTTGCACGAGGCTCTGAAAATATGTGAAAAATGTCTTACAGAAAATTCATTTCATATTCAGGCAAATTTTCTTATGGGGCTAATCTGTCATGCACTGGATGACGAGGAACGGGCAGAGGAATATTTTAACAAAGCAGTCTATCTTGATCCGAATCATTACGAGGCATTAAATCATCTGGCATTTATAATGGAGCATCGGGGGGAAAAAAACCGGGCGGTTTATATGCGGCAGCGCGCTCAGAGAATTCTTCAGAGAGAGGAGAAAGAAAATAATTGAAGAAAGAGAGACAGAAAAATCCCAAAGATATAAAAGCCGTGATTCAAAGCAGAAAATTCAAATCATCTTCTCATCCCCATGTTCCGGCATGGGAAAATAAAAAAAAGCCGGATTCTCTTCAGGAGAATCTGACTGTACAGAACTGCTGGAAACATATCGGCGTATGGGGAAGTGAAACTCCGCGTTGCAGCAGACTTTCAGAAGTTATCCACTGCCGCAACTGTGAGATATTTACCCGCTCGGGAAGAAATCTTCTGGAACGTGAACTGCCGGAAGAATACAAACAGGAATGGACAGAGGTTATGGCGGCAAAAAAAGAGGACGATGAACTCTTTAATACCATATCTGTTGTCATATTCCGCATTGAAGACGAATGGCTGGCGATTCGCACTCAGGTTCTTGCAGAGGTGATAGACCCTGCAATTCTCCGAAGCCATACTCTTCCGCACCGTAAAAATCCGGTATTGACAGGTATTATCAATATACGCGGTGAAATTCAGTTATGTGTTTCATTAAAGGAACAGCTCGGAATAGAGGATAATAACCGTAAAAAAAAAGAAGATAAAAAATACAGACGGATGATTGTCATAAAAAGCCCTGAAGGTAATAAATGGGTTTTTCCGGTAGATGATATTCACGGAATTCTCAGAGTGAATCCGGGTAAGTTTGAAAATGTACCGGTAACTGTGGTCAAAAGCACGTCAACATTTACCAAAGGGATATTCAAATGGGAAGATAAGCATGTGGCGTTTCTGGATGATGATTTACTCTTTTTCAGCCTCACGAGGAGTGTTCAGTGATCAGTAATAACGAAAAAGATTTAAGTAATTTTTCCATGCTGGATCTTTTCCGTTCGGAAATGGAGGTCCATGCAGCAACCCTGAATGACGGTCTTCTCTCTTTAGAGAATACTCAGGGAGCTTCTTCAGGAAATGATATGATCGAGGCAATGATGCGCGCTGCCCATTCCATCAAGGGCGGTGCCAGAATCGTAGAGCTGGACCATGCTGTAAAACTGGCTCATACTATGGAGGACTGTTTTGTTTCTGTCCAAAAAGGGGAGTTTTCTCTGGAGTCGGATCATATTGATATTCTGCTGAAAGGTGTTGATATGCTTATCCGTATTTCAGCATCTGCTGATGAGAATTCTTCTGAATGGCTGACTGCCCATCAGAAAGAGATTGAGACTCTTATCAGCAATATTTCTCTGATTCATACTCATTCTCAGCGGAGTGTAAAGACTCCCGAAGTTACTCCCAAAACTTCCGGTGTAAAGACTTCTGTTAAGACTCCCGAAGTTACTCCCAAGACTTCCGAAGTCTCAGATCATTCCGAAATTTCTAAAACTTCCGAAGTCTTTGCTGATTCAGCAGAAGAAACCGAAGATACGCAGAACCCTGAAGACACCGGCTTGCCCAATATAAAATCAGCCAAAACTCCGCCTGTCCCGGATACTTTTACCCGGCATACCTGTAAAGATGCAAAGATTTGCGTCCCTGCGGAACCGGAAGCTGCCGACAGCCGGTGTATCAGCAGAAAACTCTGAAAAAGATCGGATGGTGCGGGTTACAGCAGTAAAGATTGAGCGTCTTATGGCAATGGCAGGGGAAGTTGTTGTCAGTTCCCGATGGCTCCCGCCTTTTGCTGAATCTCTGATGCGTCTGAAAAAGATTCATACGGAGTTATTTAATATTCTTGAAAATCTTCAGGAAGAATACACTTTCAATAATGAATCTGAAATACCAGTTAAAACCATGAGGGTTTCTGATAAAACAGGCGGATCGCAAAGTTCTTCTGCAACTGATATTTTTGAAAAAATGTTGGAACGTTCAAGGGAAAAGGCTAGAGAATGTAACAGCTATCTGCTGGAACGTCTGAATCAGCTTGAAATGTTTACCGGCGCATCTGAAAATCTTTCAGACCGGCTTTATCATGAGATTATCGGCGTGCGTATGCGTCCGTTTGCAGACGGAATTCAGGTCTTTCCGAGAATGGTGAGAGACTTGGCAAGAGAGCTTGGCAAAAAGGTGCGTTTTGAAATAATGGGTAAATCCACTGAAGTGGATCGTGATATTCTGGAAAAATTAGAGGCACCGATAAGCCATCTGCTGAGAAATGCTATAGATCACGGGGTTGAATATCCTGAAGAGCGTATTGCCGCAGGAAAATCTGACACCGGTGTTATAAAACTTGAGGCTGCCCATCGTTCGGGTATGCTGATGATAACAGTATCTGATGACGGAAGAGGGGTTAATCTGGATGAACTGCGCCGGAAAATTCTGTCAAAGAATCTTGCCAGCGCTGAAATGGTGGATAAACTCTCTGAGCCTGAACTTATGGAATTTCTGTTTCTGCCGGGTTTCTCAACCCTTGAAAAAGTTACAGAGATTTCAGGGAGAGGGGTAGGTCTTGATGTTGTTCATAATATGGTTCATGAGGTCAGAGGGATTGTCCGGGCGGTATCCAAGCCGGGGAAGGGGCTTGGTTTCCATCTTGAGCTGCCCCTGACTCTTTCTGTTGTAAGAACATTTATCGTTGATATTGCCGAAGAGACCTATGCGTTCCCCCTTGCCCGGATTGACAGGTGCCTGATGCTTTCTGATAAAGAGATTGAAACCGTTGAGGATCGTCAATATTTCAGATTTGACAACAAAAATATCTCTCTGCTGGATATTCATGATATACTGGAACTGGAAAAAAGATCACAAAAACATGATGATCTTCTGAGTGTTGTTATTATCAGCGACAGAGTTCATTCTTACGGGCTGGTAGTAGATCAGTTTTTAGGCGAATCTAATCTGGTGGTACGCCCGCTGGATTCGAGATTAGGGAAAGTCTCTGATATAAGCTCTATGGCAGTCATGCTGGACGGTTCTCCTGTGCTGATTTTTGATGTTGAGGATCTGGTTCGATCCATTGACAGTATGCTTTCAGGAAAAGATCGCAGATTGCAGAAAATAAGTCATGCAGAAGAGATAAAAGCAGCAAAAGCAGGGAAGCGTATCTTGGTGGTTGATGATTCCATCACAGTCAGGGAAATGGAGCGTAAACTGCTGATGAGCAAAGGGTATCAGGTGAATGTCGCGGTTGACGGCATGGAGGCATGGAATCTTGTGCGCACAGATACTTATGATATGGTTATTTCTGATATTGATATGCCGAGAATGAACGGTTTTGAACTGATCTCTCACATCAAACAGCATGAAAAGCTGAAATCCCTGCCTGTAATGGTCGTATCATATAAAAATAAAGAAGAGGACAGGCTGAGAGGGCTTGAGGCAGGAGCAAATTATTATTTAACAAAAAGCAGTTTTCAGGATAATTCTTTTATAAATGCAGTTGTTGATCTTATAGGAGAGGCTTATTAAAAGGGGTAGAGAGGATTAGAGGGGTAAAGCAGCAGGTCGGGTTAGCGATAGCGTAACCATTCATTCATTCTTTTTTTCTCCTGAAGAGTAAAGGTAAAGCAGCAGGTCGGGTTAGCGATAGCGTAACCCGACACATCTGTGTTACGAGGCGAAAGCCCCGTAACGAGTATAAAAGGAAAATTTTATGCCTGAAATGATAATTGATATACCGATAAAAAAACTTGAAAGCACGGCAATTTATTGCCGCGTCTTGGTATGGAGATTAACATTATGTCAATACAGCAGGTGGCATTAAAGGAAGCAAAGGCAAGACTGAATGAATTGCTTGCAATGGCAACTTTGGGCAATGATGTTATTATTACCGGAGAAGACGGAACTTTTTTTAAAATAGTTCCGGTTGCCCGACCATATCCTAAGTTTGGCAGTGCAAAAGGACTGATTGAAATCTCCGATGATTTTGAGGAACCAGTTGAATGTTTTGAGGAATACGCGACTTGAGAATCTTACTTGATACACATATTTGATAAATTTAGTAGATCAAAAAAGTTCGTAGTACCGCCTTCAGGCGGTCCTGCGTCCCGTGATAAATATCTGATTTTGAAGTAACCGCCTAAAGGCGGAACTACGAACTTTTTAATCTTTTCAATCTAATGAAATTAACATAGCAATATAGAAACTTATTGATATGTAAGCCATGCAAGGATGTGGTGTCATTATTTGATAGTGGGAAAAGATTAATCTTGTTAATTTTGTTCCCACGCTTTGCGTGGGAACACAAGAGGGAACGCTTCGCGTTCTCCTGAAAAGAAGCTAAATTTCTTGAAGAAACTTAGCTTCTTTCAAAGCGTCCGGGCTGCGTTCCTTCTTAAAGCACGGGAACGAGGATAAAGCTCCGTAGGAGCATGATATTTGTAGCAGCAGATGCCGGTACCCCGGTTTAAAAGCTCCGTAGGAGCGTTATATTTTTCATTATATATGTGACAGCTACAGCGCCGGTTAAATATAACGCTCCTACGGAGCTTTTAAAAAACGGCGGGTTTTTCTGCTACAAATATAACGCATCCTACGGATGCTTTTGAAAATTTGATTATCGGGTGTCCCCGACATAAATGTCAGGGCTAAAAGCATAAGCAGGCTGAAGCCTGCTCGCTGCGTTCCCACGCAAAGCGTGGGAATGAGTAAATTTGGTCTTAGTCTTGTTCCCACGCTTTGCGTGGGAACACAAGAGAGAACGCTTCGCGTTCTCCTGAAAAGAAGCTAAGTTTCTTCAAGAAACTTAGCTTCTTTCAAAGCGTCCAGGCTGCGTTTCCACGCAAAGATTGGGAACGAGGAGTAAAGGCTGAATATGCTTGAATCTGTTTTAAAAGAGATCAGAGAAAAAGTCCGTAATCGTAAATATTTAATGACATTACACGCTGAAGAAGAAATGAATGATGATGGAATGACAATTTTTGATGTCGAAAATTGTCTGCTTAACGGTAAAATCACGGAGAGGCAAAAAGATAAAAATACAGGCGAGTGGAAATATCTCATTACAGGTGAAACTTTCAAAAAAAATGAAGCTGTTGTTGTAACCAAACTGAGTATTACAGGCAATCTGGTTATAATTACCGTATATCTTCAGACAAAGTGAAAAATTTATGATATGTGAAATTTGCGGAAAAGAAGGCGCTTATATCAGACGGGTCAGCAGGAGCTATGGCAAAGGCTTAAATTTGCTGGTTATTGAAAATATTCCGGTTGTAAACTGCCAAAACTGCGGAGAAAGTTATCTTACTGCTGAAACTTTGCACGAAATAGAGCATATAAAACTTAATCGGGATATTCTTGCTGTAAACCGTAATATTCCTGTTGCAGATTTTGCGTGAGAGCAGCCCCGACATAAATGTCAGGGCTAAAAGCATAAGCAGGCTTGAAGTCTGCTCGCTGCGTTCCCACGCAAAGCATGGGAACGAGGATAATTTTTTTAAACTGTACAGGAATTTTTTATAAGAAAGGTATAAGAAACAGATTTTTATCCTTTTCTTATAATCTTATAACAAATCCCTGTAACGTAAGAAATCGGACTCAAATCGCGGGAACGAGTAAGTAACGAATTAATCATGATTATCAGCGGTTCAGACAATACGACATCTACAAGGATTGTGTTTAAGAAAAGGATTCTGAATCGCTGATTTAGCGGATTAAACTGATTTCACAGATTATTTTCACTCTTTTATCCGTGCAATCCGTTTAATCTGTATAATCCGTGATTATATGATAAAATAAATTTATATTGACAACTTCAAGATATTGAACGATTTTACTGTCAGCTTAAACCTTTTACAGTACTTATTTGGAAATAAACAGATTAAAAAAATATTATTATCAGGGAGCAAAAGGAATGAAAAAAGCAAAAGTTCTTCAGAATCTGAAAATAAAATGGATGTTAAGGATACTGGTTTTTGTGGGAGTGGTGTTACAGCAGTTTTATCTTTTGCCACTCTTTACTGGGTTATCCCCAATCTTGTTGAAAGCCAGAAACAGTTGACAAATATGATGATCCCTATGGAGAACGTTAATCAGCAGATAGCTTTTCTGACCAATTACGGAAGTCAACTGATGATGACAACAGATCAGCAGAAGATAAGCGACATAGAGAAAAAGATAAAAGAGGTTGTCAAAAATTCTGAATCTTCTCTGAATATGCTGAGTAATTTTATGACCGGACAGCAGGCAGTATCATCAGAGGCAATTGAAACTATACAGAAGATAAAAGAGAATATCAGGGCAATGAAATCTCTTTTTGAAGGTGAAAATTCAATTATAAATCTGCGAAAACGGGGTATCAGTGAGCAGAAAGAGATGAATCAACTGAATATCTCCTTACAGGATCTGACAGATTCTCTTATAAATAATCTGAATGACATACAACTGCTGTCCGATAAAATCAGCAGATGGGCAAGGGAAGAGGCAAACCGCGTAAGTAAAAGCGCCGGAGGAATAATATTAACTGTCAGTATTCTGGCGGTTATACTGATGATCTCCACAGGACTTTGGATTGAGCGGAGGATTATCCTCCCTATCAATAAACTGATATTATTTGCAGATACGATCTCTCAGGGTGATTTGACGGCTGAGATTCAAAAAGAGTATAATGATGAAGTCGGTGATCTGGTATTCAAACTGAGCGATATGGCGCACAGCCTTAACGCCCTGATCGGTCAGGTACAGAGATCAGGCATACAGGTTACATCTTCAGCCACAGAATTATCCGCCACATCAAAGCAGCAGGAAGCGGTGATGAGAACCCAGCTGGAATCAACAAATTATGTTGTAAAGTCTGTAGGTGAGATTTCAGGCGTATCTGAAGAGCTTGTCGGAACCATGCAGCGGGTTGCAGCTATGTCTGAGCAGACAGCAGAGTTTGCAAGCAGCGGGCAGACGGATTTATCGCAGATGGAAGAGGCAATGCGACACATGGAGAATGCCTCAAAATCCATATCTGCAAAATTAGAGGCAATCAATGAAAAAGCGGCAAATATTACCTCTGTTGTAACAACGATCACCAAAGTTGCGGATCAGACAAATCTCCTCTCTCTGAATGCGGCAATTGAGGCGGAAAAAGCAGGGGAATACGGCAGAGGATTTACAGTAGTGGCAAGAGAGATAAGAAGGCTTGCAGATCAGACTGCTGTTGCAACATTGGATATTGAACAGATGGTTCAGGAGATGCAGTCGGCTGTTTCAGCCGGAGTGATGGAGATGGATGCTTTTATAACAGAGGTTCAGCGCAGTGCGGAGAATGTCGGCAAGATCAGCGTTCAGCTCTCAAAAATCATTGAGCAGGTTCAGGCTTTATCACCAAGCTTTGAAGGTGTAAATGAGTCTATGCAGATGCAGGCTGGGAATGCACAGCAGATCAATACATCTATGATGAATCTGAGTGAAGAGATGCAGCAGACTGTTGAATCTCTGCGAGAATCTTTTATGGCGATTGAGCAGTTGAATGATGCGGCAAGGGGATTGCAGGAAGAAGTCTCAAGGTTCAAAGTCATCTAAAATCAATTAGGAATTGGGAATTGGGAATAATAGTTAAGTTACAATACATTATAGATTCCTAATTCTTTATTCCTAATTCCTAATTCTCAATTCCTAATTCTTTTATGCGTATAGCAATTGTCAATGATCTGAATATGGCTGTTGAGAGCCTGCGCCGTATTATCCTGAGTGTGCCGGGGCATGAAATAGCATGGATAGCGAGGGACGGGGAAGAGGCTGTCAGAAAAAATGCCGCGGATACCCCTGATATTATTCTGATGGATCTGATTATGCCAAAAATGGACGGCGTTGAAGCAACCCGCAGGATTATGAAGGAATCACCATGCTCTATCCTTATTGTTACAGCCACTGTAGGAAATAACGCGGCAAAAGTATTTGAAGCAATGGGGGGCGGAGCATTGGATGCCGTTAATATTCCTATGATGGGGCAGGGTGCTGAAGCAGAGCGGAGCAGATATACTCTTCTCAGAAAAATTCATATTATCGGTAAACTACGTGGGGTTGCATCCAATGAAACTAATCCGGATCGTTCTTTTAAAATCCATGAACCTGTCCCGCCTCTGATAATTATCGGATCATCCACCGGCGGACCAGGCGCAGTGGCAAAGATTCTTTCAGGTATGCCTGAAAATCTTGAGGCAGTAATTGTTGTTATTCAGCATGTTGATGAAAAATTCTCTGCGGGTTTGGCAGACTGGCTTGATTCACAGACTCTTTTATCTGTAAAACTTGCTGCCGAAGGAGAGCATCCTGAATCAGGAAAGGTATATGTGGCAGGCACAAATGATCATCTTATTCTGACACCCCGGCTGATTTTCTCATATACACCTGAGCCTGGTAATATCTCTTATCGCCCTTCGGTGGATGTTTTTTTTAACAGCGCAGCCGAACATTGGCATCCTGATCCGAATTGCCGCGGTGTACTCAAAGGAAACCAGAAGAATAAGTGCGGTTGTATAGCAGTTCTGCTTACCGGCATGGGAAAAGACGGAGCAAAAGGGCTGCTTACTTTGAGAAATGCCGGATGGCATACAATTGCACAGGATGAAAAGACAAGCGTAGTATATGGAATGCCCAAAGCCGCCAAAGAATTGGATGCCGCGGTTGAAATACTTCCGGTTCAGAGTATTGCTCCGGCTATTCTCCGCGCAGGCGGATGGGTGTAAACTGAAAGGAATTGGGAATTCAAGAAACTAAGTTTCTTAAACATGCCCAAAATTCTCAATTCCTAATTCCTAATTTTCCTAATGAGAGTATCTGATAACTTGAAAAAGATAAATTTCGGACTGACCAAACATCGGGTAACAGTGCTTCTGATTGATGATCAGGCAATTATCGGAGAAGCCGTCCGGCGTATGCTGTCAACTGAGGATGACATTGATTTTTATTATTGTCAGGATGCAACACAGGCAATAAAGATTGCAAATCAGATATATCCTACAGTAATACTTCAGGATCTGGTAATGCCTGAAATTGACGGGCTGATGCTGGTCAAATATTTCCGGGCAAATCCTTCCACGCGGGATGTGCCGCTTATGGTACTTTCAGGGAAAGAAGAGGCTCTGACAAAAGCAGAAGCATTTTCATTGGGTGCAAATGATTATATGGTAAAATTGCCGGATAAATTAGAAGTAATTGCCCGTATCCGTCATCACTCAAAAGGATACATCAATCTTCTTGAAAGAAATGAAACTTATAATGCCCTGCTGGAAAGTCAGAAACAACTGGAAGTCCGAAACCGTTTTATCCGTGAAACCTTCGGACGCTATCTTTCCGATGATATTGTTGACAGTATTCTTGAAGACCCTGAGGGTCTGAAATTAGGGGGGGAAAAAAGAAAGATAACTGTCATGATGACAAATCTCCGGGGTTTTACAGCAATCAGCGAACGGCTTCCTGCTGAAAGCGTTGTGAGTATTATCAACATATATCTTGAGACCATGACGGATATTATCCTGAAATATCAGGGAACTATTGATGAATTTATCGGAGATGCTATTCTGGTAATCTTCGGAGCGCCGATTCTGCGCGAAGATGATGCAAAACGGGCTGTGGCATGTGCTATTGAGATGCAGCTTGCAATGGAAAAGGTGAACGGGCGGAATCATAAAGAGGGGTATCCTGAGGTTGCTCAGGGGATTGGCATAAATACCGGAGAGCTGGTCGTGGGGAATATCGGTTCGGAAAAACGTTCCAAATACGGTGTTGTAGGCAGAAATGTGAATCTTACATCCAGAATTGAATCTTATACTGTCGGAGGGCAAATCTTTATTTCTCAAAGCACGCTTGATGACTGCGGCCCGATTCTGAGAATAGATGATCAGATGGAGGTCATGCCCAAAGGTGTAAAAGAGCCTATAACAATTTATGACATCGGCGGAATCGGCGGAGAGTATAATCTTTATCTTCCTGAAAAAAAAGAGATAACATTCATAGAACTTCAGCAGCCTCTTAAAATTCAGTTCAGCATATTAAATGAAAAAGATACGCGTGATGACTTTCATGCAGGCATAGTCGTTAAACTGGCAACTGAAGCAATGGAGGTGCAGACCAATGTTCCTCTCGGCAAGCTGACAAATCTTAAAATAGCCTTGTTTGATGATGACAAACATGAGATTACAGGCGATTTATATGCTAAAGTAACTCAAAATATTGCGACATCTCCTCCGACATTCAAAGCAGTATTTACTTCTGTTCCGCCGGAGGCAAAATCATTTTTCAAATACAGATATAATCTGGATTCCTGATATTTGCAATCGTCAAATCTCAGGAATTAGTGGAAAGTAATTAGTTTCAGCTCTTAAATTAAGGATATTCAGATGAAGATCAAATTCATTGGAGTAGGTTCAGCATTCACTATACCGGCTTATTATCAGTCTAATCTTCTTATAACCGCCCAAAGCGGGAAAAAACTTCTTGTTGATTGCGGAAGTGACGCAAGATTCTCATTAAATGAATGCAATGATGAAAATTCCTGCGGAGAAAAGGATCCATGCGGAGAGATTGATGCAATATATATTTCCCATCTTCATTCGGATCATATCGGCGGGATGGAGTGGATGGCTTTTAAAACCTATTTTGATCCGAATCGTGAAAAACCAAGGCTCTTCATGGAAAAGAATATAATGTATGAAATGTGGGAATCTTCTTTAAAAGGGGGGCTTGGATGTATAGAAGGAAAATGTATGCACCTTACTGATTATTTTGATTGCAGTCCTGTTTCCGAAGACGGATTTTTTTTATGGGAAGGTATCTGTTTTTCTTTGATAAAAATGCCGCATGTTATAACAGGTTACAAAGATTTTTACAGTTACGGTATTTTGATTTCAGAGATCAATCCGCCTCAAAAGGGAAAAACCGGCGGGAGAGTCTTCTTTACCACAGATACACAGTTTCAGCCAAAATTGATTGCTGATATTGCAGAAAAAGCAGATATTATTTTTCATGATTGTGAAACCAGCCCGTTCAAGAGTGTTGTCCATGCCCATTATGATGATCTTTTATCCCTTCCTTCCGATATAAAAAAGAAAATGTGGCTTTATCATTATCAGCCTTATCCAAAAGTCAAGCCTGATGAAGACGGTTTCAAAGGTTTTGTTATAAAAGGACAGGAGTTTGATTTGTAGGGCTTTTTTGTAGGTTGGGGTGATCCCCCAACTGGAAGCGTGTCAGCCGCTGATAAAAAGGTGGATATGCTAAGGGCTTAGTCCCAATGCCATTAAGTTAAGAAATAACCTAACCCCTGCCCCAATGCCATTAAGTTAAGACCTGACCTGACCCCCGACCCCTTCCCGAAGGGAAGGGGAGACCTCATTCCGCTTTATTCCCCCCTTCCCTTTGGGAAGGGGGCAGGCTTCGACATGAGCTCAGCCGAATGGGGGTTAGGTTGCTTTATACCTTAACTTAACGGCATTGAGGCTTAGTCCACCCTACAAAACTTATCTTAACCAATCGCACTTTTTACAATCCCTAATACTTTATCCGGATCAAACGGTTTGCTCAGAGCAGCAATAGCTTTCTTTATAGAAAGATGCCGCCCCTGCATTCCGCTGATTACAATCACCGGAATATCTTTTAATTGTTCATCTTTTGAAATCTTACGGTAAAATCTTGTCCCCCATTCTTCGGGCATCTCCAGATCAAGGGTCATCAGATCAGGCATCTCTTTTTTTAATATTTCAACAGCCTGCACTCCGTCAGATGCGGTACAGGTTTCATACCCGTTATCCTGAAAAAGATTGACAAGATACTTTACCACCAAAGGGTCGTCATCAATAACCATAATTTTTTTTGCCATATACCACCTCTTTACTGAGAATTGAGAATTGGGAATACTGATTCACAAAATCATCTTCTTACAAAGACTTTAATATTAAGCAGATTTACAACAAACTGTCAATTCCTAATTCTCTACATTGTTTATCTCTGATATTTGACTGTTTAATGTCCAGAAATCATAAATATATCCGATAAGCACAAATGCAACTGGGAGAAAACCGCCTACAAGTAAAAATCCGATAAAGAAAACGCCGCCGATAAGGGATAAGGTCGTGCATAGAAGATAAATAAAGCCGGTGAACCATTTTCCCATGTAAAATCTGTGAACTCCAAAGAGACCGAAAAATGTCAGCAAAATCCAGGCAACATTATAATTAATCTTTCCCGGCTTAAATTTCAGATCAGCCTTCTGATCCATAAACGGGATCAGAAAGAGGTCTATGATCCATCCGATAAAAAATAATCCGAATGTGAAAAACCAGATAGTCCCGGTAATCGGCTTTCCATAATAAAACCTGTGCGCTCCTGTAAACCCGAAAAACCATAACGCATAGCCAATTGTTTTACTGTGTGTATCTGCTTTATTTTCCATTCTTTTTTTCTCCTACTCAGTTAATTTGATTTTCACCTGCGTTCCCACGTGAAGCGTGGAAACGGGTAATTCAGCGGCTGGTGATGGGTCAGTCCATTGCAATGACGGATTAGCTGTTTTGTTTATCCGTTAACTCACTCCTGAAATATCCTCTCAATTTCCTTCTTTGAAAAGTCAACTGTAACAAGGTGTTTTAAAAACCATATTATCTTGTCTCTTATTTCTTCATTCTTTACTGATACAGTAATTGTATGCAATTTTACTCTCCAAATATTTTAACATAAAATTAAGCGGCGGAGCAGATAGCCCATCCACTTTCAACATCGGATATAACTCACATTCTGAAGTATTTCGGGACATTTTCACATCTTATAAACTTCTCTTCTATGCCCTATAAAATGAATTATGATTATCCTTTCTTCAGAGATAATTTCATAAATAACCCGATAGTCTCCGACACGTAGTTTATACAATCCTGTCAGATTTTCTTTCAAAGATTCGTGTCTTATATCATCGAAATTATAAGATAACCTGTTTATACGTTTGATAATTCTCTCTCTTACAGGTTTATCGAGGCGTTTCAGTTCATATTCCGGAGATTTTAATATTCGGATATTATACATTTTATTTTTATCCTAATTCCTGAATTACATCTTCAAACGCCCTGCCCCGTTCCCCGTGTAAAACAGCCTGCTTTTGTTTAAACAGTCTGCTTTGGATAACTTCATGTATTTCCAAATCATTGTCAATATCTTTGAATATTTCGTCAAATTTCTGTTCAATAACTTTTCTGACAACTGATTCTATCATTGTTTCAAGTTCTGTTTTTGTAATATATATAATCTGATTATCCATATATCTCCTTTATATTCTGAATCAGAATTTACAGCCATGCAGGGCGGGTGATGACTAGCCGATTGATAAAGATACCAAAACAGTGGGTTATGCTATTGATTCACCCACCCTGCTGACTACATATAAATGTCGGGTTACGCTCCGCTAACCCGACCTACAGGCTGCTTATATACTCATGATCTATTTTGGATATAAATTGATCAATGGTTGAAATCAGGTTACTCAGTTCTTCTTCTGAAACAGAAACGGCGTTGCCTTCCGTATCAAAGCCGTTTCTGTGAACCAAATCGTGCCTTTTATTTATAGCATCAATGACTGACCGTTCAAGTTCAAATCTGATACCCAGTACGTCTTTATACAAAATCTGTATGTCATTGAGACGGTGCCACACCATTTTCTTCATTGTATCTATGATCCAGTCTGACACACTGTTATTTAAGGCAAATGCAACTCCAATCTTTTGTTCTTTGAACTTGTTTTGATTCGCCAGCCGTTTAAGTTTTGTACTGTTCTCTGAAATCTCATGGATAAAAAGATCATACAGATATTTTTCCATAACCGAGATGACATGGGAGAAAAATAACCGGTTTAAAAGAGGATCGCCCGGATAGCTTCCCAACCTGTCCATACTGTCTTTAAAGGAGCGGTAAAATCCGCTTTTTCTTTGAATATCAGTAGTCATTGCTTTGGTACTCCGTTTTAATGCGACTTAGCAAGGATTTGTCATCTCCGTTTTTTGCAGATAAATTGAGAGCCCACTCCACTCCCACATTTGAAGACCAGATGCTGATTGAGAATTCGTTGCCTTCATCATCCTCGAATTCATCATCGTTCTCAGATACACTGTCACGGTATCTGTCAGCGCCCGGCACAAATGAAGGCACACTGGCAATATGAATCTCTTTACCATCTTTTTTTATAGATATATATCCGCCTGATACTGGCGGCAAGCAGTCGTTTCCTGTAATCAGATGTGCCATCTCTGAACCTCCTGTTACTTCATGACATAATGATAAACCCTAAGAATCATATATAAATGTCGGGTTACGCTCCGCTAACCCGACCTACAGACTGTCTTTTGTGCCGTTGTAATTGCAAAGTTATACAATCGCCAATGACATGCAACCTTAGTAAAACCAGCTTTTCTTAACCACTCGAAATGATTACTCAGAGTCATTGGATGATCCTTTTCCATATGCTTTGAGTACCAATTCTCCGGATCTTCTCCCTGAGACTTCATGAATTCCTTCCACAGTGTATATTGATCACGTCTGACACTTTCATCTTCGTCTATGATTATGTCTCGAGCTATTAACAGTCCGCCTTCACGTAATGAAGTAAATAACGTCATGTAAAATTGCTCTCGTTGACTCCAAGTGAGATGGTGTAATGTGAGACCGGCAAGAATGATGTCGTATTTATTACCAATTGGGTCAGAGAGATAGTTACCTTGCTTCAATTCATATCTTTCGGAATACTTCGATAGTTTCTTCTCGAATGCTTTCAGCATATTTTCAGTTAAATCGAAGCCAACGATATGTGAATGAGGCAGTTTGCGAAAAACCAGTTCTGACAAAACACCATTCCCACATCCTAAGTCAAGTACGCTGTAATCCCTGTCATGGATGGGTAGAAGGCTCTGGATGATTCTATGTTGTTCAAGGTATTGCGGAACTAAGCGTACCATTAACAGTTCATATTCATCTGCCTGTTTTGCGAAATGCTGTTTTATTTGATCTTGTTCCATGTCTCTCCTTGCCTCTAACTAATAATCAAGCTGATTGCACTAATCTTGTTACGAGGCTCAACCTCATAACAGGTTCAAATCGTCAACCATCCGAAGTCTCTTAAACTTCGGATGGCTTTAATTAAAAATGCGATTTTGCCTTGTTAAAAGCATCTTTCAGCGAATTCCATGCTTTTTCTGTCCCGTCTTTGAGGTCTTCCCATGCGCCTTCGCCTGAATTCTGAAGTTCCCTGAATTTATCCTGCACTTCTTCACGCTTCTGATAAAAATCATCTATTTTTTTATCATATTCTTCTTTTACAGTTGATTCTGCTTTCTGAGCTTCAGCCTTTAATTTGCTCAGTTCAACATTCCATTTTATAATCCATTCATTATACTGGGATTTGAATTTTTCAACATATTCATCTTTATTAAGCATCTTTTATCCTCCTTGAAGAATTTTGATTTAGAAAGGTTTTAATGATTTGATTTTTATAGAAAGAACAGATTCGCAGAGAAAAGAAGAAATGAAATTTGTAAGGAAGGATAAAACCCTAAGGGTTTTTGAAACCCTTAGGGTTTTTTAGAACTGTCTCAGGAATCTGAAATCATTTTCAAAAAATTTCCGTATATCATCAATTCCGTATTTCAGCATGGCAATCCGTTCGACGCCCATGCCAAAAGCAAAGCCTGTGTAACGGGTTGTATCATAACTGACATTCTCAAATACAGCAGGATGAACCATTCCAGCCCCAAGAACTTCAAGCCAGCCGGTTTGGGAACATACCCTGCAACCTTTACCCCGGCACATAACACAGAGAATATCAACTTCTGCACTTGGTTCGGTAAACGGAAAGAAACTTGGGCGGAACCTCAGTTTTATCTGATCGTCAAACATCCGGTGAACAAATGTTGTCAAAGTGCCTTTTAAATCCCCGAATGATACATTTTTATCCACAAGAAGACCTTCAACCTGATGAAACATCGGGGTATGAGTCAAATCCGAATCACAGCGGTAAACCTTGCCAGGAGCGATAATCTTAACAGGCGGTTTATTTTTTTCCATAAACCTCACCTGCATAGGAGATGTATGAGTCCTGAGAACCACATTCTCCGACACATAGAATGTATCCTGCATATCTCTTGCCGGATGATTCTTAGGGATGTTTAACTGCTCAAAATTATAATAATCGCTCTCAACTTCTGGACCTTCGGCAATCTCAAATCCAAGCCGGGTAAATATATCGCATATCTGCCGGGTAATCTGGGTTATCGGATGCAGAAATCCCTGCGATACGGTTTTTCCCGGCAAAGATACATCAATCCGGTCATCCTTGCTACAGGAAGCAGCTTCCATCTGTTCCAGAGCCTGCTTAAACAATGAATCAAGCTCCTGCTTTATTTCATTTGCTCTTTTACCGGCTGCCGGTCTTACTTCCGCAGGGAGCTTTGAAATATTCCTGAGAAATTGGGTAACAATTCCTTTTCTCCCCAGATAACGGAGAGAAAGATTATTGATATTTTCGGAATCAGAAGCCGCTTTAAGTTCTGCTACTGCTTCATCTCTGATCTGTTCGATGCTATTTTCCACAGTACGCCTTTGGTTTCTTGTACACAGACTTCCGAAGTTTTTAAAACTTCGGAAGTCTTCCGTTCTTATTTCTGATAATTACTAATTACAATGCTGTGCTGCCAATTTGGCTATCTGAGAAAATCCGTCAGGATCAGATATTGCCAGCTCTGCAAGAACTTTTCTGTCAAGTTCAACATTTGCGCATTTTAATCCGTGAATAAACTTGCCATAATTCAGATTATTCATCCGGGCAGCCGCATTCACTCTTACAATCCAGAGTCTTCTGAAATCCCTTTTACGGGCTTTGCGGTCCCGGTAAGCATATTCTGAGCGCTCTGTCAACAAAATCAGCCGCTGTGCGATATAATTTACTCCGTCCTCCGCGAAATCCTTTTGCCAACTTTAAGACTTTGTTACGACGTCTTCTTGCTTTAAAACCTCTTTTTACACGCATAATTTCTCCGATACATTTTTGCTAACAGACATTGCTGTTTGCTAACAAATGCACACTCGGCTTTTTAACTGAGTGAGGGGGTATCTCCCCAAAGCACGCAGGAGAATCCCACGTGCGCCTTTAACGCTGCCCTTGGTTTTCGGGACTTTATAATGCTATCTAAGGTGTCTGTGAAATTTTTCACAACGTTTCCGTACCTTCTCTTTTTTTGTCCTTTTCTCCTGAAAGAGGGCCGGCTGCCTTTTTATTCATAAAAAACGTTTAAAGTAATGTAGAGTGGGTGATAATCTACCGATTGATAAACCCGGGTTACGCTATCGCTTAACCCACCCTGCTAACTGATTTTATCTATTTGGAAGAAGCCATTTCAGACCCTTCATGTTTGCCTTATCAACTATAGGGCTTTTTCTGAGGGATCTTTTCCGCTTTCTGCTCTTTGTGCTTAAAATATGACTTCCATAAGATTTGTGATAAACCAGTTTGCCTGTTCCTGTTTTTTTAAAACGTTTGGCAGTTGAACGATTTGTTTTTATCTTTGGCATTTTTTATCCTCATATCTATAAAGATTTGAAAATGTATAAAATAGTATTTGTCAAAAAACAGATGGCGTAAACCGCCATCATCTTTGCAGAGACAAAGCACTGCCTTCTCTCCTGTAAGAAATATAAAGACTTCCGAAGTTCTAAGAACTTCGGAAGTCTGAATTGCGACTTCCGAAGAGCAGATGGCGGGTTACGTTCAGCTACTCCTCAGCCACTGTTGGGGTTCGCTCTGCTCACCCCAACCTACAATTCTATTATTTGGGAGATAGGATCATAATCATGGTACGACCTTCAAATTTCGGATATTGTTCTATAATTGCAACATCTTTTGTTTCATCGGCAATCTTGGCAAGAACATCTTTTCCCATTTGTGAGAGTGTAATTTCACGTCCTCTGAAAATCACCGTTATCTTGACCTTGTCCTTTTTTTCAATAAACTTTTTTATATGATCGATCTTCACTTCCAAATCATGGTCGCCGGTTTTGGGACGTACTTTTACTTCTTTGATCTGAATGGTAGCCTGTTTCTTTTTAGCTTCCTGCTGCTTTTTGGTCTGTTCATATTTGTAACGACCGTAATCCATTATTTTGCAGACAGGAGGGTTTGCATTAGGAGAGATTTCTACAAGATCAAGACCCAATTCTCCTGCAATTGCAATTGCTTTGCGAACAGGAATAATACCAATCTGGTTTCCTTCCGGATCAATGACTCTTACCTCTTTTGCTCTTATCCTCTGATTAATATTTACCCTGTCTGATCTGTCCGGTTTATTTGTTTGTCTTGGCTTAACTATGTTTTATACCTCCTGCATCTTTACCCCTCCGTAGCGACTCTCCCACATAGAACTACAGGGTTTCCAAAACCCCGTAAGTCTCAGGGACAGGCGAGGGTAAACAGATTTTAAGAAAAAGAGGATCAGGAATCAAACACTCCGCAGGCTCCTCTTCAACCCAATGCCATTAAGTTAAGGTATAAACCAGCCTGACCCCCATTCGGCTAGCGTTCGGCTGAGCTCACGCCGAAGTCTCATGTCGAAGCCTGCCCCCCTTCCCAAAGGGAAGGAGGGAATAAAGCGGAATGAGGTCTCCCCTTCCCTTAGGGAAGGGGTCGGGGGTCAGGTCAGGTCTTAACTTAATGGCATTGCCTCTTCAACCGTCCGGCTGTTATTACCGGAGACTATTTTCTTAGGTTCAAAATCCATTGACAACTGTTGACAGGTTCATAAAACCGTCAGCAGTCTGCAATGAGGGGTGAACCGCCCCGCTATTCCGTCCTTGTCAAATTCCGGGACTGCGTTTTCTCAGCCGGTTTCCGTTATTATGATTCGGTAAAGAATCTCAAGCCTGCGGCTGATGCAGACTGACCGGACCCGCAAAATTTTGCATCTCTGCTCTGTAAACACCTGTTTAAGAATTATTTTCATTTTTTTAAAGGCGGGCGACTGAACGCCGTAACTAAATTAAGATAATAATGTACAAAACAACATCAGTAAATGCAAGAAAAAAAGTAAAAGAAAAATAAAAAACCCTCCTGTTTTAGCTTAGGCTATGAAAACAGGAGGGTTTTTCCGCTTGAAAAAGAGATTGAAGGTTTTGAATACCTTCAATCTCTTCCGTAAGATACTGCGTCTCTGTCTGAAATGTTATTTATCTTTTACCTCTTCAAAATCAGCATCTACCACATCCTCTTCTTTGGCAGATTTGCCTGTTCCCCCTTTGCTTCCGCCAGATGCGCTGTCATGGGTTCCGCCTGCCTGAGAAGCCTGTTTATACATTGCTTCTGCCAATTTATGAGATGACTGGGTAAGCTCCTCACTCATCTGTCTGATCTCTGCTGCGTCATCTCCCTCCATGGCTTTTTTAAGACGGCTTATCGCACTTTCGACAGTGCTTTTTGTACTGCTGTCAATTTTATCGCCTAAGTCTTTGAGAGACTTTTCAGTCTGATAAATCAGGGCATCTGCTGTGTTGCGTGCCTCTACCTGTTCTTTTTTCTTTTTATCATCTTCTGCATGAAGCTCCGCGTCTTTAATCAGCTTATCAATTTCGCTTTTGGAAAGCCCGCTGGAAGCAGTTATCTGTATAGAATGTTCTTTACCTGTTGCTATATCTTTTGCAGAGACATTCACAATCCCGTTGGCGTCAATATCAAATGTTACTTCAATCTGCGGCACGCCTCTTGGCGCAGCAGGTATCCCTACTAATTCAAAACGGCCGAGTGTCTTGTTATTTGCTGACATCTCCCGTTCCCCCTGAAGCACGTGAATGGAGACCGCAGGCTGACTATCTGATGCTGTTGAAAAAATCTGACTCTTACGGGTCGGGATAGTGGTATTTTTTTCAATCAGTCTGGTCATAACACCGCCCAGAGTTTCAATTCCAAGAGAGAGAGGCGTAACATCAAGAAGCAGAACATCTTTGACATCTCCTTTTAAAACGCCGCCCTGAATCGCAGCACCCACAGCTACAACTTCATCCGGGTTTACCCCTTTGTGGGGTTCTTTTCCGAAGAGCTTTCTGACCCGATCCTGAACAGCAGGCATACGGGTCATGCCCCCGACAAGAATAACCTCATCAATCTGACTGGTATTTATTCCTGAATCTTTAAGTGCTGTTTTGCACGGAGGCTCCAGTTTATCCAGCAGATCGCTGACAAGTGCTTCAAGTTTGGCGCGGCTTATCTTTATATTCAGATGTTTAGGACCGCTTGCATCGGCGGTGATAAACGGCAGATTAATATCAGTCTCCAGAGAAGTGGAGAGTTCCATCTTTGCTTTTTCCGAAGCCTCTTTAAGCCGCTGTAACGCCATCTTGTCTTTCCGTAAATCTATCCCCTGATCTTTTTTAAATTCATCAGCCAGATAATCAATCAGTCGCAGATCAAAATCTTCACCGCCGAGGTGTGTATCCCCGTTTGTTGACTTGACTTCAAATACCCCTTCGCCAATCTCAAGAATAGATATATCAAATGTTCCGCCGCCGAGATCAAAGACTGCTATTTTCTCTTCTTTTTTCTTGTCCAGACCATAAGCAAGAGAGGCTGCGGTCGGTTCATTTATGATTCTCAGCACATTAAGACCAGCAATTTTTCCGGCATCTTTTGTCGCCTGTCTCTGGCTGTCATTAAAATAAGCTGGAACAGTGATGACCGCATCTGTTACTTTTTCTCCAAGATACTCTTCTGCTGAATGTTTTATATCTGCCAGAATAAAAGATGATATTTCCGCAGGACTCATCTGTTTTCCCTGAACATTGATACGCAAATCGCCGTTGTTTGCTCTTTCGATTTTGTACGGGAGTATCTTTATATCTTTCTGTACTTCAGGGGACTCATATTTTCTTCCGATAAGTCTTTTAACAGCAAAAACTGTATTTTCAGGATTTGTGATCGCCTGACGTTTTGCAATCTGTCCTACGAGCCGCTCATTGGAACTTGAAAATCCGACAATAGAAGGGGTGGTTCTTCCTCCTTCAGGGTTTGTAATGACCTTTGGTTCGCCCCCCTCCATGATTGCCACACACGAGTTGGTGGTGCCGAGATTTATACCGATTACTTTGCTCATTTTATCCTCCTTGCCTTCTTTGTATGTATTTGAGGAATCAGGGAGTTATCCGATCCGGAATCGGCTGCACAAAAACTCGCTTATCCCTCAATATCTCTATTTTTATATGATTTTATTCATTTGTTCTCTTTGCTTTTGAAACAATCACTGTTGCAGGTCTTAACAGCCTGTCATGGAGCATATATCCTTTCTGAAGTTCCTTTAAAACAGTATTTTCAGGATAATTTTCAGATTCTTCTGCCATTACAGCTTCGTGAAAAGCGGGATTAAATTCTTTTTCAAGTGATTCAATCGGTTTGACGCCGAATTTTTCAAAAACTTTCAATAATTCCCTGAGAGTTATTTCAATCCCTTTTAATACAGGGTTTTCCTCTTCTCTGTTTTGTACAGAAGAGGCTATTGCCATTTCCAGACTGTCCGTTACAGGAAACAGTTCTTTTATCAGGGTTTCATTGGCAAATTTTTTGAATGTCTCCACTTCACGTGCCGACCGTTTTTTGTAATTGTCAAATTCAGCAGAGAGCCTTACAAAACGGTCATAATTCTCTTTTGCCTCCTGCTCCGAAGTCGCAACTTTTTTTTCCGGTTCTTTTAACAGATTATCAGCGGAATCCTCTTTTTCTTCAATCGCCTGTTCCTGCTCATCAGATAGCTCCTGCTCATCCGGGGTTTCCGTTTCCTGTCCGTCTGAAATTTCTGTTTCTTCGGATACTTCATTATCTGTAAGGAGTTTTTCAGCTTTTTTCTTTTTGATTCTGTTTCTCAATCTTCTCTCCTGATAAATATAAGGTTTAATTAAAGTTTATTCAGTATAAAAACGAATTAAAGATTAAAATCAGCTATTAAAAGTCATAATTTTATAGTTTAGCTGAATATTCAGCAAACTTAATGATCTTATGATGATCGATCTTCGGAATTTTTCTTCAGAGAGTTTATCCTTGAAGATCATTAAAAAGAAAATAATACTATATAAAACAATGTCAAGGTAATAATCATAGCAATTATGTATTTAAGTTCTTAAAATTCTGAATGAAACAGACTAAAAAATAATACAGGAAAGAAATATCGGGAATGTAAAATTCAGGAATTGCATGGAGAATTAAAAAGGCTGGTTAAAAAATCTGATTTTAAGGTTGTGCACCCTTTCTCGAATTTATTTCCGGAATTATGAATCAACGTATGATCGGGATCGATCCGCGACACAGATGCCATCACTTATCGCTGCTTCCTTCCGGACCTGACGAGGTTCGTGAGTTTCTGTTGCGCGGCGGCCGACCGGGAAGATCCAGACTTCCGGTATCAAACCCTTAAAAGGGGATTCAGCCCCGCATAAAGCGGATTTCGGGTAAAAGGCACCGCTAGCTCCCCGCCTAGCACAACCGTCTCCTATTATAACTCATAAAATCAGTTTTTCAAGAGAAAAATTTAATTTTTATAACTATGCCTCGTAATTGTTCTTATTTACAACTGATAACTGCTCACTGTTAAAGCTGCGATCCGATCATTGATGCCAGATCAACCATCCGGTTTGAATATCCGTTTTCATTATCATACCATGAAATAATTTTTACCATATTATCCACAACATAAGTGTTAGGTGCATCAACAATGGAGGATAACTCAGATCCGTTAAAATCAACGGAAACCAGCGGAAGATCACTGTAACCCAAAATTCCGGCAAGCTCTCCTTCAGAGGCGTTTTTAAGAGCATCATTAACATCAGATACCGTTACCCCTGATTTCTCAACTGTTGCAACAAAATCCACCAGCGATACATTCGGAGTCGGAACCCGGACAGCAAGTCCGTTAAGTTTGCCTGCCAGTTCAGGGAGTACCAGAGCCACGGCTCTTGCGGCTCCGGTTGTTGTCGGAATCATAGATAAAGCCGCTGCCCTTGCTCTTCTTAGGTCTTTGTGAGGAAAATCAAGAAGCCGCTGATCTCCGGTATAAGAATGTATTGTTGTCATCAGCCCGCAGCGGATGCCGAAATTTTCAAGCAGAACTTTTGCTACAGGGGCAAGGCAATTGGTGGTGCATGATGCGTTTGATATAATATGATGCTGTCTCGGATCATATCTGTTTGAATTAACACCCATAACAATTGTTATATCCGGGTCTTTCGCAGGCGCGGATATAATCACTTTGCGCGCTCCTGCTGATAGATGTTTTGCCGCGCCGTCTCTCTCTCTGAATAGCCCTGTACATTCTGCAACAATATCAACGCCGAATTCTTTCCACCGGAGCTGTAAAGGGTCTTTGACAGAAGTGACCGCAATTGCTTTTCCGTTGACTTCTATTGATTCTTCTTTTGCCTTAACCTCTGCATTGAATTTGCCGTGAACAGAATCATAAGTCAGAAGATACGCTATTGTCGCGGTATCCATGAGATCATTGATTGCGGCAACTTCAATTTCAGGGTGATTCATGGCAGCCCTCAATACAAGTCGCCCTATTCTTCCAAAACCGTTAATACCTATTTTTATACTCATTATTCATGCCTCCTTTAATCTTTTCATTATGCTGTTTATTGTAAATCAGGGTGTTGTTCAACTGCTGTTATAATATCGGAAAGAATTTTATAAACATTTTGCGGCAATACATTCGTAGGCTGTCCCTTTTTGGGATTTTTATGTGCAATCCAGTCGCGATATTGTTTGACCTGTTTTGCATTCCCAATAAGTTCAGCACTAACCACCGTCTTGAACAAATCAAGAATGTCTCCGGTTTTCCAGTATTCTATTGCATCTTCAACCTTTTTATGGACTTGAGCATTGAAATTATTTGGTATTTCTTGAAGAATCCTCCTTCCCTCTGTTTGCACATATTCAAGAAGCTTTCTTTCAAATATAGCCCAAATCGAAACTATTACAAAGTCGTCAGCTTTTGTCCGGCTCTCCTCAATCATCTCTTTCGCTTCATCAACAGCACTTCCGACAAATTTTGTTTTACTCATCAGATGAAATTCGCCTTTTTCAATGCTTCTTGATGCTATTTTCAAACAATCTAAGGTTGTCAAATATGAGTTCCAGACAGGATCCAGAATATTAGCTGAACTCATAATCAGAAACCTCATGTAAAAGCTCAATAAACAGGTACTTATCCAAAAAATCGGCTTTTCCGCGTCTTCCATTTTCAACCCAGTACCATCCCTGCTTATCTATGCCCTTATAAAATGTATTTTTTGATGTTTCTAAGCGATTTCCGACAGTGACCGTTGAAGTAACAGAGGGACCGCCAGCCTCAAGATTGACAATTATAGCTTTATCAATCGTGCCGTTCATATCTATTCTGCCGTTGCCTCCTATAATGAAAGCTCCAACTGGTATGAACTCGGCAATTTTCTTTCCGGATTCATTTTGAAGAGTGAGTTTGCCAACTTTGTATCTTCCCGAATATTCTTCTGATATTTCTATCTCCTGCCGAATACATTTCAAAGGAGATGATGCAATCCATGATTCTATCTTATTAAAAAAAATGTTCACCGACTCTACGAAAGCTCTTACCTGACCTTCTGTTTTTTCATTCATGATTTTTATCCCCTTTTAACTTTTTCATAAGGACCAGAGCATCTTCTTTGGTTTCAGGATAATACCCGGTCTTTTCCCGATAATCTGAAAACCGGATTTATGATAAATATTTATAGCTGAACTGTTAGACTGACGGACTTCAAGAAAAGAGTTTACCGCCCCTTTCTGTTCAGCCAGACTGAGAGATTCAGCGACCATCTGAAACCCAATGCCGCTAACCTCGCAGCCGGGGATCCACAGCAACTTTCAATATCTCCATTTCATCTGCTATAATATGAAAAAATATATATGAAATCAAGCGGGAATTTGAGGAAGCCTGCAATAATCTGAAAACATAATGGAAAGCATAAGGATGGGATAATTCTTCCAGAAAGGATATACGGTTCCATGGTCGCTTAAAAGATTGCTGCTCAATTTCAAGGACAGTTCTCAATATCTGATTCATTAACAATATCAAGCTCTTTATCAAGTTCGTTGTTCATGCCGGCAATTTTTCGTAATAATTTATAGCTCCCGCGAATCGTGGGAATAAGAACAAACCTTTATTTTTTTACTATCATTGATAACATAAAAAAGCAAGCCCCCTTTTTATGTTAAAAGACTTAATAAATAAAATAAGTTAAATATATTATACTGTTTTTACAAATTCAGACTGTAAAGACTTTCTGAAGTTTCATAAACTTCGGAAGTCTTACCCGTTGAATGAGGAAGTTATTTAATACACGATCCTAATCAGATATTTATATGATAATTTCTTGCATCCGGCTTTTTTGTGTGGTATTAATGTCTAATACTATAGAATGGTAAATTAACCTCTGATAAGAAACCAAGTTTTTTGAAAAAAACTTGGTTTCTTATCTTTTGTAAAAATAAATTTTTTTAAGTAAGGAGTTTTTCGTATGAAATGGAAAAGTTTTTTTGCTTTAACATCAACATGGTGTATCTTCTCTTTTGCGGCAGTTTCTTTTGCTTCTGAAGATCAGATACAAAAAACAGTACCTGCTGCTGCTCCCGCGGTTTCTGCCGGGATGGAATACAAATCTGAAGGAGGCTCACCCTCTGCTTTTATTCCGATGAATAAATTTGAATTTGAACCTGTTATAGAAGGGGCTGAAGTCATCCATGATTTTATCATTCAGAACAAAGGAACAGGGGTACTGAATATTGATAAAGTCAAAACCGGCTGAGGCTGTACAGCAGCTTCTTATTCAAAGCAGATTCCTCCCGGGCAGGAGGGAAAAGTTACAATAAAAGTAAGTACAAACGGTTACGGCGGAAATGTTTTAAGTAAAAATATATCTGTTTTTACAGATGATAAAGCACACAACGAACTGATACTAACTATTTCCGGGAAAGTAGAACACTTTGCTACGATTAACCCGAAATCAGTAAAACTGGAAGGTTCTGCGGATCAGGATATAAAAGGTACTGTTACGATTATTCCTGAATCGCGTTATCCTTTTAAAATTCTTGAAACCACATTGGACAATAAAGAGAATAATATCAGTTTTAAACTGGAAGAAGTGAAAAAGGGGAAAGGATCGGAGTATCTTTTAACTATTCAAAATTTAAAGAAAGAAAAAGGAAGATACTTTAATTCGGTAAATTTGAAAACAGACAGCAAGGTTCAGCCGGAAATCAAGATCAGAGTGTATGGAAATATTTCCGAGTCTATTCAGGAGAAAAAGGAAGCTGTTCAGTAAGCAGTGAACAATAAACAGTTATCAGATTACGGTAATCCGTTGCGGATGTAAATATTTTCGTGACGGATTACACTGCACATAATATTGTAAAAAAAATTTTATATGTATAAAGAAATCAGCACATTTTCAGTTCAGTCGCCTGATGTATGCGGAGGACATCTGCGGATTGAAGGTCGTTCATGAGAATAAACCATTAAAAGATGTACAACCGATAAACGGCAGTATTTATATCCCAAAAGGAAACACAGCTTTGCCTGATGCTGTCGGCAAAACTATAGAAGCAACAGGGAGAAGATTGGCAAATACTCCTGAAGAAAACAGACCGGAAAAAGTTATTGTCGCCATTTTGACAGACGGAGAAGAAAACTCAAGCCGTCAATATAATTAGGAGTTACGCGGTTGAATTTTACTTTTTTTATTTAACCGCAAAGATCGCAAAGATATATTTTAAAACTTTGCGCCCTTTGCGGAAAACTCTGTGCCCTTTGCGGTTCATTTTTCAGATGCGGAAAAATCCGACTGCGTAACTCCTTATAATCTCTCAAAAATCAGAGAGATGATAAAACATCAGAATACTGACAACTGATAACTGACATGAAAAATATAAAAATTGTTGTATTTGACTGTGACGGAGTAATGTTTGATACAGTCAAAGCAAATACAGCTTATTATAACCGGATATTATCGCATTTGAGCAAGCCGCATCTGACTCCTGAACAGTTTGCGTTTGTTCACATGCACACAGCAGATGAATCGCTTGTCTATCTCTCTGATAATGAAGATGAACTTAAAGCGGCTCAGGATTACCGCAGAATTATCGGATATGAGGAATTTATAAAGTATATGGAGATAGAGCCTTATCTGAAGCATCTTCTTAAATGGCTTAAACCAAAGTACAGGAGAGCGATTGCCACAAACAGGTCAGATACAATGCCCCGTGTCCTTAGTGAGTTTGATCTTGAAGATGATTTTGATATGGTGGTTACAGCTTTGGATGTTGAATATCCCAAGCCTGCTCCGGATCAGCTTTTTAAGATATTGAATCATTTTAAGATAAATCCGGGCAATGCTCTTTATGTCGGAGATTCAAAAGTGGATGAAACAGCGGCAAAAGCCGCCGGAGTTCCTTTAGCCGCATATAATAACCGTTCACTTTCAGCGGATTTTCATATAACAAGTTTAAAAGAGATAAAAGATATATTAAATGACAATCCTTTAAGAAGCTAAGTTTTTTTGAAAAACTTAGCTTCTTTAAAGATATTGGAGAAATACTGATGATAAAAGTAGCACTGATTGGTGGATTCCGGACTTTATGCACCGGAGATTCTTCAGAATCCGAAAGAGATTCGTGTCAATACACCTTACGGAATACCCTCTTCAGCCCTGACAGTCGGCAAACTTAAAGATATTGACGTTATACTTATTGCAAGACACGGGAAAAATCACAGGTTCAGCCCCACTCAGGTCAATTACAGAGCAAACATTCACGCTTTAAAAGAAGAAGGGGTAACACATATTCTTGCGACAACTGCCTGCGGAAGCCTGAGAGAAGAGATAGAACGGGGTGATTTTGTTATTCTTGACCAGTTCATTGATTTTACAAAACATCGGAAATCAACATTTTACGATTCTTTTGAAGAGGGGATGGAACATCCCGCGATGGCTGATCCGTTTAATGCTGAGTTGCGGAAAATTCTTTATGAAACATCCCTTGAATTAGGCTATAAAGCTCATAATCGCGGAACCGTTGTTACGATTGAAGGTCCCAGATTTTCAAGCAGGGCTGAATCAAAGATGTTCAGAATATGGGGGGCAGATGTTATCAATATGACTATTGCAACTGAAGCAATTCTTGCCAATGAATCTCAAATTCCTTATGCCGCAGTTGCCATGTCAACTGATTATGACTGCTGGAAAGAAGATGAAGTAATGCCGCCCTGGGAAGAAATTCTGAAAGTCTTTGATAAAAATGTGGATAAGGTCAAGAATCTGCTTGTAAATGCAATTCCTAAGATCAAAGAAGGATAGCAGACAGAAATAACCGTCTGCAAATTCAAAATGAACAATATTGAATATCTTATACAAAGGTTAAAAGAACATTCGGATAATGAAGCAATTATCTGTAATGACAATATCATCTCTTACGCTGATATGATCAGCCTGACTGAGCAGTGGAAAGCGGTGTTAAAAAAAGAGAATATTGAATCCGGGTCTGTTGTCGCTGTTACCGGGGATTATTCTCCGGATGCAATTTCACTTGTAATTGCCCTGATTCTGAATAAAAATATAATCGTTCCCTTAACCCCTCTTGCAGAACCGAACTTTCCCCAGTATTTCAGGATTTCTCAGACTCAGTATATTATCAGTCTTTCTGTCGACAAATACAAAGTTGTAAAAAAAGAGGCAAATCCTTTGGATGCTCCTTTACTGAAACAACTTATTGAACATAAGCATCCGGGACTTATTCTTTTTACATCCGGCTCCACAGGCGAGCCAAAAGGGGTTACGCATGATTTTGAAAAACTCCTCTCCAAATTTATTACCGCTGATAAGAAGTTAAGAACTTTATGTTTTCTGATGTTTGACCATATTGCGGGAATTGATACATATTTTTATTCATTATACAGCGGCGGAACAGCAATATTTCCGGCAACAAGGCATCCGGGTGATATATGCCGGTTAATTGAAAAGCATAAAGCGGAAGTGCTGCCGACATCTCCGACATTTTTAAATCTTCTGCTTCTTTCAGAAGAATATAAAAAATATGATCTAAGCTCTCTGAAAATCATTACATTTGGATCGGAAAGAATGCCAAAGCCTCTGCTGAAGCGTTTACAGGAGATATTCAAAGATGTCAGGCTGGTTCAGAAATACGGAGTAACTGAACTTGGTTCTCCGGCATCCAAATCAAAAAAAGAAGATTCCGCATGGATAAAGATTGACAGCGAGCAGTTCAGAACAAAGATTATCAATAATATTCTTTATGTCAAAGCTGATAGTGCCATGCTCGGCTATCTGAATGCTCCGAATCCTTTTACAGAGGACGGCTGGTATAATACCGGAGACAGTGTAGAGGTGAACGGCGAATATCTCCGTATTCTCGGCAGAGAATCTGAAATGATAAATGTCGGCGGGGAAAAGGTTTATCCAACCGAGATTGAAGAAGTGATTCTGATGATGCATGGTGTTGAGGATGTTGCAGTAAAGGGGATTGAAAGCCCTATTACCGGACAGATGGTTCAGGCAAGGGTAAAACTGAATACAGATGAGACGCTCTCTGATTTTCGGAAGCGGATGAGGCTCTTCTGCAAAGATAAGCTGGCTAATTATAAGATTCCTCAAAAGGTGGTTCTTGAAAATCAGGCGTTTCACGGGGGGCGGTTTAAGAAGATGCGTTAGGAATTGAATCTACAGGGATTGTGTTTAAAATTTTTGAATAAATTATATTAAAAGAAGCTAAGTTTCTTAAAGAAACTTAGCTTCTTAAATATACCTGTTACGATGTTCCTACCGGATTTGTCAATCAGGCAGGAGCGATTCGGGGATATTTTTGATCTGCTGAATTTCAGTCATCATTGTTTGAACTATGATTTCCGTATGATTATTATGATGACTGTGATTAAGTCACAGTTATCATTGAATTATTTTAACTTTATAATACAAGCGGTTCATCTGAATTACTCATAAAGTCATCAAATTCTTCAAATGTTCTCAAATTTGAGTTTCTTTCCGAATAAATCGGCAAAATCGGCAAGAGCAGAAACAGCCTGTCCATGATTGTCATTATTCAAAGCAATATCAATAGATTCAAAACATGCTGAAAATGCGTCATTTCTGATCTGTTGTTCCTGCTCAAACCATCTTTCAAATTCAGCGCGCCGTGTCCGCATCTGCTGAATTGATTCTTCGCAAATAGCAATAATACGCTCTGACTGAGCCTCTGTAAGTCTTGCCTGCCTGAATATTGCAATACAGGACTGATAAGCAAAATTAGCAAGCAGATAACCTGCTGTGGTAGCTACTACAGGGGCAATCGCTCCTGGAATAACAGCACTTACCGCAGATCCTGCAAAAAGAGCGTAAACTGTGCTGACTTCGTTCTGTCCGAGCCGTTCCATTGCCTCTTCAATCTCTATATCCCCTTTTACAAAAGAATATAGCGTAACGCCGGTATCTACAATGCCTGCGGCTATTGCTGTGGCAAGGCTTGCTTTTGCAAATGCTTCAATTCCGGCTTTTTTTGCTCCGAAACGGATAACAGCGCCGCCTGCTCCGATAACTCCTGATTTTACTCCTCCGTCAATACCGTCTTTAAGAGAGTCTAAACCCGCTTCTTTAAGTGTCTTTTCATCTTTTTTAACAGCAATAAGATTCTTTACAGCAGAAATGCCACCTGTGATCACAAAGCCCGTTCCCGCGGACCATAGTCCGGCAGCAGCGGCTTCTGATTTAAGCTGATTCTTCTGAATATTTGAAGAATAATGTTGCGGATTCTCTTTAGCATCAATTGTTTCCTTATAGGAAGTTCCGCCGGATGATACATTTTCATTACGGAGTTTCCCTGTAAGATTTTCCCTAAAATCCTTATATTTATCAGAATATATTGTTTTTCCGCCGCCTCTGTTTTCAGCTTTTTCAAGGAAATCATTTAAAGGCTTTTCTTTGTCTGTCGGCACAAGTCGCTGCATTCCTTTATAGCTATCTGATTCAAGTTCTTCTGCTAATCTTTTGTTAGTATCAATCCAACACTTAGCCTGAACCTCTCCTACAACTTTATTCCCTTTTATAAATGAAATATCTGCTTTTGCCGTCCTGTTTGTAATGGCGTTTACTTCTGCTTTAAGGTCTGAATTTTTCAACGAAGAATCAATATTGAATTTCATTGACTCTATACATTCAAAGAGATTGCCATGTTTATTAGGATTATTTCCTTCTTTTTCAAATACTTTCCAAAATACATCCATTCCGTCAACAGCCGCATCGGTTGCATTTGCATAATTACTGCTGCGGGTTGTCCCTACCTGTCCCGCAACAAAGTTTGCAATTCCCTGATTCTTTTTTATCTTTATTTTGAGTTTCTTTCATGGAATCCTCCTTTAAGACATTTAAAGGGAGTGCAAAAATAAAATTTTTGCACTCCCCTTCGAGTTCCGAATCGCAAAAATTTTATTTTTGCACTGAAGAATCTATAAACTTTATGCTTTGTTCAAGTGCTTTATTGCAATCATATTTAAGAGAACCTTCTTTGGTCAGAAGCGGCGTTTCCAGCAAAATCTTCATGACTTGCGCGGCTTGCACACTTACGTGAGCTTTTTCTTTTTCCTTAGTGCTGAGAAAAGGATAGTTTATTTTTCCGTCTGATGTGGTTAATCCTCTTACATTATTCAGCATATTTTCAAAATCATCAAGAATTACAGTCATTCGGACATTCATTTTATCAATCACAAATTTGAATTCTGTAGCTACCTTATGAATGGCGTCAACAACAGAAACAGCATTCCTCATCTCTTCAGCGGCTTTACGTGCCTCGGCAAGATTGCTTTTTGCAGTTGCCAGTTTTTCCCTTGCTTTTGCAGCAAAAACCGCCCCACCCACAGCCTCGGTTCCGTCGGAGGCGGGCACGAAACCGCCCGAGAAACAGGTATCCAGGATGATCACCTTGGCGGCGCAGTCGATGTCCGCCATGGCGCGGAGCAGGGTTTTGGAGTCGATGAATTTCCTCCGGTACCGTGGCCCTCGTCGCCTGGTCCAGGCCGCCGTAAGGGACGATGGAAGCTCCGCGCGAATCCGTCGCAGCCACACCGTGGCCCGAAAAATACATGAGGACGGTATCGTTTTTCCCCGGCTTGGACCCGGCCAGGTCTTCCAGGATGCGGGCTTTGGTGGGGCGGTTTGCCGCGGCGGAATAGTTCGTCCGGAGCGTCACGTCGTAGCCCTTTTCCTCGAGCGTGGCCGCCATGGCCTGGGCGTCGTCGTCGGTCCAGGTAAGGTTCCCGTGCGAGCCCTCGGGATACGCGTCCAGGTATTTCGAGACGCCGTAGACGAAAGCCTTTCGTACGGGCTTTTCCTCAGGCGCGCACGATCCCGCCAGGGCCGCGAAGGCGACGGGAAGCGCCAGGAGGGCCGCGCATCGGGCCAAGGGCGCCGGGCGGGGGCTCATCGGTCCGCTCCCGATACCAGATAGGAAAGCTTGAGGGTCAGGCCGGCGGAAACCAGTATGGATTCGGGTTTGAAGCGGACCATGACGGGTATCGCGAGGCCAAGGTCGAGCGGCCACGGCGTAGCGAACGACAGGCGCGGGACGAATCCCGCCTGCGGGTAGGCAAAAACGATGGGCGTATGGAGGTAGGTCGCCACCGCCACCGCGGCCGAGACGCAGGGGGAAAAAGCGGCGCCCTCGCCCAGGCGGAAGAGGGGACCGCCGGTCATGCCCGCCGAGAAAGCATCCATCCCGCGGAAGGAAATGCCCGAGGCGGCGGGAGCGGAGGGGAGCCAGCGTTCAGCCCCGAAGGCGTATGCCAGATAGAAGGAATCGGTAGCCGTGAATTCTCACGGAGGCTTCCAGTCCGGCGCCGCGCTGTGGCAAGACCGCCAGGGAAGAAACGGATAGTCCCTGGAACGTTCCGCCCGAGGCGCCCAGGCCAAGGGAATCGGCAAGGGCGGGCGCATGAGCCCGGAGGACAAAAACCGCTAAAAATGCTATCTTGACCGGACTTCGTTTCACTGCCGAAACTATATCCTTTCGGGAAGGATTTGACCATGAGCTCACGCAACAATCGACGCACGGGAACGGGCGGTCCCGTCGCGGGGCGTTTCCCCTCCTTTGCCCTTGTCCTGGTTTTCGCCGCGGCCGGAACCGCCGCGGGCTGCGGGTTTTTCCGCGGGGACTCCATCAAGGTTCCCGAAACGCCCCTCTTCCTGGGCGAATCGACGTGGGTGTTGGCCAAGGAAGCCTACGTGCGCCTCAAGGTCGCGCCCGAGCCCGGCGCCAAGGACGCGGGTTTCCTCAAACGCGGGGAGATCGTCATGGTAAAGGCCAGGGTCTTCAAAAAGACGGGCGCGGGCGACCAAGGCCGGTATTGGTTCCTGGTTTCCTCCGGGATAGAGGGATGGGCTATCGAGACGGACGTCGAGGCGTTCGATTCCAAGGAGAAAGCCCGTTCCGCCGGCGGAGTCGAATGATAGACCTCGAGCCCTTCCTGCCTATCGTCCTTCCCATAGCCATCGGCGCGGCCATCGGGTACGTGACCAACGTCCTTGCCATAAAAATGCTTTTCAGGCCGCTACGGCCCGTGCTCGCGTTCGGGCGCAAGCTTCCCTTCACCCCGGGAATCCTCCCGCGGAACCGCGCCAAGCTGGCGGCCAGCCTGGGGAACGCGGTTGCCACCGAGCTCCTTTCCGAGGAAGTGGTGCGCGGACGCCTGCGCGACCCCGAATTCCGCCGCGGCGGCGCGCGAAGGCGTGGGTGCCGCCGTCCGGGACCTCTGCAAGATCAGCTTAAGGGACGCGCTTAAAGCGGGCCAGGGGCAGACGGGCGAAGAAGGCGAGGGAACGTCGGGGAGACTGCTGGCTTCCCTCCTCCGCTCGGGCGGGGCCCAAAGCCTCCTCGAGGCGGCGGCCAAGGCCGTGGTAGCCGGCGCAGGATCCTTGAAGATCCGCGACCTGGCCGGGGCGGAAGCCGTGGACGCCTTCCTGAAAGACGTTTCGCTCAAGCTGCTCGAAAACCGGTCCCTGGCGCACGACTCCCTGGACCGGGCCGTGGCAGACCCCGTTTTCGCCCGAAGGCGACTGGAGGATTTCCTGCCCGACGGTTTCCCCGCCATCGTGGAAAGGGTCCTGCTCGCAGCCTATCCGGCAGGCCTCAAGTCCCTCCTGGCATGGCTGAACGGCGAGGAAGCCAAGGCTTCGCTCACGGACCGCGGCCACGAGCTGGCGGACGCGGTGTTTTCGCGCATGCCGGCCATGCAGAAATTCCTGGCTTCGCTCGGCGGATACCGCCACGTCATCCACGGCGAGATGCCTGACATCGTGGACGAGC
>CAWEAR010000050.1:0-203732 GCA_963806835.1 uncultured delta proteobacterium
CTCCGGAACTGGTTGTGGTTAACGTGGCCACTCTGCGGAGCAGCGGAAAGCGGATTTGCCAGTCATTGCGCGAAAAAGCCGCCAGTCTTCCTATCCTGGTTATCCTCGATGAAGACCGTGGGGTGGAAAAAATTAATGCGGACGCCATCCTCTCCCTCCCTTTTACCGCCCAAAAACTGGTCAATCGCATTCGCCATCTACTCCCCGGTGATGGGAAGGACAGCATCCATGCCGGGCCGATTAAATTGGACACCGAAAAACGTATGGTCCGCTGCTCTGGGAAACAGGCCCGGCTGACACCGCGTTTGGTGAATTTGTTAAAATTATTGATCGAACATCACGGCGAAGTTGTTGAGCGCAAGGCTCTTTTTTCGAAAGTCTGGGAAACGAATTACACCGACGATACCCGCACTTTGGATGTGCATATATCCTGGCTGCGGCAAGCGATTGAGGTCTATCCGGACTCTCCGCAATTATTAAAAACCATCAGGGGCGTGGGTTACCGCTTGGACGTGTGATTGAATTATTTTTTGAAGATGGAATTAAGCAAATGGGATGTCTATAGGCCATCCCATTTTTATTCTACAAAATTTGATAATTAATTGTAGATATTAAAATATTAGCGATGTTTATAAATCATGTATGCTAATTTGAGAAGTATCTGGCGCTGAGTCCCATTCCCCAGTGGTTGGATCTTTTTTTATCATTTTTGGTATTGTTATTTTTCCTTGGGCGAATAGCAAACCTTTTTGTGTAAGCCTTCTTTTTGATGATTCTGGTACGTCTTCAACCAGTTGCCACGGGTCTAAGCTAAGTTTATTATGATTCCCGTATGCGCCGAGCCCACAGAACATTAGAATTTCTCTTGCCCGTAATTCCCTTGGGTTTCCATCATTCCATAGAGCCATGATAATGGATTTAAGATGACCTACAAATGAATAGCTTTGTTCAGCGTTCGTGGATTGCTTAACTTTGTGAGGTTTCACGTTTTTTATTAAAGGGATGTCTAATAATGTTTCCCCAATATAAAGGCGAGGAGATGAATCATTAGCATATTCTTCCACAAAGGCTTTAAGTGGATAATATATTTCTCTTAATCCTATTATTTCATCTAATTCATCATCCCCATTTTGTGCAACTTGATAAAACCCTTGGCTGAATAAACCACCTTTTTGATTGATGTTTATTGATGTTTGTGTATCTGAGCATGAACATAATAATCCATAATTAGTTGCCCTATGGGCATTAATATCTTCTTTCATTGAATTTATGGCTGTGGAAGAAGGTACCAGAGCATTTCCTGCTTTTCCACTATAGCAGGCATCAACAATTATTACAGGTGCCGCATCCACTATGGAGAGAGCTTCCAAAAGTTCGCTAAACCTAAACGTTGTTAAAGGTAAAACAGCTCGGTTTCCGGTATAAAACTGGGTATCAATAGTGCAAAAACCAAAATCATTATGACCAACCGCAACTCCATGTCCCGAAAAGTAGAAAATGATAATATCCCCCAATGCAGATCTTTCGAAGGTGTATAAGGTTATTAAATCTCGAAGTTCAGATGATGTTGGGTTTAATACCGGTATAAATTGTGTTTCTTTAAATAGTGCTGTTAGTTGATTGGTTACAAGAATTTTCTGAAAGTTTTCAACATCTTCTTTTGGTCCTTTCAATTGAGGCATATATTTATAGTTTTCAACCCCGACCGCGATAATTGAAATTCTAGATATTATCGACAAATCTATTACTTTTCTTTCCTTTCCTCTCAAAATTTTCATAATAAATTATTATACTTTGTTATAATGATTCGCATAGAATTTTCATTCTAAATAACTTTTTAGTAAAACCAGGGAATAGATGCACAAAATATTTTTTGGAGACAATCTTCTAATATTAAGAGACTTTGATAGAGAATCTGTCGATTTAATTTATATTGATCCACCATTTAATACTGGGAAAGATCAGAAACGAAAAACTATTAAAACTGTTCAATCAGAATTTGGAGACCGCAGAGGATTTCAAGATAAGACATATAAAACAATAGAATTAGGTACTAAATCCTATTCAGATTCTTTCAATAATTTCATAGATGATTTTTTACGAGAAAGGATTGTAGAGGCATACCGTATTCTGAAACCGAATGGAAGTTTATATTTCCATATTGATTACCGAGAAGTTCATTATTGCAAAGTATTTTTAGATGAAATATTTGGGCGCGACTGCTTTATGAATGAAATTATTTGGGCGTATGATTACGGCGGTCGGGCTAGATCAAAATGGCCTGCAAAGCATGACAATATATTATTTTATGTTAAAGATAAAAAGAATTATGTATTTAACACATCTAATGTTGATCGGGAAGAATATTTAGCGCCGGGATTGGTTCGTCCAGAAAAGGCCAGGTTGGGAAAATTACCAACTGACACATGGTGGCCTGGATATGTAGGAGGCAAACAACAGTCAAATGGAAAACACATATTAACGGATACCTGGAAATTTTCTGGTAAAGATATTAATGATAACTGGTGGATGAGTATTGTCCCTACCAATAGCAAGGAAAGGATTGGTTACCCAACCCAAAAACCTAGAAGGCTAATTGATAGAATTATCAAAGCTTCTTCACTTCCTGGAAATACTGTTCTGGACTTTTTCGCTGGAAGTGGCACAGTTGGAGCAAGTTGTATTGATCTGGGTCGTAAATTTATCCTAGTGGATAATAATCCTGCTGCCTTAGAAGTCATGGCAAAACGTTTTTCTAATGTTGAAAATATAGAATGGATTGGTTTTGACCCCACCCCTTTTATTGATCATAAATTAACAGAAGTTATAAATCAATATTCTAAAAACCTTAAGAACTATAGCCCTGAATTTGAGTCTCTAATATCTATCGGTAGTTATCTCCAAAAAGACCTTAAAGATAAAAGCGAAATGTGGGAAGGAAGTCCTTTTGAATGGGTTCTCCAATTTTCTGCAAGACAAAAAAGTGCTTTTGGAAGGCAACTAATAGAGTCTTGGTGCCGGACAAAAGGATTAATTATAAGTAAACCAAAAGAAAGTAGCGAAAGTTTAATAATAAACGGAAAAAAAGTTGCAATTAAATTTTCTACCCTCTGGACGACTCAAGTTTATAAATTTCAACAAATTCGCCAAGAAGGCTATGATAGTATTCTTTGTTTTGGATTATCTCCAAGCGAAGCACATTGTTGGCTCTTTGCCAGAGAAGATGTAATTAAAAATGCGACCCCACAGCACAAGGGATCTGCAGAGTATTGGTTTGTAGTTAATCCATTATCCCCACCTAAATGGGTTGAAAGCTGTGGAGGAAGCTTTGAGCAAGTCTTCCAATTATTAAAAAACAAGGGGTAGGGAATTTATTTTTAAGAAAAGCAATTTTACATGTGGACAAATACGGGGGTACCGTAGCCGCGCACATCCAGGGTTTGTTTGTCGATCTGGTCGAACCCGGCCGAGGGCAGGCTCCAGCGGAAAAGCCATTTGGCTTCCTCGGTGCGCATATTAACGCAGCCATGGCTCATGGGCAGGCCGAAATTATCGTGCCAGTAGGTGCCATGAAGGGCATGGCCTATTTCCGTAAAGAAGCTGCACCAGGGGACTCCGGCAAGGACATTTTCTTCTTCGCTAGCGAAAAGGTCACTTCCATGCATGCGCCGAGAAGGAAGTTTATCCAGAATATTGAAATGCCCGGTTGGTGTATCGTAAAGTCCAAATACACCGCTGGAAACATCCGCGGTTAATACTGCTTGGTCGTTTTCGTAACAGACCAGGGTTTGTGTTTTCAGGTTTACATCGATCCGTTTCTTGTCCGGGGATACCTCCGGAGAAATCGGGGTGATCTCGTCGGGGGAAATTGGGCGCAGTTGCGCGGTTGGGATGTAATAGGTACTCTCATCCGCCTCATCCTGAAGGCTGTACCAGGCTTTTCCATCCGGCCCGCTTGTTATGTCGGTTATCCAGTGGATCGTGCTGTAATAAGTCCGGTAGTCAGTTGTCCAGCCATCCCATTGGTTATAGCGGTAGATCTGGGTAAATGGAACGGTTAGTTCAGCCAGTAGCTTGGTATCCGGTACACTCGAAAGGGCGGGGTTGTAATGAACCCGTACTTTTTGCAGTCGCTCCCGGTGCATGTACCCGCCAAAGACGCGGTACCAGATCGGGTTGTAAATAGGGGTTGCAGCCTGCACCGTTTCATATACATGCACCAGGTCATCGCGGTTCCATGTTCCGACAATCCTGCTCTTTTCATCAGGCTCAAGGTATACGCTCACCGAGTGATATGCCACACGTACCAGATCAACATCTTCAAACTCGGTAAATTCGGGAAGGAATGGGGTGAAGGCCAGGCTTGCCAGGGCAAGGCCTCCCAGTTTGAGAAAATCTCGTCGAGTAATTGGTTTCATGGATGCGAATTGTACCTGAAAACGTCCGAATTGGGTCACCTGCGTGAAAAAAAAGAACCTCCGGGGTAATTTGGCCTCGGAGGTTAAGGGTTCGTCTTATTTGTCTTTAACTGGCTTCCACGGGTGCGGGCACCATATCCTTGAGGATGTAGTTTGTGATGGATATCGTATGTGTACAAACTCCTCGTGAGCGGAAATAGTCGCAATCACAATCCCACTTGTTGTCTGCATATTTGACTACATGGGAATTGTTCTCACCGTCAATTTTCACTGTAAAAGACTTCGAAGCGGAAGCGATGAGGTTCTTGTGCGTAACGCTTGGCTTTGTCGATCTTGCCGATCATTCCAGAGTCCATTTTCAATCTCCTTGGTCAAGAGATGGTGAAAGGCACGCGCAACACCAGCGTGCCTTTCAGGTATACAACGGATATGGTATAAAAAACACTCGCATAGGCAGGTACTCTAAGTCCAGTATAGTGCGATTTCCCGGTAAAGTCAACCACAGCTCGTGCGTTTTATCAGGTCGTACGGCACTCGTCAGGCAAGCGTAGGGAAGACATCAATCAATTAACGCTTTTGCTTGCAAGTGTTCGTCGCCGTTGTAAGTGCGCAGTTGCGGCCATTTCAGGACGATCAGTGCCGTACCGACGATACAGCCAATCCCCCCGATATAATGGCTGCCGGGACCCCGAACAGGGCGGCAACAATCCCTGATTCCACCTCTCCAAACTGGGGACCTCCCTGGAAGAAGATCTGGTTGACGGCAGTCATGCGACCGCGGATGTGATCCGGAGTGTTCAATTGCCGGATGGTATTACGGATGATCGTGCTGACCGCGTCGGCGGCGCCCATCAGGATCAGCGCGACCATGGCGATGGTAAATATAGTGGTGGCGCCGAACAATACCGTTGCTGCTCCGAAAATGACCACCGCAATGAGGAAGGTTAGCCCCTGTTTGTGCAATTTTTGAACCTGAGATACCACAATTCCGGCGATCACTGATCCGATCGCTTGCGCCGACGACAACCAGCCATAGCCGATCTCACCCACTTTCAGGATATCCTTGGCAACGATCGGCATCATGGTATTGGCTGAAGCGAAGAATGTGGCTACGAAATCCATCAGCATGGTGGAAAGAATGATCGGTTTGGAAAATATGAAACGGACACCGTCCATGGCTGCGCTAAGATGGATGCCGGATTTCTTGGAATCCTGCATGACAGGGCCAATCAATACCAGCGCGACGATCACTGCCAGGAACGAAACGGCATTAAAAAAATAGGTGTAGCCCTGTCCAAGAGCGACGATGACCATCCCGCTCAACGCCGGTCCGATGATCGACCCGGCATTCTTTGCGATTGATGACATGCTGAAGGCACTTGGCAAATCTTTCTCGGTGACAATATTGGGAATCATTGCCTGGCGGGCGGGACCATCAAATGCCAGGGCAGTTGCCTGGACAGCTGTCAGCAGATAGATGTACCAGATGGTGATTTGTCCTGTAAAGGTCAGGATCGCCAGAACCAGCGCCACCAGAGCCATGGCAGTTTGGGTGACGAAAAGGATCCGGCGTCGGTTTAAGCGTATCTGCAACCGGTCCGCCAATGAAAGAAAATACGATGATCGGCAGGATGCGTGCCAGGCCAATTCCACCCAGGGCCAGGGGCTGCGGATTGCCGGTGAGGATGCGGATATGCCAAAAGATGGCGGCAATCTGCATTTGCGAGCCGGCGATGGAAATGAGTAATCCCAGCCAAAGATAAAAGTAACGACGGTTGCGGAGTGCCGAGGGTATCGAAAACTTCAAAGGGAAACCTCTAATAGAAAAAGGTTTGAGGCCAAATCTAACCCCAAACCTTTTTTGGGTGGTGGTATTCCGGTTATGTTCCCCAGTCGCGCAGATACAGGAAATCGTACCCCACGGTGCGGCTGCTGAGCTTGGCAATCGGAGGCAGGACTCGTTTGAATTGATTCCTGCGAACGCGTTCATAAACCATGCGGACGAATTTCTCGCCAAACCCGGCTTCCACACATTCCTCGGGGCGATAGCGCTGGTCGACCAGCAGGTAGAGCAGTTTGTCCACTTCCGCATAGGTGAACCCGAGTTCTCCCTCGTCTGTCTGACCGGTCCACAGGTCTGCCGAGGGAGGCTTGGCGATGATCGCTTCGGGATTCCCAAGGCTCGCGCCAGTTGACGTACCTGCGTCTTGTAAAGGTCGCCGATCGGGTTTATCGCGCAGGCAGAATCGCCGTACAAGGTGGTATATCCGAGCAGGATTTCGGTTTTATTCCCGGTCCCGATGACCAGTCCCTTGAACGCTTCGGACTGGTCATAGGCAACGATCATGCGGGCACGTGCCATGATGTTTCCCTTGCGTATATCCGACATCCCCGGCTCCAAGGCAATCAGTGCGTCGGTCATATCGGTGATTGGAATGGTCACAGAAGGACAACCAAATTGATCCGACGCCAGCTGGTGCTTGATCGCCTGGTAGGAACCGATCTTGCGACCGTACTGCTTGCGCTGCTTGACGTACTCCACCGAGTCGTCCAGCACCCGCTCACCACCTCCCAGCAGCTGCGCGGCGCCGAGAGGGTGCCGCGGTCGAGTCGGCGTCGTCGTCCGTCGCGGCGAAGGACAGCGAAGAGGCGTCGGGTGGTGTCGACCGAGCGGACCTGCTCACCGACGACGCCGTGCAGGAGTCGGGCCACGTCCGCGTCGAGGGCGTACGGCGCGACCTCCGCGACCGCCACGCTCCCCAGGTCGCGGTCGACTGGGGAGCGAAGGGCGGCCGACTCGACCCAGGGCCCGACCGCGAGGTGGTGGCCCAGCGCCTTGAACGCGACGCAGAGGTCGACCAGGGTGCCGCCGAGGCCGCCTTCGTCCTCCGGACCCACGAGGGCCGTCACGCCCTGCTCGGCGAGCCGCTACCAGAGGGCGATTCCGGGATCGTGGTCGCCGTCGGCCCAGGCGCGCCGCGCCCGCGTCGGCCTAGCGCAGGAGCTCGCCCAGCGACTGGGCGAAGTCGTTCTGGTCGGGGGTGAGTCGGACGTCATCTGGCTCCTTTCGGGCGCCAGGCAGGATCTCCGGGGCAGGCCCGAGCAGCCGCTCGGCGATGATGTTGCGCTGAATCTCGTTGGTGCCGGCGTAGATCGGGCCGCCCAGCGCGAACAGGTAGCCGTCGGTCCAGGAGTCGGCGAGCTCGGCGTCGGCGCCGCGCAGGTCCAGCGCGGTCTGGTGCATCGCCACGTCGAGGTCGGACCAGAACACCTTGGTGACCGAGGACTCGGCGCCCAGCTCGCCGCCGGCGGCGAGTCGCGTGACCGTGCCGAACGTGTGCAGCCGGTAGGCCTGCGCCTTGATCCAGGCGTCGGCGACCCGGTCGCGGTGCTCAGCGGGCGATCCCGCTGCGCCACAGGTCGACCAGCCGCTCCGCGGTGGCGCAGAACCGTCCGGGGGAGCGCAGCGACAGGCCGCGCTCGTGTCAAAGCATTGATTCCCACATTAATCAGCAGCTTTCCCCATATCAGACGATTAATATCATCAGCAATATTTGTCTCTATTCCTGCGGATGAAAAGAGGGATGCAATCTGATGTAATATCTTTGTATTTTCAGGAGAACCGCCGATATAAGTCGGTCCATCTCCTGCATGGCGTATTTTTCCGGGTTCCATAAGAGTACATCCGTGGGAGGTTACGCCTGCTATCACACGACTTTTACCAAGAATATCAGCCATTACATCTGCATTTCCAAGACCGTTTTGCAGAGTGAGAGCAACCCCTTTTTCAGCAAGAAGCGGTTTTGCTGTCTGAGCAGCAGCCTCTGTCTGATAAGATTTTGTGAAGATAATTGCCAAGTCGAATTTTGTATTCAGAGATGACGGATCAATGGATGCAGGAAAATGAAAGGTTTTAAAGCTCTGATCAGGTTTTTCAATGACAAGTCCTCTTTCATGAATCGCCTGAATATGCTCTTTAAAATGACCTATCAGGCATACATCTGACACAGATGAAAGGATTGCCCCGAAAAGAGACCCCATTGCCCCGGTTCCTATGATAGCGATCTTCATTTTTTGCTCCTCATCAGTTTTCTTAGAGTCTTTGTGTCTTTGTGGTAAAAAAAACACAAAGACTCTAAGACACAAAGACGCTAAGTAGATGAAACCTTAAATCCTGTTAAGGGCAAGCGGATTATCCGCCATTGCCTTATTTGCCTCAAGTAATTTATCTTCTCCTGAAATAACTGCCACTGCGTGCGGCTTTCCGGTTTCATTAAAATACTTTTCAGCAACTGCTACAACTTTATCACGGGTTAAGCCGAGCAGTTCTTTTTTAAAGCGGTTCCGTGCCTCATCTGACAATGAAATCAGCTTCCGGTAAAATGCTTTTCTTGCCGAAGGGTCCTGGAGGATCAGGTCTGTCAATTTCAGAGCATACCTGCAATATAGCCTCTTTTATATCCTCATCTGTATAAGTTCCTGATTTAATAAAATTAAATGCTCCGTCATATACTTTCAGCGTATTGACAATATGCGGATCACGGTAAGATGCAAAACAGAATATGCCGTCCTCAGAGCTGTACATGGCAAAGCCGCCGTAAGCTCCTCCTTTTTCACGGATTTCCCTGTGCAGATACATTGAACGTAGAATTTTGCTTATAACTGCCAATGCAGGTGAATCTTCATGATCCAAGCGCACAGTCTCAAATGAACGTGCTGTAAATGAAACAGCAGAAGATGTACTCCAACCTTCTCTTGGAATCTGATTATTTATATCTATTTCAGGCGGATCAAAGCTCACTCCGGTTGATTTTCCGAATGAATGTCCGCTTCTCTCCAAAATCTTTGAAGAGCGTGAAATTGCATTTGGCAATATATCTGCTTCACCTACTAAGGCTATCCTTACATTATCAGGAGTAAAGATATTCTTACCGATAAGCGACAGTTTTTCGGAAATTTCTTTCAGCTTGTCATCTGTCAAGTCTTTGGTGAGATTCTTTATAGTCTGCAACTGGTGAACCCCGCCCCATAATTCATTTAAAGCACGGCTGACAGAGAAATTTCTTGAAGCAAGTGAAATCGCAAGACGATGACCGTTCTGAACAATCATTGATTCCATTCCCGCACGGTATTCAAGGAGAAGATTTTTCAGACGGGTAATATCTGAAAAGTCAAATTCAAATGCAAGCTCTTCAATAATATCAAAGAGTTTATCCTGATTTCTGACAAGACATTTTCCGTTAAATGTAATAAAAGGAATACATGCCCCGGTTTCATCATAACGGTTACGTGCATGCGCCGACATACCGACCCCGCCGGTGTAAAGATCAATCCGCCGCGCCATTTCAGTATAATCTCTCTGTTTTGTACCCATTTTTGAAAACGCATGACAGAAAAAAGAGACTAACGGAATAAGTTCTTTCTCTATTTTCTGAATTCCTGCTGCTGCTGAAAAATAGAAAATTCCTGATGTCGGCTGCTCATAAACTGAAATATTTTCAGGTGTTAATTTTTCAATATCAAATTTTTCCGTATCTTCTTTTATAATCTGAACCTGCGGCGGAATATCCTCAAGACCCAGTGTCGGAAGCGAAGAAAGATTCTCTTCACTCTCCTGAAGATTTTTTAATGCTTCAGTATCCTCTTTTATCTTTTCCAGTTCAGCAGGCGAGATGTCTGCTTTTATACGATCCAGTTCTTCAGAAACCCGCTCTGTCTCTTTCTGTTCCATTGACTGATCCGGAACAAGTTTAAACAATACCCTGTGAGGATTCTCCAGAAAATACTGCCTGATCTTATTTTCAAAAAAAGGTGATTTGGAAAGCTCTTCATTAAGGCGTTTTAAATCATCATCAAATTTCAGAACTTTAACAGGATCACCGCCGTGAAACCAACCGCCTGAAAAAGAGAGCATCATCTTGATTCCATAGGGATAAGGATGATTGGTTATCTCTTTTCTGTGAAATTCCATCTGATGAATTGCAGACTCAATCAGCATTTTTTCAATTCCGTTATCTGCCAGATCATTCAGAGTATTAAAGATAATCTTTTCAATCTCTTTACCCGCTGATTCTTCAACATCTTTTAATCCGCAGGCAAACATGGTATCCCTCATCTCTGATTCAAGCCCTGTGCCGTCAGAAAGCGAGGAGCCAAGTCCTGAATCAATCAATGCTTTTCGCAGCGGAGATGCGGAATTGCCGAGGAGTATCTCTCCGAGCAATGAGAGGCTCAGAATTTCAAAAGAGTCTTTTATATCCGAAGTAAGCCATGCAACGCAAATCTGACATTTTTTTGACGTATCTTCATTCTTTGCAAGCGGATACGGATAAACAACTTCCTTAGGCTGATTCCACCGCGGCTGAGACGGAACATCTGTTTTCGGGTCAATCTTTTCAAATTTTTTTAAGATTTTATCCTGAATAAATTCAAGATGCTTTTCTAAAGGAAGATTTCCGTAAGTATAAAAAAAGGCATTGCTCGGATGATAATGCCGCTGATGAAACGCTTTTAACTGATGATAAGTCAGAGTCGGAATATCCGCAGGCTCTCCTCCTGAATTAAATCCATAGGTTGTATCAGGAAACAGGGCATTTAAAAGAGAGCGTCCCATCACCTGACTCGGCGATGACATTGCCCCTTTCATTTCATTATAGACAACGCCTTTATAGACAAGCCGGTTATTCTCAAATTCAAGGCGGTGTCCCTCCTGTTTGAAATTAAGCTCCCCTATTTTCGGAAAAAATGCCGCGTCAAGATAAACATCTATAAGATTGTAAAAATCTTTTTTATTCTGGGTGGAAAACGGATACATAGTCCAGTCTGATGAGGTAAATGCGTTCATAAATGTGCTGAGGCTTCTCTTCAGCATGGAAAAAAAAGGATCCCGGACAGGAAATCTTTCTGAACCGCACAGAACCGTATGTTCCAGAATATGTGCAACGCCGGTTGAATCTGTGGGAACTGTTTTAAATGCCACGCTGAATGTATTCTCCTTATCATTGTTGCTGATATGGATATGTTTGGCGCCGGTACTGATATGCTCAAGTTCATAAAAAAGAGAATTGATCTCTTTAAGCTCTTCGACTCTTTTCAGACGGTAGCCGTAAATATTCGCTCTCTCTGCTATATCAGGATTGTTATTATCCTCAAATCTGTTCATTATTCACCTTTTATGTAAATTAGGAATTAAGAGTTAGGAATTGGTAATTAAAGCTATTTGCAATTTTTTTACCACAAAGACACAAAGAACACAAAGAATTCTTAATTCCTAAGTCTCAATTCTTAATTGGCTTAATTACTCTCCGGCAACATATATACCGCGATTCTTGTACAGAATTTTGCCGGTTTTTTTTAACCGGAAAATAATATTACGGAGTTTTTTTTCATCAAACTCTGTTTTTTCTATTATTTCAGAAAATTTGATACCATGTTCGGAGTTTTTTATAATATCAAATACTTTATCGGATGCTGTTGTTTCACCGTTGTCTTTTTGTATCTTTCTTTTAGATGTCCTGCTGTTATCATCTGATTTTGCACTTTTTTTTATTAATTGTTCCAGACGATCCAGCCTTACATTCAATTTGTCTATATCTTTTTTTGTCGGAATACCGTAATGTTTTATGAAAAATTTTACCATGACATCAAAACTGATTGCTCTTTTTTTTCCCGGCATCTCTTTCTCCTTCCTGCGATATGCGATACTGCAAATATACCGCTCCCATTACAGAGCTTAATACAATTACTACTTAACAATCTATCAAAAGTCAAGAAAACTGTAAAAACATAAAGAGCAGAGATGAGAATTGGGAATTAAGAATTTAATATTTTAAGACTATTATAAAGTGTTGACAGCATTATCAGATTTTGATATGAATTAGTATCTGTTATCTTGAGAGATATATGATTAACTTATTGAATATCCGAGTTTTATACAAAAAAATGATACATAGAGTTTTTAACTGATCCTGAGCAGTTATGCGTTACACATGGCATGAGATTAAAAGGCAAATTAATCTGAATAAACACGGGTTGGATTTTGCAGAGTCTGAAAAAGTCTTTGCCGGTCCCACTTTCACGTTTGAAGATGACCGTGAAATCTATGAAGAACAAAGATGGGTTACACTCGGATTGCTGGGCGATAAAGTTGCAGTAATAGTACATACTGAAACTAAAGAAGAAATCAGAATAATTTCTATGAGAAAGGCAACTAAAAATGAACAAATACTATTCTTCAGAAATCTCTGATGATTATGATGAATATCCTGAAGTAACTCAGAATGATATAAACCGTGCTGTATTCCGTATAGGACTGAAACAGGCTTCATCAGCCAAACAGCAGATAACCATTCTGCTGGATACTGTTCTTATTGAATATTTCAAAGCCAAAGCAGGTGAAGACTATCAAAGATTAATTAATGATACTCTGAGACGGGCTATAGAATATGAAAATATGGAAAATATAATGCGGCGAGTCATTCGGGAAGAACTTCATCGTTAGATTTTATAAATACCGAATATATTTTATTGCAATATGAAAAGAAATATCTATCTTACTGTTATTTTTATCTTTATCCTTAATATCAATACGATCTCTTCTTATTCCGCTGAGAAAAAAAAGGCTTCTGAACAGACAACGGTTTCTGTTATTGCTGTCGGGGATATTATGCCCGGTTCAGATTATCCCGCTGAATATCTTCCGCCTGATGACGGAAAAGATTTGTTCAATAATGTAAAGGATATTCTCAGAAAAGCGGACATTGCATTCGGAAATCTGGAAGGAACATTTTTAAATCAGGGTGAAACTGTGAAAAACTGCTCTGATCCTTTAAAATGTTATGCGTTCAGAATTCCTGAGCATTATGTCTCTCTTCTGACAGCCGCAGGCTTTGATATTCTGAGTATCGCCAATAATCATGTCGGTGACTTCGGTGATGTCGGCAGAAAAAATACAACAGAGATATTAGAGAAAGCAGGCTTGAAATTTGCGGGATTAATAGGGTATCCACCTATGGTATTTGAAAAAAATGGTGTAACTTACGGATTCTGCGCCTTTGCGCCAAATATCGGGACACTGGATATAAGAGATATTGCCGAAGCGGTAAAAATAATAAAAGAGCTTGATTCAAAAACAGATATTATTATTGTTTCTTTTCACGGCGGTGCAGAAGGTGCGAATCATCGCCATGTTACAAGAGAATCAGAAGAATTTTGTGAAGAAGATCGCGGAAATGTTTATGAATTTGCCCATAGCGTCATAGATGCCGGCGCAGATTTGGTATTCGGTCACGGAACCCATGTAACAAGAGCGGCGGAATTATACAAAGAGAGATTTATTGCTTACAGTCTGGGAAATTTCTGTACTTACGGATATTTTAATCTGAACGGGCATAATGGAATATCGCCTATGATTGAAGTCCGTGTAAATAAAAAAGGTGAATTTCTGAATGGAAAGATTTATCCGGTAAAACAGATAAAACTCAAAGGTCCTTTTATTGACGAAGATAAATCCGCAATAAAAGAGATAAAAGAATTAACAGAAGGCGATTTTCCTGAAACGCCGCTTAATTATTCAGGATGATGGAAAGATTTTGATAAAGAATGTAGGTCGGGTTAGCGGAGCGTAACCCGTAGTTTGGAACTTAGTGGCTTAGTGCCTTAGTGTCTGGTGGTAAAAAACACTAAGGAAGACTCTAAGACACAAGGTTTAAGTTTTTCGGAGATAATACTATGCAAAAACTACATTTATTTATCGTTGATCCGCAACATGATTTCTGCAATCCTGACGGTGCATTGTCTGTCCCCGGAGCAGATAAAGATATGGAGCGTCTGGCAAATCTGATTAACAGAATTCAGGATAAAATCAGACATATTCATTGCACTCTTGATGCCCATCATTTTTTTGATATTGCTCATCCTATATTCTGGAAAGATTCAGCCGGAAATCATCCGAATCCTTTTACCATTATAACGGTTAATGATCTTCAGAAAGGAAAATGGAAACCTTCTAAAGAAGAGTATAACGATTATGCAGTCAGTTATCTTTCACAATTGGAAAAAAACAACCGCTATCCTTTATGTATATGGAATCCGCATTGTCTTATAGGAACAAAGGGGCATACGCTGGTTCCGATTCTGTCAGAGGCGTTGCTGGCATGGGAAAAGAGTCATCTTGATATGGTCAATTATATTATAAAAGGGAGTAATTTTAAAACAGAACATTATTCAGCAGTTCAGGCAGATGTACCTGATCCTGATGATCCTTCTACCATGCTGAATAAAGAGCTTTTGAACAGACTTATGCAGGCTGATAAGATTCTTATAGCAGGCGAGGCGTTATCCCATTGTGTCAAATTTACTGTAGAGGATATTGCTGACGGGTTTGATGATGAAAAGCATATACGAAAAATGGTTCTGCTTGAAGACTGCTGCTCATCTGTTCCCGGATTTGAGAAGCAGGGAACAGATTTTATAACCCGTATGGCTGCAAGAGGAATAAGAATTTCAAAATCAACGGATTTTTCTTTATAATGGAACGATTAAAAATACTTGTTGTTGATGATGAAAAAAGGGTAAGGGATGAGTTGGATGAATTTCTGACTGCTAGCAATTATCTTGTTTTTCAGGCGGCTCTTCCTTCGGATATTTTTGAAATTATTAACAAAAATAATATAGATATAATGATTCTGGATATCAGACTCCCTGAAATGGACGGGCTGGAAGTATTGGATAAAGTGAAAAAATCTTATCCTTCGCTGGAAGTTATCATGATTACAGGTCATGGAGAGATGAACAGCGTTATTCAGGCAATGCGATCCGGTGCATCAGATTATTTAACCAAGCCTTTCAGATTGGCAGATGTAGAATATGCTATTGAAAGAACACAGAAATTTATCAGATTAAATAAAAAACTCAGGGATGTTGAGTTCAACTATCAGTTACTTTCAAAAGAGTTTAATGAAAACAAAGGGTATCAGATTGTCGGAGACAGCCTGAAAATGAAGACTGTTATAGATATGATGGGGAAAATAGCATTGTCAGATGATACCACAGTACTGATAACAGGGGAGAGCGGAACCGGAAAAGAAGTTGTGGCAAGAGGGATTCATTATCTCAGCAAAAGAAAAGAATCTTATTTTTATTCTGTAAATATTTCATCAATTCCTGACTGTTTATTTGAGAGTGAATTATTCGGACATAAAAAAGGCTCTTTTACAGGCGCGGTCGAGGATAAAAAAGGGTGGTTTGAAATTGCAAATCACAGCACATTATTTTTAGATGAAATTTCAGAAATGGATACAAAACTTCAGGCAAAACTGCTGAGGGTTCTTGAAGAGAAAAAGATAGTAAGAGTAGGTTCTTATAAAGAGATTCCTATTGATGTAAGAATTATCACAGCGTCAAATAAAGATATTGAAGAATTAATCAGAGATAACAGGCTGCGCAAGGATTTATATCACCGACTGAATACTTTCAGGATTCATATACCTCCTTTAAGAGAACGTATAGAGGATATTCCAATTTTGCTTGAATCTTTTATAAGATTCTATTCAGGCAAGGTAAAGAAGCCGATTAACAAGATTGATAAAAATATAGTAAAAAATCTGATTAGTTACGATTTTCCGGGGAATGTCAGAGAACTGAAAAACATGGCAGAAAGAGCAGTTATTTTATGTGAAGGGGATAAACTTCATTTAAGACATTTTCCTATTAATTCAGATAATCTTTTGCAGAAAAAAGAGAAAGAGGAGATATTTGACTTGGTGATAATAGAGAAAGATATAATAAAAAAGGCTTTGGAAAAGACAGATTATAATAAATTAAAGGCATCCGGGCTGTTAAATCTTTCATGGCAGGCTTTGGATCGGAGGATTAAGAAATATGGTTTAAAAAAAATAAATGATTAAAATTAATTATAATTTTAACAGATATTGTTTTGTAGCGGAGCGTAATCCGACATTATAAGCCAAGTTTTTTGAAAAAATTTGGCTTCTGAATAAAACAATATCCGAAATCGGAAAGATTATCCGAAATCGGAAAGCTCGTTCACAACAATCTTATTTTCAAGTTATTTTTCATTTTCACACATCAGAATTTACATTTTTCTATCCGAAAACATATAATCCGTTATTTTTCCGGAGCATCCTTTTATTTTATAACTATATGATATAAAATGATTATGCTTCATGGCATAATCGTTGCATATATTAATAAGATGAAAATTCTGTTTTTAAATAATAACCGGTTTATAAAACATGAATTGCAGGAATTCATCAGCGATATAAAGGGTAAAGTCTATTTTGCGGCTACTCATGATGAAGCTGTTACAATCCTGAATTATTATCCGATTGATGTATTTTTTATGGAATTAAAAGGACTTATCGAAATTGGTCTTATAAAATATGCTCATGATAATTTTAAAAATATCCGTATAATTCTGATTGGAGATCGTGAAATTGAAAATGCCATTTCAGCAATTAAAAACAGTAGTTTCAGTTTTATTCAGCAGCCTTTCGGACTGAAGGAGCTGAGGCATATCTTGTCAGATAATGATTTTAAAATAAGCTGAGTTTAGAACTGTAGGGCGGACTAAGCGCAGCGTGTCCGCCGTTTTTTATAACCGGCGGCGTAATTACGCAGGTGTGTGCTTAGTGTCTTAGTGCTTTTTTACCACAAAGACACAAAGACACTAAGAATTTTTTATAAAGTACAATATTAAAGGAGCAAAAAAAATAATGGCAAAACCTGAAGAGATGTATCAGTGTCAGACAGTAAACTGCGGATATATTTATGATCCTGACAGAGGAGACCGGAAAGGGAAAGATTCCCAAAGGAACAAAATTTGAAGAATTGCCTGATGACTGGCATTGTCCGGTCTGCGGGGCAGGCAAGAAGATGTTTAAGCCTCTTGGCAGATACCGAAAAGTTCGTAGTCAAAATAGTTTAATACCCTATGGTTTTCAAGAACCCTAAGTTTCTTAATAAACTCAAAGCTTCTTAAAAGTGGTAAGTGATAAATGTTAAAAATAACAGAAGAACCTATTTACACAGCAGAAGAATATTTTGAAACAGAGCAGGATGCTGAATATAAGAGCGAGTATTTTTACGGCGAGATATTTGCAATGGCAGGCAAAACACCGAATCACAACAGAATCACCCTTAACCTTGCATTTATATTCAACAACAGGTTAAAAGGCAAATTATGTGAAGCATTTGCAAGTGATATAAGACTCCAGATTGATGAAGATAAGCATTATACATATCCTGATGTGATGGTCGTATGCGGCGGGCTTGAATTTGCCAAAGAACGGAAAGATACGGTTATCAATCCTGTTGTTATTGCCGAAGTCTTATCAGAATCTACAAAAGATTATGACAGAGGAACAAAATTTACTGCTTATCGTAAAATAAGGACTTTAAAAGATTATATATTGGTTGATCAGGATAAAGTTCATATTGAATATTTTGCTAAAGAAAAAGACGGAACATGGCGATTCAGGGAATATTTTAATTCAGAATATATATTGATAATTCAGTCCGTTGATCTTCAGATTCCTGTAAAAAAAATTTATGAGAGGGTCTTTTAAGGTATTTCCGAATGACATTTTTTTAAAAAATGAGATTCAAAAATTTTATATTTTTACTATTTTTATATTAAATGATAGGATAAGGCAAATTCAATAAGGTGAAAAATGTATTTATAAGGTAGGATTTTCCTGCCTTATACAAAAGCCTGTTCTGCAAAGGATGGGTAAAATAAGAGGGGGCAGTATGTCAAAGATGAGCAGAAATTATTCAGGATATTGGATAGTTAATTTTATAATAGTATGTTTGATGGTTGTTATGGGGCGCAGGAGTATGCTTATGCAGATCCGCCACTTACGGTTACTCAAACAATTCCCAGTGCGGCATATACCAATGATGCCACAGGGCAAACTTATACGGCAACGATTACGAATCCTGCCGGATCGGTTGCTGCAAACAATTTTTCTGTGGAGATCAATATACCGAACACAGGCTTTGCATTTGTGCCGGGTTCTCTGACAAATAGCAAAGGGCTGACAACTTCAATTAGCGGCACAGATCCGGTAATTGTCAGTTTTTCACCTTCCTACAATCTTCCGGCAGGGCAGAGCATCATATTTACATATAAACTTGCCACTAATTGTTTTGCCGTAGAAGGCGACTATCCGAATACTGTAACCACCCGTTATGATGGCAGCCCTGCAAGCGGTGATTATAATGACGGAATCATCACCATTGTCGGAAGAAGAATCGAAATAAGTCATACGGCTATTTCTCCCTTACCTTATCAGGTAACTGTGGGCGATACCGTCAATCTGAGAGCGGAAGTATTTAATCGCGGCACAGGTCCCATTTTCAATGTTGCCATGACTGCCGAATGGGGAACAGGTTTTGCTTCTCCTGCTTTGACAGGGGGAACTATTACGCCCACGCTTTCCGGCAGTAAATATTCCAGTACCATACCTCAGATACCCGCAGGTGGATCAGTATGGTTTGAATATACATTGGATGTTGTCAGTTGTATTGATATTACTGTTTTTGCCTCTGCCATAGACCCTTGTGATGCGACTACGGTATATAAAGCCGACAAATCCCCGCTTCTGGTTCTCAAACAGCCGAATATTGCCATAACCACCACAGATGCCAATATTGCGTACTGCGGTTCAGGTACAATGACCGCTACTATCACAAATAATGATACGCCTGTCGGAACCAGGAACCGGCGAAAAGTTTCAAACTCACAACAGATATTCCAGCAGGAATGACTGTAAGCAGCGTTCCTGCCGGATGGAGCTATGACGGTGTAAATACATTTACTTATACAGCAAATAGCGGTACTATCAATCTCGGTGATACTGCCACTCTGTCATTTGCTCTGACGCCTGATGTCCAATGTAACGGAGCAAGCGGAACAATCATGTTCACCCCGGATTATCAGAATATTTGCGGCGATTCCTTCTTCCCTCCTATCGTATCAGCTAATTACTCGGTAGATTCGGCAACAACTCCGACATTGGGAATTACCAAAACTGCCGTTACTTCTGGCGGTGATGGTCAGCGCATTTTTTTGGGGGAAGGAGTTACTTTTACTGTTACTCCGTCTTTGACTGTGCCTAGCAAATGGACAGGCGATATCGTTGTTACCGATAATGTTCCGTCTCAATTTACGGCGAACAGTGCTTCGGTAACTGCCGGCGCTCTTAGTCAATCAGGCAACAACATGACGTGGACGCTTACTCCGGCACAGGCAGCCGGTTCTCCTACCCTGACAATTACGACCACTGCCAGCACAGATCCGTGCGATGCCAATAACAATTATACCAATACGGCGAATATCACCGGTACAACCACCTGCGGCTGTGTGATTAATACATCGGCATCGGCTTCGCTTTATCTTCAAAGTCAGGAGGCAACCGGAACAACCCAAAACAAAAGTATCAGCAATACTGCCGTAGATGTTTGTAGCACAGATACAATCAAATATGATGTAAATTATTCATTTGACAGCGGTTCCACAGGTTTATGGACAGACTCAACGCTCACGGATCAGTTGGATAGCGCACAAACATATTCAACAGGTACGGCGACATACAGCATAAATTCGGGAGCAACATGGACAGCGGTTCCGGCAGGAAGTATTACCCAAACTTCTCCGATGCTTGTCATTGATCTGGGCTTTTTAAAAACTGTTTTTGCAAATATTGACAGCGTAGCAGGGAAATCTGTCAAGTTCAGATATGAGACAAATCCTACTGCTGCAAGTCTTGCGCCGTGTAGTTCAGCCGGAAGCATTATGTCAGTATCGGATTTGAGCCTTGCTTCTTCCGGGGAGGATGCGGCGGTTGGCATCATTTTTATCAGGTAGTTCAGGTCGCCTCTTGTCCGGTCCTCCATGGAACTCGACATAACGCTCAAAGATATGCTGGGAAATCCGATAAACAGCGTTTCAAAAGGTCAGCCGGTAAAAGCCACCGTTACCGTAACCAAATTAGCTGATCCGGCTAACAACAATGTAGTAGTTACGGTAGATACATCGAATTATGCTTATATCGGCAATCCGGTTTATACGGGTTTCGGTGGTCAGATTCCTTCGGTAGATACTACCACTATTCCCGGCAAGGTCATTTTTAATTTTGCTAATCCTCTGACAGCAGGACAGGACGGAACTATTACCTTCGATGCTGTCAAAACCTGTAATAATTATGACTTATCCGCCACATTGAACTATGATGACAACTGCGGCGGACATTGCTCAGACAGCGCAACCGCAACGCCAGCTTTGAAACTTCAGGGCGACCTTGATCTGAAATTCACGCCGGATCAGTATCAGATAACCGACAGCAATCTCTCATGGAAAATATACGTTACCAACAAAGGTGCAGGTACGGCTTATAATGTCAATCTTCTGGATTCGTTGAAAAATATTTTTACCTATCAGAGTTCCACGATTGACGGAGTTCTGGCATCGCCGACTCAGACAATTAACGGCTCTTACAATGATGTTGCATGGGATTTAGGAGATATGATTCCCAATCAGGTCAAGACAGTAGTAGTCAATGCTGCTACCAATGGAAGCGGCTGCGATTACGGTGCTGCCAACAGTGTCAGAACAAGCTACGGCTGGAATCTGTCCGGTACTTATACCGAATGCGCTTTTGATTGGGAACCTTCTGCTCCGGTCTTTACCGAAATTCCTTCGGCAATGACTCTCAGAAACGAAGTTGATCCTGCCACTCTTTGCGAAGATACGAAGATCAGACTGACGGTCATCAACAGCGGTCAGACGTATGATTACAATATCAAACTGATTCAAAAACTGAATAATACAGGATTTATCTATAAGCCGGGTACGACCCAGTTGATAAAAGTTAACGATTCTCCGATTACGCCTGTGAATGTCAATGATCCGATAATTTCAGGACCGAAGTCGGATATTCTCACATGGACTTATGTTGCCGGTACGAATTATCTTGCCAATCTTCTACAGTTGGCTCCGGGCGAGAGTTTTACCATCCAATTTGAAGTTCAAACCAATGATGACATTACTACTCAGGCAAATCGGCTGATAGAATCCAAAGCAGATTGGCAAAAACCATGTCAGAAAGGCGGTTCGGTATATCAGCCCACTGCCCGCGGGATTCAAAGTTCCGGTCTTGTTACCTGATATTGTGATGTCAAAAGATGGCAGGAATTTTACGGCGGGTCAGGTAGGTTATACTGAAATTGTGAGTGCTTCACCGGCGGGTGATACCGTGGAATGGCGTCTTCGAATCAGCAATAACGGACAGGCAACCGCTAAAAATGTTGAGTTGACAGATACATTGCCTGCCAATATGACTTTCGTATCTATCAGTCCTGTTCCCACAAGCGGGTCATATCCTACATGGAAAATCATAGATATTCCTGTCGGAACAACAGCTACTTATCTGATTACGGCTACTGTCGGAGGAACATGTCAGACAGATACACAGAATACGGCTTCCGTGAAATGGGGTTGCACTGCTTCACCTGCGATTATCACGCCATCAAAACCCAGCGATACCGCCACATTGAGAACAAAGCCGAGTTTCACCAGCGGAGGCGTATCAATAACTCATCCTTCTCCGTGGACAACCTGCGGCGGTCCGGTAAGGATTACGCTCACCAATACCGGAGATACGGCTACGTTTAGCGAAGTGTTTGCTAATTTGAGAACCGGATATGTCTATGATGCTTCCCAAAGTCCTTCTTGTACTATTAATAGCAACCTCAGCCCTCATCCCGGCAATCCTTTGGTATGTAATCCTGATTATACCACGGATCCGAAAAAGCCGAGATGGACAAGCACGAGTATTGACAAAATCAATCGTGGCGAGACTATCACCATTGATTTTTGGGCAAAAATGGATGGCACATACTGCGATACCGAACCGATTATAAACAACTCTTCACATCCTGATGTTGATGTGCCATCTGTGAACAATGAGGCGACTTATACTTTTAAAGATTCCTGCAACACTTCTTATTTGGAGACGGCTATTGATCCGATTGATCCGGTTGAACCTGATTTGGATATTTCCATTTCTCCTGATAAACAGATAGTCGCCGAAGGTTCTCAGGCTGCTTGGACGGTAACAGTTACAAACAATGGATCGACACAGGCGGATAATAACACTCTGATATTTACGCTGGGAAACGGATATTCCAATACTGAGTATAGCCTTAACGGAGTCGGCGGACCATGGATTTCATACGCAAGCTCAATTGCATTGCCAAGTATAACTCCCGGCGCTGCCAATTCAAGAAACATAAATGTCAGGGCTGACGTAGGTTCAGGTTCTCTTTCATTTAAGGCGCATATTGAAGGCGAGTGCCACGATCAAAGCGGAGGAGCTATCTGTAAGCATAGCTACGATGATTTCACTGCTTATGTTGCCGGATATGCCATGACCAAGACTGTTGACAAGGCAACAGCGAATGTCGGCGAACTGATTACTTATACGGTGAGAGCTGACTTCACCAATACGGATACATTTCTGAATATCAATGTTGTGGATACATTGCCGCCTTATGTCGAATACATTTTGGCAACGGCAACAGCGAACAACGAACGCGACTTTTGGCGCTCCGACTCCTTCTGTTTATGTGGATGACGGAACGCAGCAGACGCTCAGTTGGTCAGTGCTTTCATTTACAGGTTCCGAGAGTTTTGGAATATCAGATTACCGCCAGAATACGGGACAATGCGGCAAATCATGGTGCGCCAAGTGCAACTGTGCTGACCAATTCGGTTGCTGCAAATTTCGATATTCTGTTTTCGGATGGTGCTACAAAAAGTTTTTCGGATACAAAAACAGCTACAACCACTGTTACCGAGCCGAATCTTGCCATTACAAAAGATATTACGCCTGCTGTCGGAGACGCCGGTGATACTGTCACCATCACATTGACAGTCAGGAATAACGGCGATGGTCCCGCACGAGAGGTTACTGTTACAGACCTTGTGAATGACACGGATAATGATGGAGATGTAGATGCCAGCGACACTAAAGTATATGACTGCGCCATTACCCCAAACGCACCACCTGCGGGTTGGACATACAGCCTTACCGGCGCTGACCCTGCATGTCAGGTGAATTATACCAGTTCATCCGGCAGCGGAGACATTCCTGCGGGAGAAAACAGAGTATTTACATTTACGGCAACGATCTCTCAGCAGGTTGTAACCGGAACTGTTTATACGAATACGGGCAAAACCAATGCCCATTCTCTGAACCATGACGATACCGGCGGATTCAACAACCCTCTATATGACGCGGATAATCGTACACAGTATTCCGCAACTGATGATGATACGGTAAATATCAACGATGCAAGCGCTTCGTCAAAAACCATTATTTCCACTTCGGAATCTTTCACGGACGATTCCAATCTTAATTCCAACCCGCCGGTGGCAGTGGGAGAAGTGGTTGAATTGGAAATCCGTTTTGTATTTCCCGAAGGCACTACAACCAATGTCAGGCTTTATGACAGGCTGCAAAAACTTCCTCTTTCCAGCACTGGGGCGGTATGGGGAAGATTTGTGTCCGGTCCGCTTATTTATCCAAAACATCAGTATCTCTCAGCAGTTTTGCCAATCCGGGCGATATTAACGGAGGCGCTGTCAATACTCCGATTCCCATACCCGATGTCAATATTTTTGAGACAGACAATTTCGGATTCGGAACTGAAAATTATTGGTATATTTATCTTGATCTTGATACAGTTACCAATTCTGATACCGACAATCTTACGGAAGAAGCGTACATCCTCACTTTAAAAGTGGTGGTGGCAAATAATTCCGATACAAATGCCGGGGCACCACTTGTGGATCATGGACGCATGAGATACAACAATGCCAGTGGAACTCCTCAATATATAGGAACAGCAGATAAAACTCTGCACGTGGCAGAACCCACGCCGCAGATTACCAAAACCGCAAATCCAATAACTGGTCAGGGCGGGGATATTATTACATTCACGCTGGACATCTGCAACAATACTTCCAGCGCAAACGCGGCTACGGCTTTTAATTGGCAGTTTAATGATACATTGCCTGCGGATTATGTAACTGCAAGCATTACCGAACCGACAATTGATCTGAAAACCAGCGGTGCAACGGTTTCCAAATGCGGCGTAAATCCTACATATTTTGTAGGCAATACGCTTTGCGGACAAATTGATCGGTTGAATCCCGATACTGTTGTCGCTAACAGGTGTATTACCCTGACCTATACGGCGCAGATTGGATCCGGGTGTGCCGTTCAATAAAGCTGTTGTCAACACAGCAAGCTTCACCACTACCAGCTTACCTGGCGCAAATGGCACAGTAAGCGCAACTCCCGGCACTCCGGGAAGCACTACGGGCAAGCGCACAGGTTCAGGCGTTGCTCCGAATGACCTGACAGGAACAGGCAGTGCAACAGTTACAACTCAAAGCTCCGCTCTTACAAAAGAGATCGTCAGTCCAAAAACATATTACGCTATCGGAGATATACTGACGTACAGGATTACGTTGCCTATTCCCATAGGAACAACCACGAATTTTTTGATGACAGATGTTTTGCCGTCAGGGTTGATTTACAACGGGACTAACGCAGTTACTTATACACCGGCAGGCGGTTTTACTCCGATTACGCCTGCATTTAACTGGGATGCAGGTACACGGACACTGACATGGAATTTCGGTTCTTCTGTAACTGCTACTTCAGCGGGTACGCTTCAGTTCACTTATGATGTCAAGGTTGATAATGTTATCGCTAATCAGGATAACGTGAATCTTCCGAATTTTGCAACGCTGACGTTTGGCGCAGGCAATACTGTGATTTCAAATACAGTTAATCTTACGGTGGGCGAGCCGAACCTCACTCTGACCAAGACGCTTGCTTCGGGATCAGGCGCATTACCGGGAAAACCTGCAAGTTGGACAATAACAGTTGTCAACACCGGACATACCACCGCATATCAGGTAAATTGGAGAGATGTGCTGCCAAATTATCTGTATCAGATCAGTAATGCCACTCTTACTCCTTCAGGCAATGTGTATCTTAATGCTACCACAACGCCGCTTGCCACAGGACATTTTGTTATTTCCACTACGACAAATACCAATGATACGATTGCGCTTCCGTTGTTCCAGATTGATCCGGGCGCAACTATGACTATCACGTTTGACTGCATGCTGTCGGATAAAACACCGTCCGAGCAGGCTCTTGTGAATGCGGTGCGGACAAATTACAACAGCCAGCCGAGCGGAACAAATGTGCGTGATAACAGCAGCGGTGCAGGCAGTGTGGATGATGATAATAATACTGATTTGAACAACTATGAGGAATCTGTTTCCACAACGCTGACAGCAGGGACATATCAGCTTGATTTCGGCGATGTGCCTGATACTTATAAAACACTTCTGACAAGCGGCGGCGCACGTCATATCACTACGGATGGGAGTAATACATGGCTTGGCACCGGCGTGGACAATGAATCTGACGGACAGCCGAATACGACTGCAACAGGCGATGTCGCTGATGAGGACGGCATTGTGTTTTTGACTCCGATTCAACCCGGTCAGCCATATCAGATTCAGGTAACAGCTTCGACATCAAGCGTGTTGAATGCGTGGATTGATTTTAACGGTAATGGTCAATTCGATGCCGGTGAACAGATACTAACGAATAAACCTTTAACAGCCGGAGTAAATACTTTTGGCAGTATTGACGGACTGACAGCGCCGTTATTTGATCCAGAAACTGTTACCACTCTATATTCGAGGTTCAGGGTAACAAAAAACACGGGAGAAGGCGGAAATATGCCTGATGGTCTGGCATATTCCGGCGAAGTCGAGGATTACGCCCTGATGACGCTCGGCGATATTGTCTGGAAAGACAACGGAATTGGAGGCGGCTCTCCTGATGATGGAATACTGAATGGCGGAGAATCGGGAATTGCGGGAGTCAGTGTTGATTTGCGTGTTGAAAGCACTTCGGGATCGGGAACTTTTGATGTTGTTTTCGCATCAACCACGACAGACGCAGGCGGACGATACTCATTCCCCGGACTCATGCCCGGAAGATATAAAGTCAATATTCCCGCAGATCAGTTTGCATCAGGCGGATTGTTGTATAATTATGTTTCTTCGACAGCGGTTTTTGATCCTGAAAAAATTCCGACTTCGGATCATGCCGATGAAAACACTGGCACAGATGACGGCGTGCTGGGCGGCGTCTCATCGCCTGTAATCACGATGACATTGGGGGGCGAACCGATTGGAGACGGAGATAATGACGCTAACTCTAACCGCGCCGTGGATTTCGGATTCTTCCGTTATGACTACGGTGATCTGCCTGAAGATGCCACACATACTTACGGAACAACTTTGGCAAGTGATCCACCAAATGCCGGAGCAAGACATATCATTGACGGATTGACTTATCTCGGTGCTGATGTTGACGGAGAATTGGACGGACAGCACAATGCAACTGCTCTTGGTGATGATTCTGCTGATTCAGATGATGAAAACGGCGTAACATTCTTAACTCCGATTATGCCCGGAGAGGATTATCAAATCAGAGTAAATGCCTCTGTTGCCGGTTATCTTAACGCATGGATTGATTTTAATGGAGACGGTGATTTTGATGATACAGGCGAACAGATTATAATTGAAACAGATGCACAAGGACAACTTATAGCCGGAAATAATACGATTACGCTGACTGCTCCTGCAACGCCTGATCCGTTTGCAAGCACTTTGTATGCACGGTTCAGATTTACCAAAAATACAGGTGAAGTAACTGCTCCGACAGGTTTGGCGTCAAACGGCGAGGTTGAAGATTACGCTTTGATGAGTCTCGGCAATGTTGTCTGGTTTGATGAAGATAATGACGGAATAAAAGACGCTCTTGAAAGCGGAATTGCAAATGTGGATGTTGAACTCTATACAAGCACTCAGACACCCGGAACAAGCACACCTATTGCAACAACAGTAACAGATGCAAACGGCAATTATCTGTTCACAGGTTTAACTTCAGGTACTTACAAAGTTCATATTCCCAAATCGAATTTTAATAATCTTGTAGAACCGCTTTATAACTATGTATCATCTTCAGACAGAGCAGGATTTGACAATCCTGATAATGACAGAAACCAGGACGCTGACGAGAACGGGCTTGATGATAATAATCCCGCAGCAAACGGAATTACAACAGGCACGGTTACTTTATCGCTCGGAGATGAACCTGTAACAGATGATGATACCGATGCTAATTCAAATCTCACGGTTGATTTCGGATTCTACGAAGCTGTTTCGCTCGGAAACCGTGTATGGTTTGATTTGAATTACAACGGAGTTATTGACACAGGTGAAAAAGAAATTGCGGGTGTAACTGTGAATCTGCTTGATTCTTCAGGAATTCCTGTAAAAGATGTGAACAACATTCCGATTACCGCAACTACAGACGCCAACGGACATTATCTGTTCACTCAGTTACTGCCCGGCGATTACCGTGTTGAGATTGCCGCAAGCAATTTCCAGACAGGCGGCGTGCTTGAAGTTTATCTAAGCACAAGAGTTACACAGTCAATTTCCAATACAGATATTGATTCAGATGACAACGGCATAGATGATTTTAATCCCGCGATAAACGGAATCAGAAGCAGCACAGTAAGTCTTGCACCTAATACAGAGCCGACTTCCGAAGTTGATCTCGGTTCAAAGGGACATGGAAATTTAGACACGGAAAATTCCAATCTCACGGTTGATTTTGGATTTATTCCAGCAAATCCGGGCAGTATCGGCGATGTTGTCTGGCTTGATATTGACGGAGACGGTCTTCAGGATATTGGAGAATCAGGTATTGCCAATGTTGAAGTCAAACTGTTTGACAATATCGGCAATCTTCTTGCGACAACTGTAACTGATTCCAATGGAAGATATTTGTTCAGCGGACTCTTCCCCGGAACTTACTCTGTGCAGGTTACTCCGGCGACAATTCCAGCCGGACTTGTAAGTTCATATATTCCGCCTGCTTTAATTACTATTAATACTGGTGATAATAACCGTGATGCTGATTTCGGTTATAAAAACACAAGCGGAAAAGCAGTTATCGGCGATCTCGTCTGGAATGATACAAACGGAAACGGTGTCCGTGATGCAGGCGAGCCGGGTATCGGCAATGTAACCTTGAATCTTGTTGCTCCGGGTACTGACGGATTATTCGGAACTGCTGATGATGTTGTAAAAGCAACTCAGACAACACTTGCTGACGGTTCTTATCTTTTTGCAAATATTGATCCGGGCAAATACATTGTTGAAGTTACAGATACAAACAATGTGCTGATAGGCTATAATTTGACCGGCGGTTCTGATCCTACTCCGCCGATTACGGTTGCGGCAAATGATGTGTATCTTAATGCGGATTTCGGTTATCAGAATCCGACTGCAACCTTGTATAAGATTACAGATACAGTATGGCATGATTTAAACGAAAACGGAATAAAAGATGCGGGTGAAAACGCAATTGCAGGCGTTACCGTGAATCTGCTTAATTCAAGCGGAGTTGTTATTGCAACTGCGGTTACTGACAGCAGCGGCAATTTCACATTTACAGGGCTTGCCAACGGCACTTATACAGTTAAAATTGCAGATACAGACAATAAACTTGTGGGTTATCTCGGCACAACAACAGACGCCAAAGCAGGTCAGAAAACTGTTCCTGTTTTCAACGCAGATGTAACAGGTATAAATTTCGGATACAATGCAACAGGCACAATCGGCGATACGGTATTTTCAGATGCAAACGGCGATAAAATTCAGAATCCGGGAGAGCCGGGAATTTCAGGCGTTTCTGTTAAACTCTATAAAGATAACGGAGACGGCGTTTTTGATTCAACTGCTGATACTCTTGTCAAAACAGCAGCCACAGATACCGCAGGCAAGTATCTGTTCACAGGGCTTGATACAGGAACATATTTTGTAAGCGTGGATGATACTCAGGCTAAACTTGCAAGCTATTCTCCGACAACGACAGATATGGAAACCGGAGCAAATGCTGCCGGAACTCAGATTGAAGTTTTGCTTCCCAATGCAAATTCTGTGTTCAGAGATGCGGATTTCGGTTACAGAAATAATACTTTACCAAATGTATCAGGTTATATCTGGAGTGATTTGGATAAAGACGGTATAGATAACGGCACAGGTGAGCCTCAGATTTCCGGCGTTACCGTTGCTTTAAAAGACCTGACTGGCAAAGTCATTGCAACCACAACTACGGATGCAGACGGTTATTATGAATTTTCAGGTGTTGAACCCGGAAATTATACAATCGAAGTTACAGATACTGCAAATGTCTTAAACGGTTATACTCTGACCGGAGACGGAACTGGTCTATGGGAAGAGCCTTTACCGAATATCTATTCAATTACAGTTGCTTCAGATGATATTACGGATAAAGATTTCGGATATGTAAAGAGCGCTGAAACCGGAACAATAGGTGATCTGCTCTTTAATGATACTGACGGAGACGGCGTAAAAGACGCGAATGAAAATGGAATTCCGAATGTCAGCGTCAAACTTTGGAATGACAATAATAACAACGGCGTGATTGATACTGGTGATACGGTTTTTGATACTGAAATTACAAATTCCGGCGGCAATTATCTTTTTACAAATCTGCCTGCGGGCTTTTATATTGTTGATGTTGATGAAACAACGCTTCCCCCGGGAATGTTCCTTACAACAAATAATGAACCTCACAGGGTGGATTTAAGCGAAGGCGAAAATTATCTCCTGGCAGATTTCGGTTATCAGCCGATGGGCAATGTAACAGGGCATTTATTCATTGATACAAACGGAAACGGCACACAGGACGGCGGCGAGCCGAATCTTGCGAATATTGATGTTGTTATTACAGATGCTTACGGCGGAACAAGAACAGTTTCAAGCGACGCAAACGGCAATTATACAGCATATAATGTTCCCGCAGGAAATGTTATTGTTGATGTAAATACCAATGATCCTGATTTTCCGCCGGGTCATGCGCAGACCGCAGGCGTTGATCCGAATACCGTTTCTGTAACAAACGGAGCTACAGCAAATGCAGGAAATGACGGTTATCAGCCGCGCGGAAATATAACAGGTCATCTGTTCATTGATACAAACGGCAACGGAACTCAGGATTCAGGAGAGCCTAATCTTGCAAATATTGACGTTGTAATCACGGATGCCTTTGGCGGCACGCGGACAGTTATCAGTGATGCAAACGGCAATTACACGGCAGCCAATATTCCGGCAGGCAATGCCACTGTGAATGTGAATGAAGCGGATCCGGATTTTCCGGCTGGTCATGTTCAGACCGCAGGAACCGATCCTTCATCCGTAACAGTTCCGACAAACGGCACAGGCAATGCAGGTAATGACGGGTATCAGCCGCGCGGAAATGTAACAGGTCATTTGTTCATTGACACAAACGGCAACGGAACTCAGGATAGCGGAGAGCCGAATCTTGCAAATATTGATGTTGTGATTACAGACGCATTCGGCGGAACTCATACAGTTTCAAGCGATGCAAACGGCAATTACACTGTAAACAATATTCCTGCGGGTAATGCAACTGTAAATGTAAATGAAGCTGATGCTGATTTCCCGGCTGGTCATGTTCAGACCGCAGGAACTGATCCGTCAACTGTCAATGTTCCTGCAAACGGAACAGGAGATGCAGGAAATGACGGGTATCAGCCGAGAATCTCAGGGCTTGGTGATACTATATGGCATGATACTAATGCTAACGGAATTCAGGATAGCGGAGAGATTGGAATACCGGGTGTTCCGGTGCAATTGTTCAGCAGTACAGGTACATTTATCAGCAGCACAACTACAGATGCCAACGGAAAATATATATTCGCGGATCTTTCTATGGGAGATTATTATGTTCAGATTACTCTCCCCTGTGGATATAAATTCGCTCCTCAGAATCAGGGGAATGATGATTCAAAAGACAGCGATACAGATGTAACAACAGGCAAAACAGATGCTACACATATTGATGTAAATGAAAATGATCCCACATGGGATTCGGGATTATATCAGCCCGCAAGTATCGGTGATTTTGTATGGAATGATCTTAATGTGAACGGTATTCAGGATAGCGGAGAGATCGGAATTTCCGGCGTAACAGTCAAGCTGTTCAACAGTGCCGGTACGGAGATTGCCACTACTGTTACGGATAATAATGGCAAATATGCTTTTACGAATCTTGTACCCGGGGATTATTACGTTGAATTTACTGCTCCCACAGGGTACAAAGTGAGTCCTCAGGATCAGGGGAATAATGATTCAAATGACAGTGATATAAATCCGGCAACCGGCAGAACCCCTGTTACCACACTCATCAGCGGAGAGAGTGATCTTACATGGGATGCAGGTCTCTATTATGCCTCCAGTATCAGCGATCTGGTATGGAATGACGTGAACGGAAACGGAATTCAGGATAGCAATGAAACAGGGATTGAAGGCGTAGGAGTCAAACTTTTTAACAGTTCAGGTACAGAAATCGCGAATACTGTGACAGACATCAGCGGTAAATATATCTTTGCAAATCTTGCTCCGGGTGATTACTATCTTGAGTTTACTCCGCCCTCAGGTTACAAATTTACTCAGCAGAATCAGGGAACTGATGATATAAAAGATAGTGACGCAGATACAGCTACAGGCAAAACTCCTGTTACAACAATTACTCCGGGCGAGAACGACAGTTCTTGGGATGTCGGTCTTTACAAGCCGTTGAATATAATCGGCGATCTGGTATGGAATGATACCAATACAAACGGAATTCAGGATAACGGAGAAACCGGAATCCCCGGCGTAAAAGTTACGCTCTTTAACGGCACGGGTGTAGAGGTCGCTGGCACTGTAACAGACAGCAGCGGCAAGTATGATTTTACCAATATTGCACCCGGTGATTATTATCTTGAATTTACAGCGCCGGATGGTTATGAGTTCAGTCCGCAGAACAAGGGAGATGATGATACAGCAGACAGTGATGCGGATACAACTACCGGAAGGACTCCTGTAACTTCTGTTACTGCATCGGAAAATGATCTGACATGGGATGCAGGTCTTTATAATACCGCAAGTATAGGCGATCTGGTATGGAATGATATTAATGCAGACGGTATTCAGAATAACGGGGAAAAAGGTGTATCCGGGATAATTGTCAGATTATTCAACGCTTCAGATACAGAACTTGCCAATACAACAACAGATACTGACGGAAAATATCTCTTTTCAAATCTTGCTCCCGGAGAGTATTATCTTGAGTTTACATTACCGTCAGGTTACAAATTCAGTCCGCGTGATAACGGAAATGATGATACAGCAGACAGTGATGTAAATACTGCTACAGGCAAAACCGCTCTTACAACGATTACTGCCGGAGAGAATGATCTCGCATGGGACGCGGGAATTTATCAGCCTGTAAACAGTATCGGCGATCTTGTATGGCATGATCTTGATGCCAACGGTATTCAGGATAGCGGAGAGAACGGAATAGCCGATGTAACGGTCAAACTCTTTACAGGTTCAGGTACGGAAGTTGCTGTTACAACAACAGACAGTGACGGGATCTATTCATTTGCCAACATTGCCGCAGGGGATTATTATCTTGAGTTTACGGCACCGGATGGTTATGACTTCAGCCCGCAGAATACGGGAAATGATGATACTCAGGACAGTGATGCGGATACAGCAACAGGACGCACGTCGCAGATTTCATTGTCAGCAGCAGAGAATGATCTGTCATGGGATGCGGGATTGTATCAGTCTGCGGAACTGGGAAATTATATTTGGTATGATGCAAATGAAAACGGTATTCAAGACGCCGGGGAAAAAGGAGTTGCCGGTGTAAATGTGAATCTGATAAATCCGGCAACCGGCAATCTGCTTGATTCAGCAGTAACAGACGGTTCAGGATATTATAAATTTACCAATCTTGTTCCGGGTGATTACGGAATTGAATTTATACCGCCTGAAGGTTATATATTCAGTCCTCAGAATGAAGGGAGCGGAGCATTACAGGATGTGTTTGACAGTGATGCGGATACAGTAACAGGACGCACGTCGCAGATTACATTGTCATCAGGCGGCAGTAATCTGACTCTGGATACAGGTATATTCATACCTGATACAAAGCCTGCATATCTTGGGGATTATGTATGGTATGATACGGATAAAAACGGAATTCAGGATGCCGGAGAAAAAGGGGTTTCCGGTGTAACCGTATATCTGATAAATCCCTTGACTGATGAAATTCTTGCAACGGCAATTACAAACGGTTCAGGTCTTTATCTTTTTGAGGGACTGATTCCCGGAAATTATGCAGTTGAATTTGAATTGCCTGCGGATTATATTTTTACTGCTTCAAATAAGGGTTCTGATGATGCGGCGGACAGTGATGCGGATATCGGGACAGGACGCACGGGCAGGTTGCATTGACAGCCGGTGAAAATAATTTGACGCTGGATGCAGGTATATTTATACAGGGGAGAGAACCGGCAAGTATCGGCAATTATGTATGGTATGATGCTGATACTGACGGAATTCAGGATTCCGGTGAATCAGGTCTTTCAGGAATAAATGTAAATCTGATAAATCCGGTAACAGGTGAAGTTCTTGCTACAGCTAAAACAGATACCGGCGGATATTATGAATTTGCAGGACTTGCTCCGGGTGACTATATTGTGCAGTTTGAGCCTCCGGCAGGTTATACATTTACCTCTGTAAATCAGGGAGCTGATGATTCACTTGACAGTGATGCAAATCAGTCAACCGGAAAAACAGAGATTATCAGTCTGAAATCAGGTGATAAAAATACAAATACAGATGCCGGACTCTACGCACCTGATACAATTACGATTGGTGATCTTGTGTGGCTGGACAAAAATAATGACGGTTCTCCGAATACAGGTGAAGGGATTGCCGGAGTCACTTTGATGCTCTTTGACGGAAACGGCTCTCTTCTTGAAACAGCAATAACGGATAAAAACGGTAATTACAGTTTCCAATATCTTCCTCATGGTGATTACCGGATAACAGTAGATACAGGCACGCTGCCTGAAGGAGTATATGAATTCTCTGATCCGGACGGCGTAACAGATTCAGCAACAGATTTGATAAACCAGTCTGATGACAATCTGAATGCGGATTTCGGTTATCGTACAGGCAGCATTGCTTCTCTTGGAAATTTTGTATGGTATGATACAAATGAAAACGGAATTCAGGATGCTTCGGAAAAAGGTGTTGCAGGCATTACGGTAAATCTGATAAATCCTGCAACAGGTAAAATATTTGATACGGCATCAACGGACGGTGCAGGGTTCTATGAATTTAAAGAACTCACTCCCGGAAAATACATTGTTGAATTTGTAATTCCTGCGGGTTATGTTTTCAGTCCTCAGAATGAAGGAAGCGGGGCATTGCAGGATGCTTTTGACAGTGATACAGATACAGTAACGGGTCGCACGGCGCAGGTTACATTGTCAGCCGGTGACAGGAATCTGACTCTGGATGCAGGTATATTTGTACCTGATACAGAGCCTGCATCTCTTGGAGATTATGTCTGGTATGATACAAATGAAAACGGAATTCAGGATAAAGATGAAAACGGAATTTCCGGTGTAACAGTCCGGCTTATAAATCCGGTAAATGAAGAAATTCTTGCATCTACGGTTACTGACGGATCAGGTCTTTACAGGTTTGAAGGACTGATTCCGGGTGATTATGCGGTTGAATTTGAATTGCCGCCGGATTACCGTTTTACTGCTCAGAATCAGGGAAGCGATGAGGCTTCAGAGAGTGATGCTGATACTGTGACAGGACGCACGGCACAGGTTACACTGATAGCCGGCGAAAATAATCTGAATATAGACGCGGGAATGTTTATATCCGGTACAAAACCGGCAGGTATAGGCAATTATGTATGGTATGATAATGATCGTGACGGGCTTCAGGATGAAGATGAGCATGGTTTTGCCGGTGTAACTGTAGAGTTGTATGACGGCACAGGCGCCGTGCTGATAGCATCAGCAAAAGCAGATTCCAATGGATATTATGAATTTTCCGGTCTTGTACCCGGAGATTACATTGTGAAATTCGATGTTCCTTCAGGTTACAGGCTGACAGACCGGAATCAGGGGAATGACGATTCACTGGACAGTGACGCAAATCCGTCAACCGGAAAGACCGGAATTATTACTGTAGCCGCCGGAGAGATTGTTACTCATGCAGATGCGGGGCTGTCTGCTTTTAATCCGATTACTATCGGCGATCTGATATGGCTGGATATGAATTATGACGGCAAGCCGAATGCAGGAGAGGGTATTCCCGGAATAACCGTAATGTTGTATGACGGCAACGGAGTACTTTTTGATACAACTGTAACTGATGAAAACGGAAATTATAATTTTACTGAACTGCCGCCTGGAGATTACCGTGTAACAGTTGATACTGATACTCTGCCTGAAGGAGCGGAAATATTTTCTGATCCCGATGATACCGAGGATTCTTCCGCTGATCTGATAAATCTTTCTGCTGATAAACTGGATGCGGATTTCGGTTATCATCTGCTGAAAGCCTCTCTCGGCAATTTTGTATGGTATGATCTTAATCAGAACGGAATTCAGGATGCTTCGGAAAAAGGTGTTTCAGGCATAAAAGTAAATCTGATAAACCCGGCAACAGGCAAAGTTATTGATACAACAACTACTGACGGTTCAGGTTTTTATGAATTTACAGAACTGAATGCCGGAGATTATGCTGTTGAATTTGTACCTCCGGCGGGTTATCTTTTTACTCCTCGGAATAAAGGAACAGGAGAATTGCAGGATGCGTTTGACAGTGATGCGGATACTGAAACAGGACGCACGGCGCAGGTTACATTGTCAGCCGGTGACAGGAATCTGACTCTGGATGCGGGTATATTTGTACCTGATACAGAGCCTGCATCTCTTGGAGATTATGTCTGGTATGATACAAACGAAAACGGAATTCAGGATAATGGTGAAAACGGGATTTCCAATGTAACAGTGCGTCTGATAAATCCGCTGACTGAAGAGATTCTTGCTGTTACAGCTACAGATGGTTCAGGTCTGTATTCATTTGAAGGACTGATGCCCGGGGATTATGCTGTTGAATTTGAATTGCCGGATGATTACCGTTTTACTGTAAAGAATCAGGGAGCAGATACAAGATATGACAGCAATGCTGATGAATTAACAGGTCGCACTGAGCAGGTTACATTATCAGGCGGTGAGAATAATCTGAACATAGACGCGGGAATGTTTATACCGGATATAAAACCGGCAAGTATAGGCGACTATGTATGGTATGATAATGATCGTGATGGGCTTCAGGATGAGTATGAGCATGGTTTTTCCGGTGTAACTGTAGAGTTGTATGACAGTACAGGCAACATACTGATAGCATCAGTAAAAACAGACACAGACGGATATTATGCGTTTTCCGGTATTATACATGGAGATTACATTGTGAAATTCGATGTTCCGTCAGGTTACAGACTTAGCAACCGGAATCAGGGAAATGATGACTCAGTTGACAGTGATGCAAACCAGTCAACCGGAAAGACAGGAATCATTACTGTAGCCGCAGGAGAGAGCATTATACATGCGGATGCAGGATTGTTTGCTTTTAATCCGATTACTATCGGCGATCTGGTATGGTTGGATATAAACGGCAACGGATCTCCAAATTCAAATGAAGGAATTTCAGGCGTAACAGTGATGCTCTCTGACGGAAACGGTATTCTGATTGCCACAGCAATAACTGACAATAACGGAAATTACAGTTTTACAGGACTGCCGCCAGGAGACTACCGGATAACGGTGGATACCGGCACACTGCCTGAAGGGATAACCGAGTATTCTGATCCTGATGGAGACCCGGATTCAATGACTGATCTCATGAATCAGAGGGTTGATAATCTGAATGCGGATTTTGGTTATCGCAAACTGCTTGATGCTTCTATCGGTGATTTTGTCTGGTATGATGTCAATGAAAACGGTATCAGGGATTCAGGCGAAAAGGGTGTTGAAGATGTAACAGTGTATCTGATCGATCCGCTTAGTAATGAGGTGCTTGCCGCAACAACGACAAATTCTGTCGGTTTTTATGGGTTCAGCGGATTAACTCCGGATGATTATATCGTTGAATTTGTATTGCCGGAGAACTATCAGTTTACCATTCAGAATCATGAAACAAATGATTTTATGGATAGCAATGCGAATCCTGTAACTGGTCGTACCGAAATAATTACACTTTCATCCGGTGAAAATAATCTTACAATAGATGCTGGAATATTGCTTCAAAAAACTGAATCAGCAAGTCTGGGCGATTATGTCTGGTATGATGCGGATCATGACGGCGTTCAGGATGATAATGAACATGGTGTTGCAAATGTTACTGTGAACCTTCTCAATCCGTCAACCGGCAAGGTCATTGCTACAACAGAGACAAATGTAAACGGATTCTATCAGTTTACCGGACTGAATCCGGGCAATTATGCGGTTGGATTTGTACTGCCGGAAGGCTATGAATTTACTCCGCAGAATCATGGGAATGATGATTTTGCCGACAGCGATGCGGATACGGAGACAGGACTCACAGCGCAGGTTACACTGACAGCCGGTGAACATAATCCAACGCTTGACGCGGGTATCTTCACCCCGTATGCAAGCATAGGCGATTATGTCTGGTATGATGCAAATCATAACGGAATTCAGGATGCTGATGAAAAAGGCGTTGCCGGTGTTACTGTAAAACTTGTAAATCAGGTGACAGGAGAAATCATAAAAACAGCGGTTACGGATTCAAAAGGATTCTATCAGTTTACAGATTTGAATCCGGGTGATTATGCTGTTCAGTTCATACTGCCCGACGGATATGAATTTACATCACAGAATCAGGGTAATAATGATTCTTCGGACAGTGACGCTGATATGGTGACAGGACGCACTGCGCAGGTCACACTGACAGCCGGTGAACACAATCCCACGCTTGATGCGGGTATCTTCACCATGTCGGCAAGCCTCGGTGATTATGTCTGGTATGATGCAAATCAGAACGGAATTCAGGATGCTGATGAAAAAGGTGCTGCGGGTGTGAAGGTGAATCTTATAAATCAGGCAACGGGTGAAGTCATTTCCTCTGCGTTTACGGATTCAAAGGGATTCTACCTTTTTACAAATCTGAATCCGGGTAATTACGCGGTTGAATTTGTACTGCCGGAAGGCTGTGAATTTACATCACAGAATCAGGGGAATGATGATTCTTCCGACAGCGATGCGGATACGGAGACAGGACTCACAGCGCAGGTTACACTGGCGGCAGGTGAACATAATCCGTCACTTGACGCGGGTATCTTCACCCCGTATGCAAGCATAGGCGATTATGTCTGGTATGATGCGAATCAGAACGGAATTCAGGATGCTGATGAAAAAGGCGTTGCCGGTGTTACTGTAAAACTTGTAAATCCGGCAAACGGTGAAATACTTGATACAGAAGTTACAAATGTCAGCGGATTCTATCAGTTTACCGGACTGAATCCGGGTAATTATGCGGTTGGATTTGTACTGCCGGAAGGCTATGAATTTACTCCGCAGAATCATGGGAATGATGATTTTGCCGACAGTGATGCGGATACGGAGACAGGTCGCACGGCGCAGGTTACACTGACAGCCGGTGAACATAATCCAACGCTTGACGCGGGTATCTTCACTTCTCTGGCAAGTCTCGGCGATTATGTCTGGTATGATTCAAATCAGAACGGCGTTCAGGATGCTGATGAAAAAGGCGTTGCGGGTGTGAAGGTGAATCTGATAAATCCGGCTACAGGTGAAGTCATTGTCTCTGCTGTTACGGATTCAAAAGGATTCTATCTTTTTACAAATCTGAATCCGGGTAATTATGCGGTTGAATTTGTACTGCCGGAAGACTATGAATTTACATCGCAGAATCATGGGAATGATGATTCTTCCGACAGCGATGCAGATACCGGGACAGGACGCACAGCGCAGGTTACACTGACAGCCGGTGAACACAATCCCACGCTTGATGCGGGTATCTTCACCATGTCGGCAAGCCTCGGTGATTATGTCTGGTATGATGCGAATCAGAACGGAATTCAGGATGCTGATGAAAAAGGCGTTGCCGGTGTTACTGTAAGGCTGATAAATCCGGCAACCGGCGTAATCATTGCAACAGCTCTGACAAATGTAAACGGATTCTATCAGTTTACCGGACTGAATCCGGGCAATTATGCGGTTGAATTTGTACTGCCGGAAGGCTATGAATTTACTCCGCAGAATCATGGGAATGATGATTTTGCCGACAGTGATGCGGATACGGAGACAGGTCGCACGGGGCAGGTTACACTGGCGGCAGGTGAACATAATCCGTCACTTGACGCGGGTATCTTCACCCCGTATGCAAGCATAGGCGATTATGTCTGGTATGATGCAAATCATAACGGAATTCAGGATGCTGATGAAAAAGGCGTTGCCGGTGTTACTGTAAAACTTGTAAATCCGGCAACCGGTGAAATCCTTGATACAGAAGTTACAAATGTCAGCGGATTCTATCAGTTTACCGGACTGAATCCGGGTAATTATGCGGTTGGATTTGTACTGCCGGAAGGCTATGAATTTACTCCGCAGAATCATGGGAATGATGATTTTGCCGACAGTGATGCGGATACGGAGACAGGACTCACAGCGCAGGTTACACTGACAGCCGGTGAACATAATCCAACGCTTGACGCGGGTATCTTCACTTCTCTGGCAAGTCTCGGCGATTATGTCTGGTATGATTCAAATCAGAACGGCGTTCAGGATGCTGATGAAAAAGGCGTTGCGGGTGTGAAGGTGAATCTGATAAATCCGGCTACAGGTGAAGTCATTGTCTCTGCTGTTACGGATTCAAAAGGATTCTATCTTTTTACAAATCTGAATCCGGGTAATTATGCGGTTGAATTTGTACTGCCGGAAGGCTATGAATTTACTCCGCAGAATCATGGGAATGATGATTTTGCCGACAGTGATGCGGATACGGAGACAGGTCGCACGGGGCAGGTTACACTGGCGGCAGGTGAACATAATCCGTCACTTGACGCGGGTATCTTCACTCCGTATGCAAGCATAGGCGATTATGTCTGGTATGATGCAAATCATAACGGAATTCAGGATGCTGATGAAAAAGGCGTTGCCGGTGTTACTGTAAAACTTGTAAATCCGGCAAACGGTGAAATACTTGATACAGAAGTTACAAATGTCAGCGGATTCTATCAGTTTACCGGACTGAATCCGGGTAATTATGCGGTTGAATTTGTACTGCCGGAAGATTATGAATTTACATCACAGAATCATGGGAATGATGATTCTTCCGACAGTGATGCTGATACAGTGACAGGACGCACATCGCAGGTTACACTGACAGCCGGTGAACATAATCCCACTCTTGATGCGGGTATCTTCTCCCAATTTGCAAGTCTGGGCGATTATGTCTGGTACGATACGAATCAGAACGGCGTTCAGGATGCCGGTGAAAGCGGTGTTTCCGGTGTTACTGTGAAACTTGTAAATCAGGTGACAGGAGAAATCATAAAAACAGCGGTTACGGATTCAAAAGGATTCTATCAGTTTACAGATTTGAATCCGGGTGATTATGCTGTTCAGTTCATACTGCCCGACGGATATGAATTTACATCACAGAATCAGGGTAATAATGATTCTTCAGACAGTGATGCTGATACGGTGACAGGACGCACGCCGCAGGTTACTCTGACAGCGGGTGAACATAATCCCACGCTTGATGCGGGTATTTTCACCCCGCTGGCAAATCTCGGTGATTATGTCTGGTATGATGCGAATCAGAACGGAATTCAGGATGCTGATGAAAAAGGCGTTGCCGGTGTTACTGTAAAACTTGTAAATCCGGCAAACGGTGAAATACTTGATACAGAAGTTACAAATGTCAGCGGATTCTATCAGTTTACCGGACTGAATCCGGGTAATTATGCGGTTGAATTTGTACTGCCGGAAGGCTATGAATTTACTCCGCAGAATCATGGGAATGATGATTTTGCCGACAGTGATGCGGATACGGAGACAGGACTCACGGCGCAGGTCACACTGACAGCCGGTGAACACAATCCCACGCTTGATGCGGGTATCTTCACCATGTCGGCAAGCCTCGGTGATTATGTCTGGTATGATGCGAATCAGAACGGCGTTCAGGATGCCGGTGAAAACGGCGTTGCCGGTGTGAAAGTGAATCTGATAAATCCGGCTACAGGTGAAGTCATTGTCTCTGCTGTTACGGATTCAAAAGGATTCTATCTTTTTACAAATCTGAATCCGGGTAATTATGCGGTTGAATTTGTACTGCCGGAAGGCTATGAATTTACTCCGCAGAATCATGGGAATGATGATTTTGCCGACAGTGATGCGGATACGGAGACAGGACTCACAGCGCAGGTTACACTGACAGCCGGTGAACATAATCCCACTCTTGATGCGGGTATCTTCTCCCAATTTGCAAGTCTGGGCGATTATGTCTGGTACGATACGAATCAGAACGGCGTTCAGGATGCCGGTGAAAGCGGTGTTTCCGGTGTTACTGTGAAACTTGTAAATCAGGTGACAGGAGAAATCATAAAAACAGCGGTTACGGATTCAAAAGGATTCTATCAGTTTACAGATTTGAATCCGGGTGATTATGCTGTTCAGTTCATACTGCCCGACGGATATGAATTTACATCACAGAATCAGGGTAATAATGATTCTTCGGACAGTGACGCTGATATGGTGACAGGACGCACTGCGCAGGTCACACTGACAGCCGGTGAACATAATCCCACGCTTGATGCGGGTATCTTCACCATGTCGGCAATCCTCGGTGATTATGTCTGGTATGATGCGAATCAGAACGGCGTTCAGGATGCTGATGAAAAAGGCGCTGCGGGTGTGAAGGTGAATCTGATAAATCCGGCTACAGGTGAAGTCATTGTCTCTGCTGTTACGGATTCAAAAGGATTCTATCTTTTTACAAATCTGAATCCGGGTAATTATGCGGTTGAATTTGTATTGCCGGAAGACTATGAATTTACATCGCAGAATCATGGGAATGATGATTCTTCCGACAGTGATGCGGATACGGAGACAGGACGCACAGCGCAGGTTACACTGACAGCCGGTGAACACAATCCCACGCTTGATGCGGGTATCTTCACCATGTCGGCAAGCCTCGGTGATTATGTCTGGTATGATTCAAATCAGAACGGCGTTCAGGATGCTGATGAAAAAGGCGTTGCGGGTGTGAAGGTGAATCTGATAAATCCGGCTACAGGTGAAGTCATTGTCTCTGCTGTTACGGATTCAAAAGGATTCTATCTTTTTACAAATCTGAATCCGGGCAATTATGCGGTTGAATTTGTACTGCCGGAAGACTATGAATTTACATCGCAGAATCATGGGAATGATGATTCTTCCGACAGCGATGCAGATACCGGGACAGGACGCACAGCGCAGGTTACACTGACAGCCGGTGAACACAATCCCACTCTTGATGCGGGTATCTTCACCATGTCGGCAAGCCTCGGTGATTATGTCTGGTATGATGCGAATCAGAACGGCGTTCAGGATGCCGGTGAAAAAGGCGCTGCGGGTGTGAAGGTGAATCTGATAAATCCGGCTACAGGTGAAGTCATTGTCTCTGCTGTTACGGATTCAAAAGGATTCTATCTTTTTACAAATCTGAATCCGGGCAATTATGCGGTTGAATTTGTACTGCCGGAAGGCTATGAATTTACATCACAGAATCATGGGAATGATGATTCTTCCGACAGTGATGCTGATACAGTGACAGGACGCACATCGCAGGTTACACTGACAGCCGGTGAACATAATCCCACTCTTGATGCGGGTATTTTTGTCCCGTATGCAAGTTTGGGTGATTATATCTGGCTGGATGCCAATCATAACGGCATTCAGGATGCTGATGAAAAAGGCGTTGCCGGTGTTACTGTAAGGCTGATAAATCCGGCAACCGGCGTAATCATTGCAACAGCCCTGACAAATGTAAACGGATTCTATCAGTTTACCGGACTTGTTCCGGGTGATTATGCGGTTGAATTTGTACTGCCGGAAGGCTATGAATTTACATTGCAGAATCATGGGAATGATGATTCTTCCGACAGCGATGCGGATACGGTGACAGGGCGCACGGCGCAGGTCACATTGAAAGCTGGAGAACATAATCCCACGATTGATGCCGGTATTTTTGTCCCGTATGCAAGTTTGGGTGATTATATCTGGCTGGATGCCAATCATAACGGCATTCAGGATGCTGATGAAAAAGGTGCTGCCGGTGTTACTGTAAGACTGATAAATCCGGCAACCGGAGAAATCATCGTAACAACCCTTACAAATGTCAACGGATTCTATCAGTTCACCGGACTGAATCCCGGTAATTATGCGGTTGAATTTGTACTGCCGGAAGACTATGACTTTACATCGCAGAATCATGGGAATGATGATTCTTCCGACAGTGATGCGGATACGGAAACAGGTCGCACGGGGCAGGTTACACTGACAGCCGGTGAACACAATCCCACGCTTGATGCGGGTATCTTCACCATGTCGGCAATCCTCGGTGATTATGTCTGGTATGATGCAAATCAGAACGGCGTTCAGGATGCTGATGAAAAAGGCGTTGCCGGTGTTACTGTGAAACTTGTAAATCCGGCAAACGGTGAAATACTTGATACAGAAGTTACAAATGTCAGCGGATTCTATCAGTTTACCGGACTGAATCCGGGCAATTATGCGGTTGAATTTGTACTGCCGGAAGGCTATGAATTTACTCCGCAGAATCATGGGAATGATGATTTTGCCGACAGTGATGCGGATACGGAAACAGGTCGCACGGGGCAGGTTACACTGGCGGCAGGTGAACATAATCCCACGATTGATGCAGGTATTTTTGTCCCGTATGCAAGCATTGGAGATTATGTCTGGCTGGACGCCAATCATAACGGCATTCAGGATGCTGATGAAAACGGTATTTCAGGTATTACCGTGAATCTGATAAATCAGGCAACCGGAGAAATTATTGCAACAACTCAAACAGACGCTAACGGATATTATCTTTTTGATAAACTGAATAAAGGAGAATATCAGGTGGCATTTGAACTGCCGTCAGGCTATGTATTCACTTACAGCTATTACGGAACAGATAACAACCTTGACAGCAATGCGGATCCATATACCGGACTTACAGAAATTATCAGGCTGGAAGCAGGAGAACATAACCGGACTGTTGACGCGGGTGTGTATGAATATAATACTCTGATTATCGGCGATTTTGTATGGCTTGATATGAATAATGACCAACAGCCGACAACAGGAGAAGGTATTCCAAATATAACCCTTATACTGCTTGACGGCAGCGGCAATATCATTGCAACTACAGTAACTGATGAAAATGGTTATTACAGTTTTACCGGACTTATTCCGGGTGATTATCAGATAAAAGTTGATACAACAACACTGCCTGAAGGAATTATACAATATTTTGATCCTGACGGAGAATCGGATAATACTACTTACATTACAGAACTTATATCAGACAGACTTGATGCGGATTTCGGCTATCAGTATGAAAACAAATCTGTATTCCCTGATCTGACAAATACAGTAAAAGCGGTTTTAGATATAAACGGAGGCGAGCTTGAACCGGGTGATGTTGTCTGGTATGCGGTTGCAATCTATAATTCAGGAAATGATACTGCAAGAGGCGTTATTTATACAGATAACCTTGATCCTAATACCTCGCTGATACCCGGTTTTGTTATAACCGCACAAGGTACAGTGGAAAGCGGCAATAATCCTGATGATAAATCTGTGAAGGTAAATATAGGATCAGTTGCTCCGGGAAAAAGCGTTGTCATCAAATATCTTGCACAAATAAGTAAAGATGCTCCTGAAGGGATATGGATTAAAAATCAGGGAATTGTTACAGGAATAAATTTCCCGGATGAACCTACAGATATGGCAGATACTGTTGCAATCAACGATTCTACAGTTATAGGAACAATAGGAAATCTTATCTCTGATATTGATCTTAAAGCAGAAAAAACCGCCAAAGATTTGAACGGCGGAGAACTGTATCCAAATGATATTGTTGAATATGAAATTCATATCACCAATTCAGGAGCAGAAGCGGCGGCAAATCTTATTTTTACTGACAGCGTGCCGGTTTATACTACGCTGATACCCGGAAGTCTGACAGCAGGCAGCGGAGTTGCAGCAGAAGGGAATCCTGTTCAGGTGAAGATTGAAAAACTTGACGCCGAATCAGACCGTAACAATCAGTTTCAGAGTAAAGATAAATTCTGATGCACCTGAGAATATAATGATTTCTAATCAGGGAGTTGTTACAGCAGACGGTATTGTTCCGGTACTTACTGATTATCCTAATCTGCCCGGAACCGAAGATGGAACAACTGTTACGGTAAAAGGAGAGTCTCCGTATATTGAAGCATATAAGAGCGTGTCAGATTATAACGGCGGTACAGTAAATCCGGGGATATTCTGGAATATACTGTAACTGTTGTAAATACCGGCTCTGTTAAAGCGACTGGTGTAAAGTTTTATGATCAGCCTGACGGGTATATCTCTCTGATTCCGAATACAGTAAGCAATAGCAAAGGAACTGCAATAAATAAAGAGTATGCTGTTGAAGTTGAAATCGGAGAGCTGGCTCCGGGTGAATCCGCAGTCATACGTTTTCAGGTATCTGTTTCCAGAAATACCCCTGACAATACTGTTATTCCAAATCAGGGCAGAGTGATTTCCAATGAGTATGAAACTGAACCGACAGATGATCCTTTAACTCTTACGGAAGATGATCCCACAGTGGTCGTTGCTGTATGGCAGCCGGATATTTATGATCCGCCGCTTTCTTACAAGGTCTTTATAGAAGAATACCCATATATTCATTGGGAAATGACATGGATAAATCCTTTAAATCCGAATCCGGTATTTGTCCATGTAGAAGATAAACTTTCTCCGGCTCTTACAGTTGTAGAAGATAAAATCGGAGCGGATTCCGGAGAGATATGGTACGATAAAGAGGCACATAAAATTGTGTGGGAAGGTGAAATACCCGGCAATGGCGGGCAGGTAAAAATATGGTATTATACTTATATTCCTGAAGATGTTACTTATATAGAGAATCAGGGAGAGGGGATATGGGATCAGGATAATGACGGGGACTGGCAAGATGAGGAGGCGGAAGGGCTTGATCCTGTTCTTACCGATGATCCCGATACTATTGCCGGAACTGATCCTAATGTCTGGATGCCGTGCAAGGTGAAACTGGGGAATATCGTATGGATTGATACGGACAAAGACGGTATTTATGATAAAGATACCGAAACCGGAATTAACGGAGTAAGTCTGAATCTTTATGCGGATACAGACGGCAATAATATTTATACTCCGGGGACTGATAAATTTGTAAGCGATACAGTTACATTCACTTACAGCGGAGAAAAAGGCTATTATATCTTTGAAAATCTCTCATGCGGAACATACATTGTTCAGATAGCCGCTGAGAATTTCACGGCAGGCGCTCTGCTTGAGGGATATGTCAGTACAGCCGGAGATTCTGATCCTGATAATGACATTGACAATGACGACAACGGCTATGTTCAGGGAGACCTTGCACTCCTTAGTTACGGGGTATTCAGTAAAGCTGTTGCACTTACAGCCGGTGATGAGCCTGTGAATGACGGCGATGACAATGCGGATTCCAATCTTACTGTGGATTTCGGATTCTTCAGAGAAGAAACTCCGCCGGTTCCGTGTGAAGTTCATCTCGGAAATATCGTATGGCTTGATACGGATAAAGACGGTATTTATGATAAAGATACCGAATCAGGTGTTGACGGCATAAAACTGAATCTTTATGCGGATACAGACGGAAACAATATTTATACGCATGGTATTGACAGATTTGTAAAAAGTACAGTTACTTTCATTTATAACGGAGAGAAGGGTTATTATCTGTTTGAAAACCTGTCATGCGGAACTTATATTGTTCAGATCGCTCCTGAGAATTTCACGGCAGGCAGCGTGCTTGAGGGATATATCAGCACGGCGGGAGATTCGGATCCGGATAATGACACGGACAATGACGACAACGGCTATGTTCAGGGAGACCTTGCACTCCTTAGTTACGGGGTATTCAGTAAAGCTGTTACACTTACAGCCGGTGATGAGCCTGTGAATGACGGCGATGACAATGCGGATTCCAATCTTACTGTGGATTTCGGATTCTTCAGAGAAGAAACTCCGCCGGTTCCGTGTGAAGTTCATCTCGGAAATATCGTATGGCTTGATACGGATAAAGACGGTATTTATGATAAAGATACCGAATCAGGTGTTGACGGCATAAAACTGAATCTTTATGCGGATACAGATGGAAACAATATTTATACGCCGGGTATTGACAAATTTATAAAAAGCACGGTTACTTTCACTTACAACGGAGAGAAGGGTTATTATCTGTTTGAAAATCTCTCATGCGGAACATACATTGTTCAGATAGCCGCTGAGAATTTCACTGTAGGCGGTCTGCTTGAAGGATACATCAGCACGGCCGGAGATTCGGATCCTGATAACGATACAGACAATGATGACAACGGCTATGTTCAGGATAATCTTGCCATCCTGAGTTACGGGATATTCAGCAGAGCGGTCACTCTGACAGAAGGCGGAGAGCCTGTCAATGACGGCGATGAAGAATGCGGATTCCAATCTCACTGTGGATTTCGGATTCTTCAAAGAAGAGACTCCGCCGGTTCCCTGTGAAATCAGTCTGGGGAATATTGTATGGCTTGATACGGACAAAGACGGTCTTTATGATAAGGATACCGAAACCGGAATTGACGGAGTAAGACTAAATCTTTATGGGAACAGAGACATCACGATAATTATACTCCGGGATGACAGATATGCTCCTTGCCTCCGCATCAACATTTACGGAAAACGGGGAGAAAGGTTATTATCTTTTTGAAAATCTCTGTCGGAATATACATTGTTCAGATAGCTCGCTGAGAATTTCACGGTAGGCGGTCTGCTTGAGGGATATATCAGCACAGCCGGAGATTCGGATCCTGATAACGACATAGACAATGATGACAACGGCTATATTCAGGATAATCTTGCCGTCCTGAGTTACGGGGTATTCAGCAGAGCGGTCACGCTGACAGAGGGTGATGAACCTGTAAATGACGGTGATGAAAATGCGGATTCAAATCTGACTTTGGATTTCGGATTCTTCAAAGAAGAGATTCCGCCGGTTCCCTGTGAAATCAGTCTGGGGAATATTGTCTGGCTTGATACTGACAAAAACGGCGTTTATGACAGGGGAAGCGAATCCGGTATTGACGGAGTGACAGTAAATCTTTACTGGGACAGAGACATCAGCGGTGATTACACACCGGATAACGATATGCTTCCTTGCATCCGCATCAACATTTACGGAAAACGGGGAACCGGGACACTATATCTTTGAAAATCTCTGTCCGGGATATTATATTGTCCAGATAGCCCCTGAGAATTTCACGGCAGGCGGCGTGCTTGAAGGATATGTCAGTACAGACGGAGATTCGGATCCTGATAACGATACGGATAATGATGACAACGGCTATGTTCAGGATAATCTTGCAATACTGAGTTACGGGGTGTTCAGCAAAGCCGTTACACTCACATCAGGCGATGAGCCTGTAAATGACGGAGATGAGGATGCGGATTCAAATCTTACTTTGGATTTCGGATTCTTCAAAGAAGAGATTCCGCCGGTTCCCTGTGAAATCAGTCTGGGGAATATTGTCTGGCTTGATACTGACAAAAACGGCGTTTATGACAGGGGAAGCGAAGCAGGTGTTGACGGCGTGAAGGTGAATCTTTACTGGGACAGAAACATCAGCGGCGATTACACGCCTGATATAGATATGCTCCTTGCCTCCGCATCAACATTCACGGAAAACGGCGAGCCGGGAAACTATATCTTTGAAAATCTCTGTCCGGGATATTATATTGTTCAGATAGCCGCTGAGAATTTCACGGCAGGCGCTCTGCTTGAGGGATATGTCAGTACAGCCGGAGATTCTGATCCTGATAATGACATTGACAATGACGACAACGGCTATGTTCAGGGAGACCTTGCACTCCTTAGTTACGGGGTATTCAGTAAAGCTGTTGCACTTACAGCCGGTGATGAGCCTGTGAATGACGGCGATGACAATGCGGATTCCAATCTTACTGTGGATTTCGGATTCTTCAAAGAAGAGACTTCGCCGGTTCCCTGTGAAATCAGTCTGGGGAATATTGTATGGATTGATACGGACAAAGACGGCGTTTATGATAAAGATACCGAAGCAGGTGTTGACGGCGTGAAAGTGAATCTTTACTGGGACAGAGACATCAGCGGCAATTACACGCCTGATACAGATATGCTTCTTGCATCCGCATCAACATATACGGAAAACGGGGAGCCGGGACATTATATCTTTGAAAATCTCTGTCCGGGATATTATATTGTCCAGATAGCTCCTGAGAATTTCACGGCAGGCGGTCTGCTTGAGGGATACGTCAGTACAGCCGGTGATTCGGATCCGGATAACGACACAGACAATGATGACAACGGCTATATTCAGGATAATCTTGCCATCCTGAGTTACGGAGTATTCAGCAAATCTGTTACACTCACATCAGGCGATGAGCCTGTGAATGACGGGGATGATAATCCTGACTCAAATCTTACTGTAGATTTCGGATTCTTTAAACAAGAGGAAACTCCGCAGTGTAATCTCAGTCTTGGAAATGTTATCTGGTATGATCTGAATAGAGACGGTATATATTCATCTGAGAATGAAGCCGGTATAAATCATGTAAAAATAAATCTTTATCTGGATAGCGACCATAATGGCGTATATACACCGGATAAAGATGAGTTTACAGCAACAGCAACATCATCAAGATATTCGTCAGCCCGGAGTTCCAAAACAAAGGACGGCATCTATATGTTTGAAAATCTGTGTCCGGGAGATTATATTATTCAGATAGCTCCTGAGAATTTTCAATCAGGCGGTATGCTTGACGGATATGTCAGCAGCCCGGGTGAATCTGATCCTGATGATGATACAGATAATGATGACAATGGTTATCCTGTAAGTGAATACGGAGTATTAGCCAAAGCCATTACCATTACAAATAATTCTGAACCGATTAATGACGTAGATACAGATTCCAGCACCAATTTCACAGTGGATTTCGGATTCTATAAAGAGTCAACCTGTCCTTCATGTCCGTGCAGTTTGAGTTTGGGGAATATTGTATGGCATGATACTGATAATGACGGCATTTATCAGATTGGAAAAGATACAGGCATCAACGGAGTCAGAATAAATCTTTATGTTGATACTGATGAAAGCGGTGATTATACTGCGGGTACAGATGAATTTGTAGCCGCTTCACTTACCTATACTGCTGACGGAGAACCGGGTCGTTATATTTTCAGAGACCTGAGTGAAGACTCTTATATTGTTCAGATAGATCAGTCGAATTTTGATACAGGAGAGGTGCTTGAAAAATATCTGAGTGTTGAAGGAAATTCAGATCCGAATAATGATGTCAACAATGATGATAACGGCGAGCCTCTTTCCGGTTATGGCGTGGTAAGTCAGGCAGTTATTCTGATAACAGATAATGAGCCGGTAAATGACGGGGATACAGATCCGAATACAAACATGAGCGTGGATTTCGGATTCCTGAAAACCGCATTATCTGAGCCTGATTGTCCGCCTATGAAGCCGTTTTAATGATTAAGAAAACGTATTAATCAAAAAAGCTGAGTTTCTGCAAGAAACTTGGCTTTTTTTTCACTCTTCTGTTTACTTTTTGTAATATTTATAATAAATATCTTCAGGAGGTAAAAGATGAATATCAAACAATTCAGATATTCAGCAGATAATTTAGGCTATCTGCTTTACGGAGAGCGATCTGCTCTGGTGATAGACGGCGGCGCTGTAGAAGAGATTCTCTCTTTTGCTGATAAGTATAAGATTCAGATAAAATATGCCGCCAATACTCATTCACATCCTGACCATACTCTTGGAACAGATAAGCTCATTAACCGTACAGGAGCTTTATATCTTGAGAATAAAATATTACGGAAAAATAATATAATTGAATATGGAGGGAGAGAAGATTCAGGTTTATCACACGCCGGGGCATACAATGGATTCTCTCTGTTTTTACACGGGAGATTCACTTATTACAGGAGATACTCTCTTTAACGGAACCATAGGAAACTGTTTTTCCGGTGATCTTGACAGTTTTTTGAAATCAGTCAAATTTCTGATGACATTTTCAGATAATACAGTCATATATGCGGGTCATGATTATGTCAGAAGATTCAATGATATTTGCAAAACATCTTGAACCTGATAACAAAGATATTGACATATTTTTAGAAAAATATAATTCTGCTCATATTTGTTCAACACTTCTTGACGAAAGAAGAATAAATCCTTATTTAAGATTTAATGAAAAAGCAATTATCTCTCTTCTTAAAAAAAGAGGTTTGCACACAGAAACCGAAGAAGAGCGGTGGAATTCGCTGATGTCAATCGGTTAGCTATTTAAAAGTTATATTTTTCAAGCTCAGATAAATTAGTCAAGAGCAAAGTAAAAATTTTATGTCAGGCGGGATTTAAGCGATAAGGAATATTTTAAAGGAAGCAATATGAAATACAGGGATATTAGAGAAGAAGAGTTGAAAAATAAGATTGCTCAGAGTTACTTTGGAGAATTTGATTGTACCAAAATTATTGGCAATGTTGACTTTTGTGTTTGTATGCACCAAAGCCAAAAAGAATTATTTGAACAGGAATCAATGCTTTGGGCAGAAGCTAAAAAAGGTTCTTCGGACATTTACAATTCAATAGTTCAACTCATTCTCACAATTGGAAAGGCACGAACTTTTGATAAGTTCCTGCCTCCTCCGATGCTTGGGGCGTTTGATGGTGAAAAAATTGCTTTTATTCCATATAATGAGATTCACGACATCTTTTATCAGAATGATTTCAACTGGAATGTTACGCCGTCAGACTATGAAACCAGAGAGTTTAAATTAGTCCATGAAAAAGTAAAACACACAATTGACAAGGAAACGCTTATATTCAACTACGAAAAGGATGACAGCGAACTCAGGAAATTTATAAAAAGCAATTTCACTGCCGGAAAATCAGGTTTGACAAAAACCGGGATTGACAAAAATAACTTCATGGTCATTTATAACAAATGGCTACAGACAGTCAAACCGACAATTGCAGTAAATTGGGATATTGCAAAGAAAAGCGGAATTATTGATGGGGACTTTTATCTTGCAGATTTAATATCGCTTGAAAATGAAACTCTCAAAGAAAAACTTTTTGTACTGCTGAAAAAAAATCATTACGAATTAGACCGTAAGTTAAATGAATACGGTTTATTTACTTCAAGTTCTACTTCTTTCAATGACAATCAGAAAGCACACAATCAATTTTGGAACCGCTATGACAGACCTCCAAAAGAAGAGTATTGGGACTATATAGTTGAACGCCGCGATTTGCTTGTTCCGCAGGATGTCCGGGAAAGAAAAGGCAGTTTTTTTACACCGCAGATTTGGGTTGAACTTTCGCAAAAATATCTTACTGATGTTTTAGGTGAAGATTGGCAGGACGAATATTATGTCTGGGATTGTGCCGCAGGAACAGGAAACCTGCTTGCCGGACTTACCAATAAATACAATATCTGGGCGTCAACACTTGATAAACAGGATGTAGAAGTCATGAAAGACCGCATTAAAAACGGTGCAAACTTATTGGAAGAGCATGTATTTCAATTCGATTTTCTCAACGATGAATTTACAAAACTGCCAAAGCCGTTGCAAAATATAATAAACGATCCTGAAAAACGAAAAAAATTGGTGATTTATATTAATCCACCTTATGCAGAAGCAAGTAATAAAAAAACTTTGGAGGGAGGTAAAGAAGGGAATCGAGGAGTTGAACAAAGTGTTGTAAATAAAAAATATGCCCAGTTCTTGGGGCAGGGTAATGCTGAGATATTTGCACAGTTTTTAGCGAGAATTTACTTTGAAATAGAAGGCTGTGTGATAGGTCATTTCTCAAAATTGAAAATTTTAAATGGGCAACATTTTATAAATTTTAGGAATTTTTTTAATGCTAAATTGGAAAAATGTTTTATTGTGCCAGCTAATACTTTTGATAATGTAAAAGGTAGTTTTCCTATAGGTTTTATGATTTGGAATACAAACAAAAAAGAGCAATTTCAGCAAATAAAATCTGATGTATTCGATAAAAATAGTAAATTTATTTGTGAAAAGTATTTTAATTCGCATATAGATAGCCATTATATAAATGATTGGATAAAACCATTTAGAGCAGATAAGAACGATATAAACATTATTGGTAAATTTCCATTTAAAGGGAATGATTTTCAAAATCAAAATCTTATTGCTATCGTACACCCAAACATGGTTTATAATAAGGAAGCTGGTCAGTTTTTGATAAATGGAATTAATCTGATAAAAACAAGTATTTATTTTACAGTTCGTAAATGTATCGAGGCGACTTGGCTCAATGACAGAGACCAATTTTTATATCCGAATGACGGTTGGCAAAACGATAAAGAATTTCAAAATGATTGTTTAGCTTATACCTTGTTTAGCAATAATATTCGAAGTCAATACGGTATAAACCACTGGATACCCTTTTCTGAAAGCGAAGTAAACGCACGCGAAAAGTTTGAAAGTAATTTCATGAGCAAATTTATTAACGGTAAACTTAAAATTGAAGAAAACGCGGATTTATATAACGGAAAAAACATAAAAACCACTGAAAAATTGGTATTTTCATCAGAAGCCGAAGCTGTTTTTGATGCGGGCCGCGAACTGTGGCGTTATTATCATTCACAACCTGACTGCAATGTAAATGCTTCATTATACGATATCAGAGAATATTTTCAGGGCAGAAACAGACAGGGAAAAATGAACAGTAAAAGCAATGATGAAACATACATGAGATTGATTCATCAGCTAAGAGAAAAGCTCAGAACAAATTGAAAAGAAAATTGAACCGAAAATTTATGAATATGGATTTCTGAAAAAATAGTCACCCAACCCGTCATTCAAGCGGACACGCTTACTGTCGTGCCGCTTAATTCGGGTTAGAATGACAGAAAGTTAATTTTACGGGAGTTTAGAGATTAATTTCAGGCAGATCAAAAACTTTTCTACAGGAGTGCAAAAATTATAATTTTGCACTTCATCCGGCAAGAAGCTAAGAAAACGGAGAAAAAAATTGAAAGAATATCATACAAAATTTGAGGGTTCTGAAAAAAAGATTGAAATTATTTTGTTTTCACCTCAGCCCGGACTCAGATCCAACTGCGATGGACGCTGGGACAGAGTAGTTAAAGCAAGCCGGGCAACAATTATCAGCAAAATATCTTCAAAGGAGATGGATGCATATTTATTATCAGAATCAAGCCTTTTTGTATGGGATGACCGGATACTGATGATTACCTGCGGGAGAACCACAATGATTCAGGCGTTGCCTGAAATTCTCAATATTGTGGATAAAAGCAATGTTGCTTTTCTTTTTTATGAAAGAAAGAATTTTCTCTTTCCAAAAGAGCAGCCGTCAAGTTTTGAAGATGATGTTGATTTTATGGTAAAATATTTTCCGGGAAAATTTTATAAACTCGGTCCGGTCAATGATGATCATGTGAATGTCTTTTATTCTTCCCATGCAAATGCCACTGCTGCACAGGATTCAACTTTACAACTGCTCATGCACAGGCTTGATTCCGCTGCTATGAATTTCTTCTGCGAACCGTATGTTACCACACCTGCGCAGGCTGAAAAAATTTCCGGGGTTGATACAATTTGTCCTTGGATGATGAAAGACAGTTTTCTTTTCTCCCCATGCGGTTATTCTCTGAACGGGATTTCCGATATACGTTATTTTACAATTCATGTTACACCTGAACTCGGAGGCTCTTATGCAAGTTTTGAGACCAATATTATTGAAAAAGATTATTCAAAGCTGATAAAAGATGTTATATCTGTTTTTAAACCGGGAAAATTTTCACTTGTCTTTACAACCAGCATAAACAAAGAATGTCTTTCTTTACATTCAGATGTCGCAAATGCGGTTCCGGGTTATCGTGTAACAGATAAAACCCTGTATGAATTTGATTGCGGCTACAGTGTCAGTTTTCTGAATTATGTAATAAAAATTAGAGTCTAGAATCTAAGTGTCTTTGTGGTAAAAAAACCAAAGACACAAAGATTCTTAGACACAAAAAAATCAGTGTCAGCAGGAGAGTAATTAATGGAAAATAATGATATATTGGATTTATGGGTAAGAGAAGTTTACAAGGGAATATCAGGATTAAGTTTTAAAGTTGAAAAAACCCTTTTTTCAGGGCAGAGCAGATTTCAGAAAGTGGATATTGTAAAGACTTACGGACATGGTGCAATGCTCTTGAATGACGGTCATGTGATGCTGTCGGAAAGAGATGAATTTATTTACCATGAAATGATAACCCATGTTCCGCTTTTTGTGCATCCCATGCCAAGCGGGTTCTTGTCATAGGCGGAGGAGACGGCGGAACTAGTCCGTGAAATACTGAGACATCCTGAAATTGAAAAAGCCGTGATGGTTGAAATAGATGAAATGGTGGTTCAGGCATGTGTTGAGCATATTCCATCTGTCAGTTGCTCTCTTCCTCCGCATAAAAATGATCCCCGTCTTGAGCTTCTTATTGATGACGGAGTAAAATATGTTGCAGAAACAAAAGAGAAGTTTGATATTGTGATTGTGGATTCCACAGACCCCATAGGTCCTGCTGAACCGTTGTTTAACAGAGCATTTTATGAAAGAGTCTCTGAAATTCTGACATCAGACGGCATCCTGATTTCTCAGGCTGAATCGCCTTTTTATGATTATAATGTTCAGCGATCTATGCTGATGAATCAGCGTCCTTTTTTTAAGAAGCTGCATCTTTATACATTCGGGAATCTTACTTACCCGGGCGGTCTCTGGAGTTTCGGATTTGCCTCCAAGGGACCTTGTCCGATTAAAGATTTTAAGCCTGAACGGGTGAGAAAATCAGGTATGTCATTCAAATATTATAATCCTTCAGTTCATCACGCGGCATTTATGCTGCCGACATTTATAGCAGAGAATCTGGAAGGAGCGATTGATCAATTTTAAGTTTCAGGTGTTAAGTTTTAAGAATTGCGGGAATCCTTGATATTTAACATTTTAAAACATAAAACATAACACCTGAAACCTATATATAAGGAAAAAATATGAAAAAGATAGGTCTTGGCATAAAATTAGGATTTATTATTACGCTGATGGCATTGACCACAGTGGTTATCTCATTTATCGGGATAAATAAAATGAATCGTATGAATAAACAGATTAATAATATGGTAGATATATCTGTGGAAAAAATGAAATTCAGCTCTGAAATTATACATGAATTACTCATTGTATCAAGGGCTGAAAATAGCATGATTCTTACGGAAGATCAGGGAAAAATGGATGCTTATGAACATATCATTAAAGATGCCCGGCAATATATCCGGGAGAGATATGAGAGTCTATCAAAATTATTAGAGAGTGCTGATCAAAAAAAATTGGAAGAATTCACTTCCGCATGGAATAAATATTTTGAAATCAATAATGAAGTCATAAAATTAGCTCGTCAGAATTCTGATGTTGAGGCGAGTGAACTCTCTGCTGAGAAAGGAAAAACCCTTCTCGATCAGGCAAAATGTATCATGGCAGATATTGTGGATAAAAGCATTAAAGAGATGGAAAAGGATAAAACAGAGAGTTATAAAAGTTTTATATATACCAGAAATCAGATGATTATTATAAGTCTTTCAGGAATTCTGCTATGTTCAGTAATCAGTATCTACATTATCGGCTCGGTTATCAAATCTCTTAAAAATATTTTTGCAGGGCTTACTAATCTGAATAAAGAAGAATTAGAAGCAACAGGAGCAGTTTTTGATAGAGTTATCGAGGGGATAACCGAAGCAGCAGAACAGGTCGGTTCCGCATCCATGCAGGTCTCTTCAACAAGTCAGACGCTTGCAGAAGGAACTTCAGAGCAGGCGGCAACAATGGAGGAGACTGCCGCATCTATGGGGGAAATCTCTTCTATAACCAAAAATAATGCCGAGAATGCACGGCAGGCAGATACATTTACAAAAGATGCAGTCCGCCTGATGTCTGATTTGACAAGCACAATGAAAGAAATATCTCAGTCCAGCAGAGAGACTTCAGGGATCATTAAAAAGATTGATGAAATCGCTTTTCAGACAAATCTGCTGGCATTAAATGCCGCTGTTGAAGCTGCCAGAGCCGGAGAAGTGGGAGCAGGTTTTGCTGTGGTAGCCGGAGAAGTAAGAAATCTGGCGCTTCGTGCGGCAGATGCGGCAAAAGATACAACAGAACTGATAGAGTCTATTGTTAAAAAAGTTGAAAAAGGCTCTGAAATTGTGGCTAAAACCAATGAAGGATTTACTAAAATCGCACAACTGAATACAGATATTGCCAATGCCTCTCTGGAACAATCGCAGGGAATTGATCAGGTGAATAAGGCAATAGATGAAGCTGAGAAAGTGGTTCAGCAGAATGCCGCAAGCGCTCAGGAATTAGCCGCCTCCTCAGAAGAGCTTAATGCACAGGCAGAGCAGACAAGGGATTTTGTTAAAGAACTTTCAGAGATTGTCGGTAAAAAAACCGGAACAAAAGCTGTTTACACTACTAAAGTTGAACCGGCAAGTCCGATCCTGAGACCGGAAACGGCAAAAGCTCTGAGAGATAAACCGGCAAAAGAAAAGATCGGCAGAATTGAACAACCCGGAGATACAAAGGCATATTCCAAAAGAGCGTCCAAAGAGGTACGTCCTGAGCAGATTATACCTTTTGATGATGATGACTTTGGTGATTTTTAAATACTTCCCAAGTTTCGGGAAATTAGGAATTTTTTATACTGAAAGAAACTGAGGATTTTGGAAATTTTCAGTCTCTTATGCGATTTATTTTTCTGATGAATGAAACGGAAAAATTGTATTTTATTCCCCGCCTATCACAAGTCTTAATTGACATTGCTTCAATTATAGATAAAATAATTCCCCGGTTACAATGACAAACTGATTTTTTTATAAAAACTATGTACAGGCTGCATTATACAGCAGGCTGTTATCAGACCGAATGGAAAATATTTATGCAAAGAGAAGAACTGAATAATCATCGCAACCGTAAAGAAAGCAGGCTACGGAAATTTTTGAAAGAAATTTATGAAAGGCTTATTAATATCAGAGGAGAGCCTCGCGAAATTGCACTGGGCTTTGCATTAGGAATCTTTATCGGAATGTCCCCGACAATGGGTATTCAAATCGTCATAGCAGTCTTTTTTGCATCTATTTTAAAATGGAACAAGATTTCTGCTGCTATAGGGGTCTTGATAACAAATCCGCTTACAGCTCCGATTGCCTATAGTATCACATACTTTGTCGGAGCAAAAATACTTGGGCTTAAAAAAACAGATATACTCCCTGATGATTTAGGCGGCGCATCAATATTTCAGCTTTTATCCAAAACACATGAAATTATATGGGCAATGTTTATAGGCGGGGCTGTTATCGGTTTGCCCCTTGCAATTTTGGCATATTATCTCTCTTATTCCGCGGTTCGTAAATATCAGGATGATATTAAATCAAAGATTGCTGAAAAAAAGGAGAAACTGATTATGAAAAGAGAGGAGAAGAAAAAGAGGAAAAGAGAAAAAAGAATCTCCGGGTGAAGAATTTGGCTCTTCAATCTTTTTTGCGGATTTGCGTAGGGGCGAATAAGGGCGAATAATTATTCGCCCCTACGGTCTTAAATTTCCACAAAAATCCTTGAAGAACCAGAATTAGGGTGGGTGAATCGCAGCGTAACCCACCTTTATCAGCCTTATATGTCAGAATTCAGTTTCCAACTTGACACATATTCAAGTTTCAGTCATAATTAATGGGAATTAGGAATTAACAATCAGCAGATCGAAAATATCCTTAAAATTATATTTTATTTAAAATGAAATTTCAATCCGAAAATAATGCTTTGAATTTGAAGGAAGAATCATCTGATAACCTCTATACAGAAGATGATTTGTCCAAGTTATCAGAAAAACTGAAAAAAGCAAATGAGGAGATCGCTTTTTTAAAAGATACCATTAATACAATGCAGAATAAGATGAATTGTATGATTTTTGATGAGGAGAATATAAAGAAAAAAATCAAAGCAGAAAGCATTCAGGAGATTGAGAATCTCAAAGATAACGTCATTAAAACCCGCGAGCATCTTGAAAAGATGATCTTTGAAAAAGATGAAGCGGAAAAAGAAATCGAAAAAAGAGTTGATGCAGCAGAGATCAAACATTACAGAGATACCATTCAGGCGGAGCGTGAAAAACTTGAGAATATGCGGAACAGCCTGGAGAACATAAAGTTTGACAGGGATGAAATAGAGCGGCTGGCAGAAGTCAAATATAAGAGGGAGATTGACAATCTCAAGGACACTCTCAATAAGGTGCGGGAGGAGATGGAGAAGATGACCTTTGACAAAGATACGGTGGAAAAAGAGATCAGAGAAAGAGTCGAGGCAGAGGTCAAACAGTACAAAGCAGAGGTCAAACATTACAGAGATACCATTCAGGCGGAGCGTGAAAAACTTGAGAATATGCGGAACAGCCTGGAGAGCATAAAGTTTGACAAAAATGAAATAGAGCGGCTGGCAGAAGTCAAATATAAGAGGGAGATTGACAATCTCAAGGACACTCTCAATAAGGTGCGGGAGGAGATGGAGAAGATGACCTTTGACAAAGATACGGTGGAAAAAGAGATCAGAGAAAGAGTCGAGGCAGAGGTCAAACAGTACAAAGCAGAGGTCAAACATTACAGAGATACCATTCAGGCGGAGCGTGAAAAACTTGAGAATATGCGGAACAGCCTGGAGAGTATAAAGTTTGACAGGGATGAAATAGAGCGGCTGGCAGAAGTCAAATATAAGAGGGAGATTGACAATCTCAAGGACACTCTCAATAAGGTGCGAAAGGAGATGGAGAAGATGACCTTTGACAAAGATACGGTGGAAAAAGAGATCAAAGAAGAAGTCAAGGCAGAGATCAAACAGTACAAAGAGATCATTAAAGCGGAGCGTGAAAAACTTGATGATATGCAGAACAGGCTGGAGAGTATAAAACCTGACAGGGATGAAATAGAGCGGCTGTCCGAAGCCAAATATAAGAGGGAGACTGACAATCTCAAAGATACTCTCAATAAGTTGCGGGAGCAGATGGAAAAGATTATTTTTGATAAAGAGAAAGAAATAAGTAAAGCTGATGAAGAGATTATTTATCTCAAAAATACAATTTTATCTATACAAATGAAGACGGAGCAGAAAGAAAATGATAATAAAGAGCAGATAGCATTTGATAAACAGAATATTAAACATGAAGATATGATCAAAGCCAAAGAAGAAATAACCCGTCTTAATGAAATTATTCTTTTATTACAGAATGATATTGAAAATATAAGATCTGAAAAAGAGGGGATTAAAACAAAAGCTGTAGCAAAAGCTCGCCCGAGAAAGCGATAAAATATTGAGGTATGAAGAAATGCAAAATCAAACTGAGATTAATGTCAATGAAAATAAGGATTTTTCTGAGTCAGATAAAAATTTAAACCGGAGTGAAAAAACTGTCAGTGAAAATCAGAATATTTCTGAATTAAATAAAAACGTAAAAATAAGCCATACAGAGATGCTGCTTAATATTTCCAAGACATTGGCAGGCTTTGAGACGCTGGATGAAATGCTTGCAGCATTGGTTGACATTATTGTTTCAGAGGTAGATGCAGACCGCACGACTGTTTTTTTACATGACAAAGAAGATAGTGAGCTTTATTCCCGTGTAGCTCTGGGCAGTTTTCACCGTGAAATCAGAATGGCTGACAAGAGCGGTGTTGCAGGAAATGTATTTTCTACAGGTAAGGCTGAAATTGTCAATGATGCTTATGCAAATAAGCATTTTGATCCCAAAATTGATGAAAAAACAGGTTTTAAAACCAGAAATATTCTCTGTGTACCGATAAAAACCGTCAAGGGTGAGATTATCGGGGTTACTCAGGTGCTTAACAAAAGAAAAGGGGCAAACTTTACAGAGGAGGATCTGAATCTTGTTGATATAATGATGACTCAGGCTGCCCTTGCACTGAAAACAGCCCAGATTGTCGAGCAGATGAAACATGAGCGTGAAAATGAGAAAAAACTTCTTGATGTTATTGCTGATATTACTTCTGAAATTGATCTTACCAAGATTCTTCAAAAGGTTATGGAGGAAGCAACTAAAATGCTTGGGGCAGATCGTTCAACACTCTTTCTTAATGATGAAAAAAACAATGAGTTATTTTCTCAGGTCGGAGAAGGGCTTGGAGCAATCAAAATCCGTTTTAAAAATCATTTAGGAATCGCGGGAGCAGTTTTTACAAAGCGTGATACCATAAATATACCTTATGCTTATGCAGACCTCAGATTCAATCCGGCATTTGATAAACAGACAGGTTATTTTACCCGATCTATTCTCTGTGTGCCTGTAATAAACAAGAATGGTAAAATAATCGGGGTTATTCAGGTTCTTAACAAGCATAGAGGACCGTTTACCGTAGAAGATGAATATCGTCTTAAAACATTTACTGCCCAGGTTTCAATTGCTTTGGAAAACGCCAAACTCTTTGATGATGTCCAGAATACAAGAAAATTCAATGAAGGTATGCTGGAGAGTATGTCAAGCGGGGTTATCACGTTTAACGAAGACGGGAAGATTACCACATGCAATGCCGCGGGTTTAAGAATCCTTGAAGTAAAGACGGAAGATATTCTGGAGCATAAGGCGGAAGATTTTTTTGCCGGTGCAAACGCCTGGATACTTGAAAAAATAAAAAAAGTTGAAGAGACTCAGCAATCTGACGTTGTTATGGATACGGAGCTGGAATTCGGAGAGAAGAAAATATCTGTGAATGTTACATTTCAGCCTCTGATTAATGTGGAAAAAAAGAAACTCGGTTCCATGCTGATGATTGAAGATATCAGCAATGAAAAACGTATGAAATCAACCATGTCCCGATATATGGATCCGGATGTTGCGGAGCAGCTTTTAGCAGGAGGCGAGGATGTTCTTGGCGGTAAAAGCGTTAACGCCACTATTCTTTTTTCCGATATTCGGGGGTTTACCACACTTACAGAAGAGCTTGGCGCTCAGGGGACAGTATCTCTTCTTAATGAATATTTTACAATCATGGTTGACTGTATTCAGCATGAAAAGGGGATGCTGGATAAATTCATCGGGGATGCAATTATGGCGGCTTTCGGCGTTCCTTTTCCCCATGACGATGATGAAGACAGAGGCGTGAGAGCGGCTATCTCCATGTTAAACGAACTGTATAAATGGAACAGGATACGGATGTCCCACGGGCAGAAAACGGTTGATATGGGGATAGGTCTGAATAGCGGCACAATAGTTACAGGTAATATCGGTTCTCCCAAACGTATGGATTACACAATGATCGGCGATGGCGTTAATCTGGCATCCCGTCTGGAAAGCGCATGCAAACAGTATTTTGCGCGTATAATTATCAGTGAATTCACAATGAAAAAATTACGCGGCGATTATATTATCCGTGAAATTGACAAAGTAGTTGTAAAAGGAAAAACCGAGCCGGTGGCTATCTATGAGGTGATGGATTATTATACCGAAGAGACTTTTCCCAAATTGACAGAAGTAATGGATCTGTTTAAGGAAGGAATGTTTATGTACCGGAAAGCAAAATGGGATAAAGCTGTTGATTCATTTAAAGAAGCGGCTGATAAAAATCCCAGCGACAAACTTACCCGTTTATATATTGAAAGATGTGAGCATTTAAAAGAAAGTCCGCCTGAAGGTGAATGGGACGGGGTGTGGGTTATGAAGACCAAGTAGTGAGAAGTATAGAAGTGAGAAATGAAAAAAGGTTATTTTACCCGTTTCATCCTCTGCTCGCCTGTGGTAAATAAAAATGGAAAACAATCGGAGTTATTCAGGTGCTGAACAAAAGGAGAATTGCTTTGGAAAATGCCAAATTCTTTGATGATGTCCAGAACTTAAGGAATTTCATTGAGAGTATATTAAACAGTATGTCAAGCGGGGTTATCACTCTTAACGAAGATGGTAAGATTTTCACATGCAATGATGCTGGTTTAAAAATCCTTGATATGAATGCAGAAGATATTTTGGAACAGCCTGCCGAAAAATTTTTTGCCGGGAGAAATGCGTGGATACTGGAAAAAATAAAAAATCTTGAAAAGACTCAGCGGTCTGATGTTGTTATGGATACGGAACTGGAATTCGGAGAGAAGAAATTATCTGTGAATGTTACGTTTCTTCCTCTGATCAATGTGGAAAAAAAGAAGCTCGGTTACATGCTGATGATTGAAGATATCAGCAATGAAGAGCGTATGAAATCAACTATGTCACGGTATATAGATCCGGATGTTGCGGATCAGCTTCTGGCAGGCAGCGATGAAGCTCTCGGCGGTAAAAGCGTCAACGCCACACTTCTTATTTCCGGTATTCGGGGATTCAGCAATATTATCAGAGAACTCGGCGCTCAGGAAACTGTATCTCTGCTGAATGAATATTTTACAATCATGGTTGACTGTATTCAGCATGAAAAGGGGATGCTGGATAAATTCATCGGGGATGCAATTATGGCGGCTTTCGGCGTTCCTTTTCCCCATGACGATGATGAAGACAGAGGCGTGAGAGCGGCTATCTCCATGTTAAACGAACTGTATAAATGGAACAGGATACGGATGTCCCACGGGCAGAAAACGGTTGATATGGGGATAGGTCTGAATAGCGGCACAATAGTTACAGGAAATATCGGTTCTCCCAAGCGTATGGATTACACAATGATCGGAGACGGCGTTAATCTGGCATCCCGTCTGGAAAGCGCGTGCAAACAGTATTTTGCGCGTATAATTATCAGTGAATTCACAATGAAAAAATTACGCGGCGATTATATTATCCGTGAAATTGACAAAGTAGTTGTAAAAGGAAAAACCGAGCCGGTGGCTATTTATGAGGTGATGGATTATTATACCGAAGAGACTTTTCCCAAATTGACAGAAGTAATGGATATGTTTAAGGAAGGAATGTTTATGTACCGGAAAGCAAAATGGGATAAAGCTGTTGATTCATTTAAAGAAGCGGCTGATAAAAATCCCAGCGACAAACTTACCCGGTTATATATTGAAAGATGTGAGCATTTAAAAGAAAGCCCGCCCGAAGGTGAATGGGACGGGGTATGGGTGATGAAGACGAAGTAGTGAGAAGTAGGTCGGGTTAGCGGAGCGTAACCCGACATTATGTACTGAAATAATGAGGTAAAAAAATAATGGATCGTGAAACCATAGAATTTGATGTACTCTTTGTCGGGGGCAGTCCGCAGGTCTTGCAGGCGCTGTTAGACTGATGCAGCTTGCCAATGAAAAGAATATCCCTCTTGAAGTGGGACTGATTGAAAAAGGGGGGGAGATCGGTTCACATGCTTTAAGCGGCGCTATATTGAATCCGGTTGCATTAAAAGAGCTTATCCCTGATTTTATGAAATCAGGATGCCCTGTTGAGGCAACGGTCAGAGATGATGAATTTTATTTTCTGACTCAGCGCAAAGCAATCCGTTTTCCGCTGACCCCGCGATATATGCACAACAAAGGCTTTTATGTGATAAGTCTTTCTCAGTTTACCAAATGGCTCGGCAGTATTGCCGAATCGCTTGGCGTGAATATGTTTCCCGGTTTTGCCGGAAAAGAAGTGCTTTACGGGGATGATCAGAAAAGCATCATCGGTATCCGCACCGGAGATAAAGGGCTTGACAAAGAAGGGAATCCCAAAGGGAATTTTGAGCCGGGCATAGATATTATCTCAAAAATAACTATATTCGGAGAGGGCGCAGAGGAAGTCTGACCCAGGACGTTGCAAAAAAGCTGGGTATATCTTACGGAAGAATGAAGCAGTCCTTTGAAACAGGCATAAAAGAAGTGATTCAACTCCATGATGAGAATTATTTTAAAACCAGCAAAGGAAATGATATTCATACTCTCGGTTATCCGTTAGGTTTAAATACTCCTGGGGGGGGATTTATTTATGAAATGAAGGATAACAGGGTTTCAATCGGCTTTCTGACAGGGCTTTGCTATGAGAATCCAATGCTTGATTTGTATGATGAATTCATCAGATTCAAGCAGCATCCGTTTGTGGCAAATATCATCAAAGGGGGAAAAGTAATTGAGCAGGGCGCAAGAACTGTTTCTACCGGCGGATATTTTACCATTCCGCAGCTTGCTGTTGACGGGGGAATGTTTATCGGCGGATGCACGGCAATGCAGAATGTACCTGGGTTAAAAGGGATTCATGTTTCTATGAAATCCGGTATGCTGGCCGCGGAAGCCGCTGTATCTGCAATTGAAAAAGGGAATTTCACCAGAAAGTCCCTTGGATATTATCAGATTTTATTTGAAAATTCATGGCTGAAAAATGAAGTCTATGAAGGAAGAAATTTTTCATCGGCTTTGGCTAAAAAGATTCCGCTTAAATTCATCTATCTTGGCGCTCAGTATTTTACCGAAGGAAAAGGGATAAGGGATGAGATGTTCATTCAGGAAGATTACAAAGAATTAAAGCCGCTTAAATCATCAGAACCGCAACCTGAAAGCCGTAATCAGCAATCTTTTGACGGTCAGTTGTATGTGGATAAATTAACAGGGATTTATCTCTCAAAAACCATGCACCGTGAGGATCAGCCGTCTCATATTATTGTGCATGATCAGAATCTCTGCATAAATGAATGTTTTCATAATTTTAAAAATCCATGCACAAGATTCTGTCCCGGAAATGTTTATGAAATTGAAACAGATGAGAAGACCTCGGAACGCCGTCTGAAATTGAATTCCGCGAATTGCCTTCACTGCAAAACCTGCGACATCAAAGATCCGTATCAAAATATCACATGGAGATGCCCGGAGGGTGGAAGAGGGCACCAGGCTATACAGTCGTGTAAAATCAGGAGAATTTTTTCAATGCGTATCGGAACAGGATATGATGTTCATTGTTTAGTTTCAGGAAGAAAACTGGTTCTCGGCGGAATAACCATCCCTTTTGAAAAAGGATTGCTCGGACATTCAGATGCGGATGTGCTGATTCATTCAATCTGTGATGCTCTTCTTGGCGCAGCCGGACTTGGAGATATTGGTCTGCATTTCCCTGATACGGATACTCAGTTCAAAGATATTAACAGCATGATACTCCTTGCACGAACCAGTGAGATGATCCGTAACAGAGGATTTTCAATTATCAATATAGATTCAACTATCTTTGCGGAGAAACCTAAAATTTCCCCTTATCGTAAAGAAATGCAGGAGAAAATTGCCAAAACACTTGAAGTTTCGCCTGATTGTATAAATGTCAAAGCAACCACCACCGAAGGGCTTGGAATGTTCGGAAAGGGCGAGGGGATAGGAGCAATGAGTATTGCGCTCATTGATAAAATAAATGAAATTTATTGATCCGGGAATGGGCATTAAAAATCTATGAAATCTCTGATTTAAAAGATATTTTCCAATAAGCGGTTATATTATTTCAACATTGAGGTAAAAAATATGAAAAGATCAGATACTGATCTTCAAAATAAAAAAGAAGATGAAAAAGAATCCGGCACAGGTGATATTTCTTCGCCGCCGCCGAATTTTATCCGGTATATCATTGAAGAAGATATGAAGAGCAATAAATACAACGGGCGTGTTGTTACCCGTTTTCCGCCGGAACCAAACGGCTATCTGCATATCGGACATGCCAAATCTATTTGTTTAAACTTTGGATTTGCGAAAGAATACAAAGGAAAATGTCATCTGCGCTTTGATGATACAAATCCGGCAAAAGAGAATGTCGAATATGTTGAATCTATAAAAAAAGATGTCGAATGGCTTGGATTTGACTGGGGAGAGAATCTCTTTTACGCTTCGGATTATTTTGATCAACTGTATGAATATGCAGTTCAGTTAATCAAAGATGGCAAGGCGTACGTCTGTGATTTAGGTCCCGATGAAATCAGAGAATATCGCGGCACTCTGACAGAACCGGGAAAAGACAGCCCATACAGAAACCGCTCTGTTGAAGAGAATCTTGATTTATTTGAAAGGATGCCGCAGGAGAATTTCAGGACGGATTAAGGGTTCTCAGAGCAAAGATTGATATGGCGTCTCCGAATCTGATTATGAGGGATCCTACAATTTACCGTATCCGAAAGGTTTCCCATCACAGGACTGAAGATAAATGGTGTATTTATCCGATGTATGATTTTACTCATTGTCTTTCTGATTCAATTGAACGGGTTACTCATTCTATCTGTACTCTGGAATTTGAAAATAACCGCCCTTTATATGACTGGGTTCTTGACCAGTTAGGGGTTTATCATCCTCAGCAGATTGAATTTGCAAGGCTGAATCTCACTTACACATTACTGAGCAAGCGGAAACTTATTCAATTAGTGGAGCAGGGGCATGTGAGCGGTTGGGATGATCCCAGGATGCCGACTATTACAGGATTGCGCAGGAGAGGATATTCACCTGAATCTATCAGAAATTTCTGTGAGCGTATCGGCGTGGCAAAGCGGGACAGCATGGTTGACATGGCTTTGCTTGAATACTGCGTCCGGGAAGATTTGAATAAAAACGCAATGCGCGTTATGGCTGTATTACATCCGCTTAAAGTTGTGATTACAAATTATCCTGAAGATCAGACAGAGATGCTTGATGCTGTAAATAATCCTGAAGACCCGAATGCTGGAACCCGTAAAGTTCCTTTTTCCCGTGAATTGTATATTGAGCAGGAGGATTTTCTTGAAGACGCACCCAAAAAGTTTTACCGCCTGACTCCTGGGCGTGAGGTACGGCTCAGATATGCTTATTTTATCAAATGCTTAGATGTTATAAAGAACAGAAAAGGGGAGATTGTTGAACTGCATTGTACTTATGATCCCGCTACACGGGGCGGAGATGCTCCGGATGGGCGGAAAGTCAAGTCAACTATTCACTGGGTTTCAGCGGCTCATGCAATCAAAGCAGAGGTAAGGCTTTATGATTATCTTTTTATCAAAGAAAACCCGGATATTGTCGAAGATGGCAAAGAGTTTACATCAAATCTGAATCCTAATTCATTGGAGCGCCTAACAGACTGTTATGTTGAACCGAGTCTTACTGGAGCGGCTCCGGAAGCAGGTATCAGTTTGAGCGGCTCGGATATTTCTGCGTTGATCCTGATTCTTCCGATAATACGCCGGTATTTAACAGAACAGTAACATTACGGGATGAATGGGCAAAGATTCAAAAGAAAAACAGTTAAATAAAACCCTAAGGGGTGAAGCGTAGCGTAACCCACCATTGTGGGTTCGGCTCCGCTCACCCACCCTACATAATGAAGGCTAATATATAATGACAATTCAGATATATAATACATTGAGCAGAAAGAAAGAGCCGTTTGAGCCGGTTAAACCCGGAAAAGTGGGGATGTATGTCTGCGGACCTACTGTATATGACTCCTGCCATATCGGACATGCACGCTCTGTTGTGGTCTTTGATGTCATGGTGCGATATTTTAAAGCAAAAAGCTTTGATGTTAAATATGTAAGAAATTTTACAGATGTTGATGACAAGATTATCAAGACGAGCAAATGAGCTGGGTATTGATTCTCATGACTTGGCGGAAAAATATATTCAGGAATTTTATCATGATATGGACGCCCTGAATATCAGAAGAGCAAATATTGAACCGAAAGCAACTGACCATATTGAACATATTATCAGATTTGTTGAAAAACTGATTGAAAAAGGGATAGCATATCAGATAGATGGGGATGTTTATTATTCAGTTGAAAAGTTCAAAGAATACGGCAAACTTTCCGGCAGAAAATTGGAGGATATGGAAGCAGGAGCAAGAGTAGATATAGATAAAAGAAAGCAGAATCCCTTTGATTTTGCTTTATGGAAATCTGCAAAGCCCGGAGAGCCTTTCTGGAAAAGCCCCTGGGGCAACGGAAGACCCGGATGGCATATTGAATGTTCTGCCATGAGCAGCACATATCTTGGCGAAACCTTTGATATTCACGGCGGGGGCAAAGACCTTATTTTTCCGCATCATGAAAATGAGATTGCCCAGTCTGAAGGGGTATTTGAAAAGCCGTTTGCAAAATACTGGGTTCATAACGGATTTGTGAATATCAATCAGGAGAAGATGTCCAAATCGCTTGGAAATTTTTTAATGATAAAAGATATTCTGAAGTCTTATCACCCGGAGGCTGTAAGGCTTTTTCTCCTTTCCAATCATTACCGGAGTCCGATTGATTTTACAGATAAAGCAATGGATGAAGCAGGATCGTGGCTTGATAAAATTTATGCAACGCTTGAAAGAATTAAGAATACAGGAATCAGAATACAGGAGTCAGGAGTCAGGAGTCAGGAGTCAGAATCAGGTGAATATTGGAAACGGTTTTCCGAGGCAATGGATGATGATTTTAATACAGCAAAAGGAATCGGCGTTCTTTTTGATGCTGTTCGGAATATCAACCGCATATTGGATGAAGATCCCTCGTTAGATTCGGATCTTCAGAAAAGGGATTGAATCCGCTTATTCAGATATTTTAAAAATGAGCAGTATTTTGGGAATACTGAATCTGACGCCCGGAGATTATTTTGAAAAAAAGAGAGCAAAATCTCTTGAAAAAGAGTCGGTTGATCCGGCAGTTATTGAGCAGATGATAAAAGAGAGAAAAGAAGCAAGGCAGACAAAGAACTGGGCAAAAGCAGATCAGATCAGAAAAGCTCTTGAAGATATGAAGGTCATTCTTGAAGATCGTCCTGACGGAACAATCTGGAAAGTCAATAATTCTTAATTATGAATCTCTCTCGTTCCCACGCTTCGCGTCAATCCCATTAAGTTGAGGAGCGGGACAGGTTTCCCCTTCCCTTCAGGGAAGGGGCAGGCTTCGACATGAGCTCAGCCGAATGGGGTTAGGTTATCTTAACTTAATGGCATTGACGCTTCGCGTGGGAACGCAGGCACTGACACTTTGCGTCCCGTGTAAAAATAAAATTTTTGCACTCCGGCTGATCCGGCTGCTATGCCGATCCTGAAAAAATTTCAGTGCAGGTTTACTTGGTGAAATAATGCGTACAATAAGTTATGATTTTGATTTAAATGAAAACAGGACGATTCTTTTGAAATTTCCTGAAGACATTCCTTTGGGAAGGCATCAGGTAATTGTAATCGTAGATGAAAATCCCGTTAATCCCGATGAAGATAAATTTGAAGAAATCTTAAAAGATACAGCAGGATTATGGAAACATCAGGATGGATTGGCTTATCAGATAAAGCTGCGCAGCGAATGGGACAGATTAAGCGAGAGACCATAAAGAACTATAACGTTTTCCTCTGATTTTCTTAACAGAAATTGAGAAGAATATGTGGACATAAAATCTTATAGTTTTTTATGGTCGGTTGTTTAATGGCATTGCGGGTTAGCGCAGCGTAATCTGACATCACAACTGAAGAGCTGCGGGATTTTCAACGTCCATTAACTCTTTGAATTATTTAATTTTTTTAATCTTTTCCGTCATTTCAGGGAGAAACTCCAGAATATCCGCCACTATGCCAACATCTGCAAACTGAAAAATCGGTGCTTTTGGATTCTTGTTGATTGCAACCATAAAAGGCGCTCCTTTGATCCCCCCATATGCTGGAAAGCGCCGCTGATGCCAAGTGCCATATAGACTTTCGGTTTGACAGTCTGCCCGGATGTTCCGACCTGACGTGCTTTTTCAAGCCATTTTGCATCTACAATCGGTCTGGAGCAGGCAACCTCTCCGCGCATTGCCTTTGCAAGATCATAAATAATCTGAAGATTATCCTGATCCCCAATCCCTCGCCCAACAGAGACAAGGATTTCAGATTTGGTAATATCCACCTCCCCTTTTTCAGCCTCCTTTATCTCAAGAAAACGGCGTGCAGGCTTGGGAATATCACCGGCTTGACCTGTCTTATCAATAACCTGACCCCCTGCATTCCCTTTTTCTTCCTCAGGCTGAAATGCGCCGGAACGGATATTTATCACTGCTCCGCCTGAAATATCACACAAGATATGGGTGCTGACCATGCCGCTGTATTCCTGACGAATCACTTTCAGCTTTCCGTTATCGGTACCTTCAATACCGACAACATCAGAAACAAATGCCGAATCAAGTTTTACTGAAAGCCCCGGAGAGAGATCCATGCCAAATGTATTATGAGGAACCAGAAGGATGCTCTTTCGCGGTAAAATCTTAGCCAGTAAAGGTCGGATTACTTCGGCATTAGGATAAGAGAGAGCGGCATTATCAATCTTCCAGACCTCTTTATAAAACGCCGCGACTTCATTACAGACCGCATCAACGCCGGAACCGATAACAACAGCGGTAACAGCGGCATTCGGGTCTATTTTGCGGGCAGCAACCGCCAATTCAACTGCTGTATCATCTGCCTTCCCTGCTTTATGGGAAATATAAGCAAAAATCGTTGTCGCCATTATTTTATTCCTCCTTTTGATTTAAGCATTTCAATCAGTTTTTCAATCTTCTCCTCAGTGCTTCCCTCAAGCATTTCAGCTCCTTTACCCAAAGCAGGAGTAAAATAATCCACACGCCGGACTTTTGCATCGGCTTCTCCTACAGAATCAGTCGCAATGCCAATATCTCCTGCTCCGTGAACCGGAATTTCAACAGATGCAACTTTCCGAATACCGCGAATCCCTACATAACGAGGTTCATTGATGCCTGTTTGAATTGAAAGCAGGCACGGCAGATCAATTTCATTCATCTCCTGATTTCCCCCTTCAATCTCTCTGCCGACCTTTATCTTTTTATTATCAATGATTTCAATATAATTCACCAGAGATGCGTAAGGAATATTCAGCATTGCCGCAAGCATACCGCCGATTTGAGCGGATCCGTCATCCGCCTGAGCGCCTGTAAGGATAAGGTCATATTTTCCTTTCTCTGTTTCAGCTTTCAGAATCTTTGCAATACCCCTGCCGTCAGAACCTTTGAATGCTTTATCTGAAAGAAGAATTCCTTTATCTGCTCCCATAGCCATCTCTCTTCTCAGGACTTCCTCAGATTCTTCATCCCCGACTGTAACCACTGTTACAGAACCGCCCACCTTGTCACGAATCTGAATCGCCTCTTCTACAGCGTAATTATCCCATTCATTTACAGAATAGACCAGATCATCGCGCACAATATCTGAGCCGTCTTTTTTGATTTCAATTTCATTTTCAGAGGTGTCGGGAACCCTCTTCACACATACCAAAATTTCCATAAAACCCTCCTTTGTTAAAATTCGGACTTCAAAAGTTTCCTGAAACTTAGGAAATCTTTTTACCGATTCAGCAAATTTCAGCAGATCGAAAAAGTTCGTAGTACCGCCTTCAGGCGGTTCGGCGTGCTGCGATAACCATCTGATTTCATACGAACCGCCTAAAGGCGGTACTACAAACTTTTACAAATTTCCGATCTAATGAATTTATAAGAGACTGTTAATTCTTCATTCCTGATTCTAAATTCTTAATTCACATTGACATAATAGTATCTTATATTGTAAAAGTAAATACTCATGGTGTAAAGTTATCTTGCAAAGAGGGAAAAAATGACTGAATCAGAAATTATGAAAAAATATTTGCCTAAAATCAGAGAGATAAAAATATTCAAATACCTGAAAGAAGATGAATTGGATATACTCCTGAAAAAAGCAGAAATTATTGATTATGAAGAAGGAGAGAGGATCATATCTCAGGGAGAAGTAAGCGAATTTCTTTTTGCCATCTTAAAGGGTAATGTCTATGTCTCTGTATCCTGTTTTGAAAAAGAGGATATTTTTATCTGTACTATCGGAGAGAAAGAGGTCTTCGGCGAAGCGGCTGTATTTATGACAGAAAAAAGAACTGCCAGTGTAACAGGCTCGGAATATACAAAGATTCTGAGGATACACCGGACTGATATATTATGTTTTATCAGAAAATATCCGCAGGGCGGGATTAAAATCCTTATGCTTATCATAAACAGCCTGTTAAATAAACTGAGATCATCTAATATGGAAATTGCTCTGGAAAAGCAGTCAGATATAAAATTGGAGGATATTGAACCGATTATCCGCGATATTATGATGGAGATGTGATTCTTTATATTTCATTTTTTAAAAGAAACCAGGTTTTCTTAAAAACTTAGTTTCTTAAAAACCCTAACGGTTTCTGAAACCGTTAGGGTTTTTTCTTTAATGATGAAAATCAGTTTCTGAAAATCTACAGTTGAATTTTATATTCAGTTAATATATAAAAATACAAAATAGTAAAATTATTATGGAGGCAAAATTGTCAACGACCGCTACCCTGAAGGGATAGCGGCTTGCAGACTGAATAACTGCAAGCCCTGTTGACCAGGCTGAGTTCTTTGAGAACTATGTTATTTTGGTTATAACACCATGGGATGCGTGCCAGTTCCATGCTCTGTTGTTCAGCATTAAACAGGCGTAAGGGTCTGAAGCCGGTGTGTTGAGCCTGAAAAGCCGGAATAACTTTGCCGAGGCAAACATTACGGGAGCAATCCCGATGCTCTTAAAGGAGCGTTTTTTAAACCTGTTTTACCTGATGTTTCCTATTGAAAAGCATCAGGTGAAACTCCGATTCCTCCCCTACCTTAAAGGGACAGGGGTTTCTTTGGAGTATTTTATGAAAAGATCAGTACTCAGATTTATTCTTCTCTTAACAGTGATTATTTCAGCATCCGGTATCATCAGCGGATGCACAGTAACCACCCGGACAGTTTCACCGGATGAAAAGCTGCATTATGATGAAAGTTATGATTTCTCAGATAAAAAGACTATTGTTGATGCTCTTGTCAAGCCGCTTCTGGCAACCGCTCCCATACCGGAAACCTCTGAAAAACCGATTCTTGTTGTTTATGATGTTGCCAATCGGACAGATGAGCATATCAGCACTGAGGCAATCACAGATGATATTCGTGAGGCGATGCTGAAATCAGGAAGATTCAGATTTGTAAATCGGCTTCAGCGTGATAATATTGCCAATGAGCTTGATTACCAGCATGGCGGGAATGTCGCACCCGGAACAAGGGTTCAGCCGGGGCAGCAGACCGGCGCAGATTATATTATCAGCGGAACCCTTTATTCTATTGAAAAAAAAGAACCGCGTCAGTTTCGTCTTAAAAAGAAAGAATTAAAATATTACAAGTTGAATCTTGAACTGACAAATATCAAATCAGGTGAACTGATATGGACAGACAGCGTTGAAGTTATCAGGGAGGCTTCAAAGCCGTTTATCGGATGGTAAAAGAGCGGTAGAGGATTATTAATTCAACACGATGTGCAACTTTTTTTAAACCGCAAAGGGCGCAAAGTTTGCAAAGATTTCTCTGCGCCTTTTGCATTCTCTGCGGTAAGAAGTTGCACATATTCACTTAAATCCCAATGGTTTTTAAAATCCTTACGGTTTCAAGTAAGAGGATAAAATTTTATGAAAAAAAGTCATTTAAAATCTTGGATTAATATCATATTTGTAAGACTTCCTCAATTCTTCATTCTTTTTATCTTTATCTATTCAATAGGATGTACCGCACCGCAGCTTAGAGATGCAAGAAGAGAATTTTACAGCAATCAACCGGTAAAAGCAGCGGCAGCTCTTTCAGGGACAAAGCAATTTTCGGATCGGGATAAGCTCCTGCTATTTATGGAAAAAGGGCTGATCCTTCATCATATCGGGAAATATAAGGAGAGTATTCAGGAGCTTCTCAACGCATCAAACCTTATTAAACAGCAGGATGTTATCAGTATCACACAGCAGGCGACTTCGCTTGTAACAACTGAATGGATAACTGAATATAAAGGGGAATACAGTGAGCGTCTGATGGTTCATACTTATCTGATGATGAATTTTCTGCTGCTTTACAAATATGAAGATGCTTTGGTGGAGGCAAAGCAGGCTTTGAAAATACTTGATACATACCCTAAAGCACTTGCCGGAGCTTATTTTACAAGGGCATTGACAGCTTTATGCTATGAAAATCTTCGTGAAATCAATGACGCATATATTGAGTATAAAAAATTGGCGGCACAGCTTTCAAATCCAGCGATTGTGGCATCAGAGCTTTACCGTCTCGGTTCATATCTTGGATTTAAAGATGAAGCTGAATATTACAGAAAGTTCATTTCATCGGAAAATTCAGCTTTATCCGGCGACGTACGGCGAATTGATTTTATTTATCGGAATCGGAAGCGGCCCCGTGAAAACTCCCGGAAATATTGTTCTTCCCAAATCTATACGATTCTCTTTTCCGCAGTATCAAAGCCGATATTCCAATGATCCTGCAATAATGATAACAGATTCAGCCGGAAATCATTTGAACAGCACGGTTATAACTACCGATGTCAACGGAATTGCCAAAGCATCTCTTCAGGAGAGAGCCGCAAAGATCATGGTCAAAGAGACTGCCAGAGCAGCAGCAAAAGAGGCAATCTCACAGGCTGTCGAACGTAAAAATGATGAACTTATCGGGGTATTATTGCGTACAGCGTTCTTTCTGATGGAGGAGCCGGATACCCGATGCTGGGAAACGCTTCCGGCGTTCCTGAAACTGCTGAAAATACCCCTCCCACCCGGAACTCATCATATAAAAGTCAGAATTGACGGATATGAAACCGTCTTACCCGCGATAAAAATCTCTTCAGGACGGCGGGTTTATCATTCCATAAGATCAGGCAATTAAAATAAATCCGACTTCTTATTTTATTTATTTCCCCTGCGATCCTTACGCTTGGCAGATATAATCGGTGTATTGACAATCAGGGCTGAAAAATCATCAGATCGGCTTATATCAAGTTTGACAGATTCTTTATCAATTTCAAAATACTTGGAAATCACATCAACAATATCCTTCTGCAAATTATCAAGAATATCTTCACTTACCTCCAGCTTGTCATATATCAGAGCAAATTTGAGTCTTTTTTTTGCCACATTTTTGCTCTCATTTTTACTACCCATTATTTTTCGGAAAAATCCATTGAGCATAATGGTGCCTCCTTATTTGCCGAGACCTAATTTATCCCCGATCTTTTTCCAGAAACGGTTCTGAGCCTGCGGTACTTCTATGGGAATATCTGTATGACCGTTAAGCCTAAGGGCTATACGCTGAAACGCCTCGCCTGCTTTGGAACTCTTCTGTAAAATCAGGGGGGTCCCTGTGTTGGTAGAGACTACAACATGATCATCCATCGGAACCAGACCTATAAGTTCAACAGAGAGAACATCTGTTATATCTGTATGACTGAGCATGTCGCCCCTTTCCACCATTTCAGGGACAATCCGGTTAATCACCAGTCTGGGGGTAATGGAGCGCGCATAAAGAAGCCCGATAACCCGATCTGCATCCCTGACCGAAGATACATCAGGAGTACAGATTACCACTGCCTCATCTGAAGCAACTACAGAGTTTTCAAATCCCTGTTCAATCCCTGCGGGACAGTCCATCAGAATAAAATCAAATTCTTCCCTGAGCTTGGCGCTGAATTTTAATACTTCCTCCGGGTTCAGAACATTTTTGTTATCGCTCTGGGAAGCCGGTATAAGATAAAGATTTTTTATTTTCCTGTCTTTGACAGCCGCCTGTCTGATTTTACATTTCCCTTTGACAGCATCCACAATAGTAAAAACAATCCGGTTTTCCAGCCCCATAACCACATCAAGATTTCTCAGACCAATATCCATATCCACCACTGCAACTTCTTTTCCCTGCAATGCAAGGGCTGCGCCGATAGCCGCTGTTGCTGTGGTTTTTCCGACACCACCTTTTCCTGAGGTGATGACAATAATCCTTCCGTTCAAATTAGCACCTCTTAAATTAAAACAATAAGTTCGTAGTACCGCCTTTAGGCGGTACTGCGTTCCCGCACAAAGCGTCAATGCCATTAAGTTAAGGAATAACCTAACCCCCATTCGGCTGAGCTCATGTCGAAGCCTGCCCCTTCCCTGAAGGGAAGGGGGGAGCGTGGCGGACGGGTCTCCCCTTCCCTTCAGGGAAGGAGTCGGGGGTTAGGTTATTTCTTAACTTAACGGCATTGGCGCAAAGCGTTGGAACGAGATCAACGAGACCAAAATTCCTGATTCCTAATTATCAATTCTTAATTGTCTTACCTTACCTCGGGCCATGGCATACGTCCAAAGGGATTTGCTTTTAAATAATTTTCAACAACAATGGTTCCGTTCTCAACATGAGCAAATTCCGCTACTTTTTCAGAAGAAGGGGGAAGACCCGCAGCAACAAGCCCCCCGATCTGTATCTGAGTGGGGCGGAAATCAAGGGCGAGAACAATTGCATTTTCATTATCAGGATACCCTGCAATTGCTGTTCCGCACAGAAGAACCCATCACAATAATATCACCGCCCCCCACAACTTCCGCTCCGGGATTGACATCCCCTAATATGATAAGATGTTTTCTGGCTGTTACTTTTTGTCCGGATCTGACTCTGCCGGTAAGTATAAGAGCATCACTCCGGTATTGCTGCCATGAGTGATCCATATCCTGATGCCGGTACTTTTCTTCTGATACCCATTTCTTTTTGGGAGCTATAGAAACAGATCCTACGCTGAAATTCTTTTTTAAAAATTCTCCTAATTTTTCAACCAGCCGTTTACATTTTTTGTTCTCTTCTCCGACATCAAATGTTATCCGTGCATTGATAGCAAGATGTTTCAGCGGGTTGAACTGTTTTTCCAGCTCTTTTTTTAAATAATCTTCCGGCTGAGTCGGATCAAGTGTGATACATAGACCATCTGCCATTCCTTTTACTCTTACGGGTGAATTTTCCTGATTTGTCATAGTTATTATTTGGTAAAAGAGTGCGTAAGATGAGTTATATAAAATCAGCCATATAGCGGATAAGACTTCTGAAGTTTCAGAAACTTCGGAAGTCGCCGGTTGGTTCAAGTCTCAGAACTTGAACCAACTGATGTTCCCGCGATCCGGCGCGAAAACGTGAAATTAATTCCTGATTTCTATTTTTTCCTGTATATATTCAGAGATTAATCTGAGATTTGACAATTTAGGATAATCATCTTCATCAATTCTGATACGATATTCATCCTGAAGAATAAGAACAACGGTTGCCATATCCATACTGTCAATCCCAAGCTCATCAATCAGATCAAGGCTGGGATCAAATGTTTCAGGGGTTACATCTTCTAATTTAAGTTCATTGATAATAATCTCCGCAATGCGGAGAGTAAACTCCTTATTATCTGCTTTCATTATCTATTTTCTCCTCAATTATAAAAATACCGCTACAGGCGATTTCTTCTTTTACCATAATTTTAAATGAACATGAAAGGAATTTCTCTTCAGAAATAACCGCCCTGATATTCAATATATCATCAGGTCTTATGATTTTTTTAAATCTGACCCGTTTAATGCCTGTCAGTCTGAAATCTCTCAGATGCTCTATTATATCAAAGATGATTCCTAACTGGGCAATCCCCGGCAGAACCGGATCCCCCGGAAAATGACCGCAAAACCAGGGTGAATCTTGCGGCACAACCGCATCCGCAGAAATTTTATTTTCAGAGATATGATTTATGTTATTTAACAAATACCATATTTCCTGATTATTTGTACAATCTTTTTTCATAGGGCAAAATAATTTTTTTGTTTTGTCAACTTATTGCAGACCTGCGGGGTTTAAAAAAAACTTTATTTTTTATCTGCTGATATTAGCTGAATTAATTCTTATCTGTCAATGGTTTGATGGACATTAATTTCATTTTTTTTATTACCCTCTTTTCCACGCTAAAAAAATTTGACATCTGCTATAGAGAGGGTTAAAACAGAAATCTGACAATACCAGTTAAAAAATTATGGATTAAATAAATATGTTCAATAACTTAAAAATAAAGCTCAAAGGCGATCTATTTACAGACAGAATCAGAACCTCTCTTCTTTCAACTGACGGGAGCATATTCAGAATACAGCCGATATGCGTTGTTTATCCCAAAAACACAGAAGATGTTATTGAAACTGTTCATTTTGCAGAAAAACATGGCTTATCAATTCATTCCAGAGGAGCAGGAAGCGGGCTATGCGGCTCTTCAATCGGAAACGGGATTATACTTGATTTTACCAAATATATGAACCGGCTGCTTTATATTAATCTGAAAGAAAAATGGTTTGAATGTGAGCCGGGATTCAGGCTTGGAGAGCTTGAATCCGCACTTAAAGGAAAAGGTCTTTTTTTTCCGCCTGATCCGTCAAGCGGAGAATATGCCACATTCGGAGGAATGTACGGAACCAACGCCAGCGGCGCACATTCAGTAAAATACGGAAATGTATCTGATTATATTTTAGATGCAGAGGTGATTTTAAGCAGCGGAGAGAGAATTATCTTATCTCAAATCCCTGAAAAAGAATATAATCAATTGCCGGATAATTTGAAAAAGATTTATAATCTTTATAATGAACATGCTGAAAAGATTGAATCAGCTTATCCGCAGATCAGATATAATGTTTCAGGCTATAATCTCAGAAGGATTAGTTAAGAATCAGCCTCTTGATTTAAGAAAGCTCTTTGCAGGCTCTGAAGGAACGCTTGGGGTTGTTACCCGTCTGAAATTCAGGCTTTTGGATAAACCGCCTTATGACAGTCTTGTTGTGGCATTTTTTGATGATATTCTCTCTTCTGCCAAAGCAGTTCAGAAAATTCTGCCGATGAATCCTGCAGGTATTGAAATCATGGATAAATCTCTGCTTCAATTGGCAAAAGAGACAGATGAACATCTCAGAAATAAAATTCCTGACGGAATTGATAATGTTCTGATGATTGAATTTGACGCTTTTGACAAAGATGAATCGCTTTCTCCGGCAAATAAAACAAGAGAGCTTCTTATTACACGAGGGTTTACACAGAATGCTTATCTTGCTGTATCTGATGAAGAAAAAGAAAAATTCTGGGGAATCAGAAAAGCCGCTGTTCCGATTCTTTATAAACTGAAAGGAGAGAAGAAAATACTTGCACTGATTGAAGATGCGGCTGTTCCGATTCAACATCTTGTTGATTATTTTGAAGGAATTTATAATATCTTAAACCGTCATCATGTAAAATTTGTTTTATACGGACATATTGCAAAAGGGCTGCTTCATACACGCCCGCTGCTGAATCTTAAAGATACTCATGATGTTGAAATGCTTAAAATACTTGGAGATGAGGTCTTTGAATTAGTTCATTCTCTTGGCGGCTCTGTATCCGGGGAGCATGGAGACGGAAGGCTGAGAAGTGCTTATATTAAAAAGCAGTATCCGGGCATTTATGATCTTTTCCTTAAAACAAAGCATATTTTAGATGAAAAAAATATCTTAAACCCTGAAATTAAAACCATTCATGATCCAAATCAGATGAAAAAAAATCTGCGGTTCGGAGCAGATTATCAAATTATTCTCAACTTTCCGCTTCTCAAGGAGATTGAAAAATGTCACGGATGTTCCAAATGCACTACCGTCACCACAGCGACAAGAATGTGTCCGGTTTATAAATTTACAAGAGATGAATCTGCTTCCCCGAAAGCCAAAGCAAATATTTTACAGGCACTTATCACCGGAGCAATTAAAGAAAAATCTCTGTATGAAAAAGAATTTTATCAGGTGATGCAAAATTGTATCAACTGCGGCAGTTGTTATAAAGAATGTCCTTCAAATGTGAATATTCCTCAAATGGCGATTGCCGCAAAAGCAGGATATATCAAAAGATTCGGTTCTTCTATTCAGGATAAATTGCTTGTCAATGCTGAATTTGCCGGAAAATCTTTAAGAAAATTTGCCGGAATCTTAAAGCCATTGGCGGATGCTGAATTTTCCCGGAAAATCGGAGAGCAGTTTCTCGGTATCTCTTCAAAACGGGAACTCATCTCATTTTCTGAAAAATCTCTTTTTGAAATAATGCCGGAAAAAATTCATCCTTTGGAAAGAGGATTGGAAATTCCGAACCTAACCCCCCTGCCCCCCTTCCCTGAAGGGAAGGGGGGAAAACGGAGTAAAATTTCCCCTTCCCTTCAGGGAAGGGGTCGGGGGTTAGGTTTTCAAACACGCTCTAATAAAGTTCTTTTTTTTACAGGATGTTATGCAGGGTATATCAAGCCTGAAATCGGCGTTGCCGCGATAAAAATCCTGAAACAGATCGGACTGTCTGTTTTTATTCCGAAACAGCATTGCTGCGGTTTGCCTATGATCTCCAAAGGTATGATAAAAGGGGCAAAAGATAAGATTTTAAAGAATCTCCGAAAATGGGGATCATTGCTGAATGAAGCTGATTATATTGCTGTAACCTGCTCATCCTGCGGTTTCTCTTTAATGCAGGAATGGGCTTATCTATTTGATAATCATGAGATAAAAATGATTCAGCGTAAAACAGTCCACATCAGCAGGCTTGTTAATCAGCATTTGGATAAACTTGAATTTAAACAATCAGATATGAAGCTCTCTTATCATACGCCATGTCATTTAAAAGTACAGACTGATGCATCATGTTCTATTCGGATGCTCTCAAAAATTGTTAAAATTGAAGATTTAAAGAGCCATTGCTGCGGTATGGCAGGGGCGTGGGGATTTTCCGCAGATAATTATGATTTAAGTTGCAAAATCGCCTCTGATATGATTCATAAACTGAATATCTCTGATTCTGTAATTGGAGTAACAGATTGTCCGACCTGCAGATTGCAAATGGAGCATCTCAGCAGAAAAGAGATAAAACATCCGATTGAAATTTTAGCAGAATTGCTGAATATTTAATCTTAATAAGACTTTGGAAGTTCTGAAGACTTGGAAAATTTTGGGGGATTTTTCAAACATGCTCTTAGGGAAATTTTTATCAGAAAAATGAGAAAAACCATAAGAATTATAGGCGTTCCAATGGATCTGGGGCAATCAAGACGGGGAGTTGATATAGGTCCAGGGGCAATCAGATATGCGGGCATATCTTCACAATTGCGTAATATAGGATATATTATTGAAGATATTGGAAATATTGATGTTCCTGTCAGAGATGCACTTCCTAAAGACTGCGATTTATTAACAGCAATCCTCCGGGCGTGTGAGCTACTCTATGAAGCTGCAAAAGAATCGGTTATTCAGGGGTATCTGCCGGTTTTTCTCGGCGGAGATCATTCTATTGCTATCGGCACAATCGGCGGAATAACTGAGCATTCAAGAACAGGCATTATATGGGTAGATGCTCACGGGGACTTTAATACTCCTGAAACATCCCCAAGCGGAAATATTCACGGCATGGCATTGGCTGTATTGACCGGCAGAGGACTGCCTGAATTAGTTAATTTAGGGCGTCCGGGAACCAAGTTATACCCGGAAGATATTGTGATTATAGGCATCCGCAAGTTAGACACGGAAGAGCGGATCATGCTCAGAAACAGCGGAATTAAAATTTATACCATGCGAGATATTGATGAACACGGTATAGGGATGATCGCAGGAGAATCTTTAAAACATCTCAGTCATTTATCCAGAATTCATGTGAGTCTTGATATGGATGTACTTGATCCTATTGAAGCTCCGGGGGTCGGTTCTCCGGTTTCAGGAGGACTGACCTACCGTGAAGCCCATCTTTTAATGGAAATACTTGCAGATTCAGATTGTATAACTTCAATGGATATTGTAGAGATCAATCCGATTCTGGATCATCGGAACAGAACGGCTGAAAATGCCGTGGAATTAGCCGCATCTCTGCTGGGACGGCGTATTTTGTAAATCTTAACCTAACCCCCTGCCCCCCTTTCCTGAAGGGAAGGGGGGACGTGGCGGCAGAATCTCCCCTTCCCTTCAGGGAAGGGGGCAGGGGGTTAGGTTTGGGCAGAATGGATTAGGTTTGCAGCGGATAAATTATTTATTTGTTGAGGAGAATAAAAGATGATTCACAAAAGATTAGAAGGAGCGAGTATTCTGGTTGTTGATGATAATCCGATGAATCTGGGTGTTCTTTTTGATCATTTGAAGACCTCCGGTTTTAAAATACTGATTGCAGAAGATGGTGAAAGTGCAATTCATCAGGCAAAGTTTGCAAAACCTGATGTTATTCTGATGGATGTAATGATGCCCGGTATTGACGGCTTTGAAGCCTGCCGGAACCTGAAAAAAGATGAAGAGACTAAAGATATTCCGGTTATCTTTATGACTGCTCTTTTTGAAACTGCTGATAAAATCAAGGGATTTGAAGCAGGAGCAGTGGATTATATTACCAAGCCTTTTCAGAATGAAGAGGTCATAGCACGTATTACCGCACATTTGACGATTCAGCTTCAGAAAAAAGAGCTTCAGGAGCTTAATGCCACTAAAGATAAATTACTTAAAGAACTTGGAGAACTTAATGCAACCAAAGATAAATTTTTTTCAATTATTGCCCATGATCTCAGAAGTCCTTTTAACGGGCTTATCGGAGCCTCCGATCTGCTTATTCAGTCTTTTGAGGCTTTGGAAAAAGAGATTGTTATAGATTTAATAAAAAGCATGAATATAGCATCCAGAAATGCTTTTAATTTATTGAATAATCTGTTAGAATGGTCAAGATCGCAGACCGGGCGTATTGAATGGGATCCGAATATTACAGATATAAGTATAATTATTAGAGAAAACAAATTATTATTAAAACATAATGCTGAAGAGAAAGGTATCTCCGTTGTCAGTGAGATTCAGGATAATACATTTGTATATGCAGATGAGCATATGATTAATACGATCATCAGAAATCTTATAACAAATGCAATGAAATATAGCCGCAGCGGAGAAGAGATCAGAATCAGTTCAAAAGATGCAGGAGATTTTCTGGAGATTTCGGTTTCAGACGAGGGAATCGGTATAAAGCCTGAAAATATTGGCAAACTGTTCAGAATTGATGTTCATCATACCACAAAAGGAACGGCAAATGAGCAAGGCACAGGGCTGGGGCTGATCCTGTGCAAAGAATTTGTTGAAAAACATAACGGAAAAATATGGGTGGAGAGTGAGTTGGGAAAAGGGGCAACATTCAGGTTTACTTTGCCAAAAAGTAATGGAAAAACTAAATTTCTTGAAGAAACTTAGCTCTTTGATAATCAAAAATTAGTGGAAAAAACTAAAGATGGAATTTTTCAAATTTATTTTTAACAAACCCTTATCACTCTTTATCGCTCTAATGATCCTGCTATGCCTATATCTTACAAGCCTTTACAGTTTCCTCCTTTTTCATGCGATTGGGGAGTTATTCAGTATTGCTGTGGGATGGTGTATCTTCATGATAACATGGAATACCAGAGCCTTTATGAAGAATTCCTATCTCCTTTTTTTAGGTATTGCCTATTTCTTTATCGGCAGCATAGATATGCTTCATACCTTGTCTTACAAAGGAATGAATATCTTTCATGGCTATGATGCCAACTTACCGACCCAATTGTGGATTGGTGCCGGATATACAGAGAGTATCTCTTTTCTCATTGCCCCTTTTCTGCTGAATAAAAAAATAAATATCCGTCTTATATTTTCCGGCTATATCGTAGTTATATCTTTGTTCTTATTATCAATATTTTATTGGAATATATTCCCGGACTGTTTTATTGAGGGAAAAGGGCTGACACAGTTTAAAATTATCAGCGAATATATTATCTGCTTTATTCTTGTATATTCTCTGATTATCTTATTTCAAAAACAGAGTCAGTTTGACAAAAATATCTTTAATTTAATGGTGTTATCCATTCTTTTTTCTATAGGCGAGGATCTGGCATTTACATTTTATATCGGTGTCTATGGACTCTCCAATCTGATTGGTCATTATTTTAAATTCATCTCTTTTTATCTGATTTACAAAGCAATTATTGAAACAGGTCTCAGGCAGCCTTATCAGTCTCTTTTTATCAGTTTAAAGCGGAGTGAAGAGCAGCTCAGAGCATCTCATGAACAGTTGGAAATGCGCGTAGAAGTTCGCACCGCGGAACTTTTAAAACTGAATAAACAACTGAAACAGGAGATTGAAGAGCGTAAGCAGTTAGAGAAAGAACTCCGAAAGCATCGGGATCACCTTGAAGAGCTTGTGGAAGCACGTACAGCAGAACTGCAAAAAGAAATTTCCGGAAGAAAGCGGATTGAGGCGAATCTTCATGGAATGTTAAACAATAACCAGTTGTCTTTTTTACTTATTGATAAAGATTATAAAATTCAGGCATTTAATAAAAAAGCAAATCAGAATGCAAAAGTAGTCTTCGGCAGAGACATATATGCGGGAGAATCTATATGGAATTTTGTTTCTGAGCAGGATATTCACTCTTTTCAGAAGAATTTCAGCAAAGCTCTGAATGGAGAATCTGTCAGTATTGAAAAGAAAATAGAAGGGATTGGCAGTCTTAATTACTGGTTTGAATTTTATTATAATCCTGTTATAACAGATAACGAAGATGTCATAGGCGTCTGCTTCTCCAATTTGAATATTACAGATCGTAAACAGGCGGAAGAGGCTTTGCAGAGAAGTGAAGAGCAGTACCGCAATCTGATTGAAAATATGCAGGAGGGGGTATGGGTCATTGACAAAGAGAGTTATACCACGTTTGTCAATCCACGTATGGCAGAGATGCTCGGATATACAATTGCGGAGATGCAGGGGAAGCATCTTTTTTCATTTATGGATGAAACAGGAATAAAAATTGCAGAGAATTATCTGGAACGTGCCAGCCTCGGTATTAAAGAAACGTTTGACTTTGAATTTTTAAGAAAAGATAAACAGAGAATTTACACGAGTCTGGGAAGCTCACCTATATTTGACGATAAAGGAGAGCATATCGGCTCATTTGCAGTTATATCAGATATAACAGAGCAAAAGCAGAAAGAAGAAGAGCTTATTAAAATAAAGACGCGGCTTGAGTATCTGCTGAACGCCAGTCCAGCAGTGCTTTATACCTGTAAACCGTCCGGGGATTTCGGCACAACCTTTGTCAGTGAAAATATAGTGAATCATGTCGGTTATCAAGCCCATGAAATTATCACAACTCCGAATTTCTGGAAAGATCACATACATCCTGATGATCTCCGGCGTTCTTTTTCTGAATTTCCTTTATTATTTGAAAAAGGAGAATATGTTAATGAATACCGCTTTAAGCATAAAAACAGCGATTATGTATGGATACATGACAGACTCAGGCTGATACGTGATAAAGCAGGTAATCCTGTTGAGATTATCGGCAGTTCAATGAATGTTACAGCCCGCAAAAAGACAGAGCAGGCTATGAAAGAATCTGAAACAAAATACAGAACCCTTTTTGAATCTTCCACTGACGGAATTATTCTTTTTGATTTTCAGACAAAAGTTATCCGGTATGCCAATACCACCTTTTGTAATATTCTTGATTATACCGGAGAAGAGATTGAAGGAAAAAATATTGCCGACATCCTTCCGAAAGAGGATTTGGAAGAGGAGATGGAAAAATTTGAAAAGATTGCCCGTAAAGAAAGAAATTCAGCATTGAATATCCCCTGCATAAGAAAAAACAGAACCCGTGTTTTTTTTGATATTAATGTCAGTGAAGTTCTTATAGAAGGAAAAATTTACGGATTAGGATTCTTCAAAGATATTACAGAAAGTATGCAGTGGCAGCATGATATTATGACAATATGGAACCGTCTTGAATATCTGCTTGCATCCAGTCCTGCTGTGGTTTACACATGCAAATATGAAGATGATTTTGACATTACATTTATAAGTGAAAATGTTTTTGATCAGACAGGTTATGGACCCGAAGAATTAATAGATCGTCCCGGACACAGGTTTAAATATATTCATCCTGATGATGCTTCCCGTATTTTTGATGAAATACCTTTATTATTTGAAAAAAGTTATCATGCTTATGAATACCGTTTTAAACACAAAGAGGGTGAATATATCTGGATATATGACCAATGCAGACTGGTACGGGATGATAACGGTATGCCGGCCGAGATTGTCGGCACATGGATAAATATTACTGCCCGTAAAGCGGCTGAGGCGGAATTGGAAAAAGCAAAAGAAGCGGCTGAATCTGCCAACCGTGCAAAGAGCGAATTTCTTGCAAACATGAGCCATGAATTCCGCACTCCGCTTAACGGTATTTTAGGATATACTCAGCTTCTTCAGGATGATCGGAGTCTTAATGAGAATCAGCTTAAAGCTGTTCAGACTATTCATATCAGCGGTGAACGGCTGCTCATGATGATCAATGATATTTTATATTTTTCTAAAATTGAAGCCGGAAAATTTGATTTGCAGATCAGTCAGTTTTATTTCCATGAATTTCTGAAAGGGATTGCCGAGATTGTCAAAGTCAAAGCAGATCAGAAGAATATATTTTTTGAATATAATATATCCTCTGATTTACCCTTTACAGTCAAAGGGGATGAAAAATCTCTGGGGCAGATACTTTTAAACCTGTTGAGCAATGCTGTTAAATATACTGAAAAAGGAGGAGTATATTTTCAGGTAACAAGAATAACTTCAGATTCAGGGATTCAACCTCCGAATCTGAATTTATCCCATGATCCATTATGCCGCATCCTCTTCATTGTTGAAGATACCGGCATAGGCATCTGTCCTGAAAAAATAGAAGATATTTTTTTGCCTTTTCACCGGCTACATGATAATAAAAAGTACCAGATTGAAGGCACAGGACTCGGACTTGCTATCAGCCGGAAACTGGTAAACATGATGGGAGGTGAATTTTATATGGAAAGCGGAGAGGAACATGGGAGTATCTTCCAGTTTGAGCTTGATTTTCCTGAAATTGATGACCCGTTATATAAATATGTGAAGGCTGAAAAACAGGGAAAAGTAATCGGTTTTAAAGGAAAGAAATATAAGATTCTGATTGCAGATGATATAGAATTGAATCGTAATGTTTTAAAAAATATAGTTGAACCTATGGGATTTGAAGTTGAAGAGGCTGAAGACGGTTACAGTGCGATAAAGAAAGCAAAGGAATTTCAGCCTGATCTGATTCTGATGGATTTAATCATGCCGGGGCTTGACGGGTTTGAAGCAATAAAAGAAATCAGAAATATACAGGATATAAAAGACGTAAAAATATTTGTTGTTTCAGCAGATATAGGTAATCATTCAAAAAAAATCTGTATGGATGCCGGCGCAGATGATTTTCTTGAAAAGCCGGTTTATATAGAAGAGCTTCTCAGAAAGATAAAAATTTATCTGAATATCAATTGGATATATGAAGAGCATAAATCAGAAGATGATAATTCTTTAAAAGAAATTATTCCGCCGCCGAAAGAGGATCTTGAACTGCTCTTTATGCTGGCAAGACAGGGTGATATTCTCGGTATTCAGGATCAGGCGGAAAAGATTCGGGAAATAGGAGAGGAGTTTATCCCTTTTGCTGATATAGTTTATCAGCTTTCAAAGAATTTTCAGATAAAAAAAATCAGGGAATTTATTATTGAGCAGTATCAAAGTTTGTAGTACCGCCTTTAGGCGGCACGGGGCAAAAAAGTTTGTAGTACCGCCTTTAGGCGGCACGGGGCTGATGTCGCCCTTGTTCCTATGCTTTTCGCAGGATAAGGAACTAAGTTTTTTGAAAAAAACTTAGTTCCTTGGCTTTAATTGAGGATTATTATAATGGCTATCGTAAAAAAAATAAGAAAAGACGGACATATATTATTAGATAAGAGATATGCGGGCAAAGAAGTTTTTATAGAGCAGATCGGAGAAGGTATCTGGCTTATAAAAACAGGAAAGATTATTCCTGATAATGAAAAATGGCTTCATCATCCAACGGTTTCAACCGCTCTTGACTCAGCAATCAAATGGGCAGAAGAGCATCCGCCGGAGGAAACAGATATTGACGCTATTGAGGAATTATTGAGATAATGACATCTTCAAAGCTCAGATTAGATTTGAACAATCCGGTTTTTCAGAAACAGTAAAAAATGTAGGGCGGACTAAGCGGTAGCGTGTCCGCCTTTTTATAACCGGATGCGTATTTATGAAAACCTGTACTTAGGGTTTATGAGTAATTTTTTCAGGCAACAGCGTAACTCTTAATTAATATTAAATTTTTCAGTTACTATAAATTTACCACAAAGGCACAAAGACACAAAGAATTGAAAAGCTATGGATTTTTTGACCTTTGCGACCTTTGAGTCTTTGTGTCTTTGTGGTTAAACCGGCAAAACAAACCAAAAATAAAGGAGAAAATAAAAAATGAAGAAAAAAATCGCTATTCACTTAATTGCAATTCTGATAATTCTATCGGGATTTAATTATTCAGTCTGCATGGCGCAGACAATATCATATCCCAAAGTAACCACTCTTCCGATCAGTTCAGATGATATTACCCTTACATCAGCAATGATTAACGGAGAGGTTATATCAGACGGCGGGGACACCAATACAGTCAGAGGGATCTGCTGGAATACAACCGGCACCCCAATGGTAAAACGTAATGATCCTTATAAAGAAGCATCGGGAAAAGGCGAGGGTCTTTTTGCTGTTGAAATAACAGGTTTGACGCCGAATAAAACATATTATGTCAGAACTTATGCAACCAATTCAAGATCAACATCCTACGGCGGAGAGGTCTCTTTTAAAACAAAAACAGAAATTCCTACAGTAACAACATCAATTATTATAAATATCTCTTCAACAACCGCAACAGGCGGCGGAGAAGTTACTTCAGATAACGGATCATCCGTAACAGCAAGAGGAATTTGCTGGAGCATTTCGGAAAATCCGACAATCACCCCGCCGGATCCTTTTGTAAAAGGAGAATGGGGCATAACTTCAGATGGTATCGGATTGGGAAAATTCACCAGTTCAATAACAGGCTTGTCAAGAGGAATAACTTATTATCTCCGTGCATACTCAACAAACAGCGTGGGAACAGGATACGGGGAAGAGAAATCATTCACCACATTGGATATGCCCACAGTTATCACAGAATCAGCATATTTTATCAGCAGAGGCAGTATATCTGCTGAGGGGAATGTTACAGATGACGGCGGACATCCTGTAACAGCAAGAGGCTTCTGCTGGAGTATTTCAGAGAATCCGACTCTGACACCTCCTGAGGCTTATGCAAAAGGAGAATGGGGAACAACATCATTCAGCAATCCGGGAACAGGATTTTTTACAGGCTCAATCACCGGACTGCTTTCAGGAAAGCAGTATTACATCAGAGCTTATGCCGCCAATTCAGTCGGAACAAGCTACGGCAATCAGATTATTATCAGTCCCATCGTTATTTACGTCAAAAAAGATGCAGCAGCAGGCAATAATGACGGTACTTCATGGCAAGATGCTTACACAAATCTGCAAACCGCTATTACAAATGCTTCAGAGGGGGATGATATATGGGTGGCTGGCGGAACTTATAAACCGTCCAATTCCCGTAACAGCACTTTTCAGTTGAAAAACGGCGTTGAAATTTACGGAGGATTTGACGGAACAGAATCAAACAGGGATGAAAGAAAACCGGGAAATCCGTCAATTCTAAGCGGCGATATTGGCGTTGAAGATAATCTGAAAGATAATTCTTTTCATGTTGTTACAGGAAGTGATACGGACAGCACCGCTGTTGTGGACGGCTTCACCATTACCAAAGGAAACGCCAACGGTTCAGAACCTTATGACAGAGGCGCAGGACTCTTTATTGATAACGGAAGTCCGACAATATCCAACTGTATCTTTATTGAAAATATAGCAACTATGGGCGGCGCGGGAATTTTTAACACCAACGGAAGTAATCCTGTGATTACCCGCTGCACTTTTACGCAGAACAGCGCCAACACCGGGGGCGCTATCTGTAATATGAATGCCGGTTTCACGATAATCAATTCTACATTTTATAAAAATACAGCATATTATGGCGGAGGAGGAATTTACAGCGATGTAGGCGATATTGTTATGACCAACTGTACAGTCAGCAATAATACTACTGACAATAACAACAGCGGCATAGGCTTCGGAGGCGGAATTTATGTTGAAAGTGATGAAACATTAATTACAATAAAAAATACCCTGATTGCTGATAATTATAAAGGAACTCTCACCCCCAAAGCAGATGACTGTTATAATGAAGACGGAATAATTGATTCTGCGGGATATAATCTGACAGAAAACGGATGCTCTTCATGGTTTGACAATACAGGCGATATTACAGGCGAGCAGACTGTTCTTAATTTGAATCCCTTAGCTGATAACGGAGGTTTTACACCGACCTGCGGATTATCTGCTGACAGTCCTGCAATTGATGCGGGAAACAATATAGACGCACCTGACAGGGATCAGCGTGGATACAGCAGAAACGGGGCAGTTGACATAGGTGCATTTGAATTTATCGGTCCCCGGATTACAACAGTAGCTCCTTATGAGATAAGCGATAAGAGTGCATTAAGCGGCGGAAAAACAATCGCAGATAACGGCTCGCCTATAACCGCCAAAGGCGTCTGCTGGAGTACTTTGGAGCATCCTTTGACAACTCAGGGAAAGAACGTAACAAATGACGGAACAGGCACTGAGGATTTTTCAAGCAGCTTGACAGGCTTGACTCCGGGAACAAAATATTATCTCAGGGCTTATGCTGTTAATCAGGACGGAACATCTTACGGAAATGAACTCTCTTTTAAAACTGTTCCGGCAACGCCTGTTGCAAACAGCGCTTTAAATATAAAGACAACTGAATTTACAGCCAGATGGTACAGTGCTGAAGGTGCTGATAAATATCATCTTGATCTTTCAACATCTTCAGATTTTAAAACCTTTGTTACAGGTTATGAAAACAAAAATGTCGGTAAAGTAACTTCTTATAATATAACAGGATTAACATCAGGCAGTTATTATTACCGTGTGAGAGCAGTAAATGACGGAGGGTCAAGCAAAGATTCAGAGATAATCACGGTTCTTATGATTCCGTCTGCTCCGGAAATTCTTCCCGCGTCTGATATAAAGGCAGACGGATTCACTGCAAACTGGAATGAATCCGCAGGAGCGGATGATTATCATATTGATGTATCTTTATCAGAAACATTCAGCAGTTATATGGCAGGCTACAGGGATTTGTCCGTTGGCAATGAAATCAGCAGACAGGTAAAAGGTCTGACATCCGGCACTACTTTTTATTACAGGGTTCGAGCGGTCAACAGCAGCGGAACAAGTGAACAATCAGAGGTTCAGACTGTAACAACAACTGCATCCCCGACCACTGCAAATGCTGCAACAAATATAAGTGAAACCGGCTTTACTGCAAACTGGAAAGCGTCAACCGGGGCTGAGAGTTATCATCTGGATATATCATTATCAGAAAATTTCAGTACTTATGTCAAAGGGTATCAGGATAAAACAGTTGCTGAAACAAGTCAGGTTGTTACAGGTTTGACTGCCGGGACAGCTTATTATTACAGGGTCAGGGTTGAAAATATCGGAGGCGTGAGTGAAAATTCAAATATCATCAAGGTATTGACGCTTCCGCCTGCACCCAAAATATTACCTGCCTCTGATATTTATTCAAACAGATTTACAGCACACTGGGATGCCTCGGTCAGTGCTGAATCATATATTCTTAGATGTTTCTTCTGTGAAAGATTTCAGTACTTTTATTACAGGTTACAAGGATAAAATCATTACTTCTTTAAGTAATGAAGTAATCGGATTAAACGGAAATACAACATATTATTATGTTGTAAGAGCTATTAACAACAGCGGAGTGAGTACCGTTCAGAGATTCAGGAAGTAAAGACTGGTTTACCTGCTCCAAAAGCAATAAACGGTTCTGAATTCAGCGATAACGGATTTACTGCAAACTGGGAACCGCTTGCGAGATACAGAGCATTATTATCTTGATATTTCAATATCAAATGATTTTTCTTCTTTTGTAACAGGTTATGAAAATCTCTCTGTTATTGAAACAAGTAGGATTATAACCGGCTTGGCTTCGGGAACACATTATTATTACCGTGTCCGGGCGGCAAATGCAATCGGAACAAGTGAAAATTCAAATATCATTGAAGCTATCACGATTCCGCCTGCTCCGATAGCAGCCCCCGTGTCAGATATTCATTCAACAGGCTTTACAGCCAAATGGGAGTCCGCAACAGGTGCAGAGAACTATCTTTTTGATCTTTCTATGGAAACTGATTTCAGTGATTATGTCATAAATTATGAAAATATATCTGTTACCGGAACAAGTCGGATTATAACAGGTCTGACTCCGGGAACAACTTATTATTACCGTGTCCGTGCTGTAAACAGCAGCGGAATAAGTCAGAACTCATTTGTGATCAATCTTACCACAGCGCCGCCTGCTCCGGTTATTGCTGAAGCAACAGAAATCAAAGAGACCGGCTTTGTTGCCAACTGGAATCCCACGCCCACAGCAAAGAGTTATCGGATGGATGTTTCTCCGGTAAATGATTTCAGTCAATATGTAACAAGTTATGAAGATTTGTCAGTCAGCGGAACAAGTCAGCGGGTGATCGGGCTGAGTCCGGGAATGACCTATTATTACAGGGTCAGAGCAGTCAGCAGCAACGGAATCAGCGCCAATTCTGATACAGGAACAGTTAAGACTCTTGCCGTAATTCCCACAGTCATAACAGTTGATGCAACTTCAATTATGGCAAACAGTGCAATCAGCGGCGGAGATGTTACTGATAACGGCGGAGCAGATATTATCTCAAGAGGAATCTGCTGGAGCAAATCAGAAAATCCAACAATTGCAACAGGGGGCAATATTCAGGATACATCTTCAGGGATAGGGGTTTTTACAATATCCATAACAGGATTGGAATCAAGAACAACATATTATGTCAGAGCCTATGCTGAAAATCAGGCAGGTGTAGGATACGGAGATCAGAAATCTTTTAAAACATTAGGTGTTCCGATTGTTACCACATCTGCTGTAGCAAATATCACCTCTGTAAGTGCTTCATGCAGGAGGGAATGTTACAGATAACGGCGGAGCATCAATAACAGAAAGAGGAATCTGCTGGAGTGCTTCACCTTTCCAGAAAATCCTTAGGGTTTCTTCAGATGTGATCTGCTCATCTGATGGCACAGGAGAAGGAAATTTTACTGTTTCAATAACCGGACTCTCTCCGCATAATACTTATTATGTCAGAGCTTATGCAGTAAATAAAGCGGGAACAGGATACGGGGAAGAGCAATCATTCAGCACAGTAACTGCGCCGATAGTTATCACGGCTGATGTCAGCAATATCAAAGCAACTACAGTATCATGCGGCGGAGATGTTACAGATGACGGCGGAAGCACTGTAACCGCCAGAGGAGTCTGCTGGAGCAAATCACCTGTTCAACAAACCCTAAGGGTTTTAAAAACCCTTAGGGTTTCATCAGAGGCAATCTGCTCATCAGAAGGCACAGGAGAAGGGGCTTTTACCCATTCAATCACAGGATTGACGCCTGACACCACCTATTATATCAGAGCTTATGCTGTCAATATAATAGGAAAAGTCTATGGAGATGAGATTTCATTTAAAACCCGGTTTCTTCCGGGTGATATTAACGGAGACGGAAAAGTTGATCTGACTGATGCCATTATTGCGTTAAAGATTTTATCAGGGATAGAACCGGCAGTTACTGTTAATTTAAACGCTGATGCTGATAATGACGGAAAGATCAGCCTGGGAGATGCTGCTTATATTCTGAGAATATCGTTGGGATTGTAATCTTTAAAAATCTGTGATCTGATAAAAAGACTTCTGAAGTTTTGAAAACTTCGGAAGTCTTTGCAGTGTAATCATTAGTATTCAAAAACTTCATTTTCAAAACTCTCTTTTGCTTCTTTCCGCAATCTTTCTGCTTCTGCTTTTAACCGTCTGATTTCGGTTTTATGCTCGTTAATATTTGAAACAATTGCGTTTTGAACTGGCAATGGCGGTAAAGGGATTAAAAAACTCTTTAATTCCGTCAAATTAACATTTGCCTGACCTAAAATTTGACGACTAATCATATCAATTTGAGACCGAACAATAGGTGAATTAAATAAAAAACTTACAAAATGCACATTGATTTTCTTTTCGTCTAATTTTAATCTTATCAGGTATGAAGCAAATAAAAAATCACCATCCACATCAAAAACTGCTGTTTTTCCAACAAGTTCTTTACTGTTGGTTCGGTTAAAAAGAAAATCGTTCTTCTGTAAAATAAGTTTGGGAATTTCTTTTTCAGGAATTTTGACATATTTCAAAGCTGATATATCAAGTTCACCATTAAAAATGTTATTCATTCTCAGGATAGGAAATCCGATAGGTTCTATGCCTGCTTTTTTGAGATTCCGTATTGAGAATATTTTATTACACTACTAAAGGGAATAACATTGTATTTACAGTTTTTGACTATTCTGTATAAAATATGCTGATTTTTTAAGTAATCAAAATCCCATCGGACAGTTTCACTAAATTTGACGAACTGCAAACCTCTTTTTTGAATTTCCGCTTTTGGAATTTCAATGCCCAATTCAGAAAGTAAATATCTTTCAATACCTTTTTCCAACTCATTTGCTTTGGCTTCTGCTTCATGAGCCTGCCGCAAACGGTTTTGATAAGCAGAAACTAGTTGGTTTTGAATTGAAAGCGGGGGTAAAGGGATTTCTAATTCACTAAAAAGATCAAATGTTAAATTTTGACGTACTGAACCTGCTGTAAAATTTCTAATCTGTCGGTTAAATATATCTGAAATAATTACTTTATAAAGAAAATCAGGCAATAAATCATGTTTACAACTGAAAACAACATAAGCATTACTAATCAAATCATGTTCGTGTTTTTCAGTTTTCAACCCGATAGAACCTACATTTATACGATACGGATTATAGGCTAACCAGTTCTTCTCCACTTTCTGATAAGGCTGTTTAATGTTTTTGCCCTTTTCAATATAAGCATCAAATAAACCTTCCTTATTATTTACGCCCAAAATTTTAAAATCATTTTCAGGCTGTTGTAAAGGTCTTATTAAATGATTTTCTTCGTTAATATGTTCAGCTAATTTTTTAATGACATATTTTGATTTGACAGATTCGGCAAAATATCTTTTTGAATCCCAATAACCTAAAACAGCGTATCCAATAATTTTCAACCACCGCCAATCAGTTTCAGCCTTTCCGTCCGCGGGGAGAGCTACGGAAAGGCTATTCAAAAATTTACTTTTTTCCGATCTTTAACAAGTTGACCTTCTTCATCAACCCGATATTCATATTGAACAGTTTCCGCCTGCCAAAGCAGTTTTTGTTTTCGGTATTCTGCAAATTCTCTTTGCACTTCAAGGAGTTCATTCTCTATAACTTGCCCTGTACTGCTGATGCCTGCTTTTTCAACCCGCACAATCGGAAATTCATAATCAAAACAGCGTTTGACTTCAGCTTTGATTTCAGCATGTATTTTTTCTGACAGTTCTTTTTCCTGTTTTTTCAGTGCTTTTTTTGCATCACCTTTAGCCTCTTTGATTTGCTGACTCAGTTCCGCTTTTTCAGTCTGATATTTTTCATCAATTACGGTTGTAACTTCCGTAACAATCTGCTGATATTGTGTCTCTTCTTCTTCCGTAAATTTTTTGAGAAAGACCAGACTTGATTTGACCGTAGCTCCGGCAGATATAAAGACATCTTGCGGAATGGAAACAATTAACAGTATTTTTGCTCTGCTTTCTATGTAATCACGTACTTTTTGCAGGTCAGATCCGTTTAAAAATCCTTCAGGTAAAACAATCCCCATGCGTCCGCCTTTACGCAACAGATTCAGACAACGTTCAACAAACACCACTTCGGTAAGCGTGGACAATTCACCTGTTTTATAAAGAGAAAGTAACTTTTTATCAATATTGGCATTAACTTGATTTAATGCCTGAGTGTATGCTTCGCCGTAACGTTTTGTGTAATCCGCAATTTTATTTTTATCAATAAACCGATCTGTCTCTGAAATCATCAAATCTCTGGAAATACGCGATCCAAATGGCGGATTGGTAACAACTAAATCAAACCGGTTTTCAAAAATACCGTTAATATTGAGTAAACCATCATGATGATGTACGCCGCCATGCCCGTCTCCGTGCATGATCATATTCATTTTGGCAGTTCTGGCGGAACGCGGCTCCGCGTCTGTACCGTAAATACAGTTCCATGACAGATGATTTACACGGCTGCCGGTTATGCCGGGTTCCAAATCCTGATTCAGTTTGACAAAAAGGGCATTGACTTTAGCCATGATTTCTTTTTGTTTATTTTCGGAAAGTTTATCGTAATTTTCAGGAATAAAATCATTCCGAAAATTTGTTTTTGCCTGCTGAATATCCTGTTCTATTTTTTCACGGATATATTCAAATGCCTTAATCAGAAAACCGCCTGTGCCGCAGCACGGATCGCCGATAATCTCTCCTTCCAGCGGATTAAGAACTGAAATCATGAAATTAACAAGTGTCCGGGGTGTGAAAAACTGCCCTAAATCGCCTCTGAAAGTTTTGCCTAAAAATTCTTCAAATGCAATACCTTTAACATCATCAGAAGTATCAGAAAGATTGTATTTTTCCAGTTTTTTGACAATTTCCAGAAAACTGGCTTCCCTGATACGCAAAACGTCTGTATCTTCAAAAATCTCATCTTTTTTGAATTCCTGTTTTGTCTGTTCAAACAGATGCTGATAAAACAGGACTTTATCAGCCTGAATCCCACGTATATCTCTGTCAGATTGTTTAAGCTGTTCAAAACGTTCTTTAGAGAATACACTCTCTTTTTGGCGTTCATAACGAATCTTCATAAACAAAACTTTTGAAATTTCATCAAAAGCCATTTCAGGAGAAAGTTTGTCATTATTGCGGATGACATCGTGGCAGGCAAAAAGCAGTTTTTGAAACTCATCTTTGGTAAAAGTTTTGGTTTGAGCAAGTATTTCATTTATTTTCTTTTCATTATCAGCATCTTCCGCTTTTGGAATATCAATAATTTCATCAATCTCTAACGGAAGCCTATCTTCCAATACCTTAAAAAATTTCGTTTCTTTTTCATTGGTTGTAATAAAAAATTTAGCTCTTGCCCATGTTGCATAATTTGAACCCTGAAAGTAATCTTCCTTACGAACAGTTATTTTTTCAGCTTTGCATTCAACCACAATAAAAGCATTGCTTTTCTTTCTTCGTTCCGGTTCACTTTTCCAAATTACAATATCTGCCCTTGCCCTGCCTTGCCCGCGTTGTGAAGTGCTGACTTGGAGTTCCTGTTCCATCTGTTCAAGTTTATAGCCATATTCATTTACAAGGAGACAGATAAAACCTTGTCGCACAATCTCTTCGGGGGTGGCTACAAGCCATTTCTCTTTCAGCGGAGCAAAGATTTCTTTTCCGTTATTACGAAATACAGATTCAATTTCCATTTTAATATCCCTTCAAACCAAATTAATACCGATTGTCCTATTTTTTTAAAATTCATTTACAATATTTTTAGCATATTGTATTGTATCTTACAAGGAAAAAAAATTTTGTGGTTAGCCTCACCCACAAGTTTCAGTGTGGGAACAAGACACTATGTTAAGGAAAACAATGAAAATAATTCATTATTCAGAAGCAACCCCGAAATATTTTGAGGGGAATGCTGTAAAAGGGGTTACGGGGCGTTTGGCTATCGGCAAAGCAGACGGCGCAGAAAATTTCTGTATGCGTGTTTTTGAATTGTCGGAAAACGGTTTTTCTCCAAAACATTCTCATGAATGGGAGCATGAAATTTTTATCCATTCAGGTAAAGGAGAAGCATTTTATGAAGATAAATGGCATCCGATTGAAGCGGGTTACGTGCTGTTCATTCCCGGCAATAAAATTCATCAGATACGCAACATCGGCACAGAAAAACTTGTTTTTGTCTGTCTGATTCCTTCGGGAGTTCCTGAGTTGTAATAAGTAACCAATTAGAAGTTTTCGTATATAAAGACCTGCGGGGTTTCAGAAACCCCGCAGGTCTGATGCATGGATTATACCTGAAAACTTATGGACGGTTACTTAAGTAACCGTCCATAAATTTTCAAATATTAGACCTGCGGGGTTTCAGAAACCCCGCAGGTCTTTATATAACAAAATTTGTAAACGGTTACTTAGTACACACCGGCATAAATACGCCTCCGCTTATAAAAAGGCGGACACGCTGCGCTTAGTCCGCCCTACAATTTTTAACAGGCGGTGTAATTATGCCGCTGTGTACTTAGTGATAATTCACCGCCGGAAAGAAGCTAAGTACAGGTTTTCATAAATACGCCGCCGGTAAAAACTGTAGGGCGGACTAAGCGATAGCGTGTCCGCCTTTTTATAACCGGATGCGTATTTACTGTTTTGTGTACTAAGTTTCTTTAAAAAACTTAGCTTCTTATCTTTTTTTCAAATTCCCGATTCTTTTAACATATCAGCAAATTTTTCACGGTTCTTTTTCAGATCATCCTTTTTATCCGTAAATATCTCCAGCGTAAATGTATCTTTGTAACCGACACTTTTCAGTGCCTGAATAATACTCTGAAAATTCACGGTTCCTTTTCCGATAGGGAAATGATCATCTTTTTTACCTGAATTATCACTGATATGAACATGCCTGATACGACTGCCGAACATGGTGATAAATTCCAGAACCCGCTTGCCGTTTTTGCTGTCAATATTGGCATGTCCGGTATCAAGAGTCATTTTAAATCCCGGAAATCTTTCAAATACTTCAGTAAATTCTTCCGGTTCAAAAAGGAGTTTGTACAGGGGAAACATATTCTCAAGACATAGGCAAATCCCTTTCTGTTCAGCTTTTTCAGATATTTTTTTAAAACTTTCAAAAGCATATTTTCTGACACTATCCATTATAAAATTACCCAGACCGCTGACAACACTCGGATGCAGCACAGCTTTGGATACTCCAAGCTCTGCTGCAACATCAAGAGAATTAAGCATTTCATCCAAAGATGCGTTTCTGATGCTTTCAGTCATATCTGCTGTATAAACAAAGGTCGGCAGATGACAGACAAGCCCCATTCTGTGTTTATCCAGAGCTTTGAGAATATCTTTTTTCTGCTGCCGAATCAATGAGTAATGCCCAAAAGGAGCATCCATTGCCAATTCAAGATAATCAAATCCCATGTCTGCAAATTCTTCAATCTGCTCTATAACAGGTTTAACCGGGAAATTCATTGCTCCGTATTTCATTTTTTTTATTCTCCTTATCAATTTTTATTTTTTAAGGTAAGTTTTCTAACAATATCTTATTTTTATTTTACTTTGTCAACCATTACCGCAATAAGTCGCATACAGAGCCTGAAATAAGAAACAGAATTTTTGCCTTGACCTGATGCTGAGTTATTTATTATAGAGAGAATATAGGGGTGGCTTTTTTTAAGTCTGAGATTATACCCTCTGAACCTGATCCGGATAATACCGGCGTAGGAAACAAATCAGCAGATCAAAAATCTGAAAAAGTCCGTAGTGCCGCATTTATGCGGTTTTTCACACCCGCCGCCTGAAGGCGGTACTACAAACCTTTGATCTGCTGAAATAAAATTAAAGCCGTTTCCTTATGGAAGCGGCTTTTTTTATGAGGAAAAAAATGACACAACTCAGTTTGGCAAAAAAAGGGATCATTTCTGATGAAATGAAAACAGTTGCAAAAGAAGAAGGATTCTCTCCGGAAGATGTCAGAAATTTGGTTGCATCCGGCAGAGTGGTTATACCGAAAAATATCAATCATCATTTTTCTCCCAAAGGAATTGGAAAAGGTCTTACAACCAAAGTCAATGCAAATATAGGGACATCAGCAGATCATACAGATATTAACGAAGAGCATAAAAAGCTCATAGCGGCATTGAATACCGGAACAGATAGTGTTATGGATCTCTCAACAGGAGGAGACCTTAAAGAGATCAGAAAGATGATTCTTGAACATTCCTCTGTAATGGTCGGCTCTGTTCCGATTTATGAAGCGGCCTCCGAATTGGAATCAAACGGAAAAAGAATATATGATATGACCCCGGATCTGCTCTTTGATACAATAGAACGGCAATGTGAAGAAGGGGTTGATTATATTACTGTTCATTCCGGTGTTACTCTCAGAAGTTATCAGTTGGCAAACTGCTCTAAACGTATTGCCGGAATTGTAAGCAGAGGAGGTTCCCTTTTAGCGGCATGGATGCATTATCATAAAAAAGAGAATCCTCTGTATGAAGAATTTGACAGGCTGCTGAAGATTGTATTCAAATATGATGTTACTCTCAGTCTGGGTGACGGATTAAGACCCGGAGCTATTGCAGATGCTTCTGATTCAGCACAGCTTGAAGAGCTTATTATTATCGGTGAACTGACAAAAAGATCAAGAGATGCCGGAGTTCAGGTGATGGTGGAAGGACCGGGGCATGTGCCGTTAAATCAGATTGAATCAAATATCCTTTTTCAGAAACGGATTTGTGATGAAGCTCCGTTTTATGTTCTGGGACCTCTTACAACAGACTGCGCTCCGGGGTATGATCATATTACAGCGGCAATTGGCGGAGCTATTGCAGCAGGATATGGTGCTGATTTTCTCTGCTATGTTACCCCTGCGGAGCATCTTTGTCTGCCTAATGCGGAAGATGTAAGAATCGGGGTTATAAGTGCAAAGATTGCCGCTCATTCAGGGGATATTGCCAAAGGTATCAGAGGAGCAATGGAAAGAGATATAAAAATGTCAGAATACAGAAAAATATTGGACTGGGAAGGAATGTTCAGTATGGCGATTGATCCTGAACTTGCAAGAAAAAGGCATGAAGTGAGTATAAAGAATGATAAGCCTGTCTGTACCATGTGCGGGAATTTGTGCGCTGTAAATACACATAACAGTATAAAAGAGTAAACAAATCCATAGATAGTGTAAACCCTAAGGGTCTTCAAGACCCTTAGGGTTTTGCAGCGGGGTAAAAGACCTGCGGGGTTTTGGAAACCCCGCAGGTCTGGAGTCAGGAGATTGAATCTCTATTCTGACTTCTCAAAAATAAAACTCTTGCCATTAAAAGAAACATACGGTAATAAATCATTATCAGATCATAAAACAGATAAAAAAAACCGATTTTTTTAATAACTTGGCTTCTTACAAATCAGGAGAGAAAATTATGCCTGCAAAAAAAAAGCGGATATTGTTATCCGTAAAGAAGAAATCAGCGTCAAAAGTTCCTGATACCGTCAAATCTCAGGTTAAAGCAGAAGCGGATGAACTTATTGAAAAAATACTTAAACCGAAATTTATAAAGCCGCCTCCTGAAGATAATAACTTTAATTATCTTGTTGATATTTACAGCAAATGGTACAGATGCTATTTTTATTTTTGTTCAAAATATAACTGCCCGGGATCCGAATGCTATATCACCTTCTTTTGAAAGTAAATTTGCACGCCTGGAATATATGGAGAGCGGCTCTTTTGCTCTGTCTTATATGAGACATAATGATAAGTGGCTTGAAATTGCTTCTGGTTTGTCATTAAAAGAAGCTCTTGACACTATAGAAAGCGGCGGAAGTTTTTTTCCATAAGAATACAAATCGCAGCGCGTCCGCAGGAATTTTATATATGAAAAAACATACACATAACTTTACAGAGACTTATCAGGGTCTTGTAGGCTTCGGGCTGGATCGGGAAACAGATGAAAAAACAATCATCTATTATCTTCAGAAATTCTCTGATGACCGGCTCATGGAAGTATTAATCAGGAAAATGAGCGATAAAGAGCTTGAAGAGATATTCTCCCTGCTCACCCGGATTCTGAAAACACATTTGACAGAATCCGAATATCACAGACTCTTTTTAAAAGATGATCATCCTTAAATTCAGGAGAAAAAAATAATGCTTACAGAAAAACAACTTGAAAAATATGCAGATGTTCTTATCTGGGGACTTAAAACAGCAAGAACCGGCAAATACCGCAAAGGGAATATTATTCTTATCCGCTATGATATGCCTGCGATACGCCTTGCTGAAATCCTTTATTCCAAAATTCTGAATATGGGAATGCACCCTGTCATCCGTATGGGACTCACCCCTTTTATGGAAAGGAATTTTTTTGAAATATCAGATAATAAGCAGCTTGCTTTTATCTCTCCCGGTGATGAAGAACTTTACAATAATCTTAACGGGAGTATTTATCTTCATGCACCTGAATCTATCACTCATCTGAGTCATATAGATTCTTCAAAAATCGGAAAAGCCGCTATTTCAAGAAAACGTCTCAGAGATATTTTAGATAAACGTGAAGAAGACGGAGTATTTGGGTGGAACTCTGCGCTTATCCCACAGAAGAGCTTGCAAAACATGCAAAACTTACTGTGAAAAAATATGCGGATCAGATTATCAATGCCTGTTTTCTGGATAAGGAATCGCCTGTTGATGAATGGCAGAATATTTATAAAAATGCCGCATCCATAAAAAAATGGCTTAACGCTATGAATGTCAAATTTTTTCATATTGAATCTGACAACACAGACCTTAAAATCACTCCGGGAGAAAAGAGAAAATGGGTAGGAATATCCGGGCATAATATTCCGAGTTTTGAACTTTTTCTATCGCCTGACTGGAGAGGAACCAGCGGAAAATATTTTGCAAATCAGCCTTCCTACCGGAGCGGCAATTATGTTGAAGGTGTAAAGCTGGAGTTTGAAAAAGGTGAAGTAGTAAAAGCAGAGGCTAATATCGGAGAAGATTTTCTTAAAAAACAGATTGCTATGGATAAAGGGTCAAATAAATTAGGTGAATTCTCTCTGACAGATAAAAGATTTTCAAAGATTGACAAATTCATGGCAAATACGCTTTTTGATGAAAATTACGGCGGAAAATACGGTAATTGCCATGTTGCAGTAGGAGCTTCTTATTCAGATACATACAACGGGGATCCGAAGGAACTGACAAAAGAACTGAAGAAAAAACTTGGTCTGAATGATTCCGCACTTCACTGGGACCTTGTGAATACTGAAAAGAAACGGGTTACTGCCCATCTTGCATCCGGCGAATCCGTTACTATTTATGAAGATGGAGAATTCAGATATTAAACAATGAATTAGTAACCATGAAGGGAAGGGGGAAACGGTAAGGGCGAATAATTATTCGCCCTTACCCAATTCTCAACCCTGATGATTGTGAAAATCTTCAGGCTCTTTTGTTTTATGCGGGAAAAAAAACCTGAATATTCTGAATTCAGATATATTATGTCCGCTGACTCTTTGAAGTAATTTATGAATCATTGCTTTATTCTCTTCTGAGGAATTTATGAATTTAACTCCGATTTCATAAAGCCTTTTTTCAACTGACCAATCATACCACCGTATTTCTACTGGGGATTCAAATGTACCTTCCGGGGAAAAAATTTTTAGAATCAGTATCGGACTGTGCCCGGCTGCAATCAGATGACGGGAATTTAAAAAAATCTGTTTTGAATTGAGAAGCACACCCGATTCAGAAAAATCAACAACAGTTATAGGAAGTTGTCCGTGAAAATCATGAAAAATGACTTCGATCAGTCCATCCCATGAAACGACATATCGTTTTGAACCACGACGATCTCTTCTTAACAGCATCTGTTATTCCTCATAATGAGTGTAAACAAGGGAGCCTCTTGCCTCCGATTTTCTAAGCAAACTAAACGTAAATAAGCCAACATCCGGTTATGCTCCGCCAACTAGCCATACATATTTTAAACCGTAAGAGAATTTACTTTTTCTAAGACACAGAAATGTGTTTATGCTGCTCATGAAGTCTGCTGATAATCTGATCCACAAGCATCATTCCTTCTTTAAACATATCTGTAAATTTAACTCCGATTTCAAAAGCAATATTTTTTACAGACCATGTGTACCAGCATATATTTATTTTTGTTTCAAAATGACCCTCGGGCAGAAAAATTTTTAATTTCAGTTCAGGTCGCTGATGGGCGTCAATCAGATGACGATGGTTTAAAAAAATCTGCTCTGCCTGAAGAAGCGCGCCGATATTAGAAAAGTTAGTCACTTTAACCGGCATCTGTGTATTAAAATCAGGAAAGCGGACATCTAACAGAGCGTCCCATAAAACATCATAACGTTTTTCATAACGACGATCATTTCTCCAAAAGAACATCATAGCTCCCTCCTCTTGTATGATTCAGTTTTGGTTTTTATTCATATAGTCGATGATATTTAAGTGTGTTCCGGCATAAAAATTGCGTATTTGCCGAAATATCTGAGAATTAGGATTTTTTCTGACAAATCTTCGCGCCATGTAACTTTTTTTACAGGAGTGCAAGATTTACTTTAACATAACAGAGTTTTCTGCTGCAAGAAGAACTTGCACTCCCTGTTGTCCGGAATCCATAAAAAAGTTGCGGATGGCGTAAATCTTAGGATTACAGATACCCGGTTCATACATTTTAATATCCTTATGCAAAAAGCATGCCATGATAAACCCGAATCTGACCGCTATATCTAATGCCATGTGCATTTTTAATTTTTGAGTCTTTGAAAATACAGGCATGTTTAAGAAGCCAAATTCCTTAAAGAAACTTTGCTTCTTTTAAAATCAGTAAATTATAAAAGTTGCGAATTACGTTATATTTATTTATTTCATACAATAGAGGGGCAGTCAATGGGTTGAGTCGGGTATTTAGCAGGTAGGATTTATCTACTTTTGGAATAAAATCTGAAATTATCTGTCTTTAGGCGGTGTGGGCATGAATATCCGCCTAAAGGCGGAACTACAAACTTTCTATCCCTTGTTCCCATGCTTTGCGTGGGAACAAGATCAAATATACCATCTTTACAAGACTCATAAACATCAGGCATATCTGTTGATGCTTTATCTTAAAAGGAATTTCATTCTTGCACATAATCTTTGCAAATGGTATTATAATAAAATTTTCAATCAGGTAAATCAGGGTTCAGATGCTGAAAAAATTATGAACTCATGTTATGCAACGCTTAACCGCTAAGAACAGAAAGAAGGCACAAAGAACACTGAACCTTATGAAATCTTTGTCTCCTTTGTGGTTAAAAGTTGCACGTAACGTAAACAAAAAGGATGAACTATGCAGATTTACATAGTTTTTAAGGTTTTTGTTGTATCGGCAATGTTTGTCTGTCTGGTATTTTCTGCTTCTGCACAGGAAAAATCCCAAAAGATAGAGCAGGAGCTTGATGAAGAAATAAAATGGATTAAAGCAGAAGCCGAGGCAACAGTAAGCATTGCTACCAAAACCGAAATGAACATAGACGATGCACCATCTGTAGTCTCGGTCATCACCGCAGATGAAATCCGAAACTCAGGTGCGAAAAATCTTGAGGAAGTCCTCCGGCAGGTTACGGGCTTTTATATGTACGGGTATGCAACTTTTCCCGACACAAATGCGAATATAAGGGGACTGGGGCTGGTTGCAAATCCGGGCGTCAAAATCATGCTCAACGGGCATTCTGCGGAAAATATCGGAGATGACAACTTCGGCTATCTGATTTCTTTTCCTGTGGAACTGATAAAGAAAATTGAAATCATACGGGGTCCAGGTTCCGCGCTGTACGGCAATGAGGCAATGAACGGCGTCATCAATATCATTGCCAAAGATGAAAAAGACCCTTCCGCAGTATCCGCAGCTTACGGCAGCTTCGACACATATAAAGGAACTGCACAGGTTTCTTATTCCGAAAATGATCTGAGCCTGTTTTTATTTGCTGATGCCGTTTCCGGCAATGGCGATCCCAAACTGGTTGAGAAAGATGCGGCTTCCGTTCAATTTCCTGCGGGCTATAGCCGTGCGCCCGGATATACAAACGAGGAATTTGATTTCCAAAACCTTTTTGCAAAATTTTCTTATAAGAATTTCCGGTTGACAGGTTTTTATAAGAAAAGCAAAGCCGAACCTCCCGTAGGTCCTATCGGTGTGCTTACGGATGACAGTGATGTCCGCTTTGATACGGCATTTGCGGAAGCTGCTTACGAATGTTCGCTGACTCCCAAAACAAAACTGACTGCCAGAGCATATTATGATTATAACTCCTCAGATTTTATGTACGAATTTTACAGCGGAGAAACAACCGCTTTTTCTTCTGTTTTCAAAAACTTTCCCAAAGACGAAGGCGTACTCACGCAACTTATCAACAAAACAGACAAATTCGGGGCTGAGATCATGACCGATATTGCTGTTGCCGACAGTCTGGAAATTGTTGCCGGAGTCCTGAGTGAATATTCGGAGCTGCTTGATACTGACACTGTTACAAACACAAATATTTTCGGAAAATCCATTGAGTTGGACGGTATCACTTATATGCCCATGGAATATCTCGGCGGTATGATCGAACCTTTTGAGACGATGGAAGAAGGAGACAGAACCGTATATGCGGGATATATTCAGGGAACTTATGATATTATCAGGGCATTTCCATCATGGGAGAAAATCGGGAAAAATCTGACCATTACCGCTGGACTGCGTTATGACCATCATGATGATGTCGGAGGAACGACGAACCCCCGCATGGGACTGGTTTATGCGCCCAACAACAGACTGTTCTTCAAACTGCTTTATGGCGAAGCGTTCCGCGCCCCGTCATTTGGTCAGATGTACATCAAAAACCTCTTTGCGAGTATCCAGAACCCGGATCTGAAGCCGGAGACCGTGAAAACATCCGAAATACTGGCTGGCGTCAATCTCACAGAGAGTGTTACGGCAACGCTGGATTTTTTCAGCATCAGAAAAGAAGACGCCATTCTCTCATACAGGGGACGCTATGAAAACCGGGGTTAAGTCGAATCACAGGGCGTGGAAGGAGAAATCCGGGTCTCTTACGATAAAAGTAAATACGGATATTTCAACGTTACTTTTCAGAAAGCCGAAGATGCTTCCCACGAAAGGATAACAGACACTCTCGGAACTGTTTATGAACAGGAAGACTACGATCTCGGCATGTATCCCCGGGTGATGGCAAATATAGGCATTAACTACGATATGACCGGGAATATCAACGCCAATGTGTCGCTCAATTATGTCGGTCAGATAGAGCGAATCGGCAAAATGCAGTTCACCGCTTCCAAATCCGACCCTGACGGAACCCTTGAAGAAACCGATAAAAGAGAGGAACTGGACAGTCATACGCTGGTAAATCTTTCTCTGAGATTCGGCAATTTCGACTTTGCCAAAGGCTGGGAATTTCAACTGACCGGATATAACATTTTTAATGCTGATCATACAGATCCTGAAAAAAACGGTAATGTGGAAAACGATTATCCGCGATGGGACAGGCATTTTATGGGGAAGGTGAGTTATATGTTTTAAAAAAATAAAATAACCGCCGTTGTCTGAACCGCAGATACACGCAGGCTTGTCCCCGTGAAAACAGGGATTAAAAAGATTTTTCTTCGTTTCCGTGCTTTGTGTCAATGCCATTAAGTTAAAAAATTTTTCGTATCTTTTTATGAACCTAACCCCCCTTCCCTGAAGGGAAGGGGGGAGCATGGCGGACGGTTCTTCCCTTCAGGGAAGGGGACGGGGATTAGGTTTATTCCTTAACTTAATGGCATTGGCGATTTGTGTGGGAACGTAGCATGTCCGGTTGCTATGAAATTAGCAACTACAGAGAAAAAGATGAAGAAGATGCAATAAGTTGTTAAAAGAAAATAAAACGGATATAAGTAAAAATCGGGCATAAAGAATCGCATCAAAAAAAGTACAGAGATTCATCAGAAGGATGAAACGACAGCCTTAACCCGAAAAAGGAGATAAGCATAATGTCTGACAAGGTAAAGATATACGGAGATTTTACAGAGATGAGCGATAAAAATGAATACCTGATTATCAAATTCAGAGCTGCCACCCTGAATATAGATGAGCTATGGGAGAGCGGTTCTTTATCAGCCTCATTTCTGTCAAGTTTCTGGGGGACATTTTTCCCATTGGGATATAAAGACTCAAAACAGAGAAAAGCGGAAATGAAAGATTCTGTCCGCTATATTGCCGCAGAACTGATTGGAAATGCGGTAAAATTCAGTTATGAACCTCTTTTTCTTATAAGAATCGCTTTATGTATGTGCGATGATGCATTACATTTTTATGTAACCAACAGCCTCAAACCGGATGATGTTGAAAAGTATCAGAATTTTATTCTGAATCTGCTGGAGAGTGATCCGGATAAATTATATCTTGAACAGATGGAAAAAAATGCTATGGAAGAGAGTGAAGAATCCCGAATGGGATTTCTGACAATGATTCTTGATCATAGTGCAGAGTTGGCATGGAAATTTGAGAAGAATAAAGAACTCGGATTTCAGACAGCAACAACAATGGCAAGACTTCCGATTGTAAGAGATGAAAAGTAAAGAAAAGAGGTGAATATGATGGAAATAGCAGGGGAAAAATACAAGGTCAGTTATAATACTTCAACAGCAACAGTCAAATGTGAAGGGATAATGAATGAGCGGGGTAAAGAGGGTTACAAACCGATTACGGATCTCTTTGAAAAAGTTGTGAATGAAGAGGCGCAGCAAGTTACTCTTGATGTAAGAAATCTGGAATTTCTGAACAGTTCAGGTATTACCGCCATCGGAGGGTTTGTTATCAGGCTGCGGAATAAAGGGATAAGCAGATTTGTTATCCACTGCACGCAAAAATATACATGGCAGGAGCGATCCATGAAAGGGATAAAAAAACTGATGCCGGATTTGGATATTAAAATTGATTAAATTTGCCAATTAGAAATTGGGGAATTGGAGAAAAAAATGCTTCGGAAAACTAACTTTCTGATTATTATGTCAATCATCATAGCCATTGCTGTTTTATGCAGACAGGTTCAGGCAGAGTCTGAAATCAGGCTGTCAAAGGGACAAACCATTTACGTCCCGATATATTCTCACATTTACACCGGAGACCGTGAAACTCCTTTTTACCTGGCGGCAACACTCAGTGTCAGAAATATTGACCTCAAATATCCGATCACGCTTCTTTCAGCAGATTATTATGATTCAGATGGCAAGCTGATAAAAAAATATATTGAAGAGCCTGTTCAGATTAATCCCCTCTCTTCAACGCAGTATGTGATTAAAGAATCAGATAAAACAGGAGGATCCGGAGCTAATTTTATTGTCAGGTGGAAATCCGCAAATGAAGTTAATCCGCCGATAATTGAGTCTGTCATGATTGGGACAAGAATGCAGCAGGGAATATCTTTTACCTCACGCGGGCAGGTTATCAGAGAAGAATAATATCAGTAGATCGGAAATTTGTAAAAGTTTGTAGTACCGCCTTTAGGCGGTTATTGTGAAATCAGACGGTTATCGCAGCATGCCAAACCGCCTGAAGGCGGTACTACAAACTTTTTCGGTTTGTAGTACCGCCTTCAGGCGGTTATTGTGAAATCAGATGGTTATCGCAGCATGCCAAACCGCCTGAAGGCGGTACTACAAACTTTTTCGATCTACTGAATATATGAGGGGTAAAGGATTAAGAGGATTAGAGGATTTTTCCCGTTACGAGGCTTCTGCGATTCGACTGAGCTCATCGAAGTCCTTGTAACAAGCATAAATTCCTTGCATGGTTGCTAAAAATATTTTACAGCATTTTATAATAGATTTATTATTCTCTTTGTGCTAATATATTTCTGCATGTGATTCTTTCAGCAAAAACAGGTGATGCTTCCCTTTATCTGTTTTTTTATCAGGATGTTAAAACTATTAACCAAACTGTTTAATCAAAAAAGGAGAATGATCATGGAAAGTACTTACAAAGTTATCGAATTGGTAGGAACGAGCAGCGAGTCTTGGGAAAAAGCAGCAAAAAACGCTGTGGAAACTGCCGGTAAGAATCTTAAAAATCTGAGAATCGCAGAGATTGTCAAACTGGATATGAGAATTGAAGAGGGAAAGGTTGCAGACTACCGCGCCAGAGTCAATCTTTCCTTTAAATACGAAGACTAATTGGCTTGATTATTAACAAACCCTGAGGGTTTCAAAAACCCTCAGGGTTTCATTCATAAAATGAGCGGGCTATGGAAAAAAGAAGTAAAAAAAGGAAACGGCTGATATATTATCTCTCTGTTTTTGACAGAAATACAGATGAGTTCATCGGGCAGCTGGTTGATATAACCACTGAAGGGATGATGCTCACCTGTGAAGCTCCTGTAAAAGAGAACACCCTTTTTCAGATAAGAATGGTTCTGCCTGAAATAATAGAAGGGAGTAAATATGTTATGTTTGATGCAATGAGTTTATGGAACAAAAAAGATGTGAATCCGAATTTTCATCTTATCGGTTTTAAATTTACCAATATTTCTCAAAGGGCTGTCAATGTAATTGAAAGCCTGATTTATGAGTTCTCTTTTACCGGATAATGTTTGTTTTTCCGCCTTTCCCCTCCCTTATCTCTTAACTGCCTTAATAAATTAAGGAGACAAAAAAATGAAAAGAAAAATGATGCAGTTGTTCAAAGTCCCGGACTTTAAGCAACTTCTGCTGTGGCTTGTCTTTGTATCTTTTGCGTTAACCCCCTGTATTATTACAGCATCCAATAACAATTTTCGTGTATTGGAGATCAGCGAACGGACATATAACAGCGGTCCGGCAATTGCTGTTCTTTTTTCAGAACCGCTTGATCCTACAGTACGCCATGATGAATTTTTACGCATCAGCGATCCCAGAGAACTGCTGAAAAGCGCATGGGTTCTTTCAGATGATAAGAGGATTCTTTATTTTCCTCATGTTGAACCTGAAACCGAATATTCTGTTTCAGTTTTAGAAGACCTGAAATCTGCTGAGGGAGATTACCTTGTAAATCGGATCAGCCAGAGCGTTATCACCCGTAAAATCACGCCGATTATCAGCTTTGCAAGTGAAGGCTTGCTTCTTCCATCCAAAATGACAAACGGACTTCCGGTTGTTACCGTCAATATCCCCAAAGTAGAGATGGATTTTTTCAGGTTAAATGAAAAAGCATGGGTAAATTTTGTGAACTGGCAGAATGTAACCGGCAGAAAAGATACTTATGAAATCATCAGAATCAAAGAAGAGAAATTAGGCTCTCCTGTTTTTTCAGGCAGATTTGATCTGAATCCTCCTGCTAATAAACGGACGATCTGCCATATTCCTGTTGAGAATATCGAAGCATTGCAGGAGCCGGGAATATATATGGCTGTTATGCGTGAACCGGGTGAATATAATTATGATTATCAGACAACCTATTTTATGGTCTCTGACATCGGGCTTCATGTGAGAATTTATAAAAATGAATCTCTTATTGTTGCCTCTTCTCTCAGAACAGGAGAGCCGCTTTATGATGTCAAGCTCACCTTTTATAACAACGAGGGCAAATCTGTCGGAGAAGGAACAAGCAACAAAGATGGGTGTTATACTTATCCTGAAAATATTTCAGGGAAAGTCAATGTTATTAAAGCAAGTTATGAAAATAATGTTACTCTTTTATCCTTAAATACTCCTGCGCTGGATATGAGTGAATTTGATCCGGGAAAACGGGGTTATCAGCCCCGTGAAATTTTTCTCTACAGCCCAAGAGATTTATACCGTCCTGGTGAGAAGATGTTTGTATCTGCCCTGTTAAGAGATTATGACGGCAGAATAACAGAACCGTTGCCCCTGACTGCAAAACTGTATCAGGGAGACGGAAAAGAGATCAGAAATTTTACATGGCATATCAAGGCTTTAAAGCCAGCTGAGGATTCTAAATCTAAATCTCTGTTTCGGAAATCAAAACCTGATGAATTCAATTATTATCAGACTGAGCTTAATCTGCCGAATGATGCTCAGACAGGTCTCTGGTCTCTGAAAGTATGGGATAATCCATCAGGGAATCCTGTGGGTATCTTTGAGTTTCATGTTGAAGAATTTTTACCTGAGCGTATGAAACTTGATTTGACATCTGAAGATAAATATCCTGATTCAAATGCAAATCTGGCTGTCAATCTTCTCGGAGAATATCTTTACGGCGCTCCGGCTTCGGGAAATAATCTTGAGGCAAAAGTCAGAGTCAAAGCAAAGCGGGATATATTTGACAGTTTTAAGGGCTTTCAGTTCGGTGATATTAAAGATAAAGATTATAAAGATTACTGGGAACTTCCGGCAATCGCTCTTAATAATGAAGGGAAAGCTCTGCTTAATATTCAGAACCGCTGGAATGAGATAAAAAGCCCTCTCTCTGTCCTTGTTGTATGCAGTCTTTTTGAATCCGGCGGGCGTCCGGTGGTCAGGGGGCTTGATCAAATTGTTTTCCCCGGCAAAAGTATGATCGGGATCCGTCCTCTTTTTAATGAAGAATCCGCAGATGAAGGACCCCTTAAATTTGAAGTTGTAAAAGTTACACCCGAGGGGAAGATGCTTCCAGTCACAAATCTTATGGTTGATATTGCCAAAGAAGATCGTGATTATTATTGGGAATATTCCGGATCAACAGGGTGGAAATATAATTATACAGAGAAGAATTATCAGTTTCTGACTGATACACTGAATATTGAAGCTGATAAACCTGCTTCATACACACTTCAGTTGCAGAACGGGCAGTATGTTTTTGCTGTCAAAGACCCTGAAACAAATCTTATTACAAGTATCCGTTTTCGTGTAGGATATTGGTGGTATGACAGAGAGCAGGAGGGGGGTGCGCGTCCTGATAAAGTTGTGCTTAAAACAGATAAACCAGCGTATCGTCCGGGTGATGTTATTCAGCTGACAGTTACTCCGCCCCATGAAGGTGATGCCGTGATTATGGTTGAAGGGGAGAATCCGCTATGGTTTAATCGTACAAAGGTGAGTCCCAACGGAACAGTCGTTGAAATTCCAGTATCTGCAAAATGGAACAGCCATAATCTGTATATCAGCGCTGTTGTATTCCGTCCGGGAAATGCAAAAGAAAAGATAACGCCGAACCGTGCGGTGGGACTGCTTCATCTTCCGTTGGATCGGTCTGCCCGGAAACTGAATATTGCTATAGAAGCTCCTGAAAAAGCAGCATCTCAGGGACCAGTGACAGTCAAATTAAAACTGAGTAACCCGGAGAATACAGAATCAGAATCTGTATTGGATCAGGTTCTTAATATACTGGATAAACCAAAGTCTCATGATGTCTTTGTTACCCTTGCCGCAGTAGATGTCGGAATATTGAATATCACGGATTTCAAAGCACCGGATCCTTTTAAATGGCTTTTTGAACCAAGAAGATTTGATGTAAACAGTTATGATATTTACGGAAAAGTGATTGAAAATTTAGACGGACAGATTGCCGCATTACGTTTTGGCGGTGATGCTGATCTTGCCGCCGGGAAGCGTCCTGAATCAAAAGTAAAGCTCCTTACTCTGTTTCAGTCTCCTGTGATCTTTGATGAAAAAGGGGAAGCATCCGTAAAATTTGATCTCCCTGATTTTAACGGCAGGATTCGGTTAATGGCAGTGGCTTTTGACAAAGATCGGTTCGGCTCTGCTGAAACAGACGTAACAGTTGCTGCGCCGATTGTTACTCAGTTATCAACGCCCCGTTTTCTTGCCCCCGGAGATACAACAGAATTAACTTTGGATGTTCATAATCTCAGCGGCAAAAATCAGGAATTAAAGCTGAATATGAGTGCAACTGAGCCGCTGATATTGGAGAACGGCGAACAGACGATTAATCTGAATGACGGCGAGAAAAAAACACTCCGTTTTCCGGTTAAAGCGGCTCAATCCTCTGCTTTATCTTCAGAAGGATACCAGTCCGGAACTATCCGTCTGAATCTCAAAGGAGATAATGTTGCATTGGAAAGCGATTGGCAGCTTGGGGTTAGACCAGGTTATCCCGCGATTGCAAGAAAAGTGAGAAAAATCCTTAATTCAGGAAGCAGAGAGCAGATTAAATTCTCTCTTGATACAACATTAGCAGCAGATATGATACCGGCAACAGTTGATGCGGGTTTAAAAATTTCTCCGTTGATTCCCCTTGATATTCGGAACGCAATGCAGGGGCTGATTAGTTATCCTTACGGCTGTCTTGAACAGACAACAAGCACAGCATATCCCCTGCTATTTGCAACGCCTGAGAGAATAGCACAGTATAATTTACCCCCTATCAGCCATGAGGAGCGAATAAAGCGGCTTGATTTTGCTGTGCAGAGAATATCATCCATGCAGTTGGCATCCGGCGGATTCGGTTTGTGGAGCAAGGACAGCCCTGAAGTTACATGGCTCACAGTCTATGTTGCTGATTTTCTGGTGCAGGCACGGGATTTGAGTGTGAATGTGCCGGAGCAGATGCTGTATGATGCCTTGAACCGCCTTGAAGCTTATCTGCAATCAAGTGTATTCTCTGATGAATATGCCGGAAACAGCAACCGGGCGGAGCTTGATTTTGCCATCCGCAGTTATGCCTCTTATGTTCTTGCCAAATTAGGAAGGGCATCACTCGGCACATTGAGAACGCTTTATGACAATCATCATAAAGAAGCTGGATCATGTTTGCCGTTAGCTCATCTTGGTATTGCTCTTCAGAAAATGGGTGATGACCGCCGCGCTCAGGAAGCATTTGAATTTGCTTTATCAAAACGCCGTGAGCAATACGGATATTGGGGAGATTACGGCTCCCTTCTCCGTGATCTTGCCTTGACAATATCTCTTTTTATTGAGTCAGGAGATAGAAGTCAGGAGTCAGGAGTCAGGAGTCAGAAAGCGGAAAGCGGCTTTGAACAATTAATGCTTGATTTGGAAACAGAACTCCATAACCGGCAATGGCTCAGTACACAGGAGAAATGTGCAATATTCAGAGCAGGATTTGCTATGGAAGATGGACTTGCGGGAAAAGAATGGAAAGGAAAACTCAATATTGCCGGTAAAGAAAAAGTGCTGAAGCAGAGAGGATCATTTTTTGCAAGATTGAGTGGGGAAGATATTTCCAAAGGGGTTTCATTTATATCAGAAACACCCGGATTTCTGTATGCTTCAGCCGTTGTCGGCGGCTACACCAAAACTCCGCCGCCAAAAGAGGATGCTCAGATTGTCATTCTTCGTGAACTCTTTGATTCAGAGGGAAAAGCAGTTGCCGGAAATGAGTTCAAAGTCGGAGAGCTTCTTGTGGCGCATATCAGGATAAATTCCCTGAATGGATGGCTTCCTGATGCTCTGATTGCTGATTTGTTGCCTGCGGGTTTTGAGCTTGAAAACCCGAATCTGAAACACAGCTTTAAATTAGATGACCTTCAGATTGACGGTAAAAATCTCTGGCGTTTAAAAGAAGAGACAAATATCGTACATGAAGAGTACCGTGATGACAGATATGTTGCAGTGGTTCAGCTTGCAAAGAATTACCCGACTCACCTGTTTTATCTGATAAGGGCAGTGAGTCCCGGAACATTTTCTGTGCCGCCTCCGTTTGCAGAATCTATGTACCGCCCTGAAATCAGAGGAATCGGAGATACACCGGCATCTGTTACCGTGGTGAATAAAAGTCAGTAAATCGAAAAAGTTCGTAGTACCGCCTTTAGGCGGTGAACTCGTTCCCACGCTTTGTGTCAATGCCGTTAAGTTAAGAAAAAACCGGGTTTGTAAAGACCTAACTCCTGCCCTGAAGGGAAGGGGTCGGGGGTTAGGTCAGTCTTAACTTAATGGCATTGACGCTTTGTGTGGGAACGAGCCATGTAGGTCGGGTTAGCGTCAGCGTAACCCGCATTCCGGTATTCATCCTGATACACCCACAATTTTAGCTGAAACAATGCAATAGTTACCAAATGAATAAACCAGATGATAAAGAAAGAGAAGTTCATTGAATGCCTGATTCTGTGTAGATGATGCAACATTCAGCATATCGGAAATTTGTAAAAGTTTGTAGTACCGCCTTTAGGCTGTCAGTGTGAAATCAGACGGTTACCGCAACACGCCGGACCGCCTAAAGGCGGTACTACAAACCTTTTTGAAATCAGACGGTTACCGCAACACGCCGGACCGCCTAAAGGCGGTACTACAAACCTTTTTGCAACACGCCGGACCGCCTAAAGGCGGTACTACAAACCTTTTTGAAATCAGAAGGTTACCGCAACACGCCGGACCGCCTAAAGGCGGTACTACAAACCTTTTTGCCTAAAGGCGGTACTACAAACCTTTTTGATCTACACTGACATTAAGCTCAGTTGCAAGATGGCTGAGAAATGCTTCGATTTCAGGTTTGCCCATATCTTTGGGATGACGCTTATTATGGAACAGGATATATCTTTTTATCCATGAGAGATATGCCTCTTCAGTTTTTATGGAATAATGTTTCATCCGAATAAAATCAAGTACTTCCTCAAGGAGTTTTTTGGAGCGGTTCGGAGTTTCCGGCTGTATGTTCTGTTTTTCTGCTGTATTCATAGTATTTTATAATCCGTATATACTTTTTTTGCTTTGACACATAATTTATCTTGTATATAGTAAAACAATTTTCTCTGTATCAGTCCGACCGGTCTGACTCCGGGAAGAGTGATTCTTTTTCCGGGTGATGTTATGAGTCCGGTCCTTGTTTCGCCGTAGGAAAAAAGTTTACCTTAATATCAGTATTATCAGTTATTTCAGATATTTTTTCCGGTAACGACTCTTTAAATCCGCGTACTTCATCCTCATTTTTTTTATGTGCGAAGGACGCGGCATCTTCGGTCCGGCTCCGAGATAATACCGGACAGTTTTATAAGGAATATCAAGATTATAATTCTCTTTAAGCCATATCCGTATCTCATCGTACGAGCCGAATCCTTCCGGTTCGGAAAGACGTTTTTTCAGATATTCCGTGACCTCGGCGGAAACAGCGCGCTCCGCCACGGCACTGTTTTCAGGCACAGAAGTTCCGCGATTCCGCCTGTTACGTAACGGCGGAACCATTCCGCTGCCGTAAGACGGGAAACGCCGCAAAGCTCCGCGGCACGGGTCATGGTTTCAGCCTCTCCGGTTTTCAGAAACCACAGCAGACGGAGACGATCACGGAAACGTCCGTTTTTCTCTTTTTTATCATATCAGGAAGTTCTTCCGCACTTTCCAATATTTCATAGTATTTTTTAGGCATTTTCTTATTATCCTTTAAAAAAAGTCATTCTGAAATCAGAATTTTCATAGCACATTCATTATATGATTTCAATAGAGATTTGGTATAAGTCTTTAACAGGAAAAATTTTTGCTCATATATTTAACATCTAAATTCTTGCGTGTTAAATGTTTGTATGTTAATAGGGAACAACCATGATAGATATATTTTTTAACTTAAATAAGGAGGAGAAAAATTTATGAAGTGTATGTTGAAACAGGTTGTTATCGGATGCTGTATTGCGGCGTTGCTGGTATCTCCGGTTTTTGCAGGCGGGACAGGCGGAGCTGCCAAACCATCCCCCGACAAAGCGATTGAGATGCTCAAAGAGGGGAATAACCGCTTTGTCAATGGTACGCTCAAACACCCTCACAGCGATTTCAAACGGCTGATGCAGGCAGGCACTGAAAGTCAGAACGATCATGCGTATGCAACTGTAATCACCTGCTCAGATTCCCGTGTTCCTGTGGAACTGATTTTTGATGCGGGAATTATGAATATTTTCGTTATCCGGGTGGCAGGGAATGTCTGCGATACAGATGAAATCGGTTCTATTGAATACGGCTTGGCGCATGTGCGTACGCCGGTGCTGGTAGTGCTTGGGCATACCCAGTGCGGCGCTGTAACAGCAGTTACTCATGCAATTCATGGCAAGGGACATGCTCTTGAACGGAATATTCCGCAGTTGGTTGACAATATCAAACCGGCTGTAGAAAAGGCAATGAAGGCTCATCCTGAAATAAAGGATGATAAGATTATCCCGTTTGCGATTGAAGAAAATATCTGGCAGGCAATTGAAGACCTTTTTATGAAAAGCCCTGCAACGCGGGAAATAGTTAAATCAGGCAAGGTAAAAGTAGTTGGCGCAATGTATGATGTGGGAACAGGCAAGATTGATTGGCTGCCTGAATCAAAGGTAACTGAGATTCTTAAAAAAGCTGAGGCTGATCCTAATTCTGCAAAAGAGCCGATGGCTGGTGAAGGGCATTAGGAATTACTAAAAAAACCCTAAGGGTTTCTGAAACCATTAGGGTTTTAACAGCGGCGTAATTATGCCGATATGCTCAGTTATAAAAAGGCGGACACGCTCCGCTTAGTCCGCCCTACAGGCTCACCCAATCTACGAGGTTACACATGGGTTATGCCTTATCAACTGTTACAGTTAAGGAGAAATTTATGAAGAAAACTGTTTTATCTGTGCTGTTTTTTCTTTGCTGCTGCGGAAATCTGACAGCGGGAACGCTGGGCGATGTCAACGGAGACGGGAAAGTTGACATTACGGAGGCGGTTTATTCATTGCAGACAGCGGCGGGGCTGAAACCTGTCATCCCTGACGGAAGCCCTGTTTTTGCTGACGATCAGGGAAGAGTCGGCATAGGCACGGCAGAGCCTTCGGCAAATCTTGATGTGAAAGGAAATTTTTCACGCAGACTTATAGGGCGTGTGGGAGTCCCGAAAAATTCAAAAACGGTTGTCGGTGTGGGAACTCTGTTTACCGAGGAACTTAAAACAGGAGACTCTGTTATCATTGCAGATGAGGTTTTCACTGTTTCCGAAATTGTCAGCAACAGTCAGCTTGTCCTGAATTCCCCGCACAGCACAGGCACAAACGATTCCGAAATACATGCTGACAGCACTCTTTTTTCGGTGCGGAACGGGGACGGCGTTGAAAAACTGACAGTTGACAAATCGGGAAATGTCGGTATCGGCACGGAAGAACCGAAAGCAAAACTGGATATAGCCGGAGATATTGCTGTCAACGGTATAGATATAGTGTCAGAATTGAATGAGTTAAAGCAACAGGTTTCAAAATTGGGAACTATGCCGAAAGGAATAATACTTCCCTGGTACGTGCAGTCTGGTCCGGTTCCTGATGGTTGGTATATATGCGATGGAAGTAATGGAACACCTGATTTGCTTAATAAATTTCTTATGGGTGTGGGTGGATTTGCCGATGTTGGGGCAACTGGGGGAAAAAATGAACAATCTGAAAATAATACACTTGGACATGCTTTAACAATAGATGAAATGCCCGCTCATTCCCACAACACAAAAAGGTCTGAAAGCACGGCGGGTGATGGCGTTTATCCAGCGGGTAATTATATGGGTAACACCAACCCGGCAAATGCTGGCACAGTATCAGACACAGGTGGCGGCAATGCTCACTATCACAAACTACCGAATATAGATAATCGCCCAGCATATGTATCTGTAATTTTTATCATGAAGGTAAAATAATTGATTGGCATAACCCGGCGTTCAAGCAGACACGGTTATCGCCGCCGCTGAATTTGGTGTCAGTATGAATGAAATAAACCCTAATAAATATAAAATGTTGGGGATTCGCTTTGCTCACCCCTGACCTATGAGGTTACACATAGGATAGCTTCAGGCAAAACAAAGAGAACTCAGAGTTTTCAGGCTGACAGGCTGAAACCGGGTTTATCTCAGGTTTATGTTATGACATAAACACATTCTATGAGGATAGGGGTAGCTCCCGAAAGCCGTCGGCCACGGGGCAGTTTCCTCATATTTCTGTATCGTGGATGATATTAATCCTTTAACGTGGAAAGGAGTTTCATCAATGGCGGTTCATTATACAGTTCCGTTCAGTTACGGGGATCGCATTCTGCGGGTAATCGGCACGGAGTCGCCCCGGTTTGTTGCAAAGGATGTCTGCGAGATTCTTACGATCCGGAACCACCGTGACACCCTTGCCGGACTCGAAGATGATGAAAAGGGAGTAGAAGAAATCTACACACCGGCGGTCCGCAGAAAGTGCTTATACTCTATGAATCCGGCTTTTACAGCCTGATTATCCGTTCTGACAAAAATGTCGCAGATGTGGTGGTAAAGGATATTATGACTATTAGAATAACCCAAGTTGCAGCCTATTGAAAAATCAGGTTGTGAATTTTAAGGGCAGGTTCTTGTAGCCTGCCTGATTATAAACTGATGAGGATAATATGACGGAATTGTCAACAATAACAGCAAAAATAGACCCGAAATTAAAAGCGGAAGTTGAGAGTATCTTTCATGAGATGAATTTGTCGTTAAATGAAGCGATAAATCTTTTTTTTGTTCAGGTGAAATATTGCAGAGCTTTGCCGTTCGAGTCAGAAATACCCAATGAAGAAACAGTCAAAGCAATAAATGAGGCAAGAAAAGGGATTGGCATGGTTGTATGTGAAGACGAAGATGATATGTTTAAAAAATTGGGAATATAATGCTGAGACCGATTTATTCAAAACGATTCGACAGAGATACCGGAAGGATTGTCAGACGTGGGAAAGATACTGAAAAGTTAAAGAAAATTATCAGTATGCTTATCCGTCAGCAAAAATTGGATGAACGGTATAAAAATCATCATCTGAAGGGTAAATATCAAGACTGTTATGACTGTCATATTGAACCTGACTGGATATTGATATATCGGATAGAAGGAGACGCAATTCAATTTGTACGGACGGGTTCACATGCGGATTTATTCAAATAAACAGCATAACCAGTCATTCAAGCGGACGGCTTACGCCGCCGCTTAACTTGGCAGAAAAGTTTGTAGTACCGCATTTATGCGGTTTGTGTAAAATCAGATATTTATCGCAGCACGCCGGACCGCCTGAAGGCGGAACTACAAACTTTTTCAGATCGAAAATTCATAAAAGTTTGTAGTACCGCATTTATGCGGTTGGGCACGTGAATATCCGCATAAATGCGGAACTACAAACTTTTTCGATCTGCTGAAATTATCTGAGGTTTAAAATATGTCAATTTTTCAGAAATCGGTGATAAAAAATTATCTGGCAGGCATTGATAAAGAGCAGGTTGAAAAAGCTTATCAGATATTTCAGAAAAATTATTCTCCTGAAAAGATAGAGATTATCAAAAAACTGAAAGAGGAAGAATATCAGGACGGTTTTTTAAGAGATTTGTTTGTTGATGTTCTGGGATACACCCTTAAACCTGATGCTGATTTTAATCTGGTGCGGGAATTCAAGAATCAGTCTGACAGCAGAAAAGCTGACGGCGCTGTTCTGAAAAATGACAGAGCAGTCGCAGTTATTGAACTGAAATCAGCGAAAACAAAAGATTTGAAGATTATCACAGAACAGGCTTTCAATTACAGAAACAACCAGCCTGACTGCAAATACGTCATCACCTCAAATTTTCAGAAACTCCGTTTTTATATTGATTATGCAAATGAATATGAAGAGTTTGATCTGTTCCGTCTGGACAGAGAAAATTTTGAACTGCTGTTTCTGATTTTGTGCAGAGAGAGCATTTTTAATGATACGCCTGAAAAGCTGAAAAAAGAATCTGTATCCCATGAAGAAAGCGTGTCAAAAAAGCTTTACACGGATTATTCTGTTTTCAGGAAAAAACTCTTTGAGAATTTAACCGGAAACAACCCGGATATTGATAATCTTACCCTGTTCAGCAAGGCGCAGAAATTGATTGACAGGTTTCTGTTTATTCTTTTTGCAGAAGACAAGGGACTGCTGCCGCCTAATTCGATTAACCGGATTATTGAAAGGTTTAATACTCTTAAAGAAGAGGATGCTTACAAACCCCTGTATGAAATTTATAAACAGTATTTCGGTTATATGAATACGGGTCGCACGGGGAAAAGAACAGCAGATGATATTCCCGCATACAACGGCGGTCTGTTTTATCCTGATGAAGTTTTAAATAATCTGAAAATTGATGATGATATTCTGGTTAATGATCTGCAAAGGCTTTCCGCTTATGATTTTGACACCGAGGTTGATGTCAATATACTTGGTCATATTTTTGAACATTCTCTGTCGGAAATTGAGGAGACAACAGCAAGGATAAAAGGGGCAGATATTGACAAAACCGGAAGCAGACGCAAAAAAGAGGGCATTTTTTATACTCCCCAGTATATTACACAGTATATTGTTGAAAATACCATCGGAAGACTCTGCGCGGAGAATCGCAAAGAACTGGATATTGATGAGATTGAAATTGATGAGAGTTTTTATACTAAAAAAGGGGAACTGTCCAAAAAAGGGAATATGCTTTATCAGAGGCTTGAAGATTACAAAAACCGGCTGCTCTCTTTAAAAATTCTTGATCCTGCCTGCGGCAGCGGTGCTTTTTTAAATCAGGCTTTAAGTTTTCTTATCAGAGAGCATAATTTTATCATTGAAATTCAGACAGATTTGAAAAAAGGACAGGTCTCAATCTTTAATATTGAGAACGCTGTTCTGGAAAACAATCTCTACGGGGTTGATATTAATGAAGAAAGTGTTGAAATTACAAAGCTGTCTCTCTGGCTGCGCACAGCACATAAAAAGCGGAAACTTTCAAATCTGAGCAGTAATATCAGGTGCGGAAATTCTCTGATTGATGATCCTGAAATTGCAGGGAATAAGGCGTTTAACTGGGAAAAAGAATTTCCTGAGATTATGCAAAACGGGGGGTTTGATGCGGTGATTGGGAATCCGCCGTATGGTGCGGACATCAACTTACCTGATAAGATAAGCAATGAAAGCTATCTGTTATTTTATCAAAAAGCCATATCTCTTTTACGAAAAAGAGGATATTTGAGTTTTATTGCTCCTGATAGTTGGCTGATCAATAATAATGCATCGTTTATCAGAGGCTTGTTCATACAAAAAGGAAGTATCAGAAGCATCTTAGATGTATATAAAGTTTTCAAAGATGCCCCTGATGTATGGTGTAACATCCCAATATTTCAAAAAGAAATAACTGTTCAAAAAATAAAAATAAACAGAAAATATCCTTATAATCTGCCACTATTTCAGTTTGAAACTGATTGGAATAGGTTTGTCAATTATAATACCGACAGATGGTTTGCATATATCAACGATGATTGTAACCATATATTTATGAAAATGAAAAAATTTCCTTATCTTGAAAGTTTTTTTCACGTAAAAAGAGGGTTCAGTCCAACTCCCAATACAAAGAATATCTCAATGCAAACAACTGAAAGACAAGTCATTGGCGGTGAAGATTTTGGCAGATATGTTTCAAAAATAAAACCAAAATATCTTGATGATGATTTTGATAAAAGCAGATCACAGATAGCGGATGTACAACATGAAGATTTTGTTGCTATCCAAAGAATTAGAACAAATAGCATGGATTTCAAAAGTCGCTGGCTTATCTGCCAATATATTAAAAAAGGATTTGTTCCGATTGATTCTATTGGGTATATTTTGCCGTCGGATAGTCTTCACCTGAAATATTTACTGGCTATCCTTAATTCAAATTTATTGAATCTATTTTACAAACTTCATTATACCGATAAAAATGTCAAACCTGTTTATTTGAAAGAATTACCAATTCCGGTAATTTCCGTTGAAGAGCAGCAAAAGATCATCGAAAAAGCCGACATAATGCTCTCCAAAAACAAAGAACTCCATGAACTGAAAACCGATTTCCTCAATTTTTTTAAAAGCGAATTAACCCCTGAGAAAATCAGCAAAAAACTTGAAAACTGGAATGAGCTTGACCCGGAGCAGTTTAAAAAAGAAACGGAAAAATGCAAAGTCAGAGATTTAAGCCTGAAAGAACGTAAAGAATGGCAGGATTATTTTATTGAACACAAGGAAAAAGCTGATAAAATCAAATCAGTCATTGACAGCACAGACAGGGAAATTGACCAAATGGTTTATGAACTTTACGGACTTACACAGGAAGAAACAGAAACAGTTGAAAAAACTCCGGCAACGAGCTAACCAAAATTTTGTCGCTGAAGGGGAATAATAATGTCAAAGACAATAAAGAAAAACGCCGAATATGAGGATTTATACAGTATTCCTGAAAACATGATAGGACAGATTATCAACGGTGAACTGGTCGCTATGCCAAGACCTTCACCTAAGCATTCAAATGTTGTTTCCGGGATAGGATTTGAAATCGGACCGCCTTACAGGTTCGGTCGTGGCGGTCCCGGAGGCTGGGTAATTCTGGATGAGCCGGAAATCAGACTCGGCAATGATATATTTGTTCCTGATCTGTCAGGCTGGAAAAAAGAAAGATTACCGAAATTTCCGAAAACAAATTATATCTCTGTTCCCCCTGACTGGATTTGTGAAGTTCTTTCTCCGAGTACTGAAAAAGCTGACAGAGCAAAAAAAATGCCTGTATACGCCCGCTTCGGAATTTCTTATATTTGGCTGATAAATCCCGATGGAAGAAATTCTTGAAGTTTTCAAACTTGATTCCGGCAGATGGATATTACTTTCTGTGTACTCTGAAAATGACAAAGTCAGAGCCGAACCGTTTCAGGAAACAGAAATTGATCTTCAGAATCTCTGGTTTGAAACAGAAGAATAATTCAAAAAAGTTTGCGGAGTTGCGGGATTATGTGAAAAAACAGGATAGTACTCAGTTAAATTAATTCTGATTATAGAGACCTGCGGGGTTTTGAAAACCCCGCAGGTCTTTACCCGTCAAAATTTATATGGTGATGTATTACAAGACTTATATGAAAAACATTATATTTCAACAATTTGAAAATAAACTTTACAGGAGCGGATTAGCGGATAAAGATTCCCCTCTGTTTGGCGTCCCTGATCATATTTCTGATACAGGAACTCCTGTTTTATGGAGCAGAGAGAATAAAGAATCTGCAATCCTTGAGAAGATTTTTGAACCACTGAATATAAAAGCTCTTCTCTTTTCCCAGCCCGCTGAACCGTACAGAACAATTATAAATTATCTTGCTGAAAATTCAGACGGAAAAATTACACCGCAGGATTGTGAAACCCGTCATTTTCTTCATGATCTTCCGGTATTATCCGATTTTGCCGCTGAAGCGATGATTCAGATTTTACATTCCAGAAAATGCATTATCTTTCCGGGATATGGAATTCTCACCTGTAGCGAATATGATATTGAAAAATCTTATGTTACATTCTCTTCAGTCTGTTTTGCCTGCTTTGTCAAATTCTTTTCTGATTTTCTTTATGACGCCAAACGGGGAAATCTCACCCGGAAACAGATAAATATTTTCAATCAGTTGATTCATTCCCATGAATTTTCAGAATGCAATATTTCAGGGGAGTGCAATGTCTCCTTGCATCAAGGTCCGTTTGAATCAGAACCCCGTATTCATTCTGCCATAGAAGAAGCCGGAAGACTCACGGTTGAATATCGGCTGGTGGATTCATGTTTCGGAAATATCTCATATTATCATCATGATATTCTTTACATCAGTCAGACCGGCAGTTTTCTTGATAATCTGAAAGAGCATATTGTTCCATGTTCAGTAAATGATGATTTGCCATGCAAAGGGGCATCCAGTGAACTTCCCGCACATCGGCGAATTGTAAGAGAAACAGGCAGCAAAGCTATTCTTCATGGACATCCCATGTTTTCTGTTATTCTCTCAATGGATTGCGATGATGATAATTGTGAGCATAGAGGAGAGTGTCATCTGAAATGCTCTAAAGAACGGTTTGCATGTAATATTCCTGTTGTTCCGGGAGAAGTCGGCGGGGGAGAATACGGGCTTTGCAATACTGTCCCTGATGCTATAAAAGAGAGAAACGGGGTTATTGTCCTGGGGCATGGGGTTTTTACAGCCGGAAAAAAAGATTTTAATGAACCGTTTCAGCATCTTCTTGAAATTGAAGCATCATGCCGCAAAGAATACTTTAACAGAGTGAAGAAAGAGGTTAATATTCTGTAGGGGCAACCCCCTGTGGTTGCCCTTCTTAAAACGGGTGTGGTTGCCCTTCTTAAAACGGGTGTGGTTGCCCTTCTTAAAACGGGTGTGGTTGCCCTTCTTAAAACGGGTGTGGTTGCCCTTCTTAAAACGGGTGTGGTTGCCCTTCTTAAAACGGGTGTGGTTGCCCTTCTTAAAACGGGTGTGGTTGCCCTTCTTAAAACGGGTGTGGTTGCCCTTCTTAAAACGGGTAAGCACAGGGGCTTACCCCTACATTATGATATTTCCACAAAAATCTTTTAAGAACCAAAATTTAACTTGAAAAAAATTTTTAAAAAGAATAAGAATGTATATTCTTAACATTTTTTCAGGTTTTACAATTTTTAACAAGGAGGAACGATTGTGAAAACAAAAGTCGTAAGAGATTTGATGATCCCGCTTGCCGAATATGCAACAGCTTCAAAGGAAGCGACACTGTATGAAGCTGTTATGGCTTTGGAAAAAGCGCAGCAGGATTTTGATAAGAGCCGTTATCCGCACCGGGCAATTCTCATATATGATGAAAATCAGGAGATTGTCGGAAAAGTATCTCAGTTGGATATATTAAGAGGCTTGGAGCCGAAATATGACCAGATGATAGAGAAAGGTTCATCCGTGGCACGTTTCGGTTTCAGCAGGCAGTTTCAGAAGTCTCTGCTTGAGCAGTTCAATCTGTGGGATAAGCCCCTGCATGATATTTGCAGAAGAGCAGGACAGATAAAAGTAAAAGAATTTATGTACAAACCCGGTGAAGGAGAATACGTTGATATCAATGCAACTCTGGATACGGCGATACATCAGATAGTTATGGGGCATCATCAGTCTTTGCTGGTAACTGAGAATAAAAAGATTATCGGCATACTGAGGCTGACCGATGTATTTATGGCTGTTTTTGAGACGATGAAGACAAGCTGTAATTTTTAGTTAAGGAATAAAGAGAAAAATTAAGTTCCTTTAGTTACTTACCGTTCCGTGTACTAAAGATAAAAAAATGCTCATCTCTTATTTCTTAAAGAATCAGGATATGAGCGAAAAAATAAAAGGAGATTTTTTAAATGGCAAAGAATGCTGTGTTCGACTGGAAACGGAATCTTTTTCTTATGATAGGGGTGATACTCTTCGTTGTTGTGTATTATTCCCCGCCATGGCCCGATGCTGTTGATCCTATGGGAAAGCATTTTCCCCTGAGCAACGAGGGAAAAGGGGCGTTGGCTGTATTTCTGCTGGCAGGAACGTGGTGGGTTTTTGAAGTTCTTCCTATCGGCGTTACAAGTCTGATGATTGGGGTGTTGCAGGTGCTTTTCTTTGTCCGTCCTGCGGAAAAAGCTTTCGGCAATTTTATGGACCCGTCTGTATTATTCATATTTGCATCTGTTGTTATAGGTCAGGTATTTACAAAGACAGGCCTCACAAAGCGTCTTGCATATAAGATGCTTATTGTGGTCGGTGAAAGAACCAGCATGATATATCTCGGCTGCTTTGTTGTTACCGCGGCACTGACACACATTATGGCGCATACAGCAGTTGCAGCGACAATATATCCGCTTCTTCTTGCAATCTATTCTCTTTACGGAGAAGGGAACAAACCGACCAAATTCGGAAAAGGGCTTTTTATAGGCATGGCTTATGTGGCAGGCGCGGGGAGTGTTATCTCTCTTTTGGGAGCGGCACGCGGCGCTGTTGCTATCGGTTTTTTCCGTGATATTACCGGGGGCAACATCTCTTTTTTCCAACTCACCTATTATATGTTTCCAATAGGATGGATTATGGTATTTCTCCTGTGGGGATTCTTCATGATCTTTCTTAAACCTGAAAAGAAAGTCATCCCCGGATTAAGAGAAAAGGCAAAACAGCTTGATGCTGAACAGGGGCCGCTTAGCACAAACGAGATTATCGCGGGAACCATTATTTTTACCTGTATTCTGATCCTCTCTTTGCAGTCATTTTCACCTGCTCTCAAGGTTCTCAATAAAACAGGTATTATCCTGATTTCAACTATTATGTTTTATGTCTGCGGTATTCTGGATATTAATGATCTTGAGGATGTTCCCTGGAACATTATTCTGCTCTTTGCCGGAGCAATGAGCATCGGTCTTTGTCTCTGGGAAACAGAGGCTGCCAAATGGCTGGCTGTGAACTGGTTAGTCATGTTCAAAAATGCAAACTGGTTTGTCTTTATCATGGGCATTGCATTCTTTGTTCTGGTAATGACCAATTTTATCATGAACGTAGCAGCAATTGCGATCTCTCTGCCGGTGGCGCTGGTTATCGCCCCTTATCTTGGGGTTGCGCCGGATGTTATTCTCTTTGCTTCATTAGCAACAGCCGGTATGCCTTTTGTGCTGCTGGTAGGAGCTGCTCCGAATGCTATTGCTTATGATTCAAAGCAGTTTACACCCGGAGAATTCTTTAAATACGGAATTCTTGCCAGTATTATGCTGATGATTGTTTTAGGATTTGCGATTTCTGTTCTTTGGCCCTTAATGGGAATGCCTATAAAACTGTAGAAAAGGCATCATAAAACCCTAATTGTTTCTGAAACCATTAGGGTTTTATAATACAGCTTCTTATCATGATATTTATGCCCCGTAAAATAATAACAAAACTCAGCCTGCGTATCCGATTATATACAATTCTGACTGCTCTGGTTCTGATAACACTGATAGGAGGGGTGATTATGGTATGGTACACCTATCAGATGGATGAACTTCTGACGCAGATTATAGATAAAAATGTGGCAGCATTTCAGGCAGCAGAGTCGCTTGAAATTGCATTGGTAAATCAGAAAGGATTTGTCTCATATTATTTTTTGGACGGCGATCCGGATTGGCTCAGACAGCTTGGAGAGTACCGTCAGATATTTAAAAATCAGCTGGAAAGAACGCAATCTCTTGTTGAAACCCCTGAACAAAAAGAGGCAATAAACCGGATTGAAGCAGAATATAACAAATATATCGCAACCAAAGATCAGGTTATTGAATATTATAAAGCCGGTGAACGGGAAGCCGGTGCAAAACTTCATAAGCAGGTACGTGATTATTTTTTTAAAATACTCGATCTTTGTGAAAAATATAAAAATATTCAGACTGACAAGATTCTTCAGGCAAGAAAAGAGAGCAATGATCAGGCGATAAGACTCAGGATTATCGCCGGGATTGCAATGCTGACTGTTTTCTCTTTGGCAGTATTTTTTGCCTTTGTTATTGTCAATCATATATTAGGACCGATTCGCAGACTGACTCAGGAGGCTGAAGGGGAAGACGGAGAACGGCATCTCTCTGAAAATGAAATAAAAGCTCTCAGCCAAAGCGTCCGGGGACTTATTAAAAATGCAGGTCAGACTCATATTGAACTTGAACGGAGCCGTGAGCATCTTTTACAGTCAGAGAAGATGGCGTTGGTCGGAAAATTGGCGGCAAGTACAGCTCACAGTATCCGTAATCCTCTGACATCCGTGAAGATGCGTCTCTTTTCCCTGAGCCGGTCCCTGGATTTGTCAGATACACAGAAAGAGGATTTTGATGTTATCTCCGAAGAGATCCGCCATATTGATACTATTGTTCAGAATTTTCTTGAGTTTTCCCGCCCGCCCAAATTGAAAATGCAGCAGATCAGCCCATCCGTAGTTGTGGATATGGCAATTCAACTGCTTGAACATCGTCTGAAATCTTATGATGTCAATGTTAAAGTAATTCGCAATAATATGCTCCCTGAAATAGATGTTGATCCCGAACAGTTGAAAGAGGTTCTGGTTAATCTGATTGTCAATGCGTGTGAAGCAATGGAAAAATGGGATGCGTCTTCGGTCTCAGAAAGACCGATTCTCTGGTATGATCAGAAAAATCCTCCTCCCAGAGAAGAGAGGGGAATCATTATACAGGAAGAAAGCAACCCTTCAGAAAAAATTGTTATTATTAAAGTAAGTGATAATGGTCCCGGTTTTCCTGAATCTATAAAGAAAAAAATTTTTGAGCCTTTTTTTACCACTAAAGATGAAGGAACAGGGCTTGGATTAAGCATCGCCAGCCGGATTATCGAAGAGCATCACGGGTGGATGGATGTTACATCCAAAGAGGATGAGGGGACAATTTTTTCAATAAATCTCCCGTTTTCAATATGAAAAAAAAGATACTGACAATATGAATTAGGAATCAGGAATTGTTAAGAAGCTAAGTTTCTTAAACATGAGCATATACAATTCTTAATTCTTAATTCCTAATTCCTAATTTTTTTATGACCTATATTCTTATCATTGATGATGACGACCAACTGAGAAAGAGCTTTGACAAGCTGCTGACCGAAGAGGGATACATCATAAAGAGCGCGGCATCCGGTGAAGAAGGTCTTAGTATCATACACAGAGAGCTTCCGGATCTGGTGATTCTGGATATGCGACTGCCCGGTATGAACGGACTGGAGACCTTTAAAGTAATTCATGAAATTGAATCTAAGATTCCTGTGATTATCATGACAGCCTTTGGTACAACAGAGACAGCTATAGAAGCAACCAAAATGGGAGCATTTGACTATATTCTCAAGCCGTTTGATGTTCCTGAAATGCTTTCGGTTATAAAAAAAGCTCTTGAAGCAGGTCGCTTTATGCGTTCACCTGTGGATTTGAACATGGGAAACGGTTTCCATAATAATTCATTTCTCACAGGAGAGGCTATTATCGGCAGAAGCCTATCCATGCAGAATGTCTATAAATCAATCGGAAGAGTTGCCTCAACAGATGCGACTGTACTGATTCGCGGGGAATCAGGCACCGGAAAAGAGCTTGCGGCAAGGGCAATTTATCAGTACAGCCTTAGATCTGAAAAACCTTTTCTGGTAATCAACTGTGTTGCAATTCCTGAAACCCTTCTGGAGAGTGAATTATTCGGTTATGAAAAAGGAGCATTTACCGGAGCCGCACATCGCCGCGTAGGGAAGATTGAGCAGGCGCATGGCGGAACTGTCTTTCTGGATGAAATCGGAGATATGCCTTTTATGCTCCAATCCAAGATATTAAGGCTCCTTCAGGAGAAGAGTATTGAAAGACTGGGGGGGCGTGAAACCATTCCGGTGGATGTCCGAATTATTGCCGCAACAAACAGAAATTTGGAGGCTGCTATTACAGAGGGACGGTTCAGAGAAGACCTTTATTATCGCCTTAAAGTTGTTACAATATGGATGCCCTCTCTTTGTCAGAGGATCGAAGATATTCCTCTGCTGACCGAGTATTTTCTTTGCCGGTATGCCAAAGAAGGCGGAATTGATAATCCCGGAATAACAGATACAGCCAAAAAATTACTTGCCGGTTATTCATGGCACGGGAATGTCCGGGAGCTTTCCAATGTCATTCAGAAAACTTTGATATTTAACCGGGGGGCACCTATCACTCCTGAGGATGTTACCCACACAATCAGCGAAAAAGGTCATACTCCTGATACAGGCGAAAATAATATTGATCAGATTATCAGACAACTGGTACGCCGGGAACTGATTCATAATGTACGGAAAAATATGTTTGATTCATGTATGGATCATTTTGCATCCATTCTGATTAGTGAATCGCTCAATATTACAGGAGGTAACCGTTCACGTGCCGCAAAACTGCTTGGGCTTTCCCGACCTACCCTTCATTCCAAAATCGAAAAATACGGGCTTAAACTGGAAACCTCTGTTAAAGAAGAACGTTCCTGAACTTGCCTTATGTAATCATATTATGTAGGTCGGGTTAGCGTCAATGCCATTAAGTTAAGGTATAAACCAACCTGACCCCCCTTCCCAAAGGGAAGGGGGAATAAAGCGGAATGAGGTCTCCCCTTCCCTTTGGGAAGGGGGCAGGCTTCGACATGAGACTTCGGCGTGAGCTCAGTCGAACGATCAGCCGAATGGGGGTCAGGTCAGGTCTTAACTTAACGGCATTGCGGGTTAGCGTAGCGTAACCCGCCGTTTTATAATCAGTCGGATTACGCTATCGCTAACCAGACCTACCGTCTAAGTTTCTTTAAGAGACTTAGCTTCTTTATTCCTAATTAGTATTAAGATTTGAATTAAAGGAGGAGAAATGACAAAGAGTAAAGTCTATTTTATGGATTTAAGAGCAACCCCCAAAGAGAATCTTTACGGAAAATTGGAAAGGATGCTTGAAACAGCGGAATTTTCAAAAATATTTTCAAAAAGAGATATTGGCGGCGGTAAAACTTCATTTCGGAGAGCTGGGTAATACCGCTTATATCCGACCTGTATTTCTGAGAAAAATTGTTGAAATTATCAAAAAGAATAATGCAAACCCGTTTCTGACCGATGCCAATACCCTGTATGCAGGAACCCGGAGCGATGCACCCGCACATCTTGTAACTGCGATTCAGAACGGATTTGCATACTCAGTGGTGGATGCGCCCTGATTATTGCAGATGGATTAAGAGGAAAAAGTGAAACAGGGGTTACAGTAGATGGAAAGCGTTTTAAAAAAGTATATATCGGTTCTGAAATTGTTCAGGCAGATGCTTTAATATCTGTTGCCCATTTCAAAGGACATGAGCTTGCAGGTTTTGGCGGCGCTATAAAGAATCTGGGAATGGGATGCGCCTCCCGGCGAGGAAAGCTGGCTCAACATTCTACTTTATCACCCAAAGTAACAAGAAAAAAATGTATCGGGTGCGGAGAATGTGTAACTCATTGTTCACAAAAGGCACTTGCTCTTGTTGATGAAAAAGCAGTTATTGATCAGAAAAAATGTATCGGATGCGGAGAATGTATTCTGATCTGTCCCAACAGCGCCATAGAAATTCAGTGGAATCAGGCTATTCCTGTCTTTATGGAGAATATGGTTGAATATACTGCCGGGGTTTTAAAAGGAAAAGAGAATAAAACATTCTGTATCAATTTTATAACAGATATTTCTCCGGCTTGTGACTGTTACGGTTATAATGATATGGCGATTGTAAGAAATATCGGTATAGTTGCTTCAAAAGACCCGGTTGCTATTGATCAGGCATCAGTTGATCTTGTAAATCAGGAGCAGGCAATGCCGGGGTCGTGCATTGAGAATTCTGAAGGTGCAAAATCAGGCGGAGATAAATTCAGGGCAGTTTATCCGAAAGTGGATTGGAATATTCAGCTTGATTATGCAGAGAGCATGGGAATCGGAACCCGCTCTTATGAGTTAGTGAAAATTTAAACAGATATTAAAGACCTACGGGGTTTTTAAAACCCCGTAGGTCTTTATCCGGCAATAGTGAAAATTTAAACAGATATTAAAGACCTACGGGGTTTTTAAAACCCCGTAGGTCTTTATCCGGCAAGAAACTTAGTTTCTTTTTTAACAAAATGAATCCTGTTTGTGAAAAATTCATAAATATCAAGTTATCCGGGAATATTATACCGATTCAATGGTATCGGGCTGTAAAGAGCGAATCCGGCAAACCGGATGCCATAGCTGTTCCTATTTTGGCTGATATTGTATATTGGTACATGCCGGTAGAGATTCGTGATGAATATACCGGAGCAGTAACAGGTTATGCACAGAAATTCAAAACCGGCAAATTAAAGAGAACCTATCAGAATTATTCTGATTTATTTGGATTCTCTCTGAATCAGGTCAGATCCGCTATCGGCAATCTTATCAGACAGGGATTGATAACCTGCGAGTTCGGCGCAGCGTCTGAAGAAGGAATCTTTCTGGAGCCGGTCTTTGATATGGTTATGAGGATAACTTATCTGGAAAACGAAACCGTATTGCCATCTTCATCCGAGATTAACCGGGATAATGATAATCAGCAGGCAGATGGAATTTATATTGTTGAAGATAATACCTTTTCTGTCAGTCATCACAAAAAAGAAGAGGTTGTAAAAAAACGGATTGGCTGGAAAGATTTTGAAAACAACTGGGCGATTCATCTCAGATTACAGGCAGCTTTAAAACTTCTGAATCCTGATGAACTGGAAAATATGAAAACTGAATACCGTGATCAGATTCGTGATTATCCGAATCTGCTTCAGCTTTTTGATATAGAAGATATAAGCCATACAAGATTTCTCTTTTTCTGCTACAGTGAAAAAGGGATAATAGGGGATAAAAACCTGATGTTTGCTGGAATGAGGATGCCATGACTATAAGATTCAAATTATTAATAAATTCTGTAATTACCATCGTATGTCTGCTCGGAGTCGGAGTTTGTGAATCAGTTGATGTCGTTTGTCAGGGGAAACCGCGGTTTCACCCGTTCCCGCGATTCGCGTGAGAACGCTGCCGGGACGCTTTGTGTTCCGTAACGCCCTCCAATTGGCAGTACCGCGAAGCGTGGGAACAAGATAAGCGGATTAATCCCCCCGCCCCACTTTAGAAAAAGGGGAAACATTTTTTTCAAATCTCTATACGGTGCTGAAGTTTATTAGTCAGCAGGTGATAGATGAAGACACCCAGAAGACTCCCGATCACGTCTGCCAGAAAATCATTAATATCAGCGCTCCGATATGGAACAAAATATTGATGAATTTCATCGCTGAATCCGTAAACTGCTGATAGCAGAATATTAAGAAACATCATGGTGTGAACATCCAATATTCCAAGTGATTTAAAAGCTCTGCAAAAGAGAATCGCAAGAATCGCATACCCTACCGCATGAAATAATTTATCAATGTGAGGCAGGCTCGGAATAGGCAGAATAACCGGAGAGGAAGACTGTTTGAATATCAGAAAGCAGTAAAGAATAACCGGAAGCCAGTAATAAAAAAAAATTTTGTATTTGTTGTTCATAAGTATGTGCCTTTATAAAGTTCCTGACTGAGTTAGAATCCTTTCTATTCTGACAATATCCTCCGGTATATCCACTTCCGGTGAATCGTATTCTGTTATTACCACCTTGATCTTATAACCATATTCCAAAGCCCGCAGCTGCTCCAGTTTTTCAATGCTCTCAAGTCTCCCGTCAGGAAGATTTCGGAACATTTCCAAAAAATTCCTTGTATAAGCATAAACCCCAAGATGCTTATATGTGTCAAAGCATATACCCGGATCACGTCCGTAAGGGATAGCTGACCGGGAAAAATAAAGAGCAAACCCATTGTTATCAAAGGTTACTTTCACATCTTTAGGATTTGTGATCTCATCTTTATTTACAATCTTAAATGCCAGCGTGGTCATTTGACATTCGGGGACAGCCTGGCTGTTAAGACTGCTCTCCTTTACCAGAGGGGCTGTTACTTCGTCCAGACAACGGGGATTGATAATCGGCTGGTCACCCTGAACATTGACAATAATATCATCAGGATTAAGCCCCATTTTTTCTGCTGCATCTGCAACCCTGTCACTTCCGGATCGGTTCCGGTCCGATGTCATAATTGCATTGCCGCCGAATCTTTTGACTGCATTGAGTATTCGTTCATCATCTGTGGCAACAGCGATATCCGTGATACATTCTGCCTGACTTGCTCTTTCATAAACCATCTGAATCATAGATTTTCCGGTAATAAGGGCGAGCGGCTTTGCTTCAAACCGTGAAGAGCCGTATCTTGAAGGGATAATAACTGCAATTTTTGTCATTAAAAAATCCTTAATCTTTTTTAGTCTGAATAACTTATAACAGTAAAGTTCTCAAAGTTGCAAAGCTACTTGCTACTTGCTACTTTTAAAAAATTATATATTATGATAAATAAAGATGCAAGTATCAGTTGTTATATTTAACGTGAATTCGATATAAGCTCCATGTTTTCAACCTTTTATAAACGGGGCGTAATATTGATTTTCAGCATTTGGGATTTTATAAAAAAAGGAGAAAAATCACGATGAAAAGATTGAAATGTTTTTTGTTTAAAAATTACAGGAAGATATTCAGAATTGTCATAACTGTTATTATGATTGTTCTTTTTGTTTCACAAACAGGAAGGGCGGCTGAAATAACTTCCAATGATGTTTTTGCTACTGCGGAGCTTACAGACAGGACACTGGAGATACTCATTAAAGCAAGAGCAATAGAAAAGATTGAAGAGATAAAGATAATGGAAAAAGGTCTCAAATCAATGCACGTATATCAGATGCTTGTGGCGGTTACAGATATGATGATTGAACTTGAAAAAAAGGAGAATATTCGTCCGATGCCGAAAATTGTCGCTACGCCTTCAGAATATATTCCCGAGGACGTTAAATTAGTTGCTGATATACTGCTGAATGAGACTCATCGTATTTTATATACTTTGAAGATTTATGATTATCCCCAGTATAATGACAGTTTTTCTGATAAAACTCCTACAGATGTATTTGGAAAACTTATCAGTATTTTTGCCAAACTGAATATTCTAGTCGGCAAAGAAAAGATCAGACCGACAGATGTTTTTCAACAGATGATAAGAATCACATCTGATGTGAAATCTATCCTGAGCCATATTGATCCGGGGCAGCGGTTCCGTATTGATTCGCCTGTAAGCCCCCGGGTACTGACGCCTACGGATGTTTTCAGAAAATGCCTTCAGATACGGAAGGAGATCAATCTCCTGCGCAAACATTTCAAAATGGAGGTCATCCCGGTACCTGAAATTGATGAAAACCAGCAGTTTAATCCGGCAGATGTCTTTATACAGACCCAGATCATTATTGCAGAACTGAATCTACTCAAAATGGGGACAGGTACAATCAGTTCAACGCCGTTGGTCATTCCGGTATCTGAAAAGATTCCAAGCGATGTTCATCAGCAGGCGGCAATGATTGAATATCTGCTGAAACAGGTAAAACCGTTGCAGAAAATAATAAATGAGATTGGGAAGTGATAAGTGGGAAATGAGAAGTAGGTTGAGTTAGCGGAGCGTAACCCGACACTTTTCCGTTACAAGGCAGAGCCTCATAACAAGGAAAAAAAAGTCTTTTTAGGTTCTGTTGACATTTCAAAATCGGGGCGGGTTTCGGCTCGCTCAACCCGCTTAGCCGGGAATGCGGGTTGAGCTGGTTTCGGCTCGCTCAACCCGCTTAGCCGGGAATGCGGGTTGAGCTGGTTTCGGCTCCGCTCAACCCGCTTAGCCGGGAATGCAGGTTGAGCGGAGCCGAAACCCGTCATTCTGTAATTGTCTGTTATATTTCCAAATATCAACAGAACATAGCAAATTAAGGAGGAAAAAATATGTTTAAACGTTTTAAAAATCTGAAATTAGGCTGGAAAATCGGAATGGGATACGGGCTGGTAAGCATTATTCTTATAATTTCGGTTTCTATTACAATATGGCAAATCAGACAGATTGACAGGGGAGTTGAGCGGCTGATTGATACCCGATCCCCGATGGTTAAGGCAAGCCTCAGCTTACAGAACGGCATGAATCAGTCACTTGCCGCACTTCGCGGATGGGTGATTCTGAATGATAAAGATTTTAAAAAACAGCGGGAAGAAGCATGGTCTCAGGCGATAAAGCCCTCTGTCAATCTGTTAAAACAATTCTCTTCAGACTGGACAGACAGCAAAAATATTGAAAGATTAAAAAATATTGACACCATGCTAATCAGTTTTGAAGATACCCAGAAAAAGATAGAGGCAATTGCCCAGACAGATGAAAATACCCCTGCCACAAAGCTGATGCTTGAAAAAGGTGTTCCGGTTGTTGAGAAAGTCAGTTCAACGATTACTGAAATAATTGAAACTGAGCAAAAGCTGGAAGCAACGCCGGAACGGAAAGCATTGCTTGGAATGATGGCAGATGTAAGGGGAAGCATCGGTTTATCTGTTGCAAATGTCCGTGCTTATCTGATTTCCGGCGATGAGAAATTTAAAAAAGAATTTGATGTATTGTGGGAAAAGAATACACAAAGTTATATGCAACTGGTAAAAAATACTAACATCCTGACGCCTGAGCAGAATGAATTTCTGAAAATATTTGCCAAAAACAGAGAGGAGATTGATCATATCACCTCAGAAATTTTTAAAATACGCGGGGGTGATGAATGGAACCTTGCTTATGCATGGATGGCTAAAGAGATCATTCCGATTTCAAAAAAGATTAATGAACAGCTTGAGGAGATTATAAGCAGTCAGAAAATCCTGATGGATGCGGAACAGGATGAATTGAAAGCCCGTACCGAGCAGTTAAAACAATGGGAATGGCTGCTGCTCTTTTCAGGTCTTATTATATGTATTATTGCAAGTATTATTATTCCGCGTAATATTACACGCCCTCTGATTATGGCTGTTGATCTTGCCAATCATCTTGCCCGCGGCGATCTTAATGCAGAATTTGATTTTACATCAAAAGATTATGAAACCGGACAATTGCTTATTGCTATGCAGCAGATGACAATATATCTCCGTGAAGTGATAAATGAGCTTTCAGAGACTACAGCCAGCCTATCCGGTTCATCTGAAGAATTGTCGGCAATCTCAACCCAGATGGCGTCAAACGCAGAGGAGACAAACAGTCAGGCTGCTACAGTAGCGGCAGCATCTGAGCAGGTTACTGCAAGTGTTGCAAATGTTGCATACTCTGCTGAAGAATCAAGTTCATCAGTCTCAAATATTGCTTCAATGACAGAAGAGATGTCATCAACATTTGAAAATATGGTCAAATTTGCGGAAAGGACTTCTGAAAATGTCAGAAATATGGCAAAATCAAGTGATGATATATCATCCGGTATCCATAGCGTTGCTTCTGCGGTAGAAGAGATGACAGTATCATTAAATGAGGTGGCAAAGCATACCAGTCAGGCAAACCGGGTGTCGCAAAATGCCAGCCGTCAGACAGATGAAGTGAATGAAAAGATGAATGCGCTGGTTACAGCGTCAAAGCAGATCGGAAAAGTGGTTGAGATGATCAAGGATATTGCGGATCAGACAAATATGCTTGCATTAAACGCCACAATCGAGGCTGCGGAGCCGGGAATGCAGGAAAAGGGTTTGCAGTGGTCGCTTCGGAGGTGAAGGAGCTGGCAAAACAGTCCGCAGATGCTACTGATGAAATTGCAGAACAGATAGAACAGATTCAGAAAAGCGTGAATGAAACTGTCAGGGCAATCGGAGAGATAAGTAAAATTATCAATGAAGTCGCAGGCATCAATGAATCTATAGCGGCTTCCGCGGAAGAGCAGACCGCTACAGCAAATGAAATCTCAAAAACTATGGCAGGCAATGCATCGGCAATAAAAGATGTGGCAAAAAACGCCAATGAATCTTCCAGACTGGTGGAAGAGATTGCCAAAGGAACAAAAGAGACTTCAAAAGCAGCAAAAGAAGTGGCAATTCATGTTGACGAGTTGTCAAGGGGAATTCAGGAAGTTGCAAAATCTGCAAGCGAGGCTGTAAAAGGGGTACAGGATATTTCAGGAAATATTCAGGGTGTCAGTGCTGCGTCAAAGGATACCGCATCAGGCACGGCACAGACAAATATCTCTTCAAAGGAGCTTGCAAAAATGGCGGTTAAGCTCTCAGAGATTGTGAAACGGTTTAATCTTTAATTACTTAGCCCGGAGTTGAAACTCCGGGCTATTCTCAATTCTCCCTTACGGGAGAGTCCCGGAGGGACTGCCGGAAGTAGCCCGGCAATTCATTGCCGGGCTACTTTTTATCCGATGGAGCAGCAAATCATGAAACTGAAATCAAAAATTAAATGCAGCATTGCCTATAAACTGATATTTTATATCCTGCTGTTCAGCACTCTTGTAACGATTATAATAACTCTTATACAGCTCTTTATTGATTATAAAAATGATATAAATGCAATATACAGAGGAATTGAAGGGATAGAAAAAACACATCTTAAATCTCTGACATCATCAGTATGGTTTTTAAACAGAGATACTGTAAAAATACAATTGGACGGTATTTTAAATATCAGAGATATAGAGTATGTTGAAATTTATGAAGGAGAGAGATATTTTACTTCATCAGGAAACCTGAAGAGAGAGAATATCATCTCTAAAGAATTTCCTCTTATTTATCATTTTGAAGATCATGATCAGTATATTGGAACGCTGACTGTTGTTGCAAGTCTTGATGATGTTTATTCACGGCTGCGCGATAAAATATTTGTCATCTTAATCTCACAGGGAGCAAAAACATTTCTGGTATCAATATTCATCTTTTTTATCTTTCAATTTCTGGTAACAAGACATTTATCTGCTGTTGCATCATATCTGAAGGAACTGAATCCTGATTCTCTTTATGAATCTTTTATATTAAGACGCGGGAACGTATCAGATATTGAAAAAGATGAACTGGATCACGTTGTAACCGCTGTAAATGACATGCTCTGCAATATGAAAACATCATACAGCGATCTCAGCAATGAACTGAAACTGCGTGAAAAGGCTGAAACAGAATTACAGAAATCGCATGATAAATTGGAATATCGGGTTAAAGAGCGGACAGCAGAGCTTGCAGAAACCAATGAGGCGTTGCAGAGAGAGATTGCTGAAAGGGAAAAAGCAGAGGATATTATCAGGATTTCAGAAGAAAAATACAGGACACTTTTTGAAAACGCGCAGGCAGGGATTTTCCGTATTGCTCTTCGGAGCGGAAAGATACTTGATGTAAATCAGCGTTTTGCTGAAATATTCGGTTACAAAAAGAGAGAAGAGATTCAGGGGCTTTTTGTAACAGAGTTTTACGCAGATATCTCTGACGGGAAGAAAATGGTTGGTCTGCTCATAAAAGATAGAAATATCATTCAGAACAGATTAAAGATGCACAAAAAAGACGGCTCCGATATTTGGGTTGAAAGCTCTTCACATCTTGATTCTGATGATGAGACTGTTGAAGGGATTCTGATTGATATTACAGAAAGAAAAAAAGCAGAGGAGAGAATCAAAGAGGCTCTCAGGGAAAAAGAGATTCTTCTGCGTGAGATTCATCACCGGGTTAAAAATAATATGCAGGTTATTGTCAGCCTGACAAGGCTCCACGGAAAAACAATCAACGACAGTAAAATATCTGAAATATTCAAAGAGGTTCAGAACAGAATAACCGCTATGTCCCTTATTCATGAAACACTCTACAAATCAGAATCTCTTAGTCAGATATCTCTGAAAAATTATGTACCGATGCTGGCAAATAATCTGTCCCGCGTTTATAGGGGAAACGGAGGCATTGAAATTAAGATTGATGTCGGAGAAGTATATCTGGGTATCGATCATGCAGTTCCATTCGGTCTGGTGATTAACGAACTTTTATCCAATTCGTTTAAATACGCTTTTGAAAACGGCTCACTCGGAGAGATCAGAATCTCCGCCCGGTCATCATCAGATAATGAAATTGAACTGGTTATAAGTGATAACGGAAAAGGGATTCCGCAGGATTTTAATTTCCGGCAGACTGATACACTGGGGCTTAAATTAGTAACCGGGCTGGTAGAGGCTCAACTTAACGGGAATATTGATTTGAAATGTGATAACGGAACGCAGTTTACAATAAAATTTAAGACTGAACTTTATCAGAAGAGAATATAAAAAGTTTGTAGTACCGCCTTTAGGCGGTTACTGTGAAAGGGACCGCCTAAAGGCGGTACTACAAACTTTCTGAGTCGCTATCAAAAAAGGTTTTACAACAAGGATAAATTCATGGATAAAGCCAGAATAATGATTGTTGAAGATGAGATTATCGTTGCTTCAGATATTAAGAGCAGTCTGGAGAGTATGGGATATGATGTCTGTGCAGTGGTAACATCCGGCGAAGAAGCAGTTATAAAGGCTGAAACAGAGCATCCTCATCTTATTCTTATGGATATTACACTGCGCGGAAAGATGAACGGAATTCAGGCTGCCGGAGAGATTCGCAGGCGTCTTAATATTCCTGTTATATATTTGACAGCTTACGGAAGCAACGAGATTCTGAAGCAGGCAAAAATCACCGAACCATTCGGATATATTCTGAAACCTTTTGAAGAAAGAGAATTATATGCTGTTATTGAAATAAGTCTTTATAAAGCAGAAATGGAAGAGAAACTCAGAAAAAGCGAGGAGATGTTCCGCACAGTCTCTGATTTTACTTACAACTGGGAGACATGGAGAGGACTTGACGGAAAATATATTTATATCTCTCCGTCCTGTGAAAGAATAACAGGTTATACGCGGGAAGAATTTTTTAATGATCCCTGTCTGAAAAAGAAGATAACCCATGTTAATGACAGGGATGATGTTTATAACCATTTTCATAATTATTCAGAACTCGGAACAGTCGGGCATATTGAATTCCGCATCATGAACCGTAACGGAGAGGAACGCTGGATCAGTCATTATTGTCAGCCTGTTTATGATTCAAAAGGGATATGGACAGGGCGCCGCTCAAGCAACTGCGATATTACGAAACAGAAAAGAGCAGAGAAGGAACTCCTGAAAATAAAAAAATTCGAGGCATCAGGAATCTTTGCAGAGGGTATTATTCATGATTTTAACAATTTAATCTTTATTATCTCAGGGAATATTGATCTTGCAAAAATGGACATCTATCCTGATCTTATGGTCTCAAAATATCTGGAAAAAGCAACAGAGGCATGTATGAGAGCCAAAGACCTGATCCAGAGATTCCTCACTTTTGCAACCGGCGGAGCACCGATAAAGCGGACAGCCTCAGTCACAGATGTAATAAAAAATGCCATGCAGCTTGACTGGAATGATTTTACAGTAAAATATGAATATTCTTTACCTGATACACTTTGGCATGTTAAAGCTGATCCGAGACAACTGATTCAGGTTATTCATAATATTCTGGAAAATGCAAAAGATGCGATGCGTTACCGGAATGGAGCAGTTAAAATAAGTGCGGTAAATATGGCTGCGAATTCTGTAAGCAAAGAACCGTTTCTGCTTAAACAGGGCAGGAGATATGTAAAGATAAGTATAAGAGATCAGGGGATTGGCATTCCTGAAAAAGATATGGAGAAACTTTTTGATCCTTATTTTTCAACCAAAGATAAATCATTTCAGAAAGGGATGGGAATGGGGCTTGCGGTGGTTTATTCAATTATAAAACAGCATGAGGGGTATGTTCATGTTGAATCTGAAGAGGGTGCCGGAACTACTGTTTATCTTTATCTCCCCGCATTCATGAATGAATAAAACCTTAGTGCCTTAGTGTCTTTGTGGTAAAAAAACACAAAGACACTAAGGCACTAAGAAAGGAGAAAATAAAATGAAAAGAATTATTTTTGCTATGATGGTGACGCTCCTGCTGTTCAGCGGTGCAGCGTATGGAAAAACTTACAATGTTGCGATTGTCTCATGGATTGCATGGGGTCCGGCAAATGTCGCTGATGTAAAAGGCTTCTGGCAAGAGCAGGGGATTGATGTCAGAGTGGTTACTCTGTCAAATCCGATTGTTGTCGGAGAACTCTTCAGAAAGAACCGCGTGGATATTATCCTTGAAATGATCGGAGCGGCAGTAGGAATGTATATGGAAGGTCTGCCTGTTATCATGGTTTCAGAAATAGACTGGTCACACGGCGGGGATAAGATTATTATCAGAAAAGGGGTGAATCCGGCTGATCTTAAAGGCGAGCCTGTAGGGATTTTTCTGAATCAGCCCTCTGTCACATATTTTCTGAATCAGTATCTTTCAGCCGTTAATCTGAAAATTTCGGATATTCAGTTGATTGAAATGGAAAATCCCGCGATTGTAAATAATTTTATTGCCGGAAGATTTAAAGCCGCAGTCTGTTTTAATCCTGATGCGTTCCGTGCAGAAAAAGAGGGGAACGGTATCGTTGCCGCCACAACTGCGGATTATGAAGGATGTAATCCTGAGTGTATCATGATGATGAAAGAGACGTTAAAAGATATGCCGAAAGATGACCTTGCCAAAATCCTCAAGGGATGGATAAAGGGGGTACAATGGAGCAAGGATGAAAAAAACTGGAAAGAATATGTTGATATTCTGAATAATCAGACATTCAAAGATGATCCACCATACTCTGAGAACAAATTAAAAGAAATATTGAATACAGTGCGGATTCATGATGTGAATACTATGAAAGAAAGAAATCAGGATGGCGGAGGGCTTGAAATTTATCTGAAAAATCTCAAGGATTTTCTGAAAGAGAACAATATGCTCAAAAAAGAGTTTAATCCGAAAGATATATTTGACAATACAGTCATTATGGAAGTACTTGAAAATGAGAAATAGATGAAAATTATTTTAGTCTTTGTGTTTTTGTGTTTCTTTACCACAAAGACACTAAGACTCAAAGAACTTAATTTTGGAGATAAGATGAAATTTAAATTCCTGCAAAGAAAGTTAATGTTTGTTTTCGGGATATGTCTGCTTATGATTATCTGTGTAATTGTTATATCAGGGATATATTTCAGTAAAAAAACAGCAGACTATATGTTGAATACAATGACATACGCCGCAACAGATGCGGCAAAAAAACAACTGCTTTCAAACGCACATGCCGCAGTATTTGAAATAAAAGCAGAACTTGAAGTTGCATTGGATTCAGCCCGCACATTGGCGGATATATTTTCAGGAATCAAGTGCAAAGAGATCAATTTAAAGATTGACAGAGACAGAATTAACGGAATCCTGAGCGGATTATTGGCAAAAAACGAGTCTTTTATAGGGATCAGTAATGCGTGGGAGCCGAATGAATTAGACGGTTTAGACTCAATTTATAAAAATACGGAATACCATGATCAGACAGGACGCTTTATTCCGTACTGGAGCCGGGGAGATGGCGGCAAAATCAGGCTTGATCCATTGGCAGATTATGAGAATACAGAAATGTATGAAAATGGAATCCGTAAAGGAGAATATTATCTCCGCATCAGAGAGACCAAAGAAGAATCTGCTATTGATCCTTATCCGTATCCGGTTCAGGATAAAACAGTATGGATGACTACTCTTGGCGCTCCTATTATTGCGAATGATACATTTTACGGCATGATTGGTGTTGATATACGCCTTGATTTTATTCAGTCTTTGGCAGAGGGAATCAATAAAAAGATTTATGAGGGTTCAGGCAGAACCGGCGTGATTACTCATAACGGAATTATTGCGGCAGCCAGTGATAACCCCGGTCTTGTAGGAAAGCATATCAAAGAGTGGATGCCGGAAGACTGGAAAGAAGATATTCAAATTATAAAAGAAGGGAAAGAATCGGTTTATTCAGTCGGCAGCAATATGGAGGTAAGCGTTCCCCTTTATATAGGAAAGACCAAAACCCCCTGGTCAGTCATTATTGAAGTTCCGAAAGATGCGGTATTAACAAAGGTTAATCAGCTTGCAGCGGATATGAAGAATCAGGGAAAATTGAATCTTATATTTCAATGTATATTCAGTTTCGGTGTTTCTCTTTTTTCACTTTTCTTTATCCGGTTTGTTTCAAAAGGGATTACCGACCCTTTAATTAAAGGGGTGGATTGTGCAAAAGCAGTTTCAAAAGGGGATTTGACCGCGTGTATCTTTGTTGAAGATGAATCTGAAGTCGGAACGCTTGCAAATGCTTTAAATGAAATGGTATCGCGGCTGCGAGGTATGATGAAAGCACTTTCAGAAACAACAGATGAACTCTCTGATTCATCTGATGAACTTGCTGAGGTCTCCGCACAAATGACTTTATCTGCCAAAGATATGGAGAACCGCTCAGATACTGTCGCATCTGCATCTGAGCAGATTACCGCCAGCGTTGCAAATGTAGCATCTGCAACGGAAAAATTAAGTTCATCTGTTTCCAATATTGCTGTTATGACCGAAGAAATGTCCTCTGCATTTGTAAATATGGTTAAATTTGCACAGCAGACATCGGAAAATGTCAGAATAATGGCAGGTTCAAGCAATGATATATCTGCGGGTATTCATTCTGTTGCATCATCCGTTGAGGAGATGACCTATTCATTAAATGAAGTGGCAAAACATACCAGACAGGCAAATCTGGTATCCCGGAATGCAAATCAGCGGACTGAGGAGATCAGTATAAAAATGGAAGCTCTTGTTCACTGCTTCAAAGCAGATTGGAAAAGTTGTTGAAGTGATTAGGGATATTGCAGATCAGACCAATATGCTGGCGTTAAACGCAACAATTGAAGCAGCCGGTGCAGGAAATGCCGGAAAAGGTTTTGCAGTAGTGGCTTCAGAGGTCAAGGAACTTGCAAAACAGTCAGCATCAGCTACTGATGAAATTGCTGATCAGATAGATAAAATTCAGACAAGTGTTAATGAAGCGGTTGTTGCAGTTACAGATGTCAGCAAAATCATCAGAGAGATTGCAGAAATTAATGAAGCAATTGCCGCTTCAGCAGAGGAGCAGACTTCTGCGGCAAATGAAATTTCAAGAACAATTGCCGCAAATGCCGCTGAAGTAAAGAATGTTGCGGCAAATGCTGATGAATCTGCTCATCTGGTTGAAGAGATTGCCCTGTCAACAACAGAGACATCAAGGGTGGCAGAAGAGGTGGCGATCCATGTTGATGAATTGGCAAGAGGTATAAAAGATGTTGCCGGATCCGCGGGAGAGGCATTTCAGGGGGTTCAGGAGATTTCAAAGAATATACAGGAGATTAGCAATGCCTCAAAAGAGACTGCTGCCGGAGCAAATCAGACAAATAAGGCATCTGAAAATCTTTCCCATATGGCAGTCAATCTTTTGGAGATTGTGAGGCGGTTCAGGATGTGAATCTACAAGGATTGTGTCTAAGAAAAGGATTCATTTCTTATTCCTACGCAAAGCGTGGGAACAAGAGCAAAGAGCAAGAGCAAATTTGTGCCTTTGTGTCTTAGTGTCTTCGTGGTAAGAAAACAAAAAAGACACTAAGAGACTAAAAAAATAATTTTATGAACCAATGGAAAAATCAGTTGTATTACGGGGATAATCTGCATATTCTCCGGGAATATATTCCGAATGAAAGCATTGACCTGATTTATCTTGATCCGCCGTTCAATTCCAACCGTAGTTACAACGTGCTGTTCAGAGATGAGAGCGTGAAGGAAGCCGAATCGCAGTTGACAGCTTTTGAAGATACTTGGCATTGGGATACAACAGCGGAGAGGCTTTATCATGATCTGGCAACAGATTCATCTCCTGAAATTTCCGGAATGATCGGAGCTTTGCGTGACTTTATCGGAGCAAACCAGATGACAGCATATCTTGTAATGATGACAGCAAGACTTGCTGAACTGCACCGTGTTCTGAAGCAGACCGGAAGTCTTTATCTGCATTGCGATCCGACAGCAAGCCATTATCTGAAGATTATTCTGGATACGATTTTCGGCGGTAAAAATTTCAGAAATGAAATTGTATGGTGCTACCGGCGATATACAGCCGCAAGTAACAGATTTCAAAGAATTCATGATATAATATTTTTTTACGGAAAATCAGAAAAATCTGTATTTAACGACATCCGTATTCCTTATACAGACAAAGGCGGAAAACAGGACAGCCATTACAGACAGGATGAAGAGGGACGCTGGTTCAGATGGCAGAAAAGAAAAGGGAAAGAGCCATATAAAGTTTATCTTTCAGAAGGTGTAAGATTGGGTGATTGGTGGGAAATACAGCATATTAACGCATCTTCAAATGAACGGCTCGGCTATCCGACCCAGAAACCCCTTGCTCTTCTGGAAAGAATCATCTCTGCAAGCAGCAATGAAGGGGATATAATCCTTGACCCGTTTTCAGGATGCGGCACCGCGGTTGTCGCGGCAAATAAGCTGAACCGGAAATGGATCGGAATTGACATAACACATCTTGCAGTCGCCCTGCTGAAATACCGGCTGAAAGACGCTTTCGGCGTTACTGAAGGAAAAGAATATCAGGTGATCGGAGAACCGAAAGATGTTGCATCTGCCGGACAACTGGCGCATGATGACAGGTATCAGTTTCAATGGTGGGCATTATCGCTGATTCAGGCAAAACCTGTCGGCGGCGATCCGGGAAGCAGAAAAGGGAAAAAGGGGAAAGACAGGGGAATTGACGGAATTATCACATTTATTGACGATCCTTATGAAAAACCGAAGCAGGTGATTGTTCAGGTGAAAAGCGGGAAAGTGAAATCCGGGGATATACGCGATCTTACCGGAACAGCCGAACGGGAAAAAGCCGCAATCGGGGTTTTTATCACCCTTGAATCCCCGTCAAAAGATATGCAAACAGAGGCGGTATCCGCAGGATTTTATAAATCTCCGGGCTGGAACAGGGATTACCCGAAAATCCAGATTCTGACAATTGAAGAGCTTTTCAGCGGCGCACAGGTGCAGATGCCCCCGGTCAAGGCAACATTCAAATCAGCTCAGAAAGAGATAACGGAAAACAGGCTTCAGGATAATCTATGGTAAAAGCTCCGTTAGGAGCGTTATCTTTGTAGCAAAAGCCCGCACCTGTTTAAAAGCTCCGTTAGGAGCGATATATTTGCAGTTTGTAGGGCGGACAAAGCGGAGCGTGTCCGCCTTTATCCCGTTTCCAAGTCCATGCAATTGTAAGGCGGACACGCTTACGCTTAGTCCGCCCTACTTTGCTGACTATAAAGACCTGCGGGGTTTTCAAAACCCCGTAGGTCTCCTTTAAACCGGATATACCTGAATCTGCTGCTGACTATAAAGTTTGTAGGGCGGACAAAGTGGAGCGTGTCCGCCTTTATCCCGTTTCCAAGTCCATGCAATTGTAAGGCGGACACGCTTACGCTTAGTCCGCCCTACTTTGCTGACTATAAAGACCTGCGGGGTTTTCAAAACCCCGCAGGTTTATTCGAGGAGGATCAATTCCGATACAAGCCCCGTAGGGGCGATATATTTGCAGCAAAGGAGGTAACAATGTTGAAGGTAAGAAATTGTTTTTCAAAAAGAGTGTTGATTTATTGGCTTGTATTTCTGCTTGCTTCTGCTTTTACAGCATCAGCAGCAGATATAGATGTTCTGGTCTGTCCCGAAGGGTGCGGACCTTTGGTAAGCGATCAGTATATCAGCAAAGAGATAAAGAAGATAGACCCTGATCTGAGCTTCAATCCCAAAGCTACAGCCGGGTATCTGTACAACCTGCTTGAAATGGGTCGTAATCCCGGTATATGGAAAAACAGCATCTTTGCGATTAACGATGACACCCTGAGTTATGGTCCCAAGGGCGGAAAACATCCTTTTACAAAATTTATTACAGAGCCGGTGAATGAAAAATTCAGACTGCTTTACGGATTTTACTGGGGAGTAACAGGTCATTTTTTTATCACCCTGAATCCGAATCTGAAAAAATTCTCTGATCTCAAAGGGAAAAAACTGGGCGTAGGATTAACAACCCAGAGCGACTGGGGAATGAATCCTACCCTTGATTTGGAATACGGCTATGGGATTACCGCTGAGAATACAGAGCTTTTTTATCTGGGACCTTCAAAACTGGCAGAACCTTTTTTATCCGGTGAACTGGATGCGATTGTTGCTGCATTAGGCACAGGTCCGGGTTTTACAGAATGGCTTCCCGCGGCTATTTTCCGGGATTTGAAGAAATCAGAAAAAAAACTTTATTACATCGGTCAAGATTCCGGTATAGCAAATCTGTTGAATGAAAAATTAAACGCATCTTATATTGAGGTTACGATTCCAGCCGGAACCCTTCCTGAACAGACGGAGCCTATTTTTACAATTACCGACAGGGACTTCAAAGCCTGTCATGAAACTTTTCCTGAAGATTTGGCATACCGTGTGGTGATGGTTGCAGCAAAGATCGGTCCCAAAATGAGATTCAATGTGGGACTTTGGCAAACATGGAGTCCTGAAGTAATGACAGCGGGTCTTTCTGAAGAGAATACACATCCGGGTGCAATTCGGGCATATAAAGAGTTAGGCTGGTGGGATTTGAGAAAAAAATTCAAACCAGCGATTTTACCGAAATAATAATTTGTGTACTTAGTGTCTTTGTGTCTTAGCGGTAAAAAAACACAAAGACACTAAGACGCAAAGGCACTAAGCAGGGAGAACAGACTCCGCTTTGTCCATACCGCTTAAAATAAGAAAAGGATGCTTTAAATGAAATTAAGCCTAAGAAATAAATTTCTTATACCGACAGTCACTTTAATTATTATCGGCTCAGTTATTATAACATTTATCTGGTATCTCAATTCAAAAAAAGTCATTGAAAATATGGCGGAGATGCAGTTACAACAATTTACAGATTCATCTGCAAATCAGATAATATCATGGCTGAAAGGGATAAAGCAGAATGTAAAAAGTTGGAGCGAAGAGATTACTGTTAAAACTGCTGTTCAGGATACATTACTGGGAGAATCAGCACGTGATGCGGCAGCGGAAAGATTATCGGAAATAGAAAAGAATTATGAAATCTTTGAAAGCCTTATTCTTTTTGATACCAAAGGCATATCTGTTGTCTGTAATAATACCAAACTTATCGGAAAATTGGATGTATCAGATCGCGTCTTCTTTCAGGAATCAATGAAAGGCAAAATTTTTTTTTCAGACATTTTAAAAAGCAGAGCAACCGGAAACCCTATCACCGTGATTTCATCCCCGATCAGACAGTATGAAGATAATATTGACGGTGTTTTTGTTGTCAGTATTAACATGAATCTTTTTAACAGACTCTTTATTGAAGCGATAAAAATCGGAAATACAGGCTACGCATATATGTATAATAAAGAGGGTGTTGTCGTTTCCCATCATGATAAAGAGAATATCATGAAGATGAATATAAGAGAATCTGATTTCGGACAGGCTATGCTGAAAAAAGAAGAAGGAATTATAAGTTATACAAATCAAGGTGTAAAGCAGAAGGCGGCATTTAAAAGGATCGAAGGTACAGACTGGTATATTGCTGTTGTTGTAAATACTGAAGAACTGCTTGCTCCTGCAAAAACAACAGGATATATCAATTTTTTATCTTCCATGCCCATTTCAGTACTGATGTGGATTGTAATCTTTTTTATTGTACGATCTGTTACAAAGCCGATTCAGGAGGTTGTCCATTTTGCAAAGATGATATCCGAGGGTGATTTGAGTGCCGTGATTGATATTAAGAATAAAGATGAAGTCGGCGAAATGGCAAATCATCTCAATGCTGCTGCAAATAATCTCGGAAATATCGTCAGGAATCTCTCTGACACCACAAATACTCTTTCAGGCGCATCAGAAGAACTCTCTTTACTGTCAACACATATGGCATTATCATCTGAAAAGATGAATATTCAGACAAATACAGTTGCAACAGCATCTGAGCAGGTTGCCGCCAGTGTTGCAAGTGTGGCATCTGCAACAGAAGAGTCAAGCACATCTGTCTCCAATATTGCGGCTATGACTGAGGAGATGGCTTCGACTTTTACAAATATGGTGAAATTTGCACAGCAGACATCTGAAAATGTGAAAAAAATGGCGAAGTCAAGTGATGAAATATCAAAGGGGATACATAATTCATCATCCGCGGTTGAGGAGATGACAGTTTCATTAAATGAAGTGGCAAGGCATACCAGACAGGCAAGCCGTATATCTCAGAATGCCAATAGCCGGACTAATGAGATTAACGAAAAGATGAATGCGCTGGTTATAGCTTCAAAACAGATCGGCAAAGTAGTTGGGGTGATTAAAGATATTGCGGATCAGACCAATATGCTTGCGTTAAACGCCACAATTGAAGCAGCAGGAGCCGGAGAAGCAGGGCGCGGATTTGCTGTAGTGGCCGCTGAAGTAAAGGAACTTGCAAAACAGTCCGCAGAAGCGACTGATGAAATTGCAGATCAGATTGATCAGATTCAGAAGAGTACCGCCGGCGTAGTTGAAGCTATCGGAGATATTAACAAAATCATCAATGAAATTGCCACTATCAATGAAATGATTGCCGCATCAGCCGATGAACAGACCTCTGCCGCAAATGATATTTCAAAAACTATTGCTGAAAATGCCGTGGAAGTAAAGAATGTTGCTGAAAACGCCAATGAATCAGCAAGGCTGGTAGAAGAAATTGCCAGAGCAACCGAGGAGACTTCAAAGACAGCAAAAGGAGTGGCAATTCATGTTGATGAGCTTGCAAGAGGGATAAAAGAGGTTGCAAAAGCATCCGATGAAGCCGCGAAGGGGGTTAAGGATATTTCCAAAAATATAAAAGGGATCAGCATAGCATCAGAAGATACATACAGAAAATGCTGATAAAACTCATCAATCTTCAGAAAATCTTTCAAATATAGCGGGTGTTCTTTTGGAAATTGTGAAAAAATTTAAAATATGAAATAATCAGGAATTGAGAATTGAGAATTAACGCCATGTGCAACTTTTTTTAACCACAAAGAACACAAAGAATACACAAAGGACACCAAGATTCTTTTGTGAAACCGTTCGACTGAGCGTTCGACTGAGCTCACGCCGAAGCCTTTGTGTCCTTTGTGGTTAAAAATTGCACATTGCGTTAATTCTCAATTCTCAATTGATATTATATGATTACTTTACTGACCGAACAGGTTTTTATTCTGTTCAGAATATAACGGTTATCAACAATACTTTTTATGGAAAAAAAGGCGGAAGAGATATTGCCAACATAACATCGTCCGATTCGGTTTTTAAAAATAATATCTTTGCAAATGCTGACACTGCGATATTGAAAAAAGGCGAATTAAACCTTTCCATTATCTACGGTGTTACGGATATTCTGAACCGGAATAATAAGAGAAAGCTGTTTTCACAGAATATTAAAAACAAAATATGCGAAATTGCTTAATTATTTAATAAAAGCAAAAAATAAAGACATATAGATGGCTACTTCTTATGAAGATGATAAAAAACTGATTGAACAATGCTCTGTGGGTAATAGGGAAGCGTCTGAAATATTTGTTCAGAGGTATTCAAATCTTATTTACCATTCTGTCCGACATGCCCTTATTGTCAAACAGATTTCTTATACCCACGATGATCTTGAAGATATTCATAATACTGTATTTCTCCACCTCTTTGACAAGAAATGCAGAAAGCTGATACAGTATCAGGGGAGAAACGGATGCAGCCTTGCAACATGGATCAGAACCTTAACTGTCAGGATTGTACTGAATTATATCAGAAAAAGAGGGGTTGACGGCATCAGGGAAAGATATAAGAGCATTCCTCTTGAAGAAATAATTGAATTAAGTGAAAAGGCATCAGAAGCCGGAGTATTGCTGGAACAGTCTGAACAGGAGCAGTTGCTCAGGGATGAAATTCAGAAATTGCCTACGAGGGAACGATTATTGTTAAAGCTGCATTTTGAACAGGATTTGTCTCTTCCGGAAATTTCTGAAATCATGGGGATTACCGTTAAAAATGCTTATACAGTAAAACATCGTGCTGTTCAGCGGCTGAAAGAGGGGATTAGAGGGGTAGAGGATTGAAAGAAGCTAAGTTTCCTGAAGAAACTTAGCTTCTGAATTCATTGACTTCTGATAAGTAACCGTTCATAAATTTTCCTGCATAAAGACCTGCGGGGTTTCGGAAACCCCGCAGGTCTGATGCAAGGATTATACCTGAAAACTTATGGAAGGTTACTTATGAATAAGGAGAAACAACATTATGGCACAGATTATTGCAGATAGGAGAGATGTTGATTTTGTCCTCCACGAGCAGATGCGTGTCGAGGAGTTAAGCAAACATGAAAAGTTTTCTGATTTCAATAAGAAAACAATAGACATGACTGTTACCGAAGCTCGCAATCTGGCAGTCAAAGAGATACTTCCGACTCAGAAAACAGGGGATCAGGAAGGATGCCGGTTTGACAAGGGAAACGTATTTATCCCGGAATCTTTTCACAGGGCATATTCTCTTTTTAAACAAGGGGAATGGATAGCCATGCCTGAAGACCTGGAATGGGGCGGACAGGGAATGCCGAAGACCGTTGCTTTAGCGGCAGGCGAGTATTTTAACGGCGCAAATTATTCATTTATGATGTATCCGGGGCTGACCCACGGCGCAGGAAAGCTGGTTGAGGCTTTCGGAACTGAGAAGCAGAAAAAGCTCTTTCTGAAAAAGATGTTTACCGGAGAATGGACAGGGACAATGCTGCTGACAGAATCCCAGGCAGGTTCAGATGTCGGAGCTCTCACCACATCCGCTGTAAAGAATGATGACGGAACTTATTCAATTACCGGAAATAAAATTTTTATCTCAAGCGGAGAGCATGATCTCACGGAAAATATTATTCATCCGGTTCTTGCCCGTATTGAAGGCGCTCCTTCAGGAACAAGAGGTATTTCTCTTTTTCTTGTTCCTAAAATATGGGTGAATGATGACGGAAGTCTCGGTGAATTAAATGATGTTCTCTGTACCGGACTTGAGGAAAAAATGGGGATTCATGGAAACGCTACCTGCTCTCTTTCTTTGGGGAGTAAGGGAAAATGCAGAGGGCTTCTCCTCGGAGAAGAGAATAAAGGTATGAGCGCTATGTTTCTCATGATGAATGAAGCTCGTCTTCTTGTGGGGCTTCAGGGATTTGCCAGCGCATCCGCTTCATATACAAACGCCCTGAATTACGCAAGAGAACGGATTCAGGGGAAACATCTTCTTCATTCAAAGGATGCTGATGCTCCTTGTGTGCCGATTATTCAGCACCCTGATGTGCGCCGTATGCTTCTGACCATGAAGGTTTATGTTGAAGGAATGCGGAGTCTTCTCTATTATGTAGGGCTTTGTGAAGATAAGATCAAGATTGCCGATACCCCTGAAGAAAAAGAGCGTTATCAGGGGTTGCTTGATCTGCTGATTCCGGTAGCAAAAGGGTATGTTACTGACCGGTCGTTTGATGTATGCAGTCTGGGGGTTCAGGTCTATGGCGGATACGGATATATCAAAGAATATCCTCAGGAGCAGTTACTTCGGGATTGCAGAATCACCATGATTTATGAGGGAACCAACGGAATTCAGGCAATGGATCTGCTCGGAAGAAAGCTGGGTTTGAATAAAGGCAAGCCGGTCATGGATATGATGGGGGAGATGAAAAAGATCATTGCCAATGCAAAAGGGATTGCAGGCTTGGAAGATTTTGCCGTAAGATTTGAAAAATCCGTGAATAAGCTGGCTGAAGTAGGAATGCACATGGGAGCAACTGCTGCATCTCCGAAAGTCCTGAATGCGTTTGCGTTTGCTCATCCTTTTATGGAAGTAACAGGGGATGTAATTATGGCGTGGATGCTTTTATGGCGGGCAACTCTTGCTGCTCCTAAGCTGGAGAAAAAAGCTAAAGACGCCGCGTTTTATGAAGGGCAGATAAAATCTGCGGAATTTTTTATTTACAATATCCTTCCGATTACCACCGGAAAGATGATTGCTATTCTTGGGAATAACGGCGGCTGGAGATTTCAGAAGATGCATTCGGGGGAAGGTAATATGATCAAGACCTACGGGGTTTTAAAAACCCCGTAGGTCTTTATAGATGATTGCTATTCTTGGGAATAACGGCGGGTGGAGATTTCAGAAGATGCATTCGGGGGAAAGTAATATAATCAAGACCTACGGGGTTTTAAAAACCCCGTAGGTCTTTATTATTCAAATAAAATGACAAACAATTTTTCATATAAAGAAGAATCTGTTTTAAAACAGATTACGTTTTTATCCGGTGACTCTCTTTTAAGGGGAATGCTTCATTTGCCGTTATCTGTATCAAAGCCGCCGGTGGTAATCGGTTCCCACGGGCTTTTAAGCTCCGGGGACTCTCTGAAGCAGATTGCATTGGCGCAGGCGTGCAATAAATCAGGTATCGCTTTTTTCAGATTTGATCATCGCGGATGCGGTAAGAGCGAAGGAAATCCTGAGCATGTAGCATCCCTTGATGTCCGTTGTCATGATTTAATCTGCGCCATTAAGATGATTAAAGAACGTGAAGATACAGGAGATAAGATAGGGCTGTTCGGCAGCAGCATGGGCGGGGCGGTTTGTCTCTCTGTAGCCTCTCTGATTTCCAAAGCGGATAAAACGGTTGCCGCTATGGTGACTGTCGCCGCGCCGATCCGCAGTAAAGCAATTATTGAAGCGATTCAAAGATCAAAGCATCCGGTTATTCCCGGAAAAGCAGAAGAATCACTTCATTTTGATATTTCCGATAAACTCTCGGCAATTCATAATATTCTGATCTTTCACGGAGATCATGATGATGTAGTTCCGGTGGCTCATGCAAAAGAAATCTATGAAAAAGCACAGAATCCCAAAAAACTGATTATCCATAAAAACGGGGATCATCGGATAAGCAATGAGGTTCATCAGAAAGAATTTATTCATGAGTCTGCTGACTGGTTTAAAGCCGGGCTTTTAAAATAAGTCTTAAATACTGAAAATATAGGAATTCAGATATGATATTAAAAAATGTAACAGTCCGTTCAGTCGGAGCAGTTATTCCGAATGAAATATTTGAAATAACCGAGCTTTATAATATTTACGAAAAAGAAGAGATTAACCGGATCATGAATGTAAACGGCATTTCAGAGATTCGGATTGCGCCTGATGATATATGTGCTTCTGATTTATGTGAAAAAGCCGCAAGTCTGATATTGGAAAATGAAGATATTCAGAAAATAGAAGGGATTATCTTTGTATCCCAGACACCTGACCATATTTTACCGGCAACAGGCGCATCGCTTCAGCATCGTTTGGGAATTTCCAAAAATTCTGCTGCTTTTGATATAAGCAACGGATGCCCCGGATATATTTACGGATTATTTCAGGCGGCTTTGCTTGTAAGCTCAGGGTGCTGTGATACGGTTCTGCTCTGTGTCGGGGATACTATCACGCGGTATATCAATCCGCTGGATAAGGCAAATAAGATGGTATTTGGAGACGCAGGGAGTGCGACCCTTGTTGAAAAAGGGGAAGGTTCAATGGCGTTTAATTTCATGACTGACGGATCAGGCGGCGAGCATCTGATCATTCCGGCAGGCGGATGCCGTTATCCTAAAGATGAAAATTCCGAGATGGTCTCTGTCAGACAGGATGGCGAAATGCGTTCTGATGAAGACCTTTTTATGAACGGACTTGAAATCATGAATTTTTCCATCCGTGAAGTTCCGGGAATCATTCAGGGCGCTTTTGACAGGATGGGATGGGAAAAATCTGATGTAACCCTGTTCGGACTTCATCAGGCAAATAAATTCATGCTTGATTATCTCAGGAAAATCCTTAAAGTACCGAAAGAGAGCGTTCCTGTTGCAATGGGAAAAACAGGAAATACCGGTCCCGCTTCAATTCCTCTCATGCTCTGTCAGGAGCATAAACGGCTGTCAGAAGAGAATAGACTCGGAAAATCTGTTTTATGCGGATTCGGAGTCGGTCTGTCATGTGCGGCTGTAGCATTGGATTTGTCTCAGACAAAGATATTTGATGTTTCAGAATATTAATCAAAGACAGAAGTTTGTAGTACCGCCTAAAGCGGTACTACAAACTTTTACAACTTTTCGATCTGCTGATAATAAAAAATAAATCATCATTTGAACAATTCTTGACTATTAACAAAATATCTTATATCTTCTTTTAAAGAATGCGTTAGCGTCAAAACACAAAAAATAAAGTTCATAGGAAGATAATTTATGAAGATCAACAGCTTTGAAAGAAGTGGAGAACGGCTTTTTTGAAGCTGATTTGGGCGGTCATATCATTAAATAACGGTTCAAAACAATGAAATGTAAAGAAACTTTCTTGACAATCCACCCAGCTTTTTTGATTATATAAAAATAAATATGCTATCATCTGAAATTATAAAGAAAATAAAAAAAATACATATCAAAAGCGCCCGCATGGTGAATACCATGATGGCTGGACAATACAAGTCTGTCTTTCGCGGTTCAGGGATTGAATTTGAAGAAGTCCGTGAATATTCCCCCGGCGATGAAGTCAAAAGTATTGACTGGAAAGTCTCAGCCCGTCTTGGACAGCCCGTTTGTCAAACGTTACAGAGAAGAGCGTGAACTGATAGTAATGCTTTTAGTTGATATGAGTGCGTCTCAGTGCTTCGGAACACAGGAGAATCTGAAAAAAGAGACAGCCGCTGAAATTGCATCGGTTCTTGCATTCAATGCAATTCGGAATAATGATAAAGTAGGGGCGATTCTTTTTACAGATCGGGTTGAAAAATATATCCCCCCTAAAAAAGGATCGGCACATGTCTGGCGGGTTATAAAGGAGATGTTTACTTTCAAGCCGGAATATAAAGGAACTGATATTGGAAATGCTATAGCTTATCTCAGCAGAGTATCAAGAAAAAAGAGTGTATCATTTCTGATCTCTGATTTTTTAACAGCATCGGAACCGGGTAATGAGAAAAAAAATTTTTCCAAACAACTCAGAATTGCTTCTCAACGACATGAACTGATTGCTGTTCCGCTCTCTGATCCCGGAGAATTTTTTTTACCGGAAAAAGGGATTCTGACGGTTTATGATCTTGAAACAGGGGAGCATACTCTTTTGGATGCCTCTGATGAGACTACGCGCCGCATGTTTGAAAAGCAAAAAAAACTTGAATACAGAAGCGTTCTTGAAGTACTGAAAAATGCAGATATTGACTCTGTTGAAATCAGTACAACAGGCTCTGTAACAGATGCTCTTACAAGATATTTCCGTTATCGGGAAAAAAGAAAATAAAGAATCAGGAATTAAGAATTGAACGGAATATGTATAACAATGTAATAAGAATTGTATGTTTTAAATTTATGCCTGCTTTATGCCTGCTGCTTGCTGTCTGCTGCGGATTTTCAGCCAAAGCTCTCTTTGCCCGGCAGCAGAACGATAAAACCGGCATGGAATCGGCTGTATCTTCTGAATCATCCTCAAAAAAGGATGATGCGGCTTCAGTTACATCTGATTCCACAGTTGTTAAAAATACAGTTGAAATGAGTGATATTCATGATATTAAGCCGCCGGAAAAGATCGGCTATGATCTGAAATGGCTTTATTATCTGATTTCAGGCATTCTTATCGCATTGCTTCTTGCAGGTATATTTTTCTTTTTCAAATATCGGAAGAAAAAGATACAGGAAAAGCAGATTATTACTCTTTCACCGGATGAACTTGCATTGAAGCTGCTGGATGAATTGCCTGATATTGACAATATAGACGGAAAAACATTTTATTTCAATCTTTCAGCTATATTAAGAAACTATATACAGGGAAGATACAAAATCAATGCCCCGGAAATGACTACAGAAGAGCTGATTCCGAAAATTGATTCTTTCGGACTTGACAGAGAATTAAATCAGCAGATCAGGGCTTTGCTCCATTCTGCGGATCCTGTCAAATTCGCAGGGGTTACTACTGTTCAGGCTAAAATGCAGAATGATTTGCTTTTTGTAATAGATTTTGTTAAGAAAACAAGGGAAATAAAGATTTAGGTGTTAAGTGTTAGGTTTTAAGATGAAAATCAGTAATCACCTAAAACTTAACACCTAACACCTAAATCTTAAAACTTAACACCTAAAACCTATATTAACAGGAGGAGAAAAATGCCTAACATAATGGATTGGCTGAAAACTCAGAAGACAAATCTGGTTGATGAAGTCAAACGGTTTAAAAACAAAAATTTCATGGAAGCAGTAGTTGCCGGATGTGCAATAGTCGGTTTTGCAGATGGCGTTGTCAAGCCTGAAGAAAAGGCAAAAATGGCGGGATTTATTCAGAGAAATGACGCCTTAAAGGTCTTTGAAATGCCCAAAGTTATTGAGAGCTTTGAAAAATATGTGAAAAGTTTTGAGTTTGATCTGATAATCGGCAAAGGGGAAGCGCTGAAAGCTATCGGCAAGATCAAGAAAAATTCAGAAGAAGCAAGACTTTTAGTAAGAGTCTGCTGCGCTGTCGGCGCTGCGGACGGCGATTTTGATAAAAGTGAAAAAGATGCTGTCAGAGAGATTTGTCAGGAATTGGGACTTGATCCTAATGAGTTTACGCTTTAAAAAAAGAGACTTCCGAAGTTTTGAAAGATTCGGAAGTCCGACAGATATGTCAGTCCGTAGTACCGCCTTTAGGCGGTTTTGAGTAACCGCCTAAAGGCGGTACTACGGACAGGCGTTATTATTGAACTTTTCCCGATCTCATGGTTTCCCGCGCAGCACCAGACCAGACGGCAGAGATTCCCCGAATTGCGCTGTTTCCTCCTGTTTTGCCATTGGCACTACTTCTTTTAAGAGTTTTATCTGAGATTCGGAAAAACCATTCATTGCCAGCCGGTCATAAATCCTGTCAGCCAAATCATGATCAATATCTCTCATACGATCACCTGTTTTTCTCGCCATTTGCAAAAGAGCATTTCCTATAGGCTTGGGATCACTCCACTCCTTTTCCAACAATGATTTAATCCAGCAGGCAACTTCACCCGGCGGAATCACTCTGTCAACAGGACCGTAAAGAAGCTCTCTTGCTCCTATACGTGAAAGAGACCAGAAATGCTGAGGCTTTGATTTTTTAGGATCAAGCTCTGAAAGAAGGGACTGACCCCACTTGATTTTATCCTTTGCAAGAATCAGTTCCATATTTGCAACCGCCATCCATATTTCAAGATATTCCTGAGCAGGTATCTTTTTTCCGCCTTTTTTGGAAAGGATGACAGGGGTAAGGTCCTGAATAAACTGACGCTGCTGTCCCGGATTCAGTCCACCGGCAACTCTTCTCCATAATATCCACCATTCAGAGCGGACTTGGGCATTATTTGAAAAAACAGGACCACGTTTAAAAATCTTCCATAATTTCTGTATCCGATGCTCGTCAAACCCGTCTCCGAATCCCGGACGCAGAGAGAATCCTGTCAGATTCAGCCACCGGCTTTCATACTTATTAGTAATATTAGAGACAGGAATAAATTCCAGAAGTTCATCAGCTATATTTCGGAGAAGTCCAAGTGACCATTTTTCCTTTCCTCTTTCAACAATACCTGAAATATCTTTTACCAATAAATCTCTTTTCTCTTTGTTATTGACATCTTCTTTTGTATTTGAGAATGCTTCACGGACTTTTAAGCGGACATTTTCCGTCACTGATTCATCAAAAATATCTTTCTCTGATACGCCTCCGCTGTCAGCAGATGCAGTTGTACCGCGCAGTTGAAACTGAAGACGCCAGCGATGGTCGCTGATGCCTGAAATACACCAGAGAGCAAGTGTTCCCGCTTCTGTATAAGTTGCTTCAATCTGGACAGGAATACCGGTTTTTGTCCCTTTTTTTCCGTATTGAACCACAGTCCGAATCGCGGGAAGCGGAGTCAGAGAATCATCTGTTTCAACAATATCACCGCATTTATCACCCGCCCGGAAACTGGAACTGAAGAGATCAAAGCTGACCGGCTGATTTGCAAGAACTTCAAAATTCATCTCTTTTAATTTTATACTGCTCCCCTCTTCAAGACCGCGTTCAACAATACAGATAGCTTTTTTGGCTGTTGTCGGCTGTTGGCTGTTGGCTGTTGGCTTCTGACTCCTGACTTCTGACTCCTGACTCCTCTCTTCTATTCCCAGATAAAAAGACCTCGCGCTTCCGCTTCCTACACGGACTCCGTGTCCGATTTTGACAAGTCCGTAATAAGATGCGCCAAGTGCAACTGCAAGATCAGGCTCAGGATTTTCAAGAATTCCCGGAATCTTTGTATCCTCTGTTTTAAACCAGCGCCGGATAGCGGCTCTGATCCTATCCTGTATGATTTCAGGTTTTAATGAACCTCCGTTAAAGAGAATCAGGTCCGGGGCATAATTATCCCGTTTCAGTATTTTTTTCACATCTGCTTTATGCCGCTCAAGAAACCATCCGATATGACGGGTAATCGCGGGTTCATGCTCATAAGGGAGTCCGAATTCGGAGATTCCTTTACGATCCGCTTTTCTTACTTCAGCTTCGGCATCTATAAACGGAAAGAATCCTTCCAGAACTCTCTCTTCAACTTCTTTACGTTTTAATTCCGCGGAAAGAGTTCCTGAAATCAGTCTTTTCCCTTCACCCATAATGGTAATCCGTTTGGATTCTGCTTCATGATTCAGAATAATCTCTTTTGCCTCTCTGCACTGATGACAGAGTGCTTTTAGGCGATCCGGCGTCAGAGAGACTTTTTTCTTGGAAAAGCGTGATTCAATATGCCTTGCCAGAGTCAGGTCTATATTATCTCCGCCGAGAATCAGATGATCCCCTACGGCAATCCTTTCAAAACGGGGTATCCCATCTGCTTCGATTAATGTGATCAGGGTAAAATCGCTTGTTCCGCCTCCTACATCGCAGACAAGAATCAGTTCACCCGGTTTGACCAATTCGCTCCAATGATGCTCATGACGGATCAGCCAGTTATAAAAAGCGGCTAAAGGCTCTTCCAGCAGAGTTACATTGTTAAGCCCAGCCATTGACGCCGCCTCAAGTGTCAGATCACGGGCGACTTCATCAAAAGATGCGGGCACAGTAATAACAATAATCTGGTTTTCAAGATATAAATCAGCATCATCCCCCTGGGCATTGTTCCATGCTTTTCTGATATGTTTCAGATAGGATGATGTTGCTTTAACAGGTGAAACTTTGAATACTTCATCTCCTGATCCCCATGGGAGTATTCTGGCATGTCTGTCTGCATTGGAATGGCATAACCAGCTTTTTGCAGATGATACAAGCCTTGCAGGGACTTTTACCCCGTGATCCCTTGCAAATGTTCCGACAAAATTATCATCTTCTGTCTCCCACGGAACAGAGATCGCCTCTTTTGCAATATCATATTCTCCGGGAATATATAGAAAAGAAGGCAGTACCGGCAATGCGGAAAATTCCCCGGCGCCTGTAAGCTGAGGCACTTTGAACAGTTTTATGCTTTTAGCCGGATATCTCTGTTCTGTCTGTAAATCTACATAAGAAACAGCAGAATTTGTTGTACCGAGGTCAATACCGATGATGTAACGTTTATCAGAGTGTTTCAAAATTTTTTCTCTCTTTAAAACCGGGTTTTTGGAATTATTTCAAAAAAAACCGGATTTTTGAAAAAACCCTGTTTTTCTTGATGCTATTTAGAAGTTACAAAGTTGAACTGTAAACTATTTTTTGATAAAAGAAAAGCATGAATCTGCCAAAAATTTTTTATAATTTACTGATTTAAAAAGAAGCCAAGTTTTTTTAAGAAACTTAGCTTCTTAAACATGACTGTATTTTAAAAGACTCAAAAATGTTGACAGGCTGTCAATTAAATTGCTATCTTTTTATCAAAGATGACACAAACTTTTCAATATCTTTGCATTTGAAAACCTTTTAATACAGGGAGGGAAATATGGAATTAAGAGACGCCTATTATGTTGACGGGATAAGGACATGGTATGGCAAAGCCAGACCTGACGGTTATTATTATCTTACACGCGCGGATGACATGGCAACAAAGATCATTCTGGAACTGATGCGGAGAAATCCGAATCTCCCGCCGGATGAAATAGATGACAATATCTGGGGCGCAACAGTTCAGTCAGGGGATCAGGGAACTACTCTGGGACGCTGTACAGTGCTGACATCAGGGCTGCCGTTCAAAGTTGCAGGTATGTCCCTTGACCGGATGTGTGCAGGCGGAATGACTGCTCAGGCATTCGGAGGCGCTTTGATAAAGACCAATGCCGCAGATGCTGTTATTGCAGGCGGGGTAGAGCATATGAGCCATCATCCTATTGGAAAAGAGATTGATCCCAATCCCCGGCTTGTTACAGAACAGATTGTGGATCCCAAATACTTTAACATGGGTCTAACCGCTGAAAGACTTCATGACTGGATTGTTGAAAACGGCTATCCTGAGATTACCAGAGAAGAATGTGACGAATATGCTTACCGGGTTCAGAAAAGATATTTTAAAGCATTGGAGAGCGGATATTATGATTCCCAAATCGTACCGATGGCGGTCTTTACATCAGACGGCTGGCAGGTAACAGAGCGGGATCAGCAGGCAAGAATCTGATGTTACATTGGAGAGCATGAAAAGCCTGAAAAGTCCTTTTAAAAGTGCAGGAAAAGTAACAGCCGGAAATTCATCAGGTCTTAATGACGGAGCTTCCGGGTCTCTGATCATGTCAGGTGAGAAATGTAAAGAATTGGGGATTCAGCCTAAGATGCGCCTTATCGGATATGCTTTTGAAGGGGTTGATCCTTCAATAATGGGTTGGGGACCGATTCCGGCTACAGAAAAGGTTCTCAGACGCTATGGACTGAAATTTGATGATCTTGATTATATTGAACTGAATGAGGCATTTGCAGTTCAGGCACTTGCTTTTATGAAATATTTTAAGATGAATACCCCTGAAGATCCGAGACTGAATCCTTTTGGCGGAACCCTTGCTATCGGACATCCGCTTGCAACATCAGGCGTGCGTCTCTCTATTCAGTTGGCAAAGGATTTTGAATTAAACCCGAAAGCCAGATACGGGCTTTGTGCAATGTGCGTGGGGCTTGGTATGGGCGGAGCAACATTATGGGAGAGAGTATAATGGCTAAATATATAACAACATGCAAACTGAATTTTTATTATTCAAGAAAAGCAGGCAAGATCGCTATTGTTACTATGGATAACGGTGAAGATGCAAAGAAACCGAATACATGGAGCAAAGAGGCATTTGACTCTTTGGACAGAGTTCTTGATATTGTTGAAGCAGATACTGATGTCAAGGGCTGGCTGCTAACAGGAAAGCCGTTTTCTTTTAATGCAGGCGCAGATATTATGAGCGTTGGGCTTGTTACTGACAGGGAATTTGCTCTTTCTCTGCCAAGAATGGGTCATCATACATTCGGCAGGATTATCAGTCTTAATATTCCGACAGTCGCGGCAATTAACGGAGTTGCACTTGGCGGCGGCACAGAAGTTGCCCTTGCTCATAAATACCGGACTATTGCCAAAAGCCCCGGTGGATGCGATATGTTTGCCTGCCCTGAATGTTTTATCAATCTTGTTCCGGGGTGGGGTGGAACTCAGTTGATACCGAGAATTGCCGGGGCTGAGGTTGCTGTTGAACTGATAATAAAAAATCCGTTAAATCAGAACCGTATGCTCAATGCAAATCAGGTTTATGAATTGGGTCTTGCGGACAGACTGTTTGAGCCTGCTGAGTTTATTGATGATTCAATAAAATTCCTTGAAGGGATTATCACAGATGAAGAGAAGATTGATAAAAAGCCGGTTAATCCTGAAATGAGTGATAAACTCTATCATGAAACAAAGAAATTTATCATCAGCAAAGTTCATTCAGGAGCAACCGCGCCTTATCGTACATTGGATTTGATAGAAGGCGCAGGAAAATGGTCATTAGAAGAAGGCTTTGCTCAGGAGGATGAGGCTTTGGCAGATGCTGTTATGTCACCGCAGTTTATTGCAAGCCTCTATTCTTTTAATCTTATTCAGCGCAGAGCAAAGAAACTTCCCGGCAGACCGCAGGATGTCAAAGGGATTAAGACAGATAAAATCGGTATTATCGGCGCAGGGCTTATGGCGTCTCAGATTGCTCTTCTCTTTGCTCAGAAATTGCAGGTTCCGATTATTATAAAGGATATAAAACAGGAGTTTGTTGATAAAGGGCTGGCATATATCCGTGATGAATTGACAAAACAGATGAAAAAAGGGAAGCTGAGTGAAACAGAAGCAAAATGGATTGGGAATGATCTGATTACCGGAACTCTTTCATATAGCGGGTTTGAAGATTGCGATCTGGTGATTGAAGCTGTATTTGAGGCTATGAGCGTCAAGCAGACGGTCTTTAAAGAACTGGAAGCGGTCTGCAAGCCTGAAACTCTTTTTCTGACAAATACTTCATCTTTGGACATTACAAAAATGGCTGAAAATCTGAATGAATCCGTCACGGGTAGTCGGATTTCATTTTTTCAATCCGATTGCTGTTATGCCGCTTGTGGAGATTATCCGGGCGGATAAAACAAGTGAGATCGCATTGGCAACAGCATTTGATCTGGCAAAAAAGATAAAAAAGACGCCGGTTTCTTGTGAAGAATTCTCCGGGATTTCTTGTTAACCGGATTCTGCTATCCATGACTGATGCTGTAATGAAATGCGTTGATGAAGGCGCGTCTTTTATGCAGGTTGACGGAGCAATATTGGATATGGGTTTTCCAATGGCACCTTTTGCGCTGATAGGATTAGTGGGTCCCGCTGTTCTGCTTCATGTTCAGAAAACACTGAACTCGGCATGGCAGGATCGGTTTGCTGTTTCCAAAGGGCTTGAATCTCTTGTAGAAAAAAAGAAGCAGGGTGTTTATATCATGCAGGATGGCAAGCCGGTTCTTGATTCTGAGATGAAAGATATATGGATTCAGGGGAATAAGTCTTTTACAGATGATGAAATCAAAGATACTGTTCTTACAAGGATGACGCAGGAGATTGATATGCTCCTGAAAGAAGGAGTTGTTGCGAGTCCCAAAGATATTGATACTGCTATGATTCTCGGCGCCGGTTATCCCTTTTTTATGGGCGGGATTACTGTGTATCTTGATCAGAAAGGGTATGCAAAAAAGATAACCGGCAGGCGGTTTCACGGCATGGATATGTTTGATGATTAAAGATTCGTTGAACTCGTTCCCGTGCTTTGCGTCAATGCCGTTAAGTTAAGGAATAACCTATCCTTCAGGGAAGGGGGCAGGCTTCGACATGAGACTTCGGCGTGAGACTTCGGCGTGAGATTCGGCGTGAGCTCAGTCGAACGCTCAGTCGAACGCTCAGCCGAATGGGGATTAGGTCTTTACAAACCAAACAGGTTAAAAAGCTCCGTAGGAGCGGCATATTTGTAGCAGAATGGTCAGTTTTTTTATAAGGCACCGTAGGGGCGGCATATTAAAAATATTACGCTCCTGCGGAGCTTTTTTAACATGGTGTGAATATTCTGCTACTCTCCATTTTAATCATAGTCATCACAGCAATCATACGGAAATCATAGTTCAGACTGATGACTATCTAACACCGCGTTTCTCATCACTTCAATCGGAGCTTTTTCCCCTGTCCAGAGTTCAAACTGAAACGCGCCCTGATATACAAACATAGAAACGCCGTCTATTACAATACAGCCTGCTTTTTCAGCTTCATTAAGAAGCCGGGTCTTTAAGGGATTATATACAATATCCATCACCGCCATCCCTTTTTCCAGACACGCTTCAGGTACAGGGGTGGTCTCAATATTCGGCGTCATTCCAAGCGGCGTGGTATTGATTAGAATCTGATATTTTGCCTTTTTAAAATCTGTCAGCGGAGAAAAGTCTGCATTCAGTATCTTGGCAAGATGCTCACCTTTTTCTGCTGAACGGTTCAGAATTGTCAGACGCCCACCTTCGGATAAGATGCCGAAGCCGATTGCCCGCGCCGCGCCGCCTGCTCCGATAATCGCCACTTCTTTATCCCGGATAGTTGTCTTTTCAGCCAACGCTGCAATTGCTCCAAGATAATCTGAATTATAACCCGTCAAAATTCCGTTACGGTTGATTACGGTATTGACCGCACCGATTTTCATCGCCATATCATCCAATTCATCTAAAAAATCAATAACTGAAACTTTATGCGGAATCGTAATACTGATTCCTTTGATATTCATTGCTTTTACACCGGCAATTGCCGCTCCGATCTCTTTTACGTTAAATGCAAGATATACTCCGTTATATCCGATATGCGAAAATGCGGCATTCTGCATAACAGGGCTTAAACTGTGAGATACCGGGTCCCCGAATACACCATAAAGAGATGTTGAAGTATTTATCTGATTATTTTTCATAAGATTACAAATATTCCTTTTTTTGGTTACTTGCAGATGTCGGCGGTTTGAATCACGGATTTACCGGATTACACGGATTAAAAAAATCTGTGAAATCCGTTTAATCCGCGATTCTCTTGTTCCCATACTGGGAAAGACTTTCAAAAGACTGGGACGGTGTGAAACCGGAGACTTCGGCGTAAAAACTTCGGCGAGACTTCGACGTGAGTCGGCGTGAGCTTCGAAGCTAGTCGAACTCAACCGTACAGTCTTATACGGTTATAATTGAATTATTTGAAAGAAATAATTCAATATCCTTCCAAAAAAGATTATAGTCCGGGGGACAGTCATTATGTCCGCAGGAATAGGTTATCATTTTGGCATTTTTTGCCGCCTTGGAAAGTTCGATTCCGTGATTGTACGGAACAATTTCATCGTATGTTCCGTGAAAGATAATAACAGGAGCATTATATTCTCTGATAACAGCAAGATTGTCAAATGTATCTTTTACCAGAAATCCGGGAACAAAATATCGGGGCGCAAATGCTCGTGTGGTTGTAAATGTTGATGTCAGAATTATTGCAGTTGACGGGCGTTTTGTCGCCAACTGACAGACCGCTCCCCCGCCGATTGATCTTCCAAAGAGAATTATTTTAGAAGGATCAACATCTTTCCGGGAAACAAGATAATCGTAAGCTGTAACAAATGCTTTTGTTATGCTCTCCTGAGAACGATTTGCCGGTTGAACGCCCGTAGCCTGGATATTCCACCAGCATAAGCCCGATTCCAAGTTCTGTAAATCTTCTTAAATCTTCATGCCAGAAATCAATCAGTTCACCGTTGCCATGTGCAAATATAACCGCAGGAGCTTTTACGCCTTCTGTAATCGGCGGAAAAAACCATGTTTCAAATTTTCCGTCATCTGTATTAAGCCATATTTTTTCTAAGCCCGGGATATTTCTGATTTCCGGCGGGGATTCAATCATATAACACGGAAACATCAGTTGCTGCTGGATAAGAAAAATAAAACAGCAATATCCGATATATGAAAGGAATATCAGGAAAAGAGTTTTTAACATATTCACTTCTCACTTTTTTTAAAATATCAACTGAAGCTGACCTGTTGCTGAACTTTTTGTTTTTGAAAAATAATTAAAAGATTTCTCATCATCCTGAAAATGCTCCGACAGCTTTTTCAGGTTAATCCGGTTGAGTATATCAATATTTACAGGTCTTTTTGCGTCAAAGAAAATTCCAGATAAGCCCATGTTTTCGGAGCTTTTTCTTTTATAAAAGATGTATCATAGATTCTAAAAATGTGCATGACATCTGAATTCATGGCAACTCTGCTAAACCAAGTTCTTTAAGAAACTTATTATGAGTATTCTTTGCCTTTGTTATTGTCTTCTCAATTTCAGCCAACTCTTTATTGACTTGTCCAATGTCAATTATTGTTTCCGGCTCTGCCGTACTCACATACCGCGATATATTCAGATTGTATTCATTCTTTTCTATCTCTTCCATTGAGACGCATCGGGAATACCGCTCTTCTTCTTTTCGGTATTGATATGTGTCTATGATTTTATCAATGTGTTCTTCTGAAAGAAAATTCTGCCGTTTGCCTTTTTCAAAGTATTCGCTGGCGTTGATAAACAGAACATCATCAAACTTTTTACATTTTTTCAGTACGAGAATACATACTGGAATGCCGGTTGAAAAGAAAAGATTTGCCGGCAAGCCTATGACTGTATCAATATTTCCATCTTTGAGCAATTTTGTGCGTATTCGTTCTTCAGCTCCGCCACGAAAAAGAACACCGTGCGGCAGAATAATTGCCATGGTTCCTTCATCGCTTAAAAAATGAAAACCATGTAACAAGAAAGCAAAGTCGGCTGCTGACTTTGGGGCAAGACCATAACTTTTAAATCGGAAATCATCAGCCAACGCTTCGTTTGGTTCCCAGCGGTAACTGAAAGGGAGGATTGGCAACCACGGCATCACATTCAAGTTTTTTTGCCGGATTCATTTCATTGAGGATATCCCAGTCATTGAGAAGTGAGTCTCCATGATGAATTTGAAATTCCGAATCCTTCAATCCGTGGAGCAGCATGTTCATTCGCGCAAGGTTGTAAGTGGTAATGTTTTTTTCCTGACCGTATATCTGCCCGATACTGTTGGCAGCCGAGCTGTTTTCTTACATTTAAAAGAAGGGAACCTGAACCACAGGCAAAATCGAGGACTTTTTTCAGCTTTTTCTTTTTACCGGAAGCAGGGTTTTGACTATCCAATGTAACAATGCGGGACAGTATGGTTGAAATCTGCTGCGGTGTATAAAACTCTCCGGCTTTTTTACCTGAACCGGAGGCAAATTGACCAATCAGATATTCATAGGCATCGCCTAAAATATCACTCTCGGTAGAAAACTCGGAAAGTCCTTCGGCGATTTTTGTTACAATGGCACAAAGTTTTGCATTCCGCTCTGTATAGTTCTTTTCCAAGTTTTTCAGAGTCCAGATTGATTTCCGAAAACAACCCCTGAAAAGTACTTTCAAAGGAATCGTTTTCAACATGTTTAAATCCGGCTTGCAAGGGTTTTAAGGAGGTCATCACTTTGGGTTCTTGCCAGCTCGTATATACTGCTCCAGAGATATTCGGGTCTGATAACATAATGAATTTTACGGCGCATCTGCTTTTCAAATACGGCAGTATCTTTCTTGTTTTCTTTATACCAGACAGAGAGGGGTGTTCTTTTGTCGTCTTCTTTCAGCTTCGGATAATCTTTTCCAAGCTCTTTTTGAGCCGCGGCTTCATAGTTGTCTGAAAGGTAGCGTAAAAACAGGAAAGAGAGCATATAATCGCGGAAGTCATCGGCATTCATGGCCCCGCGGAGTTGGTCGGCAATCTTCCAGAGGGTTGCGCCTAATTGTTTTTGCATTGTATCATTCATTGTTTAAGTCCTCACTTCTTCGGGAAATAATTCGGGATTAAATCGGTAATTTGCCATGAAATCATTAAGGATTTTCTTGAAATACTCCTTGTTGTCTTCCAGCATCTCTTTTGGTTCAAACAATGAGTAATTTCCATGACTCAAAAGGTTTACCAGCCTTGTATGTATGGTTCCGTCCAGATCATCGCTATCTTGCCTGATACATGCGGAAAAGTTTTGAAAACCGTGAAATGCGGCGGTTTTCTCAAGGATATTTCTCAGTATATTAAAGTGATAAGTATATAGGTTTCCGGATTCGGCTACTTCGTACAGTTCTTTTAAAAGAGCAACATGGTGAAAGAACGGGGTGTCGCCGGTGTTGCGGATCGTATATTCACCGCTTTTATTTTTGCTCAGGAAATATTTTTCTGCCTTTTTTAGTTCATTGTACATGACATTGAAAAAAAGCGTGTGGTGTGTGGAAATGACCGTTTTTATATCGCTTTGTTTTTTTAGCAGTTGAGCCAAGTGGCTTGCCACGGCAATTGCGTTATTGTCATCCAGCGAGGAGATGGGATCATCAATGTAGATGTATTTAACCCAGTCATAAGCTCCAGCCTTGTCAATTGCGAGTTGGGCAACCGCAAGGAAGAAACACCAGATAAAGATATTCTCTTCTCCCCGTGATACTTTAATGTGTTCAATTCTTTCCGTTACATCATCTTTTCTTATTTCACGGGAAAAGCTGACACTCCAGGTATCATAGTCAATGGAAAAGTCAAAGTCGGCATATCTGCTCAGGAATGGCCGAATCCGGCTTTCCATTTCCAGTGATTCGAGTCCATTGAAAAAACGGGAGTCTTTATTCAGCTTTAAAACTCTTTGGGTGTCGTTTTCCAGATCATTATCCCAGATAAAGAGGTCTTCCGTAAAAGCGTTATAATAGAGTGTGTCGGCGGTTTTTTCTTCACCTGCTATTCTTTTACCTAAGTCCTTGAACGCGCTTGAAAGACGGGTTTTACCTGTGCCGTTATAGGCGAAAAGAAGAATGTACTTCTTGATATTCAGTAATTTTCTGAAATAACTGGAAAGTTCTTCTATTGTATCGAATTGAATAAACCCGATCCTTTTCAATATGAAATTTATTTCAGCAAGTACATCCTCGGAAATACCGCCTTTTAATATGTATTCATTTGTATTTGCTTTAAAGTTATAATTGTTTTCTATTAAAGATTCATATTCAAGGTTTTCATAATCCTTATGTTTAAGTTTTTTAAGAATATTTTTCTTAAAAACATCCCTTTGTATTTTGGCAGGAACTTCGTTACTCATACACCCACCTCCTCAGCAGACGGGAAAAGCCGCTGCATCAAGCCTTTTTTATGGGTTTTGAGGGTGTTGATTTTTTGAGCCTGGGCGGTGATGAGTTCATCAAGGGAGGAAAGGCAATCGGCGATTTTTTGTTGTTCTAAAAAAGAAGTATGCGGTAATATTGTGTTATAAACAATATCACTGCTAATATTTTGCACAATCCCACCAGCAGAAAGTCTTATATATTGATTCTGCATATATTCAGAATTAAGCAGTTGAAGCAAAAACTGTTTATGAAAATATTTCTCATATTCACGCAGGACAAACCAACCATCGTAGATATAACCGTCAATTGCTAATTGATAAGTTTTTCCAAAACTCATTGAATTTGCTAAAATCAATTCACCCTTGCTTACTTTTCTTGATTTTTCTGCACCTTTTGGCGTTATTTTTTCCTCGACTTGATATATTACATAATTATCTGCTGCTTTAGTGTCTCCTATTTTTATCCAATTTACACCATTATCGTTTTTTGTTAAATATTCCTGTATTGGTCGCGGGGAACTGCCTCTATAAAGTACAATGTATTTAGAAAATTCATTTGTTTCCCACTCCCCCTTTCCCCGAAACTCAGGAAACCGCCATTCCGGCACGGTTTCCCCTTCGGCGGGGAAGAGCTTTTGCATCAGCCCTTTTTTATGGGCTTTGTAGGCTTCGAGCTTTCCGACTTCGGCGGTGATGAGTTCATCAAGAGAGGTGAGGCAGTCGGCGATTTTTTGTTGTTCTGGAGGCTTGGGTATCGCAATAGGGTATTCCTTCATTAAGGAAACATCCCCCCTTGGCATTTTTACACCTTTAGCCCCTTTCATTACATAATTAATGAAATCATCATTACATAATAGTAATGCTAAGAAAATTTTTTCGATTTTTGATTTTGAACGAACGACTATAACATCATTTGAAGAACCACCACTTCGGTTTGCAGCCCAGACTTTTTTCAAGTAGGGGCGAATATTAGAAATTAATATATCACCTGTATTAAATCGAGTACATGAACCTGTTGGAGGTAATTTTGATGCAACTGTTACCCCATTATAATTAGGTAAAATATTTTCTGTGCTTACATAATTTACCAAGGTGACTTGTTCTATTGCTATTCTTTCTTTGACAAAAAATGAGATTTCTTTATCCCCGAGTTTAAAACTTTCCCACTCCCCACTATCCCGAAACTCAGGAAACCGCAGCTTAGGAACCAACCCCTTCCTCTTTATTTCGTGATTTTCGTGATTTTCGTGGTTCATCTTCTTACTCATACGCACCCAACCCCGCAATCTCACGCCCGCCAGCAAGTTTTTTCAATAGTGGAATCAAGTCTTCCATCAGTTCCAGTTCCTTTTTTGTCCGCTCTTTCCAGCCCAGGTCCAGCGGCTCCATTAAATCGCTGAGTTTCTCACCGTCAAAAACCATGCGGTCTATAATTTCATCCACAAAAGCCTGTAATGCTTCCGGCTCCAGTCCGTGCTTGCGGGCTGCCTCTGCCATTTCTTTAGCGGCTTTTTCAGATTTGAATTGCTGATAGCCTGACTTTATCTCTTTTTCGTTTAACGCCTCGCCAGCTTTGAGTGTATTGATATAGGCGATAATATCTTCACGCTCTTCCATTAAATTAGCACTGGAACAAAGCATGTTGATAAGCTGTTCGCGGCTCATCTTCTGCTTTTTCGGCTCGCTTTGGGTATACTTCGATATGAGCGACATGATGTAGTCATAGTCTATAATCGCAGAGGAAAACAGGACAAACTCAAAATCAAGTTGGTCAACATCGGGGTTTGAGCCGGTGCTATCTTTGCCTTGCTGAGACTTCAAGCGTTGTGCTGTTTCGATGTACACACCGCGGAAAGCTCGCATGGTATCTTCGGGCAGCCGCTCTTCAATTTTGGCGTTGTCTTCTTCAGAAAGGTCGGTGTACTGGTCAAGCTGGGTTTTAAGCCGCTGCACTTCCTTGAATTTATTAATAAACTCTGCCCGTGCCTGATCGCCTTTCAGATTATTTACTTCCTCCGGTTTACAGGAAAGCCCCTGAGACTCCATGAATTTTTCCAGTTCCTTGACTGCCGTATCAAGTTTTTTGACAACCTCGGGAGCCGGGTCAACCAGCCATATTTCTTTAGCCCTGTTGCTATCCTGTCCGGAAAAAAGTGCAATTGCCTCATCTACCTCTTTGGTCTGCTTTCTAAAGTCAAGAATATTTCCGTAGGGTTTTGTGTCGTTCAATACCCGGTTTGTTCTGGAAAAAGCCTGTATCAGATCCATGCTGCTTTAAATTTTTATCAACATACAGGGTGTTCAAATACTTTGAGTCAAAGCCGGTTAACAGCATATCCACAACGATAACCACATCAATTTTGTTTTTATGCGGATAGTCGGCATTGGAATACTTATGGTCTTTGATTCTTTTCTGTACATCCTGATAGTACAAATCAAACTCGTTAATACGGTGGTTTGTGCCGTACTGTTTGTTATAATCAGCAATAATTGCTTTCAAGGCTTCCTTCTTTTTATCAGGTTCCTGTTCGTTGTCTGCTTTTTCCTGAGGCAAATCTTCCTGAATCTGCTGGACATCTTTATTCCCTTCGGCAGGAGGCGAAAAGACACAGGCAACATTTAACGGACTAAAATCTTCATCTTCCTGCCCACGCTTTGACTGTATCTCTTTGAAGATCTCATAGTATTCAATAGCGTCATTTATGGAAGCTGTTGCCAATAATGCGTTGAATCGCCTTGCATTAGTGGCAGCGTCGTGTTTATCGAAAATCGATTCTACAACGGCTTTTTTACTGGTGGTATCAGCTGTTTTAACCTTTTTCTTGCTATCCAGCTTGAAATAATCGACATGAAAACGCAGGACATTGCCGTCGTCAATGGCGTGTGGTGATTGTATAGGCGTGCAGTTGTTTTTCAAAAATATCTTTTGTTGTTTTATAAGAGCCTACTGTACCATCAACTTGTTTATAGGTAGCGTTTTCTTCAAAAATAGGCGTTCCGGTAAAACCGAAAAGCTGTGCTTTGGGAAAAAACTCTTTGATGGCTTTATGATTATCGCCAAACTGTGAGCGGTGGCATTCATCAAAAATAATGACAATCCTTTTATCACGAAGCGGCATTAACCTTTCTTTAAAGGTCAGTCTGCCTTTTTGCTTGCTGTTCTGGTTTCTTTTGCTGTTTTCATCAAGGGCAAGACCAAGTTTCTGAATGGTGGTTACAATCACTTTGTCAGTATAGTCTTCTGATAACAGTCGCTGAACCAGTGTTTCCGTATTGGTATTTTCTTCAACACAACCTTCCTGAAACTTATTGAACTCTTCCCGGGTCTGTTTGTCGAGGTCTTTGCGGTCAACAACAAATAAACATTTTTCAATATCGGGATTGTCTTTCAGAAGTGTTGATGCCTTGAAAGATGTAAGGGTTTTTCCGCTTCCCGTGGTGTGCCAGATGTAGCCATTTCCCCTGTTTTGATGAATACAGTCTACAATAGCCTTCACCGCATAAATTTGATACGGCCGCATGATCATTAATTTTTGTTCGCTTACCACAAGAACCATATACCGGCTGATCATTTGCCCCAGCGTACATTTTGCCAGAAATCTCTCGGCGAAATCATGTAAATGGGTGATTTTTTTATTGGCTTCATCGGCTAACTGATATATGGGCAAAAATCTTTCATCCGCATTGAATGCAAAATGGTCTTTATGGTTATTGGCGAAATAGTATGTATTGCTTTCGTTACTGACAATAAATAGCTGCATAAAGCAGAGAAGTGAATTAGTAAAACCATTGCCGGGGTCGTTTTTGTATTCAACAATCTGCTCCATCGCCCTTTTGGGGGTTACCTGAAGAGTTTTAAGCTCAATTTGAACAACCGGAACACCATTAATCAGTATGATGACATCATAACGATGATGACTATTTTCAGTATTTATTCGTAGCTGATTGATTACCTCAAACTCGTTTTTACACCAATCCTTGATATTAACAAGGGTATATTGCAGGGGCGTATCATCATCTCTGCGAAAAGTATTTGTTTCCCGCAATGTTTTTGCTGCTGTGAATACATCGGCAGTAATAATTTCATCTCTAAGCCGCGCAAATTCAGAATCATTCAGATTTACTTTATTAAGTCTTTGAAAGTGTTCTCTGAAATTCTGCTTCAAGTGAAACTTTATCCCGTATATCATCGCGGTATGTGTATTTAAGGTCTTTAAGCTTATTGATTAAAGATTCTTCTATTTGCTTTTCAGATGTCATTCACATTTACCTTTCAATCCTTCTTGTTTTCATCTTCCGAGGCCACGGACTGGCCGAGGAATGTATTTTAAAGCCGGGCATTTCAATTAGCAAATATAGGGATTTGCCAAGCTCTTTTCATTATGACACATTCCTTCTTTTTCCACTTTAATTAATGTATAACACCGAATTCAGCGGCAGGCGGACTTCGAATAACGCCAACGTCAACCGATGATAGCCTGTCCGCTGCAATGACTTTGTGGTTTTTCAGACACTTAACCCCTGTATCAGCGCCAAAGTATTCTCCCCCAGAACCCGATGATTATAACCCCCTTCAAGAAGAGCAAAACATCCGCCGCCGATACGAGTTGCCGCCGCCCGGACTTTTTTGCCGATCTCAAAATAATCCTCTGTAAAAAGAACGCCGCCCCAGTCCTGCTTATGAGCATCAAAACCTGCTGAAATACCGATAATATCCGCCTGACAATTCTCCATCTCTCTTGTTACTTCACGGAGATAAGATTCACGCTGATAAGCATTTACATTATAAATGGTAACATAATCTTTTTTCTCCATAATATTGACTGTACCGTCTCCGTAATGCAGATCAATATCAAGAATATACGCTGTCTTTATTTTCTGCTGCTGTTTTAAGGACTCTATGGCAATCGCCATATTGTTGAAATAGCAGAATCCCCAGCATGAATTGGCGGAAGCATGATGCCCCTGGCGGGCGGATCAGTCCGAAACAAGGCTCAGTCAGTCCGATATTGGCAGCCTGAATCGCGGCACCGGCAGCCAGAGCAGAGATAGGATAAAGCCCCCTCCGTTTGACCGATTCAATATGATTTTGGGTATGAGCCAAAGCAATATCTGACTCAGATGCAGGCTCTGCGGTGATAAATTCAACATGAGGCTCAATCACCTCGACAATCGCCTCCATTCGTCCCTGAGCCGCAGCCGGATCAGAGGTATAAACCTGATAAAAATCCTCATGAAATATAACTTTCATAAATTTATCCTTTCAAAATTTACAGATAAAAAGTTTGTAGTACCGCCTTTAGGCGGCTCCTGTGAAATCATGAGATTATCTTTACACGCCGGAGCCGCCTAAAGGCGGTACTACGAACTTTCTGTTTGTAGTACCGCCTTTAGGCGGCTCCTGTGAAATCATGAGATTATCTTTACACGCCGGAACCGCCTAAAGGCGGTACTACGAACTTTTTAAGAAACCATTAGGGTCTTACAGGACGTCTCCGCATCATACAAACCCATGAACGGGGCGGATTCGGGCGGTTTGAATCAAAATAGCTCGCTTTGAGCAGCAGAATTTCAAAATACGGCTCAACAGCAAGCAGAATATCTGCTGCTGAAATCCGGGCGGTCCCGTATCTCTGGGCGGATCATCTGCGCTTCCTGAAAAATTTAGCCATAATCCTGACGGATGCAAAATATTTGCTGCATTTTCTGCAAACCGTTTCTGTTCATCAGGGTTCCCGTGAAAAGAATGAAAACATCCCCGATCAAACAGAAAATCAAACGGAGCGCCGATTATCTTTTCATTTAAAAAATCCGCAGCGAAAAATTCGCATTTGACTTCGGCATTCAAAGCCTTTTCCTTTGCTTTTAGGATAGCAGCCTCAGAAATATCAACCCCTGTTACCTTGAATTCATGTTGGGCAAGCCATATCGCGTTGGTTCCTGTGCCGCATCCGATTTCCAGAAGATTACAGGGGCGGATCGGAAATTCAAGCATCATCCGAATCAGTTGAGAATCGGGTCTGCCGGTATCCCATGGAGTTTCATTATTTTGATAGCGTTCTTGCCATCTTGATTCTTCAGACATTTTTATTTTCCTAAAATAACCCAAGTTGCCTGCCGGATTGGCAAATCCGGCAGGGGTTCGGATTTGTCAATCTTCCACCGAGCCGACAGATGCTATTTTCTCAATAAGTCGCAACTTGGGTTCAAGTAAAATTTTGTCGGGTTACGCTGTGATTAACCCGTTCTAAAATCTCAATTCCCAATTCCTAATTCCTAATTGACATTAATACATTTCATATTTAACTAATCTTCCGTCAAGCCCGCCGTGTTTAAGCGGTCTTTTCCATGAAGGCTTTAAACCGATATGCTTGATCATTTCACGATTTCCGAAATAAACAAAAGCAGTACTACCCTGACAGCGTTTCTTGAAAAAATCCCCCAGAGATTTGTAAAATTCCCCTGTATCCTCTTCTTTTTTAAGCCGGATACCGTACGGCGGATTACATAAAATAACAGAATCTTTCAGTTCTCTTATCTTATTGAAATCCGCAACATCTAATTTAACGCGGTTTCCGTAAGGAAGATTACGGAAATTCTGACGCGAAGCTGAAACAGCCTCTCTTAATATATCGCTTCCGGCAATAAGCCCTCCGGGTAACTCACGAATTTGCCGATCCGCTCTTTTTTTGACCGAAGACCATAAAATATCTTCATAATCCGGCAAAAACATGAATCCGAATTTCTTCCGGAGGATACCCGCAGGCATCTGACAATAATTCATCATAGCCTCACAAAGCAAAGTCCCGGATCCGCACATAGGATCATAAAGAGGCTTTGAGCCATCCCATTCAATTATCTGAATAATAGCCGCAGCAACGGTCTCCTGCATAGGAGCAGCAACACTCTCTTTCCGGTATCCTCTGCGGTGAAGGGAACCGCCTGATGTATCAAGGCTTATTATTGCATCATCCTTTTCAATATGAAGATTAATCCATATATCAGGATTTTCAGAATCAACATCCGGTCTTTTGTTAAAACGCTCCCGGAAATAATCCGCGATAGCATCTTTTAATCTCAGCCCCGCATACTGTGAATGGGTAATTTTACTGTCAGATACTGTTGAAAAGATAGCAAATGTATTTCCCCGTTTTTCATTACCGCTCTCCGGCGAAGGAACGAGAAAATCTTCCCACCGGATCGAGCTTTTTGCTTTTTTATACAGTATATCTGTATGATAACATGGAAATTCTGTCAACGGAGCCAGCACACGCGTTATCAGTCTTGCCATATAGTTAATCCGATATAATACAGCTTTGTCAGCTTCAAAATAGAGTCCGCGATAGACCGGTCTTATATTTTTCGCCCCCAATGCTGATAATTCATCATATCCCGGGTCTTCCAGCCCGTCTGCAATCTGTGCAAAAAAAGAATTTGTCTGTTGATAGTCAAACATGATTATCCCTTTTAATAAAAAATCCTAATGGTTTTCTTCAAGCAGAGTTTTTACCGCTGACATATATTCAGATAATCCGCGGAAAAATATGTCATTATGATTGGCATTCGGAATTTTAAGAAGTCTCTTTTCCGCAGCAGGAGATGCTTCATACAAGGCATTTCCATCACTGAAAGGAATAATATGATCATATTCCGCGTGAATAATCAGTGTCGGTTTGTCAAATTTTCGGATTTTATCCAAATTCCGAAATCCCTCCTCTTCTTTAAATCCGATTGATTTTACATTGATACCGAGAAGCTGCAGCAAGGGCACGGCATAAGCAAATCCGCTTTCAATAATAAGGGAATCAATCTTATCTTCGTAATTCGCCGCAAGCTCAAGTGCGGATGCACTCCCAAGAGATCGCCCCATCACAGTTAAAGAGCCTGTATATTGCTTTTCTTTAAGCCAGTTCCTGACAGATTCAAATATCTCACGGCAATCGCTCATCATAGAGCTTACAGTCGGTGATCCTGTTGATTTTCCGTATCCCCGGTAATCCACCGCCATAAAATTGATTCCGATACGGTTGTACATTTGCCCCGAATCATCATAATCGCTGACAATCTCTCCGTTGCCGTGAAAAAAAAGAATATTGGGTGCGGATATATCTGTCATATGAAATCTGCCGCCAATCTCTGCTTTTTTATTTTCAACCGGAATCAGCACTTCCTGATAAGATTCTGATGAAAAAGGGGTTCCCCATTCAGATCTCGGATGAAAGAGAAACATGCAGATTTCAGGTCTGTCAAGAGATGAATAATCTGTTTTTGAAATATATGTCATTTTTTTAATCCTTTTTGGCTTATTAACCTGACCGCCTGCCCCTGATGTAGGGGCGAATAATTATTCGCCCCTGCTTACGCCACGCAAACCCGGTAAACATCCCGCATATTGGTATGCCCTTCAAATGTTTTTCTGATGCCGTCCTGTTTGATGTTTGTCATTCCGTCTTTGATACCCTGCTTCATAATATCTTCAATATTCGGTTTTTTTCTGATAACCCGTTTCATCTCCTCTGTAACATAGATCAGCTCATGAACCGCCATGTGTCCGCGATAGCCGGTATGGTTACAGAGATCGCACCCGTTCTCACGGTATAAAACCAGATCCCTTGAATATCTGATCTTCAGATCCCTTTCAAAAACTTCTGTTCCCCCGTATTCTCTGACCATTTCATCAAACTCCTCTTTTGAAGGAAGATAAGGCTTTTTGCAGTCTTTACAGAGCGTATAAACCTGTTTCTGGGTCATAACACATAAAAGCGTATTTGAAAAATTATACGGATCCAGCCCCATATCCAGCATTCGGCGGATGGTTTCAAACGCGCTGTTGGCATACAGCGAAGAGAAAACCAGATTCCCTTTTAACGCGGCATCAACAAGCATAGCTGCAATTTCATTATCCCTTACCTCTTCAATCATTACCACATCCGGATCCGCCAGTAAAATTGCACGCACGGCAGCCGCAAAATTCAGACCTGTTTCCGGTTTTACCTCCACCTGACTTAATCCTTTCTGAACAATTTCAACAGGATCTTCCGCTGTCCATATCTTGTTGTCAGGTTTATTCAGATACGCCAGTGTTGAATGAAGAGAAATATTCCTTCCGGATCCGATCGGACCTGATATAATAATAATACCGTAAGGCTGTGCAATAGCCTTTGAATAACTCATGTAATTTCTTTCTGAAAAGCCCATCTGATCCAGAGGAACCGGCTTGCTGGTCTCAAGAAAGTGCATTACCAAAGATTCCAGCCCGCCCCGGATCGGAATCACAGCCACACGGAGTTCTATATCAAGCCCTTCATATTTTTTAAATTTGATTTTACCCTCCTGCGGCTTGAGATGCTCGACAATATTCAGATCTGCCATGATTTTGATACGGGAAATAATTGCATTCCGGTATTTGAAATGAATCTTCTGATAGAGAACACATCGCCCTTCAACCCGTATTCGGACAACGGTGCTTTGTTTTCCGGCAAAAGGCTCAATATGAATATCTGTAGCTCCCCGGTTATAGGCGTCAATAATGATCTTATTGACAAGATTGACAATAGCGCTTCCTTTTTCATCAGTTGTTTCAACTTCATCCTCTCCCCCGTCATCTCCTTCTTCCACCCCTTTTTTCAGCTCCTCTGAAATTGTATCCGTGGAGAGATCCGAAGTATCTTTTCTGGCGGAAGATATTTTTTTCTTCTCTGCCGGTTCTTTTCCTCCGATCAGAGGTTCTGTCTCCTCATTTTCATCCGGTTCTTTTTTCTCTTCAGTAAAAAGTGCTATAAAATCAAGAATATCATCTTTTAACGATACACAGAATTCAAGCTGATTTTTGGGAAAAATTGCTTTGATTTCACCGATTTTTCTGAAATCCCGGGGATCATCCAGTGCCACAACGATTTTATCCCCTTCGCTGCGCAAAGGAACCCATATACTTTTTTTCATAAAAGGGAGTTTCAGATATTTCAGGAGATCAGCGGGAACAGGCGTGCTTTTGTCATATTCAACAAACGGAACACCGTAATATTGTTCAAGAGATGCTCCGACCTCTTTTTTGGGAACTCTAAGGCTTTTCACCAGAAATGATTCAACAGTTTCCAGTCTGCTGCCCGCCTCTTCAATCGCATTTTTAAGCTCTTTGGGCGTCAGAAGATGTTTCTGAAGAAGATAATTGAATTTGCTGGCAACCCGTCTCTGATTATACAGTCCTACCCCTATTACATTGGCAAGCTCATTTGCCGCGCTTTCATCCAGTTTTGTGTAAGGAAGATTATTTTTCCGGTTCATCAGCATCAGAACCCCCATCAGATATTTCCGGAAAAATATCGGAAGGGCAAGAGCCTGCTTTGTGGTAAAACCTGTCCGTTTATCCCATGTTTTGTCAGACTTCAGTACCGGATCAATTCCTGCTAATTCTTTTTCATCATAAACATTCTTTATATTGACCAGTTTTTTGTTTTGAGCCGCATATCCGGTAATACTGTTCGGCAGGAGGGGCAGCCGGATTTCAGCAACTTCGCCGCCGATTTTATAACGTGATACTAACTGCCTGTTTTTTATATCCAGAACAAATATAGTTATTCTTTCAGACTCAAACAGCTCGGCAATATCATTTATAATATTGACAATAAGTTCATCCAGATTTTTTGCGCTGTGTATCTTGTCAACAATCTTCTGAAACCGCTGTTTAAATTCAACCTCTGATCCGGGATGCTTAATATTTGTCTCCTGCATCAGACGTGCAGCAGTAGATTTAACGCCTGATAAAGAGCCATCGGGATTAAATGTACCTGAAATATGGGGATTGAAATTTTCCGCTTTTTTTTCCATGTTTATACCTGTCTTATTATTTTTATATCGGATTATGGGGCTGATTATGTACCCGGACAAAAGTTTTTCGGTAAAAAAAGCTGCGGGGGTTCGGAAACTCCGCAATGAATCCTGTTAACATAAATTATCAATTTTGTCATCCTGTTATTTTAATGTGAGTTTGATATAAGCATTGCTCTCCCCACCCTTTTTTGTAAAGAGTGATTAAGTATGATTTTCAGATAGTTGCTGAGAAATATGCAAGGATTGTGTGTAAGAAAGGATTTTCTCAGATACATCTCCAATCCTTATTCTTAAACACAATCCTTGTAGATAATACAGTCAAAGAAAGATTACTGACATCTACAGGGATTGTGTTTAAGAAAGGATTTCAGGATGATCAAAAAGACAGGATTTGACAAACCCGATAAATTCATTCTGACTCCGGGGCAGACTCACGATATTACGCAGGCTAAGGCGCTGACGGCTGATTTCCGGCGCACGGTTCCCGCTGACAGAGGGTATGACAGTGATCCGTACCGGCACTATCCGGAGCCCGCAGAACCGTACCGGTCATCCCTCCGCGTTCCAGCCGGAAAAACCCCCGGGATTATGACCGGCATCTGTACAGAGAACGTCATCCTGCGGAATGTTTTATCAATAAAATAAAACATTTCAGACATATTTTCCCACGCTTTGACAAACTGGATGAACGGTATATGCCGTTTCTTCACTTTGCCGGTGCACTTATATGGCTGAGGTGAAATGTCAACAGAACCTAGTGTCTTTGTGGTAAAAAAACACGAAGACACAAAGACACTAAGCGTAATTAATGTTTCATGTACTAAGGGAGTTCTGAAACCCTTAAAGTTTTCAATTATTCGTTATTCATGGCAATTTTCAGGAAATTTCTTAAAAGCCGTTTGCCAACCGGCGTCATGATAGATTCCGGGTGAAACTGAATCCCTTCGGTAAGATGCTCACGATGGCGGATTCCCATGATCTCGCCATCTTCTGATTCTGAAGTAATCTCAAGAGATTCGGGGAAGTTTTCTCTTGAGACAGCCAGAGAATGATACCGCATGGCGGTAAACGGCTCACGGATTCCCTGATACAGTTTTTTTCCGTCATTTTTTATGACGGATGTTTTTCCGTGCATGAGCCGTTTGGCAGATACCACTTTTCCGCCAAACGCCATTCCGATTGTCTGGTGTCCGAGACATACCCCAAGAATAGGAATCTTGCCGGAAAGCTCTTTTACCAACTGAAGAGAAATTCCCGCGGATTCAGGTCTGCCAGGCCCCGGTGAAATAACAATCCCCGCAGGATTCATTGCTTCAAGCTCTGAAACACTTATCGCATCATTTCGGAACACCTTGACCGGCGTTCCCATTTCTTCAAGATATTGGACTAAATTATATGTAAATGAATCATAATTGTCAATCATTACCAGCATAATAATAATCTCCTTGTCAATTAGGAATTTCAGTAGGTTGGGGTGAGCAAAGCAAACTCCAACAAGAAAGCTGTTTTTTGTCGGGGTTCATTTCATTCACCCCGACCTACGGGCTAATTTCCAATTAATTTAAGAGCCTTCTGTATTGCTCTTGCTTTATTCTCTGTTTCAATCCGTTCACGCTCAGGGTCTGAATCTGCAACAATTCCCGCGCCTGCACGGACTGTCAATTTGCCGTTTTCAACGCAGGCAGTTCGGATGGTGATAGCCATATCCATATTTCCGTGAAATGAAACATAGCCAACTGCTCCGCCGTAAGCTCCTCGCGGTTCATCCTCCAATTCTGCAATAATCTCCATTGCCCTGACCTTGGGAGCGCCTGATAATGTTCCCGCGGGAAATGTTGATCTGAGCAGATCCCATGCGTCATATTCAGGCTTCAAATCGCATGAGATATTTGAAACCAGATGCATAACATGCGAATATCGTTCGACCACCATTAAATCAGTTACCTGAACCGTTCCGGTTTCAGCGACCCGTCCCAAATCATTTCTTCCCAAATCCACCAGCATAAGATGCTCTGCTCTCTCTTTTTCATCCTGAAGCAGTTCATTGGCAAGCGATCTGTCTTCCTGTTCATTCTTTCCTCTCGGACTAGTGCCTGCAATCGGGCGGAGAGTGGCGATTCTGTTTTCCAGTCTTACCATTGTTTCAGGCGAAGAGCCGACCAGAGCGGTATCATCAAGATGCAGAAAAAAAAGATAAGGTGAAGGATTGATATATCTTTGCGCCCTGTAAAGAGACCATAAATCCGGAGCCGGTTCGCAGACAAAAGAGTGTGAAATAACTGACTGAATAATATCCCCTGCTTTAATATATTCCTTTGTCTTTCTGACAAGAGATTCATATCTCCCTGTTTCCCTTACAGGAGTCAGTTCAAATTTTTTATTACCTGCTTTTCCGTTTATATCTGACAGACAAATCTCCATTGCTTTCATCAGATTATTGACGCGCTTTTTTGCCGCTTCAAACGCATCATCAACATCCGCATGATTCTTTGGAAAAGCAATCACCACACCGACCAGTGTATTTCGTATATTGTCAAAAATAAGCAGTTCATCCGGGATGATAAAATGGGCAATCGGTTTATCTTTCGGCATTTTATTCGGGATAGCCTCAAAAAAAGAGACCATTTCATAAGTCAAATATCCGACCATTCCGCCCCAGAATCTCGGAAGCCCCGGAACCTGTGCAGGGCGGTAATTGCTCATTATATCTCTTAAAATTGAAAGCGGATCATTATTATGTGTGATTTGTCGGGTTTCGCCGTTCTCCTGCACCTCGACAACATCCGAATATACACGGATATTTGCCCGTGCGGAGCCGCTCATAAAGCTGTATCTTCCCCATCGCTCCCCGCCTTCAACGCTCTCTAAAAGAAAGACGGGACCTTTATCTTTATAGATTTTTTTTAAAAGTGAAACCGGCGTTTCTGTATCAGCAAGGACTTCCACATACACCGGAATAACATTGTATTTCTCTGCCAACTGCCGGAAAGTGCTTTTATCCGGGAATTGATTGATTAACATGGTATTTCCTTTCTTGTTAAAAACAAAAAAGCCGTGAAAAATATTTCACGGCTCTCCTTTATATTAATTCAAAAAAAAGACCGTGAGCTTTTGGATTTGCTCACGGTCTTTGTATTTTATCAGTTCAATCAGAAACTTAGCTGATTGAGATTCCGGCGGCATCTCCAATATCAATCTGCCACGGCCACCAATTTAAGTTCATTCTGATCTTTTTTATAATCTGATTTATGATTCGGTTCATTTTTTTTGTCTATCAATCCGTAGGTTGGGGTGAATGAAATGAACCCCAACACAGTTCGTAGTTCCGCCTTTAGGCGGTCCGGCGTGCTGCGGTAACTATCTGATTTTACAATAACCGCATAAATGCGGAACTACAAACTTTCCGGCATTTTCGATCTACTGAAATTGCGTAGAGTGGACAAAGCATAGCGTGTCCACTTTTTTGCTGAATTAAAAAAAGAAGATTATCTTCATTTATATCTGTTTGTCAAGTCTTATTTCAGATGTTTTCCGTATTTTTTTAACAACTGATAAAGTCTTGACCGTGATATGTCTGACAAGGTACATGCTTTATTTATATCTCCGTCAGATATTTCTATAAGATGTTCAATATATTCTGCTTCTGCTATATTATCGCAAAGCCGGTGAAATTCTTTAAATTTGGGAAAACATGCAGGTTTCCATATATCTTCAGATTTCGATATTGGAAGTGATATTTTGCTTTCCCATGATGTTCCCTGTTTTATCTGTGTCTTAAAAGAATAAGCTCTGATATCCGCAGGTAAATGATGAGGATATAATACAGGTTCATCCTTTGCGGAACTTATTGCCGCATGAAGAGTATTAATCAGTTCTCTTACATTTCCCAACCATGAATAAGCAATTAAATATTCTGTAAAATCTTCAGAAACACATTTTACCGGAATTTCCAATTCATTGCAGATCATTACAATATAATGATTCATAAGCGGCGCTATATCTTCTTTGTGTTCCCTTAACGGCGGAACATGAATATGAAACGCAGAAAGTCGGAAATACAAATCCCGCCGGAAAAGCCCTTTGCTTATAAGCTCTTCAGGATTCTTGTTGGTTGCAGAAATAACCCGGAAATTACAGGAAATCTCTTTTTTTGCACCCAGAGGCAGAATCTTTTTATTTTCAAGTACGCGAAGAAAACAGCCCTGAACATTCAGCGGAAGATCGCATACTTCATCAAGAAAGAGAGTTCCGTCACCAGCCTGAGTGATTAATCCCTCTTTGTGCCGGTCTGCTCCTGTAAATGCTCCTTTTTCATATCCGAATAACAGAGACGCCGCCAGATTGTCGGGAATATTTGTACAATCCACAGGAAAGAATATATGTTTCTTTTTCGGACTGTTGCAATGAATAACTCTGGCAATAACTTCTTTGCCGGTGCCTGTCTCTCCGGTAATAAGAACAGGTTTATCGCTGAATGCCGTTTTTGATACAGTATTCAGGCACTGGTTAAGTTTTACGCTGTTTCCTATTAAAGATATCCGATCTAATTTATATCTTGTTTCAAAGCAGGCTTTTTTTTCTCTGTATTCCAATGTCCGTTTAATCAGAATATCTATATTCTTCTGAGAAACCGGCTTATGAATATAATACAAAGCCCCTTCTGTAATTGCTGTTTCAGCAGATTCCTCATCTCCATGTCCGGTAATAACAATGATTTCAGGTGAATAGTGTATATCTTTTAATTTGCATATTCCTCTGATTCCGTTAAAATTGGGCAAAACCAAATCCAGAAAGATAACGGGATAATACCCGTTTTGAGCCTTCCGAAGCCCGTCAGAAAAAGTCATGGCGGTTTCGGGTAAATGTCCTGACTGCTCAACAAAGTATGAAAGCAGATCACAAAAAATAATGTCATCATCTATAATGAGAATTTTTGCCATATCAGCCTTTTTAAGTTTTAAGTCTTAAATAATACAATTTTATTGGACAAAATACAACAAAAAGTTGTAACCTTAAATTTAAGTAATTTATATATGTATGTCTGATTATATAAGACCCGGAGTCTGATTTTTTTGGATTTTTTATAAAAAAAACCTTTTTAATGTCGGTTCAAGTCTCAGATTCAGAAGCAATGAGAGCAGCAGAAATTTCCGATGATTTATAATCTGCTTAAATAAAAGTATTTTTAAACTTTGGCATAATTTTTGAATATTAAGGTATAAGGTTTATTCAACAACATCATTGAGTGCTTTACAATGATAATCTGGAAGAAAGCAGAAGTATTGTAATTACTGATAAAAGAATAAGGAGGGTAAAAGAAGAAAAATGAAGTTTACCGTCAAAGGCTCGTTTTTATCAATGCAGTCAAAAATTAAAGGGTAAAAGGAGAAAAGAAAATGAAAATTTATCGTCAAAAGATCAGTTTTATCAATGTAGTTATAATCATGGCATTATGTCTGCTTTTTGCGCGGCATGGGTTTGCGTCTGACGGAAGGATTATATATTTTGCAGATGCTGATGAATCCAATGGTTCAATCTACAAGGTAGAGAATAGCACTGAATCAGCGTTTTATACCCGTACTTCCGGTAATCTTTATAGTTTTGCCTTCTCGTCCGATAATATTTTATATTATGTCAATGCAAATGCTTACAAGATTTATAAACTTGCAGGTTCTACAGAAACAGTCTTTTATACCCATACAACTTATGTAAAAGATGTTGCATTTGACGGATCGGGAAACCTTTATTTCAGTCAGGCAACCGGCGCCGGAGGTGACGGTTATATTTATAAGCTGACAAACGGCGTTCCATCCCTGTATTATACAGTGAAATTATCTTATGTAAGTACATGGGCAGGCAATTTTGCCTTTGACAAGAATAATGTATTATATTTAAGTACAGGCAACAGCTCAGGGAGTAAAATTTACAGAGTTGAATACGGTATTCCAAAAGCTGTATTTTCGATTCCGTCCAGTGAGTGCTGTATAAAGGGGATAAATTTCGATTCACAGGGAAATCTGTTTTATGCCAGTTGGTCAGGAGGAAATATTTATCAGGTTGATCTTTCTACACAGGGAAGCCAACTGGTCTATTCCAATCCGAATCATACATGGCTGTCGGATGTATGGGTTAAAAATACAGTTAAAACGATGACATCTGTTTCTGTTTCAGGTTCTGTAAGTGTCAGTGAAAGTTCCTATGCAGATTACAAGGCAACCGCATATTTTTCTGACGGAACTTCTCAGGTTGTTACATCTTCCGCTGTCTGGAGTGAAAATTCATCTTATGCCTATATGGATTCATTGGTAAAAGGCAGACTGAAAACCTACGCTGTTACTTCCAATCAGACTGTTACTGTATCAGCAAGTTATACTTACGGCGGAGTAACAAAAAGCAGTTCTATGTCGGTTATTATAAAAGATAAAACGCTGACATCTGTTTCAGTTACAGGTTCTTCAACTGTGAATGGGAATTCCTACGCGAATTATACGGCAACAGCTTATTTTTCTGACGGGACTTCCCAGAATGTAACAGCGTCGACAACATGGAGCGAGAATTCATCTTATGCCTATTTTGATTCTTATACAAAAGGCAAACTGATAACACAGACAGTTACTTCCTATCAGTATGTAACATTAACAGCAAGTTATACATATAGCGGCATTACAAAAAGCGGAACAAAGTCTGTTACAATTACATCGCCGCCGCCTACCTGTACCTATTCTATTTCACCGACCAGCAAACAGTTTACTTCATCAGGAGGCACAGGCAGTGTCAGTGTAACAGCATCAGCAACTACATGCAGCCGGACTGCTTTAAGCTATGCAAGCTGGATAACAATAACCTCAGGCAGCAGCGGAACCGGAAGCGGGACGGTTTATTATTCAGTTGCCGCGAATACAGGCACAAGCGACAGAATCGGAACAATGACCATTGCCGGAAAGACTTTCACAGTTACACAGACATCTAAGACGCCTACTTCTGTTTCCATATCAGGTTATTCAACAGTGAATGAAAGCTCATATACAGCTTATACGGCAACAGCTTATTTTTCTGACAGTACATCTCAGAATATAACAAGTTCAGCAATATGGAGCGAGAATTCATCTTATGCCTATTTTGATTCATACACAAAAGGCAAGCTGATAACTCAGGCGGTTACTTCCGACCAATATGTAACATTAACAGCAAGTTATACATATAGCGGTGTTACAAAAAGCGTGACTAAAACAGTTACGATAGTAAATATAGCTCAATCAAATGTATGGCATACAGGAATAAGCCAGACCCGTATTAATGTTCGCGGAAATCCCGTTGTAGTTGGTCAGTTAACCGTCAACGTGCCGGCAGCCGGAAAAGTTTTAGTTCATTTTGACGGGAAGTGTCATCCAAGTTACGGTGACACAATTGCCCTTGCAGCAAGCAATCAGGCTGACTGGGGAGTAAATGACGGAAATGTCTCGGTAAGTGACAATGAAGGAAATTTCTCACATACAAGAATGTATTATATTGCGCAGGGAAGTAACACATTTTATGCAGTGGCTCAGAATTATGTTAACGAGAGCGGCACCGGCATTGCTTCAATTTACGGAAGTTTAAGTGTGGAATTTTTCCCGAACGGAAACAATCTCTTTGTCTCTCATACAGGAATAAGTAAGACTCGTATCAATGTCCGGGGAAATCCTGTTACAGTCGGTCAGTTGACTGTCAATGCACCGAGTGCAGGTAAAGTTTTGGTCCGTTTTGACGGGCAGTGTGTTCCAAGTTACGGTGACACAATTGTCCTTGCAGCAAGCAATCAGGCTGACTGGGAAGTAAATGACGGAAATGTCTCGGTAAGTAACAGTGAAGGAAGTTTTTCACATACAAGAATGTATGATATCGCCCAGGGCAGTCACACATTTTATGCTGTAGCTGAGAATTATGTTGACGTGAGCGGCACCGGCATTGCTTCAATTTACGGAAGTTTAAGTGTGGAATTTTTCCCGAACGGAAATAATGCTTTTGTTTCTCATACAGGAATAAGTGAGACTCGTATCAATGTTCGCGGAAATCCTGTTACGGTCGGTCAGTTGACTGTCAATGCTCCGAGTGCGGGTAAAATTTTAGTCCATTTTGACGGATTTTGTTCTCCAAGTTACGGTGACAGAATTGTCCTTGCAGCAAGCAATCAGGCTGACTGGGAAGTAAATGACGGAAATGTCTCGGTAAGTAACAGTGAAGGAAGTTTTTCACATACAAGAATGTATGATGTTGTACAGGGGAGTAACACATTTTATGCTGTGGCTGAGAATTATGTTGAAGAGAGCGGCTCCGGTATCACTTCAATTTACGGAAGTTTAAGCATAAAATTTTTTCCCAAATAATTTTCAAATCATGAATCTATTTCTCTTGTTCCCACGCTTTGCATGGGAACGAGGTAAAGAAACTGAAATTACTTATATATTAAAACCCTAAGGGTCTTTAAGACGGTTCGACTGAGCTCACCGAAGTCCCTTAGGGTTTTTCTCTTGGGAACACAAGAAAGGACGCTTTGCGTCCCGTTGTCCCCTGCATTACGGGACGCAAAGCATCCCCGGCGGTGTTACCACGCAAAGCATGGGAAAGAGTAAACAGGAAACCAAGTTTTTTTTAAAAACTTGGTTTCCTGTTTAGAAAATCTTTTTTTCGTTTCATCTCAAGGCTCTTCTCAGGGCGGCGCTGTGGATTTCACCGGCAAAATGAACCGGACTTTTTCCGTAAATAGGATCCCATCCAGCAGGATTTGCAGTACAAAAGAACTGAGTCTCATAACTCTCTGTAAATATTTCCAATTCCTCTGTGCAGACATCAAGTAGAGCGGAGAGCATATAATAGGTCTTATAATCTTTTTCTCTGAGAATATCCTCAATCTTGTACTGCATTTCAAGAATACGGTTCAGATTCCGCCGAGCCCGTTCCAGAATCCGCTGAAAATCATCTGCCTGCAAATCATCAGTCAATACGGAAATCTTTTTATTCAAAAGATTAAGAGATGCGGCAAGAACAGAGACCGGCGTTTTCAGTTCATGGGAAAGATGATGAATCACCCGTTCTTTAGCCTGATTTAAACTCTTTACTTCATCATAAGAGCGTCTAAGCTCCTCATTGATCCGGGCATTTTCAATCGGAAAAGCAACCGTGCTTGCAATTGCACTTAAAACTTCAACATCTGTCTGATCAAATTCTCTATTCTTTTTTATTTACCGTGCATAACGCTCCGATCATCCGTGTATCAGTATGAATCGGAACATCAAGCATATTCCAGTGTCTTATAATCGGATTGCTCGTCAACCTTATTAAAAAAAAATTCGCTCCGGGATGTATCAGGTACAATCAGCGGTTTTCCGGTTTTATAAACATAACCCGCCACCCCTTTATCCGCAGGAAATCGGATTCCTTTTATCTTTTTTCCCGCTTCGGTATTCTCATAGTTTGCCGCCCGGAAAAAGAACTCCTGCTTCTCTTCATCTAAAAGGATAATTGATGCTCCTTCCACTTCAAGCAGATTTTTAACTTCTCTGATAATAAATTCAAGACGATCATCCAAATCTCTGAAACGGGGGAGTGCTTTGGCAATATCAAAGATAACCTGATTGCTTCGTGCAATCTGTGTTTCTTTCTCTTTATGATTTTCTGATGAAAAATTTCCGGGATTGTTTGACATTCTTTTATGCTGCCTGATAATCAGGCTAACCGGCGGGCTTTTGCCCATCCGGTTGACTGACGCGGTTTCCGTGCTTATATTTATCACCTGAAAAAAGGATTAGATCTCTTTTCCCTTCCGATACTTGTTTCGGGTCCGTGTCCTGTAAAAACTTTGACATCATCTCCCAATACAAAGAGTTTATTCCGTATGCTTGATATAAGCGTCTCAAAATCTCCCCCCGGGAAATCGGTTCTTCCGATAGACCCCATAAAGAGCGTATCCCCAACAAAAACTTTTTTATCTGTAAAAAAAGAGATACCTCCGGGAGTATGTCCGGGAGTGTGAATCACCTTTAAGGTAATATTCCCGAATGAAATTGTATCTCCCTCCTCCAGCATCCGATCAGGCTGAGGGGAATCCTCTGATGAAAGTCCCCATGCGGCAGCAGATGCTGAAAGCCGGTTCAGCATGGGAGCATCCATAGAATGAATCAGAATTTCTGCGCCTGTTGCCTCCTTCATCTTTTTATTTCCGCCGACATGATCAAAATGCCCATGGGTATTTAATATATATTTTACCTTCAGCTTTGCATCAGCAAGGGCTGATAAAATCCGACGGGTTTCATCTCCGGGATCAATTACTGCTCCTTCTTTAGTCTCCTCACAGCCCAAAATATAACAGTTTGCCATAATAGGTCCCACTTCCAATGATTTTAGAATCAAAACTTCCTCCTTATTTAACTGTAATCTAAGTTGATGCTTATGAACCTTACTCTCCGGTTAAAATCCGCTGTATTTCAGAAATTTTGTACCGAAAATTTTTATTCCGAATGATATATACCATATTTATCAGTTAAGAGCTACCTATTTTTTTATAACAATAACTCATAGTACGCACATATAACGGAAAATCAGCATAAAAAAACTAAGTTTCTTTAAGTCTTGTGAACAAGGTGAGTAACTCATATATTTTGCTTTTACTGCAAATCTGATAAGACAAAATTGTAATTAACAACAAATATTCCTTGCAATTTTGTCTTATACTGAATTATTATAAAAGACTTCCGGAGTTTCAGAAACTTCAGAAGTCTGAATTTGAAAATTTATAAGAAACTGAATTTTTTTAAAAAATTTAGTTTTTCATCAGCGTTGAAGTTACGATTTTGTGTACTTAGTTATTTAAAGCTAAAAAATATGAAAAAAATAGAAGAAGTTACACTGCTTTATGAAATCAGTCAGGCGCTTAACGAACATCTGGAATTAAAAAAATCATTATATAAAGTGCTTGAAATTTTATCCAATTCAATGGAAATGGTGCGCGGAACTGTAACAATCCTTGACCCTGTGCGCAATGAAATTTCAATAGAAGTTGCACATGGAATTTCCCAAAATGCTATTGAAAATGTCAAATACAAACTTGGTGAAGGGATCACCGGCAGAGTGATTGAATCGGGAGAGCCTATTGCTATTCCGAAAATCAGTGAAGAGCCGCTGTTTCTTGACCGTACCAAGTCCAGAAAAATAAAAATGGATCAGGAACTCTCTTTTTTATGTATTCCTATAAAAAAAGGGAATCAGGTCATAGGATCACTGAGTGTTGACAGACCTTTTGAAGAATCCTATTCTCTGAAAGAAGGGATAAAGCTGATGTCTGTGATCGCCACAATGATTGCCCAGCATGTTATCAATCTGGAGACTATCCGTCTGGAGAAAGAGAGATTACGTGATGAGAATGCAAGACTCAGAAAAGAACTGGAAAATAAATACCGGATTACAAATATTATCGGAAACAGCAACAAGATGAGAGAAGTCTTTCAGATGATTTTTCAGGTTTCAGGGAGTAATGCTACTGTCCTTATCCGCGGAGAGAGCGGAACCGGCAAAGAGCTTGTTGCCAATTCCATCCATTATAACAGCCCCAGAGCAAAAGGACCATTTATAAAGGTTAACTGTGCGGCTCTTCCTGCAAATCTGATTGAAAGTGAATTATTCGGTCATGAAAAAGGGGCATTTACCGGAGCCATCCGGCAAAAACCAGGGAAATTTGAATTGGCACACAGAGGAACCATATTTCTGGATGAAATCGGCTCAATTACCCTTGATGTTCAGGTCAGACTTCTCCGTGTTTTACAGGAGAGAGAATTTGAAAGGGTCGGAGGACAAAAAACAATAAAAATTGATGTCCGAATTATTGCCGCAACAAATAAAAATCTTGAAGAGGCTGTTGAAAACGAGAGTTTCAGGGGAGACCTCTATTACCGTCTGAATGTCTTTCCTATTTATATGCCTCCCCTCAGAGAGCGTAAAACAGATATTCTGCTTCTGGCAGATCATTTTCTTGAAAAATATTCTAAAGAAAATACTAAGGATATTAAACGTTTTTCCACCCCTGCAATTGATATGCTTATGACATATCACTGGCCCGGGAATGTGCGGGAGCTTGAAAACTGCGTTGAACGTGCTATATTATTGTGCGAAGAAGGGGTTATTCACAGTTATCATTTACCGCCCACCTTACAGACCGGTAAAGAATCAAATACATTGCCTGAACACTCTCTTGAAGATGCTGTGGCAAATCTGGAAAAAGAGATGCTTATTGATGCTTTAAAAAATACCAGAGGAAATATCACCAATGCCTCACAGCTCCTAAAGACAACTGTAAGAAAATTTGCATACAAAGCAAGTAAATACGGACTGGAATATCAGTATTACCGCTGACATCTTAGATTATAATCAGTTTATATCAGTTATATCATATAATTATTCAATAAATTCAAAAATAAGAAGATTATTCTTTACAAAAAAATCTGATGATGTTATATTTACCCCTTTTCATAAAAGATGACACATCCTGTAAAGTCATCTGAAAAATCCTTTTTCTTATAAATTATGTGTACTAAGGATTAAAAAGCAGAATATTATAATTATGCTGAATATTCAGCATAATTATAAAAGAAACCGTTTCCTTAATTCGCATAAACTGTCAACGTACAGAGGTGTATTATGATGGATAAGGCTAATTTAGAATATTTTAAAGAACTTCTTACCGAGCGGCTGGAAGAACTCTTAAATCAGGCGGAAGATACCGTTTCAGGCATGACTTCCCATAAAGAGAATTTCCCGGATCCCATAGATCGTTCATCCCTTGAAACAGACCGGAATTTCATGCTCAGGATAAGAGACAGAGAGCATAAACTTATCAAGAAGATAAAAAAAGCTCTTGAACGGATTGAAGATAAATCTTACGGAATCTGTGAAACCTGCGGTGAAGATATTGGTACAGATCGGTTAAAAGCCAGACCCGTTACCACCCAATGTATTGACTGTAAAACTAAAGAGGAGGCTTCCGAAATATCTCTTGGACTGTAAAAACGTGAAAACTATAGACCTCCATATTCATTCTGATGCATCAGACGGAACTCTTTCCCCCTCTGAAATTCTTGACATGGCTCAGGAATTAAATCTCAGCGCAATTGCAATAACGGATCATGATACTATTGACGGATCCAAAAAAGCAATGGAGAGAGGCATACCGCCATCTGTCAAATTTTTAACCGGCGTTGAGATCAGTGCTGTTCCTCCCCCTTCATTTCCATGTTCAGGCAGTTTTCATCTGCTTGGTTATAATATCCGTATAGATGATCCGGATTTTAACCATACTCTTAATCTGCTTCAGGATGTCAGAAAGAGACGAAATCCTCAGATTATAGAAAGGCTTAACGGATTGGGAATTCCGATTTCTCTGAATGAGATTGTTGATGATTTTGGAGAAGGGCAGATTGGGAGACCTCATATTGCCCGGCTTATGGTAAAAAAAGGTTTTGTCAAATCGGTTAATGAAGCATTTGATCAGTATCTGGGCAAGGGAAAACCAGCGTATGTGGATAAATATCGGGCAACCTGTCATCAGGCAATTGATATGATTCTGAATGCGGGGGGAATCCCTGTTCTTGCTCATCCGGGTCTTTTAAATCCTGTCCATGATGAACCCCTCGAAAAATTGATTCATATTTTAAAAGATATGGGATTAAAAGGGATTGAAGTTTATTACCCGGAACATTCTCAGGAACGTATAGCACTTTATATGAAAATTGCCAATGATTACAAATTAATGATGACAGGAGGTACGGACTTCCATGGTTCATTAAAACCTGATATAAAAATGGGAACTGGAAAGGGGAATTTTTTTGTACCTTATGCGTTATATGAAAAATTGTTGGAAGTTTGAAATTGGAAAATGGGTTTTTGAATTTCAGGCAATTTTAAGTCGTAAAAGATTCTTTGATAAAATATCAGAAAGCCCTCAGACTCCAGTTTCTGACTTTAAAACAGATACTTCAAAATTAGAGCAAAAACTTTCATATACATTTAAGAATAAACATCTTCTTGATGAAGCATGCCGCCACAGCTCTTTTGTTAATGAAAGGGCAATTCCGGGGATGAGAGATAATGAAAGATTTGAATTCCTCGGTGATGCAGTTTTAAGTCTGGCTATCGGACATAATCTTATGCACAGGTATCCTGAATTAAATGAGGGTGATCTGTCGAGAATGCGAGCCAATCTGGTTAATGAATTTCAATTGGCAAATATTTCCAGAAATCTCTCTCTGGGATCGTATATAAGATTAGGCAAAGGTGAAATTCAGACTGACGGACGGGAAAAAAATTCCATACTGGCAGATACATTTGAAGCTGTTATAGCGGCTGTTTATCTTGACGGAGGTTTTAAAGCCGCTTTTGAATTTATTGAATATCATTTTTCATACCTGATTGATTCTATTACAGCGCCTGCTTTAAACTATGATTACAAAAGCCAGTTACAGGAGATTGCCCAGTTTTCATGCAAAGAAATGCCTGTTTATACAGTTATAGAAGAGATCGGTCCGGATCATGACAAGACCTTTATTGCACAAATAAGGGTATGTGACATCTGTACAAAAGGTACCGGAAAAAGTAAAAAAATGGCGGAACAGGATGCTGCAAGAAGAGCAATTGAGCTTCTGAGAATGAAGAATTGAAAACCATTTCCCAGTAAACAGTGATCAGTTAATGGATAAAATTGAAAAACCTTTTATTATTCCGATTTTTATTCCTCAGCAGGGATGTCCTCATCAGTGTGTTTTCTGCAATCAGAGAGCAATCACAGGTGTAAATCAGACTATTCCGTCTCCTGAAGAGCTTTGTCTTCAAATCAATACTTTTCTCCATTATAAGGGAAAAAAGAGAAAGAGCATTCAGATCGCATTTTACGGTGGCAACTTTATGGGGCTGAAGCCTGATATTATAAAGATGATGCTTAATGAAGCAAGTCAGTTTATAAAGAGAAAAGAGGTTGATCATATCAGGTTTTCTACCCGCCCCGACACAATAAATAATGAAAATCTTGATATAATAAAAGATTTTCCGGTTTCAACCGTTGAGATCGGCGTTCAGTCTATGGATGATGATGTATTGTCCATATCAGACAGGGGACATACAGTTTCAGATACTAAGGATGCTGTATGCCTGTTAAAAAAAAAAGGTTATCAGGTCGGAATGCAGATGATGGTGGGGTTGCCGGGAGATAATGAAATAAAAGCTCTTGATACAGGAGAAAAAATCATAGAACTCTCCCCTGATTTTGTCAGAATCTATCCCACACTGGTTCTTGAAAAAAGTATCCTTGCCCAATGGTACAAAAGCGGAAAATACATCCCTATGTCTCTGGAGCAGTCTGTTACCCTGGTTAAAAAACTTTACAGGATATTCAAAGAAAAAAATATTCCGGTAATAAGAATGGGGCTTCAGGCAACCGAAGATTTTGATAAGCAGGATGTTATTCTTGCTGGTCCTTATCATCCTGCTTTTGGTCATCTTGTTTATTCAGAGATTTTTCTTGATGTAATATCAGAAGGATTCAGAGATTTGTTTTCTGTTCCAGGCTTTGTTCACAACCCTTCCTCAGTTTTAATAAAAGCTCATCCCAAAAACATTTCCAGAGTAAGGGGATTAAAAAATAAAAATATTGAAATACTTAAAAAAAATTTTCATATTCCATCTATAATCATTGCTTCGGATATAGCTATACCTCTTGAATCATTAAAAATAGAAATCATACCTCACAGGTAATAAAGCGTCTTTGAAAGCGAGTCATTGCTTTCGACTCTTCCTTTTATTTTGTTTAACATCCTTAAAATCAGACCTTTTCATTCGATTTTATTTTTTTGAAAAAAGTTGTTGACAAAAAAAAAAGAGGGTATATAAAGGTCGGGTTTGCACGGGAAGGAAGAGATTCTTTCCTGTGAAGTTTCTGTCGGCATGAAAAAAGATGAAAAAAATGCTTGACAGGATGAAAAAAACAGAGTATAAAAAACAGATATTCTTTCTGTTCATTTCTTTTTATGAAGAAGCGGACGGAGAGGTTCCGAATCTTTGAAAAACGGACATTGACATACAAAGTCGGGTCATATAAAGTCATGAACTGCCCTGCCGCAAGGCGGGGCGGAGAGTTTTATCGGAGAGTTTGATCCTGGCTCAGAATGAACGCTGGCGGCGTGCCTAACACATGCAAGTCGTACGAGAACACCTCTGCTTGCAGGGGTAAGTAAAGTGGCGAACGGGTGAGCAACACGTGGGCAATCTGCCTCCGGATCCGGGATAACGCTGCGAAAGCGGCGCTAATACCGGATAATGCGGCTGGGACTCAGGTCTCCGCTGTGAAAGACGGCCTCTGCACGCAAGCCGCTGTCCGGGGATGAGCCCGCGCACCATTAGCTTGTTGGCGGGGTAACTGGCCCACCAAGGCTGCGATGGTTAGCCGGTCTGAGAGGATGATCGGCCACACCGGAACTGAAACACGGTCCGGACTCCTACGGGAGGCAGCAGTGAGGAATTTTGCGCAATGGGGGAAACCCTGACGCAGCAACGCCGCGTGAGTGAGGAAGGCCTTTCGGGTCGTAAAGCTCTGTCGGGCGGGAAGAATACGGGGATGCGGAATATGCGTCTCCGCTGACGGTACCGCCGGAGGAAGCACCGGCTAACTCCGTGCCAGCAGCCGCGGTAATACGGAGGGTGCGAGCGTTATTCGGAATTATTGGGCGTAAAGGGCGCGCAGGCGGTTTTCTAAGTCGGATGTGAAATCCCGGGGCTTAACCCCGGAAGTGCATTTGATACTGGAAGGCTTGAGTATGGGAGAGGGAAGCGGAATTCCTGGTGTAGCGGTGAAATGCGTAGATATCAGGAGGAACACCGGCGGCGAAGGCGGCTTCCTGGACCAATACTGACGCTGAGGCGCGAAGGCGCGGGGAGCAAACAGGATTAGATACCCTGGTAGTCTGCGCAGTAAACGGTGACCACTGGGTGTGGCGGGTATTTACCCCTGCCGTGCCGAAGCTAACGCATTAAGTGGTCCGCCTGGGGAGTACGGTCGCAAGATTAAAACTCAAAGGAATTGACGGGGGCCCGCACAAGCGGTGGAGCATGTGGTTTAATTCGACGCAACGCGAAGAACCTTACCCGGGCTTGACATCTGCGGAATCTCCCGGAAACGGGAGAGTGCCTTTCGGGGAGCCGCAAGACAGGTGCTGCATGGCTGTCGTCAGCTCGTGTCGTGAGATGTTGGGTTAAGTCCCGCAACGAGCGCAACCCCTGTCTCCAGTTGCCATCGGTTAAAGCCGGGGACTCTGGAGATACTGCTCCGGTTAACGGGGAGGAAGGTGGGGATGACGTCAAGTCCTCATGGCCTCTTATGCCCGGGGCTACACACGTGCTACAATGGACTGTACAGAGGGCAGCAAACCCGCGAGGGCAAGCCAATCCCATAAAACAGTCCCCAGTTCGGATCGGAGTCTGCAACTCGGCTTCGTGAAGCCGGAATCGCTAGTAATCGTGGATCAGCATGCCCGCTGTGAATACGTTCCCGGGCCTTGTACACACCGCCCGTCACACCATGAGAGTCGGTTGTACCAGAAGTTGCCGGGCCGACCGCGAGGGGGGCAGGGCACCCAAGGTATGGCTGATGATTGGGGTGAAGTCGTAACAAGGTAGCCGTAGGGGAACCTGCGGCTCTGATCACCTCCTTTCTTAAAGGAAAGAAAAATCCGGCAATTATGTCACTGTCCGTGTCCGGAAATATATTTAAAACAGGTTAAGTGAAACAACAGGCATTCGCAAGGGGCCTGTAGCTCAGCTCGGTGAGAGCGCACGCCTGATAAGCGTGAGGTCGGTGGTTCAAATCCACCCAGGCCCACCATGTCAGTGAACAGTTGTCAGTGAACAGTTGTCAGCTGGTGCTGAATACTGTTCGCTGACAACTGTTGACCGGGGGTGTGGCTCAGCTGGGAGAGCACCTGCCTTGCACGCAGGAGGTCATCGGTTCGATCCCGTTCACCTCCACCAGAAAAAGCGGATAATATCCGCGGATAGTTCTTTGACAATTCGGATACAGTAAAAATAAAGGCGTTTGAAATTGTGTGTCGGGCTTATTTTGTGGTCAGGTTTTGAAGGGCAGACGGCGGATGCCTTGGTGTCAGGAGGCGATGAAGGACGCGGGCAGGCTGCGATGAGCTCCGGGGAGCCGCCAAACAGGCTCTGATCCGGAGATTTCCGAATGGGGGAACCCGTCCCGGGCAATGTCGGGACACTGTTATGCGAATACATAGCATGACAGGGCGGACGTGGCGAACTGAAACATCTCAGTAGCCGCAGGAGAAGAAAACAAAAGTGATTTCCGAAGTAGCGGCGAGCGAACCGGAAGAAGCCCAAACCGTATATGTGTGACAGCCCGGAGGCGTTGTATATACGGGGTTGAGGGGTCTGATCGGACAGTTTTCCGGAACTGTCGGGAAGTTACAAAAGAGAACCGTAACCGAAATGCATGGAACGGCATACCGCAGCGGGTGAGAGTCCCGTAGGTGAAACAGTTCTCTCTTTCCGGATCGGAAACCCGAGTACCGTGGGACACGTGGAACCCTGCGGGAATCAGTGAGGACCGTCTCACAAGGCTGAATACTACCTGGCAACCGATAGTGAACCAGTACCGTGAGGGAAAGGTGAAAAGTACCCCTGTGAGGGGAGTGAAAAAGTACCTGAAACCGTTTGCCTGCAAGCAGTGGGAGCACCATGGGAAGATGCTTCGGCTCTTTCCGGTGTGACTGCGTGCCTTTTGCATAATGAGTCAGCGAGTTGCTCTGTGCTGCAAGGTTAAGCCGTGAGGTGAAGCCGCAGCGAAAGCGAGTCTCAAACGGGCGTCAAGTAGTACGGAGCAGACCCGAAACCGCGTGAGCTATCCGTGGACAGAGCGAAGCGCCGGTAAAACGGCGTGGAGGCTCGGACCGGTGTAGGTTGAAAACTGCTCGGATGATCTGCGGATAGGGGTGAAAAGGTCGAAAACAACGCGGAGATAGCTGGTTCTCCCCGAAATATATTTAGGTATAGCCCCGCGTGAATGGCTGGCGGGGGTAGAGCACCGGATGGGCTAGGGGTCTTACCGGATTACCAAACCTAACCGAACTCCGAATACCGCCAGCATAGACAGCGGGAGTCAGACTGCGGGAGCTAAGTTCCGTAGTCGAGAGGGAAAGAGCCCGTAACCGTTGGCGAGGTTCCCGGAATATGCGCTAAGTGGGAAAGGATGTGGAAGCGCCCAGACAGCCAGGAGGTTGGCTTAGAAGCAGCCATCCTTTGAAGATAGCGTAACAGCTCACTGGTCGAGTGAATCTTCGCCGAAAATGTAAACGTGCTTAAGCGTATTACCGAAGCCGCTGTAGGAAGACAATCAAAGGATTCTTTTCTGGGTAGGGGAGCATTCCGCACGGGGCAAAGCACAACCGCAA
>CAWEAR010000051.1:0-100354 GCA_963806835.1 uncultured delta proteobacterium
TAATCATGCATATGGAAGCCACGTTGATCGCGCTTTAGCTGCTTCTCATCGGTCCAACAGCGACTTCCAGCAAGGGACCGCAGGCTAAGAATAAAGAAGACATCAGGGTATAAACAGGAAAACCCCTCCGGGTTTCAATTTGTTGTTGATTTTCGTAATGGCTGTTTTATTTGCCGGTTTGTATAGTCAGCCGGTTGAGGCGGCCAGTCGCGCTGATCAGCCAACTGTTTATCTGGTGCTGGTTGACAAGCTTTCCATTCAGGATATTGATGCTGTCACAACGCCTGAAATCAACCGCCTGGCACATCAGGGAGCGATTGGAATGGCCAGTAATCGTACCTTAAGAGGGCATAATACGGTCGACTGCAGTCTAACCATCGGGGCTGGCAATTTAGGGCGAGGCTATCTTAACGGAATTATGGCTTATAATCAAGATGAGATGGTACCTTACAAACATCAGACTGCCAGCCAGTATTATAAAAATTTAACCGGTTGGAATGGGAAAAATAATGCCTGTTTGATGACCAACCTGCCTGAAATCATCAGCGGCATGACCGAGGAAAGTGTAAACACTGTTCCTGGCGCACTGGGAGAAAGCTTACGTTTGAATAACCGTATCGTCTGCCTGCTCGGGAATGGGGATACCGGTCTGGAGATGTCCAGAGCAGGGATAACGGTAGCCATGGATGCCAAAGGGCGGGTACCTCTGGGAGATATCGGAACGGCTGCTTACAAACAGGATCCTGCCAGTTATCTGGGACTTACAAGCAATTATGAATACCTGGCAAAGGAACTGCAATATTATCGCCCTCGCGCAGATCTGATCGTCCTGGAATTATCTGATCTGGCTCGTATGGAGACGGCAGATACAGCCTTTAAAAAAGTAATGGAGCAAGAGAGAGAAAAGCGTTTAAAGGAAATTGATCGAATTTCCGGCTTGATCGGAAAGCAAATGGATCCGCAAAAGGACCTGTTATTGTTAGTCGGGGTATCTCCGGCGCAGGATATGATCGATCTAAAAGACAATTTCACACCGGTTCTTGCTTATGGGAAGGGGTTCCCGGCCGGAAAGCTTACTTCCGCAGCCAGCCGGCGTGATTATGTAGTGGCAAACACAGATATCGCACCGACAGTATTAAAGGCTTTTGGGCTGGAGGACAAAGACCGGGTTATGATCGGGCAGGTAATGGAATCAAAGCCCTTGGCAAAGGGGGACAATCTTCAAGAGGCGCGCGATCTTAGCACTGCAGCCCAGGTCTGGTAAACCGTCTTAGAACACCAGCTATCAAGGTTTATGTAATATTACAGATTATTATTACTCTCCTGTCCCTGGCGGTTATTTTTTGGGTCAGGCATGGTGCACGCATCTTTAGACCCTTGATCCTAAGTATGGTGGTTGTCCCTCTTGTATTTCTGCCCCTGACCAAAGTACAGCTGGGAGCTGATTGGCTCTATGTTGTGCTGGGTATAGCCGCGACAGTTGTAATAACGGCAGCAGTAATGTTGTTATTTAAAGGGGATGGGTTTAAGGGATTTGTTTTGATCAGTTTACTGACCCTTTGGAATTATGATTGATTTATTGAGTGGTACCAGCTTAATTCAGAGCTCCATACTTGGGTATGACCCGATGGCCGGTGCCAGATATTATGGGATTGGCAATGAATATATGGGGATCCTGATTGGCAGCAGCATTGCCGTTGCCGCCGCACTCTATGAAAGATACAGAAAACAATGGGTGCTGCTGCTCGTTGCCATGGTTTTCCTGTTGGAATGTTATCTCATCGCCGGACCTTCTCTGGGCGCAAATTCTGATGGTATGCTGACTGCACCAGCCGCCTTTTTATTAACCTTGTTGTTGTTGAAGGGGATAAAAATACGTCCCAAGGTAATTGTGGGGGTGTTGGGCATCATTGCAATAATGGTAGCCGGTATAACCTATTATGACATGTCCAGACCACTGGAACTGCAAACCCATATCGGCAGAGCTGCCAACCAGATTGCAGCTGGCGGCTGGCAGGAAATGTTCCTGATTATCAGCCGGAAAATAGGAATGAATCTAAAATTGATCAGGTATACCATCTGGAGTTATGTCTTCATTGTAATTCTGCTGGTTATCTCTTTACTGGTCTATCGTCCGGTGGGGGCGATGCGTCAATTAAGACAGCAGCATCCTGATATGATCAAAGGCTTTGCAGGTATTATTACCGGTGCGATTGTGGGTCTGCTTATCAATGATTCAGGGATTGTGGCTGCTTCCACAATCAGTCTATTTATCTGGTGGTGCCGCTGTTATTGCTCATGTTAAATATTGATAAGGAAGAAAATGAGAACCATCAGGTTTAGTTCATTCTGCTACATCGAAATGATAAAACAGGGACTTCTGTGTTCTCTTGAAGTCGATGGGAAAGGTCCTGAAAAACCAAATATTTGCAGGTCTCTTGCATTTATCTGACAAAATCTAGATTTTTAAGAGGATTCGGATTTTATAGCGAAAACAATAGAAATTAAATACAACTCCGAGTCTGTCATACCTAAAGTTCTTACCAAGGTTGGCCGGCCGTTGGGTATATCGGGAAACTGATATGCCTCCCATAGTGGAAAGGAGAAGCTGAATCAAGCCAGATTAAGGGCGGACTGCTTTTCGTAGTTCGCCTTTTTATTTGGGGGCAGTTTTTTCTGGCCATTTTTTTTGTTGGGGGGTGTATTTTTCAGTGGGTTGAAACTATGGCTATTAATGTAGAAAGAAGCATATTGATAGGCGTATTGCTGAAAGTGTTTGTTCCAGCCTGAATAAAGGATTTATCTTTTAATGGAGGGTAGGGTTTATGTTGAAGAAAACCAGGATAGCAATTGTCTTAAGTCTGGTACTGGGCCTGTTATTGTCTTGTACCGGGCTGGTTTAGGCGCAGCCGTCTGATATTAAAGGGAACTGGGCCGAATCCCAGATCAGCGATTGGATCAATAAAGGGATTGCACATGGATATCCGGATGGTACGTTTAAACCGGATAATAAAATTAGTCGGGCTGAATTAATAAGCCTTACCAATGGTGCATTTGCTTTTACGGCCACTGCTGCAGGCAGCTTTACAGATGTTACAGCCAATGATTGGTTTGCCAATGATATTGCCAAGGCCAGAGCGGCCGCTTACATATCCGGTTATCCCGATGGGACGATGCGTCCTAACCAGGAGATCAGCCGCCAGGAATTAGCCAGTATCGTGGTGAAAATTGCCAAATTGGATACGAATGTGGACAAGGATGTGCTGAATCGCTTCAAGGATGCCAACCGTATACCCGAATGGAGTCAGGCAGCCATCAGTGCCGTCGTCACCAAAGGATATATGAATGGTTATCCTGATCAGACCTATCAAGCGCAAAAAAACATTACCAGAGCAGAAGCAATCGTTACCTTGAATAATCTTCGTCCGGCCAGCGGACAGAATCCGAGTGAAACGCCCGGGCCAGTCACAAACGGTACGGTATATGACAAAGCTGGGGTTTATGGACCGGCTGCCGGTTCGGAAACGATTAGCAAAGATGTAGTTGTAAGTGTTTCGGGAGTTACTTTACAGAATCTCAAGATTACAGGCAATCTCACCCTGGCAGCGGGAATTGGCGAAGGGAATGCCAGCTTTAAGAACGTTGTTGTAGAGGGGGCAACCTATATAAAAGGCGGCGGCAGCAATAGCATAAGCCTTGAAAATTGCAAGTTGGCCAGTATGGTAATAAGCAAAGCAGGGGTTCGGGTTGCAGCAACTGGCACGACTTCAATTACGCTGGTTCAGTTGGATTCTGGAGCAATATTGGTTGAGTCAAGTATAACTGGAACCGGATTTGAAACCGTAAACTTGACCCAAACTATTCCTGCTAATTCCCAGGTTACTTTGGAAGGCAACATTAGCAATGTGAATGTTCAATCACCAGGCGTTAAAATCACTGTCAAGTCTGGAACCGTTACGAATTTACAGGTTGCCAATACCGCCAAAGGAGCAACTATCAGTATTGATGATAAAGCCAAAGTGGGGACATTAACACTCAACGCTGCGGTCAAGGTAACCGGCAAAGGCAGTATCGACATCCTGAAAGTAAATGCAGCCGGGTCTGCGATCGAACAAACACCTGGAACAATCGTTAATCCTTTCGGTTACACGGTTACGGTTGGAGCCAAACCAGAAGTCGTGTCTTTAGACGAAGAAATCGTCATCAGTGATGTGCAGTTGACCAACACCTTTGGCGCATTTAAATTTGCTACGGATATTGTCACAACCGCAGACAGCATTCTTGCCAAGGTTAAAGTAAACGGAGCTGCTCTGAAATCAGTTGAAAAAAGAACCCAGGGCACGGATGGAACCGCCTGGAAAGCATATGTGAATGATCCCCGGTATGATATAGATTACACAATCACCTGTGAATCACCATTTACGATTACCGGCACCAGTGTCATTCGCTGGAGCAGTGTTGTATCAGCACCGGCAGTAACCGATCTGGAAGCGGAAGATATTGCCAATAACGGCGATGGCAGTGACTTGCAAGTAAGCTTTACGAAAGCGGACAGGGGAAAATCAAAAAATTGCTTCTTATCGTGTAATGGTCGTCAGGTCAGCTGATGCCAGTTCATTTAATCTTGCGGCTGCCAATGCAATATCTGCAGCTAATTATACCTTTGTTGACAAAACTGGGGCAGCCACTTACCTGCTCACATTGGATAAGGAGCTGGATCGGCAGGAAGTGCAATCACCGACGGGATTGCTTACAAAGTGTTTGTCCTCTCCATAGCCGATGGCAGCAATGCTACCATTAATGGCCTGTCAAGTGCCTCCGCGTCAATAACCCTGGACAATGCGCCCCCTGAGGATGGAGACCCCACAGTTGGCACACTTGCCCTGACGGATGGAGACGGCAGGTCAAGTCTGAATGCCAAGGCCCCCAATGGACCAAATGATGGAGCACAAACAGATCGTAATGTAATGACATTCAAAGCAGCTGCCGATGCAGCGGAGAACATTCTAATCGGAACCGGCAACAAGATTTTTCTGGCAGTGAGTAATATTTCAGGTTTGACGGCCACTGATCTCATTCATATTGAATTATTCACAGATCCTGACGGAAACGGAAGTCCCAGCGATGGTACGGCTATTGCGACCGGGACGTTAGGAACAATTAATGCCGGTAATGCACTGATCACTTTCAATATCAGCAGCCAGCAGTCCCCGTCGCGTATGACGCAGGAACCGATTGCCCCGGTTCAAGAAGTTCCTCGAAGAAGTTCTCCCTGATCCGGGGAGCCGGGACACCGTGCAACGCCTCTTCGGCTACTGTCTCGAGCGCGGCAATCCCTACCAAGTCGCCTTCATGTTCGTGGGCGAGGGGGACAACGGCAAGAGCACGCTCCTGAAGGTCCTCGGCGATCTCCTGGGCCCGGACAACATCGCCTCCGAGCCATTGCAGGTCCTCACGGACAATCGATTCGCCGCGGCGCAGCTCTGGGACAAACTCGCGGATATCTGCGCGGACATCCCGTCCACCGGGCTTCGCACGACGGGTATGTTCAAGATGCTGACCGGGCGGAGATCGTGTCCGCGGGGAACACAAGTTCCACGAGGCCTTCTACTTCGAGAACCCCGCGAAGCTCGTCTTCAGCGCGAACACGCTCCCCGATGTCAACGACAAAACACTCGCATTCTGGAGGCGGTGGGGTCCTGGCCTTGTCCGATTCCCCGTCAACGTGAACACTCTCTTTTCCGCTTACTTTCCAATGGGTCTGCTCAAGCATCCGGATAATATATTCACGCTCAACCGATTCCAAAGTTTTCCGGCTTTCAATTAAATCCCTGAACGGCTTCCTGAGTTCATCGGCCAGGGTGAGGCTTCAGACCCGACGAGTTGATCACCGCACGTTCAAGGACGTTTTGCAATTCCCGGACATTTCCGGGCCATGTATAATTTTGTAAAGCATCCATTACATTCTCCGGAATGATTTCAATGGTCTTACCCAGCCGCCTGGCAATCTTTCCGACATAAAAATCCGTAAGAAGCGGTATATCATCCTTGCGATCCCGGAGCGGCGGCATGGTAATCGGAAAAATATTAAGCCGGTACAAATCCTCCCGGAAACGACCATTACGGACTTCCTCTTCCAGATTACGGTTTGTGGCGGCAATAATCCGTACATTTACTTTGATGGTCTGGGAGCTGCCTACCCTTTCAAACTCGCCATCCTGGATCACGCTGAGCAGCTTTGGCTGCAATTCCAACGGCAATTCGCCGATTTCATCCAGAAAAAGGGTAGCGCCGTTGGCGACCTCAGAATGCCACCAGCCGTCTGGAATCAGCACCGGTAAAGGCACCTTTCTCATGTCCGAAGAGTTCGCTTTCAATAAGGTTGGAAGGGAGTACGGCGCGATTCATTTAACCAATGCCTGATCCTTACGTGAGCTTAGGCTGTGAACAGCCCGCGCCACCAGCTCTTTGCCGGTTCCGGTTTCGCCGAGAATCAGGATATTTGTATCAGTGCCGGCAATCTGTTCAATCTTGTAAAACACATAACTGATTGCATCACTCTGCCCGACAATATTCTCATGGTTGTATTCCAGTCTGATTTCTTCTTTAAGATAGGCTTTCTCAGCCTCAAGCTGTTTTTTTAACTTCCTTATTTCACAGAGGGATGCTTCAGCCAGAACTTTGCTTTTTTCCGCTGCTTCCATTGCCGCACTCAGTTCGGACGTCCGTTTTTCAACAATCTCCTCAAGATGTCTTTTGTAATATTCACGATCAGTAACATCCTCGATTGCCAGCAGAATCAGATGGGTCCGGTCTGCCTCTCTGTATATCCATCCGGCATTCAGATGCATTATCTTTTTGCCTATGGTCTCAAAGTTATGCTCCACCTCAAAGTCATTAAATATGGAATTCTTAGGAAGGATATTTTCAAGCAATTCTTTAAGACCGGGGATGTTCCATTGCCGGTTGCCAAGATCATATATCAATATCCCCTCTGTCTCATCAGGCTTGACGCCGAATGTCCGATAAAAGGAATGATTGGCCTTCAAAACCTTCAAATCAGGAATCAAACACCACCAATGGTTCACGAATCGAACACAGTATATTATCAAAAATTTCTATAAAAAATTGTATTTTCTGTTTATCGTATTTATATTCCATAATTTTCCGCTCCGTTTTTCCATATAATTAATTGCTTTTCATTGAACAGTCTGCAATGTAACCTGAATCGTCAAGATCGCAGATTTAAAAATATATCTTTGCGGACTTTGCGGACTTTGCGGACTTTGCGGACTTTGCGGACTTTGCGGACTTTGCGGACTTTGCGGACTTTGCGGACTTTGCGGACTTTGCGGTTCAATAAGAAAGCAGATTCCAATCACATAATATGTGATATTATACAAGGTATATTTAAAACAGTCAAGAGTTTTTTTGATTTTCAGAAAATAACGCTATACGCAACTTTAATTTTTTGAGTCTCTGATAATACAGGCATATTTAAAAAAGCCAGGTTTCTTTAAGAAACCTGGCTTTTTTTAAAATCAGTAAATTATAAAAAGTTGTTCGCATTAAATCGATCTTTCTTCTCTTGCTTCTGCTTTCGTTTCTCCTTTAGTGTGAGCTTCTCTTTTTTCTGCTTCTTCCCGTTTTCCTTTATCTTTTTTTCCTTTCTCTTTCATTTCAGCACCTTCCTTTTTAAAAATCAGTAGAATTTAGTAATAATTTTCTCCAGAATTAGAATTGCTGTGTATCCTAAAAACCCATTTACAATGTTTTTAGTATATTGTATAATATCTGTCAAGGAGAAAAAGACTATGCCATGCAAATTTTGTGGTTCGACAAATCATGAAGAATTGATAGAGGTGGCAGGTGTTCTGCCCCGCATTTCAGCAGTGGACAGGGCGGAATGAACCGCCCCGCGACGGACCCTTGTTGTTAGTCCTACTTAATTCATCCTGAAAACCATTATAAAAAACTTAGTTTCTTCTATCGTTAGTCCTACCCAAACGCTCTCATCTTCAGGCAACGGCGTATCTTTGGTTAAATAATAAATCTCTTTAAGAATTTCAGGAGTAACATCCATCCGCCAAGTCCTGTAATATAACCGAATACTTTTGGATGCTTATCATGATTGCACAGCACGGCCCTAATCTCCTGAGCAAAAATTCCGCTTGCCCCGAATGAGAAATTCCGATCAACCACAGCCACTTTTTCCAGCAGGTTCCAACCTGTCTTATCGAGCTTTTTGGGAAAGGACGGAACATTTTCAGTTTGATCGATCCGACCTTTTCACCGCGTGAGCGGAGATCAGCAATCACCTGACGGCAGGTGCTTGCAGCGGTTCCAGCCATAATCAGGACAATATCGGCATCATCACATTCAATAGCATCAATCCGTCCGTATTTTCTGCCGAATATTGAAAAAAATTCTTCTTCTACCTGTATAAACCGGCTCTCTACCTGTTCCATTGCCATTTGAATATTATGACGCATCTCCATGTAAAAACCGGCGTGGCGACATCTGTCCCGATGGAATAGGAATTTCAGGTATCAATCTGAATACACGGAGAAAAGGGGGCAAAAACCGATCTGCACTCTCCTGATCAGGCACATCAATCGGCTCATAAGTATGTGAAAGAAAAGCATCCAATACAACCATGACCGGCAAATTAACTATTTCTGCTAACCGGAATGCCTGAAGCGTGGTATCCAGAACCTCCTGACCATCTTCACAATAGAGCTGTATCCATCCTGTATCTCTTTGAGCAAGGCTGTCAGTCTGATCCATCCAGATATTCCAACCCTAGCAAGTGCAGCGGTTTACCTTCAGCCATAACAATCGGAAGTCTTGCTCCGGATGCCCAATGTAAAAGCTCGTGCATTAAGGCAAGTCCGTGAGAAGATGTTGCTGTAAAGGTTCTGACTCCGCCTGTTGATGCGCCTATGATTGACGCCATTGCAGAATGTTCACTCTCCACACAGATAAAACGGGCGTCCATTGTACCGTCTGCACAAAATTCTGATAAAGCCTCAACAATATGGGTCTGGGGCGTGATAGGATATGCGGAAATCACCTTAACCCTTGCCAGTCTTACAGCTTCGGAAACCGCATGACTCCCTTCCAAAACCTCTTTCATATCTTTTCCTCCTTTAAAGAGATGGCATTCCGGGGACATTCTACCACACAGATACCGCATCCTTTACAGTAATCAAGATTGATACAACGGTAAGTTAGGGGATATAATGATATATTTGCTCCGTTACTGCTGACTTGAACGGAAATATCAGGGCAGAAGAGACGGCAATTATCACAGTCATTGCAGATACCGCAGTTAAAACATCTTTTGGATTCTTCAATTGCTGAATCTTCTGAATAGCTTTTCTCAATTTCTGAAAAGGAGATACTGCTCTCAAATGGAGCAAGTGAATCAGGGATTGATTTGGATAAGGACTGAAAATAATCAGCATTGATTTCATTAAATAAAACCGTATGCGGATTTCTCTTTTTACGTTCTCCGTTGGTGTAAATTTCCATTGAAAGAGCGTTTCCGTTTCCAACGCGGCAGGATGCAAGTCTTGTTTCAATGCTTTCCAGTCCTGTTTTAAAGAATGTATCCAACGCCATAGCCGCCTGTTTGCCCGAGGCAATTGCATCAGTAACGCTCTTTATCTGGATTGGTTAAATCTCCTCCGAATATTATTGGAAATACTCTTTGTTATCAGCAGATTGAAGCATAAAGCTGCAATGGCTGAGTGATAAGATTTTATTTGTTACGGAGGTAGGCAGATGCCATGCTTCTTCATGCTCCGCTGCCGATTGCTGTAAATATCTTCTGAACTTCAAGGGTTTCTTTTTCTTTGCCATCTGGAACAACACGGGTTCTGGCGTTATCAGAAGCGGATTCAATAAGCGGTTTCATCTTCTGTAATATGAGAATATATTTTCCTTTTTTCTCTTCAATACTGACAGGTGAAAGCAGTTCACGGAATTCAACCCCTTCTTTTAATGCCATATCAACTTCATGTGAAAAAGCAGGCATATCCTCTTCTGCGCCTGCGGTAGATTAAAATCGGCTTTGCGCCAAATCTTATTAAAGAACGGGCTACATCAATTGCTGTATTTCCTCCGCCGATAACCGCTATTGTGAAGAGCTGAAGATTTCCAAATCTTCAGCATTCTTTCCGGATATGATAAAGAAATTCAAGTCCGTCATACGTCAGCTCTTCTCCGGGGATATTCATTTTCAGAGATTTGCCATGCCCGCACCCCATAAAGATCGCATCATATTTATCCCTTGCCTGATTAAGAAAATCTTCTGTTACCGGATAATTGCAATAAATCTGAACACCTTGACGGAGAATCCGATCAATTTCATGCTTTAATACATCATCCGGCAGGCGGTAACAGGGAATTCCCCATCGCAATAATCCCCCGGGTTCGCTTTTTGCCTCAAAAATATCGCATCTATATCCTAACATGGACAAAAAATAAGCGGCTGAAAGCCCTGCGGGACCAGCGCCGATAATGGCAATGTTAGTTTCTGAATTCTGACTCCTGACTTTTGACTCCTGACTCCCGATCCCCATATCTCCGAGAAATCGTTCAAGATGATGAATCGCTATTCCCTGATCAAATTCTTTGCGGTTGCAGGCATTTTCACATGGATGAAAACAGACTCTGCCGCATACAGCCGGAAAAGGGTTTTCCATCATAATGGTTTCCCATGCTTCTTTGAATTTTCCTTGTGATGCAAGCATTTCAATTCTTGCTATATCTTCTCCAGCAGGACATGCGGCGCTGCATGGAGCGGTTTTTTCATCATACACAGGGCACACAAAACGCCATGACCCTGTTTTATTGTTCTCTGTGGTCATAGTGGAAGATGATATGAATAATGGTATATCCTGAACAGCTTCTTGTTCTGACATTATTTTTTTCCTTCCTGATTAACGGAGTTGAAACTCCGGGCTATTTTCGGTTGTTCCTGACGGAACGTACCCGGAGGGACTTTTGAAAATACGATTATCAGTTGAACAGTGATAATTGAGTTGTTCTTTTTGGCTGTTCAACATTATATTTATAGACTGCTCCGCTTTTTTGAGCTTCCATATAAAAAAGTCTGAAAATATTCTCATAGCTCTCTTTTCCGACTCCTTTTACTTTCTGCAAATGATAAAAACGCTGAAGAGGTAATGCTTCCAAAATATTATCTGAAATATTTTTTCGTATATTCAGTTTGGAAATCCATTCTTCTTCATCTATTTTATCAAGCAGAATCAAGCATCTTTTTCTCTATCCCGTTAGCTTCATTTTCTTCGTCAAGACAAATATATACTTCTATATCAATATTTTCTAAATATTTTTCCATTAATAAGCGGACATTTTGCCAGTCAAGTTTGCCGTTACTGCTTCCTAATTTGGGAAATGCTATTGATGTAATCCCCCATTCTTTATGGTTTGAGACAAAATAATCTAATCCCTCTTCAATCCATTCTATTTTGGAAGGGTATTTCCAATGATCCTTTGTTGGAAAATTCAAAATCAGCAAATCATTATCATACGAATATATATATGGAATGCCTATTTTGACTTCTTTTTTTTTACAGCGTATTACATACTCCTCATACATTTCAGGAAATCTCAGTTTAAATTCAAGAGCAAGTCCGGCACCCATTGCACCGACACAATTGACTGTATTAACAATTGTCTGAGTATTTATATTAAAGACGGTTGTTTTACTGTATTTGATCATTTGAAATTCCTTAAAAATAAAGATTTGGATTAACCATAATTACCGAGATATTAAGATTTTCCGGTAATAATTTTATAACCTTTTTACTTTGTTCAATATTATAGCAGAATATCCTGGTAATATCTTTGCTCTCTATTTTTGATAGAACCAGAATCTCTGCACATTTGATACGTTTTCCATCTTGAATATTATGCCATGAATTTGAATTAATAATATCCCATCGGAGTTTTTCAAGATAGGATGCTTTTCTATAAAATTTTGTATTATCTGATGCTGCATTTCCGTCTGAAAAGATAGTATTAGGATCTGAAAGCAACTGAGGATTGACGCCTATAAGCAGAATTTCATTCTGTTTTTCTTTGAGTACATATAACATAGGATTTTTAGGATTAAAATAAAGACAGACATATTCATGTAAAGGGGTATTGTAAATAATTTTTGAGCTTCTCCGTATCTGAACAGATTGATTAGACAGATCATTTATAATTAACTTTTGAGTATGAGCCTGATGATGTGAAAGCAGTCCGTGTTTGAGTATAGATTGAAGATTACAAATGTTTGTAATATGATATAAATATTTAATATTATATTTTTTAATATAATCCATAATATTGTGCAGACAAAAAGATCAATCTCTTTATAAATCTCCTGCTTTTGATTGCATTATTATAAACGCCATGTGCAACTTTTTACCACAAAGACACAAAGACACTAAGCATTCAGAAAGCTCTCAGTATCCTGCGTTCTTAGAGTCTTCGTGTCTTCGTGGTAAAAATAAAATAGAAATCTTTGTTTTCAACGGTTTGAAAAAAGTTGCACATCACGTTATTATAAAAAACTAAGTAAGCTGTCAAAAAAGTTTTTTACATTTCATCATCCTGAACTGTGATTTTTCAGTCCTGTCGCTTCGGCAATCTGCTCATGCGTCAGCTTTCCGAGCGATATCAGATTCCGGGCGGTCTGATCCGCCTTTTCTTTTATTCCAAGTTTTTTACCCTCTTCCATCTTATCAATATCCCGCTGCTCCCATGCGTGTTCGTCAAACATTTTTGCCTTCTCGGAGGGGGAAATACTCTCTTTTTCAATATGCTGAAAAATCTTTCGGATTTCAGTGCGGGTGTATGCCGACTCATCAACCATCTCATCAAGGCTGTCATTGATAGCCGTCATCCATTCCCGGTAGGGTTCAGGGGTCTCCTCATTCACGTATTTCGGACAGATATAGATGATTTTATGGGGGATTTCATTCAGAGGAATCCCTTTCAGATCCCGGGGATCGAAATCCGTTATTGCTATATCCCTTTTATGTCTGTCCCCGGATGTCAGCACCACAAGCGTAAAGACGCTCAGAACCGGGAATGTAGCTCTTCGAGTCCGCAGCCTGTTCCAGTATTGCCGCGCAGTGATAGTGCATGAACCTGTGATAATGATCCGAAAGCCGCTCGTGCTGTATATCTACGATCACCCGGTTCTTCTTATCTTCGGCATACAGATCGAATCTTGAATCCACTCTGCCCACAGGCGGATCAAAAGATTTTTCTGTCTCCCACTTTCTCGATTTCAATTACAATGCCGAGAAAATCACGGACAAAATGCCTTTTTGAAAACTACGCCGTAGCGCAGGATGCACTTTTCATAATGTACCTTTGAAAAAACCCGAAGGGTTTCAGAAACCATTAGGGTTTTATATTTACATGATTAACAAAAACATTGCTGTATATTTTACAGATTCGTCTTCTTTTATCATCATACATATACGGCGGAGAAGTCTCATTTTCAGGATATGGAAACTCTTCACCCATACCGATTATTTCAGGCTCTCCGATTTCAACCCGCGGCATATTCAGATTTGCTCTTAACTGTACTCTGTATATATTCATTGACTGTTTCAGCACGGCGGCGGGAAAGCTCCTTGTTCAGTATTTTTCTTTTTTCAAGAATATCCTGCGGAAGTTCTTCATCTGTCTCCTCACAGAGTTCGCCGGTCAAAACCGGTCCTGGGGCTGTTTCATCAGCATATCCGATAATTTTTATAACTATAATCAGTATTTTGTCAGGAAAAAATATTCTCTGCTCTTTAACTAAAATATCAAAAACATCCTTACTGAAATCATCAAGCAATTTTTTTCCTTCTTCAGATAAATCATCAATCTTATATTTACCGGGGCTGAAAGAAACATCAGTTTTCACCACCCTGTCAACAGGATTTTTTATATTTGTCTGAATCTCTTTTGCTTCATTTGCCACTTTACTGACTACCGTCTCATCAAAAGGGATTTTTCCCTTCTTCAATCTCTTTGACATATTTCCGTTTGTTATCAAGTGATTCAACAAAATGTCCGAGGGGACTGGTCGGATCAGGTTCATGTTCAATTTTCTCTTTTGCTTCAATGATGCTTGTATCCAGAATTTCAAGGATTTCATCTAATGCATCCTGTTCCGCATTTGTCAGATAGGCAGTTGCACATCCTGTCATCAATAGCAGCAGAAAAATAATACTCCATTTTTCCGGATATTTTATCAAATTACACCTCGTATAATAACAGGAAGCTAAGTTTTTTTCAAAAAACTTGGCTTCTTATTTTTTTTATTAATTCATGTTTCCAATATCTGTTCCCAGCTTTTTCTGAATCTCCTGAATACGGGGATCACTTAAAAGTTTCAGAATCTTGGGATTCGATATAAAAGCACCGACATCACCTGCATTCACCGCCTCCATAATCACTGGATCCGCCATAGCCTTCTGAATTTCAGGATCATCCTGCAAAGCAAGAACCATTGCCATGACTTCAGCATTATTCATAATAGAATTTCTGAGAGTCTCAATATCTGACTGAATATTTTTATCTGAACCTGCTGACGCTTTAGGAAGTTCTGTTGTACGTTCAGGTTTTACACGGACAAGGCGGATTTGTGATTCTTTTATATCAATAACACCAAGACTCACTGTTTTTATATGATAAACGCCATTGCTGAAAGAGAGAATTTCACCAAAAAATTTGCTTCCGTCAGTAAGAACAATTTCGCTCTTCTCACCGGCAAAAGCATTGATACTTACCAAAAGACTAAGAAAAAGGATAATCCTCAGAATCTTCATTTTTCTCCTCCTTTGTTGTTTTTTGTTCCTGATTAATATGATTAACTATTTCTTTAAGGCTCTTATCTATGGATAGAAGAGAAGAGTTTATTTCATTTAACTGAACGGCGACGGTCACCTCGTCATCTGAAATCTGGGATGCCCTGTTATGACCTGAGCCAAGCTGTTTTGAAATATCATCTAATCTGATTCCGATGGTAACAAGAAAATAGATTAGAAGAAGAAACGCAAATTGATCTTCCCGCCAGTATAAAAAGAAAGCTCCGATAAACAGAATAAGCAGAAAAATAATGCTGGTAACAGAATAAGGATGTTCAGATAATTTTTTCATAAAATTTCGGCGGGGAAACCGCTATACCTTTAGGTTAGCGGATGAATCGCCTTCTCTCCTTTCCCGTAATAAACTTTTACCCGGTTAAGTGTCCGGTTTTTACAACAGCTAATTTCAGGAACTGTCCAGGAACCGGCAAACCCGTAAATATCCTCAGACAATGTTATTGCAGGGTTTGATGCCGGCAACACTGTCCCTGCCCCTCAGGACTGTTTAATCACCGACCTCAGAGCTGCAGACCAGGATAAACATCCGCAGGTAACTATATATTCCTGCATAACGCAGTAATTTAATACTCAGTCTAATCAACAAGGGCTTTTACAAGCCCGACCCTTCAGGGTCGTGGGTTATTGACAATAACCTTTAAATTGAAATTAAAAATCACCACTGAGAAGAAACTAAGTTTTTTCAAAAAACTTAGTTTCTTATTTACTGAAAAAACACAACGTGAATAAAGATATTCTGTTTCTATAACACAAATGATAAGGTTTTTCTATGCAAAAAATAAAACCAGATTAAGTTTCAATCCGCCGTGATGGATAGTATGAGATATTAAACGGAAAGGAAGCGTTTTTACGAGATTTTTGTCAGGAATAATCATAGCGACTTTCCAGCCTTTGTATTCTTTTTTCAGATGATCGCATATGGCATAAATCAGTGTATCACTCTCTTTTCTTGTTCCGATACGATTTCCGTAAGGTGGATTTATTACCACGAGTCCGGTTTTATCTGTAAAATCAGCCGGGGAAAAATCAAAAAAATCTTTGCATGAAACCTGAATTATATCAGATAATCCTGATTCTTTTATGCTTTTTTCAAGATGATTGCAAAGACTTTTATCTTTGTCAGAAGCAAATATAAGCGGAGAATTTTCCGGTTGGACAAATCTTTTTTCAGCCTCACGTTTTATATATGCCCATTGCTGAGGTCTGAAAGAGAGCCATTCCATAAATGCAAAATTTCTGAACCAACCCGAAGGCATATTTGCTGCAATCATTCCCCCTTCAACAGAGAATGTTCCTGAACCGCACATGGGATCAATCAAAGGTATTTTACCGTCATAACCTGCAAGTTTTAAAACAGTTGCGCCGATGGTTTCCCTGATAGGCGCGCTGCTGCTGTATGTTTTGATTCCCCGTTTGTAAAGAAGATCGCCGCTGCTGTCAAGAGATATGGTAAAATGATCATCTTCCACACGGATAAATAAATGAGAAGCGGAAAGTGAAAAGTGAAAAGCGGGAAATTGGGCAAGACGTTCTGATATGCTTGCCTGAAATCGTTCTGCTATTGCCTCTTTATGATAAAGCCGGGAATGTCTGGATGTTACAGATATTCGGCATATTCTGTTTTCTGATTCAAGTTTCAGATTTGAATCAAAAACTTTATCGCTGGAACAAGAGCTTAGGAGAAAAAGCTCCCATGGAAAATCAGCCAGTCTTTTTTCAAGCTGAATAAAATTGGTTGCTTTGAATTCACTGATTCTCATTAGAATCCTGTTTGCTGTTCTCAGGCGCAGATTTGCAAGATAACAGTCGTGCAGACGCCCTTTGAATTCAACACCTCCGGGAACCTCTTTTGCCTCTTTGACAGAGATTTGGTTTAAGTTTGAGACTTGAAGCAATGAGAGCAGTTCATCCAGACAGAGCTTTTCAACTCCCGGCGCGGTTGCTGCAAAAAAATCCATTTCCTTGGCAATTACATGACGCTTGATACGTTTCAGCAACGGTTCAAGTTTCAGACTTGAATCAAACTCATTTATATCTTTCATAAAATTTCCACGACTGTTGTTATTTCTTTTTTGCCTGTTCAATCAGTTCCAAAAGACTGACAATCTTCGGCTTTTGCTTTGCATTGACAAGCATGTTAAACTGCTCTTCTGTGAGATATTTTTTCATATATGTTACCACATCAAAATATTCCCACCAGCAGTCAAGTATCTTAAAACATGGCAGACCTTCATCTCCGCAGGTTCTGCAATATTGAAATGATACAACTCCCCCAAGTCTGGGACATCGCTGTTCAAGGTGATCTATGTTTTTATCCGTTGTTATCATCTAAATGACTTATTTCTATATTAATAATCGCAATTATTATAAAACATTTTCTATAAACCATCCAATAATGTATAGTAAAAATGATGTTGCTAATCCTCCAAAAATTATTGTATACAACAATAGCCACGCTCCCATTCCGCAAAAAAATTTATAATCGCAATTATTATAAAAAATTTTATATCAATCGTATCCAAATAATGTATTTGAACATTCATTAGAAATTTTATCTCACGATCAGTACGATCAGCAAAATCAGATAGAAATTTATATACAGTAAGATATTTCTCCGGAGTATATTTAATTAAGTTGCAATATGGAAATTGTTTTGCAATTTTTATTGAAGCGTCTTCAAATGAAGCAACAAATTCCTCAAATAAGGGAAGTCTTTGTTTGTCACCTTCAAAGGCGTATAAAATAGGATTTATTATAAAGCTACTTTCTTGAATAAATTTCAACCACCATTTGGTATGTTGCACATCAGTTCTACATTTTTTTTCTGAAATCTTTGAAAGAACGGAAATTACATTTCGATCAACAATAAAGATACCCGGATCAGCAAAAGGCAAAGGCAGCCATCCTCCTTCAACTAAAACAAAAATTGAAGGAGGATTATTAAAATTAATATTAAAAGAAAATGAACAGCCAGATTTTGAATTATTCTGATTAGTTGTAATTTTAAACGAATCAGCAAATCCTTCAAATTTTAGAGGGTTTTTACCTTGTATCGCACAAACCAAATCATTATAAGACATAGGTAAAAATTTTTGGGGTGAAAATTCAACTGACTCATTATTTTGAGTTATAAGTTTTAATATCATAATTATATTCAAGATATTATGGTTTTAATATAACTTCTGACACAAAGTTAATTGGCACTTTTAAATTAAATACACAGGCTATAATGTAGATAGTTAGAAACTATCTTTGTTATTGCAGTTTTCTACCGGATAAAACGGTTTTTGTAATATTTGTTGTTTTATCACGCCATTCGCAACTTTTTATAATTTGCTGATTTTAAAAGAAGCTAAGCTCTCTTAAAGAAACTTGGCTTCTTAAATATGCCTGTATTTTCAAAGACTCAAAAATTAAAGTTGCACATGGCGTAAAAATATTAAATAAAGAATTTTAAATCCATCCAGTATTAAAAAAGATAAAACTGTCCACCCTGCCAGAATTGATATATAAGGCATGAATAAATCATCTGATTTAAGTTTATTTTTTTTCATTTTACAAGACGGTTACTTAGTAAAACGGACATAATACCAAATCATCTAAGTTAAAGGGATTTCATATAAGAAAAAGGATTAAAAAATCCTTTTCTTATACAAAATCCCTGTAGCTTTTAACGGCTCCTCAGCAACTGCGGCTTAGGATAATTCTCAAAGACACTCTCTGCTTTTGCAATATCCTCATCACTCAGAGCAAAATTTTTCAACTGACCTGAAAAATATTTATCATACCCGCTCAGATCAAGCAATCCATGACCGCTCCATGTAAAGATGATAACCTTTTCTTTTCCTTCTTCTTTTGCTTTTTTCGCCTCATCAATCACACATGCAATTGCATGATTGGTCTCCGGTGCCGGGATATATCCTTCTGTTCTTGCAAATAGAACTCCTGCCTGATATGCAGCAAGCTGTTTTATCCCTTTGGGTTCAATAAGCCCTTCAGAGACCAACTGGCTTACTGTAGGCGCCATACCATGATACCTGAGTCCTCCGGCATGGAACGGCGGCGGAATAAACTCATGTCCGAGACTGTACATAGGAAGAAGCGGCGTATATTTTGCGGTATCGCCGTGATCATAAACAAACGGAGCTTTTGTCAATGTGGGACAGGCAACCGGCTCAACCGGATAAATTTCAATCTTTTTGCCGTTCATCTTATCCAGTATAAACGGAAATGCAAGACCCGCGAAATTGCTTCCGCCTCCGGCACATCCGATAATAATATCAGGATATTCTCCGATCTTTTTCAACTGTTTTTTTGCTTCAAGTCCGATAATGGTCTGATGAAGCATCACATGATTTAAAACGCTTCCGAGCGAATATCTTGTTTTTCCGGTTGTATCGCTGACTGCGGCTTCGATTGCTTCACTGATGGCAATGCCAAGACTTCCGGGGGTATCCGGGTATTTCTCCAGAATATCACGACCGGCTTTAGTCTCCATACTCGGACTTGCTATACATTTTCCGCCCCAGGTTTCCATCATAGATTTCCGGTACGGCTTCTGATCAAAACTGACCCTGACCATAAAAACCTTACATTCCAGACCGAACTGGGAACATGCAAAAGAGAGCGCGCTTCCCCATTGTCCTGCGCCGGTTTCTGTTGTAATCCGTTTAATTCCGAATACCTTGTTGTAATAAACCTGAGGGACTGCTGTATTCGGTTTATGACTTCCCGGGGGACTTACACCTTCATTTTTGTAATATATTCTTGCAGGTGTATCAAGAGCTTTCTCAAGAGCGGTTGCTCTTATCAGAGGAGATGGTCTCCAGATAAGCAAAACCTTTAACACCTCTTCCGGTATGTCAATCCAGCGCTGAGTACTCACTTCCTGCTCAATCAGATTCATTGGAAAGACCGAAGCAAGAGCTTCAGGACCAATCGGTTTCCCGTCAGCCCCCAGGGTGGGATTCATTTTTATATCTGCAAGTATATTATACCACTGACGGGGTATTTCATCTTCATTGAGTAAAACTTTTCTGACATTCATAATTTCATGGCAAGGAAACCGCTATCCCTTCAGGGTAGCGGAGGAATTGCCTTCTCCTTTCTTTGGTTAAAAGATAGGCAGTTTTTGCGACAGCTAACCCCGGTAATTATCAGGGAACTATCCGGGAACTGCCGAACCCGTGATTACCCATCGTCAAAGTTATCCCGCAGTTTTATATGTCAGCAATACCGTTCCTGTCCGTCAGAACTGTTTAATCACCGACCGCAGAGTCCGGGACTTGGATAAATATCCCGGAGTGCCTATATATTTGCGGGTAACGCAGTTCTTAAAGAATCTTAAAGAACTCAGACTAATCAACAAGGCTTTTACAAGCCGCTACCCTTTCAGGGTAACCGGATTATTGACATATTTTTCTCCTTTTGAACTTTCTTTTTCTCCAGGGCAATGCGGATACTGTCAAGAATTCCGTTGATAAAAGCACCTGATTCTTCTGTTCCGAATTTTTTTCCGATATTAATCGCTTCATTTATAGATACTTTTGATGGAATATCATGGCAGAACATCATTTCATATACTGCAAGCCGTATAGCGTTTCTGTCAACACACCCCATACGGCTTATTTTCCAGTTTTCGGAAAATTGTTCAATCATAGCGTCAATTTCATGTTTAGCAGTTGTAACTCCTTTTACTAATTCAAGAAAAAATGGAACAGCTTTCTCCGGAGGCTGAAAACTTTCAATAAAAAGATTTATCATCTCCAAAGGGGCATCCTGCCGTGTATCCATATAAAAAAGAGCCTGCAATGCAAATTCCCGTGCTTTACTTCGGATTCCTGTCATTTTTGTTTAAGCCTGTTCAACAACTTCAATTAAATTTGCCATCTCCACAGCAGCGATTGCTGCGCCCCATCCTTTGTTGCCTGCTTTTGTCCCTGCGCGTTCGATTGCCTGTTCAATGCTGTCAGTTGTCAGGATTCCGAATATAACAGGCACTTCAGAGTCCATACTGACTGCGGCAATTCCTTTGGATACTTCGGCGCATACATAATCAAAATGAGGTGTTGAACCGCGAATCACAGCGCCCAGACAGATGACTGCATTATATTTTCCCTTGTTTGCCATTTTTTTGGCAAGAAGCGGAATCTCAAACGCCCCGGGTACTTTGACGATCTCAATATCTTCATCCTTTGCACCGGAGCGCAGCAGAGCGTCCAAAGCGCCGCTTAAAAGTTTTTCTGTGATAAAATCATTAAAACGGCTTATAATAATTCCGAATCTTTTGCCTTCGGCAATTAATTTGCCCTCAAGGATTTTTGGCATTTTTTTCTCCCTACAAATATTATGCTCCTACGGAGCCGTCTTTACCAATATGAATTACGCAGTTGAAATTCATTTTTTATTTAACCGCAGAGATCGCAAAGGCTTCTACGTGAGCTCAGCCGAACGGTTTCCGCAAAGTTCGCAAAGATATATTTTAAAACTTTGCGTTCTTTGCGGGGAACTCTTCGCCCTTTGCGGTTCACTGTTACGATGCAAAAATTCCTAGACTCTATAGCATAATCTGAAGATAAAGCAAGCGGCAGGAGTGCAAAAATTTTATTTTTGCATACAGCATAAAAAAAACTGGGCAATTCTTTGAATTGCTCAGTTTTCATTGGCAGTATTGATGCTGACGGTTTTCACATTATCATCTGCATACGCAGAGAGCCACATTTATATTGACCAGAAAAACGGATCAAGTACAGATGCTCCTGTTATTCTCGAAGCTTATGGCGGTTCAAGGCATTCAGGATTTGACAACGGCAGTCAACAAGATGAATATACTGTTGATTTATGGGGCGTCAGAGTAAATGATTCTCAGGGATATGAGAATATTGATTCAATAGTGGCAAAGGCTCCTGACGGCTCTATCTAAGTACCTCATCAAAAGTTATGTACCGGTTATTCAAACTCAATAGTGTATCGCGGGCCGAAATTGATCAGAATATCTTCGGCACATTCCATCAGTGCCTGAAATATGACGGGACAGGACAGGATTTACTTGAAGATCATGTCTATTATTGGGGAGGCGGTGCGTGTGATAACGAAGATAATCTTAGCTGGCGTCATTTAACAGCCAGGTTTGTCTATTCAAAAACTATGGGTAACCTGAGTTCGATGAGTTATGTTGTGATAATAGCATGTTGTACAGCAAGTCCTCTCATTTCCGGCTTGGTCGGATAAAAAGTATATGCAATCAGGGCACTTAATACATTATTCATAAAACATGCGGCTGAACGGTGCCGTGGATGTTCAGCCTGAAAATAATTTTTCGGCAAATCATTCACAGTCCCGATAACCGCTCTTTTCCTTAAAAGAATACGATCTGAAACAGAAAGATTCTGCTTCATATTCTTTTTAATTGCTGTTATAAATTCAGGTCATTGTTCAGACAGTTCTTTTACAGGTGCTTTTCTGATATATCCCTTATCGCCCGGAAGTTTTCCTGTAAGCCTCTTCACCATTTCATTACTGACGGTTTTCATGGTTTGATCCTTTCAGGAATTGCGTTAAAAAAAAAATCAGGAGCATATATACCATAAAAAGATAAAATTGTTCAACAACTCATCGAACTCAGGTTAATTTTATATATTTTTGGTAACTATTCATTACCCATGAGAATACGATTTTTTTTCAGAGTCTGCCAAAGCCCTTCCAAAAGCAGAAGCGATCCGACTTCAAATATACCTGTGGCAATATCCATCTGTTCAAGATTCGGCAATAATGTCTGAATCGCCCGCAGGGAGATTGTTTTCATTCCGGTTGTCTATAATAACGGATAATTTTTTTGCCATGTTTTTATCTTTCGGTCAGTTATCAGAGATAACAAATAATGTTGAAATGCTGTCCAGAAACAGCATCCCTTTCCGTGAAAGCATACAGCAGTCCCGATCAGCTTTGATAAACCCCTCTGATTCAAGCTCCTTTGTAATTTTTCCGAATAATGAGTAAAAGCTGATTCCGAATCTGTTCTTAAAGTCTTTGAGATCAATCCCCTCTGTTTTTCTCAATCCCACGCAGATCGCCTCCATAATCTGCTGTTCTCCTGTCAATATCTCTTTTCCTTCTATCGGAAGTTTACCACTTTGAACAGTATGGATATATTCTTTAACAGAGCGGTAATTCCAATAGCGTACAGGTGAGATAAAAGAATGTGCAGAGGGACCTAAACCGAGATAGGGAATAAATGACCAGTATTTTCTGTTATGCCTTGACATTTCCGAAGGAGATCGTGCAAAATTTGAGATTTCATAATGAATATATCCATAATCCTCTAAAAATGATACAGTAAATTCAAAGAGATGTGCGACAACATCTTCAGACAGAGCTTTGATATTCCCTTTTTTCTGTTCATTATCAAGCGGAGTCCCGGATTCATACGTCAGCATATAACATGATAGATGGGAAGGGTTACATTCAACAGCGGTCTGTAAATCTGACAGCCATGATTTTTCTGACTGCCCCGGAATACCATAAATCAGGTCTATGCCGATATTCTCAAATCCTGCTTTCCGTGTGTTCCGGACAGCCTTATGAGCCGCTTCTGCTGAATGTATCCGGGTGAGAAATTTAAGATATTTATCCTGAAAAGACTGCACCCCGATATTGATACGGTTTATTCCCATAGCACAATAATCTTTCATCTGCTCATATTTAACAGTGCCGGGGTTGACTTCAATTGTTATCTCTGTGTCAGGAATAATATTGAACCGATGATACGCAGAATTTATTATCTGATAAATATCTTTTGCATCCAAAAGAGAAGGGGTGCCGCCGCCGATATACAGGGTATCAAATTGAAAATGATACTCCGGGATCATGCTCATCTCGGCAATCAATGAGTTAACAAATTTATCTTTTATTGACAGGTCAGTTATAGAATAAAAATCACAGTAACAGCATTTCCGAAGGCAAAAAGGAATATGTATATATATTCCTGATGGTTGTACAGTTATTTTCTCTTCAGGATGAATCATGACAGCCGGGAAGATTTTGAACCAATTTTAAAACCCTAAAGGTTTTTGAAACCATTAGGGTTTTATCACGGGGGACCCGCAGGTCTTATATGAGGAATTGTTGTTATCTGCTGATTATTTTACAGCTTCTTTCATTGCTTTTCCCGGCACAAACTTGGGAACCTTTCTTGCCGGAATCTTCATTTCTTCACCTGTCCGGGGATTTCTCCCTTTTCTTGCTTCTCTTTTAGCCACTTTAAAGGTTCCGAAACCGATCAGGGTAACAGTCTCTTCCTTTTTCAATGTTTCGATAATTGTTGATAATACACAATCTACCGCTGCCTGCACATCTTTTTTGGTACTCTCTTTTAACAGAGAGGCTACTTCGTTAATCAAATCTCCTTTATTCATATTTCACCTTCTTTCACCTTCCTTAAATTTTTAATAAATACCATGATCCTGAACTTTAAATAATCATGATTCCCTATATCAGCATACTATGGCAACCTCTGTTTTAAGGTTGTCTTTCTGTTCAAAGCAGGTGTAAAGATTAATCTGTTATCATGATAATTGTCAATAGAAATTAGAACGATTTCTTTAATAAAAAGCCATAATCTGAAAAATATATTCGGATGTGATAAATTTTTGAAAATAAATATCTTATAAATTAAAAAATAACCTTTTGAAAATAAAATATCTTTCCTATATGCCCATGTTTTACTGTATAAATATTCTGAGGAATTTTTAAAATCTCACAGGTCTGATGAATTCCTGTATTGAAAAAATTCATAAACTCTGATACTGAAACTGATCGGGAATCAGGAATTAACAATCCGAATTAAGATTTAAAATTATTTTTATAAAATCAGTCTGTTATAATCAGACTTCATATCCGGCAGATTTATAAGGCACTGTTAATTCTTAATTCTTAATTCTTAATTGGTATTAGTGATATTATGTTATATTTTTCATATTGACATTAAAAGTGCAATCATATATAAAAGTCAACTACCCGCTTTTGAGGCGGGCATGAAGTATCGGAAAACAGACTTATGACTCTCAGATGGGCGTCATAATCGGGTGTGTATTAAAATATCGGTTAACAGGCTATATGCCATAAAGAGAATAATATATAGAAAGAAGGAGGATTTTTTAAATGCCAACAGTTGATTATCAGGGGCACTCATATTCAGTGGATGAAGACGGATTTATTGATGATTATAAGAACTGGAACGAAGGCTGGGTTCAGTATGTTAAAAGCTCAGAAGGTATCGAAGAACTTACCGATGAGCATAAAAAGGTTATTCAGGTGCTTCGTGAGTATTATGAGAAAAACGGTATTGCACCTATGGTTCGGGTACTTTCAAAAGTTACAGGTTTCAAACTGAAACATATCTATGAACTCTTTCCATCAGGACCTGGCAAGGGAGCCTGTAAAATGGCTGGTCTTCCGAAACCTACCGGATGCGTATAAGCTGAAAAAAAAGATGTAAGTGATCTTTTTATTTTTATAAAGCCCTGTCTGTAAAAGCGGGGCTTTTTTAATTCAGGAGAAAGAATTGAGAATTGGCGGTTGTTAGCATTTTTGTTTTGCGGAAAGGTCGCAAGCGGATTTATCTCTTTTTAGCGTGCTTTACGACCTTTGCGGTAAAAAAAGAAGGTTCTTCAAGGATTTTTGTGGAAATCTCAGTAGGGGGCGAATAATTATTCGCCCCCTACGCAAATCCGCAAAAAAGATTGAAGAGCCAAAAAGAATATAAAAATTTTTTGAGCATGTTTAAGAAGTTTAGCTTCTACTTTATAAATCTGAATTAATTCTCAATTCCTAATTGCATTAGGAGTATGTTTATGTCCGATCTTGATGATATTGACAAAGCAATTCTTAACAGAATACAGTCTGATTTTCCTATTACATCACATCCTTATCTCTTCATAGCAAATGAACTGGGTCTTTCCGCTGATGATCTGCTTGAAAGGCTGATCCGGTTAAAAAATAACGGCATAATCAGACGTATAGGCGGAAATTTTGTTCCCGGAAAATTAGGATTTGTCAGTACGCTCTGCGCTGCAAAGGTTACTGAAGATAAAATCAGTTTTTTTGCTGAAACTGTCAATCGTTATCCGGGTGTTACACATAATTATAAAAGAGACTGTTATTTTAATATCTGGTTTACATTTATTGCACCATCTATGGATGAGATTATATCAAATCTTGAAGCTATCTCTAAAGAAACAGGAGTAACTGAAATTGTTAATCTTCCTGCAACAAAGGTTTTTAAAATAAAAGCTCATTTTGATTTGTAGCAGTTAAAATCCTAATGGTTTTTAAAACCATTAGGATTTTTTTGTCAGTCTGTATGCTTTCACTATCCTCACAGGAAAATAAGACTTTTTTGCCTTTGCAAGCTCCGGTATATTCATATCACTCTCTTTATTGATATATTTGTATCCCTTAAAAAGCTCTCCTGCACATTGCTGATCAAAATACTGGTAAAGCCCTTTTATATCATGCAAAAGCTTTTTCAAAATGAAATACCCCCATCTCATCGGTCAGATATGAACCAATACCGAATGCACTTATTTTACAGTCAATCCGTAAAAGAATCCCCTTCATTTCAAGAACATCAAGATGCTCAATCGCATTGATAATAGCCCTTTTTTCACAGGCAAGATTCCCTTCCATGTCTTCATCACAATGCCGCTCTTTACACCATTCTTCTAAAAAAGCAATACATTCTGATACAACTGACGGGGTAATCGCTTCAATTTTTACTCTTTCCTTATCCGCATATTCTTTTTTAAACTGATTTATCAGGTTTCTTTTTTTGGAATATCTGTTCCCTTTTAATTCCGCCAGATCATCTTTAAGATAAATATAATCATGAAATTCCGGCTGCTCTGTAATTTCAAAAAAGGATTCCACCTGAGTTCGCCCGAATCTTTCTATATATTCATCAGGAACAAAAGAATATTTTTCACACTCGTATTTTTCTGCAATATCATAAAGTTCTTTGGGTGAAAATTCTCTGACAGGAGAAACCGGGAGTATCAGGTGCCGTTTATCTCTGTGGTCGCCGTAAAACTCAGCGCAGATAATCAGTGTGCCATCCTCTATAGCCGCATAAGGAGTGTATATCTGGTTTGTCCATGCAATAATTGAAGAGAGTGAATAGACGCAAAGCGGATATTTTTGTCCCTTAAAAAATTCTTTTAACTTGGGATAATCTGAAAATATTATTTTTTCCATGTACCAGCCGTTTTTTATGAAAGATTTAGGAGTTACGCAGTCGGAGTTTCTGCATTGTAAAAATAAACCGCAAAGATCGCAAAGTTTTAATATATCTTTGCGTAACTTTGCGTTCTTTGCGGTTAAATAAAATATCCGAATCATAATAACAAGGTATCACGAATATCATGCTGTTTCAAGGACAAATAGTCAATGACTGATTAACCATCGGCAAAGCATCCGGCATTTTTTCAAATCCGATTTTTCTGTAAAAATTCTCAGAAACCTTTTTCTGCAATCAGACCGATCCATTTCATTTTGTCTTCATAAAGGCGACTTATCAGCATTTTGACTATTTTTAAGCCGATTCCCTGTCCCCGGTATGTATATTTAACCATAACATCCTGAATATAAGCATCACTTACACGGTCGCTGATACATCTTCCCATGCCGACAATTTCATCGCCATCGCCTGCAATCAGAAAAGAATGACTGCCGGAAATTATACGGTATGTCAAATCAGGCTCAAGAATTTCTTCATCTGTCATCCATCCTTGTGTATGATAAAGATGAGTTATCTGTCTGATTTGATCTTCTGTGGGGCGGGTCAGAAAGGTAAAAGATAGCATTTTAATAAAAAACAGGTCATTTGCAAAAGAGGGTGGTTATTTTATCTCTTCCCTGCTGTTTTGATGTGAGTAAAGCAAGATCCGCTCTTTTTATAAATGTTGATGATTTTTCATCAGGAGAATATTCTGTAACCCCCATACTGATAGTTATCTTAACGGTTTTTCCATTTTCCGGTATAAAATCTTCAGCCGTTACCGCGGATTTTATTCTCCGGGCAACAGTTATTGCCTCTAATCCGTTTGTTTCCGGGAGAATAACTGTAAATTCATCCCCTCCGTATCTGTAAGCGGAATCTGTGCGTCTGAGACAGGAGCGGACAATCTGCCCTATTTTGGATAAAACCTTATCTCCTCCCATATGAAGATATTTTTCATTATAAAGTTTGAAATTGTCAATATCAAAGATAAGAAGAGACAGAGGATGACTGTAACGGACAGATCTTGTTACTTCTAATTCAAGTTCATTGTAAAAATGCCTTGAATTATAAAGTTTTGTAAGCCCGTCAGTGATAGCCAGAGCCTGTAACTCTTTTTTAAGATGACGTTCCTTTAATACCCGTTTTATCCTGAGAAGAAGCTCTTCAACCCGTACAGGTTTAAAGACAAAATCACTTGCGCCTTTGACAATTGCATCTTCATAAGAATAATCACCGCTGAACCCTGTCATGACAATAACATCAGGATCATAGTCTTTCTTTATTTTTTCAGTAAGTTCAAGACCGTCCATCCCGGGCATCATAATATCTGTGATGACCACCTGAAAATCATTATTCGCCTCTAATAAAGCAATTGCTTCTTCCGCATCTGAAGCTGTACTGGTATTATAGCCGCCGACTGTTTCAATAAATTCATTCATCAGATACCTTACAGTATCATCATCATCAACAATTAAAATACGGACATTCATTTCTGTATTGTCTAAATGAGTTTTTTTTATTATATTATTGTGATTATCAGTTTTCATTTTTCAAAGCTGAGGTTGACATGAATAACAACAATCTGGTAAAGAAAATAATCTGTTTTAATGAAATTTTTCTTATATAACCGGAAAATGAATCAATGTCAACTTACTTTGGCTTTAACAGAAAAAAATAGGTATCAGCTTTTTAGGAATATTAAAATCAGCATTACTGATTTAACTTTGTGAACGGATAAATTATCTTATAAATGAAAAACATTCGGAATTTCAGCATTATCGCACATATTGACCATGGCAAATCCACTTTGTCTGACCGGCTTATTCAGGCGACAAAAGTTGTTGCGGATCGGGATTTTCAGGATCAGATTCTCGATTCAATGGATATTGAAAGGGAGCGGGGTATTACTATAAAGAGTCATACAATTACCCTTCCGTATCCTGCAAAAGACGGGAAAACCTATCTTCTCAACCTGATTGACACTCCGGGGCATGTGGATTTCAGTTACGAGGTTTCAAGAGCGCTTGCATCCTGTGAAGGAGCATTGCTTCTTATTGATGCAAGTCAGGGCGTAGAGGCTCAGACCCTTGCCAATCTTTATCTGGCAATGGAGCATAATCTGGAAATTATCCCTGTAATCAACAAGATTGATCTCCAGTCTGCTGATATTGAACGGGTAAAAAAACAGATTGAAGAAGACCTCGGTCTTGACCCTGAGAACGCTCTTCTTGTCTCTGCAAAAGAGGGTATCGGAATTGAAGAATTGCTTGAAGCACTTGTAAACAGACTGCCGCCGCCTGCGGGTGATCCGGAAGCTCCTTTGAAGGCGCTTATTTTTGATTCTCATTATGATCCGTTCAGGGGAACAGTTGTTCATTTTCGGATTTATGAAGGGAGGATAAAAGCAGGTGATGAAATCATATTCATGTCAAATAATGCAGTCTATAAAGTTGAAGAAGTCGGAATCTTTCAGATTATCCGGGTTCCTCAGCAGGAGATGAGTGCAGGGCGTGTCGGTTACATGATAGCAGGGATAAAGACCGTCAGCGATACCCGCTGCGGAGATACCGTCACATTAAAGAGAAATCCCTGCGATTCACCCTCGCCCGGATTTAAAGAGGCAAAGCCTGTTGTATTTTCATCTATTTATCCTGTAGCGGCAGATGATTATGAAAACCTGGCAGTTGCAATAGAAAAGCTCAAACTGAATGATTCTTCCCTGATTTATGAAAAAGATATTTCTGTTGCTCTGGGGTTCGGATTTCGCTGCGGTTTTCTTGGACTCCTTCATCTTGAGGTGGTTCAGGAGCGGCTTGAGCGTGAGTATGATCTTTCTCTGATACTGACAGCTCCATCTGTTCAGTATGAACTGCTGATGAATAACGGTGAGGTTGTTATTATTGATAATCCGGCATTATATCCTGATCCGAGCAATATTAAGACCACAAAGGAGCCGTATATCAAAGCTTCTATTATTATTCCTGACAAGTATATGGGGGCCGTGATGAAGCTCTGTCTTGACCGCAGGGGAACCAACAAAAATTATCAGTATCTTACCAGTAATCGCCTTGAGATGATATTTGAGCTTCCGCTGGCAGAGGTGGTTTATGATTTTTATGATAAACTCAAATCTGTTACACAGGGATACGGATCGTTTGATTATGAAATAATAGATTACCGGGAGACAGATATTGTTAAAATGGATATTCTGATAAACGGAGATCGTGTTGATGCTTTTTCACAACTTGTTCACAAGGAGCGATCTGTTGAAGCGCGCGCAATGCGTGTGAAAAACTGAGAGAAGAGATTCCAAGACAGATGTTCAAAATTGCGGTTCAGGGAGCAATCGGAGCTAAAATCATCGCCCGGAGTACAATATCCCCGTTCAGAAAAGATGTTACTGCAAAATGTTACGGAGGAGATATTTCACGAAAACGGAAGCTCCTTGAAAAACAGAAAAAAGGAAAGAAACGTATGAAGATGGTCGGGAAGGTGATGATTCCTCAGTCCGCATTTCTTTCGGTGCTGAAGACGGATAAGGATTAGGGGGTTTTTAAGCGGTGTAGGGGCAAATAATTATTTGCCCCTGCCTAACGGCATTGACGTTTTGCGTGGGAACAAGTCCAAAGGAGTTATAAAATGGGAAATATTATAATCAAAGTCCCTGAAAATATACATAAAGAATATGAAACTGATAATTTGGAAATTATCAGGAATTTACTTAAATATCTGAGCAATATTGAACTTAAATCAAAAACGGCTGAAAATGACATATTATCGGGATTATTTTCAGATGAATCCGACATGATAGATGAAATCACAGAATCAGCAATGCAAAACCGCCAAAATCCGCTGAGATATGAACATGAATAAAACACTGCTGGATACAGATATTCTTTCGGAAATTCTGAAAGGGAAAAATGCCGACATCATAAAGAGAGCCGGCGACTATCGAGCTGCTTTCGGACAATATACTGTTTCAGTTATTACCATAACAGAAATTGTCAAGGGATTCCATAAGATTCAACGTGAAGATCATATACGGTCTGAAATTTCCGCAAAAATCCTTGAAGAACCTTATATATCAGATATTCCAAGTGATTTTAATTTTGCTGCCATAAGTTCCGCCTGTTTCCGTTCTAAAAGTAGGGGCGAATAATTATTCGCCCCTACGGTCTGAAATTTCCGCAAAAATCCTTGAAGAACCTTATATATCAGATATTCCAAGGGATTTTAATTTTGCTGCCATAAATTCCGCCTGTTTCCGTTCTAAAAGTAACTGCTGTTCAAGTTTATCAGCTCGCAGTTTTTCCTGTTCGGCACGCTGCTTCTCCTGTTCAGCCCGCTGCTTCTCCTCCTGATAAAAAGGGATGACATATTTCTGATAAACTGTATCATCTGATAAGTCTTTTAATAAAGGCTGGCTATATAAATCAGATATTCGGAACTGAAATCCCTTCAGTACAGATGATTTAATAATCCAGCTCTTTGCAGGTCTGGTGGGTGCATATTTTCCCTGTCTGTTGAGACGGTAAAATGCGGTTTCTTTGCCACTTGCGTCCAAAATATAGTATTCTTTCACACCTATACCCTCATATTCCGCTTTTTTGCTGACAGTATCCCGTGTTATCTCTTTCAAAGCTGAATAAGATATCTGCTCAATGCACAGGTCAAATATTCCGTAATATCTTGCATCTTTAGGCTGTATTACTACCGAGTTTTTATTCAGAACAACCGCCATATCCGGGATACGCACGCTGGTGCTATTAGGAAGTCCTATGCGGAACCCGATTTCAAGATTTATAATTTTTCCAACCGGGTATGTTGAAAAATAGCTGTCCAGAATCTTTAAAAACCACTGATACATAGAACTGCTCTGGTAATCCGCCATTGGCTTGACCTCCAGAATTCCGTTATTCCACTCATAAATAAAAAGTTCATGACGCTGGTAATAGTTTTTCCAATATTCTTCTTCAGAGACCATCTTTCCATCTTCAGACAGCATTTCAATATCATGGGATTTATATTTTTTCCGCTGAATTTGCCTGTTATTCTGCAACAATGTGATATTTTTCATATTGATCTCCTTATCTTATTGGTATGTTACGCTTTATAATTCAACCCGATGTTCAGCAGATTTATAACACTCTGTTAATTCTCAATTCCTAACTTAAATGCTTTTATATCTTTTTTCAAGAAAAATAATCCGCATATCCAAAGATGATCGTTTGAGATAAAACTTGATTTGTTTTTTATAATAATGGTATAAAAATAATTTTTATGTGTTTAAATAAATGTCGGGTTACGCTGCGCTAACCCGCAATGCCATTAAGTTAAGCGGAAAATGGCTGATCTGTAGGGCAAATAATTATTTGCCCCTACCGCGGGGAATGCCAAACTGAAAGTTTGCCACTCCTCCGTTTCCTTAACTTAATGGCATTGGTGCTAACCCGACCTACGCGGCTGATTCATAAACATTCAGCAGATCGAAAGTTCGTAGTTCCGCCTTTAGGCGGTTCGTGTTAAATTAGTTGGTTATCGCGGCACGCCGGAACCGCCTAAAGGCGGTACTACAAACTTAAGGAGATAATATTATGGGAATGACCATCACGGAAAAAATTCTTGCGGCTCATGCGGGTGCTAAAAAGGTTGAGCCGGGAGAGCTGATCAATGCAAAAGTAGATATTGCACTTGGAAATGATATTACCGCGCCGATTGCAATTGATGAATTTTATAAAAGCGGGGCAAAAAAAGTTTTTGATAAAGATCGGGTAATTCTGGTTCCGGATCATTTTGTGCCGAATAAAGATATAAAATCAGCCATGCAGGCAAAGATGCTCAGGGAGTTTGCAAAAGAGCAGGAGCTTACCTATTTTTTTGACGCGGGTGAAATGGGCGTGGAACATGCGATTCTCCCGGAAAAAGGGCTTGTGCTGCCCGGAGATCTGGTTATCGGTGCAGATAGTCACACCTGTACTTATGGGGGATTAGGTGCGTTTGCTACAGGCGTGGGAAGCACTGATCTTGCGGCTGCAATGATAACCGGAGAAGTCTGGCTGAAAGTCCCTGAAACTATGAAGTTTATCTTCAAAGGGCGGCTGAATCCCTGGGTAGAAGGGAAAGACCTGATTCTGTATCTTATCGGGGAGATCGGCGTGGATGGCGCTCTTTACAAAGCTATGGAATTGACGGGCCCGGTTATTGAAAAAATGGGGATGGCGGGCAGGCTTACTATGGCAAATATGGCTATTGAAGCAGGCGGGAAAAACGGCATTATTGCTCCTGACGGCATAACAGAAAAATATATTGCAGGGCGTGCCAAACGGAATAAGTATATGTTTTATCAGAGCGATAAAGACGCCAAATATGCTGTTGAGATAGAATATGATGTAAGCAATATTGAGCCGCAGGTATCTTTTCCCCATCTTCCTGAAAATACAAAAGGGATCAGCAAAGTAGGGGATATAAAAATTGATCAGGCGGTTATAGGATCATGCACTAACGGGCGTATAGAAGATTTGCGTTCTGCTGCTGCTGTTCTCAAGGGAAAAAAGGTTGCAGAAGGGGTAAGGCTGATTATCATTCCCGCGACTCCTTATATTTACCGGACTGCTTTGGATGAGGGATTATTCAGTATATTTTTGGATGCCGGAGCAATTATCAGCCCTCCGACCTGCGGTCCCTGTCTGGGCGGACACATGGGAATTTTGGCAAAAGGGGAGCGGGCAATTGCCACAACCAACCGGAATTTTGTCGGGCGGATGGGACATCCTGAAAGCGAGGTTTATCTTGCTAATCCGGCTGTTGCTGCGGCATCTGCGATGCTGGGAAAAATCGGAAGTCCTGATGATGTTATTTAGTAGGGGCGAAGAATTATTCGCCCCGACATTTCCTCACTCCCCCTTCCCTTTGGGAAGGGGGCAGGGGGGTTAGGTTTACATTTTAAGGAGTTAATAATAATGAAAGTAACCGGAAAAATATGGAAATTCGGGGATGATGTTGATACAGACCTGATTATACCGGCAAGGTATCTGAATACCAGCGATTCAAAGGAATTGGCAAAGCATTGTATGGAGGATGCTGATCCCGGTTTTGCAGGCAAAGTATCAACAGGAGATATTATTGTGGGCGGCAAAAATTTCGGATGCGGCTCTTCACGTGAACATGCTCCGATTGCTATCAAAGCTGCCGGAGTCTCATGTGTTATTGCCAAAAGCTTTGCAAGGATTTTTTACAGAAATGCTTTTAATATGGGGCTTCTGATTCTTGAGTGTGAAGATACGGATCAGTTTGATACAGGAAAATCCCTTTCTGTTAATTTTGATAACGGAGAGATTCTTCTTAAAGATACCGGAAAAGCGTATTCAACCAGAGCGATTCCGCCGTTTATGCAGGAGCTTGTGCAGAGCGGCGGGCTGATGAAGTATATTCAGAAGAAGATAAAATAAAGACCGGCAATAAATTGCCGGGCTATTTTCAGGACATCACTACGGGGTGTCTGTAAAACTCTTCTCATGTCCCGGAGGGATGTTCAGAATAGCACGGAAGTTTACTTCCGTGCTAAAAAAAGCTCCATAGGAGCGTTATATTTGTAGAATCTGCATCCGTTTTAAAAGCTACAAAGATAACGCTCCTACGGAGCTTTTAATAAACTTTCTGACTTACTGTACAGGGATTTGTTATAAGAAGAGGATTATAAGAACCGGATTCTTTATCCTTTCTTATAACAAATCCCTGTAGTGAACAGTCAGGGTGGGTTACGCTTCGCTTCACCCACCCTACTACTACTACAAAACTACAATCCCAAAACTTTTCTCAGGATATAAATCACATCCTCAATTCCAACCTTTGCGGGTCTTCATTTGTATCAGCATCAAGGCGAATTGTAGTTACATCCATGCCTGACAATACCTTCAATGCAAGGATAGCATCCTGCAAATCAGGGTCACCGTTGGAACCGTTAAAATCACCCGGATTAATCTTGGTAAGGTTGTGAATTCAACCACACTTTCCGTATGATGTGCCGTTTGCATTGGTCGCATAGGCTCTTACATAATAAGTCTTGCTACCAGTCAAGTCGCTCATGTAACTTATGAAAAGTGCTATCGCCGGTTATTTTATCGGTAGTATGTCTGTTTGCAAGTGTCGGCGGGTTATCTTTACTGCTCCAGCAAACGCCTCTTGCTGTTACCGGAGAAGTACCGACTTCTGTAACAATTCCGCCGCCGGTTGCTGTTGTTGAATCATATTTCGATACATCACTAGTAACAACAATCGGTTTGGTTGCCGTGTCAAGCATTCGCTGTTCACCGTATCCTGTTCCTGCACTATTTGTGGCGTATGCTCTGACATAATAGGCTGTATCTTTGGTCAAACCTGTTATTTCAACAGTAAATGCCCCGTTTACATCAACGTCAGGGACGACATCAGTACACGTAGTATCACTCGCTCCAAATATTGGCAAACCTGTGATATTATAGCAGGCGCCTTTTTTCAAGATTCTTGGCATTGCCAAAGTCAGTAATACTTCCGCCGCCGGTTAATGTTGTTGATGTTTTTGTCCAATTCTCTTTTTCATACGTGGTAACTTTCGGCTTTGTAGGCGCTACTTTTGTTTGAAAACTTGTATTACCGAAAGAGTGTCCATTTTCATTCTTTGCATAAGCTGCAACGTAATACGTTGTGTTACCTGTTAAACCCGTAACATCCGCTGTGAATGAGTCAGCAACAGCAACCGATTTACAATCAGGTGTGCCAAGAAGTAATGCCCAATCGGGACTTGCTGTTTCACTCTTACAGAAACCTTTTTCTGTAACTATTGAACCGCCGTTATTCGTTATTTCTCCGTTAAAAGTTGCTGACTTCTCAGTAATCGTGTCAGGTGATACAGTGACAACAACAGTCGCCTTTGTTGAATCTGTGGTAAAAGTTTCCTTACTCCCGTAAGATTTTCCTTTTTCATTTTCAGCATAAGCTATAACAGTGTAAGTCGTTGTAGGGGTAAATCCCGTAGCCTTATGCTCAAAGGAAGCTCCGTTTTCTATTGGTTCTGTAAAATCAGCACGACCCATATGGTTATCTTCTGTGGGTGCCTCTGAACCTTTGCTCCACAGAAAACCATGTTTTGTAACTGTTGCGCCGCCGTAATCTGTAAGCATTCCCTTAAAAGTTGCCGTAGTTGCTGTATGATCCGGCATTTCAGTTTGTGTAGTCGGCTTTGTTGTATCTGTGGTAGTAAACTCAACTTGATTAGTATCTTTATCTGCATAACCGATGCCTATCTTGTTCTTGGCATAGGCTCTGACATAGTAAGTTGATCCGGCTTTTAATCCTGCTTCAGCAGTAAGCTCTACTGTAAATTTTCCGATTTCAACGCCTGTATAAGTTGAATCCTGGCAGCCGTCATTATCATTCCAAGTCGGAGATTGATTCACAGTACTCCAGCATACACCTCTTGCTGTAACATCTTCGCCGCCGTTATCTTTAACATTTCCCTCCACAGTTGCTGTGTGATAGGACATATTGGTTACAGGAGAAGTTGTTGAAACTATCGGAGCAATTGACGCTGTTCTGAATGTTTTATCTGTTCCGTATCCTACGCCGCCGTTTGCATTTTTCGCGTAAGCTCTCACATAATACGTTGTGGCATAAGACAATTCTGACATTTCAAATGTAAATTCAGTATTCAAGGCATATGCACCTGTTGTTTTATTAGTCATACTCGGATCGCATGTAACAGGCGATGTTTCACTCCAGCAGATACCTCTCTCGTTAATATCAGAACCGCCATTCCGCGTAATGATTCCGATGCAGGTTGCTTTGCCTGTGTATGGAGAAGGATTTCCTACCTGAACAGTTGTTACCGTAGGTGGAGTAACATAATTATCTCCACCGCCGGCTGTTCCGGTTGTTCCTACTGCTCCATCTGTTCCGGGTATTCCATCTGTTCCGGCTATACCTCCAGTAGCATAACCTCCGCCGTCATTTCTACCGCCGTTTCCGCCGTCACCGACTACTCCGGCTGCTCCGCCCGGCACTTTTCCATCAAGGGAATCATATTTTCCGCCACTTCCGCCACTTCCTGCTGAGTTATCAGTAAAATTACTGTCTGACGGAAAATTACTTAAATTAATAAAAGCAGTTGGAGTGCTGTAAATAGCCCCGCCAGAACCGCCGGTTCCGCCGGCGCCGCATTGATTGCTATTTCCGCCCTTCCCTGCTTTACCGCCGTTACCGCCTTCTCCGCCTTCTCCGCTGGAACCAGGATTAGCCCAGCCTCCGTTACCTCCTCTGCCTCCTTCACCGCCTGCGCCTCCGACGCCTCCGACGCCTCCGACGCCTCCATCTCCGGCTTCATTTGATTCAAACTTACATTGCGGGTCAACGGTTAAATTACCTTCATTATAAACAGCGCCTCCGTTTCCTCCGTTTCCGCCTATGCCGCCTGCACCGCCAGCGCCTCCATCTGTAGCTTCCCCCCGTTTCCACCGGGACAGCCGTTTCCACCAAGACCGCAACAGATTTCATTAATAGGAGGATCAGGATAACACATATTAGGCGGAGCATGTTTTCCCATATTACCATCAGCGCCGTTACCGCCGTCACCGCCTTTACCGCCTTTACCGCCGTAGCTTCCGTTTCCTGCTATGTTATTTTTAAAACTACAGTTGTTAAGGGTTAATTTTCCTCTATTTAATATAGCTCCACCATCTTCACCGCGATTACCCGGCGTACCCTGTGTACCGTTATCTCCCCCCTTAGAAGAAGAACCGCCATCAGCGCCTCCGATACAATTACCGGCATCATCTGTTTTACAGTCATTTATATTCGGAAAAATTCCATTTGTTCCATTAGAAACACCGGGAGCGTCTCCTACCGCAACTCCATTTGGAGCTTTACCATTCTGAAGGGTTATATTCTTTATTGTAACAGTCACACCTTCGGGAATGGTAAATATTCTATCAGGTGCATCACCTACGTTCGGACTTGCCTGAAGAATTGTATCTTCAGCACTTAAAGTTGATCCCTGTATGGTAACATCTTTATTCACAGTGATAGCAAGTTCTGTAAGCGTCCCCTCAATAGTAATAGTATCGCCATCCGTTGCAGCGGCAAGAGCATCGTTAACTGTAGTATAATCAGCCGTACCATCAGAATTAACTGTAATTTCTGCTGCTGTTACCTGTGAAGTCAGGAATAATCCCAACATCATCACTGTAAAAACAATGGGAAAAATTTTTTTTCCTATTTTTCCATTCATCTATTTTTCCTCCTTTTCTTTCTTCCTTCCTTAACACGATTTGATTTTCAAATTTATTTATAATAATCTCTATACCCTAACTAAATCACGCTAAAAAGAAACTAAGTTTTTGAAAAAATCTTAGTTTCTTTTTGTGTGTTTAGCTTCCGTATGGATTAGCAATACAATCACAACTGCTATCATTTAACAGGGTATTTGAATTTTCATCCCAGTTCCCTCCCCATTCGCAACATACCCCGGTTTTACCATCAACAGAAGGACATGGATCCCAAAGACTATCATCACGGTTTAAAACAGCATCCGGCTTACAAATATACCAATCTGACGGAGGTGTATTCTTCTGCTGACAGGTTGTTGTTTTATTTACAGTATGATCTGCACTCTCCCAGCATACTACCTGAGTAGTTGATTTACAGGTACTATTATAATTGCTGCATGAAGCCCCGCAAGCACTATCAGAACGCCTTTGGTAAGTATAACCACCATAAGCACTCCCCTGATTTGAGCATGTAACCCCGCAATCTCCTGATACCTGAGTGTACCAATTTGTATCTTGACAATAGCAGCACGTTACTTGACTATAAGCGGCTGTTGCTGTCAAACCATAAAGACTCAAACAGACAAAAAGCATCAAACCGATCTTTCCCCATCTGTTACCCAAAAAATTCCTCATCTTTTTACCCCCTTGTTAAAGTTAAAAATTTTGTTTTTTTGTTTATATATTCTATCTGATTTGATCTTATCGCATCAGATTTTACCCGGTATTAAGTAGGGTGGACTAAGCGGAGCGTGTTCACCCTGCATCGACACCGGCGGACACGATACGCTTAGTCCGTCCTACATTGGCTGAATTGATCTTATCTCATCAGATTTTACACAGTATTAGCAGATCGAAAATTTGTAAAAGTTCGCAGTACCGCATTTATGCGGTCCGTGTTAAATCAGACGGTTATTAGAACACGCCTTACTGCATAAATGCGGTACTACGAACTTTAAATATTTCCCTCATACAAATCTGCAACGGGAAAACACAAATCATAATCATTCCAGAATAAATCACCATGCTCGACAGTGAATTCCCTGAATTTTTCTGTATCAAGATACTTTCTTATCATCGGATTCAGGGAACCGGACAAAAAATTTCCGAAATCCACAGTTTTTTCTGTTCCGTTACTGAATCTCAGATTCAGTCTGTATTTATCAATATATTCAGCGTGTTCAACATCTATTAACATTCCATCCCCGATTTTCAGCCGAGCTTCCGGGTGATTTTTTTCGCTGTCACCGGTTTGTGCAGTACAAAGTAATCTATCCATTTCTGAACAATCTCCCCTGCAAAATGTTCCACAAGCATTTCAAAATCTTTCTGTTTTGTCCTGTCCAGAGGTCTTTTTCCTTTCATATCAATATAACGGATTTCAGCAATTTTACCGTTGTCCGTGATAATCTCAGCCTTGCTTTCCATTCCCTGATATTTTCCATGCACATGGATCGGCTCATGCTCATTTGAATAAAAAAGAACTATAAGCCCGAAATATTCATATAATTTCGGCATTCAGTCTCACAATTTCAATTTTCCGGGCATATTTTATTTCTCTATCCTGTTGACAATTTTCAGATTATCCAGTTTATACTGTCTGATAACATCTCTCACAGCAGAGTTAATCTGCTCGGGAGACTGATTCTGTCCGGCAATTTTATGCCTTATTTCATGCAGATTCCATAACATGGGGTCTTCATCTTTTGAATAACTGTTTTCATAATGTACCATATCTGTCACCTCCTATATTTTCAAGAGTCAGTATCTCAACGGCGGACACGCTGCGATTAGTCCGCCCTACATTTCTACATTTCTTTATGCGACTGAGCGTAGATACGAAGGGCTGTAATCATGCGTTGTTCATATTCTTCCTCAATGCCAAAAGATTTGAACCATGCAAGCAAATCAGGGGATATATGAATCGTAACAGCCACAGATTTTTCAGGAATCCGCCATTTGGCTCTGGCAAAAAAAGACTCATCCAGAGGTGGAAGTTCACTTCTGTCAATAGTCTCATCTGTCAGCGAGTCAATCATATCCCAATTGGTCTCTGAGGTATCGTTCATATCTGATTCTTTCATGAGTCAATGCCTTCATCATTGAAATTATACGGATGATTTTATCTCCCCGTTCCGTAAATACAACTACCACAATTCTACCTTCAAGCATACCGATTCCAATCCATCTCTCTTCACCGTAATCATATCTGTCATCAGACGCTACGAGAATGGGCAAACTGAATACCTTGAAGGCATCTCTGAAATCAAAACCGTGTTTACGGATATTTGTCCTGCGTTTCTGTTCATCCCACTCAAATTGCATATAGTTATCAGTGATAAGTAGGATGGATTAAGCGGAGCGTGTCCACCCCGCATTGACACCGGCGGACACGCTGCGCTTAGTCCGCCCTACATTTTATCCTTTGAATATCTTTGAAAAATCTATTTTAAGCCCTTCACTCTCAACAGATTCAGCAACAAGCACCTTTCTTTCATCTTTTTTTGAAATATATATTACCCCGCCATAAGGCTCTACAGTCCATACAACGGGAATTCCTGCTTTTAAATATTTACCGGCTTTTAACATCAGTTCATGAATCGCCTGACTTGGCGATACAATCTCTATAACAATCTGCGGCAGTATATCACACCTTATTTTATCTTCTGTAAAATCCGGCTTTAAGAGACCGGCTTTATATATGGCAATATCAGGAACAAGCCCGCCTTCTATATCAAGCGTCAGCTCGGGCCATGCCTCCCATTCTCCTGTCTGCTCAATTTCAAGAATGATTCTTTTGCATACATAACTGTGATTTAATGAAGGACTCATTTAAGTATATCTACATTTCTGTAATTTCAGAAATATGCTCATTTTCATAAGTCTCAATTAATAAACCTAAAATTTCCATAAAAGACGCCAGCGGATGATTTTCGTCTTCTCCTACTTCATCTGTCAGATTGTCCAGCAATTCAACAATTCTCTCAGATTCTTCATCGGTGCGGGGAACATATAATAATTGTGAAACAGGATTCCATATAGTTTCTATCTGCCGGATTTCAGAAACAGACATAATCATTCCTTCCATTTTCCTTCATCGTATTCCTCATGGGTCAGAACAGCACGGATATAAACCATCTCTGTTATAATGGATAGCCGCTATAAGCCTGACTTTATTTCCGCTGATATTAAATACTGTAAGTTTTCCTACTCTGTCGGAATCAGGAAATGTTTGGCGTAAATGAATAAATGAATCAAATTTCCTTTTTTCATAACATCATACCAATGCTGAAGAGATGCTTTGACAGATGGATATTTTTTTACAAACTCATTAAGTCTTTTGCGTGTAATTATAAGCATTTATATCCGCATCTGCTCATTAATAATCAATTACAGTGCATCTGCTTTTATCTGCTCAGGATTGATCATCTGCAAAAGCCCGCTTACATCATATTTCCCTTCAAATGCTTCAAAAGATGCTTTCGTTAATGCTGTTTCCCATGCTTCTTCAATAGTATCTTTTATTTCAGTTTCTGTAAGATAAAATCCCCCAGTTTTTCTGCGCCTGTTAGAGTAAAAAATTCCTCTTAAAGAATTATGAATTAAAGCATCCCACGACCTTGTTGTACGTTTTTCAGCCTGCTGCTTTATCAGATGAAGTAAAAGAATTATCGTAAAACTGAGAACTTTATTTATCTTGTCATCCCGGCTCATCTCTTCCATCTCACCGACTAAAGCCAGTGCTTTTTCATAATCACGCTGCTCAATATAAGTCCTCAGTTCAAATAATTCTTCCATTTTATTATCAATCTGCTGAAACTGTAATTTTAGCACTCCAGAGTTTATTGAATGTTTTTTACACGCTGTTAAAAATTATTGCAACATAAATTTCATTAAATCGAAAAAGTTCGTAGTACCGCCTTCAGGCGGTCCGGCGTGCTGCGATAACCGTCTGATTTTACACTGACCGCATAAATGCGGAACTACAAACTTTTTTTACACTGACCGCATAAATGCGGAACTACGAACTTTCCTCTCTTTTTACTGAAGGAAAAAGCAGAGGATTTGTATGGGGAAGAAATTTTGCTGCGCTGAATCTGTTCATAAAATCCTGATTTACATTTAATTCAAGATATGTGATGCTCTCCCTGATGCGGCTTATCTCTTCTATATATTCACTTGATTGTAAAATCATTGTCGCGCCTTCCAAAGAACTGTTTCCCAGCGGCTTATAATTTTCAATCGGCAAATCAGGAAGCATTCCGATTGATATTGCTGATCTTGGATTGATAAAACATCCGAATGTTCCCGCGACATAAAATGCTGAAAGCTCCTGTAAAGAAATCCCCACAGATATTGTAATGGTCTCTAATATTGTAAACATTGCAGCTTTGGATCTGATAAGGCTGTCAATATCCGGCTGACTTATAAATAGCTCTTCTCCTGTGGCAGATTCATCTTTTGGAACAATAACAAGATAAAGAATGCCGTCTTTTTCTTTAAGCCTTTTACCGCATACAGAGGGTACAAATTTACCCCGAATATCAATCATATTGGAAAGAAAAAGCTGTGCCGCAAGGTCTATCATACCTGAACCGCATATTCCTTTGGGAGCTGATTCATCAATGGTATGAATATTAAATTCATGCGTTTTCTGATTAATTGCAACTCTGTCAATTGCTCCGGGACCTGCCATCATTCCCATCCGTGTAACCCCGCCCTCAAGAGCAGAACCTGCCGCGCCCGTGCAGGCAATCAGCCAGTTTTTATTTCCAAGAACTACCTCGGCGTTTGTTCCCACGTCAACCAGAATAGTTGTCTCATCTTTTTTATTAATACCTGAATATAGAATACCTGCTATTAAATCCCCGCCAAAATAGCTTCCGACATTCGGAAATATAAAGACCCTGCCGCAGGGATTTATCTTTAATCCCAATTCATCAGCTCTGACAAGTCCGGGATTGTTCACAACAGGAATGTAAGGCTCACGGATAATCCAATGTGAATTCAGCCCCATAAAAAGATGAGTCATTGCTGTATTTCCGGCAACAGAGATTAAATAAATATCCTCTTTATCCAAACCGCAGGATTTGCATAACTTGTCAATCTCATTATTTAAACCGTCTATAATCAGGCTGCTGATATTTTTTAATCCATTATGAGTATCAGAATAATGTATTCTTGTCAATATGTCAAGACCAATGGCAATTTGAGGGTTATCAAAAGAATATTCTTTCAGAATCTGACTGTTTGCAAGATCAATAAGACGCAGAACAACCCGTGTTGTTCCAAGATCAACAGCAACTCCGGTTATGAGTTTATTATCATCTGCCGGAGCAACGCCTATAAGCACCCATTCTTTAAGAGATTTAAACAAGATACAACGGAGATTGTAATCCGCTTTTCTGAGAATATCCGGCAGTCTTCTTAATAAATGCAATTCTATTCTGATAGCATCAGCCTGAATCTCTTTTTTTAAAGCACGGATAAGGCGTTCTGCATCAGCCGTGTTATCTTTCAGGCTCGGAGGCGTCAGAGATACTTTTTTTACCCATGTTTTTCGGCTTTCATCATTCATGATTTTTTATAAAAAATATAATACCCCAGACCTGCGGGGTTTTTAAAACCCCGCAGGTCTTTTAATATTTGTCAATGCAAAAATAATGCCAGTTAATCATTTATCAATCCATGAGGCTCATATATGCCTGATTTAATATCTTCAACAGCATTATTAAGGCGTTTTCTGTTTTTTTCCGATTTTGCAAGGTATGCTGTTTCAATATAAGCGATGTTATGTTCCAGACGCTCTTCAATAAGTTCAATTATATATTCTTCGGGCGTTTGACAAAACAATCCTGCAACTTCGTTTATTTTATCTGTTAATCTGTCCGGGATGGTCACTGTCAGCATATTTGGCTATTCCTATACATGGTTACAAGGAAGAATCTTGTAACTGGGTTAAAGACCTCATTATAACTGTTTACTGTTATAAACAAAATTAATAGTCATTCTATAAAAATTATCGTTCTTTTAACTGCGCTATCTCCGCAATAATGGCGTTCATGATCTCACCGGCTTTTCCCATAATAATATAGTCACTGGTATGAGCTGTCAAAGGAGTTTTTTCAGGATTTATCTCAATTATTTTTGCCCTGTTTTTCTTTGCAATAACAGGCATATATGCCGCAGGCTCCACAACAGCGGATGTGCCGATCACCAGCATAACATCGCATTGCTCCGCAACCTCTCTGGAGCGTATCAGATATTCAGGCGGAATCATTTCACCGAAAAAAACGCAATCGGGTCTGTAAATACCGCCACATTCGCATCTGGGGGGAATCCGGGATATATCAATCTTGGCGGTTTCACATTTTTTTTCACATTTCATGCAACGCTGCCATGCAAAATTTCCGTGAAACTCAATAACATCTGTACTGCCAGCCATTTGATGAAGCCCGTCAACATTTTGGGTGATGATTGTCATTGCAATCCCCATTTTTTCCAGCTTTGCCAATCCATTATGAGCGTCATTCGGCTTTGCCGGATCAATCACCTTTTTCATCTCTTTTATCAGGATATTCCAGACTTTAGCGGGATCTTTGAGAAATGAATCAATATGAGCAAATTCCATTGGATCAATCTTTTCCCACATTCCACCTTTTCCTCGAAAAGGGGGGATTCCGCTTTCAACTGAGATGCCTGCGCCTGTGAGCACTGCCACACTTCCTGCATTAAAAATATCTTTTGCTGCCTGCTTTATCAGATTATTCATTTTTTTCTCCCCATAAATGTATGCCAAATTCCGTCACGCTCTCTGCTTTTCAGAATATCTACAGGAAGTTGAGATAGCTTATAATGAATATCCCTTGCCTGACTCCTCAGCAGCCCTGAAAGGATAAACCATTTTTTGTTAAGAAATCCATCAGATGCAATCAAATCCTTCATCACATCATAATGAATATTGGCGATTACCAGATCAGCAGGTAAATCAATAAAATCATGAGCTTTTCCCTGAAAGATCAGAATACTGTCATCTAAATTATTTAATTCAACATTTCTTTTTGCGGTCTTTGCTGCCAGGAAATTAAAATCAAGCCCCAGTGTATTTTTGCACCCCAATTTGCCTGCGGCAAGAGCAAGGATGCCTGTTCCTGTTCCAAGATCAAGAACGGTTTCAATATTCTCTTCATAATAAAGAGATTCAAGCAATTCAAGGCAGTCATGAGTAGTGGGATGGGTTCCTGTTCCAAAGACAACACCGGGGTCAAGAATAATTTCAAGGGGCGGGGGGCAGGGTGCATGACTGATAAGGCTTCCGAAGTTTTCAGGGGCAGAGGTGAATTTTTTTTCCCATGGGGGGATTATACAGAAATTTCCTATCTGAAAAGGGGTCAGTCTTCCGCCCTGCCATTCTTCATAAGTCATGTTAAACTGATCCAGAAGAATCAGTTCAGGCTGTATTTTTAAAATATTTTCTACTTTATTCTGAGATGAAGCGGAAAAGAAGAGAAAAGAGAAATCACCCTCCTGCCAGTTGCCGATAAAATCATCCCCGGTTATTTGATTATCAGGATTCAACACATCCCTGAATATAGTATATATGCAAATCTTTATACGGGGAAGATAAAAAATTTTCTGTATTCGACATCTCTCTGATTTCTCTCTCTATTACCACAAAGGACACAAAGAATGCACGAAGAACTCCTTGTGAAACCTTTGTGTTCTTTGTGGTAAAAGGTTAACATATTGTCGTTAGATTCATAATTTTCAATTCCTAATTTTTATAATTCTGTTTTCGGGAGATTATCCAGATACCAGTCCATAGGATTCAGCAGAGTATAACCCATATTTTCCAATTTTTTCTTTATACGCACTACGTTATTCGTCAGAAGATAGGGGAAGATAGCCCGTTTTCCTTCATCCCAGTATCTGGCGACAAGGACACTTCCGAAGGATATTTTTTCTTCTGTAATTGCATCAACAATCTTTTTCATCTGCCCCTGCTTATTTTCAGCCAAAATACATAACAGAGTTCCGGGTTCTCCGATACCCATGACATTTATAAATGCCCGCATCATATCACGAACTGAGATAATTCCTTTGAGAATTCCGTTTTCATCAACAACCGGAAAAGCACCCACGCGGATTTTGTGCATGAGCAGAATCGCATCCTGAAGCGTATGCAAAGGAGAAATCGTAATCAGTTTGGTTGTCATAATATCTTTTACTTTAAGAGATTCAACCCGCTTTCTCTCTTCTTCTATATCACAGGTATTTAAAACAACCGACGGCATGGCGCTTCTTATATCTCTGTCTGTAACCATACCAATCAGCTTATTATCTTTTTCCACCACCGGAAGATGACGAATCTGCTTGCTTAACATTATCTCTCTTGCTTCAAGAACAGATGTCTCAGCACTGACGGTGATGACATTCTTTTCCATTGATTTATCAATAAACATGATCTTCTTCTCCTTCAATGTTTGTTCTCTGCTTTATATCTGATGCCAAAGACACAAACAGAATGAATTCCTAATTCCTGATTCTCAATTCCTAATTTTCCCAAGTTATTTTTTATCCAATAAAATTTCAACATGATTCTTTATCAGTTCAGGAAGTCGTGCAAGAGAATATCCCCCTTCAAGAACAGAGATCAGTCTGCCGCGTGAATATTTTTCCGCCATTTCAACAATTTTTTCCATAATCCATGAAAAACATTCTGTTGAAAGATTTATTCCTGACATATCATCATCTACATGAGCGTCAAATCCTGATGACGCAAGAATCACATCGGGCTTGAATTTTTCAAATGCAGGCAGAAGCTCTTTTTCAATAATTATTTTATATTCTCTGTCCCCATGCCCCGGCAATACCGGAGAATTGAGCGTAAACCCCTCCCCTTTTCCTCTTCCTTTCTCAAAATCGCGACCTGTTCCCGGATAAGAAAAAGATGGATGCTCGTGAATGGAATAATAAAAAACAGTCGGATCATCTTCAAATATATGCTGAGTTCCGTTTCCGTGATGAACATCAAAATCTATAATTCCGACTTTTTCTATACCCCATTCTCTCTGCAAATATCTTGCTGCAATTGCTACATTATTAAAATAGCAGAATCCCATTGCCCTGCTGTTTTCAGCATGGTGCCCGGAGGACGGATCGCACAGAACGCATTATCTATCTTCCCTTCCATCATCAGTTTTATGGTATCAAGAATGCCGCCGACTGCCAGAAAAGCTGTTTCATAAGTATCATAGCACATCTGATTATCAGGATGATCAAACTCTGACATTCCCATCAGACAAGCCTCTTCAAACCGCAGAATATATCCGATATAATGAACGCTTTCAATCCATTTTATATCTGCACGGCTGGCTTGTATCATTGTCAGAAACGGAAGAAGATCAGCCCCTTCCAATCCTTTGTAAGCCGCTCTGAGTCTGTCAGGCTGTTCAGGATGACAGGGACCTGTGCAGTGAAGCAAATATCTTTCATCATACAAAAAGCCTGTTCTTTTCATAAAGTTATCCTTCACACTCAAGACTTCTCAAGTTTCGGAAACTTAGGAAGTCTTCACTTGATTATCTTTTCAAAAATTTTAAACGCCGCCTGAATCGCCTTATTATTTTCCGGCATCTCTACAGTAGGATTTCCTTTCAGATCATATTCATATACGGTATTATCCTCAGGTATAGTGCCTGCAAGCTCAAGATTCCCATCTTTTATAATCTTCAGGACTTCATCAGATGGTTTCTCCTTGGACTGATTAATAATCAGATAGCTTTTATCAACGCCGATATTCAGCTTTTTTGCAAGTTTGTCAATCCGTACAGCAGCCTGAAGCCCGCGTCTGGATGTATCTGAAATAATAAGGAGAATATCCACATTCTTTGTTGTCAGTCGGCTTATATGTTCCATCCCTGCTTCATTATCCATTACAATATACGGGTAATTATCAGTCAGCCGTTCTATAAATCCGGTTAAAAGTGTATTTGCCGCACAATAACACCCTGAACCTTCAGGCTGTCCCATGACTATAAGATCATATCCGTCAGTTTCAACAACAGCCTGTTCCAGCTTCATTGACATAAAAACATCTTTGGTCATACCATTCGGAACCACCCCTTTTTTCATCTCTTCACGGGCATTTCCAAGTGTATCTGAAATTTCAAGACCAAGTACTTCATTAAGATTTGCGTTGGAATCTGCATCTACAGCAAGAATAGGTTTTTTTCCGGTTTTTATCATATATTTTATCAGCATGCCAGCAACTGTGGTCTTCCCTGTTCCACCTTTTCCCGCCAGTGCGATTGAATACGCCATATAGTTTGCTTTCCTTTCTTTTTAATTTTAAAGTTAATCTGATTAGGTCAGTCAGAAAAAAGAGTCAAGCAGCTTTTTTCAGAAAATCACATGATATGCAACTTTTCCTGATTCTCAATTCCTAATTGGCATCGTCATTTCTGTCAGAATAGCGACAATTTTCTGAATATCATTGATATAATAGGTGTCAATATCAATATAAGCTGTATTTTCAGATAATTTTATAAATTTCCATTCATCGCCGGTTGTTACAGCGCCGTATATAGAGGGGAATCTGTTTTCCTCTTTTTTATTGAACAGATCAGCCGCGTACATTTCAGCGATACACTGCCCCAGCCCTGATGAAATATTCTCATTTTTAGCCTCAACTATCATAATAACCGGACATTCCAGATATAACTGCTCGGAAGAATTGCTTATTATAAAATCACAATATCCGTTCAGTCCCTTATCTTTGTCAACAGTAAAATCTATGCCTGAGAAAAGGCTTATCTTATCGTCCGATCTGGTTCTGATTTCAAGCAGTATATTTATAATTATCAGTTCGGATCTGGCTTTTTCCGTATTTATTGCCATAGCCAGCGGCAGATTTCTTTTTAATGTTTCATGAAGATAATCAGTTAATTCTGTTCTTTCTGTTTCAGCAAAAAGGGATCTGTTCGCAATGATGCTGATATTCAGCTCCGACTTGATCCGTTTAAGTGTAAAATCACTGTATGCCATTCTGATTTTTTTAACCCAAGTTGCCACCTATGCTCCTGCCGGATTGACAAATCCGGGCAGGGGTTCGGATTTGTCAATAGTTCGGCTGAGCTCACGCCGAAGTCCGAACCGAGCGGACAGAGGCTATTTTTTCAATAGGTCGCAACTTGGATTTTTTTTATGACAAGAAACTTGGTTTCTTATTAAAACCCTTAATTCTCAATTCCTAATTTCCAATTGACTTCTTAAATTCTCTGCCCCCCGTCAACTTCAATGACTCTGCCGTTGACAAAATCACATTCTATAATAAACCTGACAGTCTGTGAAATCTCTTTCATCTCTCCCAATCGCCCCACAGGAATCTGTGCAATGATTTTATCTAAAACTGCCTGATCAATCTTTGCAACCATCTCTGTATTGATATATCCCGGAGCAATTGCGGCAGAGCGTATGCCCGCCTTTGCAAGCTCTTTTGCCCATGTTACAGACATGGATGCTACACCTGCTTTGGTGGCAGAATAATTTGTCTGTCCGAAATTTCCTGCACGGCTGATGGATGAAATATTGATAATTACTCCTTTGACTCCATGTTTGACCATCTGGGCTGCGGCTTCTCTGCCGCAGAGAAAAACCCCTGTAAGATTGACATTAATTACTTTCTGCCAATTTGACATGGGGAATTTTTTCATTTCATTATCTTTCATTCTGACAAAGATACCGTCAGAGGTGATTCCTGCATTATTGATCAAAACATCAGGAGCGCCGTTTTCTGCAGTGTAGTTTTCAAAAAATGATACAACTGAATCTTCATTGGTAACATCAACAATTTTACCCGGAATACCGAATTCGCTTTTCATTTTATTGAGATCGTCCTGAATAACGTCAACTACAAAGGGTTTTGCGCCAAGTGCTTTTAAATCAAGAGCAAACTGTTTTCCCATTCCTCTTCCGCCGCCGGTGATAATAACATTTTTTCCTGATATATCCATTCTGTTATCTCCTTATCTTTTATTGATTACACGCGATGTGCAACTTTAACCGCAAAGAACACTAAAAAGGCACAAAGGAGACTAAGATTTTTTGTGAATTTTGTGAAACCTTTGTGTCCTTTGTGGTTTTAAAAAAAATTGCCCATAGTGTTGATTATCGTTTTTTTTATTTTATGCCCTGTAAAAGCTGCTTTTTTAAAATAAATAAAATACAGGTTGTTATTTAATGGTTCTTCAAGGATTTTTGTGGAAATGTAGGGGTAAAGCCCCTGTGCTTACCATGCAAAGAGGGCAACCACGGGGCTTCGGCGTGAGATCAGCCGAACGGTTGCCCCTACAGTAATAAGACGATCCACAAAAAAGATTGAAGAACCTATTTAATCAAAGCCGCGGAGTTTTAAAGCTCCGCAGCTCTTTTATAAATTAGTAACGGCGTCCTCCGCCTCCGCCTCCGCCCCGCTTCTTTCACGGCGACCACCATCCGGGCGGCGACCTCCGCCTCGTCCTCCGCCGGGTCCTCCGCCGGGTCCGCTGCGACGATTATCAGAACGAGGGTGCGCCTCATTCACATTCAGTGCTCTTCCCTTGAATTCTTTTCCATTCAGGTCATTGATTGCATTCTGTGCCTCACCGCCAGATGGCATTTCTACAAATCCGAAACCTTTTGACTGACCACTATACTTATCTTTTATAATAGTGACGGATTCCACCTGCCCGAATGACTCAAACGCTGACTTCAAATCCTCTTCGCTAACTTCATACGACAAATTTCCAACATAGATGTTCATTCTGTTCTCCTTCTTTAAGGAATTTAAAATTTAAAGCAAATAATACAAAATTGACTGCGGGCAGGCTTCATGAGGCATTGACTCCAAGCAATGCCATTCGTTTATCCTTCCACTGCAATAATCTCTTACAACACTTAAAAACATTTCTTACCCTGTTTTTTTAAATTTTTCAACTTTTTTCTATAAAATCTATTTCAGGGATTTTGCATACGGCTGTCATAAAATTAAAATATCAGGGGATATATTTCTTTTTACTGAAAACACTCTTCAGATATTCCAGATACCCGTCATCTTTGCACATCTGCTTACCCGGAGAATCTGAAATTTTTGCCACAGGAGATCCCTGACAACGGGTCATTTTAATTACAATATCCATAGGAATTTCAGTTATATCATTGGTCAGGTTGGTTCCGATTCCGAAAGATGTAATTATGTCGATCTTTAAAGTATCTTGTAATCTCTATGGCTTTGGGAAAAGAAAGCCCGTCACTGAATACGGCTATCTTTGAACGCGGATCCACTTTCATCTTTTTATAATGCTCAACCAGTTTATCCCCCCATTTAAATGGGTCTCCGCTGTCATGTCTGCATCCGTCAAAGAGCTTACTGAAATACATATCAAAATCATACAGAAAAGCGTCAAATCCTACAACATCTGATAAAGCAATCCCCAAATCCCCCCGATACTCCTGAGCCCAGTGTTCCAAAGCAAATTTCTGACTGTTTGCCAATTTCGGACCCAAAGCCTGAGCCGCCATAAGCCATTCATGCGCCATTGTTCCGATAGGAGTAAGATTATATTTCATTGCAAAAAAGATATTGCTTGTTCCCCTGAAATTTTCAGGCAGCTCTTTTTTCAGTGTTTGTATAATCTGCTCCTGCCAGATTAAAGAGAATCTTCGCCGTGTTCCGAAATCTGCAAACCCGAATCCCAGATTCTCTTTATCAGACTCTTTTACCAGATGAATTTTTTCATACAGCTTTTCTTTGCCTACCTCAAAATCGGGTGCCGGTCGGATTTCCCGGAAATAGACCTCATTTATAATTGCCAGTACCGGCACTTCAAATAAAATTGTATGAAGCCACGGAACCTCTGATATTTAAAGAGAATCGGTTATCTTCAGTACTGATATATACAAACTCGTGATTCAGTTGAAAGAGTCTTAAAAACTGGATAAAATCCTCTTTCATAAATCTTAATCTTCTCAGATAATCAAGCTCTTGTTTGGTAAATCTCAGATTACAGAGATGGCGTATCTCCTCCCGCACTTTTTTTGCAATTGGGGTGAGATCAACTACCTGATTTCTGCATCTGAATTCATATTCAACCTCTGCCCAGGGGAACTGATGAAGAACCCCCTGCATCATGGTGAGTTTGTATAAATCCGTATCTAACAGAGAATTAATTATCATTGCTGATTTCTCCTTGTTTTATAAGACGTTAAAAAATTAAATCTCATGGCAGGCTATTTCGGTAAAGTGTCTTTTATCCCCCTTTTTAAATAACCGATCATAAAAAACTATAACAGATTTTCATGCTTTATGGTATAGAATTTTTACCAGTTAATCAAATTTATTTATAATAATTCGGATTAAGCAGCAGAATACACGGTATTCCGCTTTAAGTAAAAAATATTTTTATGTTTTCAGGAGGATGGAAAAAGTGTTCCTGAGACAGCGGAACTCACAACATACCAGCCAATTGACAGAGAATCAAAAAGGGATGCTCATCTTTGAAAACTTAGGAAGTATATTTAAATTCAAAAATTTATCATCTATAAATCCTTATTTTTTATCCTCTGTCAATAAAAAATCAAAAAAAGTATTTTGTCTTCTTGACATTTATTCTGATAATAGATAAAAGAGAGTTTCAATTTTTCAGATATGCCTGGGTGGCGGAATAGGTAGACGCAAGGGACTTGAATATATTACGGGTCGCCTGTCGGGAAACCGCAGGTCAGTCTGCTCTCAAATTCGGGGAACCCTTAATCTTTTTTAAGATATGGCAATCCCGAGCGAAGCCTCATATACAGGAAGCTAATTTTTTTTTCAAAGAACTTGGCTTCTGTTTAAATAAAGAATGGGGAACGTGTAGAGACTTTAACGGGAGCATACCTAATGCTTTAAAAGCTACGGTAAAGAGAAAGTCCGGACCACAAACACATATTATATGTGGCAGTGAAAACTGTAGGTGGTAAGTAAAATCCCTTGAGGCTCAGTCCTCGTGCGAGTTCAATTCTCGCCCTAGGCATCTCACATCATTTTTTATTTGATCCCCCTGAATTCCACCAAAGCAAAGTTTTCACCCTTGCAATATTTTTCCTAAGTGCTATAAAATCCTGTTTATTTCATAACAAAGTATAAAAATCCCATTTTTTTTCTAAACAATTTTTAGAACTTGTGATATAGTAATTTCACTACTTTTTTGATAAAGGAGGTTGAGAATGAAAGTACTTATTGTTGAAGATGATCTTATGTCCCGTTTTATTCTTAAAGATTTTTTATCTCCTTATGGCGAGTGTGATACAGTGGGGGATGGTAATGAAGCAGTTCAGGCATTTGAATTTGCATGGGAAAAAAAGATACCGTATGATCTGATCTGTATGGATATTATGATGCCGAATATGGATGGACAGGAAGCTCTGAAAAAGATACGTGATATAGAAAAAGAAAAAGGGATAAAAGGTTTAAAAGAGGCGAAAGTGATTATGATCACATCACTTGATGATCCCAAAACAGCTATTCAGGCGTATTACAAGGGGGGAGCCACATCTTATATAGTCAAACCTGTTGAAAGGGAAAAACTTGTTAAAGAGCTTCAGGTTATCGGACTTATCAGATAAGGAGTAAACAGATGAAAAAAACAACTGAAAAGATGAATCAGGCTGTAAAAGCTATAGGAGAAAAAGAGGGGAAATATCTGACATTTACATTGGCTGATGAAGAATACGGGATTGGCATATTAAAGATAAAAGAGATCATCGGCATGATGCCTTTCACTTCTGTGCCTCAGACCCCAAATTTTGTCAAAGGGGTGATTAATCTGAGAGGAAAAGTTATTCCTGTAATTGATCTCAGGCTGAGATTCGTTATGGAAGCAATTGATTATACAGACCGCACCTGTATAATTGTTGTTGAAATAGAAGGGGAAGCAGGGAAGATTATGATCGGCATTGTGGTGGATACAGTCTCAGAAGTCCTTAATATCAAAGCAGAAGATATTGAAGAGACGCCGGCTTTCGGAACAAGGCTGAATACAGATTACATTATGGGAATGGCAAAGATAGGCGGAGGGGTCAAGATTCTGCTTGATATTGATAAAGTTCTCAAATCCGAAGAGATAAAATTGCTGGAAAAAACAGTATAAATAATGAGAATCAGGAATTGGGAATGAAATATAGGGCGGACAAAGCATAGCGGGTCCGCCGTTTAACAAGGTGGACATGCTATGCTTTGTCCACCCTACTGCAAAGATGAAAAAGAAAAATATATATCAGAAACTGGAAGATGAACTGGATAAGATTATTTTATCTGAAATCAGTAACAGAATAGACGGAGAGCATAAATATTTATCTCATGATGCTGTTAATAACATCCTGGAGAAAAAAAACCGGGAGATTGTCGAGGCACATCAGCAGGGGAATGTTGCTTCCAATCTTCCCTTGCTCTTTTCAGGCTATCTGCATACAAAAGAGGGGGGAGAACTTTATCTTAGTGAAAAAGATCTGAACAGTACTGAATGGGAAAACTATATTGAAAAAAAAGGGAGGCTTGAAGTCTTATTCGGAGCATCCTTAAATGCACTCCATGAACCGGAATTGAAGCATATTGTTAACGAAAAGAACAGAAAATTTGACAATATGTATCAGAAAACAAATCTCGCTTTGATGCTTATCCGAAATGCTTTGAACATAAAAGAAGAAGCTGATGAGACAGAGCAGTTCATCCCCAGAGATGAAGAAGAGACAGTCTCATATTTCAGAGAGATTGCCCCTTTGAAAGCCCGGCTGCATGAGATTGAATCCCGTTATACTGAACTGAGAGAAGATAACTGTGTTTCACAGGCTCTTCAGAAACTTCAAAGCACTATTCATCTTGCTTCAAAAAGTATTGAATCGAAAAGTAAAAGAGCATCAGAATTTATATTTAATCAGGCGACTGCTGTATTTCAGAATTACAAATCTACAATACCGGATATTTCCAATGCAAACAGGATTATGCTTCAAAAAGAGGAGATTGCAAGATATAACCGTCTTTTTGAGAGCATCGGGGATGAGAACCGGAAAAATCAGACAGGCGAGTTTATCTCTGTTATTGAAAAAAAACTTATATCTCTTCAAAAAAATATTGAAAAACAGAAAGAGCAGGAGAGTCTCATTTCAGAAAAAAACAGCCGGAAGATAAATGAAGTGTATGAAGAGTTCCTTGTTATAAAAGAGAATTACGGAGATGGAAAGATTGATACCCGGAGCGAAAAAAAGAGAGCTGCTTTAAAATTAAAGAAATGTTCTGATATTTTAAAATCAAACGGACAGCGCGTCAAAGCAAGAGAGATTGAAATGTTCCTTAATTCAACAGGTCTTATTAATGATAAGGAGCCTGACTCTGTTGAATCTCTCCGGTACCGTTACATATTTTATAAAAGAGCTTTTTTTGCATTATTGCCGATTACAGTAATATTTGCTCTGATTTCCTTTTATTATATTGTAGTTAAATAAATCCTAACGGTTTCTGAAACCATTAGGGTTTTAATTTTCTCTTTTTTCCTTGAAAAAAAATCTTTTTTTTATTAAATTAATACCCTATGGGATATATCTTTGATTCCAATGATACGGAACTTTATGAAAAATGGCTTAAAAGTCCTGCGGCTCATTCTATTCTTGAAATTGAGAATAATCTTATATTTAAGATGCTTCAGCCAAGACGGGGAGAATCAGTTATTGATATTGGCTGCGGAACCGGCGGGACTCTCGGGGCATTTCTTAAAAAAGGTCTTCATGTCACAGGGATTGAACCATCCTCATATATGAAAGATATTGCTTTAAAAAATCTGGGGCATCGCGCTGATTTGCACAGCGGATGCGCCGAAGACCTTCCTTTTGATGATAATTCTTTTGATCATGCCTGCCTGATAAAAACCATAGAATTTGTTGATAATCCTGAAAAAGCAATTGAAGAGGCTTGCCGGGTGGCAAAAAACAAAGTATTTATCGGTATAATGAACCGCTGCTCTTCTAAAACGACCTGTCTGCGGATACAACGGATATTTATAAAAAACCTTTATAGTCATGCCTCTTTTTTCAGTATATGGGAACTGAGAAAAAAAATTAAATCAATAACAGGGAATGTTCCCATATCATGGAGAACAGTCTGCGGATTCCCATCGCGATTTGGAAAGATTGGCTGTAAAATAGAAGAATATGACCTGATACAACGTTTTCCTTTCGGCACGTTTGCAGGGATCATGGTTATCCCTGTTCCTTTATTCAGAACCAGACCTCTTGAACTTTCATGTGATGCTGAACTGCCGCCCAAGGGAGCCGAGGCTGTACCGGGTTTAGCCGGAACAAAATGGGACAACAAATCTTTGGACAGTTAATAGATAGCAACAACTACTACTTAAAAGGAAAGAAAAATCTTGAAAGCATATCTCCAAGAATCCCTGAAAGACAGAACTGTAAAATGCAGTCTTTGTCATCACCGCTGTATTATAAAAGACGGAAAACGCGGTATCTGTAATGTCAGGGAGAACCGGAACGGTATTTTAGAAACTCTTGTATATGATAAGCTGATTGCCCGGCATATAGATCCGATTGAAAAGAAACCCCTGTTTCATGTTTTTCCGGGGAGCAGATCATATTCGGTTGCCACTGTAGGGTGCAATTTCAAATGTCAGTTCTGCCAGAATGCCGATATAGCCCAGATGCCTTCGGATCATAACGGAATGATTATGGGGCATCCATGTACGCCGGAAGAGGTGGTCATTGCTGCTGAAAAAGGAAACTGCAAAAGTATTTCATATACTTATACTGAACCTACAGTATATTTTGAATTTGCCCTTGATACAGCTAAGATTGCCCATGAAAAAGGGATATTAAATATTTTTGTAACTAACGGCTATATGACAAATGAGGCGTTACAGATGATATCCCCTTATCTTGATGCGGCAAATGTGGATTTAAAGGCGTTTAATGATGAGTTTTATAAAAAACTCTGCGGAGCAAAATTGCCGAATGTGAAAGAGACGCTGAAGCAGATGAAATCACTCGGTATTTTTGTTGAAATCACGACTCTGCTGATTCCGGGCTTAAACGATGACCCCAGAGAATTAAAGAATCTCGCCTTATTTATTGCAGAATCCCTCGGAACAGAGACTCCGTGGCATATCAGCCGTTTTCACCCTACCTACAAACTTACAGATTACCCTCCGACTCCGATAAAAGATCTTTTTACAGCCCGTGAAATAGGTATTCAGGCTGGTCTGAAGTATGTTTATACCGGAAATGTTCCGGGTGAAAAAGGTGAGAATACATTCTGTTACAATTGTAAAAAACCGCTTATAGATCGGTGGGGATTCAATGTTATAAATAACCGTATAAAAAATAATCAATGCTGTTACTGCGGTGCAAAAATTGACGGTATAGGATTGTAATAAGTTTACTGGGGGAAGAAAAAAAGTATGCCAAACATATTATGGGCAGTTGCCCGGGAAAATAAGATTGAACTCCTTGAAGACACTGATATTCCTGAAGGTACAAAGGTGCTGGTTGTTGTTTTATCTGACAATGATCAACCGCATTTCCGGCGGAATACAAGCCTGACCCCTTTAGATATGGTCTGGAATAATACGGAAGATGATGTTTATGCAAAACTGCTCCAAGAATGATGTGGTTCTGGTCCGTTATCCTTTTGCAGACTCATCTGTTTCAAAGGTGAGACCTGCGGTGGTGGTCAGCACGCCTCATGTTTCTGAAGATGTTTTTATTGTGCCGCTGACCAGCAAAATAATAAATCTTTTAGCCGGAGAATTTATTCTGCTTAACTGGGCAGATGCGGGACTGAATGTTACAACAGCGGTAAAACGCGGTATTTATACAGTGAATAAGAGTTTTGTGCTAAGGAAAGTGGGTGAATTCTCTGCTTTTGACGCCAGAAACCTTGATGATTCTTTGCGAATGTGGCTTGGAATCTGAAATAGTCAGTGAACAGTTGTCAGTGAACAGTGAGCAGAGGTTAATATGTAAGAAAAGATAAGAAGCCAAGTTTTTTTCAAAAAACTTGGCTTCTTGTCATTAATTCTTAATTCCCAATTCCTGATTCTCAAAAATGTATGGTAAAACTTACACCCGTCCTTTTATTCCCCTTCTTATAGCACTGATATTCGGCATTATTGCCGGTTTATACTTTCCGGGACATCGAATATCGGCTTACGGAATGATCTCTGTATGTTTTATATTTATCTTTTATCGTATTATATCCGATTATTCAAAACCTCATAAATTTGTAAAAAATATATTTTTCTCTCCTCTGCTCCTCTTTTCTGCTTTGGGGTATCTCTCTCTTCAACCTTATGTTGCTCCTCGGTTCCCGCCGAATCATATTATCCGTTTTGCGGATGATAACAAATGGCTTATTACCGGAATTATTGATGAAAAACCTATAAAAGATAAAGATCGTGTAAAATTTGTTTTAAAATTGGAGAAACTTGGCAGAAATACGCCTGCTGCCGGAATGATTCGTGTATCCGCGTCTGAAAATATCCCTGAACTATCTAAAGGGGACAGAATTTCTTTTGTCAGTATAATCAAATCTATAAAGAATATAAACAATCCCGGAGGATTTGATTATCAGCAATATAGGGCGTATCAGAAAATATGGGTATCTGCTTCTGTGACTAAAGGTTATCCGATAATTCTTCTTGAAAAAAATGCGGAGAAAAGAAGATTAGAGGATTTCCGTGATAATATTTCCAAACTGATTGATGAAACAGGTCCGGGTGATCATATCGGTGTATTAAAGGCTTTGATTATAGGGGATAAAAATGAAATATCAGAATCTGTCCGTCAAGATTTTAATCAGGCAGGAATTGCCCATCTTCTTGCTATTTCAGGGCTTCATGTCGGTATAGTTGCAAGTCTTTCATTCTTTCTGTTCAGATTATTATTTTTCCGTTTCAAATTTCTCTGCTGGAACGGATATGTCAAAAAAGGAGCGGCGATTCTGTCATGTTTTCCGGTAATCTTATATGGACTGATTTCCGGAATATCAAGTTCTGATTCCACACAAAGGGCTGTTATTACAGTTGTAGTTTTTCTCTCAGCCTTTCTGATGGGAAAAACCAAAGAGTCAATGAATACACTTGCGGTTGCGGCAATGCTGATTCTCGCGGTTGATCCTCCTTCTCTTTTTTCAGTCTCATTTCAGCTTTCATTTGCCTCTGTATTTTCAATTCTATACACACTCTCTTTATATAGCAGAATGATAACCGAAGAAAAAGAACGGATAAAAATAATACTCTCTGATTTTATTGATGATCAGAGGAAAAGAGATAAAGCCTTAAATGAAATATTCAAAGAGAAAAATCAGACCAAAGAGAAAAGTTTTTCTCTGCTTTTGGTATCCCTCTCTGCAACATTGGGAACACTCCCTTTTGTCATGCTTTATTACAACAATGTCTCTTTGGCAGGACTTTTTTCAAATTTTATTTTTATTCCGCTCGTCGGTTTTGTTGTTATCCCTTCCGGTCTGCTTTCCGTATTATTATACATGGTTTGCAGCAAGCTATCTTCAATCTGCATGAATGTAAGTGCATTTGTGCTGGCAAATGCAATTGAAGCAGTAACACCCACTTATTTTGAAATCTTTGTTTTTTATCTGTCAGGATGGGCGGTTCTGAAAATGATAAGCATTCCGCCGGATAAATCCGTTAAAAAAAATAACAGATGCTTAAACAAAGATTTTTCAGTATCAGAATATCTGAGAGATTTTCGGGACATTACAGGTTTTATATATGAATTACACCGGAAAATCTGTTCCCTGTCAGTCATATTTAAAGAATGGTTAAAAAATATTATCTCACTCTTTATTCAGACAGACCACTCTCATGAAAAAGATGAATCAAAACGAAAATTCGCAAAAATTGTTCTTACAGCCACCATCATCATCGGTATCTGCGATATTGCCTACTGGATACATTACAGATTTTTCCATAACGACCTGAGAATAACCATAATTGATGTGGGACAGGGGACTTCCGCACTTGTGGAATTTCCCGGAGGGGACTGCTTTCTTATAGACGGCGGAGGGTCGCCGGATGATTCAGATTTTGACGTGGGGGAGAGAATTGTCATGCCTTTTTTATTGAAAAAAAGAATCAAAACCCTTGATGCTGTTATCCTTTCCCATCCTGACAGCGATCATCTGAACGGACTTGTGCATATTCTTAAAAATCTGAATGTAAAAGAAGTCTGGACCAACCATGATGGAACAGAAGAGAAAGGCTATCAGGAATTCACTGAAATTATAAATAAAAAATCTATTCCGCATCTGAAATCGGGGGAATTGCCCGTAAAAGAGATAAACGGCACCAAGATTGAAATCCTTTATCCTCCGGCGGATTACATGGATAAAAAAGAAACATGGCGGAAAAAAGCGAATAATAATTCCCTTGTGGTAAAAATTACATTCGGTTCTGTATCTTTTCTTTTCCCCGGAGATATTGAATCTGAGTCAGAAGAGGAGCTTGTCAACATAGCCGGAGAAAAATTAAAAAGCACCATCCTGATTGCGCCGCATCACGGCAGCAAAACATCCAGCACCGAAAAATTTATTAAAGCAGTCAGTCCGGAATATGTCATTATCTCAGCGGGATGGAAAAACAGCTTCAATCTTCCTCATCCGTCAGTTATAAAGCGTTATACAGAAGAAGGATACCGGATATTCCGAACAGATGAAAACGGAGCAATTCACATCACATCAGACGGTAAATTTTTGAATATCAAACCATATAAAGAGCAACAGATCGTAGGTTGGGGTGAATGAAATGAACCCCAACAACAATAAACTGTCAGGGTTCGCTTTGCTCCAATGCCATTAAGTTAAGGAAAAATCGGGTTAGGTTATCTTAATTTAATGGCATTGTCGCTTTGTTCACCCCAGCCTATGGTACGGAGAACTCTGTTCATTTTATTATTCTCTGATTTTCATGACTTACGCAACGCAATCGTATCTATTGCCTCTTTAACAGCACTTCGGACAGTCTTATTTTTATCAGCAAGTGACTTGACCAACTGGGGCATTGCTTTTACCGCAGGCGGTCCGATTTTTTTCAGAATCCGGGCAGCAGCATAACGGACATACCATTCTTCTGCCGTAAGAGAGTGAGCAAGATACGGAACCGCCTTATAAGAACGCCGGCTTTCATGCCATTTGGGATCGGTTCTCTCAAGTATCTGTGTTGCGGTATTTACAATTGTTTTATTCCTGTGAGCCAAAGCCTTCACCAGATGCTCAGTCGCGCCCGTTCCTATCTCAAAGAACGCCTGAGCCGGTTCACTCAGTTCAGATTCAATATCCCCGTCTAATCTCTCCACCAATTCAGGAATGATATTCTGAACAGCTTCATTATCCTGCCACTGAGGATCAATAAATTTAAGTGTCTGAACGGTTTCATTCCGCACATCACCCTCTTTATCTGCCAGTAGCCTTACAATATAAGGAATCGCTTCATGAAGAGGATACTCTATATTCCTGAGTGATTTGAGCGATTCAAGCCGTACTGCGGTATCAGCATTCTGTAATCCTTTTACCAGACGGTTTATATTCTCATTTTCCGATACTTTATGTCCGGTATCTTCAGGAATCTGAGCTTCTTCCGGCGATGCTTTTAAAGTGATTCTGTCCAAAGAGTTTTTTATCGCTTTTTTGACAGTTTTATTTTTATCAGCCAGACCTCTCACAAGATACGGAACAGCTTTTAATGCCGCCGGACCTCCGATCTTTCCTAAAACTTCAGCGGCTGAATAACGTACATACCATTCTTCATCTGTCAGAGCCTCGGAAAGATGAGGAACAGCCTGATGCGCGCCTTTATTTTTCCACCATTCAGGATCAATCTGCTTTAAGGTCTGAGATGCTAATTTTATAATATCTTTGTTTTTATCAGTCAAAGATTTTACCAGCGGATAAATAGAGAGTTTTCCTATTTTTATAAGAGCTTCGGCAGGCTCATTATAAGGAGATTCCATATACTCCGCAAGTTTACCCGTAAATCTTTCCGCAGCATTACGGGCATCTTCACTTTGGCACCAATCCGGATCGATATTGATTCAATGCTTCAACCGCGGCATTGCTGATATTTCTGTCACCATCTGTTAATACCTGAATAAGAGCGGGAATTGCATCTTTTGCTCCGGATCCGAAATTGCCGAGAGTTCTGACTGTTATCCCCCGGACATTTTGATCATCCAATATTCTGATCAGCTCAGGAACCGCTTTCTCTGCTCCATGCCCGATTTTTCCCAAAGATTCGGCAGCAGCGCCCCGGACTTCTTTATCTGTCAGAATATCAATAAGATCAGGAACAGCATCTTTTGCAAGAATTCCCAGTTTGCCAAGTGCTTTCAATTGCTGATTTACGGGCTGAACCTATAGTTTCTGTCAGAAGCCTTGTAATTCTGTCAATCTCATTACGGACTGCTTCACTCTCCTGCCATTGGGGATCAATCTTCTCTAATGCCTGAATAGCCGCACGTTTGGCGTCTTTATCATTCTCTGTCAGAATCGCCAGCAACTCAGGAACAGCAGCTTCTCCGATATTTCCCAGAGATTCGGATGCCTGATAACGGACATCCATATCATCTGTTACCAATATTTTGACAAGCGGACGGATTGCATCTTCTTCTGCTGCTGCAAATCTGAGTTTACCCAGTACTTCAACGGCTGTCATACGAATACTTTTATCAGGATCATCCAAAGATTCTATAAGATGAGGAATAACATTTCGCGTAACTTTCCGATTATACCATTCAGGATCAATATTTTCCAAAGCCTCGGCAGTCGCATGAACAATATTGCTGCTGTTATCGGTCAGAATCTTTATAAGACGGGGAACAACAGCCTGTGCTGAATCGCCGAACTCTTTTAAAATATTGATGGCATCCGCGCTCTTTTGCCGATTTTTCAGATGATTCAGCAATTATTATCAGTTTTTCAGCCGGATCCTCTCCGAAGATACGCAGATACAATGAGCTTAAAATAAAAATCATATATGAACCGATTATCAGTCGGAAGAGAATTGCCAATGTTGCCAATCCCCTGCTCATCTCTGCTGCGTCTGAACCGGGAACAAGAGAGAGATTCCTGTTAAGAATCTGGATTGCATCCCCTACATCAAGAAGATATAAAATATTATTCATTATCCATAATAATCCGTTCTTTACACCCCACTGATTTTTCAATGCAACCAGAGCAGTTATTATCACGATAGTAAGCAATACGCATATGCGTAGCCGTTTGATTATTACGCCTTTGCTCTTTTTGCGGATAACATACTGTATGCTGATGTTTATTCTTTTGAATATAAAAGATAAAAGAACGAGACTCACCAGCATGTACATACTGAAAAGTGTAATTACAGAAGAGAACCTCTGCGTATTGATTATTTTAAATCTGATCCCGTAAGCATCAATAATATCCGGTAAATCTACAGCTTTTAATATATGAACGCCGATAAATTTTATCCAGTCAGACCATTCCGGGGCTGATGACTGATAAAAAATATAGGCTGATTCCCGGATATGATATATATGGATGTGTAATCTGCAGAAAAGAGTCAATTGAATCAGGAGAAGCATCATCATGCTGAAGCTGATCTTCTCCCTGTAAAAAAGATGAATTATCATAATGATAATATTGATGATACTCAATATTACGGTACACCATACCGGCGAAACCGGATATTCAGGTAGTGATGCTATCCGGTTTTCCAGAAAAAAGAGGCTGATCCCGTATATCAACGATACAGTTATTGCCGTATTTATATATCTGTCCGACTGCATTTTTTTATTTTTCCTTAAAGAATAAAAGAACAGGAGCTTAAGAAAGTTCGTGGTACCGCATTTAGGCGTTATTTTCCTGCTGTTCGTGATTAAAAAATTAAGGTAGCATAATTGACAAAATTTTGCTATGCAAAAAGGAATTAACTTGAGTTCCCAAATTCATAAGGAAATCTATACCCAAACCAATATGTCAACAAATACAGATTGCAGGCGCTGCGGTACCTGCTGTAAAAAAGGGGGACCCTCTTTTCATCATGAAGATAAGAATCTGATTGAAGAGGGGAGCATTCTGCTGAAATATCTTTATACCATCAGAAAAGGGGAGACTGTTTATGACAATGTAAAAGGAACCTTGCAGATAACAGATTCAGATATAATAAAGATAAAAAATCAAAAAGGATCAAGCTCATGTATATTTTTTAATGCAGCAGATAAAGAATGTAAAATTTATGAAAACAGACCGGTTGAATGTAAAGCACTTAATTGCCGGGATACAGGAGAGCTTGAGCAGATTTATTATAAAAACCGTCTGACACGGAAAGAGCTTATTTCCGGGTTCCGGATCTATGGGAACTGATTGAATCGCATCAGGAGAGATGTGATTATCATTTCATACGAAATCTTGCAAAAGAGAGGGATACAGATCAGAGTGAAGCATCTCTTAAAAATATATTTGAAATGATTCAATATGATAATCATATCAGATCATTAATAATAGAAAAGGGGAATATTCCCCCGGATATGACTGATTTTTTATTTGGCAGACCATTAAGAGAGACAATCAGGAGCTTTGGTCTGAAGATTGAAAAAAATTGTTTGCATTTTACAGATAAATAGGATACTGACTTTATTCAAATGAATTGTAATTGATTCAGAAACTAAGTTTCTAAGGGTCGTCCTATTTTTAAATAAGGGGGTATATTAATGGTTTCTCTTGATTTCATGGAAAAATGTGAGATATTCAAAGGCTTGAATGATGATCAGCTTACGGCTGTTCAGAAGCATTGTGAAATAAAAGAGTTTCAGCGCGGAGATAAAATATTTGTTGAAGGAGAAGAGGCTTCTCATCTCTGTATTGTAATGGAAGGGGATGTGGATTTACGGTTTGATATGCCCGGACATCCGACATCAGAGAAAAACACCATATCTTCTGTTACTGCCGGGAGAACATTTGAATGGTCAAGTCTGGTACCGCCAAATAAAACAAGACTCTCATCATATTGTACATCAAGAACCTGTAAGATTGTTCAGATAGATAGAAAGGAACTTGTCAGACTGTTTGAAAAAGATACTAAAACAGGCTATATACTTATGCTGAATCTGGCTGTGCTTGTCGGCGCACGGTTCCATTGCTTACAGGATGAGATAGCAAATCGCCGGGGATTTGAAACTATGTTCAACTGGTAGTAAAGAAACTTCCGAAGTTTTCCAAACTTCAGTAGATCGAAAATTTTTAAAAGTTTGTAGTACCGCCTTTAGGCGGTTCGTGTTAAATAAGACGGTTATCGGAGCGCGCCGCATAAATGCGGTACTGCAAACTTTTTCGATCTGCTGAACTTCGGAAGTTTTGTAAGATTTAAAACCTGAAACCGGAGAATTCATTTACGCCCGCGAGATATAAGATATTCCACAAAATCAACTATCACCCGATGCACCCGTGATGCTCCCCTTCCGACAATAATGCAGTGGCGGTTGCAATTAAATAGGACATAACGCTTATCTTCGGATCCGAGACGCTCAAATAACTCCTTTGAGCCTCTTGGATCAACAACAGGATCCCGTTGGGACTGGGCAACCATCGCAGGGGTATGAATAAGAGGAAGCTCAGACTCAAGAGCCTCCATAAGCAGTTCAATCTCTCTTACCCCTGAAATCGGATTGCGGAGATAATTCAGTTCAGGAGTTTCAGGCTTATTCTCAACAAATTCTTTTTTAATGCTTCCGATATTCACCATATTCATCAGACGGTTCCATGTATCCACTGCCGGAGCAAACTTTGCACTGACATCCCGAAGCCTTAACGGCGGACAAATTGCAAAAACCCCTTCAATCTCATTTATACGGGCAGCAAGATATAGTGCAAGCGCAGCGCCTGTGGAGAATCCCCCTACAACAACCCGCTGACACATATTGCTTATAACCGCATACCCTTCTTCAACAGAGGCTATCCAATCCGTATAGCTCCTTATGGCAAGATCATCCGGCGATGTTCCATGTCCCCTGAGACGCGGAGCATATACCCATATTCCTCTGGCGGAGAGATAATCTGCCAGTTCCTTTACCTGAGCCGGAGCAGACATATATCCGTGAATCAGAAGCACACCGGCTTTTTTTGATTTTCCTTTTAACAGAAACGGCATTCCGATTTCCGGGGGCTTGGATTCATCTTTGACATAAAAATCTTTATAATCTTTTTGATATTCTGCAACTGCTTTTTTAAAAAAATGCTTTCTGATTTTCCGTCTTAAAAGAAAAGCCGGCTGCCACGCCAGATAACGCAGTTTATTCTGAAGCCGTGTCAGAGGTTCAACTTCATTTGCCATCACCGAAATCGGATTGTCAATCCGCACCTGATGAAAATCAAACGGCGATGAGAATCTGGACATATCTTTTACCAGCATATTCCCCTGCTGAGTCAGTATCCCTTTTTCTTTGGCAATAGTAATAAACTCCCTGAACTTGTTATACCTGTCATCTGTCAGCAGGTAAATCTGATTTGTCATAAGACTGGTATGAAAATAAATCCTTTTTCTGTCAAGGCTGCATGTGGCAAGAAATACCCGCCGTTTTAAATCCTGAATATCAATTCTTTTAAAAGGGATCAGCTTTACAATTGAGGCAAAAAGATGATCATGATTTACCGTAGTAAGGCTGTAAATGGCTGCCATATAGGTTTCCATAATCTTGAGAGCATTTTTCCGCATGATCGGTTTTGACCGAATCGGATCATCAAAATTAATTATCCCTGAGGCTGAAATATCTTTTTTAATTGCTTTCTCTTTCAGAAAAGGCTTGATCTGTATCGCTGATCCGAAACGAATATCTATATCAACGCCTGAAAGAAGCATGGTTCCTTCGGTCATGATCTCCTCTGCCATACGCTCGGAAATATTTTCAACAAAACGGGCAGTCAGTTTATTAAGAATATTCTCTTTTGCCCTGATCGGATAATAGGTGATATTGACCGGAACAATAAATGTATCTTTTTCAATTGTACAGGAGAGGCAATCTATCTGAAAAAGAGAGGAGAGTCGTCTTGCTTCATCAGGATTCTCTTTTAAAAGATGATAGAGCCGCTGACGGTAAAATTCTGTTCTGATTGCCAGAGTAGCGGCTCCTGTATGCGGGGGATGTTTTATCCCTGCATAAGAGAGCATAAACTCCCCTTTTTCAACGAGTTTTTTATCTTTTACCATTCGCCCTTCAGGAAAGATAATCCAGTTTGCTTCGCCGGTCAGCAGGGTTTTAACAATCAGCATATCACGGTCGGGGTTTTTTGTAGATACAGCGCCGACTTTATCAAGATAATTTCCAAGCACACCTTTGAATAAAGGGGCGTCTGCAAGAGACCAGACAGGAACACCTGTTATATCATAGATATAAGAAGGAAGCAGAAGGGTTTCAATCCGGGTAAAGTGATTGATTACAAATATAACAGCGCCTTTGGGGATATTATCCTCTCCGTGAATCCTTATTTTTGCTCTTGAAAGACCGGAAAGAGTCTTGATAGCGAAGCCTGTGGTTAAATATGCGAAGCGGTTCATATATTATCACACATCTCTTTGTTCTGTATAAAAAATATATTCTTTTTATTCATAAAAACTTTATCTTCTGATAGCTTTTATTTTTATAAAAATCAAGAAAAAATACGCTATGTGCAATTTTTTTTAATGGATTCCGATTTTGTCTGCTTTGGTTTTTTTCAAACACTATATCGGATTTATTTTTTTGCCGTTAGTCTTCCGGCATAAAAAAGTTCTTGATTTTTTATTTTATCAGTGATAAAAAGAGTTTAATAAAATATTTTCGGCAATATGAATTATGTTTTCAAAAAGCTGATATGTTAAAACCGGGTCAGAGAGCAAATGTTTCTGATAGTTGCAGGAATTGCTTTCTGATACTTGTTTCAGTTTGTAGAAATTCAACCACATAAGGAGAATAAATATGCTTTGGCGTGATAAACGTAAAAGCAGCAATGTGGAAGACCGACGTAATATGAGTCCCTCCGGACTCGACGGCTCGGGCGGTGGCGGGGGTATGTTACGTTTACTTCCCATTGTATTTAAGTTTCTGGGCTTAAAAGGCACCGTAATACTGCTGGTGTGTGTGGGTGCTTACGGTTTGTTTTACCGGAAATCTCGGCAATATATTAGTTGACCTTGGTCTGCAGCAAAGTACCCCAACAGGTGTGTCCGCAAAACCTCTTCAGGAAACTGCTGAAGAAAAAGAACTGGTGGATTTTGTTTCAGTCGTCCTGGCCGATACCGAAGAAACATGGACCACCTTGTTCCGACAAAAGGGAAAAACCTATCAGGAGCCTCGACTTGTACTGTTTCGGGACTCAGTAAAATCCGCTTGCGGAATGGCTCAATCAGCCACGGGACCCTTCTATTGTCCAGGCGATCAGAAAGTTTACATCGACCTGGGTTTTTTGATCAGTTGAAAAATCGCTTCAAAGCACCGGGTGACTTTGCACAGGCTTATGTTATTGCCCACGAAGTCGGTCATCATGTCCAAAACCTGTTGGGTATATCCGACAAAGTACACGAGGCACGCAATAAACTAAGCAAGGCAGGAAGCAACAAGCTCTCAGTTCGACAGGAACTACAGGCTGACTGCTTTGCAGGCGTCTGGGCAAATCATGCCAACAGCACCCGGCAACTGCTCGAAGCAGGTGATGTAGAAGAAGGTCTGACTGCTGCCAGCGCCGTTGGTGATGATACTTTACAGAAACAGTCACAAGGATATGTAAGCCCGGACTCTTTTACCCATGGCAGTTCAAAACAACGGGTGAAATGGTTCAAAATCGGTTTGGCAAGCGGCGATATGGACAGTTGTGATACATTCAGCAATTACTAGTACTCTGTCAATTTAGTTCTGACTGGTAAAGACCTGCGGGGTTTTTGAAACCCCGCAGGTTTCCGTATTTTATCCCTCAGAATTAAATTGACAGAGTACTACTGTCTAACATTACAGATTGGATATTATACAGCCTGCATAAACTATGCCATAATAAAAAAATAAAAACAGGGATATTTTTTAGACTTTTTAAATTGGATATAATATATTGAATTTTATATGTTTAAATATAATTTTTTATCCGGGAAAAATCAGTGATTATTGACTTCCGATTTTATAAATGATAAGGAAAAGAAGAGGTAAGGGTTTTCCCGCTAATATGCTAATATTGGATGTTAGCAGGAAAAAAAAACTATATAATCACTGGTTATGCAATTCTAATGAAAGGAGAATGACGAATGAGTATTTTGCGAAGAATCACAGAGAGTAAAATATTTTCTGTTGAAAAAGACGTTGACGTTGGTGAGTTGAATTGGAATGCCCATCCGAAATTCAAGGGGGTTTTTTTAAAACATCTCGTAAAGGGAGATATCACAGACAAAAGATTCAGCTGCCACCTTGTGAAGGTGGAAGCAGGCTGTGAAATAGGCGAGCATATTCATGAGAACAATTGGGAGTTGCATGAACCGATTGAAGGAATCGGCAAGGGTTTTGTCAGAGAGAAAGAAATAAACTATGAACCGGGAATATCGGTTGTAATACCTGAAGGAGTGAAACATAAAGTTGTTGCGGGAAATGAGGATTTGTATTTATTGGCAAAATTTGTACCGGCTTTAGTTTAAGATAACGATACAGGATTGCATAACCAAGCGTTTCAGTGGACGGGCTATAAGCCCGCCACTGAACTTATTGTTATACTTCTCGTAACATTGAGTTCTCGCAGTATAACCCGGCGCTGAACCTGACGGGAAAGCCCGCCGCTTAACTTTATGTTTTAGGTATATTTGATATAAGATTAGAGGACATCTTTTCCGGATAGATTAGATGTCCTTTTTTTGTTGTATTTCAGAGGATAAGAGTTCCCAAGTTTCAGAAACTTCGGAACTCTTTTTGATTTTAGCAGTAAAAAAAGCGGTGGTGGGTCAAATCCGTTGACAATCTTTTTCCGTTTTACTCGTTCCCACGCTTGCGTGAGAACGCAAGATTGGATCGCTTTGCGCAATTTTTGTTCTGACGGATTTTCCCACTGGACGCGAAAAAGCCAAGTTCTCGTTCGACGCAAACTTGGCTTTTTTTTATATTTCCGAATGAAGCCCCTGCTGAAAACTTTTCCGATCTGCTGATTTTTATTAATTCTTCACAATATTAACATATTTTCTTCATATTTTCTTCACAATTAACTGTTATCTATGCTTCATAAGTTTTATAAACTTATGAGGTCTGATTTAACTGAGAAAAGGAGATTTATACGGTGAAGAGGTTAATAAAATTATTTTTTATATTTTCTGCTGTATTGGCAGTTGTTTTTCTTTCAACTGCTTATGCCGCTGAATGGGCAGATATAGGCGGAAAAATAACAACGGAAGATGGAACTCCCCTGTGTGCAATGGTTCTGGCAAACGGTGAGTATATGTTTACCTGCGACCCTGTAGGAGAGTATGAACTTTATGTTCCTTTAGATGAAAATAAAGAGATTACGCTTTTTGCTTTTTGTGACGGACTTGCACCTTTTAAAGAGATTCTGACATCAAAAGAAGCGGCAAATTTTAATATCAGCATGTTACCAGTATCTTCAGAGAGCGGAACAATGACTGTAACTTCAGAATTTGACAGCACCGACTCAAATTCTGAATGGGCTAAAATAACCGGAACTCTCAGAGATAAGGAAGGAACTCTGTTATGTGCAATGATACTGGCTAACGGTCAGCATGTATTCACCTGCGGAGATACTTATGGTGAATATGAACTTGAAGTTCCGCGTGATGAAAACGGAGAGATTACACTTTTTGCTTTCTGCGATGGTTTTCAGCCTTTCAAAAAAGTAATTTCTGTTCCTGAATCAGAAAATACTCAAATAAAATTGAACGGAAAAACAATAACTGTAAGCGGATCAGGCGCAACCGTTTCCGGCGGCAAACTGACAATAACCTCCGCAGGTACATACAGCATAAGCGGTTCACTGACTGACGGACAGATAATCGTGAATACATTAGATGAAGAAGCTGTAGAGCTTATTTTGAACGGAGTCAGTATAAGCAATTCTTCAGGCTCGGCTGTCAATATAATAAGCGCAAAGGAAACTGTTATTGTTCTTGCTGATAATACTGAAAATTATGTAACAGACGGAAGCTCTTATGTTTTTGAAGATACGCAGACAGATGAACCTGATGCCGCTATCTTCAGCAAGGACGACCTCACTGTCTCCGGCAACGGTTCTCTTACAGTGAACGGAAATTACAATGACGGTATTGCATGCAAAGACGGAATCATAATTACAGGCGGAAAAATTACTGTAAAATCAGCGGATGACGGAATCCGGGGCAAGAATTATATTATTGTCAAAGACGGAAACATCACGGTAAACGCCAAAGGAGACGGTCTGAAATCCGATAATGAAGAAGATATAACAAAAGGATATATTTCTGTTGACGCCGGCGTAATAAATATCACATCTGACGGGGATGCTGTTTATGCCCAGACAGATGTGATAATCAGCGGAGGGGAATTCAATCTGACATCAGGCGGAGGAAGCACCGGCAGCTTTAATGAAAGCATATCTGCCAAAGGAATCAAAGCAGTCTCCGGTATAACTGTTGACGGCGGAACATTTACAATAAGCTCTGCTGATGATGCTCTTCATTCAAACGGAAGTATAACAATAAACAGCGGTTCTTTTACCATTGCTTCAGGAGATGACGGAATTCATGCAGATTCATCCATTGAAATTAACGGCGGAGAGATCAGCATAACAAAATCTTATGAGGGTATTGAAGGCGCTGTTATTACAATTAATGAAGGGGATATTCAAATTGTCGCAAGTGATGACGGCATAAATATAGCCGGAGGAAATGACGGATCCGGAATAAACAGACCGGGCGGCGGAGGATTTAACACTACAGGCAATTACTGGCTTTATATCAACGGCGGATATATTGTGGTTAATGCTGTCGGCGATGGTATTGATATAAACGGTTCAGTTGAAATGACAGACGGCGCTCTTATTGTGAGCGGTCCCACGTCAAATGCAAACGGCGCATTGGATTATGATGCTTCTTTTAAAATGAGCGGAGGCTTTCTTGCAGCCGCAGGAAGTTCAGGAATGGCGCAGCTCCCGGAACAACGTCAACCCAAAATTCAGTTATGCTGACATTCAGATCATCACAGAAAAGCGGGAACACTTGTTAATATTCAGACTGCTGACGGAAAAGGGATTCTTACATTTGCGCCTTCAAAAGCATATCAGTCAATAATCTTCTCTTCACCGGAACTTGTAAAAGGTTCATCATACAATGTTTATCTTGGAGGCAGTTCAACAGGTACGGCTACAGACGGTCTTTACCTGAACGGAACTTATACTCCGGGAACAAAAAATACGGGCTTTACTGTTTCCGGGGTTGTAACAAAGGTTACGGGTTTTTAGATTTACACAAGTTTGTAGTACCGCCTTTAGGCGGTTTCTGTGAAATCAGAAGGTTATCTTTATATGCCGAACCGCCTAAAGGCGGTACTACAAACTACAAAAAAAGGAGGATTTTATGAAAAGAGTTTGTTTCCTGATTTTTGTAATTCTTATTCTCTGTTCAGTGAATGTTTTCGGAGCAGTAAACGGTGATGTTGACGGTTACGGAAATACTGATATACAGGATACGGTTGTTTCACTTCAGGTTTGTGTGGAAGTAAAACCGGCTGTAAATATCGGTGCAGATATTAACGGGGACGGCAAAATAGGATTGGAAGAAGCCATTTACGGGCTTCAGTATTCACTTGGCAACAGATGTATTTACAGCATTTCACCCACAGAAAAATCATTCGGTTCAGACGGCGGCACCGGCAGTTTAAGTGTAACCTCGCCGGATGCCTGCAACTGGACTGTTTCAGATAATCCGGCATGGATAACCTTAACATCAGGCAGCAGCGGCACCGGAAATGGAACAGTTGCTTATTCAGTAGCTTCAAATTCTGATTCAGCAACAAGAACCGCGAACTCTGAAAATTGCTGAGAAAACCTTTACAGTTACACAAAGCGGAGCAGACTATGACAGCGATGAGCATGAAGATTCAGGAGATTATATATGGAACAGCTCCGAAGTTGTTCAGATAGTCTTGAACGGAGATTCAATAACTGTAAACGGCTCCGGTACAACTGCCTCCGGCAGCAAAGTAACAGTTACATCCGCAGGCACATACAGCATAAGCGGTTCACTGACTGACGGACAGATAATCGTAGATACAAAAGATGAAAAAATTGTGAGACTTATCATGAACGGAGTCAATATCGTCAATTCTACAAATGCTCCTATTAATATTGCAGGTGCAGAAAAAACTGTAATTGTTCTTGCAGATAATACTGAAAATTATGTAACAGACGGAGCGTCATATATTTTTGAAAATCCTGAAGATGATGAACCGAACTGCGGCTGTTTTCAGCAGTGATGACCTGACTATTTACGGCAACGGTTCGCTGACAGTCAACGGAAATTACAATGACGGTATTGCAAGCAAAGACGGACTCATAATCAGAAGCGGTAATATTACTGTAAATTCAGCAGATGACGGAATCCGGGGCAAGGATTATCTCATTGTCAAAGGCGGAAATATTACTGTAAATTCCAAAGGAGACGGGCTGAAATCCGATAATGACGAAGACACGGCAAAGGGATATATTTCTGTTAAAGATGGCGTAATAAATGTCACATCCGCCGGTGATGCTATTGTTGCCGAGACAAATGCTGTTATCACCGGAGGAGAATTAACTCTCACATCAGGCGGAGGGAGTAGCAGCAGTATCAGCGAAGACGCATCTGCCAAAGGAATCAAGGCGGTTGCCGGTATAACCATTGAAGGCGGAACATTTAAAATCAGTTCCGCAGATGATGCGATCCACTCAAACGGAACAATAGCAATCAAAGGCGGTACTTTTTCCCTTTCTTCGGCAGATGACGGGATTCATGCTGACTCATCACTTGATATTAACGGCGGAGAGATCAGCATAACAAAATCTTATGAGGGTATTGAAAGCGGATCGGTTATCACAATTAATAACGGAAATATTCATGTTGTCTCAAGCGATGACGGCTTGAATGTAGCCGGAGGCGTTGACGGATCAGGCGGAGATGTAATACCCGGACATGGCGGCATTACACCTTCAGGCAATTACTGGCTTTATATCAACGGCGGCTATATTGAGGTTAATGCCGCAGGGGATGGTATTGATGTAAACGGTTCAATTGTGATGACCGGCGGAGATGTGATTGTGAATGGACCTACAAACAACGGCAACGGCGCTTTGGATTATGACGGTTCATTTAAAATAACCGGCGGATTTCTTGTGGCAGCAGGCAGTTCCGGTATGGCACAGGCTCCCGGAACAACATCAACACAGAATTCGTTACTGCTTAATTTCAAATCATCACAGAAGGCGGGATCTCTGGTTCATATTCAAACCAGCACCGGCGAAGGAATTCTTACTTTTGCTCCCTCAAAAACATATCAGTCTATAGCATTTTCTTCACCGGAACTTATAAAAGGTTCATCTTATAATGTTTATACCGGGGGGAGTTCAACAGGTACAAATACAGACGGACTGTACCAGAACGGAACATATACTCCCGGCACCCAATATACCAGTTTTACTGTTTCCGGTGTTGTAACAAAAGTAGGTAATACTTTTCCGTAGATCGAAAATTCAGAAAATTTTTAAGATTTAGGAAAAAATAACTTGACTGTAAAGACTTCCGAAGTTAGAAATTTCGGAAGTCTATTTTTTTGTTTACCGGAGGTTGTCATTAAGTCATGAAAAATCTTTCCATACTCGGATCTACCGGATCCATCGGGCGTAATACACTTAAAATAGTGGAGATGTTCCCGGACCGGTTTACAGTAAAAGCACTTGCCGCAAAACAGAATATTGATTTGCTGGCAAAACAGATTGAGCAGTTTCACCCTGAAATCGCAGTGGTCTTTGATGAAAAGACAGCCGCGGATTTAAAGAAAATACTCCCTGCAAATAACAGAGTTCAGATACTGCACGGAGAAGCCGGTTACAACGCCGCAGCAACATACGATTCTGTAAATATGGTTGTAACAGCCATTGTCGGCGCGGCTGGACTTATGCCTACGTTGGCGGCAATCGCGGCGGGAAAAAATATTGCTCTGGCAAATAAAGAAACTCTGGTCATGGCAGGCGAAATTGTCATGAAGCAGGCGGCGGAGAAAGGGGTGAAGATACTTCCGGTTGACAGTGAACACAGTGCAATCTTTCAGTGTATGTCAGGTCAACGCAGAGAAGATTTGGATAAAATACTGCTTACAGCCTCCGGGGGTCCCTTTTTAAATAAGCCGGAAAATGAATTTGCTGCCATCAGACCGCAGGATGCGCTAAAGCATCCCACATGGCAGATGGGGAGAAAGATCAGCATTGATTCTGCAACTCTTATGAATAAAGGGCTTGAAGTTATAGAGGCAAAACATCTATTTGATGTTTCACAGGATAAAATCGAGGTAATAGTTCATCCCCAGAGCATTATTCATTCCATGGTATCTTATAAAGACGGTTCAGTGATTGCCCAGCTTGGCATCCCGGATATGAAAGGGGCGATTGCTTATGCCCTCTCTTATCCTGAAAGGCTTTTATTAAATCAGCCTCTGCCTGATTTTGCAAAGATAGGGACAATTACATTTCAAAAACCGGATATAAAAAAATTCCCATGTCTTGCACTGGCGTTTCAGGCGTGTCAAGCCGGAGTAACCCTTCCGGCAGTCATGAATGCCGCCAATGAAACTGCGGTTAATGCTTTTTTGGAAGAGAAAATATCATTTATGAAAATCTCTGTTCTGATTGAAACAGTTATGGAGCGACATCAGATTATTAATAATCCGACTCTTTCGGATATTATAGAAGCAGACAGATGGGCGAGGCATCAGGCTCAGGAGATTGTCAGATGATTTATTAGAAAGTGGGTTGTCAAAAAAGTATCTTTACATATTTACCGCAAAGAACGCAAAAATTTCCGCAAAGAGCGCAAAGACGATCTTTTCTCTGCGCTCTTTGCGGAAATCTTTGCGCCCTTTCGATAAAAAATAAACGTAAAGATTATAATGTCGGGTTACGCTATCGCTAACCCGACCTACAAATTTTTAAACTTAGTTTCTTGTACACTGTACCGATATGATTCAAATAATTTTAATGAATCAGACCTACTGGGTTTTGAAAATCCCGTAGTCTTTGGATAAAAAAATGTCTATAAGATTAATTGCAAAAGAACTTTACCGCCTTATAAATGAGGTGGAGAAACTGGAAAAGCAGATTCAGAATACACCTTATGAAAATCGTGGAAAATCGGAAAATCAGCTAAGAAAGCTCAAAGCAGAACGGAACCGCTCCGCAGGATGCTGGACGGAAACAAAGACTGATAGGGGTATTTGAAGAAGCATCAGCGGTGCGCTGTTATTTAACAGCCACCAGCGAAGCCGCATCTTTTTGATCTTCGGTTTTGGCTTCCTGATAAAAAAGGATTTTTAAGGATAAAAACGCATGAAGCAGTTCGTTTTCCCTTAACAGATAATCCCGGCAGGATGTCGCGGATTCATTCATATCCGTACTCTCCAGATAAGTTTCAAAGATCAGAACTCCGCCGGGGATAAGTCCCTCTTTGATATAAGGAAATAATCTTCGGTTTAAATACCTGATATTAAGAATAAGAGAGTACCGTTCTTTGGGAATATCAAAAAAGTCAAGGTCTGCACAGATGAGATTTAACCGGGGATGCACTCCTGAAAGTTTTGATAATCCGACCTCTGAAATGTCTATTGCATCAACATCAAATCCCTGATTTGCCAGAAAAAGAGCGTTTCTTCCGGTTCCTGTAGCAATATCAAGGACTCTCCCTTTTGGAGCGAGTGAATAAAATTTTTTCACAATTTCAGACGGATTTGTAGGATGCTCCCCGTTGATATATTTTTGATTCCATTTGATGCGATCCTGATTCATGAAGAATTCTCCATTCTATGTTAAAACAATTTTTAACCACTGACGCCATGTAGTTATCAAAATAAATATGCTCCACCAGCCATATCTGACTCTGATAGCTGATAACAAGATGATAATCATCTGTTATTTCAGCAATTTTACATTTTAAAAGATCAATAATGCCTGTTCCTGCTGCCTTCAGAACCGCCTCTTTTGATGTCCAATAACGGAAGAAAATTTCAAATGATTTTTCATTTGCCATGCCCCACTCATGATCATCAGCAACTTTGTCAAAAAGCCTTGCGGAGCATGGGCGGATTTTTTCAATATCCATTCCGATACGCTCTGACGCAATAACCCCCCCAACATAATCAGGCTTGTGGGTCAGAGACCAGTAATATCCGTCAACCGGCAGCGGAACCCCGTATTCATCTTTTAAAAGAAATTCAGGCTGAATCTGTATCTGCTTTTCTTCAGCAGATAAGAGCAGGGCATATCTGGCATGTTGACTGAGATATTTAACTTTTTCTCTCCCTGTCAACATCTTCTCTTTTTCAGGGACAGGGAGAATAACCGGGTATATAGTCGTCATTTTTCAGATTTTTTTCTTGTGTATCCTCGTTCCCATGCTTCATGTGGGAACACAGCGGGGCAATGCCATTAAGTTAATAAAAATTTTAAAAACCTAACCCCCGTTCGGCTGAGCTCACGTCGAAGCCTGCCCCCTTCCCTGAAGGGAAGGGGGAGACAGGGAGATAAAGATTTCCCTTCAGGGAAGGTGAAACGTCGACCCCATTTTACTCCCCCTTCCCTTCAGGGAAGGGGCACAGTCTTAACTTAATGGCATTGACGCAGCAGAGACGCTTTGCATCACGTAATGCCGGAGAATCAACTGGACGCGAAGCGTCCGTTCCTGTGTTCCCACGCAAAGCGTGGGAACAAGAATAGCTAAAGACTTACTCTTTCGGTCTTTCGTCAATAATCCGTTTAGCCTTTCCTTCACTTCTGGCAATCAGCTTGGGTTCAACTAATCTGACCCTTACACTGATCCCCATCATACCCTTGATATGCTCTTCAACTTTCTTTTCAATCTCAGCTTCTTTATCGGGTCCAGCATCATAGACCTCTTTCTTTGCCTCAACCCGGACTGTGAGATGATCCAGATACCCTTTTTTCCGAACTACAAGAACATACTGAGGCTCTACTTCCGGTATATCCAACAGCAGAGATTCAATCTGAGACGGAAAAACATTGACGCCGCTGACAATAATCATATCATCAGAACGACCTGAAATCTTATCCATCTTTACAAATGATCTGCCGCAGGCGCAGTTCTCTCTGCGAAGCCGGGTAATATCTTTGGTACGGTAGCGGATCATCGGCATTGCCTGCCGCTGCAAAGAGGTAAAAACCAGCTCCCCTTTTTCTCCCAACGGAACCGGCTTTAATGTTTCAGGATCAACAATCTCTGCCAGAAAATGATCTTCATTGATATGAAGCCCGTCCTGAGCCTCACATTCAAAAGAGACTCCAGGACCGCAAAGCTCTGTCAGTCCGTAAATATCAAATGCCTTGATTCCCATACGCTCTTCAATCTCTCTCCGCATTGCCTCGCTCCACGGTTCTGCGCCGAAAACACCGGCACGTAAAGGCAATTCCCTGAGATTGACGCCCATTTCATCAGCCCGTTCTGCAATTGTAAGCGCATAAGAAGGGGTACAGCAGAGAGCATTAACTCCGAAGTCCTTCATTACTGTGATTTGCCGGGCAGTAACACCGGAGCTTGCCGGCACAACCGCACATCCGATACGGGTAGCTCCCTGATGCAGTCCCATGCCTCCGGTGAATAACCCGTATCCGTAAGAAATCTGAACAACATCATCTTTTTTTACACCGGCGGCAGTAAGTGTTCTTGCCATACATTCAGACCAGTATTCAAGGTCATCTGCTGTATAAGGACCCGTAATCGGTTTTCCTGTGGTTCCTGAAGAGGCATGAATACGGACTATTTCTGATAAAGGAACTGTACAGAGTCCGAATGGATAATTATCTCTCAGATCATTTTTGACTGTAAAAGGAAGATTCGCAATATCATCCAGAGTTTTTATATCATCAGGCTTGATTCCGGCTGCATCAAATTTCTGTTTATAAAAAGGAACCCGTTCATAAACACGGGCAACCGTTTTTCTCAGTTTTTCCAACTGAAACTTCTGAAGCTCCTCTACAGACATAGCTTCAACTTCTTTATTCCAAAGCATCTTTTTTCTCCTTTATAGATATCTGAACTTGTAGCTCGTAGGTCGGGTTAGTGTAGCGTAACCCGACATTTACTGCTTCATTTTGTCGGGTTACGCTTGCGCTACATCTGCTGACTATCAGCATTTTTCATAAAAATCAAGGATGATAAAAATGTACAGGGGGCAGGCTTTATCAAAGGCGGAGCAGTTTTTTGCACTCCTGCCTTTTTGTCTTTGTCTTGTTCCCATACATGACTGATCTGTTTCCGGGACTCGAAGCGTGGATTTGTAAAAAAAAAGACTTGAACACTTGACAAAATTCCTCAGTTAATATTATTTTAACCCAAGTTGCGACCTGCTGAAAAAATAGCCTCACCCGGCTCGGTTCGGACTTCGGCGTGAGACTTCGGCGTGAGCTCAGCCGAACGCTAGCCGAACGATCAGCCGAACGCTAGCCGAACGCTCAGCCGAACGATTGACAAATCCGAACCCCCTGCCGGATTTGTCAATCCGGCAGGAGCATTATGTGGCAACTTGGGTTATTTTATTCTAAAAATAAACCTCTGACAACCGGGACCCGAAAAACGGTATTTTTATGAATCCCTATGCAGATATTTTAAAGGAAATCCTTGACTTTTCCGAAAAATCAGGCATTTTTCAGTCAATCAGAGGTGCGTCCGGAGTTCTGTAAGATTCGGGAAAACCCTTTCATTGTTTTACGCTGTTCTCCGCCATTGCAGCATAAGGAGACCTGTCGGCTTTCTGTTTTATCTTGCCGTTGAAAATTAATAATGTTATAATAAATTTATTATGAAACTGCTGACGCCGAAAATTGGCTTTGTATTCAAAAAGCTGTCTGCTGAAAATACATGGCTGTTAAGGAGATATTACAATGCAGGCTCTGAAAATAAATAAACAGATAGATTCAGAAATATTATATCTGCCTGAATTCAGAAATCTCATCGGAAAAAATGTGGAAATCATCATTCTTGCAGAAGATGACCAAAATCTGATTTCCGGTATCAGACCCGTGAGAAAACCCGGCTCTGCAAAAGGAATGATAACTGTTGCAGATGATTTTCAGGCTCCTTTGGATGATGAACTGACAGAGGAATTTTATAAATGAAATATCTGCCTGATACTCATATATTTCTCTGGTGGATTACAGACAATTCCAAATTGTCGGACCATGTAAGAAAAGTAATTACAAACCCGGATAATGAGATTTTTTTAAGTTCTGCAAGCACATGGGAAATGGTTATCAAATCTTCCATAGGAAAACTTTCTCTCCCGCCTTCACCCGACCTGTTTATCAGAAAACAGACTGCTCTGAATGAGATAAAAATTTTAAATGTAACAATTGAGCATACTTTTGCAGTGTTAAAATTACCGATGATTCATAAAGACCCGTTTGACAGAATTCTGATTGCTCAGGCAATTACAGAAGACCTTATTTTTATTACAGATGATTTGCTGATAAAGAAATATGATGTAACTGTTTTTGAAAATTAAAAATTATGATTATTGAACGTGCCGAAACACAAACAAAGGAAAGGAGGACAGACATAAAAAGTTTTCAGGGATGATGTCAATGAGGCTGTCAGAACCGGGCTTCACAGGATTGAAATTTATCTTGCACACCGGTAATAATATTGCTAACCTCAGAATAGCGTAAAAAGAAAGGCTGCCATGAAAAAAATCAATCCCAAAAGCCATGATGCTCTGTTCAAGTGGCTGATTGCGTCTTTCACAGATGAATTTTTCGCGCATTATTTTCCCGGAATCAGAATCGGGAGATACAGCTTCATTGACAAAGAATTCATCAGCAGGTACGAGGCTCTGAAAGAAAGTCTGAAAGGCGATCTGTTTCTGACGATGGAAGTTGAAGCTGACGGTGAACTTCGGGAGTTGGCTATTCAGATAGAACATCAGAGCGGAAAGGAAGATGTTTCGGAGCGGATGTTTGAATATCTGTGCTACGTCTGGCTGCTGAAAAAGAAACCCGTATGGAGCATGGTCATTTACACGGATGAAGCTTCATGGAAAAAGAAAGTTTCCGATAAGTTCTGTTATGCTTTCGATCCGGAACATCGGCAGCAGTTTTTTCACTTCTCTGTCATCAGAGTCAGGGATGAGAAGAGCAGCGACCTGATCCTGAAACATTCCCTGCTGTGCAAGCTTCTGGCTCTGAAGGCCGACGATGACGGAACTGATCCCGAATCACTTATGTACGGGATTTACCGGGCTGTTGCTCAGATGAAAGATGAACTGAGCAATGACCGCCTGCTGCTGGTGAATCAGTGGACGGATTTTTACGGAAAAACATCTGATGAGACACTCGGAAAAATCAGAAAGGAGACCGGTATGGAGATCATAGAAACCACGATCAGCGAACATATCCGCAATCAGGGAAAAATCGAAGGGGAAATCGAAGGGGAAATCAGAGGGGAAATCAGAGGAATCACAGATCAGATTGCAACTCTGGAAAGCCTGCATAAGCAGGGTATTCTGTCTAAAAAAAAGATGGAAAAGATGGTCATTCCTCTCCGGCAGAAGTTGGACGCGTTGTATGAACAGATGCCGAAAGCCGAATGATACTCCCTGCAATTCTGAATCACACAGGAAAGGAGGACAGACATAAAAAATTTTCAGGGATGATGTAAATGAAGCTGTCTGAACATGATTCACAGGACTTCGGCGTGAGCTCAGTCGAACGATTAAAAGATTGCCATGACTGAGTTATTCAATCCCGGTAATCATAAAATCCTGATTCAGATAATGAAAGGAGAATATATGATTTCTGAAAATACTTCTGCTTCCGAAAATATTGCTCACAAGCTGGCACTGTTAGCCGAGCTTTATCAGCATGGTCAGGCAAGTGAAATCATGCTGAAAACTCTTCATAAATTATTCGGATATGAGAACTGAAACTTGCGGGTCGCAACTCAGTCAATTGCGGAATGATCTGGCAGATTTTGAAAAGCAATATGATATGTCATCAGAGGTGTTCTGGAAGCTATTTCAGGAAGGGAAGACAGATGACAGTATGGATTTTGTCGAATGGGCATCGCTTGTCCAAATGGCAAAAAGGCTTGAACAACGGCTGTTTCTGCTGACATCAGGGCGGAATATATGACTGTTTCCGAATATTTTGAAACCGTGAAAACCCTTATGCTGACAGACGCTTTGGTAGAAAATTTTCAGATTGTCCGTGAGCGGATGACAACAAATGACGGACATCTCCGGGTCAGGATGACGCTTAACAACGGTAATCTTATGGAATTTTCGGAATATGTTCAGCGTATTGCCGATGATATTCAGGTGATAACTTACAGATGTCATTGCATTGATCCTTCCGGCAGACTTATTGTCCGATGGGATAATACGCCTCATTTTCATGATCTGGACGGATTTCCGCATCACAAACATATCGGCTGTCCCGAAACTGTGCAATCCGGTCAGCCGAATGAATATATTCAAGATATTTGATGAAATTACGCAACTGCTGAAATAGCAGAAGGTTATTGTTGTTGCAGACATAGATACAATTCACAATAAAGGAGGACAGGACAGACATAAAAAATTTTCAGGAATAATTTCAATGAGGCTGTCTGAACCGCTGATTCTTATGATTATCTCTGATTTCCATGATTAAAAATCAGCGTAATCAGCGGTTCAAACGCTCCCTCAAAAAAAAATCATTGACAAAACTTTCCGCAACATTTATAAATTAAGGCTGATTTTCTCACTAAGCAGAAATTTTGACAGCCCTGAACAAAAAGGACATGACTCTGAAAGGTCTTTCTGTAAATATTATGAAGAAAACACTTGACTTTTCCAATAAAATCAGTCATTTTTTAAGCAAGCAAGCAAGCAAGCAAGCAAGCAAGCAAGCAAGCAAGCAAGCAAGCAAGCAAGCAAGCAAGCAAGCAAGCAAGCAAGCAAGCAAGCAAGCAAGCAAGAGCTACTCCCGGATTCTGTAAAATTCGGGAAAGCCCTATTGATGTTTTACGCCGATTGTTCTCTTAAATTAATTAATTAACACAGGAGAGCGGTCGGCGTTTTCTGTTTTCTCTTGCCATTGAAAATACATAGCGTTATAATGAGTCAATTATGAAACTGCTGACGCCGAAACTTGATTTCATATTCAAAAAGCTGCTCGCAGGCGATACCGGAATTCTGACGGATCTGCTCAATGCGGTTCTCGGACTGCCGAAGAATCGGCGCATCCGTTCTGTCAGAGTGAAAAATCCGATAATTCTGCCCGAAGAAATCACGCAGAAATACATCATTCTGGATATTCTTGCGACTGACGAATCCGGGCGAAGCTATGAGATCGAGATGCAGGTACGCAGATATGAATCATATCCGAAACGGGCATTGTATTATCTGAGCAGAATTTATGCCGGACAGCTTGAATCGGGAGAGGATTATGAAAAACTGAAGCCGGTCATCGGCATACACTTTCTTGATTATGAGATGTTTCCCGATAATGAAGATTTCCGTTTCCGCTTTGAAATGAGAGATGTCCGTCATCCCGGAACTCAGCCTCACAGATGATATGTCTCTGCATATATTTCGAACTTCCGAAGTTTGAAAGGATTATGAAAAACAGACAGATGAAAGATGCTCTGGGCGAATGGCTTCATTTTTTCAACCATGCACACGAGGAGGATAAAACCATGAGAACAGCTTATAAAAATCCGGCGATTCACAAAGCATTCGATATGCTTGAAACTCTCAGTGCGGATGAGACAGTCCGTCATCTGGCACGGGTGAGAGAGGATGCGCTCAGAAATGAGCGTTCCGAACTGTTTTATGCCGAAAAAAAAGGACTTGAAAAAGGACTTGAAAAAGGGCTTGAAAAAAGGGCAGGAAAAAGCTGAAAACTGCAAGAAATCTGCTGTCAATGGGTGTGCTGACGCCGGAGCAGATCGCACAGGCAACGGGTCTGACTACGGAAGAAATACGGAAATTGCAGAAGAGAAAAAGAAAAATCATCGAATCAAAAAATTCCCCTTGATATCCGGAAACACCGATGTTATGCTTGAGTTTTTTTCAAACGGGAGGGTTTTGCATACGAAAATCTGTGCAAAAAAATGTAAACCGATAAATCCTGTCATGTTCGGCAGCATGACGGGATTTTTTTGTTCCTCCCCCGTCAATTTAATTCTGAAAAATCAGACAGTTATAAAAGTTATCAACGCCGATTGTTCTCCTATTGACACAGGAGAGCGGTCGGCGTTTTTTGTTTTCCGGATCACGAAAATGTCAGGTGTAGGTTGGGGTGAGGCACGAACCCCAACAAAAAAAGGATTTGAATAAATCGGATGCCGGGGTTTCCGATTGGGTGTCGGGGTTCGTGCCTCACCCCAACCTACGGGCTAAGATTCACAGGATTAAAAGAATTGTCAGGCAGAATCAGATACTGATTAAAAAATCCTTGACAAGCCACCGATTACAAGTTAAGTCTGTCAGTAAGATTCTCACAGCCCGAAACAGAAAGGATATGATTCTGAAGGGTCTTTCTGTAAATATTATGAAGAAAAATCTTGACTTTTCCAATAAAATCAGGCATTTTTCAAGCAAGCAAGCAAGAGCTACGCCCGGACTCTGTAAGATTCGGGAAAGCACTTTTATTGTTTTACGCCGGTCGTTCTCCGCCATTGCGGCATAAGGAGAGCGGGCGGCGTTTTTTGTTTTTTAAATTCAACAGGAAAAGGAGAAATGAAAAAGATGAAAAAATTGTCGGTTGGAATGTTGCTTGTACTGATGACGGCTTTTGTGCCGCCGTGTCTGTCTGCTCAGGATTTGGTCGGCAGACTCACGGATCCCTCAACCCCTAAGAACGAATATCCGGGAATCATTGAGCAGATTGCTAAACAGGGAAAGCAGATAGCTCCCGAACTGGCGGCATTTCTGAAAGAACCCCAAAAAGCCAGAAGCGATTCCGGACAGAAGCAGGAAATGGGCGCGAAACAGATTGCTATGGACATGCTGGCAGAACTGAAAGCAGAAGAGGGACTTGATCCGCTCAAAGACATGCTTGAAGGTTCCGATGATCTGAGCCTGATTTACAATTCGGCAAGAGCCGCAGGCAGAATCGGCGGAAAAACAAGTTCCGCTGTTCTGCAACAGATTCTGAACAATGCAGATAAGAGACGCAGCACAGACAGCAGAAGCAGTCACAGGAAACTGGCGGCTGTTCTCGGGCTGGGGCTGTGCGGAGACAAAGAAACTGTTCCTTTGCTGAAGCAGGAATTTCAGAACGGACAGAATGACGACAAAACCCGGATTTACGCTGCCGGTTCGCTGGGATTGATGGGCGTTGCAGACGGTCTCGGATTTGTTACCGCCAAAGTCGGATCCGATGATCCGGATGTTAAACTTGCTGCCATAAGAGTGCTGGGTGCAATTGCTTCGCCGTCTTCTCTGAATGTGCTGAACGAGGTTGTCAAAACGGAGAAATATGTTTATCAGGAATCTGCACGCGCTTCCATTGCCCAGACAGAAGCAATGCAGTTGTCCGGTAATGAACAGGTCAGCTACATAAGACAGAAGATATCGGACAATCCCGGAAATATCGAATTTGTCATGTGGGGAACCGGCAAATTAAAAGACATGAATACCGAAAGTTCCCGGAATGCACTGAAAGTTCTGGGTGAAAATGTTTTGCCGGAAATGGCTTTTGTCAGCCACACAGCCCGAATCAAGCTGTCAACAATGTAAAAATGCCTGAAACAAAGAAGGGAGGACGACTCAGATGAAGATGATTAAAATTATTGCTGTCTCAGTATTGCTGACGGCATTTTGCAGCTTGTCCCATGCATGGGATAATAATGTTGTACATCCCGGTCTGACCAACAAGGCTGTGGATTTTCTGCTGGCTGAAGACCCTGCAAATTTCGATGAACTGAAAAATGTTTCACACTTCAATATTGAGGATCATCGGGAAAAGCAGCTTACCTTTATTGATGAGGGTTCTGTCAAAGAGGATTACGGATGGAGTCCGACATGTGAGGATTCCCGGAATTGCCCGGCATCCAGTTGGATTATTAACCAATTCGGAGAGAAACAGGATGTAAATGCTTATCTTTTTGCATGGAAGGAACATGCCTATAATCCCTTAACGGGAGATACTTTTTTCTATGGCAACGATGATACCTACTTGTTTGGGAATGCTATGAAAGAAGCCGAAGCAATCTGGACTAAGCTTAATGAAGATGAAGTAACAAACAAGTATTTCCATATCGGCAGGATTTCTCATCTGATTGAGGATATGGCATCACCGTCTCATGCCCATGCTATCAGTCATGTAAATGGCGAGGATGTGGAGTCCCACGGTGAAAAATATTATGACACAACCGTCTTCAGCGTCAGTGCCGCCCGGCGTCCTTCAGACTCCGGACGTGATACCATGAAGGAAGATAATGTCGGTAATGTTATGAAAAATGTTGCCTGGAACACCTATTATATGACCAGCTACAGGGCGAGCTGGTTGAAAAGGTTGACCAGCCGGACAGTGAACTGAAACGGATGTTTCCTGATTTGAAAAGTGATATCGGCGGCTATTATCTGAGTTATAGCTGGATAATTCCTGATGTTGGGTACTATCCCAATTGGCTTGCTTCGTTGGAAATGTATTGGAATAAGGTTGATATTAAATGGTGGGAATGTGATTCTGATCCCGGCTATTATTATATCAAGCATACGGAGAACGCAAAACCGAAAGTCTTCAAAAAGGATAAGTTCAAACGGATTCTGTCAGGAGACGATCTCAATGCGGCATTGGAAAACAATGTGATAAACGCAACAACAGGCGAATTAAAAACCTTACCGGAAATCTATACGGAAAATCTCTTCCCTATGGCAGCGGAATGGGTCGCCGGTTTTATAGCGTTTGCTTATGAAGTGGAAAACAGGCTCCGTCTGATCTATCCTAACGGGGGAGAGTATCTTCAGCATACTGATACTGTTGATGTCAGGTGGAACTATACAGGCACGGCAATCAAAAAGATTACCCTTGAGATTTTAAAGGATAACACGGTATTAGTAACTAAGGCTGACCTGAACCCTGCTACCGCCTTTTCGCTTTTGATTAATCGGGATATTCCCAGCGTCAAAGGCAGCAGCACATATCAGATCAGGATCATCGGAAAAGCTGCTGACGGAGGTGAAGTGGCACGCGATATGAGTTCCGCTTTTTCCATCTACAATTCCGACGAGTTGACAACGCCTATTCCAAGCATCAGTCCTCCGAGCGGCACATACTTTCCGGGGCAGTCGGTCAGCATCCGTAAAGCCGGCGCATTGATGAAGATCAGATACACAACCGACGGCACCACCCCACAGAATCCAACGGGTACGACTATTCCGTGCCTTTTACAATTTCGGAGCCGGTTACAATCAAAGCCATAGCCACGTATGGTGTAGATAAGTCCGCTGTCGTAGAGGCGGTTTATACTATCAAACTGCGGGCACCGGCAATTACATACACAAAAGGCTTAGTTGTGAAAGATATAACATTGACGAGCATCGCAGGGGCTTCCATCCGATATACTATCAGCGACATTCTTAACCTCGACTTTTCTGAATTTAAACCCCCTGTCGACCCCACAACTTCCACCGGAACCGAGTATACGGCTCCTTTCGGTGGTGTTTCTACAAAAAGCAAGATTGTCAAAGCCATTGCGTATAAAGACGGATTCACGACTTCCGATGTAGGCTTTTATCAGGTTGTCGCCAAGAAAGTACAGGTTCCCGTGAGCGGGTCTGATTATGACGGCGACGGACTGTCTGACACAGAAAGAACTTGAAACATACCACACCGACCCGACGAAAAATGACACTGACGGCGATGGCGTTTCAGACGGCGATGAGATACAAAATGAGACTGATCCTAATAAAGCTGATGGCGCTCCCGGCGATGTTGACGGAAACGGCAAGGTCGAGCTTGCCGATGCGGTTCTTGCCCTGAAGATTATGGCTGGAATCCCCACTCGGTGAGACTCAGAAGGTCAATCTCAATGCGGATGTGAACGGAGACGGAAAAATCGGTCTTGAGGAAGTTGTGTATATTTTACAGGTAATTGCCGAACTGAGACCGTAATATGAAATGAAATTCTGACATTCCGTTCACCTGACCGCAAAGCGGCGGGTGAGCGGGAATGTTATCCTGACCATCAGTTGTTGCCGATTAGCACGGCTGAACTTTGTGTCAGGAACAGATTGAAAAATTTTCAGACAGATTCAGGCAGAATCAGATACTGATTAAAAAATCCTTGACAAGCCCCCGATTACAAGTTAAGGCTGTCAGTAAGATTCTCACAGCCCGAAACAGAAAGGATATGATTCTGAAGGGTCTTTCTGTAAATATTATGAAGAAAAATCTTGACTTTTCCAATAAAATCAGTCATTTTTTAAGCAAGCAAGCAAGCAAGCAAGCAAGCAAGCAAGCAAGCAAGCAAGCAAGCAAGCAAGCAAGCAAGCAAGCAAGCAAGCAAGCAAGAGCTACTCCCGGATTCTGTAAAATTCGGGAAAGCCCTATTGATGTTTTACGCCGATTGTTCTCCTATTAACACAGGAGAGCGGTCGGCGTTTTTTGTTTTTTATCAACCGCTTTACAAAAATAAGGAGGACATAAAAAAATTTCAGGTATAATTTCAATGAGGCTGTCTGAACAGGATTCACAGGACTTCGGCGTGAGCTCAGTCGAACGATTAAAAGATTGCCATGACTGAGTTTTTCAATCCCGGTAATCATAAAATCCTGAAAATCCCGGTTCAGACAATCAAACAATAACAATCAATTCGGGAGAATGGGGAATATGTTGTTCCCTATCCCTTTCCAATTTGAAAATTTTATCATTCAGGAGAAATTTGTGATGAAAATAATGAAAACCTGCCTTGTCCTTGCCGTTCTCCTTGCCGCTATAGTGCCTGCAACAGTTCAGGGTGTGTGCGACAGTTTTAAGTATACGCCCCCCATAATGTCCGGCTTTCCGGACGACTGCTCGTGCTACATTGGCACTGAATGGGTTGTGAATTGGTCTCCCAATAGGGATGGATATCCTTGTACGCTTGAGACATGCAACACTATTGCAGCAGAATTTTGTTCACCATCTACAAACGCCGCCCCGACCGCGACTGGCGTAAGCATTACCGGCACGGCAACTGTGGGTCAGACATTGACCGGCAGTTACACTTATGCGGATGCGGAGAATGACGCGGAAGGCACTTCGACTTTCAAGTGGTACGCCGCAAACGATTCCGGTAAATTTTCTGTCGCGACTGGACTGACCTATACCCCAACTGAGCGCTTTTATCTCTACTTTGAAGTTACTCCGGTTGCAAAAACCGGCACGCTTACAGGAACGCCGGTTATGTCGGCAGGTGTGCAGGTTACCGCCGCAGCTCCCGGTTACAGTTCAACACCCGCTCCCGGCAGTATAATTGATGTCGGAAGCGCAGATGTGAATGCGTCTGTCAGCAAGACATTGAGTGTCAGTGAGACCGGCAATGCCGAATTGCAAGTTACGAGTGCTGAACTCTCCGGCATATATGCGTCTGATTTCAGCGTAACTCCTGCAACTCTGACCATTGCGGACGGCGGAGCCTGCGCAGGATTTGACAATAGAATGCACGCCTTCTGCTGAGGGAGCAAGAACCGCAACCTTGAAGGTGAATCACAATGCAGCAGAAAGTCCGGCAACATACACGCTGAATTGCACGGGAAAACTTCCCAGCAATTTGGTCTGCAAACCCAAGGAAACTGAAACCCCGCTTTCTCTGATCACTTTGGTCTATCCTAAGGGTGGAGAGTATCTTCAGCATACTGATACTGTTGATGTCAAGTGGACATATTTATTCACAGTCACCAAAACAGTTACCCTTGAGATTTTAAAGGATAATACGGTATTAGTTACTAAGACTGGACTGAACCGTGATACCGCCTTTTCGCTTGTTATTAATCGGGATATTCCCAATGTTAAAGGCAGCAGCACATATCAGATCAGGATCATCGGAATAGCTGCTGACGGAGGTGAAGCGGCACGCGATACGAGTTCCTTTTTTTCCATCTATAATTCAGACGAGCTTACAACGCCTATTCCAAGCATCAGTCCTCCGAGCGGCACATACATTCTGGGGCAATCGGTCATCATCCGTAAAGCCGGAGTAATGATGGGGATCAGATACACAACCGACGGCACCACCCCCACAGAGTCCAACGGGTACGACTATTCCGTGCCTTTTACAATTTCGGAGCCGGTTACAATCAAAGCCATAGCCATGTTTGGTATAGGTAAGTCCGCTGCCGTAGAGGCGGTTTATGATAAAACCAAACTGCGGGAGCCGGAAATTGCATACACAGACACAGATGCAATATTGACGACCATCGCAGGGGCTTCCATCCGATATACGCTCGACGGTACCGACCCCGCACCTTCAACCGGAACCGAATATTCGGCTCCTTTCATTGTTCCGAAAACCGCTACGGTCAAAGCCATTGCGTATAAAGACGGATTAACGACTTCTGATGTAGGTATTTATGACTGCACGGTAGCAACTGCACCCGGTTACAGTTCAGCACCCGCTCCCGGCAGTACGGTTGATGTCGGAAGTCGCAGATGTGAAGTGCTTCTGTCAGCAAGACATTAAGCGTCAGTGAGACCGGCAATGCGGAATTGCAAGTTACAAGCATTGAACTCACCGGCACAGATGCGGCTGATTTCAGCGTAACTCCTGCAACTCTGACCATTGCGGACGGCGGTGCGGCGCAGGATTTGACAATCAGAATGTACGCCTTCTGCTGACGGAGCAAGAACCGCAACCTTGAAGGTGAATCACAATGCAACCGAAAGTCCGGCGACATACACGCTGAATTGCACCGGTCTTGCAAACGCCCCGCCTGCTGCTTCCTGCAATTCCCGGTGTATCTGTGAACGAGGATGCTCAGGCGAGTGTGATTAACCTGCGGGATTATTTCAGCGATACACAAGATGCTGATTCTGCTCTTACTTACACAGTAACCGGCAATACAGATTCCGGTGTGGTAACAGCAGTTATTAAAGACAATCAGTATCTTAATCTGACCTTTGCTGCGGATAAAAAAGGTTCTGCAAATATCACTGTAAAATGCACTGATACCGGCGGGCTGTTTACGGAGACTGCGGTTGCCGTTACAGTGAATTCTGTCAATGATTTGCCTGTTATCTCATCTGTTTCTGATATGAATACATATGACGAAGTTCCGGTATCTGCAAATATCACTGTCAGCGATATTGAAACACCGGCAGGCGATCTGAAACTTTCAGGCACATCAGGTTCCGGGAGTAATATTGAGTTTTCCGGTTCAGGTGCAGTCCGCACAGTCAAAGTAACACCTGTACCCGGCTATTCAGAAAAATCAGATATTACAGTAACTGTTACAGATGCAGACGGCGGAAGCAGTTCTGCAAAATTCAGCCTGTCAGTTACTATTAATTCTGCCACAGGCTTTGCTGATGCTGATTACACAGGGGCTGTTCTGAACGGCGCACCTGAATCCCCGGGGCGGCAGTGCGGTTTATTATTTTGAATACGGAACAACGGGAAATTACGGCTCCGCCTCACCGGAAAAAAACATCGGCCGGGAGATGACAATCAGAATGTCAGTTCCTGTGTAAGCGGTCTGAAAGAAGGAACAGTTTATCATTACCGGCTGGTTGTGAAAAACAGCTACGGCGTTTTCTACGGTGAAGATAAAATATTTACCACAGAATACACTGTTCCGGGCAAAGACGGACTGGGAATTCACAAAGACAGTTCCGTATTCCGTTCATGGGCGGGCGGCTGGACTGATATGAAATACGGCTCAGGGCTTGCCGGAGACAGATTTAAAAAACCTGAAAATGCTCTCGGCAAATCCGATGCGGAAAGCTCCTGTATTTCAACAGGTTTTGTATCACTCGGAACCGGCGGTTCAATTGTGATGACCTTCGGAAATCCGGTAACAGACGGAAACGGATCTGATTTTGCCGTATTTGCCGAACACGGTACAGACACATGGCTTGAACTGGCATTTGTCGAGGTCTCCTCAGACGGTGAGAATTTTGTCCGTTTTGACAGCCTGTCTCTGAATCAGGGGAATACTTTCGGTTCGGATGATCCGTCCCTTATCAGCGGATTTGCGGGCAAATACAGAACAGGTTACGGAACGCCGTTTGACCTGTCATCTCTTGCTGATAAACCTGAAGTGAAAAACGGGAAGGTGAATTTAAAGAACATAATAAGCGTGAGAATCATTGATGCGGTTTATGGACAGGACAGAGACAGCAAGGGTAATATCATTTATGACGGTTATTATTACACACCGTCAACCCGTGCAGGCTTTGATTTGGACGCTGTCGGCGTGATTCATCAGACATTCTGCAAACCCGGAGACGTGAACGGAGACGGAACGGTAAATCTGGAAGATGCGGTTGCCGTGCTGAAACTCCTGTCAGGCTTACCTGCTGGTAACATCTGCCTCAGCGCGGATGTGAACGGCGATATGCAGATCGGATTTGAGGAACTGCTGTTTATTCTACGAAAGGCAACGGAGTTGTAACTAGCTGATCGTAACTCGACATTGTACCTGCGAGGTTTCCAAAACCCCGCAGGTCTTCGTAGCTCGTAGCGGAGCGTAACCCGACATATTTACTGCTTCATTTTGTCTGGTTACGCCTGCGCTACAGCTAACTCACTGCTGCTGCTGAATATCCAAGGTCAAATGCCTTCAAGTTTGTTTCGACAAATGCTTTTTTTGTATTTGACTGTATTGCTTCCTTTATCTTTTCTGCTGATAAAGGAAGAATTCCGGTCTGAATCAAAGCACCAAGCAGCACCATATTCACTGCTAACACATTTCCCGCCTCTTTTGCAAGAGATACAGCATCAAAGGCAATCAGTTTTGATGTTTTCTCTCTGATTAAATCCTGTAACTTATTCAGATCAGGATAAACCCCTTTTCCAATTGCCACTGTAAACGGCGGAACCGGAGAAAGATTTGTGATGACAACGGTTTTACTGTTACATTTATTCATGGCGCGGAGTGTTTCAGACGGCTCAAACCCTACCATAATATCAGCTTCATTATCTGAAATAATAGTACTCTTTCCATCTCCTAAGAGAATCGCGGATTCCACCACGCCGCCCCGTTGCGCCATGCCATGTATTTCACTCATACGCACGGGAATATCAGAGAGCAATGCGGCTTCTCCAAGAACTCTTGAAGAGAGCAGATTCCCCTGTCCGCCGACAGCTACGATGATTAGTCTTTTTGTATCCATTATTTGTTCTCCTTTTTCGGCAATATCGCATTCTCAGGACAAATCTGCGCACAGACCGCACATCCGACACATGAAGCCGGGTCAATCTTCACCTTTTCACCATCAAGGAAAAATGCAGGACAGGCAATCTGATTAATACAGTCCCGGTGATTTTTGCATTTGTCTGTAACATAGAACGGTCTCGGCTTAATCTGTTTCAGGCTTTTGGCAAGCAAAGTACAGGTCTCCTGAGAGATAATCACAGAAACCCCTTTGTGATTTAACGCTTCTTTAACCGCTTCAATGCTCTTTCTTACCTTGTACGGCTTGATTGTGGTAACATGAGAAACCCCGCACCCTCGAACAACCGCTTCAATAGAGATTCTGTTATAGCCGTTAAGATTAAACTGAGTCATATCAACACCCGGATGGGGCTGATGTCCGGTCATGGCGGTTGTGCCGTTATCTAAAATCACCAGCGTGAAATTATGACTGTTAAAGACCGCATTGATTAAGCCGGTTATCCCTGAATGAAAAAATGTTGAATCGCCAATAAATGCAATGATTTTTTTATCTGTTACTTTTGAAAATCCGCAGGATGAACTGACTGACGCGCCCATACAGAGAAGAAAATCCCCCATAAAGAGCGGCGGAAGAAATCCGAGAGTGTAACATCCTATGTCTGTGGGATAAATCGTTGCTATCCCCTCAGCGGCTTTTTTTACCGCGTAATATGTTGCCCGGTGAGAGCATCCGGCACAAAGATTCGGCGGACGCTGAGGAATTTCAGGAATATCTGAAAGATCAAGCCCCGTTGGCAATGTATAAGGAACATCAAAATAGGTTGCAATCCCTTTTCTGACCATAGCAGGATCAAATTCATACAGCCGTGAAAATAGCTTCTCTCCTTTTCCTTTTATGGAAAGCAGCAGCCCTGCCTCCTGAGCATAAGCCTTGACTGCCTCTTCCATATACGGCTCACCCTCTTCAATCACCAGAACCTTTTCACATTTTTTTAAAAAATCTTTGATAAGCGACTCCGGCATGGGATGAGAAAAACCGATCCGAAGAACGCGGATTTTATCTTCTATCTGCAAATCGCTGATGGCATCAGATACATAATTATAACTGACTCCGTTGCATATAATCCCCCATTTTCCGTTTCCGGTTATAAAATTATATCCAGAGCTTTCAGAAATCTGCTTTGCGCTCTCTATGTTCTTTAAGAGCTTGACATGGAGCTTTCTTGATACAGCCGGAACCGGCACATAGTTGAGCGGATCCTTTGGAAAATCGCCTTTAGTGATTGGCGTTCTGATCTTCCCCAATGCCACCGGAGCAGTAGAATGATTTACCCGCGTTGTAGTTCTGAAGATCACCGGCTCATGAAGTTTTTCAGAAAGATCAAACGCATAGATCATCATCTCCTTTGCCTCTTCAACCGAAGACGGCTCAAGTATCGGAAGCCCTGACAATTTACCGTAATAGCGGTTATCCTGTTCATTCTGGCTTGAGAACATAAAAGGATCATCGGCTGAAATAATCACCAATCCGCCTTTAACGCCAAGATATGCAATTGTCATCAGGGGATCAGCCGCAACATTCAATCCGACATGCTTCATCATACATATAGAACGGACACCTGAACATGCCGCAGCCGCAGCAACTTCAAGTGCAACTTTTTCATTGGTGCTGTATTCAAAATAAAGTTCACTCTCCTGTGATGCCTGAAAAAGATTTAAAGATATTTCCGAAGATGGAGTTCCCGGATATGTTGTCCCAAAGGCAACCCCCGCTTCAATTGCTCCACGTGCAATAGCTTCATTTCCTAACAGAAGCATTTTCTGACCCGGCTGGTCAGTAAGTAGTTTGTGCATATTTTTTTCCTTATTATAAATTTTCTGTAGGGGTAAGCCCCTGTGCTTACCCTTTTGGTAAAAAGGGCAATGTGGCTAACCTAACCCCCGACCCCTTCCCTGAAGGGAAGGGGAGACACGCCCCCAATGCCATTAAGTTAAGGTATAAACCAACCTGACCCCCATTCGGCTGAGCTCATGTCGAAGCCTGCCCCCTTCCCTAAGGGAAGGGGGGAATAAAGCGGAATGAGGTCTCCCCTTCCCTGAAGGGAAGGGGTCGGGGGTCAGGTTATTAAAAAATACGGAATTTTTCTTAACTTAATGACATTGGGGTTGCCCCTACATTTGTCTATACTATTCAACAGATATTCCCAATTCTCTAAGTTTTGCTTCAAGACGATCTGCTCTCTGCTTCTCTATGGACAGCTTTTTCTCCAATGACTCTGCCCGCTGTTTTTCAGCCTGATAAAAAGGCAAAACAAAGCTCCGGTATAGTTCATCTTCAGTCATATCTGTCAGAGAAGGCTGCTGATATAAATCTGAAATTCGGAACTGAAACCCCGGCAGCACCCCTGACCGTATAATATCGCCGGATTCGGGAGGTATATGCTCATACTTTCCTTTTCTGTTATAGCGGTAAAATGCGGTATCTCTTCCTTTTGAATCAAGAATATAATATTCCCTCACGCCTATAGTCTGGTATTCACCCTTTTTTACAACAGTATCCCTTTTTGTCTCCCGAAGAGTAGAATCAGACAGCGCCTCAATGCAGAGATCAAATATTCCGGCGTAACTCCTGTCTCTCAGATGCAGCGATTTGGGATTGCTGTTCAGAACAACACCCAGATCAGGAATCCGGCCCCACTGTTTTGGCAACCGGATTAACCGTCAGAAAATGCTTTAAAACCGTATTAAACCATTCATACATCAGATACCCCATATAGTCTGACACAGGTTTCTCCTCCAGATAACCGTTATTCCATTCATATACAAAATCCGATTCCCCGTAATATTTTTCCCAGTATTCTTCTTCGGAAACTTTCAGTCCGTCTTCAGAACAGGTAATATCTTCTGTTCCGGTTTCATCCTGAATATGAAGATTCCGGGATAATTCCTGTAAAGTTTCCATATTTCCCATCCTTAGTATTTAAAAATATTCATGTTTTTTAAATAATTCTCAATTCTCAATTCCTAATTTCCACAATAATAGACGGTATTAAAAAAGAGTTCAATATTAAATTAACCCAAGTTGCCACCTATGCTCCCGCCGGATTGGCAAATCCGGCGGCTGGTTCGGATTTGTCAATCGTTCGGCTGAGCGTTCGGCTGAGCGTTCGGCTGAGCTCACGCCGAAGTCTCACGCCGAAGTCCGAACCGAGCCGGGGAAGGCTATTTTTCAATAGATGGCAACCTGGATTAAATTTAATTGATCTGATTTTGCAATATTTTGAAATGAATCAAACCGGAATGCTGTATATCATTGCGTTATACAAAAGGATCTTGCGTTTCCGGTTACTTTGATATATATATATCAAAAAGAAGTTCAACTTTTTTACAGAAAGGAAACATTATGAAAACAAAAAAACTATCGGCAAGTATGATCGTATGCTGCATTGCACTGATGATGCTTAATCTGTCAGCCGCAACATTTGCAGACACGGAAGATTACACTTACAAACTGACCCAATCCACTTCTGCATATCAGGTGTGGACTACCCCGCCGTCTGAGCGGGTCTTTAAAGATAGTGAAGTTCCTTCTGATACAGGTTCGGAAGTCAAAGTCTATACAGCAAAGAATGAATTTGAACCGTTTCAGATAATTGTAAAAGCGACTGCATCAGGAAATATTAAAGTCAGCATCGGCGATTTCGGCTCCGGTATTACGACTGAGATTTATCAGGTTAAATATGTCAATATTACGCAGGCGACAGACAGTCTCGGAAAAACAGGATATTATCCTGATCCTTTATTCCCTTTGGAAAACGGTGCGTCTGTATCACTTGCAGCAAATGAAAACACATCTTTCTGGTTCAGTATCTCTGTTTCTGAAACAACTCCGTCAGGAGATTATACTGTTAATGCAGTGATAAATGGAATTAAACTCCCTGTGAAACTTCATGTATTTAATTTTGCAATTCCTGATGAGCTTCATGTAAAATCTCAGATGAATTTTTCATTTCAGGAGATTCTTGCCAAATACGGAGTCAGCGGAACAGATGAAGATTTCTGGTTTTATGTGGATAAGATAAAACAGTATTTTATTGATCATCGCTTAACTTCAAGCGGACCTGTGTGGCCCACGGGGATCACAAATCATGGCGGCGGATATAATTCAAGTTACAGCTATGACTGCAACGGCGGAGCATTAACAGAGACAGAACCGAACCCTGATTTCCAGTTTGAGAAATTGGCGGATAAGTATCTGAACGGAAACGGATTTAATGACGGAACAGGATTTTCATCATATATGGTTACTACGTTTCAGAATAATGATGCCTCCGCAGATCAGCGTCCCACAGCATTTTGCGGAGAAACACTGACAACCGGCGACTGGTACACAGGGAATAATCCGAATACGTCTTATAATAAGAAATGGTTTCAGTATATGACATCATTGCAGAATTATCTGAAAAATCTCGGATACCTTGACAAATCTTATTTTTATTTTGCCAATGAACCCCAGGATCAGGCGGATTATGATGCGGTTGCATGGTATTCTCAGGAATTGAAAAAGGCTGCGCCGAATCTGAAGCTCATGGTATCTGAAGAGCCGAAAACAGAGATTTATAATCATCCTCTTTACACCGGTGCAAAGATTGACATCTGGCTTCCGGTTTTAAATCAGTATAATCCTGATGTTTCTCATGATCGGGAAAAGAATCATAATGAAGAGACATGGATATATTTTCTTCACGGAACAAGACCTCCGTATTTTAACCCGATTACCCTTGATCATCCGGGGATTGAAAGCAAGCTGACCGGCTGGCTTCTCTGGAAATACAGGATACGCGGAATTGCTTATTATTCTATGAATGACTGGAGCAAAAACCCATGGACAGACCCGATGAATGCAAATCATAACGGCGATCTCTTTATGCTTTATCCGCCGTCTCAGACAAACAGCAATATTACTTACGGATCAAATAATCACCGCCTTGTCCCTTCAATCCGTTTTGAGCTGATGCGGGATTCTCTTGAAGATTATGAATATCTGTATATGCTGAACAGTGGAAATCCTGAGATTGACAAGGTTAATGCGGCTGATACACAATCTGACAAGATTATCTCAGGGCTTATAAGTTATACGCGGGACAGTGAATTTATGTATAATCTGAGACGCCTTATCGGATTGAAAAACGGAAATGAAATCACCTCTATCCCTGATATTCAGCCTCCTGCACTTCATCCAAGATCAGAGGGTGATCCCGGAAATTATTATATCAATTTTCAGGATCCGAACGGAAAACCGGCAACCACTTTCACAGACGGTGCATATAAGTATTTTACCTATAACAGCAAAGATTACCTGCAAATCGGCTGGAATAATTATGATCAGGATTTGGGATACGGCTGGTACGGCGATATGGCACATGTTATGTACCAATATTACGGCGAAGCAAACGAGCTTCAGAAAAGTATCATTTATGACGACTATGGAAGAGAAAAGACGTTTGAATTTGATCTTCCTGTAGGGACATATAATGTAACTGTATCAGTAGGATGGTACAATAAAACCTATTCTCATCATAAAATCACCATAGAGGGTATCAGTTTTGTAAATGATGAAGCAACCACACCGTCAAATCCGTATCTTGTACGGACAAAAGAAGTAACAGTTTCAGATAATAAACTGACAATGAACATGGGTATTTTTGATGAATACACCATGCTCAATTATCTTGAGATTGAAGCAATAAACAGTATTGATATTAAAGACGCAATTTTGGCATTGCAGATTATTGCCGGAATGAATCCTGCTGTGAATATAGCAGATGATGTCAATAACGACAATAAGATAGGACTGGATGAAGCAATCTATATTCTGCAAAAGATTTCCGGTTTAAGGTAATATTGCTGTCTTGTTTTAACTCAAAGCGTGGGAACGTAGGGTAGAAAGGATGGAAAAAATCCGTTCAAAACAGGTTGAATTTATGAAAAAAATTTGACGACAAAGGCGGGATAACAAATCCTTATGATGCGGCATTCAAGTCTGCGTTTCAGAAAAAGGAACTGTAAATTATAAATAAAAGAAATAATATATTTTAGTCAAGAATAAAATCCTGAATAAAGGAGTTTCTTGAAAATATATATTATTTCTGATATTCTCCTTTTTTTAAAAACTTGATTATTAATTCACGTGATGTGCAATTTTTAACCACAAAGAACACAAAGGCTTCGGCGTGAGACTTCGGCGTGAGCTCAGTCGAACG